>NZ_VIUE01000027.1 GCF_007828215.1 Pseudomonas sp. SJZ074 | reverse complement strand
TGTTCGGCAATCAGCCGGCCCTGTGCGTCGTAGGCCTTGAGGTGTTCGCCACCGTCGGGCTCGACCTTGCGCACCAGCCGCGCCCGGTCGTCGTGAACATAGGTCTCTTCGCTGCCGTCGAGGTGCCGGACCGTGACGCTGCCGTCCTCGCCCCAGCTGTAATGCGTGTCCATCTGCGCGAACGAGGCCCAGTGCCGCACGCAGCGGGCCGCCTGCCCGGTGCCCTGCCATTCCCAGAAAAAGCTTGCGCCGCCGGCCAGTTGCCGCTGGAGGATGACGTGCCCGTCGTCGTAGTCGTAGCGCTCGCTTTCGCCGGCGGCGTTGGTCGCTTCGATCAGCCGCGAGCGCGCGTCGTAGCGATAGGTCGCCAGGGTCTGTTCGGTGCGCCAGGCCTCGTCCAGGGTGGGCGCCGGATGGAAGCTCTGGTAGTCGAGGGCGATGAGGTGGCGCTGATCGTAGCGCAGCTGCAGGGCGCGCCCGGCCCCGTTGTCCAGGCGGCTGATGTCGCCATGGATGTTGCGCTGGATCGTCAGGCGGTTGTCATAGCGGTCGCTGAGGGCGGTCAGATAACCGTCGCGAAAGTGTAGGAAAGGTGCGTTTTCGCCGGGTTGGGCGATGATCAGTTCGTCCGGCTCGACCCCCAGGTAGATCGCCGCCCGGGCCAGGCTGTTGTGGATGGCCGGGCGCTGGGCGTGGGGCAGCGGAAAGGTGGTGCGGCGGTTTTCCTGGTCGATCCAGATGACCTGTTCGCCTTCAAGCTGCAGGCGATGCGCCAGGGCATGGCTCCAGCCGCGCCCCAGCCCCACGTCCTGGTCCGCCGCGCTGCTGCGGTACAGGCGGGTGAAGACGAAGGGCAACCGGCCATCGAGCGTGCCGTCGTCCAGGGTCAGCAGTTCTTCGCCGGTGACCATCGACACCGGGCAGCCGTCGGTGCGGGTCAGGGCCGCGCTGTCGGCGCTGTCGCCATTGGGGTTTTTCGGTTGGGCCGGGGCGTCGTCGTGGGGTTCGTGCTTGCTCAGCCGGGTAGCACTTTGAGACTTTTCCCGCGCCACAGCGGCGGGATTGCTGACCGACAAGGACGGCCCATGCTCAGGCGTAATCTGCAACGAGCGGACAGGAGTCGGTTTCAATGACGCGCCCTGGGCGCTGACCAACACCGGTTTCAACACATCGGCATGCTGGTTGAGCCGGTCAGGGGCGAATTGGCCCAGCCGTTGGCTCGACGCCCGCAACCACTCCCGTGCTCGCCCGGACTGGAGCTGGTCCAGCACTTTGCCACTTATGCGCACGCCCAGGCCGAGGGCGCCGGTCAAGCGGATCAGCAGGAAATTGATCAGCACCGAGGCCCGTATCTGTCCAACGACTTCGGCCAGGTACTGGGGCGGCAGCATCCGCAACCAACTGGCGAATGCGGCCATGTGCACGAAGAGCAACGGCTCGTCGCTCAGCACCATCAGCCCCTTGGCAATCGCCTCGGATGAAGCTTTGAGCAACTGGTCGAGCTCGGCCTGGGTCAGATACTCCAACAGCTTCTCGCTATTGGCTTGCAGGTCCGCCAGCAGTTCGAAGACCTGCTTGACGTCATTCCACAGCGCTTGCAGGGCGTTTTCGAGTCCGCGCCAGTCGGCCTGCTGCAACAGGTTGTAGCGTTCGCGAAACCCGGCGTCGGAAAACTCCGCCCAGAGCGGTTGAAACTGGGTTTCCCATTCCTCTTTCAGCCAGCCCTCAAGCTCGCCAATCACCCCCTGATAAGACGCGTACAGCGCCTTGACGTGATCCGCGGTGACCTCGGGGAAGAAGCTGATGCGATAGCGGCGCCCCCGCCAGCATTCGGGGATTTCCAGGATGCCGCTGGGGCCGATGGTGTAATGGAGCGGCTCGCCGAAAGTTTCCTTGCCCGGTTCACCGTCGATGACCGGCTCCAACATCACCGGCGTGTTGCCGATCGGCACGAAGCGCGCCGCCTGAAACAGGTGCACCAGCGTCAGTGGGCCGCTCGCCGGACACGTCGCCATGATGGCGATGAAGGGCTCATTCAGATTTTTCGGCGCCGCGAGGGCCACTTCGTTGCCGACCTTGAAAACCTGTTCGGTGTCCAGCGCCCAGCCGGTCCAGAAGCTCTGTGCCCAACTGTCGTAGTCGTTCAGGCAGTTGCGAAAATCCGCCAGTACCGTTGCCGCATCGGGCTGATCGGGGTCCATGGCCGCCACCACCAACGAGCCGATGGCGTTGTTCAGGCGCAGGAGTTTGTCAGGGGCAAACATGCAGGGATCTCGCGGTACAGGGACGGACGCGAGACTTTGCCGGGGCGAGCTGGAGAAATAAGTCAGGGAAGGAGGTAATGGATGTAGGGCGATTCGTTAAATCCAGTCGCGACGCCATCGCGAGCAGGCTCGCTCCCACATTTTTGAATGATGTCCATCGCAGGCTGATTCAGCGCGAGATGTAGACCGAAGCTCATTCCCAACAAATAACCACCAGCAAACCCTCAACCTATCGTAATCTCGCTGCTGAATCCTTTATGCCCGCAACCGGCCCGAGATCTCGCCCCGATGCCCTCCATCTACCAACTCAAACCCGCCTTCCAGAATCTGCTGCGTCCTACCGTGCAACGGCTCTACGACAAGGGCGTCACCGCCAACCAGGTGACCCTGCTCGCAGGCATCATTTCCGTGCTGGTGGGTGCGGTGATCGCCTGGTTCGCCAGTCATCCGTGGGTGTTTGTGCTGGTGCCGGTCTGGATGTTCCTGCGCATGGCCTTGAATGCCGTGGACGGCATGCTGGCGCGGGAGTTCGGCCAGCAATCGCATCTGGGTGCCTACCTGAATGAGCTATGCGATATCATCGCCGACGCGGCCCTGATCCTTCCCTTTGCCTTGATTCCTGATGCCAGTCTGTTGCTCGTGTTGTTGGTCACGCTGTTGGCGTTGTTCAGCGAATACGCGGGTGTGCTGGGGGCGATGGTCGGGGCTTCGCGGCGCTATGACGGCCCCATGGGCAAGAGTGACCGGGCCTTTGTATGTGGCGTGTTGGCGACCGGTATTGCCTTGGGTTGGTTCGGGGCGCTGTGGGTCGATGGTGTGATGGCGGTGGTTGCCGCCCTGCTGGTTTATACCTTGGTCAACCGGGTCCGTCATGGCCTGGACCAAGTGAAGGAAAACGCTCCCTCAGCATAAGGAAGTCGCAATGCGCGAAGCTCAAGACCGGACATTCACCACTTTTGATGGCGTGGAGTTGTTCTACCGGCACTGGCCGGCCGTGGCCGCGGCCCCGGGCGAACCCCGCAAGGCCGTGTTGCTGTTTCACCGAGGTCATGAGCATTCCGGGCGCATCGCACATCTGGTGGATGAGCTGGATCTGCCCGGCTTCGACTTCTTTGCCTGGGACGCCCGCGGCCACGGCCAGTCTCCCGGTGAACGCGGTGACAGCCCGAGTTTCGCCACCAGCGCGCGGGACGTGCAGACCTTCTGCGACCACATCGGCGCGACGCATCAGATCGATGAGCAGAACATCGCCGTGGTGGCGCAAAGCGTCGGCGCGGTGATCGCGTCCACCTGGGTCCACGATTATGCGCCGCGCATTCGCTCACTGGTGCTGGCGTCGCCGGCGTTCAAGGTGAAACTGTACGTGCCGTTCGCCCGCCCGGGCCTGGCGCTGATGCGCAAGTTTCGCGGCAACTTTTTCGTCAACAGCTACGTCAAGGCCAAGTTCCTCAGCCATGATCCGGAACGGGTGGCGTCCTATGACAACGATCCGCTGATCACCAAGGCGATTTCGGTGAATGTGCTGCTGGGCCTGTATGAAGCCGCCGACCGCGTGGTCGCCGATGCCCAGGCGATCCAGGTGCCGACGCAGTTGCTGATCTCCGGCTCCGACTTTGTGGTGCATCGCAAACCCCAGGAGCAGTTCTTCGAGCGGCTGGGCAGCCTGCACAAGGAAAAACACATCCTGCCGGGGTTCTTCCACGACACCCTGGGCGAGAAGAACCGCGCGCCGGCCATTGCCAGCGCACGCCGTTTCATTCTGCAGAATTTCGCCCGTCCGCTGGACCGCCCTTCCTTACTGGATGCGGACCGCATTGGCGCGACCTGCGCCGAGTCCGAAGCCCTGGCCACGCCCCTGCCCCACAACTCGTTGCGCGACCTGTACTGGCGCATGACCCGCGCCAGCATGCGCTTGGGCAGCAAGTTGTCGGCCGGGGTGAAGCTGGGTTTCGACACTGGCTTCGATTCCGGTAGCACCCTGGATTACGTCTACCGCAACCGCCCCACCGGCACTTCGCCGATTGGCAAGATGATCGACCAGAACTACCTGAACTCCATCGGCTGGCGAGGCATCCGCCAGCGCAAGCTGAACGTCGAGGAGTTGCTGCGCCTGGCGATGGGCAAGTTGCGCGAAGAGAACCGCGAGGTGCGCATCGTCGACATCGCCGCCGGGCACGGCCGCTACATACTCGAGGCGCTGCACGGCGTTAATCCACTGCCCGAGTCGATCCTGCTGCGCGACTACAGCGATATCAACGTGCGCGACGGCAGCGCGCTGATCGCCGAAAAAGGCCTGGAGGACATCGCCCGGTTCGTCAAAGGCGACGCCTTCAACCGCCAGGACCTCGCGGCGCTTACGCCCAAGCCAACCCTCGCCGTGGTGTCCGGCCTGTACGAATTGTTTGCCGATAACCAGATGGTCGGCGGTTCGCTCGCCGGCCTGGCCGAAGCGGTGGAGCCCGGCGGTTACCTGGTGTACACCGGCCAGCCATGGCACCCGCAACTGGAACTGATCGCCCGCGCCCTCACCAGCCACCGCGCCGGCCAGGCCTGGGTGATGCGTCGGCGCAGCCAGGCCGAAATGGATCAATTGGTCGAGGCGGCGGGCTTTCGCAAGATCACCCTGCGCGTCGATGAGTGGGGCATCTTCAGCGTGTCGCTGGCGCAGCGCGTGCAGTGATGAGCGCCGTCATCGCCCCGCCCCGCGAACCTGCCCTGCTGAAACCGGCGGTGTGCTGGCTGCTGTTGCTCGCGCCGTTGTTCTTCAGCACCTACGGTTTCGCCACGTGGGTGACGTCCCAGCGCGACGACGTCGGCAGCCTAGTGTTCGGCTGGGAAAGCCACATGCCGTTCATGGCCTGGACCATCGTGCCCTACTGGTCGATCGATCTGCTTTACGGCCTGTCGCTGTTGCTGCCCACCAGCCGCGCCGAACTCAAGCGCCACGCCTTGCGTCTGCTCACCGCCCAGGCGATTGCGGTCAGTTGCTTCCTGATCTGGCCACTGCGCTTCACCTTTCCCCGACCGGAAATGGACGGAGTGTTTGGCTGGCTGTTCGACGTCCTCGTAGGCTTCGACAAACCGTTCAACCAGGCGCCGTCGCTGCATATCGCGCTGCTGGTGATTCTCTGGATCTGCTACCAGCGACACCTGCAGGGTGCCTGGCGCTGGTTGATGCACGGTTGGTTCGCGTTGATCGGCGTATCGGTGTTGACCACTTACCAGCATCACTTTGTCGACGTACCGACCGGCGCACTGGCCGGCTGGCTGTGTGTCTGGTTGTGGCCGCTGGACCGGCCGAGCCCGCTACTCAGTGCCCGCCTGACGCCTGATCGCAGCCGTCTGCAATTGGCCCTGCGCTATGGCGTGGGTGCGGCGGCGCTGTTCGTCCCGGCATTCGCCTTTCGCGGCGCGTGGCTCTGGTTGATCTGGCCGGCGGTGGCGGTATCGTTGGTGGCGCTCAACTATCTGCTGTTCGATGCCGGCGGCTTTCAGAAGCGTGCCGATGGCCAACTGAGCCCGGCGGTGCGCTGGTTGTTGGCGCCGTATCTCGCCGCTGCCTGGATCAACTCTCGCTGGTGGACGCGCAAGCATCCGCAGCCGGATCACGTGACCGATAACGTCTGGCTGGGGCGCATTCCCACCCCGCTGGAGTTGAAGGACAGCGCGTTTACCGGGGTGCTCGACCTCTGTGCCGAAATGTCCATGGACAGCAGCGCGATTGCCTATCGCTCGTTGCCAGTGCTCGATCTCACGGCACCGACCAGCGAGCAATGCCTGCAGGCGGCGCAAGCGATTGAAAAACTGCGCCAGCAAGGGCCGGTGCTGGTCTGCTGCGCCTTGGGTTATTCGCGCAGCGCCACCGCGGTGATCGCCTGGCTGTTGCACAGTGGCCGGGCGGCCAGTGTCGACGCTGCGATTGTGCAACTCCAGCGCGTCCGCCCTCATATTGTTTTACATCAGGCGCACCGTCAGGCGCTGGAGCCATTGCGCAAAGGCCATCGCCATGAGCAGTGACATGCAGCTGCACACTGTGGCGAGCCTGTTGCGCCGGGGCCATTCGCTGGACCAGTTTTCCACCGGGTTGACCCTGCTGGCGGCGCTGCTGGGGTTGGGTCAATGGCTGGTGGGCAATGTCGATCCCTGGTTGCTGCTGTTCAGCGTCGTGCTGTTCAGCCTCGGCGTGTTGCAAAAATACTGGGCGTTGCGCGTGGCGTTCGACGCCGATCTGTTCCAGCGCGTGGCGGACGGTATCCAGCCATTGGCCGAGCGGACCCAGGCACTGGATCAGGCACTGAGTACGCTTGGCCTGCAACCGCCCGAACGCAGTGGCCGCCCCTGGAGCGAACGCAGCCACGGCGCCTTGCGGCTGCTGCGCAGGCAGTCGCTGTTGTTGGCCGCACAAATCGTCTTGACGCTGGGCTTCATCCTGGCCAGCCCTTGGTTAGCTTTTTCAGGATAAGGAATCCTCATGCTCGAACCCGTGGTCGCCAATCTCATCACCTCCGCCGCCCGCATGGTCACGGGCGCCCGCAGCCTGTGGCTCGGCAGTGCGCCGCGACCGGTGCAGCGGATCTACTTCGCCAACCACAGCAGCCACGGTGATTTCGTGCTGCTCTGGGCCTCGCTGCCACCGGCATTGCGCAAGCTCACCCGGCCCGTGGCGGGTTCCGATTATTGGCAAAAGAGCCCGGTGCGTCGCTACATCATCAACCGGGTGTTCAACGGCGTGCTGGTGGATCGGGAGCGCAAGGACCCGTCCTATAACCCTCTGCAGCCGATGCTCGAAGCCCTGGAGAACGGTGACTCGCTGATCATCTTTCCGGAAGGCACGCGCAACCCCGATGAAGGATTGCTGCCGTTCAAGAGCGGGATCTATCACTTGATGAAGAGTCATCCCGAGGTCGAGGTGATCCCGGTGTGGATCGCCAACCTCAACCGCGTCATGCCCAAGGGCCGCGTGCTGCCCCTGCCGCTGTTGTGCACCACCAGTTTCGGCGCGCCGTTGTGTATCGAAGACGGTGAAAGCAAAGAGCATTTTCTTGAACGCAGCCGCGCCGCGCTGCTGGCACTGGCCCCGGAGCACGTCTGATGGATCGATATACCCTCATGTTGTTTGGCGGGATTGGCGCAATTCTGGTGCTGGCTTCGCTGATCGGTTTCATTCTCAAGCTGAAGACCAAAGGCACGCCGAACTCAGTCATCGACAACCTCAATGCGCGGATCAACGCTTGGTGGATCATGGTGCTGGTGATTGGCATTGCGTTCTGGCTCGGCAATGCGGCGGTGATCCTGTTGTTCTACGCCGTGTCGTTCTATGCCCTGCGGGAATTCCTGACCCTCACACCGACCCGGCGCAGTGATTATCCAGCGTTGGTGGCCGCGTTCTACCTGGCACTGCCGCTGCAATACCTGCTGATCTACTACGACTGGTACGGACTGTTTTCGATCTTTATCCCGGTGTATGTGTTCCTGCTGTTGCCGATCCTGGCGTCCCTGGGGGGCGACAGTACGCACTTCCTGGAGCGTGCTTCCAAGGTGCAGTGGGGATTGATGATTGCGGTGTTCTGCATCTCCTTCGTCCCGGCCTTGCTGACCCTGGACATCGCCGGTTTTGAAGGACGCAACCTGCTGTTGATCGCTTACCTGGTGATCGTGGTGCAACTGTCGGATGTGCTGCAGTACGTGTGCGGCAAGCTGTTCGGCAAACACAAGATCGCGCCGAACCTGTCGCCGTCGAAAACCGTCGAGGGTTTTGCCGGCGGTATTTTCCTGGCTTCGCTGATCGGTGGTGCGCTGTGGTGGATCACGCCGTTCAACCCTTGGCAATCATTCCTCATCGCCTTGCTGATCAACCTGCTGGGCTTTGCCGGCGGCATCGTCATGTCGGCAATCAAGCGCGACCGGGGCGTCAAGGATTGGGGGCACATGATCGAAGGCCATGGCGGCATGCTCGATCGGTTGGACTCGGTATGCTTCGCCGCGCCGATCTTCTTCCATCTGGTGCGGTACTGGTGGACCTGAAAAAAAGCCCACTTGAAGTGGGCAAAGGGAAAACGAGTGTTACGTCACGCCGGAAAAGCATCAGGTCGACTGCTTACCGGTGGCTGGGGGCATAGCGGTGCAATCGCCTCGGACTTTGCGCGCCCGGGCCAGGGCGCGCTCCCATTCCCGAGAGTCGTGGCTGCAAAAGATATCCACGGGTTGATGGTCCCGGGACAAGGCCAGTTCCCGCAAACGTCCCTGGTTATGCAGGCGCGCCGGACGATGGGTGTCCATCATGTACTGATAAAGCTTCAGGCCCGGTGGGCAATGGGGCTCGGGCTGGTGGACTTCATCGTGAAAGAAGTACGCATCGCCGGCGTGTAGCATCCAGCCGTCCGGGGTGCGCAGGGCGATTCCGGCGTGACCGGCGGTGTGGCCCTGTAGCGGCACCAGGAAAATATCTTCTTCCTCGGCACCGATCAGTGCACGCACCGAGTCGAAGCCGAACCAGGTATCGCCTTCGGTGGTGTAGAACTCCCAACTGTCTACCCCCTGCCACTGGCGGGCCTGGAACCGACGCCGACTGATCCAGGTATTTGCAGAGCGGGCCACCGCCATCTCATCGCGCATCACATGCACCCGGGCCTGGGGGAAATCCTGCAGCCCACCAGCATGATCGAAATCCAGGTGGGTCAGCAGGATATGGCGCACATCGTGGGCATCGAAACCCAAGCGCCGGACTTGCTCCAGGGCCGTGAGGCGATGTTCGAACTTGATGTTGTTGAAGACACGAAAGAACCGGCTCAGCCGCTCCGGCGTCTGGACATCCCGCTGGCCGAAACCGGTGTCCACCAGGATCAACCCGTTGGTATCGGTTTCAATCAACAGGCAATGACACACCAGACACGCCGTCAGCCCCCCGCTATACCCATCGAACAAAGCCCCACCCACCGGGCACATGCAACCGCAGTTCAGGTGATGGACACGCATGGATGGCCTCCTGTCGCGGGGGGGTGGGCTTGTCCCGTTTTATGAATGGGCTCTTTGAAATCGACTGGAAGTCAGGGGGAGAATTCAGGGAAAGCGACAAGCGGCGGACCGCAAGCTGAAAAACCTGTGGTGCCTAGTGCAAAACCTGTGGAGAGGGAGCTTGCTCTCGCCACATTTCTGTACGTGGCAGAGCGATGGTGCAAATCGACAGTTGCCGAGTGGGCCATGCAATCGCTAACTTAACCTGAAATATCATTACAGGCCTCGCAATGCCTTCCATCAGTTTTCATATCGACGATGACCTCAAACACCGGTCATTTGCCGAGCTGAAGAAGCTCGGCATTACTCCATCCGAACTGATGCGTCAGGCCCTCCAATACGTCGCAGAACGAGGAACGCTACCGTTCGACGAAGAGGACGAAGTGCTCTTTGAAAAGGCTAAAAATCGTCTAGCTGCCCCTCAGCGAGTGAAGGTCAGCTTGGACGATTCCGATTTCACGGATAGCTAAAGCTCTTCACCAACGTCAGCTCCCCCACCGCCCGCATCGGCACGACAAACGTTTCCATCTTCTCGCTCGGAGTGCCTTCCTCGGTGATCACGGTGACTTGCGCCGTGGTCAGCGCTTGCACAGCGTCCTGCCCGCCGCTGCTTTCCCCGTCGCCTTCCTCGTCATCCGGAACGCTGCGATAACCGCCGCCGTAGTAGTTCAGATAGACCTGGTATTGCCCTTTGATCGGTGCGGGCATGGCGAAGATTTCCGGGCCGTAGCCGGTGGTGACGTCGACGTCGAGGACCGCGCCGTTGGGGGCGACGCGGTCGCCGTACCAGATGTGGGCGCCGTCCGGGGTGATGACGTGCAGGTCCAGGTCGGTGCCGTCGCTGTCCCAGGTCAGCAGCACCCGCAGCTTGGCCGGGGTGGCGCCGCCGCTGGTGTTGAGGAACTGGGTGCGGTGACGATGCTGGCCGTCGGGGCTGCGCACCTCGACGCTGTTGCTGCCGTTGGGGAACGAGAACGGCCGGTCGAAGCGACCTTCCTCATCGAGCTTCAGCGGCAGGGCCACACCGTTGACGATGAGCTTGCCCGGCTCGTTGTTGTCCTTGGGCATGGCCTTGATCTGGCCGGTGATGCGCGCGGTGTTGGCCTGGCCCTGGGGCGTGTTGACCGACGAGGCCGGATAATTGACGGTCTGGCTGAAGTTTTCGCCTTCGCCGCCCGGCGCCCCGCTGCGCCACCCACCAATCGGAGTGTCGAGTTTGATCCCATCGGCGGCAATGGCCAGGGGCAACGCGGTCATGGCGCAGAGCAACAGCAAGACCTGTGGATAACGGAGTGTCATGGTCTATTCCAGCAAGAGGTGACGGGCGAGCCCTTCGATATAGTCTTCGTCCTGGCCGTTGGGGTGAGCTTCAAAGGCCAGGTGCAAATATTCGTGTGTCAGGTCGAGACGGTCCTGCAGCGACAGCACACCACGGACGTAGATGCGCTGGCGTTCGCGGTCGACGTAAGGCCGGCCGAAAGCGACGCGGCACACCGCGAATGAGCTGATTTCGTTGTAGCCCACTTCGCTTTCCAGCCTGGAGCGCCAGCCTCGACGCTGCTTGAGCAGCCAGTCCTGGGCGGCCGGCAGCGCTTCGCAGGACGCCACGGGGTTGTCCCAGCGGCTGAGACTGGCACGCGGATAGGCATGCAACAGGATGGCGTCGTAGCGTTGGCCGGCGTTGGCTTGTTCCACGGCTTGCAGCCAGGACAGTTTGTCCGGGCCGGGTTGGTCGGAGTGGTAGGTGACATCGGTGCCGGCCAGGACCAGATCGCTCGTCCAGGCCGCAATGGCACGGGTTTGCGCTGCCGCCGGGCGGGGGGCGACGCGCTGGCGATGGCTGCTGTCGTCGATGCTCAGGCAATCGCCGTTGCGTTGGGCGTTTTGCAGCAGATAGGTGCGGATCGCCACGGCCAGGGCCTTGGCTGCTTCGGCGGGTTCGGCCTTGGCCTCGCGTTGCAGGACCCGGGCGACGTATTCCTCCCGATCCAGCCGCGCCACCAGTTTGCCGGGCGTCAGGAACAGTTCGCCATCGCTGTGAATATCCAGTTGGTTGCCATTGGTGAACTCGACGCGGTAATCGCCGCGCAACTGGCCCAGCGAGGCTGGCTGGTTGCCCGACATGACCTGCTGCAACGGATAACGGGCAAACAACCCCACTTCCACGCAACGCCCTGTCTCGGCCGGCCAGTGGGTCGGCAGCGCCGTGGCCAGTCCATCACCGAACACCTTCAGGACCTGCTGGCTGGTGCCGCGCCCACCGGCCCATACGGGCGTGCCATCGGCCAGCCAACCGGCGAAGCCGCCCTGGCGCGACGACGGTCCCTGGTCGCCCAGCCAGCTCCAGGTCTTGACCCGCAAACGGCTGCCCAGTTGCCCCACGAGGCGACCATCCGCCGCATTGAGCGCCACGTCCAGCAGCACCCGGCGGGCCTGGTCCTGGGCCGGCAGCGTCGCCAATGCCTTGAGCAATTGCGCGACGGGAACCTGTTTTTGCGGTTGCAGGGTCGGCAGGTCGAGCAGCCACGCCGGCGCCTGACGGGCCTGCCAGTAGTCGCGCCAACCGGCGGCCGAAAGCCCGAGCCGCTGCGGTTCGAAATACAAGCCGCAGGACTTCACCAGTGCCTGATCGCGACCAATACTTTTCCCGGCGCTGCAGCAGTAAACCTCTTCTTTCGACTCCCCGCGGCATTCATACACCGGTTCGTGGGCGCCGGTGTCCACCAGCCACGCGTAGACGAACAACTTCCACAGACTGCCCAGCGGTGTCTGCAGGGAATCGGGCAATGGCTGGCGATCCAGCACCTGGGTCTGGCTCACCCGCAACAACTGGCCGTCGAAGGCCAGGCGCAACGGCTCGTCCTGCGCCGTCGCCAGCGCAGGAATCAAGCACAACAGCCACCCAACCCACCGCTTGCGCATGTCAGTTGACCGTGACCTGACCGAGCGCCGGTTTCTTTTCCCAGGCCTGATTCTGTGGCGCATAGACCTGAGTGAAGCGCACCGGTGGCAGGTTGAACTGGCCCTTCTGGGAGAAGCGCACCAGATGCCGCAGGCGCAGTTCGCCACTGAGGGCATCCACTGGTACCGCATAAGCCATCTGGCCCGGCTCGAAGCGCGCCTTTTCCAGCGACGTCGGTTCGCTGTCGGGTTTACCCTGCAACTGGATGCCCCAGGTGGTGCGTTCCACGTCGGCGCCTGGTGGCAGTGGTACTTCGAGCATGCCGTAGCGCAATGGTATGGCGGCCTTGCTGTTGATGATCACTTCATCCAGGTAGAGGCTGTCGCTGGACAACGGTTTGTTGCCCACGGCCTCAAGCGTGAAGGTAAAGGCATCGGTCCCCGGTACCAGGCGCGACAGCCGACGGGTAATGGACACTGCCATCGGCGCCACCGGCGGTTGCTGGCTCTGGAAACTCAGAGCCGCTTGCAACGGACGCTGCTGCGCACCGCTGAGGGTCAGAGTGGTCGGTAACTGCGCGCCCTGCCACTGCCAGTAGGTTTCCCCGGTGGCGCCTTGACGGGCTTTCCAACCTTCGCCTGGAGCCAGTGCCACGGCCGGCGATGCCTGCTCGATGCTGCGCTGCAACCAGGTCAGGGCCAGGGCCCGTTCCAGGGTGGACTGTTGTGGCAACAGCCGCTCCAGCAGCGCGGCTGCCCGGGCCTGATCGAAGGTTTGCAACGACAACACCAGGGCCTCGACAAACGGCTGAACGCTGACATCCAGCTGCTGTTGGGCGGCGGCCAGCTGACGGTTGAATGCATCCGGCAGTGGCACTTTCGCCTGTTTGGCGAGGGCTGCGGTCAGTACGCGAGCAGTGGCCAACCCCAGGGCCGAATCCGGTGTGTTCATGACCAGGCTGTCGTCACCGTTGTCCATCACACTCCCGGCGTTGCCCGCACCGGCCTTCGCCAGATCGTCCACCAAGCCGCTGAGCAAGGTGTTCACCGGCAGCTGCATCTGCTTGGCAAACGACAGAATCAGCGCGCGCTGCAACAGCGGCGTATCGCCGGCCTGCTTGGCGTAGACCTCCAGCACGCGCTGCCAGTGTTCCGGCGGCAAGCTGATGTCCAGCGCCTTGCTGGCGTGCCAGTCGGCGTAATAGGCGTAAGCGGTCAGGAAGGCATCCGGCTCGCCGTCCTGGCCCCACCAAGTGAAGCTCGCCGATGGGCCGGCCATCTGTACCAGGCGCAGGCGACTGTTTTGCATGATCAGGCGCAAGCGGTCGCGGGTCTGCGAGTCCGACGCCAGGGTCGGGTACGCAATGCTCAACGGCAGCAGGCCACTGGCGGTCTGCTCGACACCACCGTAGGGATAGCTCAACAGGTCGTCCAGGGCGGAACGGAACAGCGCTTGCGGGCTGTCGTCCAGGCGCAGGCGGACATCGCTGGCGTCGGCCGGCAAGGCCAGTGGCGTGTCGCCGGCGGCCACATCAAGGCGTTGGCTCTGGGTGACCAGCCAGCCATTACCGCTGGCATTCAGGTGAACGGCCAGGGCGTCCTGGGTTTCACCGCTCAACTGCAACTGGACGCTCAGGTCGCCGCTGCTCAACTCCATGGCTGGCAGCGCCACGTAGTTGATGCCTTTCTTCAGATCCGCTGCCACACGTTGCTCGGCGCCGGCGTAACGGATCAGCAGTTCCGCCTTCAGCGGTTTATCCGACTGACTGAAGGCGAACAGGCCCAGTTGCGGCTTGTCGCCGGTGCGGAACCGGGTCGGGCCGCTCCACTTCAGGTACAGCGGCTTTTCCGAGGCGATGAATTGCTTTTTCTGACCGACCTGGCCGTCGTCGGAGATGGCCTTGGCGGTGATGCGCCAGCGGGTCAGCGAGTCCGGCATCTTGAAGGTGAAGCGGGCCTTGCCGTTGGCATCGGTGACCAGCTCCGGCTGCCAGGCAGCCGTGTCCACGTCTTCACGACGCGGCCGCTCCAGCACCTTGACCCCGCGTTCGCTGCGGTTGGCCTTGCCCGGCGCACCGGGGCTGCCCGGCAGCGCCACGTCGTAGCTGATGAACGACAGGCTGGCGCTGGTGCGCACGTTGTTGCGGCGCGGGTGATAGAAGAACTGATCGATGGTCGGCGCCACTTCCGGTTGCAGGGCGTAGATCATCTCGTCCACGACACTGACGGTCAGGTGCGCCGCAATTGCCTTGCCGGCGAACTGGGTGCTCAGGTCTACGGTCACCGTGTCGCCAGGCCGGTAAGTGGCCTTGTCGGTGACGACCGCGACGTCGATCTGCGGCGTAATCACCTTGATGCCGGCGTTCTGGAAGCTGTATTGGCCGCCCTTGGTGTACAGGACCGAGAACGTCATGTTTGGTGCAAAGTTGTCTTTCACCGGAATGCGGGCGCGGTATTGGGTCGGACTGAGGCTTTCCATTTTCAGCCAGTCGCCGCCCTTGGACAGCAGCGCCGTGGCCTCGACCTTGTCCCGCTCCAGGGACAGCAGCGCATCGCTGACTGGCTCCGGGAAGGTGATCAGTGCCAGTGCTTCGTCACCGGCCTTGTATTCCTGCTTGTCGAGGACGATCTCGACGGTGCCCGGCACGGCCTTGACGCCTTCGCCGGTCACCGCAT
Source organism: Pseudomonas sp. SJZ074 (assembly GCF_007828215.1). GTDB lineage: Bacteria > Pseudomonadota > Gammaproteobacteria > Pseudomonadales > Pseudomonadaceae > Aquipseudomonas. The sequence continues at coordinate 63,165 of NZ_VIUE01000027.1, read as the reverse complement.
GCGCCGCGGCGCCGATGACCCGGCCGTGGTCGTCCTTGAGGGTCAGGTTATAGGTACCGGGACGATCAAAGGCCACGGTGAACCCCTTGTCCTTGGCCGTCAATTTGCCCTCGCCGGTGCTCTGGTCTTCCAGGCGCACCCAGGCGTAGCCCGCCGGCGTCACGGCCTTGCTTTGCTCGCTGCCGCCTTCGTTGACGTAGCTGAACGCAACCTTTTCACCGGACGCACTGAAACGCTGGCGAGCGCTCAAGCGGAAATTCGCCGCGCCGCGGTCGATGAGGATTTCCTTGGTGGTCTTGACCCGATACGCCGCGCCGTCGCTGGCAAACACGGTAAGGGTGTAGCGGCTCGGCTTGTCGGCGGCCGGCAGTTCGAGCATCGCGACGCCCTGGTCGTCGGTGGTCACTTCGCTGCTGGTCAGTTCAACCGGGAATTGCCCCAGGTATTGCAGCTCGTTGTCCACCATCGACAGTTGCTGGGCCCGCAAGCTCAGACTCACCGTGGCATCGACCACCGGCTTGCCATCCGGGTACAGCAGCACGAGCTTGCCCTTGACCGGCTCGCCGGTGCGGTATTCCTGCTTGGCCAGGTTCAAGGCAATCTCGAAGTGCGGCTTGATGTATTCAGCCACACGGAAGGCGCTGCTGTAGATCTGATCCTTGTAGCTGAAGCGCAGTTCATAGCCGCCGGCCACGGCATTTTCCGGCAATTGGAAACGGCCTTGGGTACCGGCCTTGGAGTCCAGCTTGAGGGCCAGGGTCTGCAGCGCGGTGCCCGTGGCATCCAGCACGCTGACATTGACGTCGGCCGCCGCCGGTTGCACCGAGTCGCGGGCGTTCTTGAATTCACGGCCGACGATTTTCAGCGAGACCCAATCCCCCGGGCGATACAGCGGCCGGTCGGTGAAGGCGTAGAGCTTGGTGTCGTAGATTTCGCTGTCGTAGTAGAAGTTCTCGGAAACGAATACCCCACCCTCCTCATCCTCGCCAATGACGAACGAACGCTCCGGGCTGACGTGCTTGAGACGCAGCAGGCCGCTTTCATCGGTAGCACCGCTGTTCATCACGCCCAGGCCGTCGGTCCACAGCACATTGACCTTGGGCACCGAGCTGCCTTCATGCTTGCGGGCAGCCCAGACCAACAGTTCGTCACCGGAAATCTTGCTCACCGCCACGGTGTTCGAGACGAAGACCATGGTGGTCGCCCGGTACTTGCCGACCAGTGCTTCCACCAGGTACAGGCCAGGCTTGAGCTGGCCCAGCGGGATGTAGACATTGCCCGGCGCGACGCTGACGAACTCGCTGGACGAACCGGCCAGGTTGACGCCCGCCGGCGGCTGGATCGGCTTGGCTTGCCACAGCGGATAACGGAACTGGCTGACCAGCGGCAGGCCCGGGATCAGGGCGAACTGGGCCGGAGCCTCGTAGGGCGTCGGTGCAACCAGGGCATCACCAATCTTCAGCTCCGGTACTTCCTCGGTCACCTGCCGGCGGGATTCGTAGGAGAACGCCCGCTGCATGACCCGACGGGACTTGCGGTACCAGTTGTCCCACAGGTACGCGAGGGTGTTCGAGAGCCCTTCACCCTTGAACTGGCCGTCGCTGACGACACGGTGCAGGTTCTTCTGGCGCTTTAGGAAGTCCAGGGGCTTTTCAATGCGATAGACGCGGATATCGGCGCCACCGTAAGGCTCCATACGAAACCGGCGATAGTCGCGGCCCGGCGCTTCGAGGCGGACCATGGCCTGCTCATCGCTGGCGAAACTGCTGTCGGCCAGCAGGAAGAAGCTTTCACCGGACACTGGCGTGTAGCCGCTGGGCTCCACCGTGTCTTCGGCGTGCACGAAGGAGGCCAGCAACAAGGCAAACAGCAGGGACAGTTTCGAACACAAGCGCAGCATGCGGGCACCGGTCATTGGGAGAGAAAGTTGAGTCGATAGACGCCGATGAAGTTGGGGTTGGCTGCGTCGGGTATCCATCGGGTGTCCTTCCAGTTCATGAGTTGTTGCAGGCTTGCGGAGCGCATGCCGTTGTCGGTAGGGGTTGTGGTGCCGGTGTGATAGGCGATGTAGCGGCCCATCCAGATCATCAGGTGCTGGTCATCGCCCTGATCGAAGAACATCAGGTCGCCAGGACGGGCCTGGGCCACGTCACGGCCCACCAGACGACTGTTGAACTGGATCAACTTGATGGCGTTGACGTAAGGCCCGACCTTGCCGCCACCCTGCTGCCATTTCTGGGCCAGGCGTCGCTGGTCGTCGCTCAGCTCAAGCTCCGGCGGCAGGTAGCGATTGGACAGGCCATTGCTGCGCAGCCATTTTTCGTTGTGGACCTTCAGCGCTTCGTTGGCGGCAAAACGTACCAGCCCGGCACAGTCCTGCTGGTACCAGCGCGGGCTCGGGCCCCGGCTCAACTGCTCCTCGGCGATGCGCACGAACCAGGCACGGAACACCTGGGATTGCTGCACATCCAGCGACGGCGTTTCCATGGCAAACGCCTGTCCTCCCAGGAACAGTGCCATCAGCCCGAGCGTGCGGATCAGTCCGGTCACAGTGCTTTCCATTCCAGCGGCAACCACTGCCAGTGGCCGTCCGGCTCGCTGCCTGCCGGCAGGGTCAGGGCGTATTTGCCATAGCCACCGAGGGTGCGCAGTTTTGGAATCAAGTAGGTCTGCGCGGCGTTGTAGAACACCGGTTCCATGTCCTGGGGCAAGCTGTCCAGGGTTTCACGCTGCATCAGTTGCGCCATGGAGTCCGGGCCGAAGTAGAACGGCATCAGCAGGTCCTTGGGCACCACGTCGGCCATCGGCGGGAAGCGCTTGTCGAGGGTGCCGAGGGCCTTGTCCACCAGTTTGTCGTCGAGGGAGAACAGCAGAGTCGAACCGTGGCGCGCCAGGCTGACCCGCATGAACGCCTTGCCGGTGATGGCATCGGGTTGCAGCGAGTCCTTGGCCAGGTACGGGCCGAAGTTGGAGCTCACCTGGCGCTGCCAGTGATGCATCGAGCCTTCCTGCTTCTCGACGACCGGGAACGCGTGCTCGGCCACGTTGTTTTCATAGGCGCCGACCATCGACCCGAACAGGTTGCCCAGGTCGGCGTCGAACTTGCCGTCGTCTTCGTTCAGGCTGGCCACCAGCAACGGCGTGTACAAACGCGAATCGGCATACCAGCACAGGCCCGCCGCGCCGGCCATATGGTCAACCATGGCCTGAGCAGCTTTTTCCTCGGCCCCGAGTTTTACCAGCAGCGGTTTCTGCTGTTCAGCGGCCAATGGCAAGGCCACGCAGGCACTGGCGCCCATGGGCATGGCTTGCCAGATCGGCTTGAAGTCGAAATCCGGTTGGTTCTCCAGCTCGTCCATGGCCAGGAAGCTGTGCCAGCCCTTGTCGTCCATGTCGAAACGCAACCCGGCGAAGTTCGGAATGAAACGTTGGTAGCCCATGGCGAGCACGCTGGCGTTGACCGAGATGCGTTGCTTGACCTCAGGTGCCTTGGGCGGCAGGCCGAAGGCTTCGGTAAAGAGCTTGTCGCCATTGAGCAGCGCCGCCAGTGCGGTAGTGGAAACGGCACCACGCTCGTCGAACGCCCCGTTGGCCGGATCATAGAGCTTGCTCGGATCGGACAGCACCACCAGCTTGTCGCCGTGGGAGGCGAACACCAGGGATTTGCTGGCGTTGTAGCTAAGCTGGTAGAGCGCGACGTCATCGCCGCCGACCTTCAGGTCGCTGAGCTTGCTCAACTGCGTATCGTCCAGGGCGACTTTTGCCAGCGGCTCCAGCACCTTGGCCAGCCCGCCGCGGTCCATCACTAACAGGAAATCCTTGAGCCGGCCATCCGCACCGCGCCACAGCGCCACATCGGCGGGCTGGTCAAAAAGTTCCTCGATCAGGCTGTCCTGCAGCTTGAGGTCATGCTCATAGATGATTCGGCGCAGGCTGCCGATCAGCCCCAGGCGGTCGGCATGGGCCTGGTAATAAAAGACGAAATCCTCGGTGAGCGTGGCCTTGAGGAACGGCACTGCCAACAGGTCCTTGGGCAACTGGCTCAGGGAATGGGCTTCAAGCAGCCCATCGGGACGACTCAGGCCGAGCTTTTCCAGCGCCAGCGCCGTGGGTGGTGCTTTGGGCTTGTGCATGAACCAGCCCAACCCGGCGGCGACACCGGCCACCAGGCACAGCCCGATCAGCAGCGCCGGCCAGCGGCGCGCAGGTTTAGCGACAGATGTCGGCACGGTCGGGGAAGCAGTGTTGTCGCTCATATTCACAAGGGCCTGTTCATCCGTGGAGCGGAATTAGTAGTTGAAAGTCTTGACCAGCAAGAGATCGCCGATGGCCCGCAGGGGCACGACAAAGGTTTCGCGTTTCTCATTGACGGTGTTTTCGTTGAGCACCAGATTGATCTGCGAGGTGATCACCTCGTTCTGGTTGCTGGTTTCGTCGAAGTTATAGCCGCCGTCGCCGTAGTTGCCCCAATAATTCACGTAGACCAGGTAGGTGCCGTGCATCGGCGCAGTCATGGTGAACATTTCGGGACCGGGGCCATCGACGCCGTCCGGGTCGAGGCCGCCGCCGTTGCTCAGCGCCGGCTGGCCGAAGAAGGCATGCTGGCCGTCGGGGGTGATGATGTGCAGGTCCAGCTCGGCCTTGGGGTCGTCCCAGCCCAGCACCACGCGGATCTGCGCCGGGGTCCGCAGGTTGTTGGCCTCATAGAACTGCACACGCTTGAGGGACTTGCCTTCGGAACTGCGGACCTCGACGCTGTTGGAACCGGCACCGAACGCGTACGGCCGGGCGAAACGACCTTCTTCGTCGGTATAGAGATTCAGTGGATTGCCGTTGACCGCCAGGCTGTGGGGCGGACGGGCGGTGCCCATGGCCTTGAGCCGGCCCTCGATCATCGTGCGATTGCGCTGCACGCCTCGGTCGATGGGCGGCGTGGGATAGGCCACCTGCGGGTTTTCAGTGCGATCGAGCAAGCCGCTGTAACGCCAGCCGCCCACCGGCTCCGACATCTCGGCCGCAGGCTCGGCCCACACCAGCGGTGTGGCCATCAGCGCGATCAGCAATGAAAGAAAACGCATGTATGCCTCCTGCCATGCACAACGCAACCTGGCGCCCTTCCTCGGCGCATTGATTATCTTTTTTCAGGTTTCGTCAGGAGCCCGCCATACGGGGGCTGTAGATGGCGCGAAGGTTAGCGATTCGGCGCATTATTCACAATCGGGGAACGCGTGATTCTGTGTGGGAAATCACGTCTTGGGGAGAGCGTGAGCCGATTAGCGGAGTTATTCGGCTCACGAAATGAGCCGAATAACGTTATTATTCGGCTCATCCCCGGTATGGACAGGCTCATGGAACCCTATTGGATCTGGCAACAGCCCGACTGGCCCAACTTTCACTGGCAGCCCGAAACATTGGCGGCTCTGCTACGCGAATGCGTGCAAACCCAAGGTCAACTGCTCGGCATGACCGGCGCTGTCACCGCGTCGCTCAACGCCCAGAACGAATTGGATGCGTTGTTGCAGAACATCGTGACCTCATCGGCCATTGAAGGGGAGCAATTGAATGTGGGCTCGGTGCGGTCGTCCCTGGCCCGACGCCTGGGCCTGGAGCGGGCCAGTGACACTCCGGTCAGCCCGCGCAGTGAGGGCCTGGCGAACCTTTTGCTGGACGCTACCCGACACTTCAGCCAGCCCCTGACCGTCGAGCGGCTGCTTGAATGGCACGAGTGGCTCTTCCCTGAACAGACGAGCGACCTGGCCCATCAGCACATTCGCGTAGGTTCGCTACGGGGAGACGAGCCAATGCAAGTGGTCTCGGGCAGATTGGACCGTCCCACTGTTCATTTCGAAGCCCCGCCTCGCCAAGGTCTCGAGCAGCAACTGCAAACCTTCCTCGACTGGTTTGAGGCCAGCCGTCATCAATCCGGACTCGATCCTTTGTTGCGGGCCGGTATCGCCCACTTCTGGTTTGTCACCCTGCATCCATTTGACGATGGCAACGGGCGCCTGACCCGCAACCTCACCGATCTCGCACTGGCCCAGGGCGAAGCCCAGGCGATCCGTTTCTACGCCATGTCCGTGAGCATTCTTGATGACCGCGCTGGCTACTACCGAGCACTTGAAAGCGCTCAGAAAGCCACGCTGGATATCACCGATTGGCTTACCTGGTTTTTGCAGACCCTGTCGCGCAGCTTGCACAAAGCCATGGCCCAGATCGAAAGCGTGTTGGGCAAGGCTCGATTCTGGCAGGTTCACCGCGCCTCGGGACTCACCCCGGAACAGACCAAAGTGCTGAATCGGTTGCTTGATGGTGGTGAAAAAGGTTTTGAGCACGGTATCAGCGCAGCGCAGTACCAGGCCGTGGCCAAGGTTTCCAAGGCAACCGCAACCCGACACCTGGCGGAGTTGCTGGAAAAAGGCTGTCTGGAGCGATTACCGGGAGGTGGACGCAGTACTCGGTACCGAATCAATTATCCAGCTGCGTGAGACTGTGTTTGTGGTAAGCGAATGTTGCTGCGGCAAAGACACGCCACAGAGGTACACTCCCCCCCCAGCCCTGTCCTGATTTGCCCCGAACCCCCATGTCTGCTAGTGTCGCGCCGGTTTAACAGTCAACCGGAATAGCCGCCATGGCCCGCAAAAAAGCTGCATTGGACTTCGAACAATCCCTGGCCGACCTGCAAACGCTGGTCGAACGGCTGGAGAACGGCGAATTGTCGCTGGAAGACTCGCTGACTGCCTTCGAACAAGGTATCGGCCTGACTCGCGACTGCCAGGCGGCGCTGGCCCAGGCCGAGCAGAAGGTGCAGTTGTTGCTCGAACGCGATGGCGAGCTGACCGAAGAACCTTTCGACGCGGAACAACCTGAATGATCGGTGCCTATCAGGCCAGCAGCCAGGCCCGGGTCAATGCTGCACTGGGCACGTTGTTTAGCGCGCCGAGCCCCGAGCTGGCGCGCCTGTACGAAGCCATGCGCTACAGCGTCATGAACGGTGGCAAGCGGGTGCGGCCGCTGCTGGCCTATGCCGCTTGCGAAGCCCTGGGCGGTGTGGCCGAACAGGCCAACGGCGCGGCGTGCGCGGTGGAGCTGATCCACGCCTATTCCCTGGTGCACGACGACCTGCCGGCCATGGACGACGACGACCTGCGTCGCGGCCAGCCGACCACCCACAAACAATTCGACGAAGCCTGCGCGATCCTGGCCGGCGATGGTTTGCAGAGCCTGGCCTTCAGCGCCCTGCTTGACCCGGCCCTCAGCGACTGCCCGGCGCAGATCCGCCTGGACATGGTCAGTGCCCTGGCGCTGGCGGCAGGGCCCGCCGGCATGGTCGGCGGCCAGGCCATCGACCTGGGTTCGGTCGGCCTGAAGCTGGATCAGGGTGCGCTGGAATACATGCACCGGCACAAGACCGGGGCTTTGATCGAAGCCAGCGTCAAGCTTGGCGCCCTCGCCAGCGGCCGGGCCACCCCAGAACAGTTGCACGCCTTGCAGGCATACGCGCGGGCCATCGGCCTGGCGTTCCAGGTGCAGGACGATATCCTCGACGTCGAAAGCGATACCCAGACCCTGGGCAAGCGCCAGGGTGCCGACATCGCCCGTGACAAGCCGACTTACCCGGCCCTGCTGGGCCTCGACGCCGCCAAGGCTTACGCCCTGGAGTTGCGCGACCAGGCCCTGGAAGCGTTGCGGCCGTTTGACGCGGCGGCCGAACCGTTGCGCGACTTGGCGCACTATATCGTCGAACGACGCAGCTGATACGGGGTCAATCTTTCAGACTGCGTATCGGCCAAGTTCCGGCCAACGCGTGGGCAGCTTGCGATGCATAAGGTAAACTGCCGCCTCTTTCTATACCTATAACGATTCGCCTGATGCCCACGACGTTTCAAGAGATTCCCCGCAAACGCCCGACCACGCCCCTGCTGGACCGCGCCAACACGCCGGACGGCTTGCGTCGGCTGGGTGAAGCCGAGCTGGAAACCCTGGCCGATGAGCTGCGCCTGGAACTGCTCTATACGGTCGGCCAGACCGGTGGGCACTTCGGTGCCGGTCTGGGCGTCATCGAGCTGACCATTGCGCTGCATTACGTATTCGACACCCCGGACGACCGGCTGGTGTGGGACGTCGGCCATCAGGCCTACCCGCACAAGATCCTCACCGGTCGCCGCAAGCGCATGGGCACGCTGCGCCAGAAGGACGGGATCGCCGCTTTCCCACGGCGTTCCGAGAGCGAGTACGACACCTTTGGCGTCGGCCACTCCAGCACTTCCATCAGCGCTGCGCTGGGCATGGCCATTGCCGCCCGCCTGCAGAACAGCGACCGCAAGGCGATTGCCGTGATCGGTGATGGCGCCCTGACGGCGGGCATGGCTTTCGAGGCGCTGAACCACGCGCCGGAAGTCAACGCCAACATGCTGGTGATCCTCAACGACAACGACATGTCGATCTCGCGCAATGTCGGTGGCTTGTCCAATTACCTGGCGAAGATCCTTTCCAGCCGTACCTACGCCAGCATGCGCGAAGGCAGCAAGAAGGTCTTGTCGCGCCTGCCCGGCGCTTGGGAAATCGCCCGCCGCACCGAGGAATACGCCAAGGGCATGCTGGTCCCCGGCACACTGTTCGAAGAACTGGGCTGGAATTACATCGGCCCGATCGACGGTCATGACCTGCCGACGCTGATCGCCACGCTGCGCAACATGCGCGACCTCAAGGGCCCACAGTTCCTGCATGTGGTAACCAAGAAAGGCAAGGGCTTCGCCCCGGCGGAAGTCGATCCCATCGGTTACCACGCCATCACCAAGCTCGAACCACTGGACGCCCCGGCCTCTGCCCCGAAAAAGGCCGGTGGACCCAAGTACTCCGCCGTGTTCGGCCAATGGCTGTGCGACATGGCCGCCACGGACCCGCGCCTGGTGGGGATTACCCCGGCCATGAAGGAAGGCTCCGACCTGGTGGCCTTCAGTGAACGCTACCCGCAGCGCTATTTCGACGTGGCGATTGCCGAGCAGCACGCCGTGACCCTCGCTGCCGGCATGGCATGCGAAGGAGCAAAACCGGTGGTGGCGATCTACTCGACCTTCCTGCAACGCGGTTATGACCAGTTGGTGCATGATGTCGCGGTGCAGAATCTCGATGTGCTGTTCGCCATCGACCGCGCCGGCCTGGTGGGTGAAGACGGCCCGACTCACGCCGGCAGCTTCGATCTTTCGTTCCTGCGCTGCATCCCCGGCATGCTGGTGATGACCCCGAGCGATGAAAACGAGCTGCGCAAGATGCTCACCACCGGCCACCTGTTCAATGGTCCGGCAGCAGTGCGCTACCCCCGTGGCAGCGGACCGAACGCAACCATCGAGGCCACCCTCGAGCCAATTGAAATCGGCAAGGGCGTGATCCGCCGCCAGGGCAAACAGACCGCCCTGCTGGTGTTCGGCGTGCAACTGGCCGAGGCCATGAAAGTCGCCCAGACCCTGGACGCCACGGTCGTTGACATGCGTTTCGTCAAACCATTGGACGAAGCCCTGGTCCGCGAAATGGCCGCCGGCCATGAGCTGCTGGTGACCATCGAAGAAAACGCCATCATGGGCGGTGCCGGTGCGGCAGTCAGTGAGTTCCTGGCCCGGGAAAACATCCTCAAGCCGGTGCTTCACCTGGGACTGCCGGACATCTACGTCGAACACGCCAAGCCGGCGCAGATGCTGGCCGAGTGCGGCCTGGACGAGGCTGGGATCGAAGCCTCCGTGCGCCAGCGGTTGCAGCTGCTGGGTCTCTGACCTTCAAACACCACAGACTCCTTGTGGGAGCGGGCTTGCTCGCGAAGGCGGAGTGTTACTCGACATCAGCGTCGACTGACACTCCGCCTTCGCGAGCAAGCCCACTCCCACAGGGGCGTGCGTAACAGACATGGCGAGGGCATCGCTGACGGCCGGCAGCAGACGCGCCAGCCAACAGCCTATCAGCCGAGCTGACGCGGAAGGCGATACAGGTAGAACAACACCGCCGAGGACAAGGCCAGCAACATCAGCGGCACCGCTTCCAGGCCCACGAACACCGCCAGGGCACCAATCCAGGCCGGCAACCCGGCAGCCAGGAAGGCAGCACGTCGACGGGCCGCCAACGTGATCCAGGCCTGAGGCTCTTCGGGGGTATCGAGGGCATTCTGGGTGGCGATCAAGGCGTGCTTGTATGCGCCGAAGAATCGCAGGCTGACGAACATCGAGGCCACGCCGGCGATGAACAGCGGCATCGCCAGCACCGGCAGGATCGCTTCGCCCTGGCCGAAAACCAGATTGATCACGAACAGCGGCAGCAACGCCAACGCCAGGTACTTCCACCAACCGATGGACAGCCGTCGCCGGACCTGACCCCGCGTCACGCCCGGTCGACCTCGCCCTGGTGCTCGTTGCCCATCATGTGGTCGAGCTTGCTGGCCTTGGTCGCCAGGTAGAGCTTGTTGTGGGGATTATGGCCGGTGTGCAGCGGCACCCGCTCCGCCACCACGATGCCCATGTCGGTCAACGCCTTGACCTTGCGCGGGTTGTTGGTCATCAAACGCAGGGACTTGACGCCCAGGTGTTCGAGCATGGGCAGGCAGATGCTGTAGTCGCGCAGGTCGGCGGCAAAACCTAGGCGCTCGTTGGCCTCCACGGTATCGGCACCGCCATCCTGCAATTCATAGGCACGGATCTTGTTCAACAGACCGATGCCACGCCCTTCCTGGCGCAAGTACAGCAACACGCCTCGACCTTCGCGAGCAATGGCCTGCAAGGCGGCTTCGAGTTGCGAACCGCAGTCGCAGCGCTGGCTGAACAGGGCATCGCCCGTCAGGCATTCGGAGTGCAAGCGGCCCAGTACCGGAGCGCCATCGGCAATATCACCCAGGCTCAGCACAACGTGCTCGCGGCCAGTGGCCTCATCCAGAAAACCATGCATGGTGAATTGCGCAAAGGGCGTTGGCAGCTTGGAAGCGGCAACAAAAACGACAGGCACCGGTGTGCTCCTGATCTAGTACTGGAGATTCGCAGAGAAGGGCATTGTAACAGCAGGTCCCGGCAGACGCTTAAGCTGAATTGTCGACTATTACTATCGACAAGATTGATTACGCCTTCGGTGGCTTACCGTGCTCGTCGAAAGGATAAGGTTGCTTCCAGCGCTCGAAAATCGGTTTCAACTTGCCACTTTTCACCAATACCTCCATGCGCCGGTCGAACAGCGCACGCAGCGCCCGTCCATTTTCAGTGTTGGCGAAGCCCAGGTACAGCGGCAGGTTGATCAACGGCGAGAGCTTGTACTGCTGGGGATTGTCGGCCTTGGCGAGCACGCCCTGGATCTCCATCAGGGCATCGATGTAGAAATCGGCCCGATCATGCAGCAGCATCGGCAGGATCCCCACCGCCCGGTGGATTTCGTTGAAACGGCGGATGTTGGGCAGGTAGGCGTTGTATTCGTACCCGCGCATCCATACCAGTCGATAATTGCCGACTGTCTCCAGGGTAGGTGACGGCTTGGAGGCCAGTCCCAAGGCATAGATATGATCGACGTCGTAGTGCCATTGGGGATAAAGCAGCCCTTCGGTTTCATTGCGATAGGCACCGACCTGTGCATCGGCCTCGCCGCGCTGCACCAAGCCGATCGAACGGGTATAGGGGACGCTGCGGATCTCCAGCTTCACGCCTTCGGGTTCGAACACCTCGCGCAGGATGTCCCATGCCATGCCCCGGCCATCAGCGCCGGTATAGTCGCTCCACTCCTCGCTGGCCGCGCGGATCTTGCCGGGCAGCGGCGTCGGCTCGGCCGCCAGAACGCCGAAGCAAGCCCCTAGACACAGCAACAGCGCTCGGCTTACGCCCATGCCTGGATCCCTCAGGTAAAACACCACACCAGTCCTTGCATTGCCAGCCAGGCAAACACCCCGGCCAGGATATCGTCGAGCATGATGCCGACGCCTCCGTGGACATGCCGGTCGATCCAGCGGATCGGCCATGGCTTGAGAATATCGAAGAAGCGGAACACCAGGAAACCCGCCAAGAGCCAGTACCAGCCTTCCGGCACCAGCCACAGGGTAATCCACATCCCGACCATTTCATCCCAGACGATCCCCTCATGATCGTGCACACGCAGGTCGTCCGCCACCTTGCCACACAACCAGAAGCCAAACAGCATGGTGATGCCGAGCATCAGCCAGTAACCCCAGTCCGGCAACATCTGCCACAACGGTATGAAGGGTAGCGCAACCAGCGAACCCCAGGTACCTGGCGCCTTGGGTAAAGTGCCTGAACCGAAGCCAAATGCCAGGAAATGCCAGGGATTACGCCAGACCGAGGGAGGTACGAACTCGGCTGGAACCTGGTTGGGATGATCTGTCACGGTGTCTCCCGAAAATGTTGATAACCCCGGACTTGCGGGGTGATGTCGCCTCCGTCGGCGTCCACCAGCATGACGCCCTGACCTGTCATGACACTGCCGATCACGTGGATCGGCCAGCCTTCGGCCTGCAATGTCGATAATCGGACCGGTGGCAAGCTGAACAGCAGCACGTAATCGTCGCCCCCGCTCAGCGCGGCCTGCTCCGCGCCCGCTTGGCCGAGCAAGGCCCGCAAAGCGTTGGACAGCGGTAGCCGGTCCCGTTCAACCTGGATTGCCACGCCGGACGCCAACGCGATATGCCCGCAATCGGCCAGCAGGCCATCGGAGATATCCATGGCCGCACTGGCCCTGCCCCGCAGCGCCAGCCCCAAGTCGACCTGCGGACGCGGTGACCAATAATGCGCCAGCAACGGCTCGGCGACGGTGGGCTCAGTGTGACGCTGGCCGAGCACGAGGGGCAATGCACCGGCGGCATTGCCCAGCTCTCCACCGACGCAGAGCAGGTCGCCGGGTTGCGCGCCGCTTCGAGTCAACGCCTGGCCGGACGGAAGGCGACCGAACACAGTCATGGTCAGGCTCAGGGGGCCGCGAGTGGTATCCCCGCCTACCAGCGCTACACCGCAGGCCTGGGCCATCTGGTTCAAGCCATGGGCATAGGCCTGCAGCCAATCGGCTGTCACCGTCGGCAAGGTCAGGGCAAGGGTAAAGGCCAGGGGCCTGGCGCCCATGGCGGCGAGATCACTGACCGCCACGGCCAGCGAGCGCTGGCCGAGCAGGGACGGATCGCAAGGATCTGGAAAATGCACACCGGCCACAAGCGTGTCGGTGGACACCGCCAACTGCTCCCCGGAAGGAACCGCCAGCAAGGCACAATCGTCACCGATCCCCAGCGCAACGCCGTCGCCGCCCTGCGCACAAGGCGCGGCGGCGAAGTAGCTGCGGATCAGCTCGAATTCACCCATTCAGCGCTTGAACGCCTTCACTTCAGCTTCCCGCAGGCGCGGAGCGAGCTTGTCGAGCACACCGTTGACGAACTTGTGTCCGTCGGTGGAACCGAAGATTTTCGCCAGTTCGATCCCTTCGTTGATCACCACGCGATACGGTACATCGACACGCTGCATCAATTCCCAGGTGGACAGGCGCAACACCGCCAGCTCGACCGGATCCAGCTCTTCGATGGTCAGGTCCAGGCAAGGCGCCAGGGCCTTGTCGATTTCGGTCTTGTGCGCCGGAACCCCATGAAGGATCTCGCGGAAATACGCGCCATCGACATCGCTGAAATCGTTATCGACCCGGAACTGCGCTTCGATCTCGTTCAGCGACTGCTTGGCCATATGCCATTGATACAGCGCCTGGGTCGCAAGCTGGCGGGCTTCGCGACGCTTGACGCTTTTCGAAGGCTTGCCGGCATCGGCAGGCTTGGGATCGCGCGGGTTGAAACGATCGCTTTCGTCGCTAATCACTTGGCCTCCAACTGCGCCAGCAGACTGACCATTTCCAGGGCGGACAGGGCGGCTTCGGCGCCTTTGTTACCGGCCTTGGTGCCGGAACGTTCGATGGCTTGCTCGATGGAGTCAACAGTCAGTACGCCGAAAGCGACCGGCACGCCGAACTCCATGGACACCTGGGCCAGGCCCTTGGTGCACTCGCCAGCCACGTATTCGAAATGCGGAGTACCGCCACGAATGACCGCGCCCAAGGCGATGATCGCTGCATATTCGCCCTTTTGAGCGACTTTCTGCGCAACCAGCGGAATTTCGAAGGCGCCAGGGGCACGGATGATGGTGATGTCGCTCTCGCTCACGCCATGGCGAACCAGGGCATCGACCGCACCGCCAACCAGGCTCTCGACCACGAAGCTGTTGAAACGGCCCACTACCAGAGCGTAGCGGCCTTTGGGGGCGATGAAGGTACCTTCGATGGTCTTCAGGGTCATTCGTCAATTCTCTTAAAGAGCCGGAACGCGCTCTATGCGCGCTCCTCAATGTTGTTGGGGCTGGAAACCCCTGTGGGAGCGGGCTTGCTCGCGAAGGCGATGTGTCAGCCAACATCAATGCTGGATGTGCTATCGCCTTCGCGAGCAAGCCCGCTCCCACAAGGGGGACCTCCTTAACTGAACGAGGTCATTATTCAGAGGGCACGTATTCTACAACTTCCAGATCGAAACCGGATATCGCATTAAATTTCATCGGCGCACTCATCAGGCGCATTTTGCGTACGCCCAGGTCGCGCAGGATCTGCGAACCGGCGCCGACCGTGCTGTAAGTGGTGGTTTTCTTCGCTGGCAATTGCTCGCCGGTTTCGCGGATATGCGCCAGCAGCACGTCGCCATCAAGGGGATGCCCGAGCAGCAGCACCACACCGCTGCCGGCCTCCGCCACCGCAGCCATCGCGGCCCGCAGGCTCCAGCGGCCAGGCTGCTTGACCATCAGCAGGTCCCGCAACGGGTCCATGTTGTGCACGCGGACCAGGGTCGGCTCTTCGGCGCAGACGGTGCCCAGGGTCAGGGCCATGTGCACGTCGCCCTCCACGGAATCGCGGTAGGTCACCAGGTTGAAATGGCCCAGTTCGCTGTCCAGCGGCTGCTCGGCAATCCGCTGAACGGTACGTTCGTGGATCATCCGGTAATGGATGAGGTCGGCGATGGTGCCGATCTTGATGTCGTGTTCGGCGGCGAAGGCCTCCAGTTCCGCGCGACGGGACATGGTGCCGTCGTCGTTCATCACTTCGCAGATCACGCCGCTGGGTTCGAAACCAGCCATGCGCGCCAGGTCGCACGCCGCTTCAGTGTGGCCGGCACGGGCCAGGGTGCCGCCGGCCTGGGCCATCAGCGGGAAGATGTGGCCGGGGCTGACGATGTCTTCGGCCTTGGCGTCCTTCGCGGCGGCGGCTTGCACGGTGCGCGCGCGGTCGGCGGCGGAAATGCCGGTGGTCACGCCCTCGGCGGCTTCAATGGACACGGTGAACTTGGTACCGAAGCCGGAACCGTTGCGCGGAGCCATCAGCGGCAACTTCAGCAGCTCGCAACGCTCACGGCTCATCGGCATGCAGATCAGGCCGCGGGCGTGCTTGGCCATGAAGTTGATGTGTTCGGCTTTGCAGCATTCGGCGGCCATGATCAGGTCGCCTTCGTTCTCGCGGTCTTCGTCATCCATGAGGATGACCATCTTGCCTTGGCGGATATCTTCAACCAGCTCTTCGATGCTATTGAGCGCCACGCGGCACCCCCTTGGGTCAGGATTTGAGGTAGCCGTTGGCGGCCAGAAAGCTTTCGGTGATGTTGCTGCCGGACGTCGGTTCTGCAGCCTTGTCACCGAGCAGCAGGCGCTCCAGGTAACGAGCCAGCAAGTCGACTTCCAGGTTGACCCGGCGTCCAGGCCGGTACGAGGCCATGATGGTTTCGCTTAAAGTGTGCGGGATGATCGTCAACAGAAATTCGGCGCCATCCACCGCGTTCACCGTCAGACTGGTGCCGTCGACGGTAATCGAGCCCTTGTGGGCGATGTACTTGGCCAGCTCCTTCGGCGCACGGATACGAAATTCCACGGCCCGGGCATTATCGGTACGGGAAACCACTTCGCCGACGCCGTCGACATGGCCGCTGACCAGGTGCCCGCCCAACCGGGTCGTGGGCGTCAAGGCTTTTTCCAGGTTGACCGGGCTGCCGCTCTTGAGATCGTTCATGGCGGTGCAGTCGAGGGTTTCGCGGCTGACGTCCGCCAGGAAACCATTGCCAGGCAGTTCGACGGCGGTCAGGCAGACACCGTTCACGGCGATGCTGTCGCCCAGTTTGACGTCGCTCAGGTCGAGCTTGCCGGTTTCGACATGGACCCGCACATCGCCGCCCTTGGGGGTGAGTGCGCGGATGCTGCCGATGGATTCGATGATGCCGGTAAACATGAGTCCTCCTCGAGAACAGGCCGCCGCTTGAGCGAAGGCCGGGAATTATACGCTGGCCGGCGGGATGGGAACGGCGATGACTCGCCAGTCATCACCCACGGCACGAATTTCGGTGATTTTCAGCGCCGGAGCGTCCTTCATGTGCGCCAGCGGCCAGTCCAGCAGCGGTCGCGCCGAAGATCCCAGGAACTTGCCGGCGATAAAAATCTGGAATTCGTCCACCAGGCCTTGCCGGGCGAATGCCCCTGCCAGGCGCGGACCGGCCTCCACCAGCACCTCGTTGACGCCACGGGCCGCCAGCTCCACCAGCAGGCGACGCAGGTCGACCTGACCATCATCGCCTGCCACGATCATGCATTCGGGGCCGTTGGCGTATTGTTCTTCCACCGCCATGCACGTGGCGACCAGCGCCGGGCCGGCCTTGAAGAAGGGCGCATCGAGCGGCACCCGCAGGCGACCGTCCACCAGCACCCGCAGCGGCGGACGACTCATGACCAATGCCGTCTGGTCGGCGTCCAGCCCGAGTTCATCGGCGCGCACGGTCAACCGGGCATTGTCCGCCAGCACCGTGTCGGCGCCGGTCAGCACCACACTGGCCTGGGCCCGCAAGCGCTGGACCGCCGAACGTGCCGCCGGGCCGGTGATCCACTGGCTTTCGCCACTTTCCATGGCGGTGCGGCCATCGAGGCTCATGGCGAGCTTGACCCGCACGAACGGCAGGCCGTGCTCCATGCGCTTGAGGAAACCCTGGTTGAGCTGGCGGGCCTCGCCTTCGAGCACGCCGCTTTCGGTGGCGATACCGGCCTGGGCCAGGCGCTGCAAACCGCGACCGGCAACTTCCGGGTTCGGGTCCTGCATCGCCGCCACGACCCGAGCGACACCGGCGTTGACCAGCGCATCGGCACAAGGCGGCGTACGGCCGTGATGGCTGCAAGGCTCGAGGGTCACGTAGGCCGTGGCGCCCCGGGCCAGTTCACCGGCGGCGCGCAAGGCATGGACCTCGGCGTGGGGCTCACCGGCGCGGATGTGCCAACCTTCGCCGACAATCTGCCCATCACGCACCATGACGCAGCCCACCCGGGGATTGGGATGGGTGGTGTAGTGACCGCGCCGCGCCAGCTCCAGCGCGCGGGCCATGTAATGGGCGTCGAGGACGGCCTGTTGCGCCGAGGCAGTCATTCTTTCACCGGTTCGCGGGCCAGGCGGTCGATTTCCTCGCGGAATTCGTTCAAGTCCTGGAAGCGTCGGTACACCGAAGCGAAACGGATGTAGGCGACTTCATCGAGCTTCTGCAGCTCGGCCATCACCAGCTCGCCAACCACCAGGGATTTGACCTCGCGCTCGCCGGTCGCCCGCAGCTTGTGCTTGATGTGCACCAGCGCAGCTTCCAGGCGTTCGACGCTCACCGGGCGTTTTTCCAGCGCGCGCTGCATGCCGGCGCGCAGTTTTTCTTCGTCGAACGGCTGGCGGCTGCCGTCGGTTTTGATCAGGCGCGGCAACACCAGCTCAGCGGTCTCGAACGTCGTGAAACGTTCGCCGCAGGCCAGGCACTCGCGCCGGCGGCGGACCTGTTCGCCCTCGGCGACCAGTCGCGAGTCGATGACTTTGGTGTCGTTGGCACCGCAGAATGGACAGTGCATGGTGGCAGGCAACAAAAAAAGGGAGGGCCATGGTAGCGCATCCCACTGGCAAGACAAGCCATAGGGTTTACGGTATACAGACGGGCTTACCGTCAGATCCATGGAATTCACCTTGCTGGAGCCGCACATGCCGTTACGATCGCTCTTTTTGCTCAGTCTTTTCAGCCTGCTGATGGCGTGCAGCAGTGACGCTCCCAAACCCACTGCTCCGGCACCGGCACCGGCGCCGAAACAGGCCCAGGAAAAAGCCCGCCAAGCCGCCGAGGTGGGACCATTGCCCGCGTACCAGCGGGAACTGAGCGGCACCCTCGAGGGCGTACCGACCGGGGCCGAGGTCGAACTGGCGCTGCTGGTGATCGATGACAAGGGCCGTCCGCAGCAATTGCTCGCCAGCTCCAGCCTGATCGGCACCAACCGCGCCCTGCCCTTCCGCCTGCGTTTCAACCCGGATGCCTTCCCGGTCGGCGGTCGCGTGGAACTGCGTGGCCGTGCCAGCCAGTCGGGCCAATTGATCCTGCACCTGCCGGAACAGCGCATCGCGCAACCGACCACCCAGGCGTTGGGCGCGCTGCAATTCGTCAAAGCACCATGAATGCACCGCAGGACTTGCAAGACGCGCTGAGCGAGTTGCTGGGAGACGCGCACCTGGTGGCCTGCCCATTACCCGGCACTGACTTGAAGCTGTGGCTGATCGACGGCGACAACATGGACCGCGCCTTCAGCCCGGAAGAAACCCGGCGCATCCTCCACGAACCGCCCTACTGGAGCTTCTGCTGGGCCAGCGGCTTGGCGATGGCCCGCTACCTCGCCGAGCAGCCGCAGTGGGTCGAAGGCAAGCGGGTGCTGGATTTTGGTGCCGGTTCCGGCGTGGCAGGCATCGCGGCGGTCAAGGCCGGGGCGCTGGAAGTGGTGGCGTGCGACCTCGACCCACTGGCAATCGCGGCATGCCGGGCCAACGCCCTGCTCAATGGCGTGGAGCTGGCTTATTCCACGGACTTCTTCGCCGAGGCGGATCGCTTCGACCTGATCCTGGTCGCCGATGTGCTTTACGACCGGGCCAACCTGCCGTTGCTGGACCAGTTTCTCAGTCGCGGCCGCGAGGCCCTGGTGGCCGATTCCCGGGTACGGAATTTCGAGCATCCGCTGTACCGGCGCATCGAAATGCTCCAGGCCATGACCCTGCCGGACCTGGCCGAGCCGGAAGAGTTTCGCCATGTGAGCCTGTACCACGCGCGGCGCGCCTGAAAAGCTTCGCGAGCAGGCCCGCTCCCACAGGGGATCCAGAGTGAACGCGAATGTTGTCTCCACTGCAGATCAACTGTGGGAGCGGGCTTGCCCGCGAAGGCGTCCTGTCAGACACCACAGGGCGAAAGACCAACCCGCTTTCAGCCACCCACCACCACGCCGTATAGTTGCCCCATTCAAGCGTTCTACGAGATTCCCATGACCCAGGACACCTCCTACATCTTCGACGCCACCACTGCCGATTTCGACCAATCGGTGATCGCAAACTCTTTCCACAAACCGGTACTGGTGGATTTCTGGGCCGAGTGGTGTGCACCGTGCAAGGCGCTGATGCCCATGTTGCAGGGCATTGCCGAAAGCTATCAGGGCGAACTGCTGCTGGCCAAGGTCAACTGCGATATCGAGCAGGACATCGTCGCCCGCTTCGGCATCCGCAGCCTGCCGACGGTGGTGCTGTTCAAGGACGGCCAACCCGTCGACGGGTTCGCCGGGGCCCAGCCGGAATCGGCGGTACGGGCGATGCTCGAACCCCATGTGCAGATGCCGCCTCCCGTCGCGGCCGATCCGTTCGAGCAGGCCCAGGCGCTGTTCGATGACGGGCGTTTCGCCGATGCTGAGGCGCTGCTCGCCGGGCTGCTGGGCGAAGACAATACCAACGCCAAGGCGTTGATCCTGTTTGCCCGTTGCCTGACCGAACGCGGCGAGCTGGGCGAAGCGCAGACCGTGCTGGACTCGGTGAAAAGCGACGAGCACAAGGCTGCCCTGGCCGGGGCCAAGGCGCAGATCCAGTTCCTCGGCCTGGCCAAAAACCTGCCAGACGCCGCTGACCTCAAGGCCCGCCTGGCAAAAGACCCGCAGGACGATGAAGCGGCGTATCAACTGGCGATCCAGCAACTGGCGCGCCAGCAGTATGAGCCGGCGCTCGAGGCACTGCTCAAGCTGTTCAGCCGCAACCGCAGCTACAGCGAAGGCCTGCCACACAAGACCCTGCTGCAAGTGTTCGAACTGTTGGGCAACGACCACCCGCTGGTGACCACCTATCGCCGCAAGCTGTTTGCCGCGTTGTACTAGGCGTCAGCCCCGACCCAGCTATAGAGCGGCGTATCGCCGCCGCTCAAGACCTTGACCTCGGCGCTGTGGCGCAAGCGCACCAGCAGGCGCTTGCCCGCCGGCGCACTGCCCGTCAGGCCTTCCAGTTGCTCCAGCAGGTCCGGGCCGCTCAACTGCCCGGCCTTGCGCAGCAATTCCCTGGCGATCTGCCACAACGCATCGTCCTGACTCGCCGGTCTGGCCGCCGCCATCGCCGCGCCCTCCGGCTTGACCGCCTGCAACTGCGCGCCGAGCTGCGCCCAGTCGCCCGCGTCCATTTCGATCGACAAGTCCACCGGCCAATCGCCGACGGTTCCGCGTATGCGCAACATCACCTTGCTCCTGAAGATTTAATCTTCCCATGCTCCCATGGGCCTTGCGCGACGCCAAGCAGACGGTCAAACTCTGCGCACATTCGTTATAAGATTACATAACAAAACATTCACTTTACCTGGAGACTCGTCATGCGTCGTCTGCTTCTCGCTTTGCCTTTCGCCCTGTTGCCATTGGCTGTCGCTCACGCCGCGGTCGAGCACGACCATGACCACGATCATGAACATGGCAGCCTGGGTGCCCATGAACACGGCGTTGGCCGCCTCAATGCCTCATTGGACGGCGAGACCCTGGAATTGGAACTGGAGAGCCCGGCCATGAATTTGGTGGGCTTCGAACACGCCGCCACCAGCGATGCCGACAAGGCTAAGGTGGCCGCTGTCCGCAAGCAGTTGGAGAAGCCGGCGGCGTTGATCATTCTGGCCGATGCCAAATGCTCCCTGGAGCAGCAGGAACTGGAAAGCCCGCTGTTCGGCGACGAGCCGGATCACGAAGATCACGCCGAAGATGCCGATGACGATGGCGACGAGCACCACGAACACAGCGAAATCCACGCTCGCTACCAGTTCCGCTGTGTCGCGCCTGGTTCCCTGACGCAACTGAACCTGGCACCGCTTTTCAAGACCTTCCCGGCCACCCATAAAATTCTGGTGCAGATGATCGGCCCGAAGGGCCAGCAAGGCGGGGAATTGACGCCTGAAGCGCCGGCACTCAAATTCTGAGTATTGCGAATCATCCCTGTGGGAGCGGGCTGGCTCGCAAAGAGACCGGCACATCCAACACAGAGGGTGTCTGACACACCGCTTTCGCGAGCCAGCCCGCTCCCACAGGGGCTACTCCATTTACCCTGACTTCGGCCAACATGACCCAAGCACTCATCGAATTGTCCGACCTGGTCTTCAGCTGGCCCGGGCAACCACCACTGCTGGATATCCCGGCCTTTCGCCTCGAAGCCGGCGAAACCCTGTTCCTCAAGGGCCCCAGCGGCAGTGGCAAGACCACCTTGCTGGGGCTGCTGGGCGGCGTGCAGACGCCGGATCGCGGCAGCGTCCATCTGCTCGGCCAGTCGCTCACCGAACTGGGTGCGGGCAGCCGCGACCGCTTTCGCGTGGACCACACCGGCTACATCTTCCAGCAGTTCAACCTGCTGCCGTTTCTCTCGGTGCGCGAGAATGTCGAACTGCCCTGCCACTTCTCCAAACTGCGAGCGCAGCGGGCCATCCAGCGTCACGGCAGCATCGACCAGGCTGCCGCCACGCTGTTGACCCATCTGGGGCTGACCGATGCGAATCTGCTGGAGCGCCGCGCCGACTCGCTGTCTATCGGCCAACAGCAGCGGGTCGCCGCCGCCCGGGCGTTGATCGGCCAACCGGAACTGGTAATCGCCGACGAACCGACCTCAGCCCTGGACTATGACGCCCGGGAAAACTTCCTGCGGTTGCTGTTTGCCGAATGCCGCGAGGCCGGTTCAAGCCTGCTGTTCGTCAGCCATGATCAGAGCCTGGCATCGCTGTTCGACCGCCACCTCTCGCTGGCCGATCTCAATCGTGCCGCCAAGCCACTCGAGGTCTGAGATGTATTTGCTCCGTCTAGCCATGGCCAGCCTGGCGAACCGCCGTTTCACTGCGATCCTCACTGCCTTCGCCATCGCCCTGTCGGTCTGCCTGCTGCTGGCGGTGGAGCGGGTGCGCACCGAGGCAAAAGCCAGTTTTGCCAGCACCATCAGCGGCACCGACCTGATCGTCGGCGCTCGCTCCGGCTCGGTGAACCTGCTGCTGTACTCGGTGTTTCGCATCGGCAACGCCACCAATAACATCCGCTGGGACAGCTTCGAACATTTCGCCAGCAACCCGAAAGTGAAGTGGGCGATCCCCATGTCCCTCGGTGACTCCCATCGTGGCTATCGGGTAATGGGCACCACCGAGGCCTATTTCGAGCATTACCAGTACGGCCGCCAGCAGCACCTGGAACTGGCCGATGGTCGAGCTTTTGCCACCGATCCGTTCGAAGTGGTGCTCGGTGCCGAAGTGGCCGAGGCGTTGCATTACAAGCTCGGCGACAAACTGGTGCTGGCCCACGGCGTGGCGGCGATCAGCCTGGTCAAGCATGACGACAAGCCTTTCACCGTGGTCGGCATCCTCAAGCGCACCGGCACCCCAGTAGACCGCACGCTACACATCAGCCTCGGCGGCATGGAAGCGATTCACATCGATTGGAAGAATGGCGTGCCGGCCCAGGGCAGCGGTCGCATCAGCGCCGACCAGGCCCGCAACATGGACCTGACACCCCAAGCCATCACCGCGTTCATGCTCGGCCTCAACAGCAAGATTTCCACCTTTACCTTGCAGCGCGAAATCAATGAATTCCGCGGCGAGCCGTTGCTGGCAATCCTGCCTGGCGTGGCCCTGCAAGAGTTGTGGAGCCTGATGGGCACGGCGGAAAAAGCCTTGTTCGTGATTTCGCTATTCGTGGTCCTGACCGGGTTGATCGGCATGCTCACGGCGATTCTCACCAGCCTCAACGAGCGCCGCCGGGAGATGGCGATCTTGCGTTCGGTGGGTGCGCGGCCGTGGCACATCGCGAGCCTGCTGGTGCTGGAAGCGTTTGCCCTGGCGTTGACCGGGGTGGCCGCCGGGCTGGCCTTGCTGTATATCGGCATCGGCGCCGCCCAGGGTTACGTACAATCGGCCTATGGCCTGTACCTGCCGCTGAGCTGGCCAAGCGAATATGAATGGACGCTCATGGCTGGCATCCTGATCGCCGCCCTGCTGATGGGCAGCGTGCCAGCCTGGCGCGCCTATCGCCAATCGTTGGCCGACGGCTTGTCGATCCGTTTATGAGGACATTGAAGATGCCCCGCGCCCTGCTTGCGCTGTTGATGATGGTCGCCCTGCCGCTGTGGGCGGCCGAGCCAAGGGACCTGGCCTGGTCAGAAATGATCCCGCCCGACGCGCCGCCGGAAGTACCAAACATGACCCCGCTGCATGACCTGTCGCAGATGGGCAATGCACTGTCCGCCGAATCCGCCCCGGCCGCCAAACAGGACTTGCCCAACGCTCCGGTGGTCAAGGCGCTCGACGGCCAGCAGATTCGCTTGCCGGGCTACATCGTGCCGCTGGAAGTCAGCGAGGAGGGCCGTACCACAGACTTTTTGCTGGTGCCGTATTTCGGCGCCTGCATCCATGTGCCGCCACCGCCTTCGAATCAGATCGTGCATGTGAAAAGCGAAGTCGGGGTGAAGCTCGATGAGCTGTACCAGCCGTACTGGGTCGAAGGGCCGATGCAGGTCAAGCCGTCCACCAGCGAACTGGCCGATGCCGGGTACCAGATGGAAGCTGAGAAGATTTATGTGTATGAGCTGCCGGAGTGAATCCGATGGTTCGTTATTGCCGGTGAGATAGCTTTCGCGAGCAAGCCCGCTCCCACAATTTGACTGCATTCCTCCTGAAGGAACTCGTTAAACTGTGGGAGCGGGCTTGCTCGCGAAGGGGCCTTAGAGGTGCTCATCACACTTTCATTGAGCTGAGTCAAAAGACCGGTCCAGAGCGCTCCGTACCATGGGACATCCTTTTCAAATGTCCGCTGGAGCCCCCATGCACAAGTCCTTGCTCAGCACTTCCCTCGTCGCCCTCGCACTCGCGGCCCCAATCGCCCAGGCCCATACAACCGGCGATATCATCGTTCGCGCCGGCGCCATCACCGTCAATCCGCAAGCCGACAGTTCCAGCGTCAAGGTCGACCGCGGCCCGTTGGCCGGTGCCGACCTGGGCGGCAAGGCGACCATGAGCAGTGATACGCAACTGGGCTTGAACTTCGCCTACATGATGACCGACCACCTGGGCATCGAGCTGCTGGCAGCCTCGCCGTTCGAGCACGACGTGAAGATCAAGGGCACCGCCCTGGGCGCGGCCAACGGCAAGCTCGGCAGCCTCAAGCATCTGCCGCCGACCCTGAGTCTGGTCTACTACCCACTCGACGCCAAATCGGCATTCCAACCGTATGTCGGCGCCGGCATCAACTACACCTGGATCTATGACGAACACGTCGGCAGCGACGCCAGCGCCAACGGCTTCAGCAATTTCCGGGCGAGCAACAGCTGGGGCATGGCATGGCAAGTGGGCGCCGACTACATGCTGACCGACAACATCATGGTCAATGGCCAGATCCGTTACATCGACATCGATACCACGGCGTATGTCGACAACAACGCAGTGGCCGGTGGCACCCGGGCCAAGGTGAATGTCGATGTGGACCCATGGATCTACATGGTGGGGTTGGGTTACAAGTTCTGAGCCAATTCGATAGCGACACAATCACTGTGGGAGCGGGCTTGCTCGCGAATGCGTTCTGTCAATCACCTGTTAAGTGACTGACCCACCGCATTCGCGAGCAAGCCCGCTCCCACAGTGGGTTTTGTGGCGACTGGAAACTCAGCGTCCGAGCAACCGCGCCAGCCCCACACTCATCGGCGTTTGCTGCGGGAAGCTGAAGCGCTGCAACAGCCGATGGTTGTCGGCCCGGGAATGGCGGATATCTCCCGAACGTGCCGGGCCGTAGCTGACCGGAGGCAGGTCACCGATGACCGTGGCCAGGGCCTGGAGCAGTTGTGTGAGCGTCGTGGCCTGGTTCCAGCCGACGTTCACCGCCCCGATTTCCACCTCAGGCTTCTCGATGGCCTGCACCAGCAAGTCCACCAGGTCTTCGACATAGACAAAGTCGCGGGTCTGCTCGCCGTCGCCGAATACGGTAATCGGCAAGCCCTTCTGTGCCCGCTCGCTGAAGATGCTGATGACCCCGGAATACGGCGAGGACGGATCCTGGCGCGGACCGTAGATGTTGAAGAAGCGGAACACCACCGGCTCCAGCGCATGCTGGCGACGATAGAAGTCGAGGTAGAACTCGCTGGCCAGCTTGTCCGAGGCGTAGGGTGTAAGCGGCGCCTTGGTGGTTTCTTCGTCGATGGACTGGCCTTCGCCGTTGTTGCCGTAGACCGCGGCGCTGGAGGCGAACAACACCCGCTTCACGCCGGCCTGGCGCATGGCTTCGCAGACATTCAGGGTGCCGATGAAATTGCTTTGGTGAGTGCGCACCGGGTCGTCCACCGAGGCTTGTACCGACGCCACCGCGGCCAGGTGCGCCACGGCGCTGCAGCCGGCCATCGCCCGAGCCACCAGGGCGGCATCGGCGACGTCGCCTTCGATCAGTTCGACGGCGGGGTTGTCCAACGGCAGGTTGCTGCGCTTGCCGGTGGACAGGTCATCGAGGATGCGCACCGAGTGTCCCTTGGCGAGCAAGGCGTCGGTCAGGTGCGAACCAATGAAGCCCGCACCGCCGGTGATAAGAACAGGACCGTCAGCCATGGCGATAAAACCTATCCAGTAAGCCCGGGAGCGCGGCGCGCCAGGCGCGGGGTTTGATCCCGAAAGTGTGCAGAATTTTCTTGCAGGCCAGTACCGCGTGCTGCGGTTCTTCCGCGGCATCCGGCCGTGCGGCGTGAGCCTGGGGCGTCGGCTCTTCGATTGCCAGCGGATGCAGAGCACGGGCTTCGGTGAGGATCGCCTGGCCCAGCGCCAGCGGTGTGGTCGCCTCATGCCCGGCGTAATGATAGGTGCCCCACAGCGGCGCGGCGCAATCGAGTTGCTTGAGCACGGAGATGATCACCCGGGCCGCGTCGTCCACCGGTGTCGGGTTGCCCCGACGGTCATCGGCCAGCAGCAGCTCTTCGGGCTGCTCGGCCCGGGCGAGAAAACGTCCGAGGATGCCGTCGGCGCTGTCGTCCAACAGCCAGCCGAAGCGCAGCAGCACATGTTGCGGGCACGTGGCGCGCACACTTTGCTCGATCCGCCACAAGGCCTGGCCGCGCAGGCCCAGGGGCACGGGCTCGTCCTTTTCGCTGTAGGCGGTGGCGCGAGAGCCGTCGAACACGCGATAGCTCGACGGTTGCAACAAGATGATGTTGTGGTGTTGGCACAATTCGGCCAGGCGCTCGACCGCACGCTCCTGGCTGGCCAGGCGCTGCTCGCTGACGACCTCGGCCTGAAACCAGTCGAAGTAGTACGCCAGGTTGATCAAGGCGTCCGGGCGGGTGTCGTCGAGCAACTGCGTCAGGCTCGCGGCATCCCAGCCATCTTCTGGGGGGCGGGGGGCGAGAAAACCGATGTCTTCTTCCGCACCGAGGCGAATCAGCGCCTGCCCAAGGGCATTTCCGCCGCCCAGTAACATAAGGCGCATTCGCATAAAGTCAGCAGGCCCAGTCTGTTGGCACAAGAATTTGGTCGACAACGCCCGCGGGCGTCGCCGGAATCGTTGCATTTTGCGGGTTTAGTGCGCAACCGTCACCCGTAAAGTGCAGATCCAGAATGTGTGCTGCCTTTTAAGGCCCCTCGCGAGCAAGCCCGCTCCCACAACTTACCGAGTTTCGTCAGACAAAATGCGGTCGACTTGGGGAGCGGGCTTGCTCGCGAAGAGGCCCTCATGGACAACAGAGATATCAGCCGGCACTTGCATCCTCCTCCTCCCACCCGCATAACTGCCTCTATGAATCTGCCCCTTGCAGCCGACCACGCCATGGCAGGCTTCCACCCCGCTGTCCGCGCCTGGTTCAGCCAGACTTTCCCGGCGGTCACGGCCGCCCAGGCCCGGGCGTGGCCGTTGATCGGCCAGCGTCGTTCGACCCTGGTGGCCGCGCCCACCGGCTCGGGCAAGACCCTCACGGCGTTTCTCGCCGTGCTCGACGAGCTGGTGCATCGAGGCCTGGAACAGGGTGGCCTGCCGGACCAGACTCTGGTGGTCTATGTCTCGCCGCTCAAGGCCCTGAGCAACGACATCCGGATCAACCTGCAAACACCGCTGGCCGGCATTACCGAACAATTGCGCCAGATGGGCCTGCCGCCCCTGCAAATCACCACCGCCGTGCGCACCGGCGACACCCCGCAGAAAGAACGCACGGCGATGCGCAAGGCCGCGCCGCACATTCTGGTGATCACGCCCGAATCGCTCTACGTGCTGCTCGGCTCCGATTCCGGCCGGCAGATGCTCGCCAGCACCCGCACGGTGATCGTCGATGAAATCCACGCCATCGCCGCCAGCAAGCGCGGCAGCCACCTGGCCCTGAGCCTGGAACGCCTGCAAGCGCTGTGCAGCGAGCCGCTGGTGCGCATCGGCCTGTCCGCCACGCAAAAGCCCATCGAAGCGGTATCACGCTTTCTGGTGGGCGAAGGCCGCTCGTGCGAAATCGTCGACATCGGCCATGCCCGCCCCCGCGACCTGGACATCGAGGTACCACCAGTGCCGCTCTCGGCAGTGATGGCCAATGACGTGTGGGAATTGGTCTACAACCGCCTCGCCGAGCTCGCCCGGGCACACCGCACCACCCTGGTGTTCGTCAATACCCGGCGCTTGGCCGAACGCTTGAGCCGCCATCTGAGCGAGCGCCTGGGCAAGGATGCCGTGGCCGCCCACCATGGCAGCCTGGCGAAAGAGTTTCGCCTCGATGCCGAGCAACGGCTCAAGCGCGGCGAATTGCAGGTGCTGATCGCCACCGCTTCCCTGGAGCTGGGCATCGACATCGGCGATGTCGATCTGGTGTGCCAGATCGCCTCGCCCCGTTCGATTTCGGCGTTTCTGCAACGGGTCGGCCGCTCCGGTCATCAGGTCGGCGGCACGCCCAAGGGGCGTCTGTTCGCCACCACCCGCGACGATCTGATCGAGTGCGCCGCCCTGCTCGATTGCGTACGCCGGGGTGAACTGGACATCCTGCACATCCCCAAGGCACCGCTGGACGTGCTGGCCCAGCAGATCGTCGCCGAGGTCAGTTGCCAGGAATGGCAGGAACAGGCACTGCTGGACACCTTTCGCCGCGCCGCGCCCTATGCCGAACTGGATGAAGGACATTACCAGGCGCTGTTGCAGATGCTCGCCGAAGGCCTCAACAGTCGCCAGGGCGTGCGCAGTGCCTACCTGCATCGCGACGCGGTCACCCGCACCCTGCGCGGGCGGCGGGGCAGCAAACTGACCGCCGTGACCAGCGGCGGCACCATCCCGGATAACGCCGACTACAGCGTGCTGCTCGAACCCCAGGGCCTGAACATCGGCAGCGTCAACGAAGACTTCGCGGTGGAGAGCATTGCCGGCGACGTGTTCCAGCTCGGCAATACCTCCTACCGCATCATTCGCGTCGAGACCGGCCGCGTGCGGGTCGAGGACGCCCAGGGCCAGCCGCCGACCATTCCGTTCTGGCTCGGTGAGGCCCCGGGACGCAGCGCCGAACTGTCCCTGGCCGTGGCCCGCCTGCAAGCACAGCTTGATCAACTGCTCGGTGCCACCCCCGGCAATCTGCAACCGGCCCTCGACTGGCTGACCGGCACCCTGCAACTGAACCTGGCCAGCGCCGAGCAATTGCTGGACTACCTGGCCCCGGCCCGCCTGGCCTTCGGCGCCCTGCCGTCCCAGGACACGCTGGTGATGGAGCGGTTCTTCGACGAGTCCGGCGGCACGCAACTGATCATCCATACGCCATTCGGCAGCCGCATCAACCGCGCCTGGGGCCTGGCCCTGCGCAAGCGTTTCTGCCGCACGTTCAATTTCGAATTGCAGGCCGCCGCCAGCGAAGACGCCATCGTGCTGTCGCTGTCCACCAGTCACAGCTTCGAGCTGGATGAGGTCTGGCACTACCTCAACAGTCACAGCGCCGAACAAATCCTGGTGCAGGCGGTGCTGGATGCGCCGCTGTTCGGCGTGCGCTGGCGCTGGAATGCCGGGGTGGCGCTGGCTTTGCCGCGCTACACCGGCGGACGCAAGGTCGCCCCGCAGATCCAGCGGATGAAGAGCGAAGACCTGATCGCCAGCGTGTTCCCCGACCAGATCGCCTGCCTGGAGAACCTCGCCGGCGAGCGGGAAATCCCCGACCACCCGCTGATAGAGCAGACCCTCGACGACTGCCTGCACGAAGCCATGGACAGCGAAGGCTGGCTGGCGCTGCTGCGGCGCATGGAGGCGGGCGAGGTTCGCCTGATCAGTCGCGACCTGCCTGCCCCGTCGCCCCTGGCGGCCGAAATCCTCAGCGCCCGGCCCTACACCTTCCTCGACGACGCGCCGCTGGAAGAGCGCCGAACCCATGCAGTTATCAACCGGCGCTGGAGCGATCCACAATCCACCGACGACCTCGGCGCGCTGGACGCCGAGGCCATCCAGTCGGTCAGGGAAGAAGCCTGGCCGACCCCGGCCAACCTCGATGAAATGCATGAAGCACTGATGAGCCTGGCCTGCATCGCCGACAGCGAAGCCCACGCCCACGCATCGTGGCCGGGCTGGCTGCAGGCACTGGCCGACCGCGGGCGCGCCAGCCATATGCAGATCAGCGCCGAGCGCGGCCTGTGGGTGCCACTGGAGCGGCTGACCTGCCTGCAAGGAGTTTATCCACAAGCCCAATGGCAACCCGCGCTGACACCCCTGGCCGGGTTCGATGAGCCCTGGGACAGTGACGAAGCGGTGGTCGAAGTACTCCGCGCCCGGCTCAGCGCCTTTGGCCCGCTGCCGCTGAGCGCTATCGCCTATCCGTTGGGGTTATCGACAGCGCAAGTCACTCAGGCCCTGGCGCACCTTGAACACCAAGGCTATGTGCTGCGCGGCCGCTTCACACCGGGCACCGGCCAGGAAGAATGGTGCGAACGGCATCTGCTGGCCCGCATCCACCGCTACACCGTCAAGCGCCTGCGCCGGGAAATCGAACCGGTGATGCTGCAGGACTTCATGCGGTTCCTGTTCGACTGGCAACACCTGTCGCCGTCGACCCAGGGCCGGGGCAGCGCCGTGCTGCCGTCGATCATCAGCCAGTTCGAAGGCTACCCGGCCGCTGCCTCGGCCTGGGACAGCGACTTGTTGCCCGCGCGGATCAAGGACTATTCCGCCAATTGGCTCGATGAATTGTGTCGCAGCGGCAAGCTGATCTGGACTCGCCTCAGCGCCCGGCAGAAAGCCTCCGCCACGGCCCTGCGCAGTACGCCGGTGGTGTTGCTGCCGCGTAGCCAGGTCGCGCTATGGAGCAGCCTGACAGAGCAGACGCCACTGAGCGAGCTCTCCCTCAAGACGCAGAAAGTCCACCAGGCCCTCAGCGAGGAGGGGGCACTGTTTTTCGACGAGTTGCTGCACGAAGCCCATCTGCTGCGCGCCGAACTGGAGATCGCCTTACAAGAGCTGGTGGGCGCCGGCCTGGTGAATGCCGACAGCTTCGCCGGGCTGCGGGCGCTGATCACGCCCGCCAGCAAACGCCAGGCCCGCAGCAGCCGACGCGGGCGCGGGGCGTTTGTCGGCGGCATGGACGATGCCGGCCGCTGGGCCTTGTTGCGCCGCAGTCAGCCCGCGCCAACCGAAGGCAACCGACCCACGCCGACACCGTCCGAAACCTTGGAACACATCGCCATGACCCTGCTGCGGCGTTACGGCGTAGTGTTCTGGCGCTTGCTGGAGCAGGAAGCGGATTGGCTGCCGAGCTGGCGTGAGTTGCTGCGCACCTTCCATCGCCTGGAGGCACGCGGCGAAATCCGTGGCGGGCGTTTCGTCAGCGGCCTGGCCGGCGAGCAATTCGCCCTGCCCGAAGCCATCCCGCTATTGCGCGAAGTCCGTCGCCGCCCCGCCGACGGCAGCGTAGTTGCGGTGTGCGGCGTCGACCCGCTGAACCTGGCCGGTACATTGCTGCCAGGGGCGAAAGTGCCGGCGCTGGCGAGCAATCGGCTGGTGTATCGCGATGGGTTGCCGGCGGCGGCGTTGATCGCTGGCAAGCCGGTTTTCTGGATGGAATTGGATCAGCAGGGGATGGCTGAGGTACGCAGTAGGCTGATTCAGAAAGGTTGAGGAAGGCAGGTCTGGCCTCTTCGCGAGCAAGCCCGCTCCCACAAGGGACCGCGTTTCCTCAGTCGGAATGCGATCACCTGTGGGAGCGGGCTTGCTCGCGAAAGGGCCGTCAGCCTCGCCACCCAACTCGGCGATTACTGAGGTTGACCAGGCACCTCATCCCCAACCTTCGCCCCCCCCACCAACCGCCTCGGTAACATCACCTGCTGTGGATAAGTCTGCGCGAAATGCACTGTTGGGCTGTTATCCACAAGCTTTTTCAAGCGCTGGTTGAACGCCCGGCTCACCGCATATTGCCCGCCCGATACGGTGCGGAACTGCGCCGTGAGCACCACGCCGTTGAGATCCATCCGGTCCACGCCGAACACGTCCAGCGGCCCTTGCAGGTTGAACTTGAGAAACGGGTCTTCCGAAATCGAACGGCCGGCTTCGCGGATCAGTTCGATGGCCTGGTCCACGTCGGTGTCGTAGGTGAACTGCACCGAGAAAAAGGCGAAGGCGAACTGCCGGGACTGATTGGTCACCGCCTTGATCTGGCCGAACGGCACCGAATGCACGAAACCCTTGCCGTCGCGCAGGCGCAGGGTGCGGATCGTCAGGCCTTCCACGGTGCCGGCGTGGCCGGAGTCGAGTACCACCCAATCACCAATGGACAGGGTGTCTTCGATGATAATGAACAACCCGGTAATCACGTCCTGCACCAGTTGCTGCGAACCGAAGCCGATCGCCAGCCCCACCACCCCGGCGCCCGCCAGCAACGGCGCGACATTGATACCCAGGTTGGCCATGGTGGTGATGGCGCAAATCACCACCAGGATGATTTTCGCCGCGTTGCGCAACAGCGGCAGGATGGTTTTGATCCGCGTGCTGGGCTGGCGTGCGCCGCGCTTGTTCAGCGGCGGTTTCAGGGCTTCCTGGATGGCCGTGTCAAGCACCACCCACATCAGCCAGGTCACCAGGAAAATCAGGCCGATGCGGCTCAGGGAATCGCTGATCGCCCTGCCCACGGCATTGCGCGAGGCGAACTCGAACAGCGAAATCCCCCAGATCCGGCCGAGGATTTCAATGAACGCCACCGCCATGACAATCCGCAACAACGCGTGCAGCAGGCTCAGCAACCGGCCTTTGTAGGCGCTGTTGCGCTGGATGGTTTCGGCCTTGGGCGACTTGAACACATGCTGGAGCACGGTGCTGAGGAACACCGTGGCAATCAGCAGGATGGTGGTGAACAGCGCGCAGCGCAGGGCTTTCTGGTTGTCTTCGCCGACGCCGATCAGGCTCACCGCCGACACTAGCACCATCAGCAGGATCGGCCAGTACCAGAGGCCGGAAAAGATCCGTAGCGACTCTTGCAGGGCCGGTTGCTTCAAACGTTGGGCCAGCGGCCGGTTGCGGATCAGGTGGGCCACCGGCCGGCGCATGCGAATCACCAGCCAGCCAAAGATCACCGAGGCCAGCAGCCCGGTGAACACCGCCACGCTGCTGGTGATGTTGCCACCCAGTTGCCGGGCAATCTGGGGACTGGTGAGCGCATCGCTCAAAGCCGCGAGGAAACCGATCAGGAACAGCGGTCGCGGGCTGAAATGGCGAATGATCGCCACCGCCCGGCGCTTGTGGCCGGCATTGAACATCACGATTACGCACAGCAGCACTGAGGTCGAGAAAACGCCGCTGCTGGTGGCATAGGCGAAGCACAGCGCCAGGGCGCGACCGACCGACACCTGCAGGAAGTGGCTGACATACAGGGTCAGCGGCAGGCCGACCAGCGCCGGCACGGTGTAGGGCAGCAGGTAACCGAGCAGGTCCACTACCCGCTGACGGGTGCGCAACCAACGACGCCGCCCCAGATGGCGTACCAGGAGCCGTGCGCCGGCCCAGATCAGCCCGAAGGCGCCCAGCCAGACGCCGGAGAGCAGCAGGAAATCCCCCGCCACACGCCAGGACGAGCGAGAAGTCTGGTCCACCAACCGGTCCACCTCGTCCGCCGCCCGATCCGCGCGCAAGCGCCAGGCATCGATCAGGCTCTGGTTGAGGTCGAGTTTTTCCTGGACGTCATCGATGCTCGAACTGATCGCCCCGAGCAAACCGCCCTGGACCAGGGGTTCGGGTTCGGCGGGCGCTTCACTGGGCGCGGGCGTGCCGGGAACGGCGGCGGCGCCATAGGCGATACCGCCGGTCAGCGCCAGCAAGACCAGCAGCAATACACGGCTCAATCGAGACAAAACGTGAGGCTCCTTGATGGGGATCGGTAAGGAACTGATCCATATCAAGCAGGCAAGTTCGCTCAAGGCCCATACAAACCCCTCGCCACAAGAACCCCACCGCTTTCACCACCGGGCACTTCGTCGAAACTTTCTGCGCTGCCCGACAGTCATCAGCAAGACACCGGCAGTACGAGGTCATCTGGCACGGGAGGGACACATGACGGCAATCCACATCGGCATTTCCGGTTGGCGATACACGCCTTGGCGGGGGGATTTCTACCCCAAGGGGCTGACCCAGAAGCGTGAATTGCAGTTCGCCTCACGAGCGGTCAATAGTATTGAAATCAACGGCTCGTTCTACGCCCTCCAACGTCCCGAACGCTATGCCCAGTGGTATGCCGAGACGCCACCGGGCTTCGTGTTCAGTGTCAAGGCGCCGCGTTTCATCACCCATATCAAGCGCCTGCGGGATATCCACAAGCCGTTGGCCAATTTCTTCGCGTCCGGAGTGCTGGAGCTCAAGGAAAAGCTCGGCGCCATCCTCTGGCAGTTTCCCCCAAGCTTCAAATTCGACCCCGAGCTGTTCGAGGACTTTCTCAAGCAGTTGCCCCATGACACCGTCAGTGCCGCCGCCCTGGCCCGGGAGCACGAGCCGCGCCTGGACGGCCACGCCAGCATCGAAACCGATAAGAAGCGCCCGCTGCGCCACGCGGTCGAGATCCGCCATGAAAGTTTCATCGACCCACATTTCGTCGCCCTGCTCAAGCGCTACGACATTGCGCTGGTGATCGCCGACACCGCCGGCAAGTGGCCTTATCGCGAAGACGTCACCAGCGATTTCGTCTATCTGCGCCTGCACGGTGCCGAAGAACTCTATGCCAGCGGCTACACCGACGAGGCGCTACAACGCTGGGGCGACCGGATCGAGGCCTGGAGCCACGGCAAGCAACCCGAAGACGCCCATCTGATTGACCCGAACAAGAAACCCAGAGCGCGCAAGAGCCGGGAAGTGTTCTGCTATTTCGACAACGACATCAAAGTCCGCGCGCCCTATGACGCACGGCACTTGCTGGAGCGCTTCGACCTGGACAAGGACCTCGCCACCACACCCGGCGAGCGTCCGGCCGAGGGAGTATTGCCATGAGCACGCCAGGCCCTACCGAAGCGACCCGCGACGCAACCACCGACGCCC
Organism: Pseudomonas sp. SJZ074; assembly: GCF_007828215.1. GTDB lineage: Bacteria > Pseudomonadota > Gammaproteobacteria > Pseudomonadales > Pseudomonadaceae > Aquipseudomonas. Next base: position 28,351 of record NZ_VIUE01000027.1, on the reverse strand, counting down.
CGCAGAACCTGGCGCACGACCTCGACCGGATCAGCCGCTTCACGGTCCTGACGGTCAATACCCATAAGGGTTTCACCGCCCTGAACCGGCGTTTCATCCTGCCGGAACTGCGCGAAGCGGTGCGCAGCGTGTCTGCCGACGTAGTGTTCCTGCAGGAAGTACACGGTGCCCACGAACATCACCCCCAGCGCTTCTCCAATTGGCCGAGCATGCCGCAGTACGAATTCCTCGCCGACAGTCTCTGGCCGCAATTCGCCTACGGGCGCAACGCCGTGTATCCGGCGGGCGACCACGGTAACGCGCTGCTGTCGAAGTTCCAGATCATTCGCCATGAGAACCTGGACGTCTCCATCAGCGGTCATGAGAACCGCGGCATGCTCCACAGCGTGTTGCGCCTGCCGGGTGGCGACGGTCCGCAGGTCCATGCCATTTGCGTGCACCTGGGATTGCGTGAGGGGCATCGTGTCGAGCAGCTGAAATTATTGTGCAAACGCTTGAGCGAACTGCCGCCCGAAGCGCCGGTGATTGTCGCCGGGGACTTCAATGATTGGCGTGGCAAGGCCAACGATCTGCTCGAACCCTGCGGCTTGCGAGAAGTCTTCGCCGAGCAATGGGGCAAGCCGGCCCGCAGCTTTCCGGCGCGCCTGCCGATCCTGCGCCTGGACCGTATCTATGTGCGCAATCTCAAGGCCCATCAGCCCAAGGTATTGAGCGTACGCCCCTGGTCGCACCTGTCCGACCATGCGCCGCTGTCGGTGGAGATCGAACTATGAGCGCGACGATGAACAAGGCGACGGTGGAGCAGGTCGAAACGCCGCCCACCGAGCGCGATCCGGCACTGGTGGACGTCGAATATGGTTGGCATGGCAATAACCGCGTCACCCTGCTGGAAAATGGCGAGGAATATTTCCCCCGGGTGTTCGAGGCTATCCGTCGAGCCGAAAATGAAATCCTCATCGAGACCTTCATCCTGTTCGAGGACAAGGTCGGCAACGAATTGCGCGACGTACTGGTGGATGCCGCCCAACGGGGCGTACGAGTCACCCTGAGCCTGGATGGCTTCGGTTGCGGGGAACTGACGCCGAACTTCCTGGCCTCGTTGAGCGATGCCGGTGTTCGCCTGCAGATGTTCGACCCCGCTCCCCTGCACCTGGGCATCCGCACCAACTGGTTCCGTCGGCTGCACCGTAAGGTGGTGGTGATTGATGGCGTGATCGCCTTCATCGGCGGGATCAATTTCTCCGCCGACCATCTGGGGGATTTCGGCCCCGAGGCCAAGCAGGACTATTCGGTGGAGATCAAGGGCCCGGCGGTGGTCGATATCCATCACTTCGCGTTGATGCAAAGCGGTCGTCCGGCCCGGGCCAAATATTGGTGGCAGCGGCGCCGCGGCCGGCGCAGCGAGCTGGCCTTCAGCGACCACGACGGCCAGGTGCGGCTGGTCTATCGCGATAACCACGAGCACCAGACCGACATCGAAGAGGTCTACCTGCAAGTACTGCGCAGCGCCAAACGGCGCGTGGTCATTGCCAATGCCTATTTCTTCCCTGGCTATCGGTTGCTGCGGGAAATCCGCAATGCGGCGCGGCGTGGCGTGGAGGTGCGGCTGATCCTGCAGGGCCAGCCGGACATGATGATCGCCAAGCTGGCGGCGCGGATGCTGTATGACTACCTGCTCAAGGCCGGCGTGACGATCTACGAATATTGCGAGCGGCCCCTGCATGGCAAGGTCACACTGGTGGACGAAGACTGGAGTACCGTGGGTTCGAGCAACCTCGATCCCCTGAGTCTGTCACTGAACCTGGAAGCCAACGTGCTGATCCGCGATCGGGCCTTCAACCGCGAACTGTTCCAGCGCCTCGATCACCTGAGCCGCGAGCACTGCACCGTCATGCGCGCCAACCACGCTCCACGGGGCCTGCTCTGGCGCATGACCATCGGTTTCATGGTGTTCCACTTCCTGCGTCACTTCCCGGCCTGGGCCGGATGGTTGCCGGCCCATAAACCGCGCCTGAAACCTTTTTCGCCGCCGACGGCGGTTCGGAGCGAACCCCATGAACCACTCTGAGGCGCATACCGCGCCGAGCGACGCCCGCGTCCGGGACGAGAGCAAGCCCAAGTCACGCTGGAGCCGCTGGAAAAAACCGCTGACCCTGGCGTTCTTCCTGCTGCTGATCGTGCTGTTCACCACCCTGGCCCGGCGCATCGACTGGTCAGAGGTGTTCGATACACTGGCGGATTTCAAGGTACGGACCCTGATCATCGCCGCCACGCTGACCCTCGTCAGTTTCATCACTTATGCCTGCTTTGACCTGATCGGGCGCACCTACATCCGCCAGAAACTGGGTTGGCGGCAAATCTTGCCCGTAGGGGTAATCAGCTACGCCTTCAACCTCAACCTGAGCGCCTGGGTCGGTGGCATTGCCATGCGTTATCGGTTGTATTCCCGCCTGGGAGTGAGCAACGGCAATATCGCCAAGATCCTGGGCCTGAGCCTGGCCACCAACTGGTTCGGCTACATGACCCTGGCCGGGGCGGTATTCAGCAGCGGCCTGGTGACGATGCCGCCGGGCTGGAAACTGAGCAGCGATGCCTTGCAGGGCGTGGGCGCGCTGTTGCTGCTGGCGAGTGCCGGGTACCTGCTGGCTTGCCGGTTTTCCAAGCGTCGTGCCTGGACGATCCGCGGCATGGAAATCAACCTGCCCTCGCTGCGCATGGCGGTGCTGCAACTGCTCCTGGGCGCGCTGAACTGGTCGTTGATGGCGGCGGTGATCTTCACCCTGTTGCCCAGCAAACTGGAATATCCGGTGGTGCTCGGCGTATTGCTGATCAGCAGCATCGCCGGGGTCATCACCCATATTCCGGCGGGGCTCGGCGTACTGGAAGCGGTGTTCATCGCGCTGCTGCAACACGATGCGTCACGGGGCAGCCTGCTGGCGGGGTTGATTGCCTATCGAGCGATCTACTTCATCCTGCCGTTGCTGGTCACGGTGGTGATGTACCTGGTGATAGAGGCAAAGGCCAAGGCGTTGCGGATCAAGCCTGGGCTCAAGAAGCCCGAGCATTGATCATCGTCTGCCCCGGCGCCATCGCGAGCAGGCTCGCTCCCACAGGGGGAACGCGAGCCCATGTGGGAGCGAGCCTGCTCGCGATGGCGCCCGCATAGACAACAAAGTCTACCGCTCCTGAATGATGCTCAACCGCTCTCCCACCACCATTTCCGTGATCCAGTCCACCAGGATCGAGGTGTAGGCCTGCTGTGAGATGGGGTCGCTCAAGGCATGGTCGGCGCCATCGATGATTCGATGGGTCAACGAATGGGTCTGCTGGCACGCGGCACGGTAGCTCATGATGGTGGCATGGGGCACGTGATCGTCGGTTTCCGACTCCACCAACAGCACATCGCCGGTGAACTGCGAACAGGCGTGCAGTGCGCGGTTGGTGCTGGCGTGCACCAGCGTACTGCGATAATCCAGCAGGTCGCTCTTGTCCAAGTCACGCTTGGGCGTATGCCATTGCTCGTCGCGGTACAGCGCCGGCACCCGCAACGCCAGCCAACGTACCGGACGCAGCGAGGTCAGAATCGAGGCGAGGTAACCGCCGTAGCTGGTGCCGACCACTGCAATCGCCGACGTATCCAAGGCGGGATGAGCAAGCAGTCGGTCGTAGGCCGCCAGCAGATCCCGCAAGTTGTCTTCCCGCGTCACCCGGGACAGCGGAATACCCGCCCCACCGGTATGGCCGCGCAAGTCGAAGGTCAGACAGACGCAACCCAGGCCGGCAATGCCCTTGGCCCGTTCCAGGTCACGTTCCTGGCTGCCGCCCCAACCATGTACGAACAACACGCCAGGGACTTTCGACTTGGGGCTCAGGAACGTGCCGTTCATGTGCTCGTCGTCGATCTCTATCTGAATGGTTTCACTTCTAGCCGTCATGGGAATGAACCGTTACATATTTGAGTAGGAAATCACCGTTATGTGCCGGGCCGCGGTATACCTCCATGGCGCCGGGGGGCAACGGCTGGTCAATGTAGGTTTCCACCGAGGAAACGCGGATTACGCCGGTCGACGGTTCCTGGACGAATACTTGCAACGCCGCCAGTTCCGCACTGCTGGCTCCGCCCATGCGCCAGGATTGTTCCAGCACACCCCCACGGGGCTGGCCGCCAGCGTCGATGCCTTGGGCAATGTCGTAATTGCGCCGGGAAGCAAAGAATCCGGGATACGCCTGGTTGGCCGCATCGTCGAAGACTTGCGCGAGCCGCACCGCTTCGCGCATCTCATCGGGTAGCTCAAGCCTGAGTAACTCGATGTAGCCGCCCTGCACCACCAGCAGATCCGAACCGCCATACACTTCCAGCCCTTGGCTGTCCCGGGTCAGGTGCTGCACGCCGCAATAACTCAGGTTATTGCCATGGATAGAGCTCTGGCCGACGCTCTGGGTCCTGACCTCATCGAGGTTCTGCTCCAGTACCACACCGTCGCGGAACACGGCCTGGGCACCGGGATCAGCGGCGATCTCATCGAACTGCGCAAGGTTCTGGATCACCCGCTGGTCGCGCCCGGCACAGGCATGAATCGGCTTGAAGCGGATCGGCCCGGTATACAACAGATGCTCGGCAGCCTGACGTGCGTCCTTGAGTGAAAAAACACTCACGCCATCGAGCACCACGCTACGGGCGAGCTTGGCAAACAGCGGCGACCAGCCGATGGGTGCGACAGCATCCTTATTCGATAGACCGTGGGTAATGGCCTTGGTGCAGATGAAATCATGCTCGACGTAACCGCCCCACAGATCATCCGGCCCGGAGACACCCAGTTGCCGCGCAGCTTGCGGGCCGATCAGGGTTTGCGTGGGCAGCAGATACAGATCGCTTCCGGCATGCTGCTGGCTGTCATAGCTGCCGCCATATTCAATTCCCAGGATCTGCGCCAACCAACGGGCCAAGGCACGATTGGTTTCCACTTCATGGAGCGGCGCGTGAGGATTGACCGAATGGGCCACCACGGTTTTGTTGCGATTGACTGGCGTCATGCGTTGCCCTTTTACCTGCGCTCATGGCTGTGGATAAATGGGTGCAGAGATCAGGCCAACAGGTAATGCTGGGGCGAACGCTCAAGGAAACGGGCTGATTCCGGAAAGTGGATCAAATCGAGCCTGTTTCATTCTGCACGATCCGTGGCGGGCATCTCGCAAATTGCACGATGCCTTGAGTCTGCCATCACCTTGCGGCGAGCAACTACTGTTTCGAAACGCCTGGCGGACTCACCCCGAACTTCGTCCGGTAATCACTCGGCGCCAAACCGGTAATTTTCTTGAATGTCGCCCGGAAAGCGCCCGGGTCCTGGTAACCCACCTTCCAGGCAATGTGATCGATGGTGCCATTGGTGAATTCCAACATCTCCCGAGCCTTGCCGACCCGCAGGTGCTGGCAGTACTCGGTGGGCTTGAGCCCGGTGGCGCTGCGGAACCTGCGCAGGAAAGTGCGCTCTTCCAGGCCCGCCTGTTCGGCCATCGCGGCCAGGGAGACATCCACCGCGCCGCTGCCTTGCAACCAGTGTTGCACCTTGAGAATCGCTCCGTCGCCATGCGCGAGAATCGGCGCAAAATTGCTGCCGCACTCGCTGACGCTGTCACTGTGCTCGATGACCAGGAACCGCGCCGTGCGCGTCGCGATGCTGGGCCCCAGCAAGCGACTCACCAGCCGCAGCCCCAGCTCGGCCCAGGCCATCAGTCCAGCGGTGGTGATCAGGTCGCCGTCATCGACAATCGGTTTGTCGGCTTCGAGTTTGATCTTCGGATAACGTTCGGCGAAGTTCTTCGCCGACGTCCAGTGGGTGGTGGCGCTCCGCCCATCGAGCAGGCCGCTTTCAGCCAGCAGGATTGATCCCACGCACACTCCGCCCAACACGGTGCCGCCGGCATGCTGCGCCCGTAGCCAATTCATCAGTGCCTGGCAGACAAGCCCGTCGCTGAAACCGGCGATGGAAGGTGGGATCAACAACGCAACCAACCGACCCGCAGTGCCGGTTTCACTGTCGAACACCCGCTGCGGCACCTCGCCTTGCGCCGCCCGCCAATGGCTCACTCGCAGCCGCGGCAATTGTGCGCCGACCTGCTCGGCCGCGATCCGCTCCGCCACCGCAAACAGATCGGTCAAACCGTGCACCGCCGCCAGTTGTGCACCGGGGTAAATCAATATCCCCAGCTCGGCGACCGCCCTTTCCTGCGCCATTGTCAGTTTTCCCTCGCTTATTGTCGTTGCGGCCAATCCTCGAACCGGCGGCAAGAGCTGATACTGGCCCCACACACCTTATCGAGGAAGTCACCATGTCCAAGCAAGCGCTCATCGTAGTCGATATCCAGAATGACTACTTCCCCCAGGGGAAATGGCCACTGAGCGGTGTCGAAGCCGCCGCGGACAACGCCGCCCGGATGATCGCGGCCTTTCGCCAGGCCGGAAACCAGGTCGTGCACATCCGCCACGAGTTCACGTCCGCCGATGCACCCTTCTTCGCACCGGGCTCCGATGGCGCGAAGCTGCATCCCAAGGTGCTCAACCAGGCCGATGAACCGGTGGTGCTCAAGCACTTCGTCAATTCATTCCGCGAAACCGAACTGCAATCCTTGCTCGACCATCACGGCATCACCCAACTGGTCATCGTCGGCAGCATGAGCCACATGTGCATCGACGGTGTCGCCCGGGCAGCGGCGGACCTGGGCTACGAGGTCACGGTGATCCACGACGCCTGCGCGACCCTCGACCTGGAATTCAACGGCGTCATGGTTCCGGCAGCCCAGGTCCATGCCGCCTTCATGTCGGCACTGGGGTTTGCTTATGCGGAGGTAGTGAGTACGGAGCAGTTTCTGGAGCAGGCGCAGCGTTAAGCTGCAAGCTGCAAACAAAAAACCGCGCTGGAAATCCAAGCGCGGTTTTTGTTTACAGCTGGTGGCTTGAAGCCCGAGGCTCCAAGCTGTTTTAGAACGGAATATCGTCATCAAAGCTGTCGAAATCCGGAGCCGGTTGCGGCGCGGCCTGTTGTGGGGCCGGGCGCTCGCGTTGTGGCTGTGGTGCCGATTGCGGGCGCGGTGCCTGCTGACGCGGAGCCGACTGCTGGTAATTGTTGCCACCCTGCTGCTGGTCACCCTGTGGACGACCGCCCAGCAGTTGCATGGTGCCCTGCATGTCGACCACGATTTCAGTGGTGTAACGCTTGATGCCGTCTTTTTCCCATTCACGCGTCTGCAGCTTGCCTTCGATGTACACCTGCGAACCCTTGCGCAGGTATTCGCCGGCGATCTCCGCCACTTTGCCGAACATCGACACGCGGTGCCATTCGGTCTTCTCGACTTTCTGGCCGGTCTGCTTGTCGGTCCACTGCTCGCTGGTCGCCAGACTCAGGTTGGTCACGGCGTTGCCGTTAGGCAGGTAGCGAACCTCGGGATCCTGGCCGCACGTGCCGACCAATATGACTTTGTTAACCCCACGGGCCATAACGTTCTCCTAGGCTTCGCACGCAGTCGGGGCCGGGTTGTTCACCAGGCGCTCGAGGCTCGCACGATCCAATAATTCGGTGTCCAGTTTGATATAAACGGCCGCTTCGTCGGCGACCACCACTGCATCGGTTACGCCAACGACGGCCCTGAGGCGCTCGACCAGGCCTGCTTCGCGAATGGCTTCGGGCGATAACGGCAAGCGCAGGCTCGTCACATACGGTGGTTCTCGCATGGTAACAGCAAAGACCAGCCAAAGTGCAGCCAGCGCGGCGCATCCCAGGAAGACAACCGACAAACCGCCATGCTGGAACAGCCAGCCACCGAGAATCCCGCCCAACGCCGAACCGAGGAACTGGCTGGTGGAATAAACCCCCATTGCCGTGCCCTTGCCGCCCGCCGGTGAAACCTTGCTGATCAGCGACGGCAGCGACGCCTCCAACAGATTGAACGCGGTGAAGAACACCACCGTGCCGATCACCAGGGCGCGCAGGCTGTCGCCGAACTGCCAGAAGAATAGCTCAGTGAGCATCAGCGTCACGACGGCGCCGAGCAGAACTCGTTTCATTTTGCGTCGCTTCTCGCCATAGATGATGAACGGGATCATGGCGAAGAACGAAATCAGCAGCGCAGTCAGGTAGACCCACCAGTGCTGCTCCTTGGGCAACCCGGCCTTTTCCACCAGGGCCAATGGCAAGGCGACGAAACTGGACATCAGCATGGCGTGGAGCACGAAGATCCCCAGGTCCAGGCGCAGCAGGTCCGGGTGCTTGAGCGTCGGGATCAGCGCCTGGCGCGCCACGCCGGATTCACGGTGCTGCAGCGGCCCAGTGGAACGGGGCACCATGAACGCCACGATCAGGATACCCACCAGCGCCATGCCACCGGTGGCCAGGAACAGGCCCGACAAGCCGAAGGCACGGGTCAGCAAGGGGCCGACGACCATGGCGACGGCGAACGACAGGCCGATGGTCATGCCGATCATGGCCATGGCCTTGGTCCGATGCTGTTCGCGGGTCAGGTCCGAGAGCAAAGCCATGACGGCAGCGGAAATCGCCCCCGCGCCTTGCAGGATCCGTCCGGCAATCACGCCCCAGATCGAGTCGGCGTTGGCCGCCAGCACACTGCCGAGGGCAAAGACGATCAGCCCCAGGTAGATCACGGGACGTCGGCCAATGCGGTCGGAAATGATCCCGAACGGGATCTGGAAAATGGCCTGGGTCAGGCCATAAGCGCCAATCGCCAACCCGATCAGGGCCGGCGTCGCGCCCGCCAGGTCCATGCCATAGGTCGCCAGCACCGGCAACACCATGAACATGCCCAGCATACGGAAGGCGAACACCAGGGCCAGACCGCTTGCCGCCCGGGTCTCGCCGCCACTCATGCGCTCGCTGTGGGGATCGTGCATGGAAAAACCTCATCTGAACCGGCGGCGATTCTACCAGTCCCATCGATTGAGGGGGTATATCGCGACTGTTTGACGCGCAGTCTTCATGTATGGCTGCCATCGCACGCTCAATAGTGTTTATCCATCCAGTATTTGCCCGTATACTCCTACGTTTTCGACGCCCGCCGAGCGAGGCCATTTTGGACAAGATCCTGATTCGTGGGGCCCGCACCCACAACCTGAAGAACATCGACCTGACCCTGCCCCGGGACAAGCTGATCGTCATCACCGGCCTGTCCGGATCCGGCAAATCATCGCTGGCCTTCGATACCCTGTACGCCGAAGGCCAGCGACGCTATGTCGAATCGTTGTCGGCCTACGCCCGGCAGTTCCTGTCAATGATGGAAAAACCGGACGTCGACACCATCGAAGGCCTGTCGCCGGCGATCTCCATCGAACAGAAGTCCACCTCCCATAACCCCCGATCGACGGTCGGCACCATCACCGAGATCTACGACTACCTGCGCCTGCTGTATGCGCGGGTCGGCATTCCCCGCTGCCCCGACCACGACATTCCCCTGGAAGCCCAGACCGTCAGCCAGATGGTCGACCTGGTGCTGGCCCAGCCGGAAGGCAGCAAGTTAATGCTGCTCGCGCCGGTCATTCGCGAGCGCAAGGGCGAGCACCTGCTGGTGTTCGAAGAATTGCGGGCCCAGGGCTTCGTGCGGGCCCGGGTCAATGGCAAGCTCTGCGAACTCGACGAACTGCCGAAGCTGGACAAACAGAAGAAGCATTCGATCGATGTGGTGGTCGACCGCTTCAAGGTCCGGGCCGATCTGCAGCAGCGGCTGGCCGAATCCTTCGAGACCGCGCTGAAACTGGCTGACGGCATCGCTCTGGTGGCGCCGATGGACGACGAGCCCGGCGAGGAAATCATTTTCTCGGCACGTTTCGCCTGCCCGGTCTGCGGCCACGCCATCAGCGAGCTGGAACCCAAGCTGTTTTCCTTCAACAACCCGGCCGGTGCCTGCCCGACCTGCGATGGCCTGGGGGTCAAGCAGTTCTTCGACACCAAGCGCCTGGTCAACGGCGAACTGACCCTGGCCGAAGGCGCGATTCGCGGCTGGGACAGGCGCAATGTCTATTACTTCCAGATGCTCGGATCGTTGGCGGCCCATTACAAGTTTAGTCTGGACAAGCCCTTCAACGAACTGCCCGCCGACCAGCAGAAATACATCCTGCATGGCAGCGGTTCGCAGAACGTCGACTTCAAATACCTGAACGACCGAGGCGATATCGTCAAGCGCTCCCACCCGTTCGAAGGCATCGTGCCAAACCTCGAGCGGCGCTACCGCGAGACTGAATCGGCCAGCGTGCGCGAAGAACTGGCCAAGTTCCTCAGCACCCAGCCCTGCCCTGATTGCCGCGGTACCCGCCTGCGTCGCGAAGCACGGCATGTATGGGTCGGCGAGAAGACATTGCCGGCAGTGACCAACCTGCCGATCGGCGATGCCACCGATTACTTCGCCGGCTTGAAGCTCACCGGCCGCCGGGGCGAAATCGCCGACAAGATCCTCAAGGAAATCAGCGAGCGTCTGCAATTCCTGGTGAACGTCGGCCTGGATTACCTCACCCTCGACCGCAGCGCAGACACGTTGTCCGGCGGCGAAGCCCAGCGTATCCGCCTGGCGAGCCAGATCGGCGCCGGCCTGGTGGGAGTGATGTACATCCTCGACGAACCGTCCATTGGCCTGCACCAGCGGGACAACGACCGGCTGCTCGGCACCCTCAAGCACCTGCGGGACATCGGCAACACGGTGATCGTGGTCGAGCATGACGAAGACGCGATCCGCCTGGCTGATTACGTCGTGGACATCGGCCCGGGTGCCGGCGTGCATGGCGGGCATATCGTCGCCCAGGGCACCGCCGCCGAAGTCATGGCGCACCCCGACTCCCTGACCGGCAAATATCTGTCGGGGCGGGTGAAGATCAAGGTCCCGGCCAAACGAACGCCGCGCAACAAGAAGCTGTCGCTGACCCTCAAGGGCGCCCGCGGCAACAACTTGCGCAACGTCGATCTGGAAATCCCGATTGGTTTGCTGACCTGCGTCACCGGCGTGTCCGGCTCGGGCAAATCGACTCTGATCAACAATACTCTGTTCCCCCTCAGTGCCACGGCCCTGAACGGCGCGACGACCCTGGAAGCCGCCGCTCACGACAGCATCAAGGGCCTGGAACATCTGGACAAGGTCGTCGACATCGACCAGAGCCCGATCGGCCGTACACCGCGCTCCAACCCGGCGACCTACACCGGGTTGTTCACGCCGATCCGCGAGTTGTTCGCCGGCGTGCCGGAATCCCGCTCCCGGGGCTACGGTCCGGGACGGTTCTCGTTCAACGTCAAGGGTGGGCGCTGCGAAGCCTGCCAGGGCGACGGCCTGATCAAGGTGGAAATGCACTTCCTGCCGGACATCTACGTGCCTTGCGATGTGTGCAAGAGCAAGCGCTACAACCGCGAGACCCTTGAGATCAAATACAAGGGCAAGAACATCCATGAAACCCTCGAGATGACCATCGAGGAGGCCCGGGAGTTCTTCGACGCGGTGCCGGCCCTGGCGCGCAAGCTGCAGACGTTGATGGATGTCGGCCTGTCGTACATCAAGCTTGGCCAATCGGCGACGACGCTGTCCGGCGGCGAAGCCCAGCGGGTCAAGCTGTCCCGCGAGCTATCCAAGCGCGACACCGGCAAGACGCTGTACATCCTCGACGAGCCGACCACCGGCCTGCACTTTGCCGATATCCAGCAATTGCTCGACGTGCTGCATCGTCTCCGCGACCACGGCAACACCGTGGTGGTGATCGAACACAACCTGGACGTGATCAAGACCGCCGACTGGCTGGTAGACCTGGGACCGGAAGGCGGCTCCAAGGGCGGCCAGATCATCGCGGTGGGTACGCCTGAGCAAGTCGCCGGGATGAAGCAGTCCCACACAGGGCACTACCTGAAACCGTTGCTGGAGCGCGATCGGGACTGATCAATCCCAAGGCATGAAAAAGCCCCTGTCATCTCATCGATGGCAGGGGCTTTTGCTTTTCTGTGGGAGCGAGCCTGCTCGCGATAGCGGTGGGTCAGGTTGCGTTTATGTAACGGTTAATCGCTCTCGCGATCAGAACTGCGATTGCAGGTAATTCTCCAACCCGATCAACTTGATCAACCCCAACTGCTTCTCAAGCCAGTAGGTATGGTCTTCCTCAGTGTCATTGAGCTGAACACGCAGGATTTCGCGGGTGACATAGTCGTTGTGCTGTTCGCACAGCTCGATCCCCTTGCACAGCGCGGCCCGGACCTTGTATTCCAGGCGCAGGTCGGCAGCAAGCATGTCGGGTACGGTGGTGCCGATGTCCAGGTCGTCCGGGCGCATGCGCGGCGTACCTTCGAGCATCAGGATGCGACGCATCAACGCATCGGCATGCTGTGCTTCTTCTTCCATTTCATGGTTGATACGTTCGTAGAGCTCGGTAAACCCCCAATCCTCATACATCCGCGAATGGATGAAATATTGATCACGGGCTGCCAGTTCGCCTGTCAGCAGCGTGTTGAGGTAATCGATTACGTCCGGGTGACCTTGCATCGCCCTACATCTCCACAAGCCTTGAAAGACTCTAGTTTGAACCAAGCCGGCCGCCAGGTCACGGCACTATCGCAATAAATGCGAAGAAAATCCGAGAAAACCAGGTTAAATAACGCAAAAACCGCCCAAATGAGGGCGGTTCTGCTTCTCGTTTAGACTTAGTTAAGCTGTACGCCCAACGCTTTTGCGATACCTTCTCCATAAGCGGCGTCCGCCTTGAAGAAATGCTGCAATTGACGGTCGACGACATCCGCCGATACCCCACCCATCGCACCAGCTATGTTGCTGATCAGCAGGGCCTGCTGCTCGCTGTTCATCAGGCGGAACAGCGCACCGGCATGGCTGTAGTAGTCAGTGTCTTCCCGATGATCGTAACGATCCGCCGCCCCAGTGAGGGCCAGGGCAGGTTCCGCGTAATGCGGGGCTTGCTTCGGCGACTCGACGTAGCTATTGGGCTCGTAGTTCGGTGCTGCCCCGCCATTGCTGCCAAACGCCATGGCTCCGTCGCGCTGGTAGGTATTGACCGGACTGCGCGGTGCATTCACCGGCAATTGCTGGTGATTGGTGCCGATACGGTAGCGGTGCGCATCGGCGTAGGCGAACACACGACCTTGCAGCATGCGGTCCGGCGACAGGCCTACGCCTGGCACCATGTTGCTCGGCCCGAACGCCGCCTGTTCCACTTCGGCAAAGTAGTTCAGCGGGTTGCGGTTGAGTTCGAGCTCCCCGACTTCAATCAACGGAAATTCTTTCTGCGACCAGGTCTTGGTCACGTCGAACGGATTCTCGTAATGAGCAGCAGCCTGGGCTTCAGTCATGATCTGGATGCAAACGCTCCATTTCGGGAAATCACCTCGCTCAATGGCATTGAACAAGTCACGCTGGGCATAGTCCGGGTCGGTGCCCGCCAAGCGCGCGGCTTCAGCCGGCGCCAGGTTCTTGATGCCTTGCTTGGTCTTGTAGTGCCACTTTACCCAGTGCCGCTCGCCTTGGGCGTTGATCAGACTATAGGTGTGACTGCCGAAGCCGTGCATGTGACGGTAGCCGTCAGGAATGCCGCGGTCGGAAAACAGGATGGTGATCTGGTGCAAGGCTTCTGGGGAATGAGACCAGAAATCCCACATCGCTTGGGCGCTTTTCAGATTGCTTTGGGGCAGACGCTTCTGGGTATGGATAAAGTCCGGAAATTTCAGCGGATCACGAATGAAGAAGACTGGTGTGTTATTGCCGACAATGTCCCAGTTGCCTTCTTCGGTATAGAACTTCAGGGCGAAACCACGGGGATCGCGTTCGGTGTCGGCAGATCCACGCTCGCCACCCACGGTGGAAAAGCGCAGGAACGTTGGCGTCTGCTTGCCGACCGAATCGAACAACTTGGCGCTGGTGTACTGGGTGATGTCACGGGTGACCGTGAACGTACCGTAGGCGCCTGAACCCTTGGCGTGTACACGGCGCTCAGGGATGTTCTCGCGGTTGAAGTGAGCAAGTTTTTCGATGAGATGGAAATCGTCGAGTAACAGCGGGCCCCGTGGGCCAGCGGAGCGAGAATTCTGGTTATCGGCGACAGGAGCGCCGCTTGCGGTCGTAAGCGTTTTGATCTGGCTCATGCTCAATCTTCCTCGGTCGGTCTTCGAACTGCCGGCTAATCGGCTGGAAAGGAGTATTGAACATGTTAGTGACAGTATCCAAATTTATTAAATCATGGGCATCGATAGTCATTATCTAACGCGACCCTATTGCCAATAGCGAAGCCGACCACAACGGCTCTTTCATTTTCATCAGGCACAAAAAACCGGGCACTAGGCCCGGTTCTTTGTATATTGCCGTCTTACTCAGCGGATACAGCTTCACCGCCGGTAGCACGATCAACCAACTCGACGTACGCCATAGGCGCGTTGTCGCCAGCGCGGAAACCGCACTTGAGGATGCGCAGGTAGCCACCCTCACGGGTAGCGTAACGCTTGCCCAGGTCGTTGAAGAGCTTACCAACGATAGCTTTCGAACGAGTACGGTCGAAAGCCAGGCGGCGGTTAGCCAGGCTATCTGTCTTGGCCAGAGTGATCAGCGGCTCAGCAACGCGACGCAGTTCTTTGGCTTTCGGCAGTGTAGTTTTGATCAGCTCGTGCTCGAACAGCGACACCGCCATGTTTTGGAACATGGCCTTGCGGTGCGAGCTGGTGCGGCTCAGGTGACGACCACTTTTACGATGACGCATGGTTCATTCCTTACCAAACACAACGTTCGGTGATTACGACGATCAGGCAGTCGCCTTGTCGTCCTTCTTAAGACTTGCAGGCGGCCAGTTGTCGAGGCGCATGCCGAGGGACAGACCGCGGGAGGCCAGAACGTCCTTGATTTCAGTCAAGGATTTCTTGCCAAGGTTCGGAGTCTTCAACAGCTCTACTTCGGTACGCTGAATCAGGTCGCCGATGTAGTAGATGTTTTCCGCCTTAAGGCAGTTAGCCGAACGTACAGTCAGTTCCAGATCGTCAACCGGGCGAAGCAGGATCGGATCGATCTCGTCTTCCTGCTCGACAACCACTGGCTCACTGTCACCCTTGAGGTCGACGAACGCAGCCAACTGCTGTTGCAGGATGGTTGCAGCGCGGCGGATAGCCTCTTCAGGATCCAGGGTACCGTTGGTTTCCAGATCAATAACCAGCTTGTCCAGGTTGGTACGCTGCTCGACACGGGCGTTTTCCACCACGTATGCGATGCGGCGAACCGGGCTGAACGAAGAGTCGAGCTGCAAGCGACCGATGCTGCGGCTTTCGTCTTCATCGCTCTGACGCGAGTCTGCCGGTTCATAACCACGACCACGAGCTACGGTGAGCTTCATGTTCAGGGCGCCGTTAGACGCCAGGTTAGCGATTACGTGATCGGGGTTAACGATCTCGACATCATGATCCAGCTGAATATCGGCAGCGGTAACCACCCCCGAACCCTTCTTCGACAAGGTCAGCGTAACTTCGTCACGACCGTGCAGCTTGATAGCCAGACCTTTAAGGTTCAACAGGATTTCAATGACATCTTCCTGTACGCCTTCGATGGCGCTGTACTCGTGGAGTACACCGTCAATCTCGGCCTCGACTACTGCACAGCCGGGCATTGAGGACAACAGGATGCGGCGCAGCGCGTTGCCCAGGGTGTGGCCGAAACCACGCTCGAGAGGCTCGAGAGTGATCTTGGCGCGGGTTGGACTGACAACCTGCACATCAATATGGCGGGGTGTCAGGAACTCATTTACCGAAATCTGCATGGATGCACCTATTTTCTAGCCCTTACTTGGAGTAGAGCTCGACAATCAGGCTTTCGTTGATGTCGGCGGACAGATCACTGCGAGCTGGAACGTTCTTGAAAACGCCCGACTTCTTCTCAGTGTCTACTTCTACCCATTCTACGCGGCCACGTTGGGCACACAGATCGAGAGCTTGGACAATGCGAAGTTGGTTCTTTGCTTTCTCGCGAACAGCAACCACGTCACCAGCACGAACCTGGTAGGACGGAACGTTTACGGTCTGACCGTTAACGCTGATCGACTTGTGCGATACCAGCTGACGGGATTCGGCACGAGTAGAACCGAAACCCATACGGTATACAACGTTGTCCAGACGGCATTCGAGCAGCTGCAACAGGTTTTCGCCGGTTGCGCCTTTCTTGCCAGCAGCTTCTTTGTAGTAGCCGCTGAATTGACGCTCGAGAACGCCGTAGATACGACGGACCTTCTGCTTTTCACGCAGTTGGGTGCCGTAGTCGGACTGGCGACCGCGGCGCTGGCCGTGGATACCAGGTGCTGCTTCGATGTTGCACTTCGATTCGATCGCGCGCACGCCGCTCTTCAGGAAGAGATCGGTGCCTTCGCGACGAGCGAGTTTGCATTTTGGACCAATGTAACGAGCCATTCTTTACAATCTCCTGGATTACACGCGGCGCTTCTTCGGCGGACGGCACCCGTTGTGCGGGATTGGCGTCACGTCGGTGATGCTGGCGATCTTGTAGCCACAGCCGTTCAAAGCACGAACTGCGGATTCACGACCTGGACCTGGACCCTTGACGTTGACGTCGAGGTTTTTCAGGCCGTATTCCAGCGCAGCTTGACCAGCACGCTCAGCAGCTACTTGAGCAGCGAACGGGGTGGACTTGCGGGAACCGCGGAAACCCGAACCACCGGAGGTAGCCCAGGAAAGAGCGTTACCTTGACGGTCGGTAATGGTCACGATGGTATTGTTAAAAGAAGCATGGATGTGGGCGATGCCATCAACCACTGTCTTTTTAACTTTTTTACGAGGACGAGCAGCAGGTTTTGCCATGATTAAATTCCTGTCGATTCGCTGGGGCGATTACTTGCGGATCGGCTTACGCGGACCTTTACGGGTACGCGCGTTGGTCTTGGTACGCTGACCGCGTACTGGCAGACCACGACGATGACGCAGACCGCGATAGCAACCGAGGTCCATCAAGCGCTTGATTTTCATGTTGACTTCGCGACGCAGGTCACCTTCAGTGGTGAACTTCGCCACTTCGCCACGCAGCTGTTCAATCTGCTCGTCGCTCAGATCTTTGATCTTTGCCGCTGGGTTGACCCCAGCCACTGCACAAATTTTCTGTGCAGTAGTGCGACCAACACCATAGATGTAGGTCAGCGAGATAACAGTATGCTTGTTATCTGGAATGTTGACGCCTGCAATACGGGCCATTCAGTGGGACTCCAATTGACAGCTACCTACGCCCCGGAAGCCAAGAAATAGGGCGCGAGATAATATCGCTGTAATAACAAATAATCAACCCGGCAGCGCACTAGCTGCCGGGCTTAAAGCACAATCACACTCAGCCTTGGCGCTGTTTGTGACGCGGTTCCGCGCTGCAAATTACTCGAACAACACCTTCGCGGCGAATAATCTTGCAGTTACGGCACAGCTTTTTCACCGATGCACGAACTTTCATCACCAACTCCTCGAACCTTATGGACGCTACTCAGCGCAGCATGCCGCTGCCGTAGCCCTTCAGGTTGGCTTTCTTCATCAGGGATTCGTACTGGTGCGAAACGAGGTGCGATTGTACTTGGGACATGAAGTCCATCACAACCACGACCACGATCAGCAACGAGGTCCCGCCAAGGTAGAACGGTACGTTTGCTGCAACCACCAGGAACTGGGGCAACAGGCAGACGGCCGTCATGTAAAGAGCACCGAACATGGTCAAGCGAGTCAGAACGCCATCAATGTAGCGCGCAGACTGCTCACCTGGACGGATGCCCGGAATAAAGGCACCGGACTTCTTCAGGTTTTCCGCTACGTCTTTCGGATTGAACATCAACGCCGTATAGAAGAAGCAGAAGAAAATAATCCCTGCACTAAACAGCAGAATATTCAACGGCTGACCAGGAGCGATCGACTGCGAGAGGTCCTGCAACCAGCCCATACCTTCAGACTGGCCGAACCAGGCACCCAACGAAGCCGGGAACAGCAAGATGCTGCTCGCGAAAATAGCCGGGATAACGCCGGCCATGTTCACCTTCAACGGCAAGTGGCTGGTCTGCGCAGCAAATACCTTGCGGCCTTGCTGACGCTTGGCGTAGTGAACAGCAATACGACGCTGACCACGCTCAATGAACACCACGAAACCGATAATCGCTACTGCCAGCAAACCGATGGCAACCAGGGCGAAAATGTTGATATCACCCTGACGCGCAGACTCGAAAGACTGCCCGATCGCTCTCGGAAGACCGGCGACGATACCTGCGAAGATCAACATCGAGATACCGTTGCCAACACCACGCTCAGTAATCTGCTCACCCAACCACATCATGAACATCGCACCCGCCACAAACGTGGTAACCGCGACGAAATAGAAGCTGAGGTCAGCATTGAACGAAACGCCCTGCCCTGCCAGGCCAATGGACATGCCAATGGCCTGGACGAGAGCGAGTACGACAGTGCCGTAGCGGGTGTACTGGCTGATCTTGCGACGGCCAGCTTCACCTTCCTTCTTCAACTGCTCCAACTGCGGGCTGACGGCAGTCATCAGTTGCATGATGATCGATGCCGAGATGTACGGCATGATCCCCAATGCAAAGATGCTCATCCGCTCCAGCGCGCCGCCGGAAAACATGTTGAACAAGCTAAGAATGGTCCCCTCATTCTGTCGAAACAGGTCTGCGAGTCGGTCCGGGTTGATACCTGGAACCGGGATGTGTGCGCCTATTCGGTAGACGATAATCGCCAGGAACAGAAAACGCAGACGAGCCCAGAGTTCAGACATACCGCCTTTGCCGAGCGCAGAGAGAGCACCTTGCTTAGCCATTTATTCCTCGAACTTGCCGCCAGCTGCTTCGATAGCCGCACGCGCACCTTTGGTGGCGCCGATTCCCTTTCCGATGGTGACAGCGCGAGCAACTTCGCCCGACAGCATGATTTTCACACGCTGTACGTTCTGGTTGATCACGTTGGCATCCTTCAGGGACTGCACGGTGACGATGTCGCCGTCCACTTTAGCCAGCTCGGACAGACGCACTTCTGCGCGGTCCATGGCCTTCAGGGAAACGAAACCGAACTTCGGCAGGCGACGATGCAGCGGCTGTTGACCGCCTTCAAAGCCTGGAGCAATGGTGCCACCGGAGCGGGAGGTCTGACCTTTGTGACCACGGCCACCGGTCTTGCCCAAACCACTACCGATACCACGGCCCGGACGATGCTTTTCGCGACGGGAACCCGGCGCTGGACTCAGATCATTGAGTTTCATCGATTAACCCTCGACACGCAGCATGTAGTAAGCCTTGTTGATCATCCCGCGATTCTCGGGAGTATCCTGGACTTCTACAGTGTGACCGATGCGACGCAGACCCAGACCCTTAACGCACAGTTTGTGGTTAGGGATGCGGCCGGTCATGCTTTTGATCAGCGTAACTTTTACGGTAGCCATGATCAGAAGATCTCCTTGACGCTTTTGCCACGCTTGGCGGCAATGGATTCAGGAGACTGCATCGCCTTCAAACCCTTGAAAGTGGCGTGGACCACGTTTACAGGGTTAGTCGAGCCGTAGCACTTGGCCAGAACGTTCTGAACGCCAGCAACTTCGAGGACAGCACGCATAGCGCCGCCTGCGATGATACCGGTACCTTCAGAAGCAGGCTGCATGTACACCTTCGAAGCGCCATGGGCGGACTTCATTGCGTACTGCAGGGTGGTGCCGTTCAGATCAACCTGGATCATGTTGCGGCGAGCAGCTTCCATTGCCTTCTGGATCGCAGCAGGCACTTCACGCGACTTGCCACGGCCGAAGCCAACACGGCCCTTACCATCACCAACCACGGTCAGCGCGGTGAAAGTGAAGATACGGCCGCCTTTAACGGTTTTGGCTACGCGGTTAACTTGAACCAGCTTCTCGATGTAGCCTTCGTCGCGCTTTTGGTCGTTATTTGACATAACTTAGAACTCCAGCCCAGCTTCACGAGCAGCATCAGCCAGCGCCTTGACGCGGCCGTGGTACTTGAAGCCAGAGCGGTCGAAAGCCACCTGCGAGACGCCAGCGGCTTTAGCACGCGTAGCGACCAGCTGGCCAACCTTAGTGGCCGCGTCGATGTTGCCGGTGGCACCATCACGCAGTTCTTTATCCAAAGTCGAGGCACTTGCCAGGACCTTGTTGCCGTCGGCCGAAATGACCTGGGCGTAGATGTGCTGCGAAGAGCGGAACACGCAGAGACGCACGACTTCGAGTTCGTGCATTTTCAGGCGTGCTTTGCGAGCGCGACGCAGTCGAGTAACTTTTTTGTCGGTCATTTGCTATGCCCTACTTCTTCTTGGCTTCTTTACGACGGACGACTTCGTCCGCGTAGCGCACACCCTTGCCTTTGTACGGCTCTGGTGGACGGAAGTCGCGGATCTCGGCGGCCACTTGACCTACCAGCTGCTTGTCGATGCCCTTGATCAGGATATCGGTCTGGCTAGGAGTCTCAGCGGTGATGCCTTCCGGCAGTTCGTAATCCACTGGGTGCGAGAAGCCAAGAGCCAGGTTCAGAACCGAGCCTTTTGCTTGCGCTTTGTAACCAACACCGACCAGCTGGAGCTTGCGCTCGAAGCCTTGGCTTACGCCTTGGACCATGTTGTTTACCAACGCACGAGTGGTACCAGCCATTGCGCGAGTCTGTTGATCGCCATTGCGAGCAGCGAAACGCAGCTCACCGGCTTCTTCAACGATCTCAACGGACGAATGGATGTTCAGTTCAAGAGTGCCCTTGGCACCCTTCACCGAAAGCTGTTGGCCTGCGAATTTGACTTCGACACCGGCTGGCAGCTTAACGGGGTTCTTAGCGACGCGAGACATGCTTATCCCCCCTTAGAACACAGTGCAAAGAACTTCGCCGCCGACACCGGCAGCGCGCGCAGCACGATCAGTCATCACACCTTTGTTGGTGGAGACGATAGACACGCCCAGACCGCCGCGAACTTTCGGCAGATCCTCGACGGACTTGTACTGACGCAGGCCTGGACGGCTAACGCGCTTCACTTCCTCGATGACCGGACGGCCTTCGAAGTATTTCAGCTCGATGGACAGCAGAGGCTTGATTTCGCTGCTGATCTGATAACCCGCGATGTAACCTTCGTCCTTCAGGACTTTTGCTACAGCCACCTTCAACGTGGAAGACGGCATGCTTACGACGGACTTTTCAGCCATCTGGGCATTACGGATTCGAGTTAGCATGTCCGCTAACGGGTCCTGCATACTCATGGGCTAGACGCTCCTAATGCAAAAAAATTAGCCTTGCGGCTACTACGTGTCACCGAGAAACTCCGGGCAAGAAAAACACGGGCTCAGGCGAGCCGGTCATTCTAGACACACCCCGGAAATGAATCAAGCCCCAAAAGGGGCTTGATTCTGCTTCAAGGTCACCGGCGGTCAGGATCCTGGGATCCCGAACACCGAGACGTTGACAGTGCTTACCAGCTGGCTTTAACCAGACCTGGAACGTCACCACGCATTGCAGCTTGGCGCAGCATGTTACGGCCGAGGCCGAACTTGCGGTATACGCCGTGCGGACGACCAGTCAGGCGGCAGCGGTTACGCATGCGCGAGGCGCTTGCGTCACGTGGCTGCTTCTGCAGGGCTACGGTCGCTTCCCAACGCGCTTCTGGACTTGCGTTCAGATCGACGATGATAGCTTTCAGCGCTGCACGCTTGGTGGCGTACTTGGCAACGGTGAGCTGACGCTTCAGCTCACGGTTCTTCATGCTCTTCTTGGCCATTTTCCTACTCCAATCAGTTGCGGAACGGGAATTTGAAAGCACGCAGCAGAGCGCGACCTTCGTCATCCGATTTGGCAGTGGTGGTCAGGGTAATGTCCAGACCGCGCAGAGCATCGATCTTGTCGTAATCGATTTCCGGGAAAATGATCTGCTCTTTCACGCCCATGCTGTAGTTGCCACGACCATCGAAGGACTTGGCATTCAGGCCGCGGAAGTCGCGAACCCGAGGCAGGGAGATCGACAGCAGACGATCCAGGAACTCGTACATACGATCGCGACGCAGGGTCACTTTGACACCGATCGGCCAACCTTCGCGGACTTTGAAGCCTGCGATGGATTTGCGAGCGTGAGTCACAACGACTTTCTGGCCGGTGATCTTCTCCAGGTCAGCTACCGCGTGCTCGATGACTTTCTTGTCACCGATCGCTTCGCCCAGACCCATGTTCAGGGTGATCTTGGTAATGCGCGGAACTTCCATCACGTTCGCCAGCTTAAGTTCTTCCTTAAGCTTCGGTGCGATTTCCTTCCGGTAAATCTCTTTCAGTCGTGCCATGGTCTTCTACCTAGCAGTGTTCAAGCATCAACCGCTTTTTGGGTCGACTTGAAGACACGAATTTTTTTGCCGTCTTCTACTTTGAAACCAACGCGGTCAGCCTTGTTGGTTTCGCCGTTGAAAATGGCGACGTTGGAAGCGTGCAGTGGCGCTTCTTTCTCGACGATACCGCCCTGTACGCCCGACATCGGGTTAGGCTTGGTATGGCGCTTGACCAGGTTCAGACCACCAACAACCAGACGGTTGTCAGCGAGAACCTTGAGCACCTTACCGCGCTTGCCCTTGTCTTTGCCGGCGATCACGATGATCTCGTCGTCACGACGAATCTTTTGCATGTCGGATCTCCTTACAGCACTTCTGGGGCGAGCGAGACGATCTTCATGAACTTCTCAGTACGAAGTTCACGGGTCACTGGCCCAAAGATACGGGTGCCGATTGGCTCTTGCTTGTTGTTCAGCAGAACAGCAGCGTTGCCATCAAAGCGGATGATGGAGCCGTCAGCGCGACGAACACCATGGCGAGTGCGGACTACAACAGCAGTCATCACTTGACCTTTCTTCACCTTACCGCGAGGAATTGCTTCCTTGACGGTAACTTTGATGATGTCGCCAATAGCAGCGTAACGACGATGGGAGCCACCCAGCACCTTGATGCACATAACGCGGCGAGCGCCGCTGTTATCGGCCACATCAAGCATGGATTGAGTCTGAATCATATAATTTCTCCGACCCCTAGCCCTTAGACTTCCACAGCGCGTTCGAGAACATCAACCAGCGCCCAAGATTTGGTCTTGGCCATCGGACGGGTTTCACGAATAGTGACCTTGTCGCCGATGTGGCATTGATTGGTTTCGTCGTGCGCGTGCAGCTTAGTCGAACGCTTAACGTATTTACCGTAGATCGGGTGCTTGACGCGACGCTCGATCAGAACGGTGATGGTTTTGTCCATCTTGTCGCTGACAACACGGCCAGTCAGCGTACGGACAGTTTTTTCGGCTTCAGCCATGATTACTTACCTGCCTGCTGGTTGAGCACAGTTTTCACGCGAGCGATGTCACGCTTAACTTGCGAGAGCAGATGAGACTGCCCCAACTGGCCAGTTGCTTTCTGCATACGCAGATTGAACTGGTCGCGCAGCAGGCCGAGCAGTTGCTCGTTCAGCTGCTGTGCTGATTTTTCACGAAGTTCATTCGCTTTCATCACATCACCGTCCGTTTAACAAAGGAGGTGGCGAGCGGCAGCTTTGCAGCAGCCAGGGCGAAAGCCTCACGCGCCAGCTCTTCAGAAACACCCTCGATTTCATACAGGACTTTGCCTGGCTGAATCTGGGCAACCCAGTACTCCACGTTGCCCTTACCTTTACCCATCCGAACTTCGAGTGGCTTCTTGGTGACAGGCTTGTCCGGGAATACACGGATCCAGATCTTGCCGCCACGTTTTACGTGACGGGTCAGAGCACGACGCGCTGACTCGATCTGACGAGCGGTGAGACGACCACGAGCAACAGACTTCAGCGCGAACTCGCCGAAGCTGACTTTGCTACCGCGCAATGCCAGGCCACGGTTGTGACCGGTCATCTGCTTGCGGAACTTCGTACGCTTTGGTTGCAACATTTGGCGTACCCCTTACTTAGCAGCTTTTTTACGAGGCGCTGGTGCTTGTGGTTTCAGCTCTTCTTGGCGACCACCAATTACTTCGCCTTTGAAGATCCAAACCTTTACACCGATCACACCGTAGGTGGTGTGAGCTTCGTAGTTGGCATAGTCGATGTCGGCACGCAGGGTGTGCAGTGGCACACGACCTTCGCGATACCATTCAGTACGTGCGATTTCAGCACCGCCGAGACGACCGCTCACTTGGATTTTGATGCCTTTGGCACCAATGCGAATGGCGTTCTGTACTGCACGCTTCATAGCGCGACGGAACATTACGCGACGCTCCAGCTGCTGAGCTACGCTCTGCGCAACCAGCATACCGTCGAGCTCCGGCTTGCGGATCTCTTCGATATTGATGTGCACAGGCACACCCATTTGCTTGGTCAGGTCCTGACGCAGTTTCTCAACATCTTCACCTTTCTTCCCGATAACGATACCTGGACGAGCGGTGTGGATGGTGATACGTGCAGTCTGAGCCGGACGATGGATATCGATACGGCTTACGGACGCGCTTTTTAGTTTGTCTTGGAGATACTCACGCACCTTCAGATCAGCGAACAAGTAGTCCGCATAAGTCCGACCGTCTGCGTACCAGACGGAGGTGTGCTCCTTGACGATTCCCAGGCGAATGCCAATGGGATGTACTTTCTGACCCATCTCTTCGACTCCGTTACTTGTCAGCAACCTTGACAGTGATATGGCAAGACCGCTTGACGATGCGATCAGCACGGCCTTTGGCACGTGGCATGATGCGCTTCAGCGAACGCCCTTCGTTGACGAAAACGGTGCTGACCTTCAGGTCATCAACGTCTGCGCCTTCGTTATGCTCGGCGTTGGCTACGGCCGACTCCAGCACTTTTTTCATGATCTCGGCGGCTTTCTTACTGCTGAAAGCCAACAGGTTGAGCGCCTCGCCCACCTTCTTCCCGCGGATCTGGTCGGCGACCAAGCGGGCTTTCTGGGCGGAGATTCGAGCGCCCGACAACTTAGCGGCTACTTCCATTTCCTTACCCCTTAACGCTTGGCTTTCTTGTCAGCCACGTGCCCACGGTATGTGCGGGTACCGGCGAACTCGCCCAGTTTGTGGCCGACCATGTCTTCGTTCACGAGAACTGGGACGTGCTGGCGACCGTTGTGTACTGCGATGGTCAGACCGACCATTTGTGGCAGGATCATCGAACGACGCGACCAGGTCTTAACTGGTTTGCGATCGTTCTTTTCCGCCGCCACTTCGATCTTCTTCAGTAGGTGAAGATCAATAAAAGGACCTTTTTTCAGAGAACGTGGCACTGTCGTATCCCTCTATTTACTTGCGACGACGGACGATCATTTTGTCGGTACGCTTATTACCACGAGTCTTCGCGCCCTTAGTCGGGAAGCCCCATGGCGATACCGGATGACGACCACCAGAGGTACGACCTTCACCACCACCATGTGGGTGGTCAACCGGGTTCATGGCAACACCACGAACGGTTGGGCGAACGCCACGCCAGCGCTTGGCACCAGCTTTACCCAACGAACGCAGGCTGTGCTCGGAGTTCGAGACCTCGCCCAGGGTCGCACGGCATTCAGCCAGTACTTTACGCATCTCACCAGAACGCAGACGCAGGGTCACGTAGACACCTTCACGAGCGATCAGCTGAGCCGAAGCACCAGCGGAACGAGCGATCTGTGCGCCTTTACCTGGCTTCAATTCGATGCCGTGTACGGTGCTACCAACTGGAATGTTACGCAGTTGCAGAGCGTTGCCCGGCTTGATCGGTGCCAGGGCACCTGCGATCAGCTGGTCGCCAGCACTCACGCCTTTAGGGGCGATGATGTAGCGACGCTCGCCATCTGCGTACAGCAGCAGAGCGATGTGAGCAGTACGGTTTGGATCGTATTCGATACGCTCGACGGTGGCAGCGATGCCATCCTTGTCGTTGCGACGGAAGTCGACCAGACGATAATGCTGCTTATGACCACCACCCACGTGACGTGTAGTGATACGGCCATTGTTGTTACGACCACCAGACTTCGATTTTTTCTCGAGCAGCGGTGCGTGAGGAGCGCCTTTATGCAGCTCCTGGTTGACCACCTTGACCACAAAACGGCGGCCAGGGGAAGTCGGTTTGCATTTAACGATTGCCATGATGCACCCCTTCCTTACTCAGCACTGCTGCTGAAATCGAGATCTTGGCCTGGCTGAAGGGAGATAACTGCCTTCTTCCAGTCATTACGCTTGCCCAGACCGCGAGCAGTGCGCTTGCTTTTACCCAGAACGGTCAGGGTAGTCACGCGCTCTACTTTCACGCTGAACAGGCTTTCGACGGCCTTCTTGATTTCCAGCTTGGTTGCGTCGGTAGCAACCTTGAAAACGAACTGGCCTTTCTTGTCTGCCAGAACCGTAGCCTTCTCGGAAACGTGCGGGCCAAGCAGAACTTTAAATACGCGTTCCTGGTTCATCCCAGCAGCTCCTCGAATTTCTTCACGGCCGACACGGTGATCAACACCTTGTCGTATGCGATCAGACTGACCGGATCGGAACCCTGTACGTCACGAAC
The DNA here is from genome assembly GCF_007828215.1 of Pseudomonas sp. SJZ074. Taxonomy (GTDB): domain Bacteria; phylum Pseudomonadota; class Gammaproteobacteria; order Pseudomonadales; family Pseudomonadaceae; genus Aquipseudomonas. The sequence goes on along the minus strand of NZ_VIUE01000027.1, from coordinate 1,846 downwards.
ATCGACGTGCGGCAGGTTGCGAGCAGCCAGGTACAGGTTCTGATCAACAGCGTCAGACACGATCAGGACGTCAGTCAGGCCCATGCCGTTCAGCTTGTTCAGCAGATCTTTGGTTTTCGGTGCTTCAACAGCGAAGTCCTGAACCACGACCAGACGATCAGTACGCACCAGCTCAGCAAGGATGGAACGCATTGCTGCGCGATACATCTTCTTGTTCAGCTTCTGGGAGTGATCCTGAGGACGAGCTGCGAAAGTGGTACCGCCGCCGCGCCAGATTGGGCTACGGATAGTACCGGCACGAGCACGGCCAGTACCTTTCTGACGCCATGGGCGCTTACCGCCACCAGAAACGTCGGAACGGGTCTTTTGCTGCTTGCTACCTTGACGGCCGCCAGCCATGTAGGCCACGACTGCTTGGTGAACCAGCGTCTCGTTGAATTCGCCGCCAAATGTCAGTTCGGAAACTTCGATCGCTTGAGCGTCATTTACATTTAATTGCATGTCAGCTTCCCCTTAACCGCGAGCCTTGGCTGCTGGACGTACAACCACGTTGCCGCCAGTAGCGCCAGGAACAGCGCCCTTGACCAACAACAGATTGCGTTCAGCGTCCACGCGCACTACTTCGAGGGACTGCACGGTCACGCGCTCGGCGCCCATATGACCGGACATTTTCTTGCCCTTGAATACACGACCAGGAGTCTGGCACTGGCCGATAGAGCCTGGAACGCGGTGGGATACGGAGTTACCGTGGGTGTTATCTTGCCCGCGGAAGTTCCAACGCTTGATCGTACCCTGGAAGCCTTTACCTTTGGACTGACCGGTTACATCAACCAGTTGACCAGCAGCGAAGATTTCAGCTTTGATCAGATCGCCGGCCTGGTACTCGCCTTCTTCAAGGCGGAATTCCAGTACGGTACGACCAGCGGCAACGTTCGCCTTGGCGAAGTGGCCAGCCTGAGCAGCTGTTACACGCGAAGCGCGACGCTCGCCGACAGTGACTTGCACTGCACGATAGCCATCGGTCTCTTCAGTTTTGAACTGGGTGACGCGATTCGGCTCGATCTCAATGACCGTGACCGGAATGGAGACACCTTCTTCGGTGAAAATACGGGTCATACCGCATTTACGACCGACTACACCAATAGTCATGTTGTAAACCTCATGAGTGTACGGGGCTTTCACCCGCTATGGCCGCCCATTTCAGAGCGTTACACGACTAAGACCGAGTCTTAGCCGAGGCTGATCTGCACTTCCACACCGGCCGCAAGATCGAGCTTCATAAGTGCATCAACGGTTTTATCCGTTGGCTGGACGATGTCCAGAACGCGCTTATGAGTACGGATCTCGTACTGGTCACGCGCGTCTTTGTTGACGTGCGGGGAGACCAGAACAGTGAACCGCTCTTTACGGGTAGGCAGTGGAATTGGACCACGCACTTGAGCACCAGTACGTTTCGCGGTTTCCACGATTTCCTGGGTGGATTGGTCGATCAGGCGATGGTCAAAAGCCTTCAACCTGATACGGATTTGCTGATTTTGCATTGGATTTCAGACTCCGGCTGCTATTCCCACCGGGCGCAATACGCCCGTTAAAAGGAGGCGCAATTCTATAGACGCCCCTGATAGGTGTCAACCCAATAAAAAAGCCCCCGCTAAGCGGAGGCTTTTTCACTCATTGAGCTGACTCTGAAAGAGTCTTACTCGATGACTTTGGCTACGACGCCGGCGCCGACGGTACGACCGCCTTCACGGATAGCGAAACGCAGACCATCTTCCATCGCGATCGGCTTGATCAGGGTGACAGTCATCTGGATGTTGTCACCTGGCATTACCATTTCAACGCCTTC
>NZ_VIUE01000026.1 GCF_007828215.1 Pseudomonas sp. SJZ074 | reverse complement strand
AAAGCAAAAGCAAAAGCAAAAGCAAAAGCAAAAGCAAAAGCAAAAGCAAAAGCAAAAGCAAAAGCAAAAGCAAAAGCAAAAGCAAAAGCAAAAGCGAGGCGGCCTGATGGCCGGCCTATCTTTCCCGGCCATACCGCGATCCAATTGTGGGAGCGAGCCTGCTCGCGATGGCGTCGGCCCGGCTTGCATCGTCGCAAGGCTTTATACCGTGGCGTTCTGCGCCGTCTCCCGTGTTTCCAGATCATCCAACGCTCGTTCAACCAGCAACTGAACCCCATCGGCCATGCGACTGATCGCCAGGGCGATGCAGCGGCGTGAGTCGTCGACGTCATCGGCCAGGTCGGCGGCGATGGTGCTGATCGATTGCAGGTCTTCGGAGGCGTTGGCCAGTAGGGTTTCGGTATCGATGTTGGGGGCGACGATGAAGAGCTGGTGCTTGTCGGCTTCAGGCGGGGAGGGTTGGGGGTTGAGGTAGTAGTCGAGGGCGCGGGTGGCGGCGTCTTCGTGCTTTTTGGCTTCGAGGGCTTCGACGCGGGGTTTATGGCCGCTTTGGGGCGGATTAGGTGTGGGCTTGAACATATTTATGTACCAGAGTTGGGGTTGCCATCCTTTCGCTTGCATTCGAAGAGGTGGCAACTGTGCGTAGGTGTGCAAGACCGGTCCGGTACCGCCGGCAGACCCGAAGGTCTCCCACGCACAATCGCCATAACGGACGCGAGCATAGAAAAATGCTCGGTCAATAGCCATAACCAATTGCGTACCGAACCGGACTTGCACGTCCGTGTCACCGCTTTTTCCGATGACGGAAAGAGGTTAGCGGCGCTTCAGAATGCTGCCTAGTTCATGAACAGCCCGGCGTATTGAAGGAAATGTCCGAGGGTTTGGCGAGGGAAAAGAGCAAAAGATCGCAGCCTTTCGCAGCTCCTACGGAAATGGATGTAGGAGCTGCCGAAGGCTGCGATCTTTTGATTTTAGGTTTGGTGACTGAGCAGGGAACGAGCCTGCTCGTGCTGGCGACCTGTCAGTTCCTACAGGTGACACCCATCTGTATAGATAGTTGAATGATGTCTCCACGGGTTTGAGTCATGACTCACTGTCGCCCGTTACCGTCATGCTGCGGTGCCGCTCGCCCCGACGCCTTGCCTGACGACAACAGCCATGCGTCAAAAGAGCCGTATTCGCAGGAAAGGACGCTGGTTTAGCACATTGGCACCTTATCAAGGACGGCCGGAAAAATGGACATCAAGCATTCGATCCACGTCATAGCCATGCTCCTTGCGTTTTCCATGCAGCACACGAACGCCGAGACGGCGACAGCCCTGGCTCCAACCCCCGAGCCAGCCACCCAGGACGCGCTGCCTAAAGCGACCCTTCCGGCTTCGGACACAGTTCCTGTGGCCAACACCACGGCGCAGGTCTGGAATAAAAGTAAGATCCCCATCGTGGTCAGCCAGAAAGGTCTGTCTCAGAAAGTCGAGCCGACGCAGAGTTATAACAGCGAAAGTTATCCTCAGGTTCCCATCAATATCCTGGTGCCGGATGATAGCCCTTCCCCCATCAAATACATCACCGTGACGGGCCAGAAAGGGGCTTGTACGGTGCCTGTCTGCATTTTTGTTCAATGAGCCGGACTTCCACTGTCGATCTGCTCAATGTTCCGGCTCCGTGTACCGGGCCGGTTCGTGGCGAGGGAAAAAGTCCCTCGCTCAGGCTGGCTAACGCGGTCAGCCAGGAGCCTGGACTGCAAGGATCGAAAAAAAGATCTCTCGGTGCTGTACCGTGACTTAGCAGTCATCTTTCAAGAAAACACGTCCATCTCCCGCCAACGCGATCCGATGATGGCGTTATTCCGAAGAATCGCTAAACTGCCCAGCCATTCATCTTTCTGACGAGGCTGTGCCCATGAAATTTCGTTTTCTGCTGTGGATGCTGGGGTTATTGATGGGCAAGGCCAGCCGGACCAATCCAGCCTTCCAGCAGCAGTTGGGTGACAAGGAGCTGGTGTTCCAGCTGCAAACCCTGGACGGCAAGATCGCTCGGCATTTCACCGTGAAGAACCAGCGCATCACCAGCCAGTCCGGCACCTACCCAACCCCGGCCTTCGCCATCGCTTTCAAGGACGCCGCCTATGGCTTCGCCACGATGCAGGCCAAGAACAAGCAGTTAGCGTTCATGACAGGGATTCAAGACAAGTCGATCCAGATCAAGGGCAACCCAGCGCTCGTGATCTGGTTCCAGGGGCTGACCAGGTATCTGAAGCCGAAGAAGGCCAAGCCTAGGACGTAAGAGCTTTGGCTTGATAAGCCAGCAAAATGGCTGCCAATGACAATCGGCCTGCTAGTTCCTACAGGTGCGGGTTCGCTCGTTTAGGCGCTTCATCAAAGCTTGATACTTTGACGGAGCAAAAATCATGGCCGGTTCCATTCACCCCGCAGAAAACCCCGGTACGTTGGACCCGACCTTCGCCGACGGTGGCGTACTGACGCTGCCGACCCCCGAATTCACTGGATACTTCACGCAAGCCATCCTGCCGCTAGCTGAAAACAAACTGCTGATTGCCATGCTCTTGCCGGGAGAGCCCGCCGCCATTGGGCTGGCCAAAGTGGACGAGGATGGATTGATCGATATGGGGTTTGGCGAAGCCGGGACAGGCCTGGTGGAATTCTCCATAGAAGGTCTGGACCTGGACCTCTACCAACTCTGTGCCCTGAGCGAGGGTGGATGGCTGGTGATCGGTCAATTTTCATCGATCGATCATAGCGGCGCTTATGTGTTGCGCTACTTGCCGGACGGGCGGCTGGATAGTTCCTTTGGCCAGGACGGTGTGCGCCTGCTTCCGTACCACAATGAGCCAAAGGGTGGCAGTCAAAAAGGGGGGGCGGCGACTTTCAGTCAGCGGGACCGGGAACCTTCCGCACAAGGGCCGCGATCTTCTGGCAATAAGGGCGCCTCTGCGGTGGTGCAGTTGGATGGAAAGATCGTTCTGCCCAGTGCGAGATATGTCGACGGCGACCCGTCCCAATGGCAATGGGTGGTGATTCGTCTTAACCCGGATGGCTCTACTGACGACACCTTTAACGGGAGTGGATTCGTGGTAATCGAACTCCCGGGTGTCGCCCGTAACCCTACCAGTGTCAGGGGGGTTGCTGTTCAAGATGATGGCAAGGTGCTGGTTTGCGGGGAGTATTTCCAAGACGCTCCGGCTTCCAGAGGTGTCTACGTGATGCGTTTGGATGTCACGGGTAGCCTCGATATGAGTTTCAATGGCGGCGTCGGCGTTGTGACCGTTGCGGATACCAATTTCGTTTATGCGAATGCAATGGCGCTAAGAGAAAACGACGGGGCGATCGTTATTGCAGGGGAGATTTGGCGCGACCAACACCGTCATGGGCTGATGTTCGTGTTAAGTCGCGATGGATTCTTCGATTTTTCTTTCAATGGCGGGCAGCCACTTTTCTCCAGGTTGGTACCTCAGGGGCAAGATTGGCGTCGCTGCATATGGCAGGCAGACGGTTCCATCCTTGTCGCGGGCACTGTCGGCAGGGGCGTGGTTGAAGAGAAAGTGTTCGCGCTGACAGCGCGTTTCAACTCTGATGGTTCGCTGGACTCCACCTTCAATGGCAGCGGTTTCGTGCTTTTTGACGAAGACGGACAGTATGAAACGGTCGAGGATATGGTGCTGATGTCAGACGGGCGGATCGTCGTTTGCGGTTTGGCGTGGTTAACCGGTCCAGGTTGGCCCCACGTCGGTGGAAGCTGGATCGTTCGCTATCTGGTTTGAGTGCTCAGAAAAATCATGATTCGCCCACTAGGTAATCATGACAGATGAACGGATCGTGATCAGTGGTTTTGAAGTCGTCGGTGGCTCCGGATATGAGTGGATTCTACGTTACTTGGGTTAAACCGCCTGCGGTACCTCTTGCGAGCGAAGCCGCTCTCACTGGGCTGGAAAACCCAATGAGAGCGGTATTCAACCATGAAACTGCGAAGCCAACTCCCGCAACAACACTTCAGCTTCCAGCACTTTGCTGACCACGTCGTTAGCCTTCTCCCGCGTCAAACCCACACGCTCAAGCAGCGCATCGGGAATTTCTTCGTCCGGGCCGGAGCCGACGCTACGGGCTCGCAGCAGGCGCACGGCCAGGCACACCAGGTTCGGATAGGCGGCGTACTCGCCATCATAGTGCGGGTCGTGCTGGAAGCGCAGGGCGGTGGCCAGTTCGTCGGGCATGTCCCAATAGCGCATCAGCCAGGCGCCGATCTGTTCGCGGCTGATGCCTAGCAGGTGCTGCTCCACGTAGCTGTGGCACAGGTGCGGGTTGACCTCCAGGTGGCGGCAGATCAGCGAGAGGTGCGGTGGGAACACGTGGGCCAGCAGCAAGTAGCCGAAGTTGTGCAGCAGGCCGGACAGGTACGTCAGGCCGCCTTCCGGGCGCTGGGCGCGGGGCATGGCACGGGTCAGGCCTTCGATGACGGCGGCGGTGTAGATCGACTGCTGCCAATACGGCGTGGCGTGTTGCGGGTGGTCCTTGGGCAGGCTCAGGGTCTTGCCCAGGGCCAGGCCCAGCGCCAGGTTGATCACCAGGTCGAAACCCAGCACCCGGACGATGGCGTCTTCCACCGAACGGATCTTGCCCGGCGAGGCGTAGTACGGCGACGCGGCCCAGCTCACCACCTGCGCGGCCAGGGCCGGGTCGGTTTCGACGACTCCGGTGATGTCATCGATGGTGGCGTCGGGATCGACCCGCAGCTTGATGATTTTTTGCGCGGTTTCCGCCAGCGGCGGGATCTCGATGGTTTCTTCCAGCCGTTGCTGGATCCGGCGCGCGGTGAAGGCCTGCATGGCCTGGGTGATTTCCGCGCGGTCGTCGTGCGGGCGGTCCAGGTTGGGGGTGATATTGCTTATGGGCTCGCCGAACGTCGCGGCGCTGGCCTTGGTAAGCATGCTCTTGAAGGCCTCGCTGGTGACTTCCAGCAGCACCCCCGGCTCGCCTGAGTGGATCAGCAGCTTCGGTTCGCGCAGCAGGCTTTCTTCGTACAGGCACGGCGAGCTGGTCAGTGCCGGCAGGCCGGGCAGCAGGCTCAGGTTGTGTTTGCCGAGCATGCGCTCCAGGCGTTCGGTCGGTACCGCCGTGAGTTTGCGACCGGTAAGTTCTGCCAGGCGGTTGAGGTCCAGGAGCTGGCTTTGTGGAAACAACACCATGAGCGCGCCGACGGCGTCGTGCAGCAGAACCGCCTGCACCTTGCGGGCGGGGTTCAGGCTCGGTCGCTCGATCACTTCGTCAAAGCCGATGTCTAATTTCTCGAGCAACTGCCGAATCACTGACGGAGCGTGCGGAATTTCGGGGGCGAGGGCAGCTTCAGTCATGGTCTGTATCCGTTTTCCTACAAGTGCAGCAGTATAACCAGCTTGCTGACGCAGGTGCGCCCGGAAACTGCGAGCGTGCTCACACTTGGCCGTATTGCTGCCCGTGGCGCAGCCAACGGTCCAGCAGTGGGCTGACATGGTCGGGCCAGCGTTCCAGCAGAGCCTGGGCGGCGTCGCGTACCGCAGGAAGCAGATCGGCGTCGCGCATCAGGTCGGCTACCTTGAATTGAAGCAGACCAGTCTGGCGCGTGCCGAGCATTTCACCGGGACCGCGCAACTCGAGGTCTTTTTCGGCGATGACGAAGCCGTCATTGGTTTCACGCATGATACCCAGGCGCTGGCGGCCGATCTGCGACAGCGGCGGATGATACAGCAGCACGCAATGACTGGCGGCGCTGCCCCGGCCAACCCGGCCGCGTAGCTGGTGCAGCTGCGCGAGGCCCAGGCGCTCGGGGTTTTCGATAATCATCAGGCTGGCGTTGGGCACGTCCACGCCGACTTCGATTACCGTGGTGGCGACCAGCAACTGCAGGGCACCGGCCTTGAATTCGGCCATGACGGCGGCCTTCTCGGCGGGTTTCATGCGGCCGTGGATCAACCCGACCTTCAACTCACCAAGGGCGGCGGTAAGGTCTTCATAGGTACTTTGCGCGGCCTGGCAGGTCAGCTCTTCCGACTCTTCGATCAACGTGCAGACCCAGTAGGCCTGCCGACCTTCGGCACAGGCGCTGCGCACCCGCTCGATCACCTCGACCCGCCGGGTGTCGGTGACCAGCACGGTATTGACCGGGGTACGCCCGGGGGGCAGTTCGTCGAGAATCGAGGTGTCGAGGTCGGCGTAGGCGCTCATGGCCAGGGTCCGCGGAATCGGCGTGGCGGTCATGATCAACTGATGCGGGCACATGCGCCCGCCCACGCCTTTCTGGCGCAGGGCCAGGCGTTGTTGCACGCCGAAGCGGTGTTGTTCGTCGATGATCACCAACGCCAGGTTCTTGAACTGCACTTCGTCCTGGAACAGCGCATGGGTACCCACCACCATCGGTGCGCCTTCGGCGATCTGCGCCAGGGCTGCGGTGCGGTTCTTGCCCTTGAGCTTGCCGGCCAGCCAGGCGACTTCGATGCCCAACGGTTCGAGCCAGCGCTGGAAGGTGATGAAGTGTTGTTCGGCCAGAATCTCAGTGGGCGCCATCAGCGCCACCTGGTAACCGGCCTCCAGGGCCTGGAGTGCGGCGAGGGCGGCGACCACGGTCTTGCCCGCGCCCACATCGCCCTGGATCAACCGCAGCATCGGCTCGGGTTGGCTCAGGTCGTAAGCGATTTCGTTGCCGACCCGTTGCTGGGCGCCGGTGGGCGTGAAGCCCAGGTTGGCCAGGTAGCGCGCTGGCAGGTCCCGCGCCTTGGGCATGGCCGGGGCGCGCAGCGAACGCAGGCTTTCACGCAGGCGTTGTTGCGACAGTTGATGGGTCAGCAGTTCTTCGAAGGCCAGCCGGTGCTGGGCCCAGTGATGACCCAGGGCCAGCTCCTCGACATCGGCATCGGCGGGCGGATGGTGCAGGTAGCGGATCGCATCGGCCAGCGGCGCCAGTTGATAGTCCCGGGCCAGCTCCTTGGGCAGCCAGTCGGGCAGGCTGCTGGGACCCAGCAGGGTCAGGGTCTGCTGGCAGAGCTGGCGCAGGCGTTGTTGGGTCAGGCCTTCGGTGAGCGGATAGACCGGGGTCAGGGTTTCGTCCACCGGCGGCGGTTCGTCGCCGGTGATGGCTCGGTATTCCGGGTGATAGATCTCCAGCCCCGACGCTCCGGGCCGCGCCTCGCCGTAACAGCGCACGCGGGTGCCACGCTTGAGGCCTTCCTTCTGCGCATTGCTGAAGTGATAGAAGCGCAGGCTGAGCCCGCCGGTGCCGTCCTGCAGGCGCACCACCAGGCTGCGGCGACGGCCCATGACCACGTCGGCGCCGCTGACGGTGCCTTCGATCACCGCGTCCTGCCCGGGCCGCAAATGGCCGATGGGCACCACGCGGGTGCGGTCCTGGTAACGCAGCGGCAGGTGGAACAACACGTCCTGGAGGTTTTCCAGACCGACCTTGGCCAGTTTCTCGGCCATGGCTTCACCGACACCCTTGAGGGTCGTGACCGGTACCTTGGACAGCTCAGTCATGGCCGAGGCTTACTTGGCCGAAGGCGGCTTGGCCACGGAACACAGGCGGATCGAGTCGGCGAGGATCTCGATGGCCTTGGGCCGCGGGAAACTGGCGCGCCAGGCAATGGCAACGGTGCGGAATGGCACGGGCGCCGTCATCGGCCGGACTTCGATCACCCCAGGGGCATAGTGGTGGCTGTCCACCGCGGACAACGGCAGGATCGAAATGCCCAGGCCCGACGCGACCATGTGGCGGATGGTTTCCAGGGAGCTGGATTCTACCGTGGTGTGCTTGGCGCCTTCGCTGCCCTTGGTCAGGGTCGGGCAGGCTTCGAGCACCTGGTCACGGAAACAGTGGCCCTCGCCGAGCAACAGCAGGCTCTTGTCATTGAGCAGGCCAGCGTCGATGGTCTTTTTCTGGGTCCAGGGATGCTGGGCCGGCATCAACACGTAGAACGGCTCGTCATAGAGCGGCAGGGTCAGCACGTCGGCTTCGTTGAAGGGCAGGGCGATGATGATCGCGTCCAGCTCGCCGTTGCGCAGCTTGTCGCGCAGCACGTGGGTGAAGTTTTCTTCGATGTACAACGGCATCTGCGGGGCGACCCGGTGCAGTTGTGGGATCAGGTGCGGAAACAGGTACGGGCCGACGGTGTAGATGGCGCCGACTTTCAACGGAGCGGTCAGCTGATTCTTGCCGGCCTGGGCCAGTTCGCGGATGCCTTGGGCCTGCTCAAGCACTTTCTGCGCCTGGGCCACGATGCCTTCACCCACCGGCGTCAGGCGCACGGCACTCTTGCTGCGCTCGAAGATCAGCACGCCGAGCTCATCTTCCAGCTTTTTCACGCCCACCGACAGCGTCGGCTGGCTGACATGGCAACGCTCGGCCGCATGGCCAAAGTGCTGCTCTTGGGCGAGGGTCACGATGTAGCGTAATTCTGTGAGGGTCATGGCGAGCGTCCGTGAAGTTGCGAGCCAAGCATACCGGCTGCAATCGATAGACGCACGTTATCAGACTGCGGGCGCGGTGTGACACTGTCCAATGTTTCTGTGGCGAGGGGATTTATCTGTGGCGAGGCAGCCCGTGACGCTCTGCGTCACACCTGCTCGCGGCGCGCCAGAGCTGGAACGCGGAGCGTCCCTTGAGGCATTCCCACGCGGAGCGTGGGAACGATCACAGCCAGGGGCTCAGCGCCGACGCTTCTCGATGGAGTACACAAACGGCGCCACGATTTCGACGGAGCCGTTGGTCAGCATGTCGGCCGGTGGCTTGGGCAGCGGTTGGGCGTCGCGGATCATGTCCAGAGTGGCCTTGTCCAGGGACTCGGTGCCGGCGCTGTCCACCAACTTGAACGACAGCACGTTACCTTCGGCGTCCACCACGAAGCGCAGGCGGTTGGTGCCTTCCTTGTTCATCTGCCGGGCCCGCATCGGATACTTCTTGTACTTGGCCAGGTGCGCCAACAGCGTGCCTTGCCAGTTGGCCTTGGCCGCCATTTGCGCCGGCGACGGGCCAGGGGCCGGTTGTGCGGATTTTTCGCTCGGGGCCTGGGTCGGCTGGGTGTCGCTCGGCTTCTTCTCCGACGGCTCTTCCTTCGGCGGCTCGGGCTTTTTCTCTTCCACGGGCTTGGGCTTGGGCGGTTGAGGCTTCGGCTTGGGCTTGACCGGCTTGGGCACGGAGATTTCCGGCTTCGGCGCTTCGGCGAGTTTCGGCAACGGCAGCTCTTCAACTGGCTCCGGCGGCCGCGGCGGCGTGACGACTTTCGGCGGCGCGGGCGGTGGCGGGGCCGGCAACGGCGCCAGCTCGACCATCATGGCCTGGGGCGGCAACTCGATCGGCGGGCGCGACGTCCAGTTCAGCGCCAGTGCAATGGCGAGCGCATGCACGCCCAACACCACCGCCAGACTAGCACCGTAACGCGTCAGCTTTTGGCGCGTCGTGATCATTTTTTCGGCGCCGTCTCGAGTCCGACCAGGCCGACCTTCAAGTAACCGGCACCGCGCAGAGCGTCCATCACACTCATCAGGTCGCCGTAGTCCACGCCCTTATCGGCCTGGAAAAAGATCGTCGTGTCCTTCTTGCCCTGGGTCTTGGCGTCGAGGGTGGCGCCGAGGGTTTCGGCCTTGACCTCGTCTTCGCCCAGGAACAGGCGCTGGTCGGCCTTGACGCTGAGGAACACCGGTTTCTCGGGGCGCGGCGATGGCTTGGCCGTCGACGCCGGGAGGTCAACCTTGATGTCCACGGTCGCCAGCGGTGCGGCCACCATGAAGATGATCAACAGCACCAGCATCACGTCGATGAACGGCGTGACGTTGATTTCGTGGTTCTCGGCCAGATCGTCGTCTGCGCCTTCCTTCAAATGCAAGCCCATGGCTGATTACCCCACTTTCACCATGTGCGGTTGCGAGTTGCGCTCGGTCGGCTGGTGGTCGAGGTCGCGGCTCACCAGCAGCAGCACCTCGGCCGAAGCGTCGGACACCTGGGCCTTGTAGCCGGCAATGGAGCGGGCGAAGACGTTGTAGATGACCACCGCAGGAATGGCCGCCACCAGCCCGAGGGCGGTTGCCAGCAAGGCTTCGGCGATGCCGGGGGCGACGACGGCGAGGTTGGTGGTCTGGGTCTTGGCGATGCCGATGAAGCTGTTCATGATGCCCCACACGGTGCCGAACAGGCCCACGAACGGCGCCGTCGAACCGATGGTGGCGAGCACGCCAGTGCCGCTGCTCATGTTGCGACCGCAGGCAGCCACCAGGCGCTCAAGGCGGAAGCTCACGCGTTCCTTGATGCCTTCCTTCTCGCGGCTGTTGGCCGACAGGCGCATTTCTTCGAGCGCGTCGTGCACCAGCAGGTTGGCGAGGGTGCCTTCCTTCGCTGCCGTAGCGCTGGCTTCCTTGAGGGTGGCGGCTTTCTTCAGGGCCGCGATTTCACCGCGCAAGCGACGCTTGGCACCCATCAGCTCGAAGCCTTTGGCGATCCAGATGGTCCAGGTGATGACCGAAGCGATCGCCAGGCCGATCATCACCAGTTTCACGATAATGTCGGCGTTCTGGTACATGCCCCATGGGGACAGGTCGTGGGCCATGCCCAGGGAGTTGTCGGCCTCGAGCACCTCAGGGGCGTCGGCTGCCACGGCTTGGGCCGGTTCGCCGACCGCTGGCGTTGCCACGGGGGCGGCGGCTTCGGCTGGCGCCTGGGTGGCGGCCGGCGCGGTGGCTGGGGTCGTGGCCGGCGTCTGGGCGTCGGCGAACGCGGCGGCCGGAGCCAGCAGCAGGCTGCACAGCAGGGCGGCCACGGCGCCCCAGGCGCGAGGTCGGTTGGTTGGCGAAGCGGAGGATAGAGAGCGATTCATGCTGGCCGGACCTGAGAGTAAAGAAGTCGATGTTCTTCCAGGCCTCGTGAGGCCGAGAACAAAAGCGGGGTGCATTATTGCAAGTAATTCTTGTTAACAAAAGTAATACAGTATCTTTTTTTCCTGCATTCCTAGCCGCCCGTCTCTTCCGCACGCTAGTCTGCGGCTTTACCCGAGGAGAGCTCGATGTCCGTTTCTTCTGTTTTGATCGCCGGTTGCGGTGATATCGGCGGCCGCCTCGCCAGCCAATTGCTGGTCGAACATTGGCAGGTCTATGGCTTGCGGCGCTCGGTTGCGAGCCTGCCGGCGGGGGTTATCGGGGTGGCGGGGGATTTGTTCAGCGCCCAATGCCCAGCCGCCTGGCCGACCGGGCCGCTGGATTACCTGGTGTACAGCGCCGCCGCCACCGACCATGACGAAGCGGGCTATCGGGCGGCGTATATAGAAGGGTTACAACATGTGTTGGGCTGGCTGAAGCAGCACGGCCAACAGCCCAAACGGCTGCTGTTCGTGTCCAGCAGCAGCGTGTATGGGCAGAAAGCCGGGGAGTGGGTCGATGAAACCTCGCCCACCGAGGCCAATGGCTATTCCGGTCGGTTGATGCTAGAAGCCGAGCAACTGGCCCTCGACAGCGGCATCCCGGCCAGCCGTGTACGCCTGACCGGCATCTACGGCCCGGGCCGCGAATGGCTGCTGAGCCAGGTGCGCCAGGGCTATCGCGTGGTGATCGACCCGCCGCTGTACGCCAACCGTATCCACGCCGACGACGCGGCAGGGCTGCTGGCGTTTCTGCTGGAAGCGGATCGCCAGGGCAAACCCCTCGACGACTGCTACATCGGCGTCGACGACGCCCCCGCCGCGCTGGCCGACGTGGTGGCCTGGCTGCGCGATTACATGGGCGTCACCGAATGGGCCGAAGACGCCAGCGTTCGCCGCGCCGGCAGCAAGCGCTGCAGCAACGCCCGCGCCAAAGCCCTGGGCTGGACCCCGCGCTACCCAAGCTTTCGCGAAGGCTATGCGGCGATTCTGGAAGGGCGCTGCTGACACCTGTGGGAGCTAGGCTTGCCCGCCCACCCCAGATCTCGGCTGAACACAACATCCATACTCACCACCACTCCCCCCTGTGGGAGCGAGCCTGCTCCGGGCGGCGATCCGATGATGGCGGTGGGTCAGCTTGCGTGGATGTCGAATGTGCCGCCGCTATCGTCGGATCGCCGCCCGGAGCAGGCTCGCTCCCACAAGGAATTGTGGTTACGGGCCTCCGACGGCATGGCACCACCCTTGCCCCAGCATGACATCCAGAGCCACCTACCTTCGCCAGGTATTGACTTGGCTTATCGAACTCCCCGAGCATGCTCCGATAACCGCGACAGGGACCGTCCTCCATGCAAGCCAGTTTCAGCAAAGGCGTCATCTTTGCACTCTCCGCCGCTGCACTGAACGCCACGATCGGCGTGCTCAGCAAGGTCCTCATGAGCAATGGCTTCACCGCCAGCAGCGTCGCCGTAATCAAGACGATCCTGGGTTGCCTGCTGCTCTCGTTCTTGCTGCTGTGCCTCAAGCGCCCGGCCACGACCGCCAAATGGACCCAGGCGGCGATCTGCGCGTTCCTCGGCATCTTCGTGCTGTTCCACTTTGAAACGTCGGCCTATCGGCATTACGCCGCAGCGGGCGTGGTGGTGATGTTGATGGCGAGCGCGTCCATCTCCTCCATCGTACTCGGGCGCCTGTTCCTGAAAGATCCCATCACCGCGAACGCCACCGTGGGTGCGGCCCTGGCTATCGCCGGCATCGCGGTGATCTTTGGCGCCGACCTGCAACAAGGCTTCACCCTCCAGGGTGCGGCGCTCGCGTCCATGGCCGGTTGCGGCTACGGGGCGTTTTCGGTGGTGATGAAACGGATGGGCGTGTCGGGCGGCCTGCACTTCACCCGGCAGTTGCTGTTCTTCGGCAGCCTGTACCTGCTGATGCCGGCGGGAGCCGACGGCTTCGTGATCGGCGAGCCGTCGCCCCTGGCTATTACCGCTTTGCTGGCCCTGGCCGCCCTGCCGACCATCCTCGGCTTTTTCTGCACCACCAAGGCCATCGAGTACCTCAAGCCTTCCCAAGTGCAAGCGTTGGAACTGACCGAACCGCTGTTCGCCGCGCTGCTGGCGTTCGTGGTGCTCAATGAAGTTCCGCGTGAAAGCCTGTACGTGGGCGCGGCGCTGATCATCGTTGGGCTGTGTTTCTCCAATGAGCTGATCCGCTTGGGTAAGAAAGCGCCTATTCCGTCGGGTGCGTGAAGGCCGCTGGGGCTCTTAGCGCAATCTATCGTGCTGCAGCAATGAGCGTTGGTCCATCGCCAACCAAAAAAGCTGGACTGGGGCCAAGGTGCGAACTTGGCCTTTTGCTGAAGAGGCCGCGATGTCATTCCGCTCTGGCTCGCTTTCGGCGAAAACTACATCGCCCCTCGGCGAAGTTCCTCAATCGCTTTTTGCAAACCTTTGGAATCGGCGGCCATCTCCTTCTCGGGTGATTCGCCAGGCTCCAGCTTTCTCATCACAGCCATACTCTTATCATCATAGATAAACAGCTGTGCACCCGATGGCAGGGTTACTGTACGAGTGACTCGGGAGTTTTCTCCGAGAGTAGGAGATAGTGTCGTATCAGCGACTCTGGAGTTATCTCCAAGAGTAGGAGGTGGCGTCGTATCCACAACGCCCCCAGCACCGGGTTGACCTGGCTGCCCTTGTCGATCTGAACGACCTAAGCTTTTCACGCTCAAGTCTCTGGCAAAAACAGCAGAGCACCTCTCCCTCAGTACGGCCGGAACCCTGGCTTCGCCAATACTTTCATATAGGTCAAGACACAGATAAAACTGGTCATCTACACCGATAACCGAGCCAGCAATTTTCTCGACACTGGCTGCAACCACAGCCATTACGTCCTTGTTGATCTCGCTCGTGCTTGCCAATGTGGAGGCGCTTGATCCAGAGGCCGTGACCAGCGACTTTCTCGCCTCCTTCAGCGCAGCCTCAATGGAATCAATCGACGCTTTCAATTGCTTGGCTTCATCCGTCGCTGGATCCATACCCTTGTACTTCGCATTCGCCGCATTCAACTGGGTGGTCAGCTCAAGCACAGCGCCCGCGCTGTCTGCTGTCGCTGAGCCGCTCAGCGTTACGCTTGGGCTACGGACAACCCCTGTGAGTTGTTCAATCGCCATGAGAGCGACAGTGTTGCGCTGGTTCCGGGTGAGCATCATCCGGTACGCACTCGGTGTAATCCCCGAGTTACCGTAGGCTTGGCAAATACTGTAAAGCTGATCCCTCAACAGCTGGATCGAATGGGTTCGCAGGCCGATACTTGCTCCTGATTCCTGGAACGCGGCCGCCAGTGCAGCCACATCCGCTTTTTCTGCGGATAACGAACCGGCCAACGTCTTGAGCGCATCCGGGCTGGGCTCGGGGCACAGCACTTCGGTTTTATGGCCATATCCATCCACTCGGGTGGAGTAGGTCAGTAACCGCTCGTCGGCCTCAAGAACCCGAGATTTCTGGTACGGCGCACATCCTGTCAGTAAACAAACAACCACAACCGCGGATGGCCAAGTGACGTTTATCATGATCTTTTCCCTAAGAATGCAAAGGAGGTCCTTCGTGCCCAGTCGGAGAGTAGATGGCAAATTGCCGCCTCGCCAATTCCTGGCAGTGCATTCTCAAAAAGACGGTGTCCCCTGTGGGAGCGAGCCTGCTCGCGATGAGGCCGGAACAGCCAACCTTGATGTCGGCTGACAGACCGCTATCGCGAGCAGGTTCCCTCCCACAGGTTTTGGGGCTTGGCTGACAGGTTCCACAGCCCCCTCACCACCAGGACGAAACACTCCCCAGGACATCACGCAACTGCGCCGCACCGATATTGCGTCGCCCCGGATCAAGCGCCAGGGCCGTTCGCAACGCCGGCCAGCAGCGCCTGGGCAGGTTGGGTGGGGCCTTGAGTTTGCATTCCAGTCCGTCATCGCGAGCCTGGGTCGAAGGCAAACGGCGGAACGGATGCCTGCCACTCGCCAGTTCATACAACACGCAAGCCACGCCATAGACATCGGCACTCGCCGACAGCGGCGAGCCGTCCAACAGTTCAGGCGCGGCATAGCCTGGGGTCCAGGCGTTGAGGCGATTGCGATTCAGGTGGGGCAGGTCTTTCAAGGGACCCTCCGTCGCCAGGCCCAAGCCGAAATCGAACAGACGCACGCCGTCTTCGCTCAGCATCACATTGCTTGGTTTCACGTCGCCGTGCAGAACGCCTCGGCGATGGATGTAGGCCAATGCGTCGAGCAGGGGCACGGCAATCCCGTGCCATTCATGCCAGGGCAATCCGAGGGGGCGTTCGCAAAGCAGTTTGTCCAGGGTCAGGCCGCGCATCAGGTCCATGGTGATGAACGCCCGCCGCTGGGCCGCATCCACTTCGAAGGTATAGGGACGCAGCAGGTTTGGATGATGCAATCGCCGGCTCAGGCTGAATTCGCTGTAGAGCAGGGCAGCGGCGTCGGGGGACTCGTCAACGTCCTCATTGAGCATTTTCAGCGCGATGTACGGATCGGGGTCGCTGTATTGTTCTTGCAGCAGGTCTCGGGCGCGGTAGACAACGCCCATGCCACCGGCACCGAGCAAGTGTTCAAGGCGATAACGTCCCGCGAGGATGCCAGGCATTTCGCCAAGGCACTGTTGGCCGAACGGCATGGCAGAGGGAGGGCCGGCGAACGCGACATACGTGGACTGAGGGGGCGGGTCTGATTCAGGAGAGGTCACTGTGTGATCACCACGGCCGTCAGGTTATCCCGCGCCGAGCCGTGCAGTACCCGTTCAAACAGATAATCCAGCGCCATCTGAGGGGAGGCCAGACTCAACCCATGCCCCAGGGTCTGGCCGTCGAGATCCTGGTGCAAGCCGTCGCTGCACAGCAGGAACGTGTCACCGGGCTTAACGTCCAGCTCCAGCACTTCCAGTGTCAGCTCTGGCGCGGCGCCCACCGCGCGTGTCAACGCTTTGGCCGCAGGGTGGGCGCTGGCTTCGTCGACGCTCAGGTGTTGCTGGGTGATCAGTTGCTGTTGCAACGAGTGATCTTTGGACAATTGATACAACTGCCGATTGCGCCACAGGTAACAGCGGCTGTCGCCCGCCCAGATGCAAGAACCTCGGTCACCTTCCAGGAGCAACGCCACCACGGTGCTGCCCATAATGGCGGGATGCTGTGCGGCGGTGATAGTCAGTTCCTGGCTGAGTCGTCGATTGGTCCAACGCAGGCATTGGCGCACGGCCTTGGACCGCTCCCTCAGGTCCGGGTGCAGCGGCAGCGCCGCCAGATTAGCGACGATCAACTGACTGGCGATATCACCGCCGCCATACCCACCCATCCCGTCGGCTACGGCCCACAGCCCCTGCTGCGGACTGTCGAGAAAGGCATCCTCGTTCCGTGTCCGAAGTTTGCCAGGGTTCGTGCCCGCCGCGCTGCGCCAGATACCTGCGTCCTGCATCAGAGCTGCACCGGCATTCGGAAAGTACGCAGAACGCTCATGTCGAAAGGGTTCGGCGTGCGCTGGCTCATCAACAGGAAGTTGGCCCGCAGGCCGCCCAGGTCTGCCTTGAGTACCCGTACGTCGCGTCCGCTCAGGTATTCGGTTTCCATCAGGTCGAACAGGCGAAACAGCGACCACGGCCCGGTGTTTTTCTCGATACCCACGCCGCGCCCGACCCACTTCTCCAATACCAGGGCGGCCCGGCCGTCTTGCGCGTCGCTCGGCCAGGTGAACGCCACGGGCAGGATTGGGCCGTGACGGTACTCAAGCGCCTTGTCACCAAAACGGAACTCGGAACGAGTCACTGCCGGGTCGAGCGTGTAGGGCTCAAGTTTGAACTGCACCTGCGGCTCGGCCGGGTTCTCGGCGAAAAAACTCCGGCGGATGGTGTCCGCCGCCGCCAGTTGATCAAGAAAGGCTCGCGTCATTGGCAAGCTCTGGCCGTCGATGCCGCGAAGGCGGTAGTGCCCCGCAGAGCCGCTGACGAAAGGTTGCAGGTAACGCTCGAAGAAGCGGTCGACAATACCTTCATTCTTGAAGAACTCCCGGAAGTCATTGATCGCAACGTCACTGGCGCTGTGGGCAGTGAACGGATAGCGCTTGTTGATGGCCTTGCCGTAGAAGCCGTACAGCTCGCTCTGGTAACGCTGGTTCAGGAAGCGGTATGAATCGTTTAGCACCAGGCGCCAGCTGTCGTCGGCCAGCTTGTTGAACCACTCGCTGATCGGCCGAGGCAGGCGAGTGGACGCATCACGCAGGTTGCTCAGAGCATCACGCTTGCCGCTCATGCGGCTCCTGGCCATGTCGAACGCAGCCTGCTCCGGCAGGCTGGCACGAGCCAGGCTCGCCAATTGCAACTGCACTTCATCGAGTGCACGCAGGGCTTGGGTCAGGTCGGCAGAAGGACCATTGTCAGGGTCCAACAGACGGTGCAGGGGGTCGAAGCGCCGCTGCAAGGATTTCTGCGCGGTCTCCGGTAACTTCTCGGCGAGGCTGTCGGAGGTTTGCTGGGCGGTGGTCACCCGTTGTGCGGCGGCACCGTTGCCGATTGCAGGCATCGCCTCATCAATACGTTCGGCAGCGGTCTGGAGCCGAGTATTTTCGCGGACCTGCACCAGCATCTGCAGGATTGGCGAATGGGCCGATGTCAGCCTCGCCAGTTGTTCGGCCCCTTCGCCAGTGCCGCCGAGCGATTGCAAGGCTACCTGTCCGATCGCTTCGCTCCACTGGTCGGCATAATCGCGAAAATACAGCTGTTCGAGTTCGGTCATCAGGCGTCGCAAGTCTCCGCCGTTGAGGGTTGTACCTTCGCCCAATACCCAGTTGTCCCGCAGCAGTTCGGTGATCAGCGCCACGCCCTGAACCGAGAAGAAGTGCTCGTAACCCCGACGTGTGTAGAAGCCGGGGATCGAATGGTCGCCGCCGACCAGCAGCGGTCCCTGCGGCCCCATGTGCTGGCTGAGTCGATACTGCGGCAGGTGTCTGGCCTGCTCGCGCAACATGCGATAGACCACGGCGGCCATGGACTCGCTGCGCAGGACTTTCCGGGCCTCGGCCACTAGAGATTCATCGAGCCGCTGGGTGAATGGTTGCAGCAGCAAGCGCTTGAAGTGGCCACTCAAGCTGTTCTGGAGCGCCGTATTGCCGGCGTAGTGCAAGGACCAATCGCGGGCAACCCGATCCTTGAGCCATGGGTTATCGCGTCGTTCTTGCAGGTTCAGCATCAGGTACGCGCGCAGGCTATTGAACAGACGCTCGCGGTTATCCAGATTGTCTCGGATATGTCCTTCAAGCATCTGCGTGACCCGGGGCAGTAATCGTTCTCGCAATTCACGGCTGTAGGCGCCAGTTACGGCCGGCTCGCTCGGTTCGCCCTGATACAAGCCGGCGCGCTCATGCAGTGGCACCTTTCCGACGGGCGGGAAAATCCGCGTGGCGGCGAAGCGCGTATCGAGGGCTTCGCTCAGGGCGAGCCAATCATCATCCGGTTGCAGGGCCTGATGCTGCCGCTCCCACCGTTGCGCCAGGGTCCGCAGCTGTTCCAGGCGTTCATGGTTGTACGAAAAACCGGTCGCCCACAGCAGCCCGAACAGGCCGAGGGCTGACAGCGCTCCCGTGTACAGGGCCCGCTGTCCCCAGTGGATACGGCTGCGCTCGCGGCGATCAAGGCCAGCCAGATCGGCTTCAGGAAAAATGACCCGACTGAGGAGTGATTGGATGAACCGCGGGCGTCTGCCAGGCGAGGCGCTGGTCAGGTAGAACCCACGCAGCGGGCAGATACTGCCGGTGAAAGCCTTTTCGACCAACAGGCACAGATTGTTGTCGATAAGTCCCAACTGATGAGGACAGTCGAGAATTTGACTGCGGCGTTGGAGGTCGCGTTCCTCATGCATGCGCGTGATCACTTGGCTGTTGAGCCGATGGAGCAGTGCCTCGAGCTCGTCCCGCAGCACGGTCACGTCGGTGCCTCGTTGGTTTCGGCTGAACGTCGCCCCCAGCACTTGGTCGCTGTCCTCGCGAGTCAGTGAATCGAAGAACTCGTTGAAGCCCGGTACACAGTCGGCCTTGCTCAGGACCAGGTAAATGGGTGCATCCACATGCAGTTGCCGTTGCAGCTCCTGCAAACGACCACGGATGTGACAGGCCAGGGTGATGACCTCATCTTCACTCCCGCAACGCAGGAGCTCGATGGGGACAGTGACCAGCACGCCACTCAGGGGCCGATTGCGGCGGCGCTTGCGCAGCCGTTCGAGCAAGGTGTTCCAGGCATTGCCATCGACTTCGGCGTCCACCTGGGTCAGATAGCGCCCTGGGGTATCGACCATCACCGCCTGCTCGGAAAAATACCAATCGCAATACCGGGTGGCCGATGCACCGTCTATTGGCTTGCGTGCAGGCTTGTTGACGAAGAAATCAATGCCCGAGCAGTCGAGCAGGCTGGTCTTGCCGCCGGATGGCGGACCTATCAGCAGGTACCACGGCAAACTGTTGTGCAGGTTCAGGTTGTGGCCGGCCTGCGCAGGTGAAGCGGTGGGTAGGCGCAACGCTTGCTTGAAGCGCGAGTGCAATTCGCGTCGTTCATCGTTCATGCTGGCCTGGCGAAGGCGGTGATTCCGGTCGGTATCGATTGCCTGGGGCGCCGCGCTGGCGACAGTACTTCCATTGATGAACACCATTGCCAGGCCCCACCCCAACAACAGTGCACTGATGGTCAGCAAACGTGCCGTCGGGCTTGCCCAAAACTTATAGTCATCGACTGCCAGCAGCGGCCCGAGGAACCACACCAACAGCGCTGCGCAAAGGGCCAGCAGCAACGTCCAGACCCAGGTTGGACGCAACCAGGCGCCCACCTTCCTGAAAAGAAATTTCATGACACATCCCTGTTATGGCAACGGCTGAGCGGTGACCGGTTCTGGTGATTGATAAGGGTGCAGGACAGTCTTGCGGTGCTCGGCCAGAACCCAGGCAAAACTCGAATACATCATCCCCAGGCACACCAGGGTGAAGAGCGCCACGATCCACGCCGGAACGATGCGAACGGGGGCGCGACGCACCCCCTCGAGGCCCTCGCAATGCGGCGACAGTTCACTGGGAACCTCGCCGCGTACCTGGCGGATCAGCCGGTAGAGGCTGTCGCGGACGCCTTCGAGCTCGATTGCTCCGCGCGTCTGGACCCGGTATTTGCCCTCGAAGCCGAGGGACAGGCACAAGTACAGCAGCTCAAGCATCGGCAAGTGCCTGGTGGGGTTTTTCGATAAGCGATCCAGCAACTGGAAGACCTTTTCGCCGCCGAAGGTTTCGTTATGGAAGGTACTGAGCAGGCTCATTTGCGACCAACCGCTTCCATTGCCCCATGATGTAGTGACCACCGCTTCATCGATCACTGTGCAGAGGACGTAACGGGCAGCAACCAATTGGCTGTTCTCGACACCGCTCTGCGCGGCGCGGGCTTCGAACTCTCCCAGGTCCCGGGTCAGTTCGTGCTTGAGGGTCCGCAAGTCCTCACGATCGCGACCATGTTTGAGTCTTACCAATTGCGACAGCAACCCGGATGCCGCTGCTACCAGCGGATTGAGGCCCGTCGTTGGAGTTCGCGTGGATGGCTGGTGCGCGGCGTAGATCATGCGCTCCTGCAACTGCTCGATACGCGGCGGCGCGGCGCCGTCGGTCAATGGCTGTGAAGCCGGGCGTTGTCCGTGATGATCGAGCAGGACGGTGGTTTCGTCCTGAGGATTTTCCTTGTCCATTTCAGTCAGTTCCTGATGGCCCAGAAGTTCAGTTCAAGCTCGGTGAAGTCTCCGGAAACATGAAAGGCAAAGCCCGCGGAGCGCTTCAATTGGGACAGGTCTTCGGGGTTGGGTTCGAGGATGAAGTAGGTCTTGTTGGCATGGAATGCAATCTGCCGCGGCGCCACGGGCAGGGGCCTGATCCGGATCCCGGGCAAGTGCAGATTGACCAACTGGCGGATGCGTTCCACCGGACCGATCTTGAGCTGCGAGGGCAAGCGCTGGCGCAGTTCTTCGCCGTCGCAATGGGCGCTCGCGGCCAGGACGAACGAAGCCGAGCCCAGCAGTGAAAGGTCGTGGACCGGCGAGACCATGATTCCGTATTGACGCGCCTGCAAAGGCAATTCAATCGCATGCTGTTCAAGCACCATGGAAAGCATCTGGCGGATGCCCTGCATCAAGCTTCGAAAGCAGCCACCCTGGTCGCTGTGGCGATAATGGTTGTTGAACGGTGGGCGTTTGCTCTCGCCGGAAAATGTCGCCAACTCACCCAGCAGGCTCAGCAAGGTACGGTACAGCCGTTCGGGATGTACCTGTTCCAGATCCAGGTCATGACGCAACAGCAGTTCGTTGCGGTTGATCAACTGCAGCATCATGAAGTCGCCGACCTGCGTGCCTCCGGCCTTGCCGTTGGAGCGAATCCGGTCGGCGAGGCTGTCGCCCCGGTGCCCCAGCATGCCGATGACCTCCTTGAGGCACGAACGCAGATAGCTGGATGAACCGGCCTGGATGAAGGTCGGGACGAAGTCCGGATCGAGTCTGATCAGGCCATCGGACGTGGTATCGAGTACCTCGCAGAGCTTGAGCTTCACGAACGCCTGGTCGGTCTGCTGTTCGCCGAGCAGCAAGCGCAGGTCCGGGCGGCCGCAACTGACCGGGCTGCTGAGCGCCTCTGCGGCATTGCAATCGGCCACTTGCATTTCGTAGGTGATGTAGCGCGCCTGGACATCGGATTGCTCTGGACGACGGGACTCGATGCGATTGCCGGTTACCAGCGGCAAAGCAAGATAGATCGGCGTGTTACTGGTATTGGGAGGGACTTCCAGTACCAGGGGGGCGGCGTTGCTGTTCATTTCGAACAGGCTGCCGTCCGGTAGGACGCCAGAGGCTTGGCTGACCACCAACTGACCCATGCTGAGAAACTGGGTGTCGATCTCCAGCGCCAGGAATCCCCAGGTGTACTGGGACAGGAAGCGCGTGCGGAATTTCAACTGATGATCGAAGTAGCGGTCGTTGTGCTGCAAATGTTGTGGGCGCAGCAGCATGCCTTCCTGCCAGATGACTTTATCGTGATTCATCGGGCGTCGGTTCCGGCGGGTGTTTCAATGGCGTTGGCAATCCCATCCTGGTCAAGGGTCAGCCTTGCCTGGGTGAGCTGCGCCGCGGTAACCGGCAAGGTATGGCGCCAGCGGGCTTGTGGCAGGTCACGGTACGCGGCGACGACACCGACGTAACGACCACCGCCAGCGATGTCGAGTTTCAGGTCTACGGTCTCGCCCGGGCGCAGTTCCAGTTCTTCGCTGGAAAGCAGGTCCGGCGACAACGTTTCCCTGGCGCGTTCATACAAGCTGAAGAAGTCCGCATTTTCGAACGCCACAGGGTGCCGGAGCTCAAACAGCCGCACCACCACTGGCGATGGCCGTCCGTTGAGGTCCGGGTTGAGTTGATCGCTGGCCGTCAACGTGAGGGCGAGCTTGGTCATCGTCGAGAACGGCGACAGCGTGGCGCAACCGGCCAACAGCAATGTTGTGACAACGGCCGTCAACGTGGTGAGGAAAAACATCGTGCAACGAGACATGTGCATCATCCATGGTGATCGGTATGCAGGGTGGAAACCAGGCGAACCTGTTCTTCGTAGGCCTGGGCAAAATCTCGGGCCAGCAATCGTCCTGTCCAGTCGTCGTCCTGGCACAAGGCCTGGTGATAACGGCCGTAAGCCTTCCAATAGTGACCGTTCGTCCTGATCAGCGGCTTGTGGTCCCGTTCCAGTCGGAACATCAGCCGTTGCGGTGAAAAGTGTTCCAGCGTCGCGCGCAACGTGTTGCGGCTTGCTGTGAGCAAGGCCACTTGATGGGCCTGCAGATCACGAAAGGCGCGGGCAATGGCCTGGTCGGGCGACAACTGGGCAGGTTTGTTCGGTTGCAACAGCATCTGCAAGGCGTGCTGGGCATCGTCGGCAACCTTCAGCGGGTTTTTTGGCTCACCCTGGATGAGCGTGTGAGCCAGACGCAGTTCACTCTTCAGCTCCGATCGGGTATGCAGGCTCTGCTGTAATCCCTGAATGCTTTGTCTGAGCAACTTCACAGCACTCAACGCCAGGGCTTCGCGGGCTTCGTTGTCCAGGTTTCCAAGATTTATCCCCAGCGCCGCGCCGAAACGTTCCCAGAAATCTTCAGCTGGATGATGGGGGGCGGTGGTCGGCGAGGCTTCCAATTTGGGTTCCGCTGGCGCTTCGACCAGCTCCGGCAGTAGCAGATTTTCCATGTCGATGGGGGCGTAGTCGGGGCCTTTGAAAGCATCCGCGGACATGGCAGAGGGGCTAACCAGTTCATCTATTTCTGAAAACACGCCGGGTTGTGGCCCCAGTGCCTTCAGCGGGTCGAGATCCAGAAAGGCATCGTCCGGGATCAGGCTATCGACAGACATTGGACGGTCTGCCGGCGCGGTGCCGTTCGTTTGGGCGGAAGCCAACCGCGCCAGAATTTCGAAATCCCCCATAAGGAAGATGTCTCCGTCCTGGATGCGTACCGGGTCGCCCTTGGGCAAGCGTGCGCCACTTGCGCGATGGCTTACGCCGTTGCCACTGGTGTCGGTCAGGAAAAATGCACCTTCGCGCGAGCTGATCTGCGCGTGGCGCTTGGATAACAGGCGCTGGCGGTCGGGAATGGTCCAATCACAGCTCTCGCCCCGGCCTATCACGCCGCCAGTTGGCCCGAACGTCATGCGACACAGCGGCGCCGGAACGAACTGTCTGGCGTTCAGCATTTCAAGAACAAGCTCCATCGGTACTCCTTGCGGTCACTTGCCGCGATTGACGGCCTGGGGATCCCCCAGGGGGCGGTAATCGCTGTCATTGAATTTGTAATTGCCGTTGCAGCCGCCGAGGCCGAATGACACGACGATGGCCAGCAGGACGGCTTGCCAGGAAAAATCAGGCATCGGAAGGACTCCAGAATTGAAAGGGCGGGGGCAGGCGATGGGGTCAATCATCGAAGTCCCTCGGTTGAATCTTCAGGCGCCCGAGGCGATAGAGCAGGGTGCGGCGTGGCAAACCGAGTTCGCGGGCGGCCAGCGTCTGGTTGCCGGCGTTCTTGCGCAGGCAATCAATCAGCAGGCCTCGCTCGATCTGCCCGAGCCGCTCGCGCAGACCCATGGAGACACGGGCGGCCGGCGTGTCGATGTGCAACGCGAAGTGCTCGACCTGCAGCTCGTCGCCCTCGCACAGCAATACGGCTCTTTCCACGAGGGCTTTGAGTTCGCGTACGTTCCCGGGGAAGCCATAGGCGGCCAGATGATCTAGGGCTGCGTCGGACCAACACACCGGATCGCGCCGCAAGAATGCGCAGGCCTTGTCGGCGAAGTGTCGCGCCAGTTCGAGAATGTCGCCTTCCCGCTGGCGCAACGCCGGTAACTGGATCGGGAACTGGGCGAGTCGGTAATACAGGTCTTCGCGAAACAGGCCTTCTTCCACCCGTTGTTTCAGGTCGCGGTGGGTCGCGGCGATGATCCGGACATCGATCCTGTGGGTTTTGCTGGACCCCAGCGGACGGATTTCGCCTTCCTGTAACACCCGCAGCAGTTTGGCCTGGAGAGACAATGGCATGTCGCCGATTTCATCGAGCAACAGTGTGCCGCCCTCAGCCGCATCGAACAGCCCGAGACGATCCCGGTCGGCCCCGGTGAACGCGCCCCTGCGATAGCCGAACAGCTCGCTTTCCAGCAGGTTTTCGGGGACCGCTGCACAGTTCTGCACGATGAAAGCCTTGGTTCGACGCGGGCCACAATCATGAATGGCCCGGGCCACCACCTCCTTGCCGGTGCCCGTCTCGCCACGTAGCAGGACGGTGTAGGGGCTGTGCAGGACTTTACTGATCAACAGGCAGGTCTGGCGCATTGCCGGGCTCTTGCCGATAAGCCCGTAGCCGCTAATGCCGGGCCTGGTTGTGTTGAC
This sequence comes from Pseudomonas sp. SJZ074, assembly GCF_007828215.1. Taxonomy (GTDB): domain Bacteria; phylum Pseudomonadota; class Gammaproteobacteria; order Pseudomonadales; family Pseudomonadaceae; genus Aquipseudomonas. The sequence continues at coordinate 62,836 of NZ_VIUE01000026.1, read as the reverse complement.
GGAATCAGACGTCCTGGCGGGACGGTGCAGACGCTGCAAGAGAGACTTCTGCCGCAGCGCGAAGGCCCCAAGTTGACTCAGGGATCTGGCAAAGCCTTGCAGGTCGAGACGCTTGCCGGTGGCGCATAGCAACAGGCCTTCGATGGTTTGGCGCGGATTGAGAAGTGGTACACAGAGCAGCGACTGCCAGGGTGTCGACCGGCTTGGCAGGAAGCCGATTTCGTGAAGGTTTGAGTTCAACGCGTCGAGGCTGACCATACGGTTCTGGCACAGGGCGAATTGCAGCAGTTGTTCACCACTGTAATCGGAGGGCGGCAGAGTCCGGTCACGGAACCGCAACTGGCCCTCCAGGCATTCGGCGTGTATTTCCAGATGGGCATGGGTGGCATCCAGCAAATACAACTGTGTCAGTTCACACCCGCTGAGGCAGGCTGCAGCCTGGATAAAATCCCCCAGTAACGTAGCGACATCCGTTGCGCCTGACAGGCTGGAGAATTGCGTAAGCAAAGCCTCGGCATAGGCCAACGGTCGCGGAACCTGCTCGAACATCGCCTCCATTTCAGGTGAACTCACAGACGATGCCAGCGTTGCCGTCAAGGGTGGCGTGCACCTGTCGCAACGCTTCGCCACTGGCCATGGCCGAGAGCAGGCGATCGGCTATCTGGGGCATCAAGTGCCGCTCGAGCAAACGGTCGATTGCACGCGCGCCACTGTCGCCGCGGATGCAGTGTTCAACCAGATGCTCCAACAGCTGTTTGCAGTAACTGAAGCCCAGCCGACGAGCCTGCAGGCGCTCGCCCAGGCGGTTGAGTTTGATTTCCACCAGCTCGTGCAGCACCAGGTCGCTGATCGGGAAGTACGGCACCACGCGCATGCGGGCCAGGAGGGCCGGTTGGAAATGCCGGCTGAGTATTGGGCGGAGGCCTTCCTCGACGCGCTCCGCACTCAGTCGGGTGCCGTTTTCGCACTGTTCGCTGATGTATTCACTGCCAAGGTTCGACGTCATCAGAATCAGCGTGTTGCGAAAATCGATTTCCCGCCCTTCGCCATCATTGGCAAGGCCTTTGTCGAAGATCTGGTAGAACAGGTTCAGTACGTCCGGATCGGCTTTTTCGACCTCGTCGAGCAGAATCACTGAATAGGGTTTATGCCGAACGGCTTCGGTGAGCATGCCGCCTTCGCCAAAGCCAACGTAGCCCGGCGGTGCGCCGATCAGTCGGGAAACGGTGTGTTTGTCCTGGAACTCAGCCATATTGATCACGGTGATAAAACGCTCGCCGCCATACAGCAGGTCGGCCAGGGCCAGCGCCGTTTCGGTCTTGCCGACACCGCTCGGCCCCACCAGCAGGAACACGCCCACCGGGGCGTCAGGTCTGTTCAGGCCTGCGGCGGCCGCGCGCATCGCGCGGTCAAGGGCCTGCACGGCCTGTTCCTGGCCGCGAATACGGGCACGCAAATCTGTGGCGAAACTGGCAACGCTTGCGCTGTGTTCCCGTGCCAGTTGAGCCAGCGGTACACCAGTCCAGGCATTGATGACTTCGGCCACCAATCTTGGGCAGACTTCGAAACTGACCAGGCGCTCCTTGGTTTGCGCGGCTATCAGCGCATCCTGGGTTTCGCGTAGCGCCGACTTCAGGATCTCGACGTCCGATGTTTGATCCGCCGCGGCCAGTTGCTGACGTAGCGATAGCAGGCGTTCAGCGAGGATGCGTTGCTCACTCCAGTCTGTTTCGAGCGTCTGGCGTTCTGTTTCGATGGTATCCAGTCGTGTTTCCAGCGTTTCCAGCGCCTGGAAATCAATCGACAGGCCAACCTGGGCGTCGCGGCGCAGTGCCTGGCGCTGACGCTCGCCTTCAGCCAGTTCGCCGCGCAACCGTTCGAGGCTTTGGGGCGCGGCTGCGAGGCTGATACGGACGCGAGCGCAGGCGGTATCGAGCACGTCAACGGCCTTGTCCGGCAGTTGCCGGCCGGTCAGGTAACGGGCTGACAATTGCGCAGCCGCGACCACTGCATCATCGCGCAGATAGATACCGTGGCTGTTTTCGTAGGCCGGGGCAAGGCCGCGCAGGATGGTGACCGCATCCTCGACGGTGGGCTCGTGCAGTTGCACCGGCTGGAAACGGCGGGCCAGGGCAGGGTCGTTTTCAAAGTATTTTTTATACTCGCACCACGTGGTCGCGGCGATGGTACGCAGCTCACCCCTGGCCAAGGCCGGCTTGAGCAGATTGGCTGCGTCGGCACCACCGGCATTGCCGCCCGCGCCGATCAATGTGTGGGCTTCGTCAATGAACAGGACGATGGACTTGGGCGAAGCCTTGACCTCATCGATCACACCCTTGAGGCGGCGCTCGAATTCGCCTTTGATGCTGGCGCCGGCCTGCAGCAGTCCCATGTCCAGCGAACGCAGTTCGATGTCTGCAAGTGCCGCTGGTACTTCCCTTGCAACGATGCGCAGGGCGAGTCCTTCGACGATGGCGGTCTTGCCTACCCCGGCTTCACCCACGGCAATCGGATTGTTTTTGCGGCGGCGTGCCAGGATGTCGATCATTTGCCTGATTTCAGCATCCCGGCAAAGCACCGGGTCCAGTTGACCGTCGCGGGCCTGTTGGGTCAGGTCTTGGGTAAAACGCTCCAGCAGGGTCTCGCCCTTGATGACGGATGAGGCGGCGGTCAGTTGGGCCCGTTGCGCCAAGGCATAATCTTTCAACCGGCCGATGTTGAGCTCGGCCATCAGCGCTTGATAAGGCGTGTCGGCGTGATGGGCCGGGTGACGTAGCAACGCCAGGATCAGAGCGGCTTGTCCGATCTGGCTCTGCTCCAGCTCCTGGCTGGCCACTCCCAAGGCGTCTTGCAGCCACTGCACCAGCTCCGGGGCAAATGATGGACTGCACGAGGCGCTGTGCCCTGGGCGTGGTTGCAGGGCGGCGATCAATTCGCCTGGACTGATGCGGGCATCCTGCAAGGCGCGGGCGAGCAGGCTGTCCGAACGTTCCAAAAGGCCCAGCAGCAGGTCTTCCACCAGGACCTTGTCAGCGCCACGGGCCACGCACTGCTCGGCCGAGCGTTCCAGGTCGTTTCGGGTGTCGGCATCCAGCGCCTGGATGAGTTGCTGGAGGTCTACGTTGATCATGTCGTCCATTCCCAATCAATTTTACTGCCCAGGATCACCACGCCATCGGCGCGTTCGTGGCCCAGCCAACTGGTCCATCCCAAGTGGCTCGTGTTGTGTTCGCCAATGCGCAATGCCCGTATTTCCTGCTGGCGCAGGACCAGGCGCAGGTCATATTCGAGTGGGTCGCGCAGGGTGAAGCGCACCAGCGCGCACAGCGGCTGGTAACCGACACCGATCGGCAGGAATTCGTGGAAGCGCTGCCAGTCCAGGTTACGGATGTGGATGCGGAACTTGCCGCTGCGGTCGCGGATCTGCTCGCCCAGTACCAGATCCTCGTGCAACACGCTGTTGGCGAGTCCCAAGCGGTTGCGTTGTTCATCGATGATGTTCACGCGGCGTTCGATGCACTGTTCGAGATTCAGCTCGGCGTGCTTGAAGTAATAGCGCAACACCGCTTCGATCAGCGCCGCCGAGTGGGCGCGAAGGCTCAGGAGGCCCAGGTAGGGCAGCAGTCGTCTCCAGTTCAGTTGAGTGGCTTGGCGGATGGCGTTGCCACCCAGGCCAACCAGGGCAAATAGCTGCTCGGAAAACGGGTCCCGGGCACCGCTCTGGAAGCTCGCGCTATAACGGTATTTGCGCCAGATCGGCAGCATCAACCGTTGAAGACGATGGTGGAACAGGTCGAGAAATTGACGAGTTGGATTACCGTCCCCGTCATCTCCGAAGGCTTGTTCGCCATAAAACGCCGGCAACGGTGAGCCTGCGCCCACCAAACCGAGCAGATTCAGGCGCAGGCGCGCCCGCAGTCGTCCATGCTCTTGGAAAAACTCCACGCGATCAATGTCGCTGGCCGCAAACCCGAGGCTTGGGTTGGCCTGGAACTCCAGTAGCTCGTACAGATGCTCGTCGCTCAGAAGCGGATGGGCCTCGCGGAGTCGGTCGATGACCAGCAACACGGCCTGGAACAGCGAGTACTCGCGTATTCCATGCGTCAGTGCGCTTAAAGAAGAGGTTGCTGACCCATGCGGGGTGTCCATTGGTACACCTCTCCCTGTGTGCTGTTCACCCGCAGTTCGTGATACGAATTGAGGCTGGCATAAAGCGCAAAGAACTCATTGAGGACCGATGCAAAAACGAACAGGTCCCCTTCACCGAGATAGCCTTGCGGGTCGATGGTCAGTTCGGTGCGCAAACCGCGAACCGGCAGGCCCCGGTGCAACCGGTCGACATGCCGATGTCTGATGGACTTGAGCCCGTCCAACAGGCACTTGCTGGTTCTTTCTGCCTGCTCGTCGTAATAACGGGGAAAATCGTATGTTTCGAGAATCACCTTGAGCGCGTTCACGTCCGCCAGCGACAGGTAGTTGAGTGACATGTTGCTGATCAGCTTCCAGAGGAAATCCTGGTTGAGCGGTGGTGCGAAGCTGGACGTGACCGGGCTGATGTTGCGGAAACCCAGTGACTGAGGGCTTTTTTCACCGGGCTGGTCGATGTCACCCAGTTTGAGTCGACGCGGCAGGTTCTGGTTGGTGCACGTCAGTTCGATCGACAGGGTTTCATGATGCTGAATATCCCGGGTGCCAAAGCCCAGGCAGGTGTCCAAGCCGTCATGCAACGGCGATGAACGTTGCCGGACGCTGTAATAGGGGCGGTCTTGAACATCGACGCTTGAGTCGTGTTCAAAGGATTCGAACGGTACATAGGTTCGGTACCCCAAGCCGCCGGGGTTCCATCCGGTCACGCTTTGCACCGAATACACGCCGCAGTGCTCCCGGTCGTAACTGGCCGGCAGCAACAGGTACTCGTCCTGCTTTCCATCCAGCCTGATCGGCTCTGCGTCATGCTTGAACAGATTGACGATAGGGGTGCAATACAGCTTCACGTTATCCAGGGTCGGATGCAGTCGCTGGATACCGTTCTTGCCGATCTCGAAGCGCAGATCCACGCCGCGCATCTGTTCCAGGACGGTTGACGGCAGGGCATCGAGTACGTTCAAGCCTGTGATGTCGACGAACAGGAACTTGTCCTGGAAGGCGAAATACTCCTGAAGGTAGCGATAGCCGCGAAAGGTATTCAATGGATACGGGATCAGCGCTTCCTCCTCGGCAAACCCCACCGGTTGGACACGGTTGGCAGGAATGCCGAACGTCATTGGTATGCCGCTGGCCGAGATGACAGGTTGGCCGGCACTGTCCAGCGGGATCAGTTCGATACCTTCAAGATTGCGCAGGAGGCTGAGATAGAGCATCTGGCTGATGTAGCGTTCACCGGCAAAGTGCAAGCGCAGGCGGCTCAACTGCACCTCACCCAGGTGACCGTCACCCGGCATCTCCAGGCGCAGGTTCAACAGTGAACCGTCGCCCTTTACCGAATAATTCAAGCCGGTCAGAGCCAGCGGTAGTACCTCGGTCGGGTAGCAAGTACGAAAACGGCATCGCACGCCTTGGACAGGCTTGCTCTCGACCGGAGTGTCGCGCGTTACCCGTAGCGGGGGGCCGGAACGCCCCAACGGGTCGAATTGCAGGATGCTGAAAGCCGGCAGCGGTCGCATGTAGTTCGGCCACAACAGCTGCATCAGCGAATGACTGAGTTCTGGCAATTCGTCATCGAGCTTCTGGCGCAAGCGTCCGGTCAGGAACGCGAACCCTTCGAGTAAACGCTCCACATCCGGATCCCGCCCGGCCTGGCCCAGGAACGGTGCCAGCGCCGGGTTACGCTCGGCAAAACGCCGGCCCAACTGACGAAGCGCGGTCAATTCGCTCTGGTAGTAGTGGTTGAATGACATGGGTGGCTATCCTTGGCTGACCTTGACTTGACCGTTGCCGTCCAGGCAAACGGACAAGTTCATCCGCCGCTTCAGGCCCTGCGCATCGAGCAGGGCATCGATGTTGAAGAACAGGCAAAGCGGATTGGCGTCATTCGGTATCGAGCTGACACGGACGTTGCCGAGCCGTGGCTCGTGGGTCTCAATGAATGTCCTGATCGCGCTGATGGCTTGGCTTCGCGCGTCATGCAGGCTCAGGCGCATGTCGTTGAGGTCGGGCAACCCATAATCGAGTGATATCTGCACACTACCCGCGCGGGTGCCCAGCATCCTGGTCAGATGAGCCGCCACGGAGGCCATGACGCTGGCGTCGCGGCTCAAGCCCGCACGTTCCTCGGTGTCACCGTTCAGGCGTTCGAAAAGACTGCCGTAAGTCATGGGTGGCGTTTATGCCTTGTCCAGTTTGCCAACCAGCGACAAGGTGAAATCAGCGCCCATGTACTTGAAGTGAGGACGCACATTGAGACTGACCCGGTACCAGCCGGGCTCGCCTTCAACATCGCTGACGACGATCCTGGCCGCACGCAGGGGGCGACGGCCACGGACTTCGGCACTTGGATTCTCCTGGTCGGCCACGTATTGGCGGATCCAGTTATTGAGTTCGCGCTCCAGGTCCGTGCGCTCCTTCCATGAGCCCAATTGCTCGCGCTGCAAGACTTTCAAGTAATGAGCCAGGCGATTGACGATCATCATGTACGGCAGCTGAGTACCCAGCTTGTAGTTCAACTCGGCTTCCTTGTCCTCGGCGCTGATGCCAAAAAATTTTGGTTTCTGTACGGAGCTGGCGGAGAAGAACGCGGCGTTGTCGCTGCCTTTGCGCATGGTCAGGGAAATGAACCCCTCTTCGGCCAGCTCGTATTCGCGACGGTCGGAAACCAGCACTTCGGTTGGAATCTTGGTTTCGATCTCGCCCATGCTTTCGAAGTGATGCAACGGCAAGTCTTCGACTGCGCCTCCGCTTTGCGGGCCGACGATGTTCGGGCACCAGCGGAATTTGGCGAAGCTGTCGGTCAGACGTGTACCGAATGCATAGGCCGTGTTACCCCACAGGTAATGCTCGTGGCTGTTGGCAACGGTTTCCTTGTACGCGAACGACTTCACCGGGTTCTCTTCCGGATCGTACGGGGTACGCAGCAGGAAGCGGGGTACGGTCAGGCCGACGTAGCGAGCGTCTTGCGATTGGCGGAAGCTCTGCCATTTGGCGAATTGGGGGCCCTCGAAATGGTCCTTCAGGTCCTTGAGGTCCGGCAGGCCGGTGAAGCTTTCCAGACCGAAGAACTTCGGGCCGGCGGCAGCGATGAACGGCGCATGGGCCATGCAAGCCACGCTGGCGACGTACTGCATCAATTTCACGTCCGGCGAGCTTGGGGACATGAAGTAATTGGCGATGATCGCCCCTACGGGCTGTCCGCCGAACTGACCGTATTCGGCGGTGTAGATATGTTTGTACAGGCCCGATTGCATGACCTCCGGCGAATCTTCGAAGTCATCCAGCAAATCGTCCTTGGAGACGTTGAGCATCTCGATCTTGATGTTTTCGCGGAAGTTGGTCCGGTCAACCAGTAGCTGCAGACCGCGCCACGCCGACTCCAGTGCCTGGAACTTCGGATGATGAAGAATTTCGTCCATCTGGCGGCTGAGCTTGGCGTCGATCTCGGCGATCATGCGGTCGACCATGGCTTTCTTGACGGGCTCGCCGCTGTTCTGTGGTTTGAGCAACTCCTCGATGAAGGCCGACACGCCGCGCTTGGCAATGTCATAGGCTTCATCGTCAGGAGTCAGGCGGGTCTGGGCGATGATGCTTTCGAGAATGCTGTATTCGCCATGGTCATGGTTTTGTTCCTGGCGCTGCTGCAGTGCTGCGTGAGAGCTCATGTTTCGGCTTCCTTGTCTGTTGGGGTCAAGCGTCCGTGGCCGGGGCGTTCAGGCCCAGCTCGTCCAGTACGCGACCACGGGATGCATCGTCGGTCAGTGCGTCTTCGATGGCCTTGCGAAACGCCGGTGTATTACCCAATGGCCCCTTGAGCGCCACCAGGGCATCTCGTAGCGCCATCAGCTTCTTGAGCTCCGGCAGTTGCTCCACCAGGTGGGCGGGGGTGAAGTCCTTCATTGAGTTCAAGCGCAGTTGCACGGCCAGCTCGCCGGCATCGCTTTCCTCCTGAAGACGGTTCGGTACGCTCAAGGCCAAGCTCAGCTCTTGCTTGGCCAGGACTTCGTCGAAGGTCATCTTGTCGATGCTGATCGGCTTGCGATCCTCGATCTTGCGATCGTCCTTGCAGTGGGTGTAGTCACCGATTGCCAGCAGCTTGAGCGGCAGTTCGATTTCTTCCTGGGCGCCGCCAGTGGCTGGCTTGAAGGTGACGTTGATGCGTTCCTTGGGGGCGACCGAGCCTTCTTTGGCCATGATTTCTCTCCTTACAATGGGGACCCGGAGGCCTATTCAATGACCCGTTCCAGATCGAGGTGACACAACCTGCGGAATGTCTCTTCCTTGCGCTCACGCACGGAATGGTTCTGCGGCAACAACTCGCAGCAGTGATGCAGCAGGTGCAATACCTGCAACGCCAGTTCAGGCTCCCACGCACTCAGCTCCGGGTTCTGCAGCCTTTGATCGAGGGCTTCGAGCTGGACCTTGGCGAGCTCATATTTCTTGGCCGAAAAGCACAGCCGGGCCATTGCGAACCGCCAGAGAAACCGTTCGCGAGCACCGTTGGCGGCCTGCATGCCCTGCCGGAGCGACTGCACGGCGGTCTTGAGCCCCTCCCTGAGCACAATCGCCTGAGCCTCTTCCAGAGCCAGCTCCCATGGCGCCTGCTTGTCGGTTATATCGACGGTGGGCGAGGCGCCGGGACATTGCAGATGGGGCATGACCTGGGCCGCGATCCAGGTCCGGGTGGCTGGATCGGCGAACGGCACGCCGTCATGCCAGCGCAGTTCGAGAATGCCCGGCAGGCGCTGGATGAACAGCGCGAAATGGATCTCCAGTTCACGCATGGCCAGCTCAGCACCGAGGCCTTGCAGGCATTCCCAGGCGAGCCTCTGGCCGTCGAGCCAGAACGGCGCTTTCGCCAGACTGGCCTCGATCTCCACCAGCAGATCCGCATAACTGCCCCGTTGCAGGCTGTCTTGATAACCCTTGAGTTTGTCCGGCGGCAGCCCGCGCAACAGGGTGAGCTGTTCGGCGTTGTGTTCGGGTATTGCATCGATGGCCAGCCAGGGCAAAACGCGGTTCAGGCGCAAGGCTCGAACATCGGTAACTTTTTGTTTGAGCCACCAGGCGCACAGCGAGCGAGCACCTTCCTGTTGGGCCCGCAGCGCCTTGTGGGCTTCTTTTTCGGTTTCGATATGAGCGCCGGGACTGAACAGTTGGGTGGCAGCTTGCTTCACCTGGGCCACCACCGTTTCGATGGCGGCGGGTGTTGACGAATGCTCGGTAACGCGCCGGATCATATTGTCGAGCCGACGGCTCAACGGCAGTATCAGAGGGGCTTCATTCCCGAGGTGAGCCGTGCACACGGTCTCAATGCCCTCCAGTTGTTCCAGCATTTGGTGGAACAACAGCAGTTGCTCTTTGATCGCAACATGGTCGCCCAGCGCCTGTTCCAGGCGAGGTAACAGCCAACTGAAACTGGCTGCACGGGTTCTTGCCTTGGCGGGATGGATCTCGGCCCAATGGTGCTTACACAGGTAATGCAGGAGGCAGAGGCCGGCCAACAGGCCCTGAAAAGATTCACGCTGGTACAACGCCCATGTCAGCCAAGCCGCCACGCGCAAGTCTTTGGACTGGGTGCGCAATATGACTTCACTTTGTTCAAGAATCTTCAGCCAATCGACCTGACCGCACGCATGGATGGATTGGGCTTTCCCCAGTTCACATTCCAACGCTTCGAATTCATTTGAAAAGCGCACATCCGCGCCCGCGAAGCTGTCCTGGGAAACAGGTGTCTTGACGAGATCCAGGTAATGGGCGGACAGTTTGTTTGCGTAGGTCAATCCATGGCCTTTTGGGTAGTACGGTTCTTGGAACTTTCGGCGGTCAGCAAATGGCCACAAACTTCAATACATATTTTCAGTGCTTTATGTAGGAAGTTTCGCGCCGAATAACCGAGTGCTTTGAACTGCAGCCTATTCCAATGTGGGGGGGCTGCGATTCGGTGCGAAGAATGCCAAAAATATAAAATCGGGGATGTAGGATTATTCTGTAAAAGAGTTCATCAAAAGGTACTTTGAAGTGTGGGCTAACTTTCCGTTAACTATTGAGTGGGTTGTCGAGAGGTCATAATTTCTTACAGGCGGGGTGCAGCACCCACTTGCTTATGAAGATGAGGGCGCTTCTCAGTGGTTAATGAGCTGATTGGGCTGCCGTCTTCGAAGCACTATTTCCCCACACCACTCCCACAAGGGATCCAAGGCGGCCGCAAAGCCTAGGAAATCCGGGCGCGGCTCAAATATTGACCGTCGCGCTTCTGCCACCCCACACATCCTTGCGCCTTTGCCTACAACTACGCCAGAATCCGCCCGCTTGTGCGCCTTGTCCTCGGGCTCTATCGTTTTCCTGCCACTGCCCATCAGTGGTCGGGTTTAGTAGCCCGTGTTATCTAGTGAGGCGCAGCGGCTTCTATCAGTCAGGCATTTCCGTGCCTGTATTTGATGGTAGCTGTGCGCAGGGCGCCCTCGGGCGCGCCGGATTGCTAGGTCCCCGGTCTACTAACCTGCGTACAGCTGCCGCCCTTCGTCTAGGTCAACTATCCAAGAGCGGAATACAGCCGCAAGTTTGAGTGAGCACGTTGATGGTGTCAGGTCATATGACCTTGTGAGGATGATCGGCGCGATAACTCGGGAGACAGTCGTCAACGTGCCTGCATGGTGGAAACAGCCGGAGCGACCAGCAGCCGACCATGTAGAGATCGCTGAGGTGTCGGTTGATGATTGCGAGCCTGGTGTCGATGATTGATCATTCTGCCGATGGATTCACTATCGGCAAGCTCGGATCGTAAACATCCATCATCGACTCCTCCTTGTGGCCCGAAGCCTGGTGCTTGTCCGCCTTCCAATCGGATATGCACCCTGCGCCATCATGGTTTAGCAGACCACCTCGTGGTGACGACGACTCAAAGCGGACGCGGTGGGGAGAGGGCAGTTCCCACCTTCGTCAAATCAAGTCTCGGAAGCAGCCTTTACAGCGTCCACATCGGGGGCTGAGGCCCACGTCACGGATCGTGCGAGACTCTTCATATCCATTCTCGTACATAGCGGTTTCCCGTCGCTGAGGCGGTCGGGCTAGTGCAGCGGGGGAGCCGCTTACTGCTTTTCCAGCACCCATTGCCGAGTACCCGGCGTGTACGACGGAATCTCATCCGCCAACGACGCATTCACCGTCTGGAATATCTCCAGTCGCTTCCCATCGCGAGCAAAGATCCAGGTATTCCCAACACCGTTCTTTTGCAGCCAGATGGTGTCGTTGCCGTTGCTCATGGTGGCGCAGTCGCCTGCCAGGCACAGGGCGTAGCGGTCGGCGCCCGGTAGGCCGCTGACTTGGCCGTCGGGTTGGAACTGGACGGTGGCGCCTTGGCCGGGGCCGTTGACGATGTTCCAGGTGCCGTCCAGGTAAGCGGCGTATAGGGCCCGCTCGAAGCTCGCGCCGATGGGGGCGCCTTCTGGAACCTGGATTTGTGCGCGGTTGAATACCTGCTGCGGCTCGTTCTCGGTGGCGATCTGGCTCAGTTGGTCGCCGTCACGCTGGAGTTCGCTGGCGGCGCTGCCGTAGATGTCGACTTTCCACAGGCCGTCTTCTCCGGCCAGCAACTTGCCGTCGACGTTTTCAAAGCCATTGGTGTAGCGCGCCTGACCGGCCCGGGTGTTGATGTCCCATTCCAGGTTGGGGCCATAGGCCTGAAGCGCTTCGCGCAGGGGACCACCCTTGGCGGCAGCGTCGATGGCGGCCTGGTTGATCCAGGTGCCGCTGATGTCACGGTCGGCAGGGTCGCTGGCGCAGCCGGCCAGGAGGAGGGCGAGCAGCGGGAGAGCAAGCGCTTTGCGCATGGTGGAATCCTTTCAAAACGAAAACGGCGCAGCGGGGGATGCTGCGCCGGCCTTGTTACTCGATGACCAGGATGGCATCCATCTCGACCTGCGCGCCCTTTGGCAGGGCTGCTACGCCGATGGCGGCGCGGGCAGGGTAGGGCTGTTCGAAGTACTTGCCCATGATCTCGTTGACCTTGGCGAAGTGGCTCAGGTCGGTGAGGAAGATGTTGAGCTTGACGATGTCCTTGAACGATCCGCCGGCGGCTTCGGCTACTGCTTTAAGGTTTTCGAAGACCTGTACGGTCTGGGCTTCGAAGCCTTCCACCAGCTCCATGGTTTTCGGGTCCAGGGGGATCTGGCCCGACATGTACACGGTGTTGCCCGCCTTGATCGCCTGGGAATAAGTGCCGATGGCGGCCGGGGCCTTGTCGCTGGTGATGACGGTTTTGGTCATGTATGACTCCTTGTAATGGCTGGGCTATTGGGGGTTATGCGCGCATGCGGGTGATGCGGATAACGCCGGTCAGGGCTCGCAGTTTCTTGATCACGCGGGCCAGGTGTACGCGGTCGTGCACGCTGACCACCAGTTGGACGACGCTGATGCGGCCGTCGCGCTCGTCCATGCTGATTTTCTCGATGTTGCCGTCGGCGGCGTTGACGCTGCTGGCCAGCAGGGCGATCAGGCCACGCTGGTGTTCCAGCTCGACCCGCAGCTCGACGTTGAATTCGCCGGTGACATCCTTGGCCCAGGAGAGCTGGATGCATTTTTCCGGGTTGTGGCGGATTTCGCTGATGTTGCGGCAGTTGTCCAGGTGCACCACCATCCCCTTGCCGGCGGACAGGTGGCCGACAATCGGGTCGCCCGGGATCGGCGTGCAGCACTTGGCGTAGCTGAGTACCAGGCCTTCAGTTCCGCGGATCGCCAGCGGGCCTTCGGGGCTTGGCAGTTGTTCGCCTTCGCCCAGCAGGCGGCGGGCGACGACGTAGGCCATGCGGTTGCCCAGGCCGATGTCTTCGAGCAGGTCTTCCACCAGTTCGAGACGGTATTCCTGGAGCATCGTCTGCACGCGTTCGGTCGGGACTTTTTCCAGCGAGCTGTCGAAGCCGTTCAGCACCTTGTTCAGCAGGCGTTCGCCGAGGCTGATGGATTCGGAACGGCGTTGCAGTTTAAGGGCGTGGCGGATGTGGGTTCGGGCTTTGCCGGTGACCACGAAGTTGAGCCACGCCGGGTTCGGCCGCGCACCGGGGGCGCTGACGATTTCCACCGTGGAGCCGCTTTGCAGCGGTTCGGACAGCGGCGCCAGGCGACGGTTGATCCGGCAGGCGATGCAGCTGTTGCCGACGTCGGTGTGCACCGCATAGGCGAAGTCCACCGCCGTGGAGCCTTTGGGCAGCTCCATGATCCGGCCCTTGGGCGTGAAGACATAGACCTCGTCCGGGAACAGGTCGATCTTGACGCTTTCAATGAATTCCAGGGAGTTGCCGGCCCTCTGCTGCATTTCCAGCACGCCCTTGACCCACTGTCGGGCCCGGGCATGGGTGCTCTTGGGTTGTTCGTCACCGCTGGATTTGTACAGCCAGTGGGCGGCGATGCCGTTGTTGGCCATCTCTTCCATTTCACGGGTGCGGATCTGGATCTCGATGGGTACCCCGTGCATGCCGAACAGCGTGGTGTGCAGCGATTGGTAGCCGTTGGCCTTGGGGATCGCGATGTAGTCTTTGAAACGCCCCGGCAACGGTTTGTACAAATTATGCACAGCACCCAGCACGCGGTAGCAGGTGTCGACCTTGTCGACGATGATCCGGAACGCGTAGACGTCCATGATCTCGTTGAAGGCCCGGCGCTTGCCGCGCATTTTTTTGTAGATGCCGTAGAGGTGTTTCTGCCGCCCGCTGACTTCGCCTTCGATGCCGTCGATGGCCAGGCAGTGGCTCAACGACTCTTCGATCTTGTTGACGATTTCCTTGCGGTTGCCCCGGGCGCGCTTGACGGCCTGGTTGATGCGCGCCGAACGCATCGGGTGCATGGCCTTGAAGCCGAGGTCTTCGAATTCGATGCGGATCGCATGCATGCCCAGGCGATTGGCAATGGGTGCGTAGATTTCCAGGGTTTCCTTGGCGATGCGCCGGCGTTTTTCACCGGACAGCACTTCCAGGGTGCGCATGTTGTGCAGGCGGTCGGCAAGCTTGACCAGGATCACGCGAATGTCCCGGGCCATGGCCATGGCCATTTTCTGGAAGTTCTCGGCCTGGGCCTCAGCCTTGGTCTCGAAGTTCATCTGGGTCAGTTTGCTGACCCCGTCGACCAGTTCGGCCACGGTTTCGCCAAATTGCGCTTGCAGCGCTTCCTTGGCAATGCCGGTGTCTTCGATCACGTCATGGAGCATGGCGGCCATCAGGCTCTGATGGTCCATGTGCATGTCGGCAAGGATGCCCGCCACCGCGAGCGGGTGCGTGACGTACGCTTCGCCACTGCGGCGGCGTTGGCCGTCGTGGGCTTGTTCGGCGTAGAAGTAGGCTCGGCGGACCAGGTTGACCTGATCCGTACCGAGGTAGGCCGATAAGCGATCGGCGAGGGCGTCTATGCTCGGCATGATGATGACTCCTGCCGTTTGCTGTGACCCCGCGCCGTGCTACGTCGACCAGGCATAGATTTAGACCGCCTCGTTGGACTCGTCCTCGAACGCCGCGAACAGCGGTTCGTCTTCAACGATTTCAGCGTTGGCGATGAACTCGTAGCTCATCAGGCCTTCGGCGATTTCACGCAGCGCTACCACGGTAGGCTTGTCGTTTTCCCACTGGACCAATGGCTCTTTGCCGCCGGTGGCCAGTTGACGGGCACGCTTGGTAGAGAGCATGACCAGCTCAAAGCGGTTTTCCACGTGTTCTAGGCAGTCTTCAACGGTTACGCGGGCCATGGTATTCCTCGGAGCGAATGCAATATGCGCGCTGCCCGGTTGGGCGAGCGGACTCGACAGTTTAAAAAAACACCAGCGTTTAGGGAAGCGCTGATTTTTTGACCAAGCCCCTCGGCGCGCTGCAAGTGCCAATGTAAAGCTGTTGCAGCGGTTTTGGGAAGGGCCGGTCAGCCCAGCAGTTCGGCCAATAATTTACCGAAACGTTGCTGCTGGCGTTTCTGTTGCAGCTGATTGGCGCGGAAAACCGCCTTCAGGTCGTCCAGCGCCTGGGCGAAATCGTCGTTGATGATCAGGTAGTCGTAGTCCACGTAGTGGCTCATTTCGCTGACCGCTTCGCGCATCCGGCCTTCGATGATCTCGTCGCTGTCCTGGCCACGGTTGGTCAGGCGCTGGCGCAAGGCTTGCTGGCTGGGTGGCAGGATGAAGATCGAACGGGCCTGGGGCATCAGCTTGCGCACTTGTTCGGCGCCTTGCCAGTCGATTTCCAGGATCAGGTCGTGGCCTTCGTCCAGGGTCTGCTGCAAGTAGCTCTGCGAGGTGCCGTAGAGGTTGCCGAAGACTTCGGCGCGCTCCAGGAAGTCGCCGTGCTCGGCCATCCTCACGAATTCTTCGCGGTCGACGAAGTGGTAGTTCACGCCGTTCACTTCACCCGGGCGCATGGCGCGGGTGGTGTGGGAAACCGAGACGCGGATCTGCGGCTCGGCGTCGATCAGGGCCTTGACCAGGCTGGTCTTGCCGGCGCCCGAGGGCGCGGAAATGATGTAGAGAGTGCCGGTGCTGTGGGTCATGTCGGGTTAGCCTTACTCAATGTTCTGCACTTGTTCGCGCATTTGCTCGATCAACACCTTGAGGTTGACCGCAGCCTGGGTGCTGCGCGGGTCGAAGGCTTTGGAGCCCAGTGTATTAGCTTCGCGGTTGAGCTCTTGCATCAGGAAGTCGAGGCGGCGACCGGCCGCACCGCCGGACTTGAGCACCCGGCGGACTTCGATGATGTGGGTGCTCAGGCGATCCAGTTCTTCGGCCACGTCGCTTTTCTGCGCGAGCATGACCATTTCCTGTTCCAGGCGCTGCGGATCCAGCTCGGCCTTCATGTCGGCAAAGCGGTCCAGGACTTTCTGGCGCTGGGTGGCGAGCATTTGCGGAACCAGTTCGCGCAGGGTCGTCACGTCTTCTTCTATGGACGTCAGCCGCTCATTGATCAGTCGGGCCAGTTCCGCGCCTTCGCGCTCACGGCCGGCCTTGAGTTCCTTGAGCCCCTGGTTGAAGAGCGCCAGCGCCTCGGCATTCAGTGCCTGGGGATCGCTGGCATCGCCCACCAGCACGCCAGGCCAGGCGAGGACTTCCAGCGGGTTCAGGGCGGCGGGGTTTTTGATCAGGCTGGCGACGGTTTCGGCAGCGGCTACCAGTTGGGCGGCGCGTTCGCGGTCCACTTGCAATGGCTTGCCGGTGTTTTCTTCGGTGAAACGCAGGGTGCACTCCAGCTTGCCTCGGGACAGGCCTTGGCGCAGAGCTTCGCGTACGCCGCCTTCCAGGTCGCGGAAGGATTCGGGCAGGCGCAGGTGCGGCTCCAGGTAACGGCTGTTGACCGAGCGCAGTTCCCAGCTCAGCGTGCCTTGGGCGCCGGCCTTTTCGACGCGGGCGAAGGCGGTCATGCTGTGCACCATGGGAGGTTCCTCGCAATGCAGGACGGGCACGACCGGGGTCGTGGCGCCTGGAGTCTGTGGATAAAAAGTCGACGGGCAGCAAAGGCGCAGGATTGTAGCGCAGTGAGGCGCATGCCCCCAAACCGTGCCTGTGACAAAGCGCTGCAGCCCGTCGGGCGGGTCTTTGAGGCGGCGGTTTTTAGAACGGCGCGGCGTTTTAAACTGCCCTAGGACGATTCGCGGCTTTATAATGCCGGCAGTTTTCCGTCCTCTGTACAGGTGTTCCCTATGAAACGTCCAAGTGGTCGCGCTGCCGATCAGCTCCGCTCGATCCGCATTACCCGCAACTACACCAAACACGCCGAGGGATCCGTACTGGTCGAATTCGGTGATACCAAGGTCATCTGCACCGTCAGCGTCGAAAATGGCGTGCCTCGGTTCCTCAAGGGCCAGGGCCAGGGCTGGTTGACGGCCGAGTACGGCATGCTGCCGCGCGCCACCGGTGAGCGGAACCAGCGCGAGGCCAGCCGTGGCAAGCAAGGTGGTCGTACCCTGGAAATCCAGCGCCTGATCGGCCGTTCGCTGCGCGCCGCCCTGGACATGTCCAAGCTGGGCGACGTGACGCTGTATGTCGATTGCGACGTGATCCAGGCCGACGGCGGCACCCGCACGGCTTCCATTACCGGTGCCATGGTTGCGCTGGTCGATGCATTGAAAGTGATCAAGAAGCGCGGCGGCCTCAAGGGCGGCGATCCGCTCAAGCAGATGATCGGCGCGGTCTCGGTGGGCATGTACCAGGGCGAGCCGGTGCTGGACCTGGATTACCTGGAAGACTCCGCTGCCGAGACCGACCTGAACGTCGTCATGACCAGCGCTGGCGGCTTCATCGAAGTCCAGGGCACTGCCGAGGGCGCGCCATTCCAGCCTGAAGAGCTGAACGCTATGCTGGAGCTGGCGAAGAAAGGCATGAGCGAAATTTTCGAACTGCAAAAGGCCGCCCTGGCCGATTGATCTACAGCGCTTCAGACAAGGAGAGCGTCATGAGTGATGAACAAGTGCTACTGCCCCAGCCGGACAGGGAGGCGCGTCAATGGGCGATGTTCTGCCACCTGTCCGCCTTGTCGGGCCTGGTGATTCCGTTTGGTACGCTGATCGGGCCGCTGGTGCTCTGGCAGATCAAGCGCGAATCCGATCCGTTCATCGATGCCCAAGGCAAGGAAGCGCTGAACTTCCAGATCACTGTGGCGATTGCCTCGCTCATCAGTTTCCTGTTGATGATCGTGGTGATTGGCTTCTTCCTGTTCGGGCTGATCGCCATCGGCGCGCTGGTGCTGACCATCATCGGTGGGATCAAGGCCAATGAAGGGCAGCCGTATCGGTATCCGTTTACCTGGCGAGTGATCAAATAACGATCAGTGAATAACCCCTGTGGGAGTGAGCCCTGCTCGCGATAGCGGCGTGTCAGTCGACGTAGATGTCGAATGTCAGGCCCCTATCGCGAGCAGGGCTCGCTCCCACAGGGGTAAAGCGATCAGCCACAAAAAAACCGACAGCGCTGTCGGTTTTTTTGTATCTGCGAAACGCCCCTCAGATCGTCAGCGTCCAGTCGTAATCCACGATCAGCGGCGCATGTTGCGAGAATCGTGGCTGGCGCGGCAAGCGGGCGCTACGCACGAAACGGCGCAGGCCGGGCGTCAGCAACTGGTAGTCGAAACGCCAACCGAGGTTGAGCATCTCGGCCTGTTCGTTGTCCGGCCACCAGCTGTACTGGTCGCCTTCGCGGCTGACTTCGCGCAGGGCATCGACATAGCCCATGTTGCCGATGATCTCGTCCATCCAGGCCCGTTCAGGCGCCAGGAAACCCGGAGATTGCTGGCTGTCGCGCCAGTTCTTGATGTCCAGCTTCTGTTGCGCCACGTACAGCGAGCCACAATAGATGTACTCGCGACGTTTGCGCCGCTGCTTATCCAGGTAACGGGCGAAATCGTCCATCAACTTGAATTTCTGATTCAAATCTTCATCGCCGTTCTGCCCCGAAGGGAGCAATAAGGTCGCGATGCTGACCTTGTCGAAATCGGCTTGCAGGTAGCGCCCGTAGCGGTCCGCCGTCTCGAAACCGAGACCGTTGATGACAGCCTTCGGTTGCAGCCGCGAGTACAGAGCCACGCCACCCTGGGCGGGGACTTCGGCATCGCAGGCATAAAGGAAGTAACCATCCAGTTGGAAGGCTGCATCATCCAGTTCAAAGGCGGAGGCGCGGGTGTCCTGCAGGCAGATGACGTCGGCATTCTGTGCTTGCAGCCAACTGAGCAAACCTCGCTCCACTGCAGCCTGAATACCATTGACGTTCACACTGATGATCCGCATAAATGGCCCCAAAAATCACGTGCGTGTATGATACACGCCGTGTACCTATTTAGCTAAATCCGCGGTATTTGAGGCTTTTTTTCATGCAGGCGTATCAGCGCGATTTCATTCGCTTTGCCATCGATCGCGGGGTTTTGCGCTTCGGTGAGTTCACCCTCAAGTCCGGGCGCACGAGCCCGTACTTCTTCAACGCCGGCCTGTTCAACAGCGGTTCCGCCCTGGCCCAGCTGGGGCGTTTCTATGCGGCGGCCATTGTCGAGAGCGGCATCCCGTTCGACGTGCTGTTCGGCCCGGCCTACAAAGGCATCCCGCTGGCCGCCACCACCGCCGTCGCCCTGGCCGAACATCACGACCGCGACCTGCCCTGGTGCTTCAACCGCAAGGAAGCCAAGGCCCACGGTGAAGGTGGCAGCCTGGTGGGCGCGCCGCTGACCGGTGACGTGCTGATCATCGACGACGTGATCACCGCCGGCACCGCCATCCGTGAAGTGATGCAGATCATCGCTTCCCAGGATGGCGCCAAGGCCGCCGGCGTGCTGATTGCGCTGAACCGTCAGGAGCGTGGCAACGGCGAGCTGTCGGCGATCCAGGAAGTGGAGCGTGACTTCGGCATTCCGGTCATCAGCATCGTTTCGCTGACCCAGGTTCTGGAGTTTTTGGCCGACGACCCGCAGCTCAAGCAGCATTTGCCGGCGGTCGAGGCTTATCGGGCGCAGTTCGGCGTCTGATCGGCTTGTACATTCCCCGGTGGGAGCGAGCCTGCTCGCGATAGCGGCGGATCAGTCAGCATCAGTGTTGAAGTCCATTCCGCCATCGCGAGCAGGCTCGCTCCCACAGGGGGTATTTCGCAGGTGGCCGGTGCAAAAAAGACCCCGCTCAGCCAGGCTGAGCGGGGTCTTTTTTTTTGGGGTGTGGCTTATGGACGCTTGCGATTACTGATCAACGTACCCACGCCAGTATCGGTAAAGATCTCCAGCAGGATCGCATTCGGCACCCGGCCGTCGATGATCAGCGAGCTGCCGACGCCGCCTTGCACCGCTTCCAGTGCGCAACGGATCTTCGGCAGCATGCCGCCGTAGATGGTGCCGTCCGCGATCAGATCGTCGACCTGTTGGGTCGACAGGCCGGTCAGGACTTTGCCCGACTTGTCCATCAGGCCGGCGATGTTGGTCAGCAGCATCAGCTTTTCAGCTTTCAGTGCTTCGGCGACCTTGCCGGCCACCAGGTCGGCGTTGATGTTGTACGACTCGCCGTTGGCGCCCACGCCGATAGGCGCGATCACCGGGATGAAATCGCCCTTGACTAGCAGGTTCAGCAGGTCGGTATTGATCCCGACCACTTCGCCTACCTGGCCGATGTCGATGATTTCCGGCTGGGTCATTTCCGGCGTCTGGCGGGTGACGGTGAGTTTCTTCGCCCGGATCAGCTCGGCATCTTTACCGGTCAGGCCGATGGCGCTGCCGCCATGGCGGTTGATCAGGTTGACGATGTCTTTGTTGACCTGGCCGCCGAGGACCATTTCCACCACGTCCATGGTCTGCGCGTCGGTGACGCGCATGCCATCGATGAAGTGGCTTTCGATCGCCAGGCGCTTGAGCAGGTCGCCGATTTGCGGGCCACCGCCATGCACTACCACCGGGTTGATGCCCACGGCTTTCATCAGCACGATGTCGCGGGCGAAGCCGGTCTTGAGCTCCTCGCTTTCCATCGCGTTGCCGCCATATTTGATCACCAGGGTCTTGCCGACGTAGCGTCGGATATAAGGCAACGCTTCGGACAGGACCTTGGCGGTGTTGGTGGCGGCTTCGCGTTCGAGGGTCATTCAGGGCTCCAGTGGCGCTTCAAAAAATCAAAACGGTAGTTGAAGATCGGGTGCAACACGTTTGAGTTGGGTGTGGAACACATCCTTGATGCGCTGCAACTCGGCTTCGTTATCGGCCTCGAAACGCAGGACCAGCACCGGCGTGGTGTTGGACGCGCGAACCAGGCCCCAGCCGTGGGGATAGTCGACCCGCACACCATCGATGGTGGTCAGTTCGGCCCCTTCGCCCCATTGAGCGTCGTGCAGTGCATCAATGATGCTGAATTTGCTCTCTTCGGTCACATGGATATTGATTTCCGGCGTAGAAATATCGTTCGGGAAGGTCGCGAACAGGTCTTCGGCGCTGGATTGTTCCTTGCTGAGGATCTCCAGCAGGCGTGCCGCGCTATAGATGCCGTCGTCGAAGCCGAACCAGCGCTCCTTGAAGAAGATGTGGCCGCTCATCTCGCCGGCCAGCAGGGCGCCGCTCTGCTTCATTTTCTTCTTGATCAACGAATGGCCGGTCTTCCACATCAGCGCACGACCGCCATATTCCTTGATCAGTGGGACCAGGCGCCGGGTGCATTTAACGTCGAAGATGATTTCGGCATTCGGATTGCGCGCCACCACGTCGCGAGCGAACAGCATCAACAGGCGGTCGGGGAACACCACGCTGCCGGTGTTGGTCACCACGCCGACGCGGTCGCCGTCGCCGTCGAAGGCCAGGCCCAGGTCGGCATTGGTTTCCTTGACCTTGGCGATCAGGTCTTCGAGGTTTTCCAGTTTGCCCGGGTCCGGATGGTGGTTGGGGAAGTTGCCGTCCACCTCGCAGAACAGCGGGATGACCTCGCAGTTCAGGGCTTCGATCAGTTGCGGGGCGATCACGCCGGCCGCGCCGTTGCCGCAATCGACCACCACTTTCAGGCGGCGGGCCAGCTTTACGTCCTTGACGATTTCGTCACTGTAGCGCTCGAGGATGTCGACTTTGGTGACAGTGCCCTTGCCGCTGCTCAGGTCGTTGGTCTTGAGGCGGGTATGCAGGGCCTGGATCTGCTCGTTGGCGAGGGTGTCGCCGGCGATGACGATCTTGAAGCCGTTGTAGTTCGACGGGTTGTGGCTGCCGGTGAGCATCACGCCGGATTTGCCGGCCAGTACGTTGGCGGCGTAATACAGGGCCGGGGTCGGTACCAGGCCAACGTCGCTGACATGGCAGCCGCTGTCGGCAACGCCCTTGATCAACTGCTCGACCAGCTCGGGGCCGGACAAGCGGCCATCGCGGCCGACGCACACGTTCGGTTCGCCCTGGGCCAGGCTCTGGGAGCCAATGGCGCGGCCGATCCAGTAGGCGGTTTCGCCAGTCAGGGTTTCCGGCACGACGCCACGGATGTCGTAGGCGCGGAAGATGCTGTCAGGAAAGATCGGTGCGATTGCGGCTGGGGTGTTCATGGGCGGGACGCTCTATTCAGAAGGTGACTGGACAGGCCGGCGGTCAGCGCCGGCAGGCTCAAGCTGAAGGGTATGACGGCGTTTTTGACAGAGAGTTCGTGGTGGGAAAATGCCATGAGACAGCGTTACCCTGGCCTCGCTCGCCTAATACCTTGATTCCGGATGGGAAACCTAGCAGAAAGCCATTGCGCATTTTTTGCCCTGAAACAGTAGCTTAATAAACCGGCCGGGCAGTGCGCCCGGCCTGTCCCACCGGTCAGTGGCTGCCGGAATGTCCGAAACCGCCTGCGCCGCGCTGGCTCTCGTCGAATTCTTCGACCAGTTCGAAGTGGGCCTGGACCACCGGTACCAGCACTAGCTGGGCAATGCGCTCGCCCACGGCGATGTTGAATGTCGTATGGCCACGGTTCCAGCATGACACCATCAGTTCGCCCTGATAGTCGGAGTCGATCAGCCCCACCAGGTTGCCCAGCACGATGCCGTGCTTATGACCCAGGCCCGAGCGTGGCAGGATCAGTGCGGCCAGGCCCGGATCAGCGATGTACACCGACAGGCCGGTGGGAATCAGCAAGGTCTGGCCCGGCTCCAGGACGGTGTCCTGTTTGAGCATCGCCCGCAGGTCGAGGCCGGCGGAGCCCGGTGTGGCGTATTGCGGCAGCGGGAATTCGCTGCCGATGCGAGGGTCGAGGATCTTGGCTTGTAGCGCGTGCATGTCAATTAAACCTGGTTCAGCCGTTCGGCGATGAAAGTGATCAGCTGGCGGGCGATCTTGCCTTTGCTGGTCTGGGCGAAAAGGGTGGCGTGCAACTGGCGGTCGATCACGCTGCAGGCGTTTTCTTCGCTGTTGAAGCCGATGCTCGGGTTGGCGACGTCGTTGGCGACGATCAAGTCCAGATTCTTGTCCTTGAGCTTGCGCGCGGCGTAATCGAGCAGGTTTTCGGTTTCGGCGGCGAAGCCGACACTGAAAGGGCGGTCGGGACGGGTGGCGATGGTGGCAAGAATATCCGGGTTGCGGACCATTTGTAATAACAGGCCGTCGCCGCTCGTAGGGTCTTTCTTCAATTTTTGCGGGGCAATGACCTCAGGGCGGTAGTCCGCTACCGCGGCCGAGGCGATGAACAGGTCGCAGGGGATGGCCGCTTCGCAGGCTGCGAGCATGTCCCGGGCGCTGACTACGTCGATGCGGGTCACCCGATCCGGCGTCGGCAGGTGCACGGGGCCGGTGATCAGTGTCACCCGGGCGCCGGCTTCCACCGCGGCCTCGGCCAGGGCGAAGCCCATTTTTCCGGAACTGTGGTTGGTGATGTAGCGCACCGGGTCGATGTTTTCCTGGGTCGGTCCGGCGGTAATCAGCACGTGCTTGCCGGTCAGGGCGTGGCGCTGGAAGCAGTCGGCGGCACATTGGGCCAGGTCGGTGGCTTCGAGCATGCGGCCCATACCGACATCGCCGCAGGCCTGGCTGCCGGAGGCCGGGCCAAAGACTTTCAGGTCGCGGCTTTCGAGCAGTTGCAGGTTGGCCTGGGTGGCCGGATCGCGCCACATGGCCTGGTTCATGGCCGGTGCGACGGCGACCACGGCGTCGGTGGCGAGTACCAGGGTGGTCAGCAGATCATTGGCGATGCCTTGGGCCAGGCGGGCAATGAGGTCGGCGGTGGCCGGGGCGATCAGCACCAGGTCGGCCCACTTGGCCAGTTCGATATGACCCATGGCGGCTTCGGCCGCCGGGTCGAGCAGATCCAGGTGGACCGGGTGCCCGGACAGGGCCTGCATGGTCAGGGGGGTGATGAACTCACTGCCGCCACGGGTCATGACGACGCGCACTTCCGCGCCCTGGTCGATCAGCCTGCGAACCAGCTCGGCGCTCTTGTAGGCGGCAATGCCGCCGCCGACGCCCAGAACGATGCGTTTCCGATACAGCCGCTGCATAAGCCTGCCTTTGGATTTCAGTGGTCAATACAGGACGAACTTCTCGACAGCAGCCTGCCAGGGTGCAAATCGCCTGCAAAAAAGATGGGCTACGATATCACAGCGACCGCTATGGAACAGCGGCGCGCCACTGACCAGGAGGTCCTATGAGTATTCGTGATTGGCCGGCGGCGGAGCGTCCGCGGGAGAAGTTATTGGAATTGGGTTCGGCGAGCCTTTCGGATGCCGAACTGCTGGCGATCTTCCTGCGCACCGGTGTGTCCGGGAAAAGCGCGGTGGACCTGGCTCGACACCTGCTGCATCAATTCGGTTGCCTGCGGGTTCTGCTGGAAGCCGACATGCGCACCTTCAGCGCGCAACTGGGGCTGGGCCCGGCGAAATTTGCCCAGTTGCAAGCGGTCCTGGAAATGGGGCGTCGACATTTGGCCGAGGACTTGCGGCGAGAGTCGGTGCTGGAGAGCCCGCTGGTGGTGCGTGATTATCTCAAGGCCATGTTGCGGCACGAACCCCATGAGGTGTTCGGCTGCCTGTTCCTCGACTCCCGGCACCGGGTGCTGGCCTACGAAGCGCTGTTTCGCGGTTCCATCGACAGCGCCAGCGTCTATCCCCGGCAGGTGGTCAAACGCGCCCTGGCCCACAATGCCGCCGCGCTGATCCTGTGCCACAACCATCCTTCCGGCAACACCGAGCCCAGCCAGGCTGATCGGGTGCTCACCGAGCGACTTCAAGAAGCGCTGGAGCTGATTGATGTGCGGGTGCTCGATCACTTCATCGTCGGTGATGGGGAGCCGCTGTCGATGGCGGAGTATGGGTGGATGTGAAGCAGCGGCAAGCTTTCAGCTTCAAGCTGCAAGTTCAGAGCGGGGTGTGATCTGCTCTTGAGCTTGCAGCTTGCAGCTTGCAGCTTACGGCTTGAGGCTGACCTTCGAATAATCCTGGCGCCCGAACGGGCTGACGGCATAACCCTGCAGGTCCTTGCGAACCAGGGCGAACGCGGTCGGGTGGGCCAGTGGTAGCCACAGGGCCTGCTGCTGGATCTGTGCCTGGGCCTGTTCATAGAGCTTGGTGCGCACGCCCTGTTCACCGGTGGTCTTGCCGGCGCTGATCAGCTTGTCCAGGTCCTGGTTGCAATAACGGGCGAAGTTGGTCCCGGACTTGACCGCCGCGCAGGAAAACTGCGGCGTCAGGAAGTTGTCCGGGTCGCCGTTGTCGCCGGCCCAGCCCATGAACAGCAGGTCATGCTCGCCGGCCTTGGCGCGACGGATCAGCTCGCCCCATTCGATCACCCGGATCTCGGCCTGGATGCCGACTTCTGCCAGGTCAGATTGCAGCAACTGCGCGCCGAGGCTGGGGTTGGGGTTCAGCAGGCTGCCGGAAGGACGGGTCCAGATCGTGGTCTGGAACCCTTCCTTCAAGCCGGCCTTGGCCAGCAGCTCACGGGCCTTGGCCGGGTCATGGGCATAGCCGGGCAGGTTCCTGGCGTAGCTCCAGGTGTTTGGCGGGTAGGGGCCGTTGGCCGCTTCGGCGGTGCCTTCGAAGACGGTCTTGAGGTAGCTGGCTTTGTCGAAGGCAAGGTTGATGGCCTGGCGTACCTCTGGCTTGTCCAGGGGAGGATGCTGGCTGTTGATCGCCACGAAAGCGGTCATGAAGGCATCGGTCTGTTCCACCTTCAGGGTCGCTTCCTGCCGGGCGGCCTGCACGTCCAAAGGCTTGGGCGAGAGGGCGATCTGGCATTCGTTGCGCCGCAGTTTCTGCAGGCGCACGTTTGCATCCGGCGTAATGGCAAAGATCAGCGGGTCGACCTGGGGTTTGCCGGCGAAGTAATCGTTGTTGGCCTTGTAGCGAATCGAGGCGTCCTTCTGGAACCGGCTGAAGATGAACGGGCCGGTGCCGATGGGCTGGTTGTTGAGTTTTTCCGGTGTGCCGGCCTTCATCAATTGATCGGCGTATTCAGCCGAATAGATCGAGGCGAAGCCCATGCTCAGCGTGGCCAGGAACGTGGAGTCCGCATGATCGAGGGTAAAGCGCACGGTCAGTGGGTCCAGGGCGTCGATTTTCTTGATCAGCGCCGGCAGCTGCATGGACTGGGCGTGCGGGAAGCCGCTCTGGGCGACTTTATGCCAGGGATTGGCGGGGTCCAGCATGCGTTCGAAGCTGAACTTCACGTCTTCGGCGCTCAGGTCACGATGGGGCGTGAAATATTCGGTCTGGTGAAACCTGACCTTTGGACGCAGGTTGAACACGTAGGTCAGCCCATCGGTCGAGACGTCCCAGCGCTCGGCCAGGCTGGGGACTACCTTGCCGCTGGCGGTGTCGAAATCCACCAGTCGGTTCATCAGGACATCGGCAGAAGCATTGGTGGTCGTCAGCGAATTGTATTGGACGACATCGAATCCCTCCGGACTGGCCTCGGTGCAGACGCTCAGGGCGGCGGCCTGGGCCAATGGGCTGATCAGCAGAGGGGCGAGCAACAGTGAGAGGGCAGCGAGGCGCATGATCGGGTTTCCTTGTCAGGTCGAAGGCCCATCTGCGAGTGCAGTCTGGAAAAGGCCTACCCTAGTGGGCTCGTTGCCAAATGACTATCCCCTTTTTGCTTTTTCCGGCACCCTGCGCCAGCGCATTGAGGCGTTAGAACCTGTCGACATTGAAAAAAACCGGATGCCGCGACGAGCGGTCACAGCCATCGCCAGCCCTTGCCGCAGCCGTTCGGCACGGTTGCCCGAGGTTTCCAGGTTAAGACAAATCACACGGGATGTTGTTGCACCGAGGTCTTTCTGGTATAAAGCAGCGCTCTTTTCTAGGGGCCCGGTTCCTTCACTGTAGGTGTAGCCGGTAAGACCCTTAAAGAAACGCGGCGCCTGGCGCCAAATGACTGAGAGATTAAGCGGCCAACCCATGCCGGGTTGGGCATGTGGTTTTAGAGGGCTGAGGCATGTCTAGAGTCTGTCAAGTTACCGGTAAGGGTCCGGTGACTGGGAATAACATTTCCCACGCAAACAACAAAACCCGTCGTCGTTTCCTGCCGAACCTGCAGCATCACCGCTTCTGGGTTGAGTCCGAGAAACGTTTTGTACGTCTGCGCGTATCTGCCAAAGGCATGCGTATCATCGACAAGCGCGGCATTGATGTCGTGCTGGCCGAACTTCGCCGCGATGGCAAGGTTTAAGGGAGCTAATCATGCGTGAATTGATTCGTTTGATCTCGAGCGCCGGTACTGGTCACTTCTACACTACCGACAAGAACAAGCGTACTACCCCGGACAAAATCGAGATCAAGAAATATGATCCGGTTGTTCGCAAGCACGTGATCTACAAGGAAGGCAAAATCAAGTAATTGATTTTTCCCTCTTTACAAAAAAGGCCCGTATCGTGAGATACGGGCCTTTTTTGTTGCTGGCTTCCAGCCCTGATCCAATCCCTGTGGGGGCGAGCCTGCTCGCGATGGGGTCAGTCCGGCCAACGAAAACTCAAGCCTTCTGCTCAAACACCACATAAATCTTGCGGCACGGCTCCAGCACTTCCCAGGTGCCCTTGAAGCCCGCTGGAATCACAAAGCGGTCGCCTGCGCGCAATGTCTTGGCATTGCCGTCGTTGTCCCGCAGCACGGACACCCCCTGGACGATTTCGCAATATTCATGCTCGGTGTAGTTGACCATCCACTGGCCGACCGCGCCTTCCCAGACCCCGGCATTCATTTGCCCGCAGGGACTGTTGTAGTGGTTGAACACAGCTTGTTCGGGATCGCCCTTGAGAACCTTTGCCGGGTCCGGGCGATAGCGATCGGCGACGGTGCTGGCTTGGCTGAAGTCGACGATGTCCTCGATGCTCATTTCCGTAATCCCCGGTGATTGCTTGGAAGGTTCGAGTCTATGTTTATTAAAACGAACATCGCAAGGCTGTTTACCGCTCTTGTGTCAAATATATTGAAACTTGAGGGGCGGCTGGTTTAGGGTGGCGGGTGCCCTATGCCGAAAATGTGCGCCTGAACAGGCTGGCCGGGCAGAATTCCTAAGTGTTGCATCCCTTGTAACGCTCACACCCAATAAGAGGAGGACACTCGCATGACCACCCTGACTCGTGCCGACTGGGAACAACGCGCCCGCGATTTGACCATCGAAGGCCGCGCGTTCATCAGCGGCGAATACACCGATGCGGTGTCCGGCGAAACCTTCGATTGCCTCAGTCCGGTCGATGGCCGTTTGCTGGGCAAGGTCGCCAGCTGTGATGCTGCCGACGCCCAGCGTGCGGTCGAAAACGCGCGTGCGGTCTTCAATTCCGGTGTCTGGTCACGCCTGGCGCCGAGCAAACGCAAAGCCACCATGATTCGTTTCGCCAGCCTGCTCAAGCAGCACGTCGAAGAGCTGGCCTTGCTCGAAACTCTGGACATGGGCAAGCCGATCAGCGATTCCCTGAACATCGATGTGCCCGGTGCGGCACAGGCGTTGAGCTGGAGCGGGGAAGCCATCGACAAGCTCTACGACGAAGTGGCGTCGACCCCCCACGACCAGTTGGGCTTGGTTACCCGCGAGCCCGTCGGTGTGGTGGGCGCTATCGTGCCGTGGAACTTTCCGCTGTTGATGGCCTGCTGGAAGCTCGGTCCGGCCTTGTCCACCGGTAACTCTGTAGTCCTCAAGCCGTCGGAAAAATCCCCGCTGACTGCCATCCGCATTGCCGCACTGGCCGTCGAAGCCGGGATTCCGAAAGGCGTGCTCAACGTGCTGCCAGGCTATGGCCATACGGTCGGCAAGGCTCTGGCCCTGCACATGGATGTCGACACGCTGGTGTTCACCGGTTCCACCAAGATCGCCAAGCAACTGATGATCTACTCCGGCGAATCCAACATGAAGCGCATCTGGTTGGAGGCCGGCGGCAAGAGCCCGAATATCGTGTTCGCCGACGCTCCGGACCTGCAGGCCGCCGCTGAAGCCGCGGCCAGCGCCATTGCATTCAACCAGGGCGAAGTCTGCACCGCCGGCTCGCGACTGTTGGTGGAACGCTCCATCAAGGACACCTTCCTGCCGTTGGTGATCGAGGCCCTCAAGGGCTGGAAACCGGGCAACCCGCTGGACCCGGCGACGAATGTCGGTGCCCTGGTCGATACCCAGCAGATGAATACCGTGTTGTCCTACATCGAAGCCGGGCACAGCGACGGCGCCAAGCTCGTGGCCGGTGGCAAGCGGATCCTTGAGGAAACCGGTGGCACCTATGTCGAGCCGACGATTTTCGACGGCGTCAGCAACGCCATGAAAATTGCCCAGGAGGAGATTTTTGGTCCGGTGTTGTCAGTGATCGCTTTCGATACGGCCGAGGAGGCCATCCAGATTGCCAACGACACGCCTTATGGCCTGGCGGCGGCGGTATGGACCCGGGACATCTCCAAGGCCCACCTGACCGCCAAGGCCTTGCGCGCCGGCAGCGTGTGGGTGAACCAGTACGATGGCGGCGACATGACCGCGCCATTCGGTGGCTTCAAGCAGTCGGGTAACGGTCGCGACAAGTCGCTGCACGCCTTCGACAAATACACCGAGCTGAAGTCGACCTGGATCAAGCTGTAACAGCGCAACGCTGATCTCTCTTGTGGGAGCGGGCTTGCTCGCGAAAGCGGTTTCACATTCAACGACTGAGTTGACTGACCCAGCCTTCGCGAGCAAGCCCGCTCCCACATTTGCTTTGCGTAGGACTTGAAATGTAAATACCCACAGGAGCATGGAAATGCGTTGGGCGACTTATTTCGCCGTGTTGGCCTCTGTCCTGAGCGTCGGCCTTGCCCTGGGGGTCAGCATGCCGCTGGTGTCGCTGCGCCTGGAGGGCTGGGGTTATGGTTCGTTCGCCATTGGCGTGATGGCGGCCATGCCCGCCGTTGGGGTGTTGCTCGGGGCCAAGGTATCGAGTCGTCTGGCGGCGCGGTTTGGGACGGCAAACCTGATGCGCCTGTGCCTGTGGGGCGGAGCGGTGTCCATCGGATTGCTGGCGTTGTTGCCCAGTTACCTGGTCTGGCTGGTGCTGCGGCTGGTGATCGGGGTGGTCCTGACCCTGGTGTTCATTCTCGGTGAGAGCTGGATCAATCAACTGGTGGTTGAACAATGGCGTGGCCGGCTTGTGGCGCTGTATGGCGCCAGTTATGCCCTCAGCCAGCTGTCCGGTCCGCTGTTGCTCGGCGCGCTGGGTACCGTGCACGACTACGGATTCTGGGTGGGCGTCGGCCTGCTGCTGGTGGCACCGTTGCTGTTGCTCGGTCGCAGCGGTGCGCCCTCCAGTGAAGCCGGTAGCGTCACTTTTGGCGATTTGTGGGCTTTTTGCCGGGGGCTGCCGGCGATCGCATGGGCGGTGTCGTTATTCGCGGCTTTCGAGGCGATGATCCTGACGTTGCTGCCGGTGTATTGCCTGCGCCAGGGGTTCAGTGCCGATGTCGCGCTGGCAATGGTCAGCACCGTGGTGGTCGGTGATGCATTGTTGCAACTGCCCATTGGCGCCTTGGCCGATCATGTGTCTCGGCGAGCCTTGCTCACGGGCTGCGCGGTGGCGCTGACCTTATCCAGCCTGGCGGTGCCGTTGTTGATCGATACCTTACTGATCTGGCCGCTGTGGGTGCTGTTCGGTGCCAGCGCGGGTGGTTTGTTCACCTTGTCGTTGATCCTGATCGGTGAGCGTTACCGCGACGATGCGCTGGTGCGAGCCAATGCCCATATTGCCCAGCTATGGGGAATCGGTTGCCTGGTAGGCCCTTTGGTGGCGGGAGCGGGCAGCCAATGGATCAGCGGACATGCGTTGCCGTTGTTCATGGCGGCGGGGGCGTTCGGTCTGGTGATTCTGTTGTTGCGTCAGGGGGCGTTCGGGGCTACGCAACCCGCCTGAAAACCCTGGGGCGAGGGAGCTTTTTGTGGCGAGGGGGAGCGCCTACAGCATCCGCTCCAACCCCACCGTTGTCGCAAACCAGGCATTGAACCGGCGCCACCAGCTACCGGGTTCACGATCCAGGTCGTGGAGTTTGCCGTTGTCTTCGGTGGTCCAGACGAGTTTTCCATCTTTCAGTCGCGCCTGGTAACTCAGGGCCGGTGCCATGCCCTGCAAGGCCAGGTCACGGACCTGGCCGGCGAGTTCAGGGCTGTCCACCAACACGCCAACCTCGGTGTTCCACAGCACTGAGCGTGGGTCGAAATTGAATGAGCCGATGAATGATTTCTGCTGGTCAAAAATGATCGCCTTGCTGTGCAGGCTCGAGTCCGATTCGCCGTAGGACTTGCTGTAGAACAGGTGAGGGCTGCTGCCACCCGTATCCCCGGGTTGGCGCCGCAACTCGAACAGCCGCACGCCATGCTGCAGCAGCGCCTTGCGATAGGGCGCGTAACCGCCGTGCACCGCCGGCACGTCGGTGGCCTCCAGGGAGTTGGTCAGCAGGCTGACCGACACGCCGGCATCGGCGCGGCTGGTCAGGTACACCAACCCAGGCTGTCCCGGCACGAAATAAGCCGAGATCATGATCAGTTCCTTGCTGACCCCCGCCAGTTCAGGGCTCAGTTGCGTGGTCAACAGCAGGTGCGGATCGGGCTCGTCCTTGGCCAGGACCTTGCTGGGCGCATCCCACAGCGCCTGGTTCCAGGCCCAGACCAACTCGTTGCGCCAGATATCCAGCCGCGGCTGGGTCCGGTAGGCGGCCAACTGCTGGTACAGCGCGTGATTCTCCTTTTGCGTCTGTTCCAGGGACTCTTGCAGGCGCAGGCGGCTGTTGGCCAGGTCCTTGGCGGTGGGCCGATGGGACAGGAATTGTTCGATGGGCTTGCTCAGGGCGCTGTTCCAGTACTGATCGAAACTGTGCCCCAACTGTTCAGCCACCGGACCGACGCCGAGCAGGTCGATATCCGTGAAGTTCAGGTGAGGCTCGGCATCGAAGTATTCATCCCCCAGGTTGCGCCCGCCGACGATGGCCATGCTGTTGTCCGCCAGCCAAAGCTTGTTGTGCATCCGCCGATGTTGCAGCGAAAGGTTGAACAAACGGCCGAGGCTGCGGGTCACGCCGGTGGCGCGTCCCAGGTGCAACGGGTTGAACAGGCGGATCTGGATCCGCGGATGAGCACCGAGGGTCGAAATGATTTGCTCCTGGCCATCGCTGGTGGTGTCGTCCAGCAGGATCCGCACACGCACGCCCCGGTCGGCGGCCTTGAGCACCTCGTCCACCAGCATCCGGGTGCTGATGCCGTCGTGAACGATGTAGTACTGCAGGTCGAGGCTGCTTTGCGCGTTGCGAATCAGCTCGGCCCGGGCGGTAAAGGCATCGGTACTGTTGGAGAGCAGACGAAACCCCGAGCGTCCTTCGTGGGGTGCGGCCTGGGTCTGGACGGAGCGTCCGAATGAAGATTCGGAGGCAGGCAGTGCCTGGGAGGGCTCGCGGGTGATATCAACGCTGGCACAGCCTCCCGACAGGGAGGCGACAAGCAGTAGCGTAGGCAGGATCGGTTTGGATCTCACGTAGGATCGTTCCGCTTGTTGGCGTTGATTGACTGTCGGGTGCTGCTTCCCTGAGTAGAATTCAGACGCCGTCGCCTTGGGTTTCGTTCAACAGCGCGATGGCGGCGGTCCCTACCTTGCGCACAGCCTCCTCGATCTGTGCCGTTGGCTTGGCAGCGTAGTTCATTCGCAGGCAATTGCGGTACTTGCCCGATGCCGAAAAAATGCTGCCGACCGCAACCTGCACACCTTTGTCATGCAAGACCCGGTTGAGCTTCAGGGTATCGAAACCTTCGGGCAATTCGACCCACAGCATGAAGCTGCCCCGGGGACGACTGGCGCGGGTGCCTGATGGAAAGTAGCGGCTGACCCAGTCGATCATCACGTCGCGATTACGCTGGTATTGCGTGCGCATCCGGCGCAAATGAGGTTCGAAATGCCTGTTCTTGAGAAACTCGGCGATGGCGATCTGCGGCTGCGGCGCGGTGGAGCCGGTGCTGATGTACTTCATGTGCAGCACCCGTTCCAGATACCGCCCGGGTGCGACCCAGCCCACTCGCAGGCCCGGCGCCAGGGTCTTGGAAAAGGAGCTGCAAAGCAGGACGCGGCCATCCTCGTCGAAGGACTTGATCGTGCGGGGTCGTGGGTAGGTGTAGGCCAGATCCCCATACACATCGTCTTCGATGATCGCCACGTCGAAGCGCTGAGCCAGGGTCAACAACGCGCGTTTGTTCGCTTCCGGCATGATGTAGCCCAGCGGGTTGTTACAGCTGGGCGTCAACTGTATGGCCTTGATCGGCCATTGCTCCAGCGCCAGTTCCAATGCCTCCAGGCTGATGCCGGTAAGCGGGTCGGTGGGGATCTCCATGGCCTTCATGCCCAGGCCCTTGAGGGTTTGCATGGCGCCGTGGAAGCTGGGCGAATCCACCGCGACGATATCGCCTGGTTCGCAGGTGGCGCGAATGCTGACCGACAGCGCTTCGTGGCAGCCGGTGGTGACAATCAGGTCGTTGGCCCCCAACTGACAGCCTGAATCCAGCAACAGGCGGGCAATCTGTTCGCGTAACGCAAGGTTGCCGTAGATGTTGTCGTAATACAGGCCGGGCATGTCTTGCCGACGGCTGATCTGCGCCAGGCTGCGCAGCAGCGGCTTCATGGTCGGCGAATGGATGTCCGGCATGCCGCGCCCCAGTTGCACCACTTCTTTGCGTGGCACGGCGCGAATCAGTTCCAGCACCTGGTCCCACTGTGAAATGTCCACGGGACGCTGGGCCGGACGGCCTATCGCTGGCAAGTCCGGCAGTTCGCGGCTGATCGGGACGAAATAGCCGGACTTGGGTTTCGGCATTGCCAGTCCGTTGTCCTCCAGCACGCGATAGGCCTGCTGCACCGTACTCAGGCTGACGCCATGTTCCGTACTCAAAGCCCGCACCGACGGCAGCCGGTCGCCGGGGCGATAGAAACCCTGTTCGATGCGGGTGCCAAGCAATTCGGCGAGGTTCACGTAGAGGGTCATGGCGCGCTCTCGATAGGTGGGCAACAGGTAACCAATACAGTTGGCCGGTAAAAACAGCATTCAGTGGCAAAAAGGCCTTATCTGTATGCAAATAAAATACAGATGTTGAATCTGTATCGATTCTGGCCGTCCGCGCATCATGAAACCTCTGGCTACCCAAGTAAACAGGAGCGACGAAAATGAACGGCTTGAGCGATGTGCGGCTGACGCTACACAGTCAGGAACTGGAGGCAGGACAGGAAAAGGGACTTCGCGGCGCAAGCTTTCGAACTGCCCCAGCCTGCCTGAGCCGCTGGGACTTGTTCTGGCATCGCCTGCATACACGCCGAGTCTTGCTCGAGCTGACACCCGAACAGTTGCGTGATATCGGGATGAGTCGGCAGCAGGCGCGGGAGGAGGGCTTAAAGCCTTTCTGGCGTAGCTGATCCGTGGCGAGGGGATAAATCCCCTCGCCACAAAAACAACATTAGGCTCACCTATGTGTCATTGGATCAAACCAACTCTTTCAACCTGTGCCATAACATCCCCAACGCCAGCAGCGGTGAGCGCAGGTGCTTGCCGCCGGGGAAGGTGATGTGCGGGACCTGGGCGAACAGATCGAACCCGCCGCCTTGCTGTCCACTGATGGCTTCGGCCAGCAGCTTGCCGGCCAGGTGCGTGGCGTTCACGCCATGGCCGGAATAGGCTTGGGCGAAGTACACGTTGGGCTGGTCTTTGAGTCGGCCGATCTGCGGTAGGCGGTTGGCGCCGATGCCGATCATCCCGCCCCATTGATAGTCGATCTTCACGTGTGCCAACTGCGGGAAGACCTTGAGCATTTTCGGACGCATATAAGCGGCAATGTCCTGCGGGTTGCGGCCCGAATAATGGCAGGCGCCGCCGAACAGCAAGCGGCGATCCGCCGAAAGCCGGTAGTAATCCAGCGCCACCCTCTGGTCACAGACCGCCATGTTCTGTGGCAACAACGCCTGGGCCTGAGCCTGGCTCAAAGGCTCAGTGGCGATGATGTAGCTGCCAGCGGGCAGTACCTTGCCGCTCAATTCCTTGTTGAGGCCGTTGAGGTAGGCATTGCAACCGAGCACCAGGGTCTTGGCGCGAACCGAGCCATGCTCGGTATGCACCTGCACTTCAGGGCCGTAATCGATCCGGGTCACCGCCGATTGCTCGAACAACCTGACCCCTAGCCGCTGCGCGGCGTCGGCTTCGCCCAAGGCCAGGTTCAGCGGGTGCAAATGCCCGGAGCCCATGTCGATCAGGCCACCGACATAGCGGTCCGAGCCGACCACGCTGTGCATCTCATGGGCTTGCAGCAGCCGGGTCGGGTGACGATAGCCCAGGCTGCGCAGTTCCTCGGCGTCCTCGGCGAAGCCTTCCAGGTCGGCGGGTTTGTTGGCGAGGTCGCAGTACCCCCAGGTGAGATCGCAAGCGATCTGAAAACGCTCGACGCGCTGCCGGACGATTTCCACTGCCTCAAGGCCCATGAGTTTCATCTGGCGGACGCCCTCGGTACCGATCACCGGAGCGAACTGATCCAGGCCATGGCCGACACCGCGGATCAACTGGCCGCCGTTACGCCCACTGGCCCCCCAGCCGATCTTGTGTGCTTCCAGCAACACGACGCTCATGCCGCGCTCGGCCAGTTCGATGGCCGTGTTCAGCCCCGAGAACCCGCCACCGACCACGCAGACATCCGCCAACAGCTCGCCTTGCAGCAACGGATGGTCCGGTTGCGGCAGGCTGCTGGCGGCGTAGTAAGAGGCGGCGTGCGCGTGGCTCGGGACCGGTTGCTGAACACGGGCGTTCATGTGCGTAATCCTGATTATTGTGTTTGAGAAATTTTACGGAGCATAAGCCGCGGATTCCTCCGTCGGCAACAGTGGTCGGCTGGCGCTGTCTGGTACACGGCTTTTAGGGCAGAATCCGGACCAGTCCCGATCAGGTAACCGCCTCGATGAGTTGCAACAGTCAAAAAGTCCGCACGCTGCGCCAGCAGATTCCTTCATTCGAATGCGTGCCCGGTTGCCACGACTGCTGCGGGCCGGTGACCACCTCACCCGAGGAAATGGCCCGCCTGCCGCGCAAGACCCGCGCCGAACAGGACGCCGCCCTGGAAGCACTCGATTGCGTGCACCTGGGGCCGAACGGTTGCACCGTGTATGACGAGCGGCCGCTGATCTGCCGGTTGTTCGGTACCACGGCGACGCTGCCGTGCCCCAATGGGCGGCGGCCGGTGGAGCTGATCCATCCCCGGGTCGAGAAGCAGATCCATGATTACATGGCTGCCAATCGGCAGGTGTTGGTCTGATCATCGGGAGACCGCGTCGCGGCTTTCGCGAGCAAGCCCGCTCCCACATGGAATCTCTACCGTTCCCAAGAAATGGGTTCGCCGCAAGACCATTGTGGGAGCGGGCTTGCTCGCGAAAGCGGTCCCGGACGCGCGCCTTCTAGTGCTGGACTCAATCGGGGATCGGCAGGTTCAGGCTCTCTTTAACCTCTTCCATCACGATATAGCTCTTGGACTCCCGCACATGGGGCAGTTTGAGCAGGATGTCGCCCAGCAGTTTGCGGTACGAGGCCATCTCGGAAATCCGCGCCTTCACCAGGTAGTCGAAATCCCCCGACACCAGATGGCATTCCAACACATGAGGCAGTTTCAGCACGGCACGTCGGAACTCTTCAAAGGTGTCGCCGGATTTGTAATCGAGGCTGATCTCGACGAACACCAGCAGGCTGCCCTTCAGGTGCTGCGGGTTGAGCCGGGCGTTGTAGCCCATGATGATCCCTTCGCGCTCCAGGCGCCGTACCCGCTCGGTGCAGGGCGTTGTGGAGAGACCGACCTTTTCTCCCAGCTCGGTGAAGGAGATCCGACCGTCCGCCTGGAGGATACGCAGGATGTTGCGGTCGATTTTGTCCAGCTCGCGCTTGGTCTGGGTATTGGTACGCACAGGGGATGCGCCTCCGTGAAAAGGGTTTTTGCCGAGAATTCTCGCCAAATATAGGCATTTATATAGTGAAAAGCACTGCCTATTCTTTTTTACACTGCGCTCATTACGGTTCTGTACAACAAACGTCAGCGGTTCTCCCGCGATGAGGGCGACAACATGCGTGTTCTGGTCTTGGGTAGCGGCGTCATCGGTACCGTCAGTGCTTACTACCTGGCGCGGGCCGGGTTCGAAGTGGTGGTAGTCGACCGTCAGCCGGCGCCTGCCATGGAAACCAGTTTCGCCAACGCCGGCCAGGTGTCGCCGGGCTATGCCTCGCCTTGGGCCGCGCCAGGCGTGCCGCTCAAGGCCATCAAATGGCTGTTGCAGCGCCACGCACCGCTGGCCATCAAGGCGACCGCCGATATCGACCAGTACTTGTGGATGGCACAGATGCTGCGCAACTGCACCGCCAGCCGTTATGCCATCAACAAGGAGCGCATGGTGCGCCTGTCCGAGTACAGCCGCGATTGCCTCGACGAGCTGCGCGCCGAAACCGGCATTGCCTACGAAGGCCGTAGCCTGGGAACTACACAATTGTTCCGCACCCAGGCACAGCTCGATGGCGCGGCCAAGGACATCGCCGTGCTGAAGGAGTCCGGTGTGCCGTTCGAAGTGCTCGACCGCGAAGGCATTGCACGGGTCGAGCCGGCCCTGGCGAACGTCACCGACATCCTGGCCGGCGCCTTGCGTCTGCCCAACGACCAGACCGGCGACTGCCAGATGTTTACCACGCGCTTGGCGGAAATGGCCGTGAAGCTGGGTGTCGAGTTCCGCTTCGGCCAGGATATCCAGCGCCTGGACCAGGCCGGTGACCGCATCAATGGCGTCTGGATCGATGGCAAACTGGAAACCGCCGACCGCTATGTCCTGGCCCTGGGCAGCTATTCGCCGCAACTTCTCAAGCCCCTGGGTATCCGTGCTCCGGTGTATCCGCTCAAGGGTTATTCCCTGACCGTGCCGATCACCAACCCGGCGATGGCGCCGACTTCGACCATTCTCGACGAAACCTACAAGGTCGCGATCACCCGCTTCGATAACCGTATCCGTGTGGGCGGTATGGCGGAAATCGCCGGTTTTGACCTGTCGCTCAATCCTCGTCGCCGTGAAACCCTGGAGATGATCGTCAACGACCTTTATCCTCAGGGCGGCGATCTGGCCCAGGCCAGTTTCTGGACCGGTTTGCGTCCGACCACGCCGGATGGCACGCCGATCGTTGGCGCTACCCCGTTCAAGAATCTGTTCCTGAACACCGGCCACGGCACCCTCGGCTGGACCATGGCCTGTGGCTCCGGTCGCTTGCTGGCGGACCTGATGGCGAAGAAAAAGCCGCAGATCAGTGCCGAAGGTCTCGATATTTCCCGTTATGGCAGCAGCAAATTTCAGGAGTCTGCAAAACATGGCAATCCAGCGCCAGCTCACCAATGACCGCATGAGCCAAGTGGTCGTGCACAACGGCACCGTTTACCTGGCCGGGCAAGTCGGCGACGACATGAGCGCCGGTATCGAGCAGCAGACCCGCGAGACTCTGGCCAATATAGAGCGTTTACTGGACCTGGCCGGGACCGATAAGAGCCGGTTGCTGTCGGTCACGATCTACTTGAAGGACATCGAGGCCAACTTTGCGGGCATGAACGCTGTCTGGGACAAATGGTTGCCCAATGGGGTGGCACCGGCCCGAGCCACGGTCGAAGCCAAGCTGTGCGAGCCGGAAATCCTGGTGGAGCTGTCAGTTGTGGCCGCGCTGCCTTAAAGCTGTCGAAACGATCCCTCTCCCGGCGCTGTTGGTGGTTCACGCCATCAGCCGGCGCCGGTTTTTTCATGTTTGCCTAGAAGCCTGCCGTCATGCGTCCTGCCCGCGCCCTTATCGATCTTCAAGCTCTGCGCCACAATTACCAACTGGCTCGCGACGTCACGGGGGCCAAGGCCCTTGCAGTGATCAAGGCCGATGCCTACGGGCATGGTGCGGTACGTTGCGCCGAGGCTTTGCAGGACACCGCGGACGGGTTTGCGGTGGCTTGCATCGAAGAGGCCTTGGAACTGCGGGCCGGCGGAATTCGTGCGCCGGTGTTGTTGCTGGAAGGGTTTTTCGAAGCCGATGAGCTGTCGTTGATTGTCGAGCACGATTTCTGGTGCGTCGTGCATTCGTTGTGGCAGCTCGAAGCGATTGAAAAAGCGGCGCTGAGCAAGCCGATCACGATCTGGCTCAAGCTGGATTCGGGAATGCACCGGGTTGGTCTGCATCCACAGGACTATCAGGCCGCCTATGGTCGACTACTGGCCAGCGGCAAAGTCGCGAAAGTCGTGCTGATGAGCCACTTTGCTCGCGCCGATGAATTGCACGACCCCTCCAGCACCCGGCAGTTGGAAGTGTTTGAAGCGGCCTGCCAGGGATTGACGGCCGAGACCAGCCTGCGCAACTCCCCGGCGGTATTGGGCTGGCCGCAGATGCCAAGCGACTGGGTCCGTCCGGGCATCATGTTGTATGGCGCGACGCCTTTCGATGAAGCCAACGCCACCGCCTCGCGCCTGCAGCCGGTGATGACTCTGGAATCGAAGATCATTTGCGTGCGCGAACTGCCGGCCGGCGAGCCGGTGGGGTATGGCGCCCATTACGTGACCACGCACACGACCCGGGTCGGGGTGGTCGCCATGGGCTATGCCGACGGCTACCCGCGCCAGGCGCCGAGCGGCACTCCGGTGCTGGTGGACGGCCAGCGCAGCCAATTGGTCGGACGTGTGTCGATGGACATGCTGTGTGTCGACCTGACGAATATCCCCCATGCCGGACTTGGTTCGACCGTGGAATTATGGGGTAAGCATGTGCTCGCCAGCGATGTGGCGAAGGCTGCCGGCACCATTCCCTATCAGATTTTCTGCAACCTGCGGCGGGTTCCACGGCTCTATTTCGGGGGCTGACGCAGCGCAGGATCAACCGAAGGTCGCTTCACCGCGCAGGATTCGGGTCAAAGTGTTGTAAATACTGAACGCTGTCGCCATGATAACGCTCACTTTCAACACAACCTGATCCCCTGGAGGTTCCAGCATTGGACGTCGGTGAACGACTGCAAGCCATTCGTAAACTCAAAGGCCTTTCCCAGCGTGAACTCGCCAAGCGTGCGGGCGTCACCAACAGCACCATTTCGATGATCGAGAAAAACAGCGTCAGCCCCTCGATCAGCTCGCTGCGCAAGGTCCTTGGCGGCATCCCCATGTCCATGGTCGAGTTTTTCTCCGAAGAAATCCTCCAGGAGAAGCCGACCCAGATTGTCTACAAAGCCAACGAACTGATCGATATCTCCGACGGTGCCGTGACCATGAAGCTGGTGGGCAGGGCACACCCGAGCCGGGCGATTGCCTTCCTGAATGAAATCTACCCGCCTGGCGCCGATACCGGTGACGAGATGCTTACCCATGAGGGCGAGGAAACCGGGATTCTGGTGGAAGGCCGTCTGGAGCTGGTCGTCGGCGCCGAAACGTTCGTGCTGGAGGCCGGGGACAGCTACTATTTCGAAAGCACCAAACCACACCGTTTCCGTAATCCGTTCGATGTGCCGGCGCGGCTGATCAGCGCAGCCACACCGGCCAATTTCTAAGGAAGAGGCGCCAAGCCCGCACGGGCAACGGCGGCCAGGGGGAAGGCGGTCACAACGAACAAGACCCTTGTGACTTTAGGGTTGTTTCAGTGTGACAGGCTTACCGCTATACTTGCGCCCGCCTGCAAACCGTGGCCGCAGGCGTGACTAGCCACCATTGAGGGTGTACGCGTGAACCTAATTATGAAAATGCTGGCTGTACCAGCAATTGTATTGGTCCTTCTAGGCTGTGAGCGCGCAGCTGAGCCACCTATCAGTAAAACAAGCAGCGATGCCGTTGCCGAGCGTCTTGAGCCTGTGGGGAAGGTGTGTGTTCAGGGTGAAGAATGCAAGGGCATGGAAGTGGCCGTTGCGGCCGGCGGTGGGGGCAAGAAGACGCCGGATGACGTAATCGCTAAACATTGCGGGGCTTGCCATACTGCAGGCGTGCTGGGCGCTCCGAAAATCGGTGACGGCGCAGCTTGGGGCGAACGAGCCAAGAAAGAAGGCGGCGTTGACGGTCTGCTGGCTAAAGCCATCTCCGGTATCAACTCCATGCCGCCTAAAGGAACCTGCGCCGATTGCTCGGATGAAGAGCTCAAAGGCGCCATCCAGAAGATGTCTGGCCTGAAATAAAGCCAACATCCGTTGAAAGAGCCGCTTACGAGCGGCTTTTTTGCGCCTCGGAAAACGATCATCCAGGGCTGTTCATCGCAACCAAGACCCGGCAAGCTCGGTCCAATCCACATTCACGGAATGGCTCGGAGGGTAGGATGGTGCAATTGTGTTCAATCGAGCAGGCGGTGGATGACGTCCTGGAACGCCTGCCGGCGCATATCCACCTCGGCATGCCCTTGGGGTTGGGCAAACCCAATCTGTTCGCTAACGCGCTGTACCGGCGCATTGCCCAACTGCCCGAACGACAACTGACCCTCTACACGGCTTTGAGCCTGGGCCGGCCGAACCTGGGCGATGGTTTGCAGAAGCGTTTTCTCGAGCCCTTCATCGAACGGGTTTTCGGTGACTATCCGGAACTCGATTACCTGGCCGACCTGCAGCGCGACAGCCTGCCACCCAACATCCGGGTCGAGCAGTTCTTCATGCAACCTGGCAGCCTGCTGCACAGCGCATCGGCCCAGCAGAACTACGTCAGCAGCAACTACAGCC
Organism: Pseudomonas sp. SJZ074; assembly: GCF_007828215.1. Lineage (GTDB taxonomy): Bacteria > Pseudomonadota > Gammaproteobacteria > Pseudomonadales > Pseudomonadaceae > Aquipseudomonas. Next base: position 21,092 of record NZ_VIUE01000026.1, on the reverse strand, counting down.
ACGCTGCCCGGGACATCAACGCCGCCGGCTTGAACCTGATCGCGCAACTGGTGGCGAGCGATCCGCAGCACCCGGATCGCCTGAGCCTGAGTTGCAACCCCGACATCACCCTCGACCTGCTGCCGATGATCGAAAAGCGTCGCGCCGCGGGAGAAACCATCCTCATGGTTGGCCAGGTCCATAGCGATCTGCCCTACATGCCGGGGGATGCGGAAATCGGCATTGATGGTTTCGATCTGTTGATCGACGAGAAGGACAATCACACGCTGTTCTCCACGCCGAACATGCCAGTGGGGTTCCAGGACCATTTCATCGGCCTGCACGCAAGCAGCCTGGTGCGTGACGGTGGCACGCTGCAGATCGGCATTGGCTCCATGGGCGATGCGCTGACAGCAGCGCTGCTGGCGCGTCAGGCGGATAACACCGGGTATCGGGCGTTGCTGGCGGACCTGAACCTCAGCCAGTGGGCACAACTGATCGAGCGTGAGGGTGGGGTCGAGCCGTTTGCCAAGGGGTTGTACGGTTGCAGTGAGATGTTCGTCAGCGGTTTGCTGGTGCTGGCGGAGGCCGGGATCATCCGGCGCAAGGTCTACCCCGATGAGCCGACCCAGGAGCAGGCCAATGCGGGTACGCTCGACGAGGCGGCCCAGCCCGACGGCGTCTGCGTCCATGGCGGCTTCTTTCTCGGCCCGCGCAGTTTCTACCAGCGCTTGCATGAGTTGCCGCAGAGCCGCCGGCTCGAATTCAACATGACCCGCATCAGCTACATCAACGAGTTGTATGGCCAGGAGCGTCTCAAGCGCTTACAGCGTCTCGATGCGCGCTTCATCAATACCGTGTTCACCATGACCCTGCTGGGCGCCGGGGTGGCCGATCAACTGGAAGACGGGCGGGTGCTCAGCGGCGTGGGCGGGCAGTACAACTTCGTCGCCCAGGGGCATGCGCTGGAAGGCGCGCGTTCCATTTTGCTGCTGCGCAGTTGGCGGGAGTCCGGGGGCGAGATCAATTCGAACATTGTCTGGGAGTATGGCCATTGCACGATTCCCCGGCACCTGAGGGACATCGTGGTGACTGAGTACGGCATCGCTGATCTGCGGGGCAAGACCGATGCCGCGGTGATCGAGGCGTTGCTGAACATCAGCGATTCACGCTTCCAACCGGGGCTGATCGAGCAGGCGCAGAATGCCGGAAAACTACCGAAGGATTTCCGCCTCGATCCACGGTTTGCCGACAACACATCGGAGCGCTTGCAGGCGATCCAGGCGCGGCATCCGAATCTGTTCCCGGAGTATCCGCTGGGCGCTGATTTCGACGGGGTGGAGCGGGACCTGTTGCGGGCGCTGAACTGGCTCAAGAGCAAGTTCAAGCTCACCGAAATGCTCGAGTTGGGCAAGGCGGCGCTGGATGCCCCGGAGCCCTCGTTGTACCCCGAGCATCTGGAGCGGATGCAACTGGCGAGCACGGAGGGGCTGAAGGAGGATCTGTTCCAGCGCTTGTTGCTCGCCGGGCTGAAGGCTACTGCGCTGTAACGACGAGCACATTCATTGTGGGAGCGGGCTTGCTCGCGAATGCGGTGTGTCAGTTGAAATGACTTTGTCTGACACGGCGCATTCGCGAGCAAGCCCGCTCCCACAGGAAAATGCGGTCAGTCGATGAAGGTTACGACCCCACCGGCCAGGGATTTCACCCGCGCCAGGGACTCGACACGATAGCCCTGGGCATCCAGTTCCGCGCGGCCACCCTGGAACGACTTCTCGATCACGATCCCCAACCCGGCCACGGTGGCGCCGGCCTGTTTGATGATGGAAATCAGCGCCTGGGAGGCTTTGCCGTTGGCCAGGAAGTCATCGATGATCAGCACCCGGTCGCTGCTGGTCAGGTGACGAGGGCTGATGGCCACGGTGCTCTCGGTCTTTTTGGTGAACGAATACACAGTCGCCGACAGCAGGTTTTCCGTCAGGGTCAGGGACTGTTGTTTGCGGGCGAAAATCACCGGCACGCCAAGGTTCAGGCCGGTCATGATGGCCGGGGCGATACCCGAGGCTTCGATGGTGACGATCTTGGTGATGCCCGAGTCCTTGAACAGTGCGGCGAATTCATCGCCGATCTGTTTCATCAGTTGCGGGTCGATCTGGTGGTTCAGGAACGCGTCGACTTTCAGGACCTGGTCGGAAAGAACGATGCCTTGCTCACGGATTTTCTGGTGCAGGGCTTCCATGAAGCCTCCTCTGATAACGCCTCAAGGGCTCTGAAGGCGGGAAAAGTAGTCGATTCTAGCGCTTTAGCATCGCTCGTATATCGGCCAAGGCGCTGTTGCCGCGAACGGCTTTTACTTCGGTCGGAGTGTCGTCGTTGCCTTCCCAGGCCAGGTCGTCCGGCGGCAGCTCATCGAGAAAGCGGCTCGGCGCGCAGTCGATCACTTCACCGTATTGCTTGCGCTTGGCGGCGAAGGTGAAGGCCAGTGTCTGGCGGGCCCGGGTGATGCCCACGTAGGCCAGGCGCCGTTCCTCTTCGATGGTGTCGGCCTCGATGCTGGAGCGGTGCGGCAGGATTTCTTCTTCCATGCCCATGATGAACACGTAGGGGAATTCCAGGCCCTTGGACGCGTGCAGCGTCATCATCTGCACGCCTTCGGCACCGTCTTCCTCTTCCTGTTGGCGCTCGAGCATGTCCCGCAGCACGAGCTTGCCGATGGCGTCTTCGACGGTCATTTCGCCGTCTTCGTCTTTTTCCAGGGTGTTCTTCAAGGCTTCGATCAGGAACCAGACGTTGCCCATGCGGTAGTCGGCGGCCTTGTCGCTGGAGCTGTTGGTGCGCAGCCAGTTCTCATAGTCGATGTCCATGACCATGCAGCGCAGTGCCGCGATCGGGTCTTCCCCGGCGCACTGCTCGCGGACCCGGTCCATGAAGCGCTTGAAGCGCACCAGGCGGTCGGTGAAGCGGCTATCCAGGTGTTCGCCCAGGCCGATTTCGTCGGTGGCGGCGTACATCGAGATCTTGCGCTCGGTGGCGTAGTTGCCGAGTTTTTCCAGCGTGGTCGAGCCGATTTCCCGGCGCGGGACGTTGATCACTCGCAGGAAGGCGTTGTCGTCGTCCGGGTTCACGATCAGGCGGAAATAGGCCATCAGGTCCTTCACTTCCTGACGGCCGAAGAAGCTGTTGCCCCCCGACAGGCGATAGGGAACCTGGTGATGCTGCAACTTCAACTCGATCAGCTTGGCCTGGTAGTTGCCGCGGTAGAGGATTGCAAAATCGCTATACGGCCGGTCGGTGCGCAGGTGCAGGCTGAGGATTTCCATAGCCACGCGCTCGGCTTCGGCGTCTTCGTTGCGGCAGCGGATCACGCGGATCTCGTCACCGTGGCCCATTTCACTCCACAGCTGCTTTTCGAATTCGTGGGGGTTGTTGGAAATCAGTACGTTGGCGCAGCGAAGGATGCGGCTGGTGGAGCGGTAGTTCTGCTCCAGCATCACCACTTTGAGCGACGGATAGTCTTCCTTGAGCAGCATCAGGTTTTCCGGACGCGCGCCACGCCAGGCGTAGATCGACTGGTCGTCGTCGCCCACCACGGTGAACTGGTTGCGCTTGCCAATGAGCAGTTTCACCAGCAGGTACTGGCTGGCGTTGGTGTCCTGGTATTCGTCCACCAGCAGGTAGCGGACCTTGTTCTGCCATTTTTCGAGGATGTCGGCGTGTTCCTGGAACAGCTTGACCGGCAGCAGGATCAGGTCGTCGAAATCCACCGCATTGAACGCCTTGAGCGTGCGCTGGTAATGGGTGTAGACGATGGCGGCTGTCTGTTCCTTGGGATTGCGGGCGTTTTCCAGGGCTTCGGCAGGCAGCACCAGGTCGTTCTTCCAGGCGCCGATCATGTTCTTGATCTCGTCGACGCCGTCGTCGCCCGCGTACTCCTTCTGCATGATGTCGGTCATCAGGGCCTTGACGTCGGTCTCGTCGAAAATCGAAAAGCCCGGCTTGTAACCCAGTCGCACGTGTTCCTTGCGGATGATGTTCAGGCCCAGGTTGTGAAAGGTGCAGACCGTCAGACCTCGGCCTTCGCCGGCGCGCAGCAGGCCGCCGACCCGTTCTTTCATTTCCCGGGCGGCCTTGTTGGTAAAAGTCATGGCGACGATGTACTGGGCACGGATGCCACAGTTCTGAATCAGGTGCGCGATCTTGCGGGTGATCACGCTGGTCTTGCCGGAGCCTGCACCGGCGAGCACCAAAAGAGGGCCGCCGACATAGTTCACGGCTTCTTGCTGCCGGGGGTTGAGTCGGGACATGACAGGGTCAGGGAGTCGTTTGCGAAAAATGGGCCGGCATTTTAACAGGCTTGGAGAATTGTGCTGCTCTGTCCGACATCAGGCCGTTTCGCTGGCCTGCTGCAGGGATTTGAGATGAATTGGCGCTGATGTTCGGGCTGGAATGGAAAAAAATCGCCAGAAGCCTGTTTTTGAGAACTATTGGCACTGGTCATTGTCGGTCGGCAGGTCATAATGCCCAGCGCATACCTCTTGCAGAGTCTACGGAGTCAGCTTGTCCACGCCTGTCGAACCCTTGCGTTTGCTGTTATTGGCCGAAGAGCCTGAGTGGTCAGCGATATTACGCGAGTGCCTGGCGCCCATGGCGGGCTCGGTCGTGTTGATCATTGCCCCGACCTGGGAGTCGCTCTGTAGCCTGTTCGAAGACAATCGCAACGCGGTGCTGTTGACGGTCGCAGCCTTGCAACCGGCTCCCGGCCGTTGTCCTCTGCCGACTATCCTGCTGCTGGAACACGAGCCCGCGACGCTACCCGATGGCGCCAGCGACTGGCTGGTGCGTGACCTGCTCGATACCGCGACCCTGCGCCGTTGCCTGCGTCATGTGCGTGAGCGCGGCGTACTGGAAAGCACCTTGCAGCGTCTCGCCGAACAGGATCCATTGACCGGCATCGCGAACCGCCAGGGGTTCCAGACCCTGCTGGCGGCGCGCCTGGCTGAAAGCGAAGGCCGTGGCCTGGCGCTCGGTCACCTGGACCTGGACAACTTCCGTCACGCCAACGACGCCCTCGGGCATCAGGCCGGCGATCGCTTGATCCTGCAGGTGGTTTCGCGTCTCAAGGGAGCGCTTGAAGCCGGCGATCAACTGGCGCGGCTGGGCAGCGACGAGTTCGCCTTGCTGATCGATACCCGCCGGGCACCTCGGCGGGCCGAATGGATGGCCGAGCGCATCACCCAAGCCATGGCCGAACCCTACTGGGTGGACGGCGAAAGTCTGCTGATCGGCTGCAGCCTGGGCATCGCCCACGCCCGGGCCCAGGCGGGTGCCGATCCGCTGATGTGGCATGCCCACATCGCCATGCAACAGGCCAAGAGCACCCAGGGCTGCACCTTCCATGTCTTCAACGAGCGCATCAACCGCAACGCCCGCAGCCTCGCCGACCTGGAAAGCGAACTGCGCCGGGCACTGCGTCGTGACGAGCTGGAGCTTCACTACCAGCCCCGGCTGGACCTCGAAGGCGGCCACATCGTGGGTCTCGAAGCTCTGGTGCGCTGGCGTCACGGCGAACGCGGGCTGCTGCCACCGAGTGAGTTCGTGCCGCTGGCGGAGCAGAGCGGCCTGATCGTCCCGCTGGGCTACTGGGTGATCTCCCGCGCTTTGCGGGATATGCAGGCTTTGCGCGAGCGCGGGCTGGCGCCGTTGCACATGGCGGTCAACCTGTCGTTCCGGCAGTTCCAGGACAGCCAGTTGCTGCCGACATTGAGCCGGCTGATCGCCGAGCGAGGCGTCGAAGCCCAGTGGCTGGAATTCGAACTCACCGAAACCGCGGTCATGCGCCGCAGCGAACTGGTCAAGCAGACCATGGATGCCCTCGGCCGCCTGGGAGTACGCTTCTCCCTGGACGACTTCGGCACCGGCTTTTCCTCGTTCGTGCACCTCAACAGCCTCCCCATCGCCCTGCTCAAGATCGACAAGAGCTTTGTCGGTGGCATGGAGCAACGCGAAGAGAACCGCAAACTGGTGCACGCGATGATCAACCTGGCCCACAATCTCAACCTGGAGGTGGTGGCCGAGGGTGTGGAAACCCGTGAGCAACTGGATCTGTTGCGTGGCTTCGGCTGCGATCAGGTGCAGGGCTTCCTGATCAGCAAACCGTTGCCGTTGTCTGAGTTGGTGGAATACCTGACGTTCGACAACAAGTCGACGGAAGTCACGGCCTGACACAATACCCTGTGGGAGCGGGCTTGCTCGCGAATGCGGTGTATCCATCAAAGTATCCCTGACTGATGCACCGCATTCGCGAGCAAGCCCGCTCCCACAACGGGTGCTATTCGACCTGGATAGCCGCAAAACTCTGCGACCCCGACCCACTGCTGATCATCCGCTTCATCTTCCCTTCGAATGCCAGCGTCAGGCTCACCGCCGCGCAGGCCAGCCCCAGGGCCAGTCCCCACCAGACGCCGGTCGGTCCCCAGTTCAGGTGGAACGCCATCCACCAGGCCGCCGGCGCACCAATCAGCCAATAACAACCCAGGCCCACCAGGAACGTGGTCTTGGCGTCCTTGAGCCCGCGGATGCAGCCCATGGCGATGGTCTGCGTACCGTCGAACAGTTCGAACCACGCTGCCACGGCCAGCAGGCTCACCGCCAGATCGATCACCGGACGGAACGCCGGGTCGTTGTGGTCCAGGAACAAACCGATCAACTGATTCGGCAATAGCCAGAACACCATGGCGAAGGCCAGCATCACCGCAGCGCCGAAGCCAATGCCGACCCGTCCGGACAGTCGGGCCATCAGCAGTTGTCCAGCACCGTAGTGCTGGCCGATGCGCATGGTGATGGCGTACGACATCCCTGCCGGAACCATGAACGCCACTGATACGATCTGCAGGGCAATCTGGTGGGCTGCCAACGGCGTGCTGCCCATGGTGCCCATGCACAGCGCGGCGAACGCGAACAGCCCGACTTCCACGGCATAGGTACCGCCAATCGGCAGGCCCAGACGCCACAGCTCCTTGAGGTACTGGTGATTCGGCCGGAACAGCCCCTCAAGTAGCGGATACGCGCGGTAGGCCGGATGCCGATGAATATGCCAGGCCAGCGCCAGGGCCATGCAGCTGGCAACGATGGCCGTGACCAGGCCGATGCCCATCAGGCCCAGTTTCGGCAGCCCGAACATACCGGTGATGAGCGCGTAATTGAGCAGGAAATTGGCTACCGTGCCGCAGAGGCTGATCACCATGACCGGTGTGGCCCGGCCGATGGCGCTGGTGAAGCCGCGCAGGGCCATGAAGCTCAGATAACCGGGCAGGGCAAACGGTAATACCAGCAGGAACTGTCCGGCGGACAGCACGTTGGTTTCGGTCTGGCCGAACATCAGCAGCACCGGCTTGAGGTTCCATAGCAGTAACCCGGCGGCCAGTGCCATCAGCCAGGCCAGCCACAACCCGGCCTGGGTCAGTCGGGTGGCCCCCTCGATGTCGCCAGCGCCGTGACGGATCGCCACCAGCGTGCCCACTGCCGCGATCACACCGATGCAGAAAATCGACACGAACGAGTAACTCGCCGCCCCCAGCCCGCCGCCGGCCAGGGCTTCGGGACTCAGGCGCGCCATCATCAAGGTGTCGGTCAGGACCATCAACATGTGCGCCAACTGCGAGGCAATCAACGGCCCCGCCAGCCGCAGGATGGCCCGGAGTTCGGTACGCACAGGATGCTGCATGATCATCACGCTCCATGTTCAGGCAAGGCTGTAAACCGTCGATTCTCGGCGCTTGCGGCGCTTTGCACAAAAGGATAAAAACGATGGCAGGCATGATTAAAACTCATGTATCGGCTCTTTCTGCTAGGGTGCGTCAACCCCGTTACTGGAGCGTTCACCGATGTCGCGTCGTCTTCCACCTCTTTATGCGCTGCGGGCATTCGAAGCAGCGGCGCGATACAGCTCGTTCACCCGGGCCGCGGAAGAGCTGTCGATTACCCAGAGTGCGGTGAGCCGCCACATCCGCACGCTCGAGGAGCATTTCGCCTGCCGGCTGTTCCAGCGCAACGGTCGCAACTTGCAATTGACTGAAGCCGCACGGCTGTTGCTGCCGGGCATACGCGATGGGTTCATGGCGCTGGAGCGGGCCTGCCATACGCTGTCTGGTGAGGACGGTATCCTGCGCATGAAGGCTCCCTCGACCCTGACCATGCGTTGGCTGCTGGCGCGCCTGAGTCGCTTCCGGCATTTGCAGCCGGGCAATGAGGTGCAGCTGACCAGCGCCTGGATGGACGTCGATTCGGTGGACTTCAACACCGAACCTTTCGACTGTGCGGTGTTGCTGGGCAACGGACATTTTCCAGCGGATTGGGAAGCCAGTTTCCTGTTCCCCGAGGAACTGATCCCGGTGGGCGCACCGAATCTGTTGAACGATCAACCGTGGGATGTACAGCGGCTGGCCAACGCCGAACTGCTCCATCCCACACCGGACCGTCGCGACTGGCGCAGTTGGCTGGAGCGCATGGGCTTGTCTGACAAGGTCTCGCTCAAGGGCGGGCAGGTGTTCGATACGCTGGAGCTGGGCATGATTGCGGCGGCACGCGGTTACGGTGTTTCCATGGGCGATCTGTTGATGGTGGCCGAGGACGTGGCCCAAGGGCGCCTGAGCCTGCCGTGGCCGACCGCCGTCGCCAGCGGCGAGCACTATTATCTGGTCTGGCCGAAAACCCGTCCGGGGGGTGAACGTTTGCGTCGGCTCAGTGACTTCCTGCAGGGCGAGGTCAAAGCCATGCAACTGCCCGCAGTAGAGCGTCTTGGCTGAAACGTTGCAGTACAGCTGATGGCAGCTTGATGTATTCCCTCTAAACCGCTCAAGTATTTGGCTTTGCTGCCGAACCCGTGAACATGGAACCCTCGTTCAGAAAGGGCAAACATTTACCCTACCTTGGAATTAGATGCCGAGCGTGCGACGTGATCAGGATGATCCGGTGTCTCGGCCAGGAGCCGTCATGTCTCAACCCCGTGCCCGGATCGCCTCACAGCTAGGCCTTGCCCTTGCCGTGATACTGGCGATCGTGATCTCCGGCAGTACCGTCTTCGCCTTGCGTTCGCTGGACACCGCCAACCTCGCCACGCGTGAAGAGCATCTGGCCAGCGAAGCGCGCCTGATGGCCGATCAGCTCAATACCTTCCATGGCACCTTGCGCGAAAGCACGCAGCGCTTGGCCGGCCTGTTCGAAAAGCGTTTCAGCGCGGGCCTGCAAGTGCACCCGGACCAACCGGTTACGGTGGCAGGCGTGCAGACGCCGAGCCTGAGCCTGGGCAGCGAAGTGCTGAACAATAACTTCAAGGAAGTTGACGAGTTCAAGCAGATGACCGCCGGGACCGCCACGGTGTTCGTGCGCAGTGGTGACGACTTCATCCGCGTCAGTACTTCGGTGGCCAAGCAGGACGGTTCGCGAGCCATTGGTACCGTGCTTGACCATGCCAGCCCGGCTTACGCCCGCTTGACCAGTGGGCAGAGCTATATTGGCCGCGTCTTGCTCTTTGGCCGTTACTACATGACCCAGTACAGTCCGGTGCAGGACAGCAGCGGCAAGATCATCGCTGCGCTGTATGTCGGTTTTGATTACACCGATGCACAAAATGCGCAGTTCGAAAACCTCAAGCGTTTCCGTATCGGCAAGACCGGCTCGCTGGCCCTGCTGGATGAGCAAAACAAATGGCTGGTACCGCCGGCCGGGGTCCAGGCCCTTGATGCCGCTGTCAGCACCGTCGTTGGCCTGGTGAAAGAACCGGGCAAAGGCGTGTTCTGGAGCGACACAGCCGAAGATTTCTACAGCGTCGCCGTACCGTTCGAAGGTGGGCCGTGGGCGGTGGTGGCAAGCATGCCGAAGGCCGAGATCCGCGAGGTGACCTGGAGCGTCGGTATGCAGTTGGCCATTGGCAGCCTATTGGCAATGCTATTGGCGGTCGGTGCGGCGATGTGGCTGCTGCGCAGCAAGCTGGCACCGCTGGGCGATCTGGTGCGTCAGGCCGAAGCGCTGGGCGCCGGCGACCTGAGCGTGCGCCTGAACGTGTCGAGCCATGATGAAATCGGCCAACTGTCCCGTGCTTTCAACCAGATGAGTCAAGCGCTGTCGACCATGGTCGAGCACATTCGCAAGGCCTCTCAGGAGGTCAACAGCCGTGCCCAGGCCCTGTCGGGGTTGTCCAGCGGTGCGTATGAGGGGATGGAGCAGCAGTCCGGCGAAATCACCAGCATGGCCGGCGCGGTTGAAGAGTTCAGCGCTACCTCGTTGAACATTGCCGATAACATGGGCAATACCGAGCGCCTGGCCCAGGAAAACGCCCAGCAGACGCGGATCGGTCGGACATCGATGGATGAAGCGTCTTCATCCCTGGAACAGATTGCTGGCGCGTTGAACAGCACCGCCACGGTCATCAACACCTTGGGCCAGCGTTCCCAGGAAATCGGCGGGATCGTCGGCGTGATCACCTCCATCGCCGAGCAGACCAATCTGCTTGCCCTGAACGCCGCCATCGAAGCCGCCCGTGCAGGCGAGCAAGGGCGTGGTTTCGCCGTGGTGGCGGATGAGGTCCGTAGCCTGGCCTCCCGTACCCGTCAGGCCACTGACGAGATTTCCAGCATGATCACCAGCATCCAGCAGGAAACCGGCAACGCCATCAGCACGATGGAACAGGGCAACCTGTTGATGCAGGAAGGCCTGTCGCGCAACGCCAACGTGGCTGCGGCCCTGGCACGCATTGACGAGCAAAGCCGTTCGGCCGGCCAGCAGTTCGCGGCGATCACTACCGCCACTCAGGAACAGAGCAGCACGGCGACCTTGCTCAGCAGCAACCTGCAAAGTATCGCCATGGCCAACAGTGAACAGCGCGAAGTGGTCTCGAACCTGGCGGTCACTGCCAAGGAACTGGAAAAACTGGCGCAGGACTTGCGCCAGGAAGTCGATCGCTTCCGCTAAGTCCCTATGACCACCGCCAGCAGGCTCACCCAGACCAATGTGGGAGCGAGCCTGCTCGCGATGGCGTCGGCACAGGCGACATCTGTGCAACCTGAGCTACCGCAATCGCGAGCAGGCTCGCTCCCACAGGTTTTGGGTTTCAACCGCCAAGATTTCAGCCACCCCGGATAACTTCCTCCAGTTTGCTTTTTAGGGTTATTGCCGTTTTTTGGCTTGCTGAAACGTTTCTTCAAGTCTATAAAATCCGCACAACTCCAATAAAAGGCCCAAGTCCATGACTCCGCTCAAACTCCTCGTCACTCTCGGCGCCCTGGGCGCTGCCTCCCATGCCATGGCCTGGGACTATGTCTTGCTCGACACCGATAAAGCCGCGCAGCCCTGGCAGATCACCAGCCAGCAGCTTGGCGTGAAAACCGACAAACCCTTTACCGTGACGATGCGCACCCTGCACGGTGGTCGTCAGGAAGGCGTCAGCATCGTCGACATCGACAACGGCACCATGAAGCTTTCGGTCGTCCCGACCCGGGGCATGAATGTACTGCAAGCGTCGGTCGGAAATGCACGGATGGGTTGGGATTCGCCGGTCAAGGAAGTGGTCAATCCGGCCTTTATCGAACTCAACGGTCGTGGCGGTCTGGGATGGCTCGAAGGTTTCAATGAACTGGTCACCCGGTGTGGTTACGAGTGGGTGGGGCATCCTGGCATGGACAATGGCGAACTGCTGACGCTGCACGGTCGTGCCGCTAATATCCCGGCCAATAAGGTCACCCTGCATATCGATGAAAAAGCGCCTTATGCCATCACCCTGAGGGGCGAATTGAAAGAGCAGGCTTTCAAGAAGGTCGATTTCTCGGTACAGACCGAGCTGGTCACCGAACCTGGCAGCGTGACGTTTGCCCTCAACGATACGTTGACCAACAACGGCGACTACCCGAAGGAATACCAGGCGCTCTATCACAGCAACTTCAGCACGCCGTTCCTGGAGCAGGGCGCGCGCTTCGTTGCGCCGGTCAAGCAGGTCTCGCCATTCAATGACAAGGCCAAGGGCGATCTGACCGACTGGCAAACCTACCGGGCGCCCACCAAGGATTACGACGAAACCGTCTATAACGTCGTGCCCTACGCCGACGCCAAGGGTGAAACCCTCACCGTGCTGCACAACAAGGCTGGTAGTCTCGGCGTGTCGGTGGGCTTCAACACCGCAACGCTTCCGGTGTTCTCCCTGTGGAAAAACACCGATACCCAAGGCCAGGGTTACGTGACCGGGCTGGAGCCGGGCACCAGTTTCTCCTATAACCGCCATTACCAGCGGCCACTGGGCCTGGTGCCGACCATTGCGCCGAAAGAGCAGAAGCACTTCCAGATCCACTACAGCCTGCTGGCGGACAAGGGCGCCGTGGACAAGGCGCTCAAACGCATCGATGAGATCCAGGGCGAACGCAAAACCGAGGTGCGAAACACGCCGTTGGTGGACCTGAGCAAACCGTGACACGGTTCAGGCCGTAGCAGGTCGGTATTGCAAGGCTTCGGCCAGATGCTCCCGGCTGATACGGCCCGCTTGCTCAAGGTCCGCCAGCGTCCGCGCGACCTTGAGCAGGCGATGGGCGGCTCGCAGCGACAGGGTCAGTCGCTCGCAAGCCGTTTCCAGCCAGGTTTCATCGGCTGTGGATAATGTGCAATGCCGACGCAAACCGGGCAGGTCCAGAAACGCGTTGGCACAGCCCTGGCGCGTCTGCTGGCGTTCTCGGGCTTCGGCCACCTGTTCGGCCACGGTAGCCGTGTCCTCACCCGGTTCGCATTTGGGATTCAACGCCGTGGCTTCCCGTGCGACCGTCAGGTGCAGGTCGATGCGATCCAGCAACGGGCCTGAGAGCTTGTTGCGATAGCGCTGCACCATGTCGGGTGTGCAGGAGCAACGGCCACTGGGCTCGCCAAGGTATCCACAAGGGCAAGGATTCATCGCAGCCACCAGTTGGAAGCGCGCCGGAAAGCGTACGCGGTCACGGGCACGAGACACGACGATGTGGCCCGATTCGAGTGGCTCCCGCAGGACTTCCAGGACCTTGCGGTCGAACTCCGGCAATTCATCCAGGAATAACACGCCATGGTGGGCCAGGGTGATTTCGCCCGGCTGGGGTTTCGATCCTCCACCGACCAGCGCCGGACCGGATGCCGAGTGATGGGGCTGGCGAAAAGGGCGTTGCGGCCAATGGCTCAAGGGCACGCAACTGGCGACCGATTGGATCGCCGCGACCTCCAGGGCCTCGCTCTCGGCCAATGGCGGCAGCAGCCCCGGCAGACGACTGGCCAGCAATGTCTTGCCGGTACCCGGTGGCCCGCTGAACAGCAGGTTGTGCGCGCCGGCGGCAGCGATCAGCAAGGCCCGCTTGGCCCCGACCTGGCCTTGCACTTCATTCAGGTCAGGGTAGGGCTTGCTGGCCGAGAGCAAACCGTTCGAAACGAAAGGCTCGACCGGAGCGTGACCGTTGAAGTGCGCCACCACTTCAAGCAGATGATCCACGGCGATCACTTTCAGGCCCGACGCCAGGCAGGCTTCCTCGGCGTTCGCCCGCGGCACCACCAGCATGCGTCCGGCCTTGCGTGCGGCCAGAGCTGCGGGCAATACCCCACGCACCGGTCGCACGGCGCCGGATAATGCCAGCTCACCGAGGCATTCCACATCGTCCAGCGTCAGGGTCGGCACCTGCACGCTGGCCGCCAGGATGCCCAGGGCAATGGCCAGGTCAAACCGCCCGCCGTCCTTCGGCAGATCCGCCGGTGCGAGGTTCAAGGTAATGCGCCGCGCCGGGAAGTTCAGCCCCGAATTGATGATCGCGCTGCGCACCCTGTCCTTGCTTTCCTTTACCGCCGCTTCCGGCAGACCGACCATCGTCAGTGACGGCAAACCGTTGGCGAGATGGACCTCAACGGTAACGGCGGGAGCCTCCACCCCCACCTGGGCGCGGCTATGGACAATGGCGAGCGACATGAATCGTTCCTTGAGGGGATATAAAAGACCGCATCCTGCGGTGCTTGAAGGTTAGTCATGGGGAAGTGCTTCGGCCTGGCGAATGATGAGCGAAATCTTGGCAGGATGTTGCAGATGCAATAGTTGCCTGGGAAATGCGAGCACCGGCCTCTGCTAGACTCCGACCTGTGGCGATTCAGTAGCACAGGGAGGAAGCGGCCATGAACGATCTATTGGCGCTGTTGACCGATAACCGCTTCATGCCCCATGGGCATTGCTATCTGTGGCGCCCGGATCTGCTCTGGACCAACGTGATTGCGGATGGGCTGATCACGTTCTCCTACGTCACCATTCCCTTTACGCTCATCTACTTTATCCACAAGCGCAAGGACGTGCCTTTCGACTGGATGCTGGCGGCCTTTGGCGTCTTTATCCTGGCCTGTGGGACCAGTCATGTGATGGAGATCCTGACCATCTGGCAGCCCTACTACTGGCTGTCGGCGCTGGTCAAGGTGATCACCGCGATTGCTTCGGTGATTACTGCCATCCTGCTGGTCCGCTTGGTGCCCGCGGCCCTGAAGATTCCCAGCCCGCAGCAAATGGCCCGGGTCAACGATGAGTTGCGCGAGGCCCAGGCCGAACTGGTTACTACGGCGCGCCGGGCCGGCATGGCGGAAATCGCCACCAATGTGCTGCATAACGTGGGCAACGTGCTCAATAGTGTCAATGTGTCGGCTCAGGTCCTGTACGACAAGGTGCACACATCCAAAGGGCAGGGGGTCGCCAAGGTCGTTCAATTGATGAAGGAGCATTCCGATGACCTCGGCGACTTCTTCAGCAGCAACCCGAAAGGTCGCGCCTTGCCGGACTATCTCGGCAAGCTGGCCGAGTCGCTGGCCATCGAGCAGCAGAGCATGATCAACGAGTTGGCGCAGTTGACCAAGAGCATCGACCATATCAAGGAAATCGTCGCCACCCAGCAGTCCTATGCCGGCAACTCCAGCGTGTTGGAAGCAGGTTCGTTACGAGAATTGATCGAGGATGTGGTGCGCATCTGTCATGTGTCCCTGGCCCGTCATCACGTGACGCTGGTCAAGGAACTCAACGACATTCCGCTCATGGCGCTGGACAAGCACAAGGTGCTGCAAATACTGATCAACCTGATCAACAACGCCAAGCAGGCACTCGATCCGGTCACGGATCGTCCCGCGCGGATCACCCTGCGCCTGAAGACCATTGACGACCAGCGCGTACGTATCGAGGTCGAGGATAACGGCGAGGGCATCTCCATGGACAATCTCCCTCGGTTGTTCGAACACGGCTTCACGACCCGCGTCGACGGCCACGGTTTCGGCCTGCACAGCTGCATCCTGGCGGCCCATGAACTGGGCGGCGAGCTGACCGTGCAGAGTGCCGGGCCGGGGCAGGGAGCGTTGTTTGCGCTGGAACTGCCGATTGCGCTCAATCAGGAAAAATCCCTGCAGGCCACCAGGTAATCCCAGGACCGAATATCGCCGTATGATCGTTGAATAATCCAAGCGGTCATGCGATTCCCTGCATTGTGGTCAATATTTCAGCTGCCTTAGCATCTCTCGGTTGATATGGCAAAGGGCCATTGCTCCACAGGGATTCGCTAATGAACTGGCTCTATGACGCAAAAATCTCGACCAAACTGCTCACTTCGTTTTTCCTCTGCGCCCTGATCACACTTGCTGTAGGTATGCTTGGCGTGAGCGGTGTTGCCGCGCTGTCGGCACGTCTGCAGACCGCTTTCAATACCAACCTGGTCTCGGTTGCTAACACGGCGCAAACCAAGACCAAGGCCGTTGGCCAGACGCGCGACATGTTCCGGCTGTATATCGCAACCGCCAGTAACGCTCCGCAGAGCATGAAGGATGAGTTCCTGGCTTCGATGAAAGCCAATCAACTGGCCAGTGAACAGGCGTTCGCCGCTTATCGCCAAGGCAACCTGGCTGAAGACGAACGCCTTGCCGGTGACCAGATGGCCCGTGACTGGCCGGTCTACCA
Source organism: Pseudomonas sp. SJZ074 (assembly GCF_007828215.1). Classification (GTDB taxonomy): domain Bacteria; phylum Pseudomonadota; class Gammaproteobacteria; order Pseudomonadales; family Pseudomonadaceae; genus Aquipseudomonas. Next base: position 5,149 of record NZ_VIUE01000026.1, on the reverse strand, counting down.
GGCCATGGTGCAGCAATATGTGGCGATGATGGCGGCCGGCGATCTGGAGAATGGTCGCACCCTGCTGCTGGGTGACTTGCAGAAGACCTATCGCAAGGTGATGGACCAGTTGACCATCATGATCGACTCCAATGACCGCCAGATCAGCGAGGACGCCAAGGCCGCCACGCGTCAGGAAGCGTCGGCCAGGACGGTTCTGTACAGCGGTATCGTCATTGCCTTTGTCGCCGCGCTGCTGTTGGGCGTATTTATCAGCCGGCTGATCAGTCGGCCGATTGCCGCAGCGGTCGATTGCGCGCAACGCATTGCCCAGGGCGACCTGACCCAGCACATAACCAGCAACAGTCGCGACGAGGCCGGTCAGTTGCTCAAGTCCCTGGGCGATATGCAGATGAGTTTGAAAACCACGATCCAGCAGATTGCCAGTGCTTCGGGCCAGTTGGCTGCCGCTGCCGAGCAGTTGACGTCGGTGACCGATGACGGCGGCCGGGCCTTGATCCGGCAGAACGATGAAATCCAACAGGCGGCCACCGCCGTGACGGAGATGACGTCGGCGGTCGAGGAGGTGGCCCGCAATGCGGTGGCCACCTCCCAGGCTTCGCAATCGACCAGCACACAGGCTAGCGAAGGGCGTGATCAGGCGCGTAGCGCGGTACAGGCAATCAACCATGCAACCGAGGAAATCACCTCGTCCACCGGGTTGGTCAAAGACCTTGCCATGCAGGTCCGCGATATCGGCAAGGTGTTGGATGTGATTCGTGGGATCGCCGAGCAGACCAACCTGCTGGCCCTCAACGCTGCTATCGAGGCTGCTCGCGCGGGGGAGCAGGGGCGGGGCTTTGCCGTGGTCGCGGATGAAGTGCGTGCCCTGGCGGCGCGCACCCAGGCCTCCACCGGTGAAATCGAGGGCATGATCCACGCGGTCCAGGACCGTGCCGACAGTGCGGTCGACGCAATGAGCAAGAGCCAGGCACGGGTGACCGAGACCCAGAGCCTCGCCCGCGCCACCGGCGAGGCGCTCGAGCAGATCGCCGAGGGCATTTCGCAGATCAATGACCGCAATCTGGTGATTGCAACGGCTTCCGAAGAACAGGCCCATGTGGCCCGCGAGGTCGATCGCAACCTGGTGAATATCCAGGATCTCTCTACCCAGACAGCGGCAGGGGCAACCCAGACCAATGCTTCAAGCCAGGAGTTGTCCAACCTGGCCCTGTCATTCAATACGCTGGTGGGTCGTTTCCGGCTCTGATCCCTGGAGTTCGGGTCACGCGTGCTGGATAGGTAATCGTCAAAAGATCGTGATGAAGTCAGTCGTTTACAGCATCGGACTTCAGCCGCGTGCGCCCGCGAGCAGACCGGCTGGCTCCATCTCTTTACCGCAGGCCGCCGCAACTTTCAAAAAGCGGATCTGGGTGGCAGATATGCCGCCAACTGAGCGGCGAGTCTCAGCATGGCATTCAGTTGCAAACAGCAGCTTGGCCTTACGTTTTTCGGATTCTATCGACACCTCATTCCTCCTCTAACGCTTCAGGCTGGAGCAGCGAATCTGCAAGCGATCCTCATCGGTAGCGCTTATTTCAAGTCAGCGGTGAGCCGCGCTTCCAATTCCGCCACCTTCGCCTCCAGGCTTTCCAGTCGCGCCCGGGTGCGCGCCAGTACGACCATCTGACTGTCGAATTCTTCCCGGCTCACCAGGTCCAGCTTGCTGAAGCCGCTTTGCAGCAGCGCTTTGAACTGGCTTTCGATTTCGCTCTTGGGCAACGGAGTGTCGCCGCTCAAGAGGCGGGAGGCGTGGCCGCTGAGGGCGTCGAGCAGGTCTTTGGGGGCGAGCATGGCAGCAATCCTGAAAACGATGGCGGCAGTGTATCACGCAGTGTCTATAGTCAATTCGCATGCACTGGATGCACGCTTTTCGCGCACGGGGCCGAACGATGTCGCACTGTTGTTGTGCGTATCGCAGCGGTTCGTGGGACGGCGCAAGCGCGCGCTGCTGGTAAACCCCTGAAATCAGGGGACTTGGGCACAGATGGCAAGGTTTCTGCTTAGAGGCCTATGACCCATGCACTGATGCAGTCGTTGTGACGAATGCAGTGCAGCCTGGCGAAGCGGGGAGCTTCGCCTGGCACGGTTGACTGGCGCTGGTCGGGCAACTTGGGCCGACGATGCGTTACAAAGCCAGGCACTGCGCTTAGACTTGAGTCGGGTTTGTTTTCCTGGGGCAAGTCCACCAATTCGGGAGAGAGTTTCATGAAGCTAGTCACTGCCATCATCAAGCCGTTCAAGTTGGACGACGTGCGCGAATCGTTGTCCGAAATCGGCGTGCAGGGCATTACCGTCACTGAGGTCAAAGGCTTCGGCCGGCAGAAAGGCCACACCGAGCTGTATCGCGGCGCGGAATACGTGGTCGATTTCCTGCCCAAGGTGAAGATCGACGTCGCCATTGACGACAAGGATCTTGACCGGGTGATCGAGGCAATCACCAAGGCCGCCAACACCGGCAAGATCGGTGACGGCAAGATCTTTGTGGTCAATCTGGAACAGGCTATCCGCATCCGTACCGGCGAAACCGATACCGACGCCATCTAAGCCGCCAAACCCAACGCCCCAGGAGAAAACAATATGACTCTGCGTAAATTCGCAGGGCTAGGAGCCCTGTTGTCCTTCGTAATGCCTGGCCTGGCCATGGCAGAAGAGGCGGCAGCCCCCGTCCTCAACTCCGGCGATACCGCCTGGATGCTGACTGCCACGATTCTTGTACTGTTCATGACCATTCCCGGCCTGGCGCTGTTCTACGGCGGCATGGTTCGGTCGAAAAACCTTCTTTCCGTGATGATGCAGTGCTTTGCCATTACCGGTCTGATCAGCATCCTGTGGGTCATCTATGGCTACAGCATTGCGTTTGACACCACTGGCATGGAGCAAGGCGTCGTCAATTTCAATTCGTTCATCGGTGGCCTGGGCAAGGCGTTCCTGGCGGGCGTGACCCCGGCAAGCATCACCGGTCCGACAGCACTGTTCCCTGAAGCGGTGTTCGTCACCTTCCAGATGACCTTCGCCATCATTACCCCGGCCCTGATCGTCGGCGCATTTGCCGAGCGGATGAAGTTCTCCGCCATGCTCATCTTCATGGGCGTGTGGTTCACCCTGGTGTACGCGCCGATTGCGCACATGGTCTGGTCCGGTAACGGCGGCCTGCTGTGGGACTGGGGCGTGCTGGACTTCGCCGGCGGCACCGTGGTGCACATCAACGCCGGTATCGCAGGCCTGGTGGCGTGCCTGGTACTGGGCAAGCGCAAAGGCTTCCCGACCACGCCAATGGCACCGCATAACCTGGGCTACACCCTGATGGGAGCGGCCATGTTGTGGGTCGGCTGGTTCGGCTTCAACGCCGGTTCCGCCGTCGCCGCCAACGGCACTGCCGGTATGGCGATGCTGGTAACCCAGATTGCCACCGCTGCCGCCGCGTTGGGCTGGATGTTTGCCGAGTGGATCACCCATGGCAAGCCAAGCGCTTTGGGTATCGCCTCGGGCGTGGTGGCAGGTCTGGTTGCGATCACTCCGGCTGCTGGCACTGTGGGCCCGATGGGTGCACTGGTCATCGGTCTGGCCGCAGGCGTGGTGTGCTTCTTCTGCGCAACCACCCTCAAACGCAAGCTCGGCTATGACGACTCCCTGGATGCCTTCGGCGTACACGGCATCGGCGGTATCCTGGGCGCGATCCTCACCGGCGTGTTCGCCGCGCCCGCCCTGGGTGGCTTCGGCACCGTGACTGACATTGCCGCGCAGGTGTGGATTCAAGTCAAAGGCGTAGGTTTCACGGTGATCTACACCGCGATCGTCACCTTCGTCATCCTCAAGGTGCTGGACGCCGTCATGGGTCTGCGCGTCTCCGAGGAAGAAGAAGCGGTTGGCCTGGACCTGGCCCAGCACAACGAGCGTGGTTACAACCTGTAAACCCACGCAAAAAAAAATGCCCGGTTCGCCGGGCATTTTTTTGCCCGAAATTTGTCAACGCTCACAGGAAGCGCCGGTTTTTCCGAGGCCTTTTTGTCTTGCGAATGACAGGGGTTTTCCAGCGCCAAAGGCTTACATCGAAGGTGGAATATTAGGCTCTTTGTTTTTTTCCTGAGCGCGCTAGAATGCGCGCCGAGCGTGCGGAGAACTGTATGTGGCAACAGACGCTGATTACCCTGCGGGCAAGGCCCCGGGGCTTTCATCTGGTGACGGACGAGTTGCTCGCCGGCCTGCCTGAACTCCGGGCGTGTCGTGTTGGTCTGTTGCATCTGTGGCTGCAGCATACCTCGGCCTCGTTGACCATCAACGAGAACGCCGATCCGGCGGTACGTCGAGACTTCGAACGATTTTTCAATCGGCTGATCCCACAAGGAACTGCCGACTATGAGCACAACGACGAAGGCCTGGACGACCTCCCGGCGCACTTCAAGGCCAGCGTGCTGGGGTGTCAGCTCAGCCTTCCGGTAACGGACGGGCGACTGGCATTGGGTACCTGGCAAGGTGTTTATCTGGGCGAGCACCGTGATCATGGCGGTGCTCGTAAAGTCCTTGCCACCTTGTACGGTGAAGGGGCATGACCGCCGATTGCCGGTGGATGTTGAATTTTTTCTGGCAGCCTTCGACAGATGGCGTAGCTGGGCTATAACTAATCTGCTTTTCGCAAGTCATGAGGTAGAACATGAGCGACGATGATCTGGAAAACGACGACCTCGAAGTAGGTGAAGAAGACGAGGCTGAAGACGGCCTGGAAGCGGCAGCTGAAGACGTTGCCGACGACGATGGCGCCGATATACCGGCCCCGACTGCCAAGGGTAAGGCCAAGGCTGCGGTGTCGGTTGATGAGTTGCCGAGCGTAGAGGCCAAGAACAAGGAGCGTGATGCACTCGCCAAGGCCATGGAAGAATTCCTGGCCAGGGGCGGAAAGGTGCAGGAAGTGGAGGCCAATGTGGTCGCCGATCCGCCCAAGAAGCCTGACAACAAGTACGGCAGCCGCCCTATCTGAGTTCTGCTTCCCGCTTGCTGAAAAAGCCCGCCGTCGTCGCGTAATGCTGTTCACTTAAGCATTTGAGTCCAAGCCGGGCTTTCTAGAAAATCCGATACCAGTCCTCTGGTATCGGATTTTTTATGCCCATTC
>NZ_VIUE01000025.1 GCF_007828215.1 Pseudomonas sp. SJZ074 | reverse complement strand
GCCTGCCGACGCAGCGTGCGAGTGAAGTCGATCAGTTGCTGCCGCATAGGTGGCAGCCGGTTTAATCACGCAAGGCGTGATGGCCGGACGCATACGAAGTTACAGCGTCTTCCTATCCTGCACTAGTCCACCTACGCCTTTGTTGCCTTAGTGATGAGGGGAGAGCAGAACGATTGAGACCACCTCAGGTGGTGGAGGAGGAAGACGGGGTGTAGTGGGTGTCACATTCTCGGCGAACGCCTAACCTGCACTAGATCTTCACTCGCTTTAGTTCTTGTTCATGAACAAGACATCTGTGGGGTAGTGATATACACAAAACCGGCGATCTGCCTATCCTGCATTAGATATCTGACCGTATTGGATCTTGTTCATGAACAAGCTTTTAGCAAGGCTCACTACGTTCCTGATGGCCGAGAATCGTCCGTGTCAGGACGCATCTTCTGCGAGAGCATGACAAATTCGTTCAGGTCAATTTCGCCGGTGATGTAGCGCTGACCAAGGTGTTTCATTTCTGCTGAGGTTTCGAATCCAGAAAGGCCGATGGACGCATAGGCAAAGGCGACAGCTTTCTTTCGCTCGTTCTGCTCTGCCTCAGAAATCTGATGCTCCAGATCCTTCCTATCAACGGCTTCAATTTCGGTGCTTTCTTGATGCTGCGTTGGCTCTCGGTTATTTGAGGTCATGTGGATTTCTCGCTGTTTGGTTGAACGCAGGAGCGCGTCCGCTCTGGTCTCAGGTGCGTTTCAAAGTATCAAGGTTTTGGCTGGATGTGGTGTCAAGGGCGGCACCGGAAGCCGCATGCGGAGCGGAGCCGAAGGCGAGCACCGAACGGGTGAGGATGCCGGGCGTAGCCGGACCCTTGACGCCACAGGAAGCGCTGAGCCTATGGCAAGGGGGAGGTCAAGGGCTCGGCCCGCCGTACCTGCCCCCGCAGCCAGTCCGGCAAGTTCGGACACGGGATGCAACCGAAGGGGTTGCCCAAGCGGAGCGCGGAGTTTTCATAGTCGTGTTGCATTCGCATGCCGTGGGATTGTGTGTCCGTGACAGGTTTGATGCGGCTTATGATTGAACATGAATCAGAGGCGCGCTGAAACTGTCTTGTTTTTACTATTAGTCGTTTACTTACAATCGGTTAACGGATTTTTGGATTGCCCATCCCCCCGCCCTTCCCGCAAGCGGGAAGGGAGCGAGTCGCCCTCTGTCGTCAAGGGTGCAGGGGCGGCCTCCGGCCTTGATCCCCTACACCCATGCCGTGAGCGTTGGTCGCTTCTGCCGCGTCAAGGGGCCGAGTCCTCGTCGCTTCGCTCCTGCGGGCCGCACCAACCCCTTGACCCGCCATCCGCTTGTTGAAGGTACTCAGAAAAAGACCCCGCCGAAGCGAGGTCTGATGAGCCATACGTCAGGGGCTACTGATTTACTTTGCCCCCGGTAGCATTCCCCCAGTTTTTGCCCATGTTCTGCATGACGTGCTGTCGGTAGGCTGGGTTCCAGGCTGTGTTGCCGGCCGCGAGGTGGTTCAAGCGTCCAGCAGTGACCATTTGCCCCGACTGCATGTCTCGGCGTGTGGACTGTCGGTTGAGCCCTTTGGTGATTGGTGAGGCGGCACCGCTTGCGATTCCACGTAGGGTGAGCCCTGCGCTGGATATTCCCCCTGCAAGGCTGCCAGCGACGGCATTGGCTTGCTGCAGCATGTACAGCACAACGACCGTCACCACCAAAAGCTCCAGGAAGGTGGATACCGGGTAGTCACCGGGTGTCGCGAGTATGTCGCTCGTTAGCGATGAGAAAAACTTGATCCCGAAACTGAGCACCGTGACAACCAGTGCGATTTGCAGGATGTAGGTGATGACCTGGGCGAACCAGCTATCGAACCATTTGGAGGTGAACTGCCCAAACAACAGCATCATGATAAAAATTGGCCCGATGCCGAGCATGATCGACAGCATTCCCTTTGCAACGATGATCATTGCCCCTGCTGGAACCGCGATAATAAGTGTTGCCGCGTATACGATTATGGCGGTCAACAAATCAAAAAATATCATTCCGATGTCGTACCCAGCACGAAGTCCCATCTTCGTTAGAATATCGGCGCCTATTGCCCAGCCGTCGGACATGGCCTTGTCCACTACCTGAAATACAGACCTTGAGACCGTTGAGTCGCCAGTAGCTGAAAAGGCAGAAGCAACCCCTGTTTCCAGGCCGTGTAGTGCCTCCACTACCCACGACATATACGTGTCTGCGTTCATTGCCAGCCCGCTGATTAGCAGAAACTTTCCGCAGGTCTTGAGGAAATGGGATGCGGGTTGCTCGATTGTGCCGGTGATCATCATAAAGCCCATCATGGTCAAATAGAGCGTTCCACAAAGCGTTACCGTTAGTGAAAAGTCATCGATGACTCGGCTGGACGTCACGCTTATGAAGGTCTGGAGGGTTTGGTCCATGCTCCCCGCCATCCATTCGAATATTCCCGTCGTGGTCGTCATTCTATTTTCCCTGAGAAGAAAAATTGATTGGCTCGCGGTGTTTGTAACCGCGTAGCTCCAGCGTTATTGCATTCGCGGCCGATGACGCGTTGATGCAGCTCGCAGAGATAGAGAGCTCTCCAGGGCTGGCCTTGCACCTCTCCAGCAGCTTCAAGCGCTCGGATGTATTTGCCTTGTACCAATCGACGGTTTGAATAGATTCTTGTCGTTCGCAGCCCGTGAGAATTGAAGCTGTGATGAGCAGGAGAGCAGGAACCCTTTTCATTTTTTCACCTCCCGGCCAATGCTGCTGGTTGGTTCCGCGCTTGCGGCTTTCGCGCTGCGATTGCTGAACACATTCAGCGCTGCGGCCAGCTCTGCTTGATCAATGATCCGTAGCGACGCGACTGTACGCAGAGCGCTTTCCCGCGTTCCTGCCCAGTTGCCTGCGAGGCGTTCAAAGGTATCGTTGAGAGCGCCTATGCAGGCGCATACGCAGCAGGCTGAGAGCAGTGCAGCGAAATCTGGAGGGATCGGGGCTGACTGGCGGGGAAGCGTTATTCCGAACCAGTCAATGGCCGCCATTGCGAATGGCACCATTGCAAGTACTGCGGCTATGAGGTCTCGTTGCAGTAACGACGGCGCTCGTTTAGAAACCTCTTTCATGTATCCGAGCCGGTCTACGCACACCCAGTATCGGCGGATGGATATGAGAACAAACGTGCAGAAGGTGAGAATCGGTAGGTAAAGGTACGAGATCATTGTGTTGCTCCTTGGGGTAGGGGCGAACGCAGTGCTGTCTTTCCAGCCGTCCGGCGACTCTTTTTATCGAGCTACTTTTCCCGCCAGTCAGGGCTTGTTTAAGGCCCGTATCCAGTGCGCTTTTGTGGCGCCCTTGGGATGTGGTCTATACGGCGCGTCTTTCCGCTGCTTGTCCGGTGGCTCTTTCTATCGAGCTACTGTTCCCACCTGTCAGGGACTTTCTTTTCAGTCCCAGCACCCAGTACGCTGAAGCATTCTTAGGGTATTAAATTTACTGCGTTCAATAATAAGATTGCTTGATGAGTGTGCTTCTCCGTTACAGCGTAGAGCTTATGACCAGGATGTGCGGTCTATCATTATTTTGTCTGATATGTAGGGGATATTGGCAAGCTCATCCAATGCCATCTCTACAGTTCTGAACCAATATGGATGGTTTTGCTCATCCGTTACCGGATGTTCGATTGTGCCGTCCGATACAGTCAGGGCGAAGCCTTTTGCATAATGCGCGTGCAAAATGACCTGGATGTTGCCGGAGTGCTCCAGGCTATCGCAGTAGTTTTCAAGTTCCTTGAATTGTAGCTGCATTGTCGTTGCTCCATTGGTCAATTGATTAGCATCTTTCTTTTTAAAGTTGCTATTGCTTCTTGCCCGACACCGCCATTCTGCGACCTTTTGTCTGCAATGGCTATTGCACCACTGCTAGGTTGAAGTTTTCCCTGGTGGTAAATTTTTAAAAGCCCGTGGAATAACTGAGTGATGGTTGTCTTTACTTTTTTGGACGCAATCGCAGCCGCCAACTCATCTAGTAATTTTTGCGCGTCTGTATCTGAAACCTGTAGCAGGGCTTCTTCTATTGATGCCTGTGCTGCCCGAGACAGGTCGTGAGGGAAAATCAGGCGGTCTGTTGTTGTATAGTTATTTTTATAGTTATTGTTAGGGTTATAGTTACCCGCCCCCCTAGGTATATGGGATAGATAGGGTACTGATACCCTGTTATCTTGGGCATGGCCTTCTGGCTTCCCTCTCCGGCTACCCTCGGCTTCGGGGTGGATGGCAGCCTTGGTGTTTTCTCCACTGATCTGGGAGCTATAGTCATCCACAGGCCTGTCCATGGGCTGGCGATGGGGTATCGATACCCTATCGGTAGCGTCACAGCGGTGGTTTTCTCCCTGATTAGCGCTTTGGTTCGACGCTTGGAATTCCTGGATTAGCATCTCGCGATACTCGTCGGACTCTTCCAGTCTTTCCGCCATGTCATCCAGATAGTCTGATATCCAATGCGCAGGCATTTCTCTGATTTGCTTGATGGACTTCTGACGTAGCGTTGGCGCTAGCGCCATTTTCGGGGAGTTATGCTCCCACCAAATGCGAACCCACACGAAGCTCGTTTCGGCATCGTATTTTATGAAGTCAGAGTCACAGAGGCGTTTCAGTACTGGCATGAATTGTGACTCTGTGTCCCATCCCATTTCTGCTGCAGCAATCCTTGGGACGATAGAATAACTACCAACAATGTTGCTGGAGGTACATGTTAATAGATAGACGAGAGTTGCTCGGTCTTCTTGAGTGCGCCCAGCCATCTTGGGTGAGTTCCAAAATTTCTTGTCGTTGATCGTCCGTTGCCGACCCATAGTAAATCTCCCTCAGGTCAGTATTATTGAACGTGTGCTTCGCTTTTTGGTGCTTCAAGCTGTAGTGCTACATTGACTTGCTGCGTACGAAAGTAGATGCGACGGCCGATCCGTATCATTGTGGGTTTAAGTTTTCTCGATAGGTCGGTGTCCGAGTAGAGTGAAACTCTTAGCCCATCTGTCGAGCGTCCAAGTAACTCGGCCAAATCAGACAGTTGCATTAGTGCGCCAAACTTTCCAACCAAATACGCTTCAGTGTTCATCGTGGTTTCACCTTTGTTGATGCAGGTTGAGCAGCGCTCGGCAGTCTGCAAGTTCGTGGAGAAGTTAGACGATTTTGAGCGTAAGTTAGTTGCTGTCAAACTTGTTGGTGACACGGATTGTCCAAGGTAGATAAGTTTGGTATTCGGTGTGTCGCCATATAACTACCAGCGTGGTATATCTTGGTTTTTTGTGGTTTGCAAAATTGCTAGTAATTCAAGGGGTTATAATTAATTTCATTTTTTTGGCAAAAAGATGGTTTTTTTGATGCTCATGCTGTTCAGAAAGGCTCTGAGCGGGGCGGTTTCCTGCATGTCGTAGGCATTCGGTCTTAATGGCGTGCTTCGGTGAAGTCTGGAAGGCCGGCCGCGGATCTAGGGTGCGCAGTGGGCCTTCAATGCGTTGACCTCCGAAATATGGCACATCACTGGTATCCGCTTCGCTCCGGCAAAATACAGGTAGCGCGTGCGATGGCGACCGTTTGTGTACCCGATGTATTTCAAGCGATACACGACGGCCTTCTTAAAAAACCGCCATTTTCGTTCGTATTGAACGACATCCCGCTCGTTGAATGAGATGATCGGCATTTCGACTGGTTGCTCCCGTGGCCCAGGCGGTGCTAAGAAACAAAAGATCCCTTCCCGCTTGGCCGGTTGCCAATCCTCTACTGGTGAAAGCACATACCCCCGTATGTCCTGATTGGAAAAGTGGATCAGCTTTTCCGTGTCGACCTCTACCACCTCGTAGTTCGCGTAGCCAGGCCTGCGGCGAAGTGCAACGCTTTGGTAGTTAGGATGGTCCTTGCCCAACTGCACATGGAATAGTTCGTCGTCTTGCGACATTGTTGTTCCCTTGTCTAATTGTGGTTGCAGCAGGGAGTGTGCAAGTGAGTGAAATGGCTGACAAGGTAGAGGTTCTGTCCCTTGAGGTCTCTGATCGGATGATGGGAGCCTCACGGGCGTTGTGCTCCATCAAGTTCTCGATGGACATGAGCTCCCGGTATTATTTTGAGCAGGAGTATCAAAACGACTGGATGGACAGTGGTGGTACCTGCGCTTTTTGGGGGCATTCATTTCTACGCATTGTGGTGCCTTTTCTCGACTGGGAGGAATCCCAGTCGGCGCGGTTCAAAGCCCTTGTTGATCCTCGCTATGTCCTTGGGGCTAGCATCAAGGGGAAGCCTCAACACGTCCCTGAAGAGGAGATCGCGGATAGGATTGAGAGCTACTCGACGAACTTTACCTGGTCCAACAAGGCTCTTTACACCTGGTACAAGCCCTTGGGCATATTGACCGCGCATGAAGGTAAGCATCGTGTTGCGTTCATGCGTACTCATGGGAATAAACCGATTGCTGCCTGGGTTGATGAGCAGAATTATCCTGCTGCCAAACGAATTCAGCTCATAGAGCCAGCAAGGCGGCAGGATGAGTGGTTAGCTCTGCTAGACGGGCAATACCTGCAAGTACTCCAGCGACCCTATACCTCGGTAGCACTGTTACGGGAGTATGGTGTGGAGTCCTTCAGATGGCATCAACTGAAGGACCTTCCGCCTGAAGACTTGGTGAGAGACGCCGTTTACCAGCGTCGACTGCACAAAATACAGGAAACGATTAGAGAAGCTGATCGAACCCTGGATCTACTTGAACTTGTTGCTGTGGTCTCGGCCCCGGTACCTGAGAGTAAAAGCGTCCGTCTCAACCTATTGATGCTGGATAATCTGAGGTTCGAAGCGCTCCGGTATGCTCGATGGCCAGGTAGCCTGTTGGCTCTGAGTTTGGCTGCCAAGCTAGTCGACGGTGTGTTTGAGCTTTCCGTGTTTGATGAGGTTGCAAACGGATTATTTTGCGCAGCCTTCGCTATGGCATTCGCACCAATGCTAATGGAGTGGAGGCGGCGGAAATCAACGTAGCAAGCTAATTCTCGGTGGCACGATCTGCTGTTAAAAAAGCATGATCCGAGACGGTTCTGAAAAGTTTAGGTAAGCGATTTCAGGCATAAAAAGCCCCTTTTTATAGGTGGCGCTTTTTACATTTGCGTTTACAGTGCGTAATTGCATGGACTAGACCGCCCATTTGCATTACTACTACTGATTAGTCAGCCCATGCTTCAATCTGCTAATAACGGGAGTATATTTTGTACAAGAAAAATCATAGCCCTGCGGAAAAACCTAACGTATTGGAGGTGGATGGCGAAAAATTAAGCAATCCTCATCAATTCACGAGAGTTCAACATGTGATCCCGCAGGCGCACCTCAAGGAGTGGGCAAACGCTGACGGAAAATTATCCATTTTTGGAATGGAAGACCCAGTTAGGGTTGATAAAGCCTTCTATGTTGATCGACTTTGGAGTCAATCGGCAGAAGGGAAGATGCTGGGCGCAAACGAAAATAATTATTTTATACAGTCTCGCTTGATAAGAGCTGGCTCGCCAATCACAGAGCATACGCACCTTACAGCGTATTTCTGCATGCTGCATGCTCGGATGGTTGTTACTCATAAAGAACGCCCACAATATGCATCAATCATGACCGAACCTAACATTGTGCCAAGCAAGGCTGATTTAGAAAAAGTGGAAGCGAGTAATGCCAAAAGTCATGTTCATGAAGTAATGTTTGGCGACGACGATTCTCAAGCCGTTGCTCGGCAGCTTGTAACTATGCATCTACAGGCTGATTATCAGCGGTGGGTACGATATTATGAATCTACTCAATGGGAGGTTTTTCATATAGATCTAGGCCGATTTATTATGCCTGATTTCTTACGGGAATTACTGGTAATGAGGCGACCAATCCTTCCTATAACCCCTCAGACAATCGCCATTGATTCTAATTTGAAGCGACAATTGGAAAAAGCTGGCTGGCTCACCGAGCGAGGAATCAACACGATTCTGAAGGCCGGTGTGAAAAAACACTACGTGCAGTGATGTAATTTTTAGCAGGTTGCAGGGCGTGTAAGTTCTCACGTCCAAAGGCGGGCTAGATGCTATATAAGTATAGAAACTAGAGGTGGTCGATGCGAATTAGGCACGTTTAAGCTGGCGCTGCGGGTCGACCGGGTCGCTGCACTTTTAGGGGCTTCTTAGACCCATCACCCCGATTCAGTCGATGCCACATGATATCATCATATTGCACTGGAAATATTTTGCCCTGAAACTCTTCTTGAATGTGTTCGGTAATCAGATCTTGTAGTGCTTTGTATTCCAGTATTTCAAGGGTCGCAATTGTTTTAGCTTTTATCCTAGCAAGCGGGTATTTGGATTTTAGAATGTTCATTATTGGATTGTCGATTGCTCCATGAAGAAATGGTAGCAACATTACTGTGGTTTTGGAATTCGGTAAGTGGCAGTAATGCACATAAACCTTCACTGAAATGTCGAATACTTTGGCGGCGTGCCCATACGATGCCGGCCTGCTCGGCTTCTCAGGTTTATTTTTAAATGTTTTGCGTGCCGTAGAGATCCTGCCTGCGAACCAGTTGCAAAACTCAGAATGTATTTGTTCGTATTCCTGGTGATTGGAAACTCTAGAGAGTTGTCTGAAAGACTTGTGAAGTTGATCCGAGATTTTCTCCTTTGAGTCTTTTTCAAACAAACGAATCATTGCAGTAAATGTCATTGCCATATCGATCACATTCGAGGCCTTGATCGATTCCGCTTCCTCGTTTGGACTCACGCACATCTCCTTAGCCGGCAGTGTTAGGCATTTGCAAGGCTAACCTTATTGAGCATCGCTCTCAATCTTCATGACCTGTGGCGACCCACCACTACTGGCCGTTTGCTCTCCTACGGGAAGCTAGCGCTGGGCAACTACTTGAGGCGAAGGGCTGCATTGGGTCGATTCTGCCGGTTACGACCGGCAGTGATGCGCAGTTCTCTGCCGATCATGGTCACCAAACGTGCTGGTCAAATCCGATGCAATCGGTGGTCAGAACGAATGCAGTCAGGTGCTCAAGTAGAGTGCAATTTCGCATACAGAAAAGATCCGAAAGCGGGGGCGCGTGGACAAAATCCCCCATTTTAACTAGTAAACTTCAGTGCCGGGTCTCGTTATTTTGTCCAGTTTACTGACGAGGTCTTCGGCTCGCAGGTGTGTGTAACGCTTAAGCATCTGCATCGATTTATGACCACTGATAGCTGATACCTCCTGGTCGGACAGTCCACCCTCGACAAGCCGACTCACTGCTTCGTGACGCAGGTCGTGAAACCTGAAATCAGGCAGATCGAGTTTCTTCTTCAACTGACCCCAAATCTTGGTGAAGGTATACGGCCGCCGCTTCCCGTCCTTCCCAGGCTCACCAAAAAACACCAGATTGCAGTCGATCGGACGCACCGGGTTATCCATCGCAGCTTTAAATACTTCGGTGGCACGCTTGCTCAGAGGCACGGTGCGCGAGCCGTCGTTCTTTGTGTCTGAGAGGCGTATGACGCGCTTTGCCAAATCCACTTGAGGACGACGTAGGGATGAGATCTCTGACGAGCGCATACCCGTTTCCAGAGCGATGCAAACAATCCAGCCCAGCATAGGGTTGCTATGTTGATTCACGGCCGCGAGCAGAAGGCGTTCTTCCTCCGGCGATAATCTTCGGTCACGACCATCCCCAGGACTCGGTTTACGGATGTTCAGCACTGGGTTGAACGTCAGGCCCAAACCCCACTCCTGAATCGCTACCGTGTACAGGTGGCTTAATAGGGCCAGCTCGAGGCGAACGGTGTTGTTGCTTATGGTTCCACCACGGCTGGGTTCGTTCAGGCGCTTGTCGCGATAGCCGGCGATGATTTCAGCGGAGAGGGCAGCCATGGAGTATTTGCCCAGGTGCTCGATCAGTTTCTTGGCTTTCGAGGTTTCGCCACGCTGAGTGCTGG
The DNA here is from genome assembly GCF_007828215.1 of Pseudomonas sp. SJZ074. GTDB lineage: Bacteria > Pseudomonadota > Gammaproteobacteria > Pseudomonadales > Pseudomonadaceae > Aquipseudomonas. The sequence continues at coordinate 90,487 of NZ_VIUE01000025.1, read as the reverse complement.
GCTTCTTGGTGGGGGTTATGTCGCTCAGATAGCGCTTGAGTGCAGCCTCTAGCGTCATTTTCTCCGAGCCGCTACGCCGGATGTACACGCCACGCACCATTTCCTCTTCGGTACGCCTCGACCAATCCTCCGCATCACGCTTTGTGCGGAAGGTTTTGGCGACAGTGGGCCAGCCATTTTTACGAATGAGTGCCTTCCAGGTGCCGGAAGGGGTTTTGACGAGAGTAGCCATGAGAGGTTGCTCCTAGGCGGCTGGCGAACCAGCACTGTACCTAAATTGTACCCTTGGACCATAGGACTGTATCTGAAGTGGTTCCGCCAGAAACACGAAAGCCGCGCAATGCGCGGCTTTGAGTATGGTGGGCCCACACGGACTTGAACCGTGGACCAAAGGATTATGAGCCCCAGTCAGCGTCACGTGCCATCAGGGGAAAAGCCCATGGCATGGGGTTTTCCGGGCTATATGGCTGAATATGCTGCACATGTTTTCCAACGGTGTGGACGCAATGTGGACACTCTCGACTGTACTGTTTTACACAGCCTTGCAAAGCCTTTCACAGCGTGAAAACACCCATCACCCGCCAAGGCCCGCGCCACTGCTGGCCCCGACCCCCTCTTTCACCACCACCCAGGTTTGCACAAAAAATTCACGCAAGGCCCGTCGGCGGGAGGGGGAAAAGTGCGTTCCTTTCCTCGGTTTCTTGGCCGAGTGGAATTTTCCCGGGGCGAGCGTCCTCCGGCCGCGTGTGACTCGATATCGGCGCTCGGCAGGATCTTGATGGCATGAAAAAGCCCGCCAGTGGGCGGGCTTGGTGGACGTCTGCGGGTTAGAGCGTGATGGGTTTCAGCTGTCCCGCCAGCAGCAGGGCCTGGGCGGCCTTGGCGTTGAACTGGTTGGCATCCGTCGGGCTCGGTATCGGCCCAGGAATGTGGGTGTGGCTGGCCAGTTGGATGTTCATCTGCTCCACCAGATCGATCAGATCACACAGCACTTTCAGGACGTTCACGCCGCTGGATCCTACCCAGGTTTTCGGTGCTTCTAGGTGCTGGCTGACCTGGCTCACGCTTTTGCGCAAGCCTTGGATCTGCTCGGTGAACTGGCCCTGCACCTGCGTTTTTTTGTCGCCGCCCACCGTGGCGTTTTGCTTCTGGCCCACCACTAGGTTCAGATCGCGCCCGGTGGCTTGATGCAGATCGTCCACGGCGGCCAGGCTGGCGGATCCACCCGACAGCAGCTTGAGCGCGCCCAGCGCTTCCACTTTCTTGATGCCGCCCACCGACTCGGTGGAATGGTCGGCCACTTCCACGGTGCTGCTCTGGTAGCTCTCCGCGTTGTCCAGGGCCTCCACCTGGCGCTCCACGGCTTGATCGCGGATTCGCCCGTCTGTCTGGCGCAGCCAGTTGCCGTCGGCGTCCACGCGCTGCTGGCATGCCTCGCTGTGCTGCCACAGCTGGTCACCCTTGGGCACGCGGGGCAGGCTCAGGCCGTGCGCCAGGATCTGCGTGATGAAGGGCTTGTGGGGTAGGCCGTAGGCGAAGCACACCACCACCGTGGTGCCTTCCTCGGGAAAGCCGAACATGCCGGCTTCCTGGCCGCCCCCTGGCACCGGTAGGGGCACGCTCTGCAGGATGGGCAGGGCCGGATCTGGCTCGCCGTCGGGCAGCAGCACTTCCACGTCCACGGCAAAGCGCGGGCGGAAGTCGTCGCACAGGCCTTGCGCCTCTGGTGCGTCAGGCACGGCCACCACCCGCCCGAAGCGGGGGAGGTGGTAACCGCCGGTCAGCTCGGGAAAGCGGCGCTCTACTGTGCGCTGGATTGCGTCTTCCATCGGATGGCCATCTGCGTGCTGGCAAGCGTCACCGACGTGATGCGCTCGCCTTGGTTGATTGATACGCCTGGGCGCAGCCCGGGAAGGGCGGCCACGGTGGCGCTCTGGTTGCCCTGATAGCTGTCGAACAATTCCTGCGGCAGGTTCAGCGGTTCGCGTGCGCCCCAGTAGCTGTCGGCCCAGCTGCCGGCGAATACCTCGCCATCACCCTGCTGCTGCCAGATGTAGTCGGGGATCCCGAACACCTGGGCGAGGCTGTCCATGGCTTGGAAGCCGGTGGCCAGGCTGTAGAAGTAAGGGGCCTTCACCTTTGCATAGGGCTTGTCTGGCACTCGGAAGCGCAGGCCGGTGCGCGCGGTGATCTCGCCCAGCACCTGGCGCATGTCCACGTGGCGCAGATTCATGGGCAGGGGCAGTGCCAGCACGCTGGTCAGCTCGCGGCAGAACAGCACCTGCTCCAGGCTGCTGGCCGGGGTGCAGCGCTCCACGTGCCCGATGAAGTGCCGCTGCAGGGCGCGTTCGTTGTAGCCGAGGTCGAACACCACCAGGCCACGCACTGGTGCTTCGGCCTTGATCGTGAAGCTGGCCCGGCCAGGGCTGCGCAGATCCAGCCGCACGTCGTCTTTCACCAGCGGGTAGACCTTGCCGGCGATGCTCAACACCTTGTGCAGTTTCATGCCAGCGACTCGTCCAGGCGTTTCAGTACGGCCTCGAAGCCGGTCAGCTCAGCCGGCTGCGCGGCGGTGGCCGTGTCGTTGCCGGCGGCCGGTGCGGCGGCGCTGGCCACGGGTTGCCCTGGCGCTGACTGCTGCTTGACCGGGTTGCTCGGGCGGCGGGTTTCCACCCGTTCGGCCGTCGACAGCTTTTCGGTCAGGGTGAACTGCACCCGCCAAGCGGCCAGGCTGTCGTCCTCGCGGGCGGTCAGGTTGTCGCTGAACTCCACCTGGCGCACGCCAAAGGTGGCGGCGGTGTCGTTCACGATGCGATAGACGCGGCGCTGGCCACCGTTGGCGGTGGCTTCGGCCATGCTCATCAGCTGTTTCAGGTCGGCGGCATCCACAAAGGGGATCATCAGCGAAACGGTCAGCGCCTTGGGCTTGAAGCCCTTGTGCGCCGCGTCGGTGTTGCTGGTTTGGCCCGACATATCGTCGGACTCGATGCGCAGGCTGGCCGAGACTTTCAGCCCCTTGCCGCGCACCTTCTGGCCATCCAGTAGCAGGGTCATAGGCCCACCAATTCACGAACAAAGCTCAGCCCATCCAGCGAGCCCACCAGCACCACGCCGGCACTCAGCACCCACTCATGGCCAGGGGCGTCACCCTCAAGCAAGGCGGTGCGCAGCTCGAACGGGTCACCGGGGCCGATCAGGCGGGCGCGCATGTTGTTGTCGGCGGTGCCGCCGGCCAGCAGGGCCTGCAGATCCGCCAGTTGTTGATCACGGCTTTGCTGCTGGGCCGCCTTGCGACCAGCCAGCGCGGCCAGGTCGGCCAGTGGCGAGCTGTCGGCGGCGTAGCTCTCCAGCACGGCCAGCTGGCCCGCCATGGATTGTTTCGCGGCCTTGGTCACGGTGCAGCGCTCCAGCGGCAAGGCACCCCAGCGCGGCAAGGGGCCGGCGCTCGGCATTTCCCACTTTTCCGCCTCCAGCTTCGCCAGGTGACGGGCGCGGCGTTCGGTGCGCACCAGATCCGGCACAGGCAGCAGGGCGTTGAAGCGCGACAGGGTGTCGGCCAGCTGGTCAAAGCGGGTGGCCAGGAACATCAGCGACAGGGCGTACTGTGGCCCCTGTGGTCGGCCGGCGTCGGAACTGTCCACCAGCTTGCCGGCCAACTGGGTCAGCAGGTTGGGTGCCGACAGAAAACGCTGGTGGCCACGCCCCTGGCCGATGCCGCTCTGGAATGGGGTCACCGCCAGGCACGCGGGTGCTTCACCCAGTTGCCCAGCCAGCGCCGCGCGGCCGGCGGCAATGGCGCTCTGTGCTGCAGCGCCGACCGGCCCCGGGTTGGTGGTGGCCAAGCCGTCCAGTCCAGCCAGGCGTGTGGCGGTGCTGGCCAGCTCGCCGCCGGCAAGATCCTTGGCCGCCGACAGCTCGCCCATCCACTGGGTGGCCTGCTCGGGCCAGCGCATGGTCACAGGTGCCCAGGTCACGGCTGTACGGCCTCCCAGCGGATCTGCGCCATGGCGTCGGCGTCACCGGCTTCCAGTGCCAGATCCAGCTGCTGTTTCAGTTCGTTGGCGTGCTGCAGCAGCTGCAGCTTGTACAGGGTGAAGTCGTCGCCCACCTGGCGCAGCTGCGCGGCGGTGTGCAGCCGGAAGGCCTTCATGCCCTGCTCGTCGCGGCAGGCGTAGGGCATGTCGAGGCCGCGCAGAATGGCACCGGTCAGGTTCAGCTGATCGTCCAGCTGGCTGCTGTACTGGTGTGGCGTGCCAAGGGCATCAGACTGGAAGCCTGAGGTTATCGCGGCCTCGCAGGCGTGATTGATGTTCTGCACTTTGGCGTCGTGAAGCGCCTTCGGGTCTAGTCGCCATGCGCCGTCTAGCCAGCGGTGTTCAGCAGAAGGGCGAGGGGCATCCGTCAGGTGCTCTGGAAGTGGGCCCAGTTGCTGCCATTCCGTCGCAGCACCAGAAGCCTTTTCGTAGACGTTGCCCAGGTGGAATTCCAGCTGCTGTGGAGCCCCGTTTGCCAGCGCCCAGGCATAGCCTGGGCTCGGACTCGGCAGAGGCTCTTCCAGCTGCAAGCCATTCGCCGGTAACTGCACGCCCAGGCCCGGAATGGTGGGCAGTTCATAGGGCCCGGACAGCTCGCCCAGGCTGCCGATCAGGTAGATAACAGACATTGCGGGATCCTCACAGCAGCTTCATCCGGCCCGGATAGGCCAGCGAGCGGGGTTTAGTTTCAGGGCCGCCGAAGTAGCCGATTAGAGAAGTACGGTCATAGCCAATGGTGTAATTGGCGTTAAGGTCAGAAGCTTTCGAACCATCGGGGATGGGAACGCTATTGCCGCTGTCGTACTCGTATTGCGGGTGGCGGTGCTTAGCTATGGCATCCGGAGCCGAGGAACCCGCCACGCGGCCAGCAACGGTCAGGGTCAATCCCACGGCGCTGGCCGTCGCATTGGCGGAAAGGGTCAGGGTGTTGGCACCCACAGCGATGATCGTAGTGCCGGCCGGAATACCAGTTCCGGTGATGCTCATTCCAGCAGCAGTGCGATTGCCGTCGAAGACCACTGCGCTGACGGTGTTGCTGCCGTTGGTCAAGGTTCCGGTGACGTCGAAGCGGTCAACACCTCTGGATTCGTCCAGCAGACGCAGGAATTCCCCGCGCCCGTCGGGCCCGCGAAAAGTCGCCGCGCCATCGCCGCTTGTCCAGCCACCTTCCATGCCGGTGCGATTGGCCTCGGCGGTCAACATGCCGGACTGTTGAGCGTGATCCCACAACCACGGCCACTCTGCGCGCTGCATCAGCGGGCCACTGAACGCACCCCATCCGCCGGGTTGAAAAGCGGTAGTAGTCTCGAACACCGGGCGGCCCAGCGCGCTGGGATCCAAGCGCCCGATGGGCAGCCAGCCCCCTGCACCATCCGCACGCAGGTGCCACCAGTCGCCGGCCCCCATCAGATAGAAGAACCCATAGCCGGCGGCGTTCAGGTGGGTGTGGAACTTCACTTTGTCGGTGCCGGCGGCCTGAATGGTTACGCGGTTTGCGCTGTTGTCCACGCGCCGCACGATCAGATCCACCACACCCAGCGCCACGTTCGAGGCTGGCAGGGTGCACACCAGATTGCCCGCAGTGGCGTTCAGCAGCACGGTGCCTACCTGAGCGGCGTTCAGGGTCACGCTGGCTGTGAAGCTGTGCACCTTGGCACTGCCGCTGTGACGCATACGACGCCAAGGTGTCCAGCTCTCTCCGGACTTGGTGCGCCACTCGAATTCACCTTCCAGCGCCCCGGTGTAAGGGAGGGCCAGCTGGGTCAGTGCGTTGGTGTCGTGCTTGATCACCAGGGCATAGCGGTAGGCGTTCGCCGTACTGTCCGGGCCGTTGGCGTTGTTTGCGCCAAGCAGCTGCGGAAACAGCCCCGCCGTGGTGATGGTGTTCCAGTCTGTCGCCGTGTCGGTTGCGCCGTTGGTGGCGTTCTGTACGGCGCGACTCAGCACGGCCATCACCGCCTTGGTGGTGGCCAGGATCTCGCTGCTGTTGCTCGCTGGGTCGTCGCTTTTGGCGTTGGGCAGGTTGCCCAGGCCCACGTCGTCCTTGGTAGTCGAACGGGCGCGCAGGCCGGCGTAGTCGCCCACGCGGGCGGCGAAGTGCGCCACCAGCGGCCCGGCGATGTTCTCCACCGGGCGGCTGTCGGTGATGGTGTTGCTGTTCGGCAGATCCGCGATGGCCACGCAGTAGTGCTGCACGCCTGCGCTGTCCACGTAATCCACTTTCCCAGCACCCCAGACCACGCTCCAGCTCGTCACCACGTCGTTCAGCTCGCGCTGCAGAGCCACGTCCAGCCACGCGGTGGTGGGGAATGCCGGCGGCACCACGGCAAGCGCGGCAGCGCGCTGCAGGCGCACGCCTTCCACGTAGGCGGTGCCCGGCTTGAGCTGATACGCCCCGCCAACTTTCTCTAGCTGCAGCGCACTGCCGAAGAAGCACGCCCGGCCGAAGATATCGCGGTTGCTCTGGCGCTCGCGTTCGTCAATTCCAGCCAGGCGCACGGTGAAGTCGTGCTGCCAGGTGCTGGCGTCGATGGTCAGGCCGGTTAAGGCCTGGGCTCCGTCGAATACCAACAGAAAGTTGCGGGTGACGTTGTTGCCCAGCTGTAGCGGCGGGATGTTGCGGCGCTTCTGCTGCGTGGGCACGTAGGCCACCATCAGCAGAACGTTCTCGGCGGTTTCCAGGCCGATCCAGTTCCAGTCGAAGTCGCCGATATCGCTGCCCAGCATCAGGCTGTACACCACCTGATTGGGGTTCACGTAGCCGGCGTCGGTCACGTCGTAGGTGCCGACGATCTGCCCGGCAGCAGGCTTGCCGGCGGCTCGATCCACCGGCCCGTTTGGGTCGAGGCCTGGCACGTTGGCCAGGATGAAGCGGGACACGGTGAGGATCTGCTGCGCGCCTTGTTTCTGCGCAATCAGGCTTTCACCGGCAAGGGTAATGCTGGCACCCATGGGGCTCTCCTACAGGCTGGCGACCAGCGTCTGCTGGTCGTCGTTGAAGTCGATGGCGACCACGCGCAGCACCACCGGGGTGATGGTCACGAAGTCATAGCGGCGGCAGGTGCGGCCGTATTGCTGAATCAGCACGCGCAAAAGCTCGGGGTTCTCGGCCAGCTGGGTGTTGCTCAGCTGCAGCAGCACGACGTCCCAGTCGCGGTCGGGGTGGCGTTCCTCGATCTCGACGTAGCCCACGCCCAGGCGCTGCAGAATGCGTTTCATGCCGGCGGTGCTGCCGGCGTCCACGGCGTTGATGAAGGCGTACTTCACCCGCAGCCGATACAAGGCCTCGGGCTCGCCCTTAAAGCGCGTGATATCGCGCTGCCAGGCCAGCAGGTCGAGAATGGTCAGGTGGCAGGTGTCGGCGTCCATCTGCAGCAGCGGCCAGCGCAGCCAGCCTTCCACTTTTGTCCACCAGGCTTGTGCGGCGGCCTTGAGCTTCGCCAGCTCCGGGCCGTCCAGCCAGAAAGGCAGGCCGAGCTTAATCATGCAGCACCACCTCCAGGCTCTGGATCCGGGGGATGGTCAACTGCGACACAATGTCGGCATTGTCGAAGTGCAGCGACTCGATGCCCGGGAACTGTTGGTGCAGTTCCTCGCCCAGCCGGCTGAATGAAAAGCGCGACTGTGGATAGGTCAGCGTCGGCTGATAGTCGGCCGTCGTGCTATCGCGGAAAGCGGCGCGGATGAATAGCGCGGCCTCGGCCTGCAGCGTGGTGCGCTGCTCAGCGGTCAGGGTTGAACGCGGCCAGATCCCCACGCTGATGGCGTGCTGCGTTTCCGGCATGATCATGGCCAGCAGATCGTCACCGTGGCCGTGGTTGCCTTGGTCGCGGATGTGGGCGTTGATCTGCGCCAGATAGGTTTCGCCCGGCACGTCCGCTTCGAACAGCACGTAGGCATTGGCGCTGCCAGGGCCGCGCGGTGCGCCGTGCTCGAAGTACACCCCATCGGGGCGCACGCCGGGGAAGGCGGCAATCATGGCGCGGTAAACCGCGTCGGTGTGCCATTGGTTCACGGCGGAAAACTGGTTTCGCACGCGCAGGCGCAGCTGGTCGTCGGGCTCTGGATCCGCGCCCGGGCTGGTCAGCCAGCCGTCGGCGTTTGCCACCTGGGCGATGCCCGGCACCGGTTCCGGCAGGATGGCGTAATAACCCGGTGCCAGGTTGTAGCCGCTGCCGGTTTCCACCGCCTCCACCGGGATTTCCAGCTGCATCATCCCATCGGTGAACTGGCCGGCTGCTGTGGTCAGCAACTGGTAGATGTGCCCGTTGATCGAAGCCGACTGCACCACGGTGCCGGCGGGCACCTCCAGCGCGCCGCCAGCGGCCAGCCGAGTGAATAGCAGCACACCCTTGGCCTTGGTCGCGCCCTTGCGCTCCACGTTCACCGCCCAGGCCAGCATGTCCAGCCAGGCACCCACGGCGGTTTTCACAAAGAAGTTCGGCAGCACGGTGCCGCTGATGAAAGTGATCAGCCACAGCACGGGCTTGGTCACCAGCGCGGTGACGATGCGCCAAAACGGCGAATAGGCGCTGGTGTTGCTCAGCGCACTGCCTTGGGCGGCCACCTCACTTTCCCAAGCTTGGCGCAGGCCCGCTTCGGTGGTCGGAATGCCGGCGTCACTCAGCGCCTGCTTAAAATCTACGGTCACAGGGTCACCTCAATGGCTCCAAATTCAACAGTGCGCGCGGTCACCAGATACGTGCCCGGTGCCTGCTCGATGATTTGCGCGGTTCCTGGCACCAGGCGCACGTCGGCTTCCACCAGCAGCTCCATCTGCTGGATGCAGTCGCGCTGGCGGAAGCGGTCGCGCTCGGCCACCAGGGTCACCAACAGGCCGCTTTCACGGATCAGGTGGGCAATGTCCTGGGCGATGCTCGAACGGTCGTCCACCAGCAGCGGCTGGCGCGACGGATCCAGGGCCAGGTCGTTGCCCTTAATCAGCAGGTCTATGTAGAGGCTCATCCGGCGCTCATCTCCATCATGTTTTCCAGCTCCAGCGGGGTCATGGGTTTGCTGGTGTGGATCTCCATCTTTTCGATGTGCGTGCCCTTGTTCTGGCTGCTGGTGTTCTGGATGCTCGTCAGCAGGCCGCCTGGCGGCACCGCTGCTGCGCGATTGGGCGAAAGGGTGGGGATGGCTGCATTGATGCTCTGCTGCATCTTCTGCGCGGCGCTGGCCTTCTCTGCGGCGCTCATAGCCTCCACGCCGCCGGGCACCTCGGGCATGTCTGCAAAGCTGGTGTCAATCGACACGCCCGGGATGCTGTTCAGCAGCTCGATCAGGCCTTTCAGCGCCTTGCCCAGGATGGCGAACGGCGACAGGTTGGAGAACGCCCACAGCAGGGCATCCCACACCGCTTTGCCGGCGCTCACGGCAGCTTCAAACGAAGCCAGCCAGGTGACGAACTGCACGCCCCAGGCCCACAGCTGCTGCACGCCTTGCCACAGCAGGCCCATCACCGCCCACCAGACTTTGAACATCAGCACGATGGGCGTGATGATCACCATCAGCGCCTGAAACCATGCGGTGTCGCCGAAAGCGGCTTTCAGGTCATCCCACCAGATGATCGCAGCGACCACGGCAGCCCCAAGGGCCACCACGCCGATCACGATCAGGGCGATGGGGCTTGCCAGCACCGACAGCACGGTGAACAGGCCGCCCAGCACTGTCAGCGCGCCGGCAGCTGCCACAAGGCCCAGCACGCCAAGCGTGATGTAGCCGAGCCAGCGGGCGATATTGGGGAACATCACCACCCAGCGTTGCAGCGTGGCGGCACCGCCTGCCAGGCGTTCCATCAGCGGGTTCAGTACCGGCAGCAAGGCCTGGCCGAAAGCGATGCGCACGGACTCCACCGCACTGCCGAAGCGCTCCCACGGATCGACCATGGCCTGGGCCATTTTCTCGGCCTGCTCCATGCCCTTGACCTTGCCCAGCTGCTCCATGTTGCCGGCCAAGCCTGCGGTGTCGGCCATCAGCAGCTTGATCAGGCCCACCGCCTCGTCGGATCCGAAAGCCTTTTTCAGCTCGTCGGATTCGGCCACGGTCAAGGTGTCGCCGAACTTCCCTTTCAGCTTGTCGAGAATGTCCAGCATGGGCAGCATGCGGCCCTGGCTGTCGGTGAACGACAGCCCCAGCTTGTCCTGGGCCGCGCCTACGCCGGCCAGGAAAGATTTGTACTTGGTGCCCGCTTCGGCACCGCCCATGGTGGCCTGCAGGGTGCCCAGGATTGCCACCTGCTCGGACAGCCCGATACCCGCCGACGTGGCGTTGGCACCCACGGCGGTGAATGCGTCGCTCATCTGCTGGCCGGTCGTCTTGAACATCTGCACCGCCAGCGCCGTCTGGCCTGCCAGGTTCTCCACCCATTCCGCTTTGCCCATGGCATCGGCTTGGTTCTTGAAGATCCCGTACATGGTGCCCACGTAGCTGGTCACCGTGGCGGCGTCGGCCTTGGTGGCCTTGGCCAGCACGTTGGAAGCGTTGGTGAATGCCGACAGCTGGCTGCCGGTGAGGCCCGCGATGGCGCTTTGAATGTCGTAGGCCGACCGGACGAACGCCTGGGCGTTCTCGCCGTAGGCCACTGAGAATTCCAGCGACTTGCGGTTGAGTTCGTCCAGCGCTTCCTCGGCCACGCCCAGTGATTTCACTTCGCCCAGTGCGCGCTGCTGATCCAGGGCCGGGGCCATGGCTTCCTGCAGGGCGTAGGCCGTGCCGACCACGCCAGCCACACCCGCACCCATTTGCACAAAGCCGGTTTTGCCGACCTCGGCCACGTCCATCAGCTGCTTGCTGACCTTCGCGGCAGGGGCTGTCACCTGATCGACAAGGCGCAGGATAAAGTCCAGATGGCTGGTGGCGGCTGCGGTCATGTGGTGCCTGCTGTGGTTAGCCGTTCAGCGCCTTGGCGATGCCGTTTGCTACGGCAATCTCCATGCGGCGCCAGTGTTCTTCCTCCAGCCACTTGGCGGTGCCCAGGTTGTCTGCCGTGGGCTGTGCGCCAGGTAGCCAGCGTTCGACCAGGGCCATTAACTGGCCCAGGCCGTCTTCGGTCAGGCGGTCAGCGCGGGCGAGCGCTTTTTTACGGTCACTTCAACGTCCGGTGCGTACTCTTCCAGCAGCGCGCCGGCCACTTTCATGGTCAGCATCGGGTTGGCCAGCAGCGGGCGCAGGGTGGCCAGTTGCTCCGGCTCCACGGTGGTGGTCAGCAGGTTGTTGGACGGGGCTACCTTGTTGTTCTGCGTGATGGCGTTGAAGTATTTGGTCACGTCGGCCGGGGTCAGGTTGAAGGTGAATTCCTTGTCACCGATTTCCAGCGCAATAGGGGTGCGTTCGCTCATGATCTTTTCCGTTGTGGTGGTTGGTTAAAAAGGTGTTCCAGGCGCTGTTCCAGCCGGTCTTCCAGCTTCTCCATGGCCTTGTCGATGTACTCCGCACGCACGTAGCGTTCAGCCACTTCAATGCGGAATTCGAGGTGTTCGCGGCGCGCAGCGCTGACTTGCTTGAACAGGTAAACCTGAAAGCCCACCACGCCAGTCAGCACCGCGTTGATCAGCATCAGCAGCACGCTGACGGCTGTGGCGGATAGCTCCATTACTTGCTCCATTTCCCACGGCCGCCGATGCGGACTGCGCACCACATGAGCCAAGCCATGGGCTTGTGCATGCCTTCCTCCAGCAGGGCTTCGTAGAAAATCCGGTCAGCCTCTGCCTTGGTGTAAAGGTGCGTCAGGTCGGTGTAGATGTAGTCATGCACCACGGCTGGCCGGCGCGCGTCTTCGTGATCGCGCGGCACGATGCGCCAGGCGAAGCGCGGCACGCTGGCCAGGTCGGTGCGGTAGCCGACCGGGACAATTACCCGGCGGCGGGCCTTGGTGACGTAGAACAGCGGGCGGATCACCTCCCACTGTTCCTGCCCTGCGTGGTGGCGCAGCTCCAGATCACTTTCAAAGGGCATCGGCGGCACACTCCACGCGGATCTTGTTCGGCGCGGTGCTGGCGGCGATGGCGTGGCGAAGTACCGCGCGGCCAGCCTTCGGCGTGTCGCAGTAGCGCTGCACCAGGCTGCCTGCTGCGGTGCCCACAGTGTTGGCGGTGCTGCAGGCGCTCAGCGTGTAGATGCAGGCCCCGCACAAGGCAACCAACAGCAGCGAATTAACGGTGGATCGGCGCATGTCAGTAGCTCCAGATCATCGGGCTGGGCAGGCGTCCGCCGGCCGGCGCGGTGCCAAGGTGAATGAATCGCCCGGCACCTTTCTGGCTGATGCCCACGCGGGTGAATTTCAGGGTCAGGGCCAGGCGCAGGATCTGCAGCGCATCGGCACCACGGCAGGCAATGTCCACGGCCATGCCGGTGGTGTGCTCGCCCGGTTCGCGCTTCTTCGCCTCCGCTGGGTGGTGCGGGCAGCGGTAGGCGCTGCTCAGCGCCATGGGCTTGCCGTAGAGCGTGCGCAGCTGCTGCAGCTCAGCCATAAAGGCCGGATCCATCTCGCTGCCATCGCTGCCACATTTGCCGCACTTGCAGCGCAATTCGGCGTAGGTGAAGTTCGGCCAGGGGCTCGTCTTCATCGGCGGGTTCCTTTCTCGAAAGTGGTCTGGCATGGCACGCAACGGGTAACCCCTCCCAGCGCTTGCCGCTTGGCGGGGATCTCGTCGCCGCATTCGGCGCACTCGGGCAGGCTCGGGCCGGAAGGCTTGGCGCTGGCGAGCTGGGCGGCCAGGGCGCGTTCCAGTTCCAGTTCCTCGCGCTCCAGCGCCCGGTCTACCCAGTCAGCCATCAGCGCAGGCCCTCGATCTCGCTAGCGTCGAGGTACGGCACGCCGTTGATGCGGATAAAGTCCGGGCTGGTGACGTCGAACGGCACCTTGTGGGTGCTCTTGCTGCCGCCCTTGGGGTCGATATCCAGCAGGCTGGACACTTTCAGCTTGCAGCCGAAGGCCTCCACGCGCAGTTCGTCCTCGCCAGCCTTGGCGAAAAACACCGTGTCGAATGGTTCCAGCTTGCGGAAGCTGCCAGCGCGGCGTGCCGCCTCGATCAGCAGCGACAGGTTGGAGCTGTCCAGCTCGAACTCGCCGCTGGCTGAAACGTCGCCATCCACGTGGCCATCCGGCACACCGCCGGTCTGTGCCACTGCGGTGTTGTCGGTGATATCCAGGGTCGCTTTCTCGATGTGCACCTGCAGATCGCCCAGGTTCACGTCGAAGTTCATGCCGCCGATTCGGGCCATGGGTGCTTACTCCTCGTCGCCGTTGGAAAGATCCAGGGCAATGTTTGCGGTCAGGTCTTTGGGGCAGTTGTACGGCCGCAACTTGATGTAGGCCTCAACCTTGGTTTTGCTCATCCACACCAGCACGATGTCGTCGTCTTTCGGTGGCTCGATATCGCCGGGGAACTGCTGGCCAGCGAACAGCACGGTTTTCGCCATCTGCCGCAGCGGGCGCATCAGTGCCGACTTGTTGGCGGCCATGCTGTTGGGGGTGTTGTTCAGACGGCGGTCGCCCACGCGCTGGATCAGCAGGATCCGCACGCGGCGGGCGGCCTTGTCGGTGATGCGCAGGTATTCCACCACCTGAAAGTCGCTGCCTGGCGCGTCCAGCATGTTGCCGTCGCCCCAGTACACGCCCGGGTAATCCGGGTAGGTCTGCGGCACCGAAAAGCGGGCTTTATCCAGCTCGGCCAGGATCGCCGATGGCAGCGGCACACCGTCCTTGTCCACCGGGGTTTCACCGAGGCCCAGCAGGGCACCCGTGGCCACGCGCATGGGGCTGTCGGCAATGCTCACGGCGGCATTGACTAGGCGGCCAGCCAGCACGCCCAGGTCGTTGCCATGCAGTTGCGGCACCACCAGCACACGCGGGGCCAGAATGTCCTTGGTGATTGCGCGCTGTTCTGCCAGATAGGCGTTCCAGTCCAGCAGCGCGTCGATGCCCTCAGTGGCGGCCATCATGAACAGGCGGCGGCCATACTGGTTATTGATAGCCACGCTCTTGGCGTGCAGGGCTTCCAGCGCGGCACCGGTAGCCACGGGCGAACAGATCACCACCGCTTCCACGGTGACGCCCTGCTGCATAGCGCCATCCAGCGCGGTTTCCCAATCGGCTGCAGCGGCAATCGGCAGAGCCATGCAGGCCCAGCGATCGCCACCGTTCAGGCGAGCGGCAGCAACCTGGGTTTTCAGGTCGCTGGCTGCTGCGCCCAGCTCGGTGTCCAGATCGCTCTGGGTGTTCAAAGGGATCAGCTCGCCGACGTTGGACGCCGACAGGCCAATAAAGAGGAAATAGCGTTCAATTTCCGTGACTGGGCCTTGCCCCAGATTCAGGTTGTAGACGCTGACTTTGCCTTGAGCCATGCGAGGCCTCGCTATCGGGGTGCGTTGAGGGTTTGCTGCAGCACCGTGCGCACGGTTTCGCGCACGTCCTGCGTGTCTGCGCCCAGTACGGCGCGGGCCGGCAGTTCGATCTGCCAGCGCTGTTTCTTGGTGTCGCCGGCCAGCTTGGCGAGGATCAGCCCCGCCCTGCCGCTGGTGAGGTTTTCCTGAATCCATCCGTTGGAAGGGCGCTTCCAGCGCTTGCCGTTGCGGATGCGGTAGCCGGCTTTCAGCAGGGCGCGGGCCTGATGGCGGGTGGCCGGGGCGTTGTAGTCGGGGGTTTTGCCCAGCCGGCGCATTCGCGCGGCACTCATGGTTTCCGGGCGGCCGTGCTGGTGGTCGGCGGCAATGCGCGCCACCAGCCGGTTGCCCCAGCCCAGCACCGCCTCGTCGGCGGTCAGACTGACCACCTGCAGGGTTTTGCCCAGGCCGCGCATCATCTTGCGTTTGCCACCTGTCTTGCGCGCCTCGAAGGGCGTCCCGTCGACGTTGCGCTGCTCGCTAATGCGTTTGCGGTTGCGGGTGCGCACACGCTTGGCGGCGTTGTTCAGCAGCCGGCGGCGCTTGGACGCCGGCAGGCTCAACAGCTCTATGGTCTGCTGCGCGTCCAGCATGCCGCGCACGTCAAAATCAACGGTCGGTGCGGCCATCGGTCACCCTCCCGTCGTCGGCAATCCACAGATCGAACGGCACGAACGCCCAGCGCTTGCCGAAGGCTTCAATCTCGCCATCCGGATCCTCTGCCAGGTGCTGCGGCTCGATGAAGTCCAGCTGCAGCTCCACGTCGGCGGTGTCGGCGTCCAACTGGTCAATCTCGAAAGTGGGGGGCGGCAGCGCGTCATCCTCTCGGCCTGGGTCGTTGGCTTCCAGCCAGGAACCCACCAGCGCCATCAGGCGGCCGGGGTGGTCGGCGAAGCGCTCCAGCACGATCACCGCGCGGTAGCGCATGTCGCCCATGTGCAGGCCCTGCGTGGTGTGCTTCCAGTACAGCGGCAGGGTCACCTGCTCGGCCCAGCTGTCCAGCTGTTCCGGCAGCACTAGCCGGCGCTCGATCAGGTGGCTGGTGAGTTCGCGCAGCTTGTTCACAGCAGCACCGCCGTGATGCGGCCACGGCCTTGGATCAAGCGCACCGCCTGCTGGCTGAAAGACAGGAATACCTCGCGGGTTTCGGTGCTTTCCTTGGCTAGGTTCTCGGCGGATTCGCGGCGGTTGATGGTGGCGAACTGCGGCAGCAGATGGGCCTTGGCGCGGCAGTACACCGCGCGCTTGTAGGTGGCGGCGTAGAAGGCGCGCTCCGGCAGTACCTGCGTGTCGGCGGTTTCCACGTTGCTGATGCCAGCGGCCTGCCAGGCGGCTTTGCGCTTGGCCAGGTCGCGGTTCACCTCGCCCATGGCGTTGGTGATCCCGTCGGCCAGCAGATCCACCACGTATTCCGCCGGCAGGCGGTAGCCGGTCTGGAACTCGCTCACGCCCAGGTCGGGCCAGAACCCGTCGTTGGGAATTGCGCGTTCCACCAGGGTGGTGGGTTTGCCGGAAAAGCTCATTGCTGGCCGTCCATCGAATAGGGGCGGGGGTGGCTGCTTTCAGGCATTGGCACAGGGCCATGGCTTCGGCAGGCCCCCGCTGGGGGGGGTAGTCGGTTAGGTGGTCGGGTTTTCGTCGGCCTTGGCCTGCTCGGCTTGCTGCTTGCGCAGGGCCTTGGCGGCATCGTCCGAACGGGTTTTCACGCCGATTTCCGGATAAAGCGCGGTCGCTCGCTCGAAGTGGTCGATGGCGTCCGCCCACTGCTCGGTTTCCATGGCGAGGATCCCCAGCAGCTTGTGGAAGCGCGCCGGGATGCGCTCGAACAGCTTCCAGGGCGTCGGCAGCTGGGTGCCTTCTTCGGCGGTGATCTCGGCCCAGTAGCCGTCCACGTAGGGCATCAGCTGCGACAGGTACGGCTCGGGGCTGCGCTTGGCCTTGTGCTCGGCTTCGGCCCAGTCGATCAGCGCATCAGCCACAAAGGTGGGCACGTCGCGCTTGAAGCGTTCGGGCATTTCCTGGCCTTGCTCGATGGCGAACAGCGCCAGATCCAGGCCTGCCTCGAACTGCTCGGTGTCGAACAGCCAGACCAGCACCTGCATCAGCACCTGATTGGGGTGGTTCAGGCCCGACTCGCGGTAGCGCTGCACATAGTCCAGGTACTTGGGCAGCAGCTCGTCCCGCTTGAGGGTCTGGCGGTCGCCCATCGAATTCATATCGGAAAGGCGCGCCAGATCCTCGGCTAGGGCCGAAGTCATCAGCGCCAGGTGTTTCTGCGCGTTGGCCGGGCCTGCCAGGGC
Organism: Pseudomonas sp. SJZ074; assembly: GCF_007828215.1. Taxonomy (GTDB): domain Bacteria; phylum Pseudomonadota; class Gammaproteobacteria; order Pseudomonadales; family Pseudomonadaceae; genus Aquipseudomonas. The sequence continues at coordinate 73,767 of NZ_VIUE01000025.1, read as the reverse complement.
CGCTGCGGGGCTGTACGCCACCGCGCGGTTGGCAGACCGGCCTTGCTCAAGCATGCGCTGCTTGTGGGCAAGTGCCGGGCTCATCATGGTTATACGAACTCCACGGCGGCGGCTTCGATAGCCGCGAACTTGCCCAGCTGCTCGATCACGTAGCCTTCGTTGCGGCTGTTGTAATCCTCAACCTGCGAGCGCTTCGGGTTCTCTACGATCTGGCGACGCCAGCTGCTGTCCTGAAAGTAGATAGACAGGTTGTCCCAGCTGGTGACCACTACGCCCTTGCTTGGGAAGTGCGGGCAGGTGAAGGTCGGCAGGCCGCCATAAGTGGCAATCACCTGGGCCATTTCGAGGCGCTCTTTCTCGGTCGGTTTTCCGCCTTGGTTGGCGTACAGCTTGCCCTTGTCGTATGCCAACAGGTCGCGGCCTACGATGGCAATCAAGTCGCCACCGTCGCGGAATTCCTCTTCGATCATCAGCGACACGTCGAACACCAGGGCGTCGAGGTTGGCGTAATCACCCGTCGCGCCGATCTGGATCTTGCCGGCAGCCTTGGTGCCCTGGGCCATCACCTGTTCCGGGGCCTGTTCGCGGGCAATCTGCAGCCAGCCCTTGTTCACGTCCTGCAGCAGCGGGTTGGCCACGCGGTCAGTGGTGGCGGCCACACTGGTGCCGTTCCAGCCGATCATGATGCGGTCGAGGCCGATCTGTTTCTGAACGGCGGCTGCATAGCGCTGGGCAAAGTCTTTGAACTTCGCCCAGGCGTCGATGGTGGCGTATTTCAGCCCCACGTCGCTGTGGGTTTCGAACAGCTCATAGCCGTTGCCGTCCAGGCCCAGCACGTTGCGTGCTACGCGGTCGGCGTTGGTCGTGTTGGTGCGACCGGTGACTGAGCCATTGACGCCCAGCATGACTTTTTCGCCCTTGATCTCGCTGACCGGGATCACGTTGATCCGCTGCAGGAAGGACGAACTGAGGGTGATTTTTTCGTTCAGGGTCTGCGCGTGGGTCGGCGAGACGTTGAACTCTTCACGAACGGATTCCACGGCATAGGTGGACGCAATGGCCAATGCCAGGGTGCTAAAACGCAAGCGCGCTGCTGTGCTCAGGCTCATCAGTAAACAACCTCTTTATCGGCGTCGACTGCACCAGTGGTTGCCGGCACATCTTTGCCTTGGCCCTGATTCAGCGCGGTGTTGAACATAGTGGTGAGGCTTTCCAGGCCTTTCTGCAGCGTGGCGAACTGCTCAGCGCTGACGGTCTGGGCTTGCTCGCCTTCGACCTTGGCCGGCTCAGCGGCTGGGGTTGCAGCCGGTGCGGGTGTGGCCGGCTTGGCTGCAAAGGTGGCGGCGCTCGTTGCCAGGCTGGTGGCGGCGGTTTCGAGCTTGTCCACCGCAGCCGTGAAGGCCTCTACGGTTTTCGGATCCATTGGGGTGCTCTCGTCTTTGGGGGTTGCGGGGGATTCGGTCGGGCCTTTGCCCAAGGCGCTAAACAAGCGGGCAAGAAGGGACACGGCGGCGGCTTCGTCGGAATCGACTGGGGCCAAATCGCCCAGCGGTTCGAGGTTGCCGAAGTGGTTCCCAGCACCGGCACGGCGGGAAAAGTGCAGTTCTTCGGTGCCCAGACTGGCCGGCTCGTCCGTCACGGCCAGGCCGGACAGGTAGGCCTTGCCGCTGTCGGCGAAGTTCGGCTTGATCTCCACGCTGCTGAACAGCTTTTGCGCTTCCTTGTTCAGCTGCAGCAGGCGGTCATTGGGCTTTAGCTGGGCGAACAGAGCGACCTTGCCGCCGTCCACGTCCTCGGCTTTCAGGGCAGCGACGGTGCCCAGGCTACCCATGTAGCGGATGTGCTCGTACCAGATCGTCGCTGTGTAGGTGGCCGGGTCGTAGGTGTCGGCCATATCGCGCAGTTCCTGCACTTCGATAGTGCGGCCGTCGATGGTTTTTCCACTGGTGGCGACACGTTTCCAATCAGATACAAGGGAGCGGGGCATAGGCGTCTGTTCGCTTGGTGTGGGTTCAGATGCCCCCACCATAGGCATCGCCCATCACCTAAACAAACGCTTTAACATTGATCTATAACTAGCTGATAAAAATAGGAATAGTCAGGAATAACAGGCCGCGTTGCGGGCCTTTTTGCCGCTTAGACTGCGGCCCATGCCTTACTCAGTCGAAGTCAAAGAAACCGCCAAGCGTCTGTACCTGCGCCGCTGCAAACCGCGCGAAATTCAGGCACAGCTCAAGCTGCCCAACGTCCGGATCGTCTACTACTGGATCGCCCGTGGCGGTTGGGACGAGATGCTGACGGACGAGGAACCGGTGACCGCCGTCAGCCGGCGCATCACCCTGCTGCTGGAAAAGCAGGGCACCCTGGCCAAAGGCGAGTTGGACGAACTCGACCGCCTGACCACCATCCGCGAGCGGCTGCTGAAACAGAGCGCCAAGCCTGCCCACCCGGCCGCCAGTGAGGCGCAGCCAGAGCGGGGCGAGGGTGGCGAAGGGCAGCGCGGTGGACGCCGTAACAAGGGCGAGCGGGGCGAACAGCGCCGGGAGAAGAAACCGAAGAACGACGTCACCGGCCTGGGCGAAGTGGACTTTCTGGAGAAGTTCACCAGCAAGATGTTCGGCTATCAGCTGGAGCTGTTCGAGGCGAAGAAAAACCCGCTTACCGCACGGATCCGCAACATCCTAAAAAGCCGGCAGGTGGGCCTGACCTACTACTTCGCCGCCGAAGCGTTTATGGACGCGGTGCTGACCGGTGACAACCAGATGTTCCTGTCCGCCAGTCGCGCCCAGTCCGAGATTTTCCGCAGCTACATCATTGCCTTTGCCGCTGAATGGTTCGGCCTGCAGCTGACCGGTAATCCCATCGTGCTCAGCAAAGACGGCAAGCCCTGGGCCGAGCTGCGTTTTCTCTCCACCAACAGCAGCACCGCCCAGGGCCACCATGGCCACGTCTACATTGACGAATATTTCTGGATCCGCGATTTCGAGAAGCTGAACAACCTGGCCGGGGCCATGGCCTCGCACAAGAAGTGGCGCAAAACCTACTTTTCCACCCCCAGCGCCGTCACCCACCAGGCGTACCCGTTCTGGACGGGCGAGGAATTCCGCAACAGCAAGCGCGGCAAAAAGTTGGGGCAGGACTGGCCGAGCGAGGCCGCCATTCACAAGGGCGCGCTGTGTCCGGATGGCCAGTGGCGCAAGAAAATCACCATCGAAGACGCGGCAGCCGGCGGCTGTGATCTGTTCGATATCGACCGGCTGCGCCTCGAAAACGACGAAGACCGCTTCGACCAGCTGTACATGTGCAAATTCATCGACAGCACGCAAAGCGTCTTCACCCTGGCCGACCTCGAACGCTGCTACTCAGACCAGAGCCTGTGGGCTGACTACGATCCGGATCCGAAGGCAGAGCGGCCTTTCGGCAACAGCCCGGTGTGGCTTGGCTACGATCCCAGCCGCACCCGCGACGATGCCACCTGCGTGGTGGTGGCCCCGCCTTTGGAGCCCGGGGCGCGGTTCCGGATTCTGGAGAAGCACAGCTGGCGGGGGCATTCGTTCACCTACCAGGCCGCCCAGGTCAAGAAGCTGTGCGAGCGCTTCAACGTGCAGCACATCGGGATCGACATCACCGGGGTGGGCTATGGGGTGTTCGATCTGGTGCGCGACTTCTTCCCGCGCGCCACGCCGATCCACTACAGCCTCGAAACCAAAAACACGCTGGTACTGAAAGCACAGGACACGATCCAGGGCAGCCGCATCGAATGGGACGCCGGCTGGAACGATATCGCTGCCGCCTTCCTCACGATCAAGCGCGGGGCCACGGCCAGCGGCCAGATCACCTACAGCGCGTCACGCACCGATGCCACCGGCCATGCCGACGTGGCCTGGGCTGTGATGCACGCGCTGGCACACGAACCCCTAAACACCAACAAGCGGCGTCGCAGCCGCTACTCGACACTCGAACAGGGCAGCCATGGCAGAGCAAACGCAGCAACATCAGGCGCAACCATCCAAGCACGTGCGGGCCTTCACGTTCGGGGCTCCGGAATCGGTACTGGCCAGCAACATGGGCGAGTACCTGGGCGTGTTCGCCAGCGACGACGGGCGCATTTACACGCCCCCGGTGTCACGCACCGGGCTGGCCAGGCTACTGCGCGCCAACGCCCACCACGGCACCATTCCGCGCTTCAAGCGCAACCTGCTGCTGCGTGACTTCATCCCATCGGCCGGCTGCAGCGCGCAGACGATGGGGCGCGCCGCGCTCGACTTTATGGTGTTCGGTGAGGCGTACTTTCAGCGCCTGCGCAACATCATCGGCCAGGTGCTTGAGCTGCGGCACCTGCCGGCAATCAACATGCGGCGCAAAGTGGGTGGCGGTTTCGTGATGCTGCTGCCCAACGGGCAGGAACTGCACTTTGCCGAAGACGAGGTGGAACACGTCATGGACTACGACGTGGAACAGGACGTGTACGGCGTGCCCGACTACCTGGGCGGCCTGCATTCGCTGCTGCTGAATGAGTCCGCCACCCTGTTCCGTCGCCGGTACTACAACAACGGCGCGCACGCTGGGTTCATCTTCTACACCAACGATCCCGACCTATCTGAAGAAGACGAGGACGCCCTGAAAGCGCAGATCAGCGCGAGCAAGGGCGTGGGCAATTTCCGCTCGATGTTCGTCAACATCCCCAACGGCGGCGAGAAAGCCATTCAGATCATCCCCGTGGGCGACGTGGCCACCAAAGACGAATTCGAGCGGGTGAAGAACATCACCCGGGCGGACGTGATCGCGGCCTGGCGCATGAATCCCGCCCTGGCGGGGATCATGCCGGAGAATGCCGGGGGCTTTGGCGATATCGAAAAGATCGACAGGGTGTACACCAACAACGAGATTCGGCCGATCTGCCAGCTGTTCCTGCAGGTCAATGCCGTACTGCGCCAAGATCGACGGGTTGGGTTCGCTGATGCAGTTAGCCACTAGATGTTGTGGCAGAATAGTGTCCGTGCGAACACCTTCGGGGGAGGGAGATACGTTGCGGATCTACTGCAAGGAATGTCAGGGGAAAGCCCGGATCGGGTCACGCGACGAACTGTCGGTGGAATTTGCCCGCCTGTACTGCCAGTGCCTTGACCCTAAGTGTGGGCACACCTTCGTGATGAATCTCACCTACTCGCATGCCCTTCGGCCTGCTGCGGGGGCCATCGACCAGTTGCTGTTCGACCGCCTCCGCCAACTCCCGCCGGCACAACAGCGCCAGCTTTTCGATCAACTGGGCGCGCTGCCCGCCTGACCCATCGCTGCGGAGCAATTCCGCAGCCGCTCGGCTGACCACTCGGCCACCACCTGCGCCCCCACCCGCTCATAATCATCCAGTGCAACAGCGCCGATCACGCGCCCAAGAAAACTTATAACCTGGGCCACTTCCTCGACTTCATCACGTGGATTTATAACGCTGTTTTTTTGTTCGTCCATTGCCGCTTACTCCATGCTGGGCAGATTCAATCGGGGCGAACTTTACTTATTAAAAATTTGTGCGGTCAAGCACTTTTTTTATCTTTCGCGTTTGATTGCAGATGTGAGGGAATGAAAGGTTTTGAATTCCAAACTTAGGGTTTGAGCCCTTGCTAGGTGGGGCTTCTAGGGCTTTTCTGAATTCCTAAGTTGGGTTGTCAATTTAGCTGAATCGCTAATTAACGAAATAGCGAAATGACGAGCGGTTAAATAATTAAGTAATTAGTTATTGTACCGAGTACATAAGTACAAAGGAACAAAAGGACAATTCAGGGTTTGCAAGGGTTGCAGAGGTGTGAAGTCTGATTAAGTGATCAGGAATATATTCGATATAGTGTTTTAATATCGTGCTTATTAAATCCCAATATTGGGTTTGGTATCTTAATTGCGGCAATAAAAAAGGGGCGCATCTGCGCCCCGAAATTTAGCCGCTAAACCTAGTCGACGTGCCAGCCTTCGTCGTCTGGAATCCCCTCGAAACGCACCACCCCAAAGCGGCGCACCCCGGCTGGATCCTCCATCCCCACGATGAACTCCCCCGCAGGCAGCGGCACCTGCACCACCCCGAAGCTGGTGTACAGCTCCACCACCTGGGTGGCCTCCACCATGTCGAAGGTCGCCGGCACCGCCAGCTGGGCACGTGCCTGGCGCAGCCGCGCCTCGCACACCCTCACGTCGTGGCCGTTCAGCATCAGCACGCTGCACCCCCTGCCAGCTTGTCGGCCTGGCTCAGCTGCGCCTTGGCGTTGAGCCAGGCGCGGCGGTCGCTGGGTGTGCCGCTGGTGAACACCGGCTGGCGGCCTGGCTTGGTGAATTTCAGGTGCAGTTTCCGGGTCTGCTGCACGGCCCAGCCAGCCGACTGGGCGAAGCTGACCAGGCGTTTCAGATCCTCGCCGCAACCACGGAGAAAGCGGTTAGCCATGGGAAACCTCATTGACGGGGGTGGATTGGTGGCGGCAGGGCTTTGCCAGCTGCTCGGCTATCACTGCGGCGTCGCCGTCGCTCAACTGGCCCAGGTGGCGGGCCAGGTCGGCGGCAGTCTCCAGGCGGATCCGCGCGGCGGGGCTGCGCTGCAGTTGGTAGCCAATCAGGGCACGGCCGATAAAGGCGGTTGTGGTAGCCTTCACCGCGCTGCTGCTAAGGGTTTGTGCTTGCATTCACGTATCTCCTAAGTGGTGGTTGGCGTCGGGGAATTGCCGTTCCTCGACGCCGTTCCTCGACGCCGTTCCTTCACGCCGCCGGCAGTGCCGTGGCGGTGAATATCGGGCGCATATCGCGCCGAACCTCGAAAATCCCCAGGTCTTTGCCGTCCACGTCCTGCAGGTGGATCAGCGTCACCAGCGACGGGGCTTCGCCCTGGCGCTCACGCCAGAACATGCCGGCGGCCAGCTCGGCCAGATCCTCGGCCCGGGCGTTCTCCAGATATACAGACGGCAGCCCCATCTCGGAGCTGATGCCGTTCGCGCAGAAGTAGACGATCACGCCCGCGCCCCCTTCGGTGCCCACATGGCCACCAGCTCGGCCCAGATGGCGAAGCCGTTCGGCACCCGTTCGTGAATCTCCACCTCGGGGCTGTAATCCATCATCAGCACCCGCAGGCAGTCCTCGAACAGGGCCAGGTCAAGGCCGCGCAGCTCGGTCAGGTCAAAGGGGTACTCCGGCCCGTTGTACAGGCCCAGCAGGAAGCGACCGATCACACGGCCCTGGCCGGTGGGGCGCACCGCCACGGTGATCAGGCGGTTAAGCGCCTGCAGGCCGACGGTGATCAGGGCCTGGCGTTGCGCCTTATAGGCCTGCTGCTTGGCGAGCTGGTCACGCAGGTTGAATTCATTCATGGGGTGAGGCTCCTTTTCAGTTGCTTGGGGCGGGTTTGAAAGTGGCCAGCAGGCCGACCAGCGTCTGGAACACCTCGGGGCCCAGGTCGGCGGCGGTCAGTTGGCCGACGTGCATGCCGACTTCGGCCTGCAGCCAGTCGGCGCGCTGTGGGTTGGCCATGCAGGCCATGGTCAGCAGCAGGGCGCGGCGCGGGGTGTCCAGGGCCTGCAGGCGCTTGAGCAACTGCGCCAGGCCGGTGCCGGCCACGTCCAGGCCGCGCTGGCCCAGCGGCAGCTCCACCAGTTCGGCAGCGCGCTGCCACCAGCGGGGAAAGTCCAGGGCTGCCTCGGCATCCAGCGGGCACCGCTGTGGGGCTTGGGTGATTGCGTTCATCGTTTGCGGTTCTCCTGTTTCAGTCGGTTCAGCCTGGCCCGCATGTCTTCGCGGTAGGCCTCGGTTCTCTTGGGCTTTTTCAGCCAGTCGCGGATCTCGTCGAACGTCCAGTTGCGGAGCATGTGGCGCGCCAGACACTCGCGGCGGTGCTCGTCGTCGGGGTTCAGTTCGGCCATGGCCACCCCCAAAAAAAGGAATGCGGCGGGAAGTCCCCCTGCATGTCTGGAATAAGTGGAAGGTCGGTAGTCGTGGTGCGCTGGAGCCCGCGTGGTTGCTGGCTCAGGTTTTTTTCACGGCCTTCCACCTGGGGTGGAAGGTGGTGGAAGGTCGCCGCAGCGCGGAAGCTCTGGACGCCTAGTGCTGCGTGGCTTTCAGCGGATTCAGCCGAAAAAGCAAAAAGTGGAAGGTCGGTGGAAGGTGGTGGAAGGAAAAACCTTCCAGCGCCTTCCAGTGGCATAAGAGTTGCTGAACAGCTGTAAGTGCTTGTATTCATTGGGTTACCTATAAACCTTCCAGATATTCCAGACAGATGAAGGGATTACACAGAAACAGAGCCTTACCGCTTGAAACCCACCCAGGCCCCGGTGAACCCCCACGAATTCCACTGCTCAGGCTTTCCTCTTAAACAGCCAGCAGTTGATGCTCCGGCGCTCGATCTTCGAGTGGGCCTTCCTACTTTCGATAAAGGGGTGTGTGCGGCTCTGGCGCAGGGCGCGCTGCAGCAGCACGTTGGGGATCACTTCCTGCCCGGCCTGTTTGCATACCTGCTGGAAGTGGTTGAGGTTGATGGCAATCACGTCTCGATCGGTGCTGTGGTTCAGCGTTTCGCGGATCTCTTCGCGGGTGCCGTCGGCGTCGGTGATCGTCACCACCTGTTCGTTCAGGTAGTGGTAGATCTGCCAGAACTGGGCGGCGGTCGGATGCTCGGCGCTGCAGCGCTGCTGACGCTCCAGGGCGCGGCTTTCCATGTGCCTGGCCAGTTCTTCCAGCTTGCGGTCAGTCCAGCCAGGGAACAGCGCCTGGGTGGCCTTGGCGGCGGCCATCACCTGGGCGTGGCACAACACAATGCGGCTGTGGGTAACGCCACCCAGCGCCTGAAAGCGTTGCTCATACGTCCGGAAGGCCTCGAAGTAGTGCTGCAGCCACTCCTTTTCACGGTTCAGCACCGCGCGCAGGTAGCCGGCCAGGTCTTCCACTTCCATGGCTTTCAGGCGGTCGGCCAGGGGTTTCAGATCCGCGCTGTGGTGTTCCAGGGTCATGTGCAGGTAGGTGATGCGGGTCAGGATGGCTTCGGATCCGTCCACGCTGGTGTTCTGCGAAATGCACACCGCACCCCGGAAAATCAGCGATTCGGTGTCGCTGTTGGCGCTCTTGACGCCCATCACCCGCAGCTTGGCCTTGTAGTCGAACAGGGGTTTGATTTCGTCCCAGTTGTACTGCACGGTCAGGATCCGCCCGTGGGCGTCGATGGTTTCCTTGTCGGACTCCAGCAGCACCACTGGCAGGTTGCTGACGCCGGCCAGCGCACGCAGCAGGCCGATGGCGCTCGCACCGCTGCCGCTTGGCTTAATGCCTTCCTCGTCTTTGCGGCCGACCAAGCGCCACAGGAAACGCAGCAGGGTGGACTTGCCGGATCCGGCCACGCCGGTCAGCTCCATGAAAGGCCAGCTGGCATGCTTGGCGCGGATCTGCTCGGCAAACAGGGTGCCCGTCCACCAGGCGAGCATGGCCAGGCCGTTCAGGGAGAACACCGCCAGGAAGTCGGCAAACCAGCTGGGGTCGAAGTCCTTGCCGCGCACCACCGGGTAGCTGCGGGTCGAGGTCTTCAAGCCGTCGGCCCCCACGTCCAGAAAACCGTGGTCGTTCACCAACACTTCGTTGCCCTTGTGGAAACCGAACCCGGGGTAGCAGTAGGCCCCGCTCACGTCGTCATAGCCGACAAAGGGCAGCGTGCGGACGGTGCGCACGTCCTTGAACCATTCACTTTTCAGCATGGTCAGCACGCGCTCGCCGCCTTCAAACATGCCGCCGGGGGTGCGCTCGAACATCGCCTTGGCGAAGCCGCGGGGGTCGGTAATGGCGCTGGGTGTTAGGGGTTCCTTGCAGGTCTGCCGGGCGTTGGGGAAGTTGAACTGGAAGAAGTAGCGCTGCTCGCTGGTGGTGGCGTCCTTCTCGATGTACTCAAACTTCGGCACACAGTTGGCCACCTGGGTGATGGTGGTGTGCTTGGCAAACTCTGGCTGGTGGCCTTCCACGTCGTCGCCGTCCAGATCCTTCTGCAGCTCGGTCAGGTTGACGCGGGCGGAAAACAAGCGGCTGCCGAACTCCACCAGAAAGAAGCCCCGGGGCTTTTTGGTGTACAGCAGGTAGGCCTTTTTCATCGCGCTGGTGGCACTGAACAGGCGGCCCTGATAGCAGGCTTCTTCCATGAATTCGTCGTTCAGCTGGCCGTCGCGGTACACGTCGTCCCAGTCGCGTTCACCGGCCAGGGCCACCCAGCCGATTTCCTTCATGCTGCGGATCATGGTCAGGTACTTGGGGATCACCGACCGACCGGCCTTGTCGTCGTCCAGGGCAATCACCCAGGTGACCAGCTTCCCCTTGTTGGCCTCGATCAGCGCCCACGGGAAGTTGTTGCAGCTGATGCTGGCAATCACCTTGTAGCCGGCCAGGTGCAGGGCGATTGCGTGGAAGATGCCTTCCACGATGTACACGCGGTCGCTCTTTTCGATGGTCTGGCCAGGCGGCGTCCAGCCGTTGCCCTTGTAGCTCATGCCGAACTTGATGCCGGCTTTGTCGCCGCCGTTATCGGCCACGGCCTTGGCGTCAATGATGCGTTCCCAGTACCCGTCGCACAGCGGAAAGCGCACGGTGTCGGCCAGGTAGTCGCCGGGCTTTACCCTGCGCTTGGCCTGCTCATACCAGCCCGCCAGCTTGCTGATATCAAAGCCACGGTTGCGCTGCAGGTAGGCGTCGGCGGTGGCATTGGGGTTCAGCTCGGTGCGCGGGAAACGCTCGCTCAGGTTCTCGAACAGGTAGCTGTAACGCTCGCGGGTTTTTTCCTCGAACTGGCATTCGTTCAGCCGGTTGCACTTGAGCTGGTAAGGCTGCTTGCGGGCGATGTACAGCGTGCGTTCACCACAGCCCGGGCAAACCCCTTTCTGCAGGTACTTGTCGCCAATGTCCTTGAAGTCCAGCTGGTGGTCGTGTTCGAGCGCGGCGACCACTTCCAGACGATAGATATCCTCGAATTGCATGTGCCGGCCCCCTTAGCGCGTGCCGGACTTGCGGCTGCCCTGCTCGGCGCGGACGCGCTCGGCCTGCTCTGCAGCTTCCATCGTCAGGTGAATCATGTTGACCAGAACCGCCTCGGCGGAGCTTTCGTCCTTCTGGCGAATCAGCAGCTTTCCTTGCTTGATTGCTTTGCGAATCCAGCTCTCTGACATTCCTGTGCGACGTGCTGCCTCTTTGATTGATGCATAAGGCGTGTCGATGGTGATGTGCATTTGATAAGCTCCAGTGTCTGTATATGCCTGAATGTGTGGCATATGCACATGCTCTATGTGCGTACGCACATTGTCAAGGGGAGAAGGGAATGGAGCTGGGCTTAAAACTCAAGGAAGTACGTCTGACTGAGCGCCTCACTCAGACTGAGATATGCGATATCACCGGGATCAAGCTCGAAACATGGAAGGGTTACGAGTACGGCCGCCGTGCATCTGTCAGCTCGATTGAGCTGCTGAAAGTCACCATGCACCCGCGCTTCAAGAAGTACGCGCTGTGGCTGGTCACCGATGAAGTGGCCCCGGAGTGCGGCCAGATCAGCCCGGTGATCGGGCAATGACGCTGGGCGAAAAGCTGCGCCAGATCCGCCGGGCCGAGCAGCTGACCCAATCCGATATGGCCAGCACCGTGGCCATCAGCCTGGATACCTACAAAAACTACGAACTGGCCCGCCGGCGCGATATCAGCGCCCTGGAACTGATCAAAGTCACCTCCCACCCACGGTTCAGCAAATACACCCTGTGGATGATGGCCGACCAGACCGCCCCGGAGGCCGGGCAGATCAGCCCGGTTTAGCACCTTGTCCATCGAAAAGCAGCCAGACGGGCGGTGGCTAGTTGACTGCAGGCCAGAAGGCAGAAGCGGGCCCCGGATCCGCCGGAAGTTCCGCACCAAAAACGAAGCCCAGGTGTTCTTCAATCGCACCATGGGTGATGGTGCAAAAGGTGAGTTCGAGAAAAAACCAAAGCTGGACGAGCGCCGCCTGTCTGAGCTGATCGAACGCTGGTACACCCTGCACGGGCAGAACCTCAAAACGGGCGAGCAACGTCTGGCCCTGCTGCTGGCCATGGCCAAGCGGATGGGCGACCCGAAGGTGTTCAAGTTCACCGCAAACCACTTTGCCACCTACCGCGCGGAGCGGGCCGAGGGTAAGCACACCAGGGCGAAGCCAGGGCGCGGGCTAAGCAAGGCGGACGAAAAGCCGAAGCCGATCAGCGCCAACATGCTGAACCACGAACTGGCCTACCTGCGTGCGGTGTTCAATGAGCTGGAGCGCTTGGGCGAATGGTCAGGGGAAAACCCGCTGGAGAAGGTGCGGGCGTTGAAGTTCGATGAAGCCGAAATGGCATACCTGTCGGGCGACCAGATAGACACGCTGCTGACGGCCCTGGCGGCCACTGAATCCGATGCTGGGCTGATCGCCCAGGTGTGCCTGGCCACGGGTGCCCGCTGGGGCGAAGCGGAAGCGCTGCAGCCGCGCCAGGTGCGCAGTGGGTTGATCCACTACAGCAAGACGAAAAGCAGCAAAAACAGATCCGTGCCGATCACCAAGGATCTGCAGGAAGCGCTGCAGGCGGCGCTGCCGTTTCGGCCTGGCTACAACTTTTTCCGCAAAGTGGTGGAACAGATCGGGCTGGATCTTCCAGACGGCCAGCTGACCCACGTCCTGCGCCACACCTTCGCCAGCCACTACATGATGAACGGCGGCGACATCCTGACCCTGCAGCGCGTCCTGGGCCACACCACCCTGGCGATGACGCAGAAGTACGCGCATTTCAGCCCGGGGCACCTGGCTGATGTGGTGAATCTCAACCCGCTGGCAAAGCGGTGAGTGCTTGTGAAAGAGAGGGAGCTATGAGCGAGTCTATTGATAAATCAGCATCTGAAACTGAGCAGAATGGGGGCGCGGAAGAAAAGGTGTCTTCGGTTACTGAGCAGCGAAGGACTATGTTTGAAAACGGAAAAATTCAGGCGGCATTCGTTGAAAGCTTGATTAGCCCCGAGCTGATTGAGGCTTTCCGCCAGATCCAGAACTCGGATGTGGTTAAGCAAATGCGGATGATTTCGGAGTCACCCGCCGTCAAGGCCATGCAGCGTGTGCGTGACTCGATCACTAGTTATCAGCGTGTCTTCCAGGAACTTCCTGAACTGTTTCTATCTCCTGAAACGCTAAGAGCAATTCGAGCTGTCAGGGGCATGGCTCAATCTATTGAGCGGATGCAGTCGCCGCTTGTTGAATACCTAGCATCCGTGCGCACTGGTGATCTTGGGCGTTTGCTGGAGGTTTCGGGGGATGTGCAGCTATCGGCTGTTGTGTCCGGTAATGCCAAGGTCATTACCAAGCAAGAGGTTGTGCTTGAGCGTGAAATCGTTGCGTGCCTGCAGCGTGGGGATTCCCCTGAAAGTCTTCCCCGGGAACAACGAAACTATCTCAATTGGGTGATTAGTCTTTTCATCGCCTGGCTGATTTACCTTGGCAACCAAGGTGCCGTTCGGCAGGAACTGTGTTTCTTTCAGCCTAAGATTCTGCCGGGGCTAACGGCTAATCAGGCGGGGAAGGCTGTTAGACAGTTTCTGTGTGAAGCGGATTTGCCTGCTGAAATGCTCCAAGGATTCCGTTTAGTAGATGGTGTCGGTGTTCGACTGCGTGAAGGCCCCAGCACCAAGTCTGCGGTTATCCCAATCACCCTGCCTGATAAGGCAGTGCTTGAAGTGTTGGATCTAAGTAATCGTGATTGGCTGCATGTTTCGGTGGTTGGCGAGGACGGTGTAGAAGGCTGGATCTCTAGGAAATACACCTATCGGTTGAACCGTTAGTATCGTGATGTGGACGAATTGTGGACGTTTACCGTCTGTGAAATGTCCATTTTGTGTTTTCCAGATAGACGAAAGCCGCGCATTGCGCGGCTTTGAAGGTGGTGGGCCCACACGGACTCGAACCGTGGACCAAAGGATTATGAGTCCTCTGCTCTAACCGACTGAGCTATAGGCCCTCAGTAGGCCGCGGATTATAGCGACGGTTTCTCGGCTGTGCTATCCGAAAAATCCGATACGGTCATACGCAGAAACGTCGCGGCGAATTCGTCGGCGCACAGGGGCAGGCTGACGATGTAGCCCTGGATCTGTTCGCAGCCTTCTTCGGCCAGGAATTGCTGTTGGGCCAGGGTTTCGACGCCCTCGGCGATGATGGTGAATTGCATGCTGCGGCCCAGGGCAATGATTGCCCGCACGATGGCCACATCATGGGGGTCGTCGGGGAGGCCGCGGACGAAGGACTGGTCGATCTTGAGGATGTCCAGCGGCAGGCGCTTGAGGTAGCTCAGGGAGGAGTAGCCCGTGCCGAAGTCGTCGATGGCCAGTTGCACGCCGAGCTTCTTGAGTTGATGCAGCACCGTCAGGGCTTCTTCGGCCTGGCTCATGATGAAGTTTTCGGTAATTTCCAGTTGCAATAGACCAGGCCTGAGATGGTTCTCTCGCAGGAGTTGTTCGATACGTACCAGCAAGTTTGGTTGGCGAAGTTGCGCCCCGGCCAGGTTGACCGACAGCGGACCGAAGCTTTCGTAGGCGTTGTTCCATTCGTGTAACTGCCGGCAGGCGTGTTCGAGGACCCAATCGCCGATCTGCAGGATCATGCCATTTTCTTCCGCCAGTGGAATGAAGTGTTCCGGTGGCACGTCGCCAAACGTCGGGTGGGTCCAGCGAATCAGGGCCTCGGCGCCTACCAGCCGGTTATCGGTGAGGCTGATTTTCGGTTGGAAAGACAGTGACAGCTCGTTACGTTCAATCGCTCTGCGCAGTTCGTATTCCATGGCCACGCGCTCGCTGGCCTGGGCGGTGAGGTCGCGGGTGTAGCTTTCCACCCGGTTGCGGCCCTTGGCCTTGGAGCGGTACATCGCCGCATCGGCGTTCTTGACCAGCGTGGCGACGTCGCAGCCATCCTGAGGGTAGAGGCTGGTGCCGATGCTGGCGCTGATGAAGAACTCGTGTTCGCCGGCCTGGAAGGGGGCGGCGAAACAGTTCAGCAGCTTCAGGGCGATGTGTTCGGCGTCGCTGGGCTGCTGCAGGCCAGGCAGCAGGATGATGAACTCGTCACCGCCCAGCCGCGCCACGGTGTCGATATCACGCAGCTGCTCCCGCAGACGCACGGCGATGCCCTTGAGCAGCAGGTCGCCGACCGGGTGTCCCAGGCTGTCGTTGATGTGCTTGAAGCGGTCCAGGTCCAGGAAAAGTACCGCACCTTGCCCACCGTTTTCCTGCTGGTTGTTGAGGGCCGTCAGCAAGCGGCTTTCGAACAGCGTGCGATTGGGCAGGCCGGTGAGTGGATCGTGGTGAGCCTGGTAGTCGAGCTTGGCCTGGGCGTGTTTGAGACTGGAGATATCGGCGAAGACGGCGACGAAATGGGTGATTTGCTGATCACGGTTGCGCACCGCGCTGATGGTCAGCCAACTGGGGTACAGCTCGCCGTTCTTGCGGCGATTGGAGATTTCCCCCTGCCAATGCCCCTCTGCCGTCAACTGGTGCCACATCGCGGCGTAGAATGCGCTGTCGTGCAAGCCGGAAGCCAGCAGGCGTGGCGTATGGCCCAAGGCTTCGGTTTCGCTATAGCCGGTGATTTCGCTAAAGGCGCGGTTCACGGCGCTGATGTGCTGTTGCGTATCGGTGATCAGCACGCCTTCGGCCGTGCTTTCGAACACGGTGGCGGCCTGTTGCAGTTTTTCCTGCATCAGATGGCGTTCGGTGATGTCCCGGGCGATGGTCAGCATGCAGTCTTCATTGCCGATGGGCAGCGGGCGACTGGAGACTTCGCAGAGCCGTATCTGCCCATCGTTGCGCCGGATGTGGCAGCTGAAGTCCCTGACATAACCGTCACGTTGCAGCAGGTCGAGCATCTGTTTGCGTTCGTTGAGATTGACCCAGATCCCCAGGTCCAGGGTGGAGCGGTCCACCGACAGGGCGCTGTTGAAACCGGTGATACGGCTGAAGCCTTCGTTGACTTCGATCAGCAGGCCGTCGCTTTGTCGGGACAGCAGCAAACCGTCGGGCGAAGCGTGGAAAGCCTTGGCGAACTTCTCTTCGGAGGTTTGCAATTGTTGTTGGGTTTCCTTGAGTTGACTAATGTCCCGCACCACCACGACCAGCGCGGGGGTCGTGTCGAGGTCGAAGGGTTCGGCGGAGATCAGCCCGGTGAATACCTGGCCGTTGCTGCGGCGAAAGGGCATTTCCAGGTTGCGGATACTCCCGGCCTGCAAGCGCTGCAGCAGGCTCGGGCCAACGCCCTGGATACCCCAGATGTTCAGCTCGGTCGCGGTCTGGCCCACCACCGCGTCGGCGCTCAGGCCGATCTGTTCTTCGAAGGCTTTGTTGACTTCCAGCAGGCATCCATCCAGCAGGCGCGCGATCACCAGGATGTCCGGGCACTGGCGGAATACCGAGGCGAATTTCTGTTCCGAGAGACGCAGCGCTTCCTCGGTGCGTTTGGCTTCACTGATGTCGATCATCAGCCCGCGCATCACCGGTTCGTGACCGTGTTCAATCAGGCTGACAATGTCGCGGACCCACAAGCAGCGGCCATCGGCGGTGATGACCCGGTAATCGATAGAATGGTCGCGTCCGGCGAGCACTTCATGATCGCAATAGGTCTGGGCGCGGATCAGGTCGGCCGGATGAATGATGTTGCGCCAGAAGCCCGGTATCAACCAATGGGCAAGGGGATAGCCGAGCAAATCTTCGGCATGGGGCGACACATAGGTGTAGGTGAAGTCGCTGACCTTGGCTTCCCAGGCAATCGCCGAGAGGCTTTCCACCAGTCCGCGATAGTGGTATTCGCTGCTGCGCAGTTCCTGTTCCAGGTCGACTCGACGGGCGATCTCCGAGCTTAGGCGGCGGTTGACACGAATCACTGCCACCAGAATACCCATCAAAAGCAGCATTCCAGGCAGCCCATAAATCAGCAGGTCGGACCAGAACTCTCGGTAGTCGCGTACATTGCCGACCCATTTCTCCTGGATTTCAGCGATCTCGGCCGGGTTCATGTCGGCGATGACTTTGTCCAGGATGCCGACCAGGATTTTGTTGTCGCGGGGAACGGCCATAGCCAATTGATAGCGATAGGGCGTCTCGCCGCTGACATAAAGGCCTTCGAGCTTGAGCTGGCGCAGGCTCCAGACGCTGGAGGCAAGGTCGCCTACCACAGCATCCACTTTATCGGTGACCAGGGCTTGCAGGGCTGAACTGACGTTGGGCAGCGCCACCAGGTTCAGGTCGGGATGATGATTGCGCAGTAGCTCATGGGGGGCATAGTTTTCCACCACGGCAATCTTCAACCCGTACAGGTCTTTGAGATTGTGAGGCTGGGCTGCGCCTTGATGAGCCAGGATGACGATGGGAAAGTCCAGGTAAGGGCGGGTAAATGCCAGGAAATTCTGCCGTTCGGGGGTGGACATAATGCCCGGCAGCAGATCGATCTTGCCTTGTGCGACGGACTCCAGCACAGCGGTCCAGCTGGCAGGCTCGACAGGTGTGAATGTGACGGCCAGCCGTTCACGGATGATTTCGACGTAATCGGCGGCCAGGCCTTGATAACGGCCTTGATCGTCGCGAAATTCGAACGGTGGCCATGAGGCATCGACGCCCAGGCGCAGGTCAGGGTGGTCCTTGAGCCAGCGGCGCTCTTCGTCAGTGAGCATCAACGCGCCAGCCGTTGCGGTCCAGGTCATCAATGACAGCAAGAGCAGGGCCGTCAGTCTGGGCATCACGGTCTCGTCATGGCATAGGGAGGATGTTTCGAGTGTAGACGGGCAATGGGGCGGGGGGTGTAGCGAAGGGGATTTTATCTGCACATGACAAAACCCCCGGCAGGGCCGGGGGTTCTGAAGGTCACTCGTCGAGGAAGGAGCGCAGATGCTCGCTTCGTGTCGGGTGGCGCAGTTTGCGCAACGCCTTGGCTTCGATCTGACGAATCCGCTCGCGCGTCACGTCAAACTGCTTACCGACTTCCTCGAGGGTGTGGTCGGTATTCATATCGATGCCGAAACGCATGCGCAGTACCTTGGCTTCACGGGCAGTGAGGCCGGAAAGTACTTCACGAGTCGCTTCCTTGAGGCTCTCGACGGTGGCGACATCGATCGGCGACTGCATGGTGGAGTCTTCGATGAAGTCACCCAGATGGGAGTCTTCATCATCACCGATCGGCGTTTCCATGGAGATCGGCTCCTTGGCGATCTTCAATACCTTGCGGATCTTGTCCTCAGGCATCTCCATGCGTTCGCCCAGCTCTTCCGGGGTCGGTTCGCGACCCATTTCCTGCAACATCTGCCGGGAAATACGGTTGAGCTTGTTGATGGTCTCGATCATGTGCACCGGAATACGGATGGTGCGGGCCTGGTCGGCGATCGAACGAGTGATCGCCTGGCGGATCCACCAGGTGGCATAGGTCGAGAACTTGTAGCCGCGACGGTATTCGAACTTGTCCACCGCTTTCATCAGGCCGATGTTGCCTTCCTGGATCAGATCGAGGAATTGCAGGCCGCGGTTGGTGTACTTCTTGGCGATGGAGATCACCAGACGCAGGTTCGCTTCGACCATCTCTTTCTTCGCGCGGCGGGCCTTGGCCTCACCGATCGACATGCGACGGTTGATGTCCTTGATCTCGGCGATGCTCAGGCCGGTTTCGGTCTCCAGCGCGCTCAGCTTCTGCTGGCAACGAACGATGTCCGGTTGCAGGCGGGCAATGGCCTCGGCGTATTTGGTCTTGCCTTTGGCCAGCGCATCGGTCCAGCTTTCGTCGACTTCGTTACCCGGGAACTGGCGCAGGAAGTCGGCACGTGGCATGCGGGCATCGCGAACGCACAGTTGCATGATCGCGCGCTCTTGCTGACGCAGGCGATCCAGGGCGCTGCGAACACGCTCGACCAGGCCTTCGAACTGCTTGGGCACCAGCTTGATCGGCATGAACAGCTCGGCCAGGGCCAACAGCTCGGCAATCGCCTGCTTGTTGTCGCGACCGTGCTTTTTCAGCGCCTTGCGGGTGATTTCCATCTGCTCGGCCACGGCGCCGAAACGCTGTGCGGCAACGATAGGATCAGGACCGCTTTCGGCTTCTTCCTCGTCCTCGCTGGCTTCGGCGTCGTCGTCATCGCTGTCGTCGTCGGCCTTCTCGGCCTTGGCGTCGATCGGCGGCGGTACTTCGGCGGCAGGCGGCGTGGTGCCGTCGTCCGGGTCGATGTAGCCACTCAGTACGTCGGACAGGCGGCCACCTTCGGTGGTGACGCGGGTGTATTCGGAGAGAATATGGTCGACCGTGCCAGGGAAGTGCGCAATTGCGCCCATTACCTCACGGATGCCTTCTTCAATACGCTTGGCGATTTCGATTTCGCCTTCACGCGTGAGAAGCTCTACCGTACCCATTTCACGCATGTACATGCGCACGGGGTCGGTAGTGCGACCAATGTCGGTCTCGACAGCCGCCAGCGCTGCGGCCGCTTCTTCAGCGGCCGCCTCGTCGGTATCGGCGTCGGCCAGCATAAGGGCATCCTTATCTGGCGCAACCTCGAATACGTTGATCCCCATGTCGTTGATCATGCGGATGATGTCTTCCACCTGTTCCGGATCTGAAATATCCTCCGGCAGGTGGTCGTTGACCTCCGCGTAAGTCAGGTAGCCCTGCTCACGACCCAATAGGATCAACTCTTTGATACGAGACTGCTGTTGCGCTTTTCCGGACATAACACCCTATCCACTGAAGGTCTTGGCGGGCAAAAAACAAGCCGAGGATTATACCTGAGCTGTGACCTCACGCGCCAGTTGAGGTCGGGTTTGATGTGGAGACACTGCGTTTTAATAGTTCACGCATTTCATTCGCTATCTGGCTGGCATCCTCCGCAGTCAGCCCCGGTTGCCTTGCTTTCTTGATGAGGTTTTCCAGGTTCTGTGCGTCTTGTCCCGCGGATAACCTAGTAATGGTGTCTAAAAATTGTTGTTCAAGATTGTCGTTTTCAATCAACCACTCTTTTTCTGCTAACGCCTTAAGCAGGCGCCCCTGATCGGTTCCATGCCAGCGAGCCATAAGCTGAATGGAGCTTAGCTTAGGATTTTTCTGCACTGCCTCGACCAGCGCCACCAGCAGCTGTGCATAGATATTGCTCTCGTTTGCGAAATGATCAGCGGTTTCGACCTTGCCAGCCATCTGCGGGTGATGAATTAGCGTGCGAAGAGCGATTAGGGTCGGTGCTTCGACGGCTATCGGCACGCGCGGGGCACGTGGTTGGTCGCGATCACCGCGCTTGCCGTTCTTGTCCCAGGGTTTCTTGTCCCATTTCTTGCCGCCGCTACCGGTTTTTTTCGGGGTCCATTCCTGCTGCGGCGCATAGTCCTGCTGAGGATGATGATAGTCGGCGAAATCCGGCATCGCGTCGTAGTCGATGCCCGGGTCGTATGTCGGCGGTGCCTCCGCCGGGGCGCTATGGGCCAGTTGGTTGACCGCATCGCTGTTGAGACCGGTGATTTCGGTCAGGCGCTGGCGCATCAGCGTGCGCAGGTTGGCGCCGGGTACCTTGTCGATCAGCGGTGCCGCGAGGGTGACCATGTGGGCTTTGCCCTCGAGGGAGCGCGGGTCGGCCTCTTCGGTCAACTGCTGGAAGAAATAATCGGCCAATGGTTGCGCGTGCTGATTGATCCGCGCGCGGAACGCATCGGTGCCTTCGGAGCGCACCAGGGTATCGGGGTCCTCACCTTCCGGCAGAAACAGAAAGCGTGCCCGCCGACCATCCTGCAAGCACGGTAGCGTGGCTTCCAGTGCGCGCCAGGCGGCATTGCGACCGGCCTGATCGCCGTCGAAGCAAAACAGCACGCTGGGCACGACGCGAAAAAGTCGCTTCATGTGCTCTTCGCTGGTGGCCGTGCCCAATGTCGCAACGGCATTGCGCAGACCTTGCTGAGCGAGGGCGATGACGTCCATATAACCTTCGACGACGATGATCTCGTCGAGGTTGCGGTTATTCTTGCGGGCCTCATACAAGCCGTACAGCTCTTGGCCCTTATGAAATACCGGGGTTTCCGGGGAGTTCAGATACTTGGGCTTGTCATCGCCTAGAACGCGGCCACCGAAGGCAATGATTCGCCCACGCGTATCGCGGATCGGGAACATCACCCGGTCGCGAAATCGGTCGTAGCGCTTGCCGGTCTCGGCGTTCTCTATCAGCAGGCCGGCGTCGATCATGGCGCGTTGCTGCAGCGTGTCGCTGCTCAAGTGCTTGTACAGATTGTCCCAGCCGGGCGGGGCGAAGCCGAGGCCAAAGTCCCGGGCGATTTCGCCGGTCAGGCCGCGACCCTTGAGGTAATCTACCGCGGCCTTGCGGGCCGGATGGCTTTTCAGGGCTTGACGGTAGAACTCCGCCGCCGCGGTCAGCAGTGGGTAGAGCGGCGAGTCGGTGGGTTGGCGCGGCTTGTGCGCTCGACCGCTTTCCTCGCGAGGAATTTCCATGCCGGCGGCTTTGGCCAGTTCTTCGACGGCCTGGGGGAAATCCAGGTTGTCGTGGTCCATGATGAAGCCGAGGGCATTACCGCCCGCGCCACAGCCAAAGCAGTAATAGAACTGCTTGTCGGGGCTGACGCTGAAGGACGGGGTTTTTTCCTTGTGGAACGGACAGCAGGCGGTGTAGTTCTTGCCGGCCTTTTTCATTTGCAGGCGAGAGCTGACCACATCGACGATGTCGGTGCGGTTCAAGAGGTCGTCAATAAAGCTCTGGGGAATCAGCCCGGCCATGGCGTTCTCATCATCACTGCGCGAAATAGGGGCCCGGAATCGGCAGGCGTAACCGGGGCCTGGTCTTGAGACACTGTAAACGGTGGCTCGACCGGGTTGTCTGCATCATTGCTGTCGGGAAGTGTATCTGCCGATAATCCGCTGACGTTAATTACCATCGGTATTCGACTGTTTGAATATGTTGCGCTGAATCCGGTAACGGCCGGTCAGGCCTCGGATAGCTCATCGAGCGGGCACGCAAGCAGGTGCCATGGGCTGATCGTCGTTAGAGGAATCAGGGTGTGCTCGTCAGTAGCCTTGGAAGGCTCGTCAGAAGAGACGTGCACCGCTGGCAAAAAAGCCAGGTCTGACGTGGTGAAGCGGTTGTCTCGGTCGCATCGGCGGCTTTGACAGTGAAGCATCAAGCGTTGTTCCGCAAATGCCATAAGCCCGGCTTGAAGGCCGGGCTTGGCAGAAGCTTGCTACGAACGTCTGTGTATTAGTACAGACGTACGGCGCGGCGCTGTTCGCGCTGAACTTTCTTGGCGTGACGCTTAACAGCGGCTGCTGCTTTGCGCTTACGCTCGGAAGTCGGCTTCTCGTAGAATTCGCGGCTACGAACTTCAGCCAGAACACCGGCTTTTTCGCAGGAGCGCTTGAAACGACGCAGAGCTACGTCGAAGGGTTCGTTCTCTTTTACTTTGACGGCTGGCATCCAGAGCTACCTTCATTCATTACCGGGGTCAACATCCTCGCGGCAAAAGAGCGCTTGAAGACGTCGGTTTTTAAGGGTTGCGGATGTTAACCCCTCAACGCCAGGAATGCAAAGCCTCTGATCGAAAACCGCTGGTCGGGGCACAACGTGGCGACTATTATGCGCGCCTTCGAATTCAGCCTCCACAAGGCGCAAACCCATGCTAGTACTGGGATTAGAAACGTCCTGCGACGAAACCGGCGTCGCGCTCTACGACAGTGAACGCGGCTTGCTGGCCGATGCGCTGTTCAGTCAGATCGACCTGCACCGCGCCTACGGTGGTGTAGTGCCCGAGCTTGCGTCCCGCGATCACGTCAAGCGCATGCTGCCCCTGATCCGTCAGGTCCTGGCCGAGGCCGGCTGTGTGCCGAGCCAGATCGATGCCGTCGCCTATACCGCCGGGCCGGGTCTGGTGGGCGCATTGCTGGTCGGCGCTGCCTGTGCCCAGGCGCTGGCTTTTGCCTGGGGCATACCAGCCCTGGGCGTGCATCACATGGAGGGGCATTTGCTGGCGCCCATGCTGGAGCCGCAGCCGCCGGAGTTTCCGTTCGTCGCCTTGTTGGTTTCCGGCGGCCATACGCAACTGGTCCGGGTCGACGGTATCGGTCGATACGAGTTGATGGGTGAAAGCCTTGACGATGCGGCCGGCGAAGCTTTCGACAAAACGGCCAAGATGATGGGCCTCAATTATCCGGGGGGACCAGAAATCGCCCGGCTTGCGGCCCAAGGGGTTGAGGGACGTTTCGTGTTTCCTCGTCCGATGTGCGACCGACCGGGCCTGGATTTCAGTTTCAGCGGCTTGAAGACCTTCGCCCTGAACACCTGGCAGCAGTGCGTTGGCGCCGGGGGCGACCATGAGCAAGCCCGTTGCGACATCTCGCTGGCGTTCCAGCAGGCCGTGGTGGAGACTTTGACCATCAAGTGCAAGCGCGCCCTGAAACAGGCCGGGCTCAAGCGCCTGGTCATCGCCGGCGGCGTGAGCGCGAACAAGGCCTTGCGGGTGTCGCTGGAAAAAATGCTTGGCGACATGAAAGGCGACGTTTACTACGCGCGGCCGCAATTCTGCACCGATAACGGCGCGATGATCGCCTATGCGGGCTGTCAGCGCCTGCAGGCCGGCCAGCAGGAAAGCCTGGCGATCAGCGTGCAGGCGCGCTGGCCGATGGAGCAGTTGTCGCCGTTGTGAAGTATTTAGAAATGTCGTTCGCGCCCGGCGAACAGGTCGCGTAGATTGCCCCGGTGACGCCAGACGATCAGCGCGACCAGTGCGGTCATCGGCAGCAAGGCCTCGGGTTCCTGCCAAGCCAGCAAAGGCAGGGTCAGCGGGGTGGCGATCAGGGCGGCCAGTGAGCTGGTGCGGGTGAGGTAGAACATCAGCAGCCAGGCCGAGACGGCCAGCAGCGCGGCGGGCGGATACAGGCCCAGCAGCATGCCGGCGGCGGTGGCGACACCCTTGCCGCCCCGAAAGCGGAAGTACAGCGGGAACAGATGACCGATGACCGCGCAGACACCGATCCAGGCCTGTTGCTGCAAGGAAAACCCTGCAAGGCTGGCGATCAGGACTGGTACAAGGCCTTTGCAGAGGTCGCCAAGCAAGGTCAGGACGGCGAGTTTGCGTCCGGCCAGGCGCAGCATGTTGGTGGCGCCGGCATTGCCTGAGCCGCTCATTCGCGGGTCGGGGTGACCCGTCAGGCGGCTGAGCACAATGGCGAAGGACAGCGAGCCGAGCAGGTAGGCGAGGATCGCCAGTAACCAAAACATGCTAACTATTCCGGGCGAGGATGCCCTGATTCTAACGGCGCATTGCGCCCTTGTCGTGCTGCGGAGAAGAGTGCTTGGACAGAGTGTTTATCGAGGGCCTGGAAGTCGACACGGTGATCGGTGCCTACGACTGGGAACGAGACATCCGACAGTGCCTGCGACTGGATCTGCGTTTCGCTTGGGATAACCGCCCGGCCGCCGCGGGTGATGACCTGAGTCTGGCGCTCGACTACGCCAGTGTCACATCGCGCATCCAGGCATTCGCCGCACAGGCCCGGTTCGAGTTGGTCGAGACCTTCGCCGAGCGGCTTGCCCAGGAACTGATGGACGAGTTCAAGATTACCTGGCTGCGTCTGAAAGTGACCAAGCCTGGCGCGGTTCCAGCGGCCAGCGGAGTGGGTGTGGAGATTGAGCGCGGATGTCGCTGACACAGGTTTTTCTCGGGCTCGGCAGCAATATCGAGCGCGAAACCCATTTGCGCGCGGGGCTTGAGGCCCTTGCGGGCTTTCTGGTGGACATACGCTGTTCGGCGGTGTTCGAGAGCCAGCCGGTGGGCATCAAGAGCGGGCCTTTCTTCAATTTTGTCGTATCGGCCTTCACCGACCTGCCGCTGATGGAGCTGGACCGTCGTCTCAAGTGCATCGAGGCGGATAATGGTCGTTATGCGCCAGACCGCAAGGGCCTGCCGCTGGACATCGACGTGTTGCTGTATGGCGAGCAGGTTGGCAACTTCGATGGGTTGATTCTGCCGCGGGCGGAAATCCTCAAGAACGCGTTCGTTCTGTGGCCGCTATCGTTGATCGCGCCGGATCGGGTTCATCCGGGCGTGGGCAAAAGCTTCGCTGCTTTGTGGGATGAATCGCAAATCGATCAGATCCTGGCCCCGGTGGCTTTTGAGTGGCGAGGTGAACAGCTCACGCCGTTACAATTGCTGCGTTCTTCCTGACGCCATCGCGAGCAGGCTCCCACGTGGAAGCGAGCCTGCTCGCGATTACGGTATGACATCACTCAAAAAAGCAGACTGATACAATACCCTCGTCAGTTCGCCGCTTCCTTGTACGCCTTCAATGCTTTCAGCCGCTCGCGCTTGATCGCCTCCCCCAGCTCAGGCCCTTTGAAACCTTTCTCCAGCAAGGGCTGCACCGCCACCGCGCGCGCCGCCACTGCCGCACCGCGCAAATAGTCCGCCTGTGGATAACTTCGATTCTCCAAGCCCTTGCGGCCTCGGGCATCCATTTCGCAGGCTGCGATAAACTCTTCGAAACGTTGGGGGCGGCGGTACACATCAAAGCTCTGTAGCAGTTCGAGCAAGGTAGACGCCTTCAATTCAAGCGCCCGATGACCATGGGTGTGATATTGGCCAACCAATAGCGCCAATTCCTGGCAATCCCGTGGCACCTTGAAGCGTTCGTTAACCGCCTTGATCGGTTTCAGTCCCTTGTGCTCGTGGGCGATGTGTCGCGGCCAATCGTGCTCGGATGTCAGGGCTTTGCCCAGGTCATGCAGCAGGCAGGCCCAGCGGACCGTCAGCGGTTGTTGATGGAGGGCAGCCTGTTCCAGCACGCTCAGGGTGTGTACGCCGGTATCGATTTCCGGATGATGGGCTTCGGGTTGCGGTACGCCGAATAGCGCATCGACCTCAGGCATCAGGACCTTCAGGGCATCGCAGTCGCGCAGGACCTGGATGAATACCTGTGGCTGGTTTTCCATGAGGGCGCGGGAAATTTCTTTCCAGCTGCGTTCGGCGGTCAATGCTTCCAGCTCGCCAGAATCGCTGAGCTGGCGCATCAGCTCCAGGGTCTCGTCTGCAACCTTGAACCCCAGTGGGGCATAACGGGCGGCAAAGCGGGCAACCCGCAGGACTCGGAGTGGATCTTCGGCAAACGCCGGAGAAACGTGGCGCAGCAGGCGGGCTTCGAGGTCCCGTTGGCCGTGGTAGGGATCGGTGAGGTTGCCATGATCATCTTCGGCCATGGCATTGATCGTCAGGTCCCTGCGAACCAGGTCTTCTTCGAGAGTGACTTCAGGGCTGGCATGAAACACGAAGCCGCCATAACCCCGGCCGCTTTTGCGCTCCGTGCGGGCGAGGGCGTACTCCTCGCCGGTAGCGGGATCGAGGAACACAGGAAAGTCAGCACCCACGGGGCGAAACCCCTTGGCGAGCATTTCCTCGGCGGTGGCGCCCACCACGACCCGGTCGACGTCGGTGACGGGGATGCCCAGCAGGCGATCGCGAACGGCGCCGCCGACTTTATAGATCTGCATAAAAAATCTCCGTTGATCCGACAGGATAACCTTTGCATCGGGCCAACGGAGGCGAAAGTGGGATCAAAGGTGGATGACGGCCAGGTCCAGGCGGCCATAATCACCCTCGGTCTGTTCGTTTCTGGGTGGGACATGGTGGGTCTTCATGACCTGGTCGCCCTGCAGGGTTTCCAGATGAATGTCGAAGCCCCACAAGCGATGCAAGTGCTTGAGCACTTCATCCGTGGAATCGCCCAGCGGTTTACGATTGTGCGCCTGGTGACGCAAGGTCAGCGAGCGATCTCCCCGGCGGTCGATGCTGTAGATCTGTACGTTAGGCTCGCGATTGCCCAGGTTGTACTGCGCGGCCAGGGTTTCGCGGATGGTGCGGTAACCGCTTTCATCGTGGATGGCGGGCACCAGCAGGTCGTCCTTCTGGTCGTCATCGAGGATGCTGAACAATTTCAGATCGCGGATCACCTTGGGCGAGAGGTATTGCAGGATAAAACTCTCGTCCTTGAAGCTGCTCATGGCGAACTTGATCGTGGATAACCAATCCGAGCCGGCAATTTCCGGAAACCAGCGACGGTCCTCTTCGGTGGGGTTTTCGCACATGCGTCGTATGTCGCGGTACATGGCAAAACCCAGTGCATAAGGGTTGATGCCGCTGTAATAAGGACTGTCGAATCCGGGTTGGAACACCACGCTGGTGTGGGACGTCAGGAACTCCATCATGAAGCCGTCGGTGACCAGGCCTTCGTCATACAGGTCGTTCATCAAGGTGTAATGCCAGAACGTGGCCCATCCCTCATTCATGACCTGGGTCTGGCGTTGCGGGTAGAAATACTGGGCAATCTTGCGCACGATGCGCACGATTTCCCGTTGCCACGGCTCCAGCAGCGGAGCGTGTTTTTCGATGAAATAGAGAATGTTTTCCTGGGGTTCGGCGGGGAACCGCGCGTTGTCCTTCTCACTGTACTTGTCGGCACCCTTGGGGATGGTGCGCCACAGGTCATTGATCTGCTTTTGCAGGTGCTCTTCGCGGTCTTTCTGGCGCCGGCGCTCTTCTTCCGCGGAAATCGGATAGGGCCTTTTGTAGCGATCCACACCGTAGTTCATCAGGGCATGGCAGGAGTCCAGGAGGTCTTCCACGGCGTCGATGCCGTGGCGCTCCTCGCATTGCATGATGTACTGCTTGGCGAATACCAGGTAATCGATGATCGAACTGGCATCTGTCCAGGTGCGGAAGAGATAGTTGCCCTTGAAGAAACTGTTGTGGCCGTAGCACGCATGCGCTACCACCAGTGCCTGCATGCAGATGGTGTTTTCTTCCATCAGGTAGGCGATGCAGGGGTCGGAATTGATCACAATTTCATAAGCCAGCCCCATCTGGCCACGAGTGTAGGATTTTTCAGTACTGAGGAAGTGCTTGCCATAGGACCAGTGGTGATAACCCAGAGGCATGCCGACCGACGCATAGGCATCCATCATCTGTTCAGCGGTGATCACCTCGATCTGGTTGGGGTAGGTATCGAGGGCATAACGGTCCGCGATACGGCTGATTTCGCGGTCGTAGGCCTGGATCAGCTCGAACGTCCATTCGGAGCCGGTGGAGATGGGTTGGCGCTTCTGCTCTTTTTTGGCGGTCATGTCACTAACCTGCGCTGGAAGAGTTCACGGAAGACCGGATAGATATCCCCGGCCGAGACCAGTTGCTGTTGCGCGAACGTATCGGAAAAAGCTTCGGCAATGCGTTCGTACTCATACCACAGGGCCTGATGTTCCCGAGGTGTAATCTCCACATAGGTGTAGTACTGGACGAACGGCATGATCTGGTTGATCAGGATGTCACGGCAGATCGGTGAATCGTCGTTCCAATTGTCCCCGTCAGAGGCCTGGGCTGCATAGATGTTCCATTCGTTGGCCGGATAACGCTCGGCCATGATTTCCTGCATCAGCTTCAAGGCGCTGGAGACGATGGTGCCGCCGGTTTCCCTGGAATAGAAGAATTCCTCTTCATCCACTTCCCTGGCACTGGTGTGGTGGCGGATGAACACCACGTCGATCTTGTCGTAGTTTCGCTTGAGGAATAGATACAACAGGATGAAAAATCGCTTGGCGATGTCCTTGGTGGCCTGGGTCATGGAGCCGGATACGTCCATCAGGCAGAACATCACGGCCTTGGAGCTCGGGTTGGGCTGTTTGACCAACAGGTTGTACTTGAGGTCGAAGGTGTCGAGGAATGGAACCCGGTGGATACGAGCGCTGAGTTTCTCTATTTCCGCTTCCAGGTCCTGAATGTCGCCGAAATTGTCGGGTTCCTCACACTTCAGTCGAGCCAGCTCTTCTTTTACTTCGCGCAGTTTTGCCCGGCTGCTGCCCGACAAAGCGATGCGCCGGGCATGGGCTGAGCGAAGCGTGCGGATGATGTTGATCCGCGATGGATTGCCTTCATTACTGATGCCGGCGCGCACAGTCTTGAAGGTATCGGTGCCGGTCAGGTTGCGTTTGACCAGGTTCGGCAGCTCCAGGTCCTCGAACATGAACTCCAGGAATTCCTCCTGGGTAATCTGGAACACGAACTCGTCCATGCCTTCGCCGGAATTGCCGGCCTTGCCGGGGCCCTTGCCGCCGCCTCCACCCGGTGGACGAGGAATATGCTCCCCGCTGGTGAATTCCTTGTTGCCGGGGTGCACGACGGTCTGTTTGCCGCCGCGGCCATGGTGAAGCACCGGCTCGTCGATGTCGCGACCGGGAATGCTGATCTGTTCGCCGTGTTCCATGTCGGTGATGGAACGACGGCTGACCGCTTCTTCCACGGCCTTCTTGATGTGGTCACGATACCGCCGCAGGAAGCGCTGGCGGTTTACCGTGCTTTTGTTCTTGCCATTGAGGCGTCGGTCGATCACATAGCTCATGGGGCCCTCCGGGCAGCTTCAAGTGATGAGCTACAAGCTTCAAGTAGAAGCAGCTACCCGGTTGCCGGGGCTAACGCGCTTTTCCTTGCAGCTTGTAGCTTGTGGCTTGTAGCTGTTCTATTGCGATTTCCGGACCCGCAGATACCACTCGGAAAGCAGCCGTACCTGTTTGTCGGTGTAGCCACGTTCGACCATGCGTGTGACGAAGTCGTTGTGTTTTTGCTGGTCCTCCTTGCTGGCCTTGGCGTTGAAGCTGATGACCGGCAACAGGTCCTCGGTGTTGGAGAACATTTTCTTCTCGATAACCACCCGCAGCTTTTCATAGCTGAGCCAGGTGGGATTCTTGCCGTTGTTGTTGGCCCGCGCGCGCAACACGAAGTTGACGATCTCGTTGCGGAAATCCTTCGGATTGCTGATGCCTGCCGGCTTCTCGATCTTTTCCAGCTCCTCGTTGAGCGCTACGCGATTGAGAATTTCCCCGGTTTCCGGATCGCGGTATTCCTGATCCTGGATCCAGAAATCCGCGTACAGTACGTAGCGGTCGAAGATGTTCTGGCCATATTCGCTGTAGGACTCCAGGTACGCGGTCTGGATCTCCTTGCCGATGAACTCGATATACCGCGGGGCCAGGTATTCCTTGAGGAAACGCAGGTACCGCTCGCGGGTTTCCGCCTGGAACTGTTCCTGCTCGATCTGCTGTTCCAGCACGTACAGCAGGTGAACCGGGTTGGCGGCGATCTCGTGAGGGTCGAAGTTGAAGACCTTGGACAGGATCTTGAAAGCGAAACGCGTCGACAGGCCGTTCATGCCTTCATCGACCCCTGCGTTATCACGGTATTCCTGGATCGACTTGGCCTTCGGGTCGGTGTCCTTGAGGTTTTCACCGTCGTATACCCGCATCTTCGAATAGATGTTGGAGTTCTCCGGCTCCTTGAGGCGCGAGAGCACGGTGAACTGAGCCAGCATCTTCAGGGTGTCGGGAGCGCAATGGGCCTTGGCCAGTGAGCTGTTGAACAGCAGCTTGTCGTAGATCTTCACCTCATCGGTGACCCGCAGGCAGTACGGCACCTTGACGATGTAGATCCGGTCGATGAACGCTTCGTTGTTCTTGTTGTTGCGGAAGGTGTGCCATTCCGACTCGTTGGAGTGAGCCAGCAGGATGCCACTGAATGGAATCGCCCCCAGGCCCTCGGTACTGTTGTAGTTGCCTTCCTGGGTTGCGGTCAGTAGGGGGTGCAGCACTTTGATGGGCGCCTTGAACATCTCGACGAATTCCATCAAGCCCTGGTTGGCCCTGCACAGCGCGCCCGAGTAGCTATAGGCATCGGCATCGTTCTGTGGGAACTCTTCCAGCTTGCGGATATCGACCTTGCCCACCAGGGCCGAAATGTCCTGGTTGTTCTCGTCGCCTGGTTCGGTCTTGGCCACCCCTATTTGATTGAGGATCGATGGGTAGAGCTTGACCACCTTGAACTGACTGATGTCACCGCCGAACTCGGCCAGACGTTTGGTGGCCCATGGCGACATGATGGTATTGAGGTAGCGGCGTGGAATGCCGAAGTCTTCCTCGAGAATCGCGCCATCCTCGGTGGCGTTGAACAGCCCCAGGGGCGATTCGAATACCGGCGAGCCCTTGATCGCGTAGAAGGGTACTTTTTCGATCAGTTGCTTGAGTTTTTCGGCCAGGGACGATTTACCGCCACCCACCGGACCAAGCAGATAGAGGATTTGCTTTTTCTCCTCCAGGCCTTGGGCTGCGTGGCGGAAATAGGACACGATCTGGTCGATGCATTCTTCCATCCCGTGGAAGTCTTCAAAGGCCGGATAGCGGCGTATCACCTTGTTGGAAAAAATCCGCGAGAGCCTCGAGTTGGTCGAGGTATCCAGCAGTTCGGGTTCTCCGATCGCCAGCAACAGACGCTCTGCAGCCGATGCGTAGGCACTGCGGTCCTGCTTGCAGAGTTCGAGGTATTCCTGCAGCGAGTATTCCTCCTGCCGCGTGGACTCGAAACGTTGCTGGAAGTGGCTAAAAATACTCATGACGTCACCTCGCTCGATACGTGGAGCCGGTGTCGGATCAATCAGTCGTTGCTGGTCAGCCGCTGGGAATCCAGCTGCCGTTTATCCCCCCAGAATGCTTCCAGGATGAAGGCTCCTGAAAGCTGACTCCCGATGATCCGCGCGCCGGTGTACCGGCTCTCCCCTGTTTTGGATGGCCTGAGGCTAAGAATAGTTCGGAATCGGAGAGGCACAGGTGGAATGCGTAATAAGTTATGGCAGACCGTTCGTCAGCTATCGCTCAAGCCCGCGGTCCACGCGGGTTTGGGCGGGTATAAAAAATTATTCGTGGGAGCCTTGCGCCGTATCTGACGGATAAGTCGTGCGCCACAGTTCAAAGCCGCCATCCAGGCTATAGACGTCGGTGAAGCCCTGGCCGACCAGATAGGCGGCTGCGCTCTGGCTGGAATTGCCGTGATAACAGACCACTACGACCGGAGCGTCAAGATCGGCCTTGGTAATGAAATCATGCAGGGAGTGGTTATCCAGGTGCTTGGACCCGCAGATATGAAGGGCGGAAAAAGTGCCGGGGTCGCGGATGTCGACGAAGACCGCGCCCTGCTCTCGCAGGGCCTGGGCTTGTTCCGGGGGAATGCGTTTGAACTCAGTCATGGGAAAGCTCCTGTCGCAGGCCAGGCGCCGATCAGACGGCGGTGCCGGTCGGCGACGATGCAGGGGTCGGGTGGTGGTGAGGGGACTTGGCATGCCCCTGTTCGTCGCAGTCGCAACGCAGTCGTTCGCCGGTATCGACGTTCATCAGTGTCAGCGCTTCGCCCCACACGCAACCGGTATCGAGGGCAAAGAGTCCTGGTTCGTCGCATTGGCCCAGCAGCGCTGCCCAGTGACCGAAAATGATCTTCAGGTCACGGGTCTTGCGCTCCTTGTGCTTGAACCATGGGGCATAGCCGGGCGGTGCGGTCTCGATGCCTTCCTTGCCCTTGAGGTCGAGCTTGCCATCGCGGGTGCAGAAGCGCATGCGGGTGAAATAATTGGTGATGACCCGCAGACGGGTCACCCCGGTGAGGTCGTTGTCCCACTTGACCGGATCGTTGCCGTACATGCCGTCCAGGTAGGGACCGAACAGGTTGTCGTCGCGTAGTGCCTGTTCGACTTCGCCGGCGCACTTGAGCGCCCTGCGCAGAGACCATTGGGGCGGGATGCCGGCATGCACCAGCGCCAGATTGCGCTGCTCGTCGTAGTGCATGAGCTTTTGCTGGCGCAGCCATTCCAACAATTCGATGCAATCGGGGGCGTCGAGGATTTCCTTCAAGGTGTCGGATTTCTTCAGGCGCTCGATGTTTTGCCAGACGGCCAACAGGTGCAGGTCGTGATTGCCGAGCACGCACACCAGGGACTGGCGGATGCTGAAGAGAAAACGCAACGTCTCCAGCGATTGCGGGCCACGGTTGACCAGGTCACCCACCAGCCACAAGGTGTCTTTCTGCGGGTCGAAGGCGACGCGCTCCAGCAGGCACTGGAGTGGGCTGAGGCAACCCTGCAGGTCACCGACCGCGTAGGTGGCCATCAGTGCAAGGCTCCGGGCACCGCCAGGCGAAAAGGCTTGATGACGGCATCGAAGCGCTTGCCGTCCTCGGCCAGCATCTGATAGGTACCCTGCATGGTGCCGACCCGGGTCGTCATCACGGTGCCGCTGCTGTAGCTGTGGCTGTTGCCAGCGTCGATCAGCGGTTGCTGGCCTACCACGCCCTCGCCACGTACCTCTTCGACATGACCGTCGCCATCGGTAATGATCCAGTGCCGAGACAGCAGCCTGGCCGGTAGCGAGCCGTTGTTGCGCACGGTGATGGTGTAGGCGAAGGCGAAACGGTTATGTTCGGGTTGCGACTGTTCTGCCAGGAAGCGGGTGGTGACGCTGACGTCGACCTGATAACGAGGATCGGACATGCAAAAGGGCCTTAGAAGCGGGACGCGGGCGTGGCTGAAGGGATCAGTCTAGGCCAAGTATCGGGTAGTAAACCAGAGGGGCGTCCCACCCGAGACGGTCATTGTCCGTCAGATGGCTTCGGCTTTCGGTGCGGCCTGTTCGCTGAGCTTGTCGGCCAGGCGCACGAAGGCCGCCAGATCCAGCTGCTCGGGGCGCAGGCTGCCATCGACGCCTGCGGCCTCGATTTCGGCGCTGCTGAGCAGCAACTTCAGTGTATTGCGCAAGGTTTTGCGACGTTGGTTGAAGGCTTCGCGTACCACGCGCTCCAGCAGGCGATGGTCCTTGGCCGGGTGCGGTAGCACTGCATGGGGGACGAGGCGGACGATGGCCGAGTCGACTTTGGGCGGAGGATTGAATGCCCCCGGGCCGACGTTGAACAGGTGTTCGACCCGGCAATGATACTGGACCATGATCGAGAGGCGCCCCCAATCACCGCCGCCAGGACCTGCGGCGAGGCGTTCGACCACTTCCTTCTGCAACATGAAGTGCATGTCGCGGATCAGGCCGGCGTTGCTCAGCAGGTGGAAGATCAGTGGCGTGGATATGTTGTATGGCAGGTTGCCCACGACCCGCAGGCTGTTCGGCGCGGCGTTCAGGCTGTTGAAGTCGAACTTCAGCGCGTCGCCCTGGTGCAGGTTGAAGTTGCTCCTGCCGGCGAATTGCTGGTTGAGGATCGGAACCAGGTCCTTGTCCAGCTCCACCACGTCCAGTTGTGCACCGCTGTCTAGCAGGCCTTCGGTCAGGGCACCCTGGCCCGGGCCGATTTCCAGCATGCGGTCGTCGGGCTTGGCGTTAATGGAGCGCAGGATGCGATCGATCACACCGGCGTCATGCAGGAAGTTCTGGCCGAAACGCTTGCGCGCGCGGTGTTGGTATTGCTCGGTCATAAACGGGTCTCGGCCATCTGGTAGGCGGTTTCCAGCGCGACCTGCAGGCTGCCGGTATCGATCTTGCCACTGCCGGCCAGGTCCAGGGCGGTGCCATGGTCCACCGACGTGCGGATGATCGGCAGACCGAGGGTCACGTTGACTGCCGCGCCGAAGCCTTTGAACTTCAACACGGGCAGGCCCTGGTCATGGTACATCGCCAGCACCGCGTCGCAGTGCTCCAGATATTTGGGGGTAAACAGAGTATCGGCAGGCAGCGGGCCATGCAGGTTCATGCCTTCGCTGCGCAAGCGCTCCAATGTAGGTTCAATGATGTCGATTTCTTCGCGACCCAGGTGTCCGCTCTCACCGGCATGGGGGTTGAGCCCGCAGACCAGGATGCGTGGGTGGGCGATGCCGAACTTTTCCTGCAGGTCGGCGTGCAGTATCCGCGTGACACGCTCCAGGCGCTCCGGGGTGATGGCGTCGGCAATGTCCCGCAAGGGCAGGTGAGTGGTCACCAGGGCGACCCGCAGGCCACGGGTAGCGAGCATCATCACGACCTGTGCGGTGCGGGTCAGGTCCGCGAGGAATTCGGTGTGTCCGGAAAAGGCGATGCCGGATTCGTTGATCACACCCTTGTGTACCGGTGCGGTGACCATACCGGCGAAAGCGCCATCCAGGCAGCCCTGGCCGGCACGGGTCAGGGTCTCCAGGACAAAACCGGCGTTGGCCTTGTCCAGTTGCCCGGTGATGACCGGGGCGCCAAGGGGGGTATCCCAGACATACAGGCTGTCGGCCGGCGCTGGTGCATCCGGCCAGGCGTCCGGTGTCACTGCAAGCAGGTTGACGGCTACGCCCAACTGCGCAGCCCGCTCAAGGAGCAGGCTGCGGCTGGTGATTGCAATCAGAGGATATGGCTGGGGTTGCGCGGCGAGCAGCAGGCACAGGTCGGGACCTATGCCGGCAGGCTCGCCGGGCGTCAGCGCAAAACGCTTGGGTTTCACTGCGCAGCCTGGTCTGCACCAGGGAGTTTGATTTCAACGTAGGCTTCGTCGCGGATCTGGCGCAGCCAGGTTTGCAGCTCTTCGTCGTACTTGCGATTACGCAGTACCGTCATTGCCTGTTGTTCGCGGGCCTGGGTGGTGCTGTCGGTGGCGCGACGGCCAAGGACTTCCAGGACATGCCAGCCATAAGGGCTCTTGAACGGCTTGGACAGTTGGCCTTGTGGCGTTTCGGCCATGACCTTGCGGAACTCGGGTACCAGCGCGTTTGGATCAACCCAGTTCAGGTCGCCACCGTTGAGGGCCGATCCCGGGTCTTCCGAAAAGCTCTTCGCCAGTTCGGCGAAGTCTTCGCCCGCCTCGATGCGGTCGTAGAGCTTTTCCGCCAGGCGCTTGGTTTCGGCTTCGCTGCGAATCTCGCTGGGTTTGATCAGGATGTGGCGAACATGGACTTCGTCACGCACCTGCGCGCCGCCGCCACGTTTCTCCAGCACTTTCAGGATAATGAAGCCGCCAGGAGTGCGGGCAGGCTGGGTGATGTCACCCACCGCCATGGCGCTCAGTTCGCGGTCGAATGGAGGCGGCAGTTGAGCAGGCTTGCGCCAGCCCATGTCGCCGCCTTCCAGGGCGTTTTCGCTGCCGGAGCGGGCGACGGCCATCTGACCGAAGTCGGCACCTTGCTTGAGCTGCTGGTAGACATCCATTGCCTGGCGATAAGCACTCTGAATCGCTTCGGAGTTCGCGCTTTCCGGCGTAGGAATCAGGATGTTCGCCAAGTGCAGTTCTTCGGAAAGCTGCATCTTGCCCAGGTCGGACGCGAGGAAATTCTTCACTTCCTGCTCGGAAACCTGGATGCGTTCAGACACTCGACGCTGGCGCACGCGACTGATGATCATCTCGCGGCGGATCTGGTCGCGGGCGTCATCGTAGGACAGGCCATCATGCGCCAACGCAGCGCGGAACTGGTCGATGGTCATGTTGTTACGCTGAGCGATCGTACCGACGGCCTGGTTCAGCTCTTCGTCGGTGATACGGATACCGGAGCGTTCACCGATCTGCAATTGCAGGTTTTCGACGATCAGACGCTCAAGCACTTGCTGATCCAGCACACCCGGCGGTGGCAGGCCTCCGCCGCGCTTGGCGATGGTCTGCTGCACTTCATGGACGCGCTGGTCCAGTTGGCTCTGCATGACCACGTCGTTGTCGACAATGGCCACCACTCTATCGATGGACTGAACCGCGGCGTTGGCCGCGGTACCCAGGAACAGCGCGCCCAGCATCAGCGGGCGCAGACAATCAGAAAGCTTGGTCTTCACGTTCACGATAACCTTGGATGCCTTTGTCGAGGAAGCTCTCTACCTTGGCGCCGGTGAGGCCGCCGAGTCCCTTCAGGACAATTTGGAGGAAGACGCCGTGGTCGCCTTTTTCGTTTTCCGGGGCGGCTTGACTGAACTCTTCGTAGTCGACCCAGTAACGGTTGATCAGGCGCAGTTTCCAGCAGCAGTTGTCGTATTCGAAACCACCAAAGGCTTCCAGGGTACGATTGCGGTTGTAGTCATACTGCCAGCGGCTGATAGCGTTCCACTGCGGAACGATCGGCCAGATGACCGAGAAATCGTGCTGCTTGATCTTGTAGTAGTCCTTCACGTAGCCAGGGGTGCCCGGTGTGCCGTAGTCGCCGCCACCCACTTGCCATTGACCGGTGGCCTCGTCATAACGGATCTGGTCGTTACGATAGCGATAACCGGCGTTGATGACCTTGTTCGGGTTGTCTTCCGGCTGGTAATGGAACATCGCACTGCCCGAGCGAGGGCTGTGGGTATCCGGGTCCCAGTTGTAGGTGGCAGTGGTACGCCAGTCGCGATTCCAGCGGAATTCGTATTCCAGCGCGTATGGAGACACGTCCGACTTGGCGTCTTCGCGGGTCTTGAAATCGATGCCCGGCAGTTGGACTTCGCGATCCTTGAAGTACAGGGCCTGGCCGACGCTGACGCGCTGACGCTCGAAACCGTTTTCTTCGATCCAGCGGCTGGTCACGCCCAGGGACAGCTTGTTCTCGTCGCCGACACGGTCGGAACCGGTGAAGCGGTTATCCCGGAACAGCGAGGAGTAGCTGAAGGTCGATTCACTGGTGTCGAACACGGGAATGT
The DNA here is from genome assembly GCF_007828215.1 of Pseudomonas sp. SJZ074. Lineage (GTDB taxonomy): Bacteria > Pseudomonadota > Gammaproteobacteria > Pseudomonadales > Pseudomonadaceae > Aquipseudomonas. The sequence continues at coordinate 36,325 of NZ_VIUE01000025.1, read as the reverse complement.
CGCTCTGATCCTTCTCCGGTACGTAGAGATAGAACAGGCGGGGTTCCAATGTCTGGCGGTAGTTGCTGCCGAACCACTGAGTGTCGCGGTCGAAATACAGCCCGCTGTCGATGCTGGCAATTGGCACGCCGCGGTTCTGGCTGCTGCTGTAGGTGCCTCGCAGCCGATCAGCCTCTGCGTTCTGCGCGGCAACCTGCGTTTTGCCGATACCGTCCAGGTCCAGATCGTACTGAGTGTATTGATACTTGAGCGACGGCTTGATGTAGCCGTAGCTAGCATTCATCGGCAGACTGATGACCGGAGCCAGGTTCAGGCGATCGCCGTTAGCCCGTGCGAGGCCACGAATGTTGTTGTCCAGAAATGGTGAAGTGTCACCATTCTCATCGCTATAGTCGCCGGTTCGCAAATCACGATCAAACCGCACGAGCTCCGTCTTATACGCGAAATCCAGACCATACGGGTGGTCAGGCAATGACCCATTGAAGGTGATCTGCGGCAGGCGGTTATACGGCGTGATCTTCGAAATCGTCGCCATCTGATACGCCTGGGCATTCACCCGAGCCGTGTAGTTATCCCCGCGATAGCTGACCGCACCCTGCTGGTTCACGTAATCCCTGGACTCGACACCGATCTGGTCGGTCTGCAAATCCTGGAAGTAATACGGGTCGCTGATCTTGGTGTAGTCGACTTCCGTCAGCACACGCGAGTCCAGCCCGCCCTTGTGCTGCCAGTTGTACATATAGCGGGTCTTGCTGTAGTCGGACTGCTTGGCGCGCTCGTCTTCTTCATCATTGAGGTACGCAGCGCCGAACTGACCTTCGCTGGACTTGGTCAGGTAACGGAATTCGCCTTCCATCAGCAGGCCGCGCTTGCTCATGTAGCGCGGATACAACGTGGCGTCGTAGTTAGGCGCCAGGTTGAAGTAGTACGGGGTGACCAACAGGAAGCCGGTGTCGCTGCCGCTGCCGATGGTCGGTGGCAGGAAGCCGGACTGGCGGCGGTCGTCGATCGGGAAGTAGATATAAGGCGTGTAAAGGACCGGGATGTCCTTGACCCGCAGCGTCACGTTGGTCGCGGTACCGAAGCCGGTGGCCGGGTTCAGGGTGATGTTGTTGCCCTTGAGCGTCCAGGCGTTGCTGTTCGGTTCGCACGTGGTGTACGTGCCGTCCTTGAGGCGGATGATCGCGTTCTCGGCACGCTTGGCGTACAGCGCGTTACCGCGGATGCGCGACTTGTGCATCACGTATTCGGCGTTGTCGACCTTGGCTTCGCCGGTGTCCAGCTGGACATCGGCATGGTCGCCGACAATCAGCGCGCCGTTGTCGCGGACTCGCACATTGCCGCTCAGCTCGCCACGGTTCTCTGCCTGGTACAGGTTGGCTTCGTCCGCCTCGACCTGCATGCTGCCCTGGCGCATGACCACGTCACCGGCCAGGGTCGCCACCTGCTGTTCCTGCTCGTAGCGTGAAGCCTTCGCGCCGAGGAAGGTCGGTGCATCGCTCTTGGCCGTCTTGTCATTCATGCCAGGACGGGGCGGCTCGATATAGGCGCCGGAGCAATAAGGTCCGGTTTCGGCCAGTTGCGCAGGCGTGAGGTTCTCCCGTGGAACCCAATCCAGGTGGCTGTAGTCTGCACTGCGCGACTTCAGGCCGCGACCCTTGGCTTCGGTGACCAGCACCGGCTTGTCGCCGGCTGCTTCAACCGAGCTGTTGCCGGCCGCAGCGTCGCCGCTGTCGGCAACGGCACTGCCTTCATGCACCGGACGTGGCGGCAATGCGGCGGCCGGGGTCTTGGGGGAACAGTCCCAGGCACCCGAAGCGGAGACGGAGCAGTCATACTGCTGCGCCGCGACAACGAATGAAGAGGCCAGGGGTTGCAGGGCCAGCAGACTGCCGGTGACCAACAACGGAAATTTTCTACGAAACGCGGGGGATTTCAATGCCATCTTATTAGTCCGGGCTTCCTGCGTGCCATCTGCCCGCGGTGTGGGCCGCACGCCTCTCGATGGTCTGAAAAAGATGCTGGATAATAAAGCATGACCCGCTTGACGGCTAGGGCCGTCGGAGACCCTTGCAATGCCCGACCAAGATGTACGCTTGCAACACCTGAAAGTTTGGCTCGATGAGCAACTTCCGATCCTTTTTGCCGCCCAGAGCTGGGGTGTCGTACCGCCGGCCACATTGACCGCGGCCAGCAGCGACGCGAGTTTCCGGCGTTATTTCCGCTGGGAAGGCGAGGGGCGCAGTCTGATCGTGATGGATGCGCCGCCGCCCCAGGAAAACTGCAAACCCTTCGTGGACATTGCGTTTTTGCTGGCGAGATCCGGAATAAATGTGCCAAAAATTTATGCAGAAGATCTCGAGCGCGGCTTTCTTTTGCTCAATGATCTGGGTAACCGGACCTATCTGGACGTGATCGATGGAGAAAATGCCGACGATTTATTCCGTGATGCCCTGCAGGCGCTGCTGGCTTTCCAGCAGTTGCCGATGGTCGCGCCGTTGCCCAGCTATGACGTTGCCTTGCTGCGCCGGGAGCTGGAACTGTTCCCCGAGTGGTACGTCAAGCGCGAACTGGGCATCGAGTTCGATTCGATACAGCAACAACTTTGGCAAGAGGCCAGTGACCTGTTGATCGACAGCGCCCTGGCCCAACCCAAAGTCCTGGTGCATCGCGACTACATGCCGCGCAATCTGATGCTCAGCGAACCCAATCCCGGGGTGCTGGATTTCCAGGATGCGGTCTACGGCCCGGTGACCTACGACGTGACCTGTCTGTTCAAGGACGCCTTCCTCAGTTGGCCCGAGGCGCGTGTCCGTGGCTGGCTGGAGGATTACTGGCGGCAAGCTGGCGCGCTTGGTATCCCGGTTCAGCCGGATATTGAAGACTTCCTGCGGGCCAGCGACCTGATGGGCGTGCAACGCCATCTCAAGGTCATCGGGATTTTCGCGCGCATCTGCCACCGCGATGGCAAGCCGCGTTACCTGGGCGATGTGCCGCGCTTCTTTGCCTATATAGAGGCTGTCCTCGCTCGTCGTCCTGAACTGGCGCAACTGCAGGCATTGTTGTCCAGCCTGCCTCGCCCGGCCGGAGCGACGGCATGAAGGCGATGATCCTTGCGGCGGGTAAGGGCGAGCGCATGCGTCCCTTGACCCTGACCACCCCGAAGCCGTTGATTCGCGTCGGCGGCATCCCATTGATCGAATACCATCTGCGGGCGTTGGGCATCGCCGGTTTCAGCGATGTCGTGATCAATCACGCCTGGCTCGGTCAGCAGATCGAGGATCACTTGGGAGATGGTGCGAGATTTGGCGTGCGGATCTGTTATTCACCCGAAGGCGAGCCGCTGGAGACGGGTGGTGGGATTTTCCGGGCCTTGCCGCTGCTGGGCGATGATGCGTTCGTGGTGGTCAATGGTGATATCTGGAGCGACTACGATTTCAGTGGCTTGCGCGGGCCACTTGAAGGGTTGGCGCACCTGGTGTTGGTGGATAATCCCGACCATCACCCGGGCGGTGATTTCATCCTGGCCGACGGAAAGGTTCACGAAGGAGAACCGGCTGCCGACAAACTGACCTATAGCGGCATTGCCGTCCTGCACCCAAGGTTGTTCGAGGGCTGCACGGATGGCGCGTTCAAGCTCGCACCGCTGCTGCGCCGAGCCATGGCAAAGGGGCAGGTCAGTGGCGAGCGCCTGGAGGGGCATTGGGTCGATGTGGGGACCCATGAACGTTTGATGCAAGTCGAAACCTTGATAGAAGCGAGCCGTTGATATGTGGTGGCCAGGGACTCTGATAGGAGCCGGAGCGGGCTTTGCCATAGCCAGCATTCCGGGGGCCATGCTTGGGGCGTTGTTGGGCCAGGCGTTGGACCGGCGCCTGAACTTGCAAGGCTGGGCACAGATACGTGAGCGCCTGGGCGGTCGTCCGGCGTTGCGCAACGACGAGCTGCTGTTTGTCTTGTTGGGACGGTTGGCGAAAGTCGACGGTCGGGTGGTGGACGGTCACATCCAGCAGGCCCGCCAGGAAATGCGTGCGCTGGACCTGAGCGAGCCGGCACAACGCCGGGCCATAGCGGCATTCAACCGAGGCAAGTCCGGAAATGACCGCGTGCGTGGTTATCTGCGTCGTCTCGCCACTCAACCCCATGCCGCCGAGGGTGTGCTGCGGGCCTGTTGGCGGATGGTCTGGGCTGACGGCCGTGCCGGCGCCAATGAGCGCGAGTTGCTCATTCAGTGGGGCAAGTGGCTGGGTTGGACACCCCAGCAGGTCCAGGCGCTGGCGATTGATTACGAACCCCAGAAGCCGTCGCTGCCCAACAGTGGCGTGACCTATCAGGAAGCGTTGCGCTTGCTGGGGGTTTCAGCCACTACTGAGCCTTCGCAGATCAAACGGGCCTATCGTCGACTGCTCAGTCGTCACCATCCAGACAAAATTGCCGGCAGTGGCGCAACGCCTTTGCAGGTGCGCGAGGCCACGGACAAGACCCGGGAATTGCATAACGCTTATCGGTTGATTCGGGAGCGGCGGGATTTTCGCTAGTGTCGTTGAATAAATAGTGGCAAGACCCTGGGGCGGCTTCGCCGCCCGCGGGGATAAATCCCCTCGCCACGAGCCGGTACCTGGCGAAAGAACCGCGTAGGCGTCATTCAGCGGGATTCTGCGGGTTCAACCACCCTCGAACCCGCCGGAACAACTGCTCCTGCTGCGCCGCCGCGTTGGGCAAGGCCTTGAGAGAGACCTGGCTGAAATTCGAACCCTTCAAGCGTTTGCTCGCCTGCAAGCGTTCCAGCGCTGCGTTGCGATCCAATGGCCTGTCCATATAGAAGACATCGGCGGTTGCCAGTTTCAAGGTCGGCGTCAGTTCGGCCAGGCCGGGTTTGGCGGTGGCCGGGGTCTGCGCGGCGACCATCACGAAGCGTTCGACCTGCGGGGGCTGTTTTTCGCTGAGATAACGCGCCGCCCAATAGGCGCCAGTGCCGTGGCCCAGCAGCACAATGCGGCGCGAGCTCTGCTGCTCGGCGTAGGCGAGGGCTGCATCGATGCGAGCGAAAACGCGTTCGGCGTCGGCCTTGGCATGTTCTTCATCGGCTTGGGCAACGACCGGGTCGACGGCGTCTGCTTCACCGCCCGCCACTTGTTCGATCGGCGGCGCAGTGGTGGCGTCCGGGGCCGCGGCAGCCGTGTCGGCCGGTTTGGTTTCCGGCGGGGTTTCCACGGCACGCGGTGCGATGACATCGCTTTGCGGGTCCGGCAGCGTGATACTCAGGGTATTCCATTCGACGTCGGGCAATTTTTTACGCAACGGTCCGATGACTTGAGGCCAATCAGCCGTTTCACCGGCACCCGGGATTATGATGACCGCGCCCTTGGGATCGCTGGTGTTGGCCGGTTTCCAGAGGGCCAGGAAGGTGTCGCTGCCGGTTTGGAGCTGTTGTTGTTCCTGGGTCGGGACTTTTCGCTCCAGCGCGGCCGCCTCTTCCTGGCTACGCTCGAGCAAGGGTTGGCGCTCGAGCGGTTTTGTCTCGGTGGGTTGATCCGACACGGCGGGCGTCGGTTCGTCAGCCTGTACAGAAAACGCACTCGGCAGGATCAGCGACAGGCACAATGCTGGCAATGCCAGGCGGTGGACAAAGGGCATCGGATATTCCAGGGCCAGAAGTATTTCCGGCAGCCTAATGGGTTGGTCAGTATTTGTCAGTGCGTGAGACTTCAATGATGCGTTTTTGCTGCCTGTGGGTTATCGGCTGTTTATGGCTTCCCTTGATGACGTGGGCTGCGCCCGCGCCTTCTGCCCATGGGGTGCAATGGAATGTCGGACAACGGCAATGGTTGGCACAACATCCTCAATTGCGGGTTGGCCTGGTCCTGCAAGCGCCGTATGCGCAGTACGATCGACGCTTGCAGCGCCTGTCCGGCACCAACGTCGAGTTGATGCAGTGGTTGGGCAAGGTATTGAACGTCGAGCTGACCTGGCGCAATTTCCAGGACCTGGCGCAACTGGAGGCCGCGCTGCGCGATGGTGAAGTGGATATCGCCCCGGGTCTGACCCAGACGCCGGGTGGACTCAGGCTCTGGCTGTTCTCCGATCCATACATGCGCGTGCCGCAGTTGATTGTCGGTGAGCAGAAGGGCGCCGAGGGTGTGGAACTGGAAAAACTCGATGCCCAGGTCCGGGTCGCGGTACGCATGCCCAGCACCACGGCGGATTACCTGCACAACACCTATCCGACATTGAATCTGCAGGGCGTGCCGATGGAGCGCGAGGCCCTGCAGCTGTTGCTCAGCCAGCAGGCTCGCTACGCGGTGGTCGACGAGGCGCAATTGGGCCGGCTCATGATCGAGCCGGAGTTCGCCGAGCTGGTGGTGGTCGGCGACATCGGCCTGCCGCAACTGCTGCGGGTCGCTACGCGTCGGGACTGGCCGGAGTTGGCCGAAATAGTCGACAAGGGGCTGCAGGCGATTCCCGCCAGGGAACTGGAGCAACTGCACAGTCGCTGGCTCAAACCCAAGTATCCGCGCCTGACCGAGACCCCGGGGTTCTGGCAGAACCTGACGTTGTTGATGCTGGCCTTGCTATTGAGCGCCATCGCCATCGTATTCTGGCAGCGTCGTCAGCAACGTGGGTTGGAGCGACGCCTGCGCTCCGCGCGCGAAGATATCGCCCAGCGTGCCGCCAGCGAGGAGGCGCTGCGGCTCACCCAGTTTTCCATCGATCAAAGCACGGTCGGCATTCTCTGGGTCAACTGGGACAGCCATGTGCGTTACGCCAACCGCGCCGCCGAAACCATGCTTGGTTATGGACCCGGTGCGATCATCGAGCGTCCCTTGATCGACTTCGAGCCGGGCCTGCACATGGATCGCTGGCTGAACCTGTGGAAGCGCGCCCGGGCCAGCGAGGACGGACCACAGAGCTTCGAGACCGAGTGCGTGCGGGCTGATGGCAGCATTCTGCCGGCCGACGTTTCCCTGAGCTTCCTGCGCTTCCGTGATGCCGAATACCTGGTGGTCTACCTCAACGATGTGACCGAGCGCCGTCGTGCGTTGGCGGCGTTGCGCGAAAGCGAAGCGCGCCTGCAAGGCATCGCTGCCAACGTGCCGGGCCTGGTCTTCCGCCTGGAGCGGGCACCGGTGACCGGCCAGATCGATTTTGCCTACATCAGCGAAGGCAGCGAGAGCCTGGTGGGTTATTCCCCCGCGACCCTGGCTCGCAGCGACACCGGCTTGCGCAGCCTGGTGCATCCGGAGGATAAGGCCGATTATCACCGCACCCAGGACCAGGCGCTGGACAGCGACAGTGACTGGTCGTGGCAGGGGCGCATCCTGACCCGCGAAGGCCGGGAGCGCTGGGCCGAGATCAAGGCGATCACCCGTCGTCTCGAGGATGGCGCCTACGTCTGGGACGGCATTGTCTGGGACATCACCGAAAGCAAGCGTATCGAGCTGGAACTGGCCAGCTCCCGTGAGCAATTGCGCGAATTGTCGGCGCACCTGGAAAGTGTGCGGGAGGAGGAAAAGGCCCGTATCGCCCGGGAAGTCCACGACGAACTGGGTCAGATGTTGACGGTGCTGAAGCTGGAAACGTCCATGTGTGAGTTGGCCTATGCGCAACTGGACCCCGGCCTGCAGGAGCGTCTCAACAGCATGAAGCGCCTGATCGCCCAGCTTTTCCAGCTGGTGCGAGACGTGGCGACGGCGTTGCGACCGCCGATCCTCGATGCCGGTATCGCCTCGGCCATCGAATGGCAGGCCCGACGCTTCGAGGCGCGTACGCAGATCCCGTGCCTCGTGCAGGTGCCCGACAATCTGCCGGCCCTGAGCGATGCCAAGGCGATCGGCCTGTTCCGTATTCTTCAAGAGGCGCTGACCAACGTGATGCGCCACGCCCAGGCGCACACCGTGGAACTGACGCTGGTTCGCGAAGGCGATGAATTGTGTCTGATCGTGAGTGATGACGGTGTAGGATTTATTGCCGATACAAGTCGGCCGACATCCTTTGGGCTGGTGGGAATGCGCGAGCGAGTGCTGATCATGGGCGGGCGGTTGTCCCTGGAGAGTGAGCCGGGGGAGGGGACTACCTTGGCAGTGCGGGTGCCCTTGCTTGAGGCCTGATGGGGTGGGTTTTATGTACACATAGCCCCTGCGGGAGCGAGCCTGCTCGCGATTGGATTCTGAATCTGGAGAAGAACGTGATCCGTGTACTGGTAGCCGAAGACCACACCATCGTCCGTGAAGGCATCAAGCAATTGATCGGCCTGGCAAAGGATCTGGTGGTGGCGGGAGAGGCGAGCAATGGCGAGCAGTTGCTCGAGACCCTGCGACATGTGCCCTGCGAAGTGGTGCTGCTGGACATATCCATGCCGGGCGTCAATGGCCTGGAGGCGATCCCGCGGATCCGTGCGCTGAGCAATCCGCCGGCGATCCTGGTGTTGTCGATGCATGACGAGGCGCAGATGGCGGCCCGGGCGTTGAAGGTGGGCGCGGCTGGCTACGCGACCAAGGACAGCGACCCGGCGTTGCTGCTCATGGCGATTCGCAAGGTCGCGGCGGGCGGGCGTTACATCGACCCGGACCTGGCCGACCGCATGGTGTTCGAAGTCGGCCTGACCGACACTCGCCCGTTGCATTCGCTGCTGTCCGAGCGCGAGTTCTCGGTCTTTGAGCGCCTTGCCCAAGGCGCCAACGTCAACGATATCGCCCAGCAACTGGCCTTGAGCAGTAAAACCATCAGTACCCACAAGGCGCGGTTGATGCAGAAACTCAACATCACTTCCCTGGCGGAACTGGTGAAGTACGCGATGGAGCACAAGCTGCTCTAGGCACGCCACAGATCCCTTGTGGGAGCGGGCTTGCTCGCGAGTGCGGTGTGTCAGTCAAATATGCATCACTGATACACCGCATTCGCGAGCAAGCCCGCTTCCACAGGAAATATGCGCTGACATACTTATTTGCGACACGCCCAGCATTGCTTTTACCCCCAGCTTGCGGCTTGCAACTCATAACTCGCCACTGCCCTTATCCAATCCCGCCGCCCTTGTAGGGCAATCCCTACCCCGACTCTTCCATCCGGCTGAGGCGATTCTCTCCTGCGCCCCGATTTGCGCGGGCACGAGGCTCCACTAGGCTTGATTCACAAGTAGTCATCAATACAAAAGGTGCGGGTATGAGCCAGGTTGATTCAAGCGCGGGGGCCAGCGATGTGCTGGTCAGCTTTCGTGGTGTGCAAAAGAGCTACGATGGCGAGAACCTGATCGTCAAGGACCTCAACCTGGACATTCGCAAGGGCGAGTTCCTGACCTTGCTCGGGCCGTCCGGTTCCGGCAAGACCACCAGCCTGATGATGCTCGCGGGTTTTGAAACCCCGACCGCCGGTGAGATCCAGTTGGCCGGCCGTGCCATCAACCATGTGCCGCCGCATAAGCGCGACATCGGCATGGTGTTCCAGAACTATGCCCTGTTCCCCCACATGACCGTCGCCGAGAACCTGGCGTTTCCATTGACCGTTCGGGGCCTGAACAAGAGCGATGTCAGCGATCGGGTAAAACGGGTACTGAGCATGGTCCAGCTGGACACCTTCGCCCAGCGCTACCCGGCGCAATTGTCCGGCGGCCAGCAACAACGTGTCGCCCTGGCGCGGGCGCTGGTATTCGAGCCGCAACTGGTGCTGATGGACGAACCCCTCGGCGCGCTGGACAAGCAACTGCGTGAACACATGCAGATGGAAATCAAGCATCTGCACCAGCGCCTCGGCGTGACCGTGGTCTATGTGACCCACGACCAGGGCGAAGCCTTGACCATGTCCGACCGCGTGGCGGTGTTCCACCAGGGCGAGATCCAGCAGATCGCTCCGCCGCGCACACTCTACGAAGAACCCAAAAATACCTTCGTCGCCAACTTCATCGGCGAAAACAACCGTCTCAGTGGTCGCCTGCACAGTCAAACCGGCGATCGCTGCCTGGTGGAGCTGGGCCGTGGCGAGAAGGTCGAGGCGCTGGCGGTAAACGTCGGCAAGCCCGGCGAGCCGGTGACCCTGTCGATCCGTCCGGAGCGGGTGAGCCTCAACGGCGCAAGCGAACAATGTGTCAACCGCTTCTCAGGGAGGGTGGCGGAATTCATCTATCTGGGCGACCACGTCCGGGTTCGCCTGGAAGTCTGCGGCAAGAACGACTTCTTCGTGAAACAACCGATTGCCGAGCTCGACCCCGAGCTGGCCGTCGGCGACGTGGTTCCGCTTGGCTGGCAGGTTGAGCATGTGCGTGCGCTCGACCCACTTCTAGAGGCGAATTGATCGCCCCCCTGCTGTAATCAACACACCAACCCTGCACGTGGAGAGAACAATAAATGTTGAGATCCCTGAAGTTCACCGCCCTGACCCTGGGCATGATGGGTGCGGCAAGCGCGATGGCGGCGGGCCCGGACCTGACCGTGGTGTCTTTTGGCGGGGCGAACAAGGCGGCTCAGGTCAAAGCCTTTTACGCACCGTGGGAAGCGGCCGGCAACGGCAAAATCGTGGCTGGCGAGTACAACGGCGAAATGGCCAAGGTCAAGGCCATGGTCGATACCAAGAGCGTTTCGTGGGATCTGGTTGAAGTCGAGTCCCCTGAATTGTCCCGTGGTTGTGACGAAGACATGTTCGAACAGCTCGACCCGGCGCTGTTTGGCAAGACCGAAGACTACGTCAAGGGCGCCATCCAGCCTTGCGGCGTAGGTTTCTTCGTGTGGTCGACCGTACTGGCCTACAACGCCGACAAACTGAAAACCGCGCCCACCAGCTGGGCGGATTTCTGGGACACCAAGCAATTCCCGGGTAAACGCGGCCTGCGCAAGGGCGCCAAGTACACCCTGGAATTCGCCCTGATGGCCGACGGTGTCGCGCCAAAAGACGTCTACAAGGTGTTGGCCGGCAAGGATGGTCAGGACCGCGCGTTCAAGAAACTCGACGAACTCAAGCCGAACATCCAGTGGTGGGAAGCCGGCGCACAGCCGCCGCAGTACCTGGCGTCCGGTGACGTGGTCATGAGCTCGGCCTACAACGGCCGGATCGCCGCCGTACAGAAAGAAAGCAACCTGAAAGTGGTGTGGAACGGCGGCATCTACGACTTCGACGCCTGGGCCATCCCGCGTGGCCTGGACAAGACCCGCGCCGAAGCGGCGAAGAAATTCATCGCCTACTCGGTGGCGCCACAGCAGCAGAAGACCTATTCGGAAAACATCGCCTACGGCCCGGCCAATACCCAGGCAGTACCGTTGCTGTCCAAGGATGTCCTGAAAGACATGCCGACCACCCCGGAAAACATCGCCAACCAGGTGCAGATCGACGTCAGCTTCTGGGCTGATAACGGTGAGCAACTGGAGCAGCGCTTCAACTCCTGGGCTGCGAAGTAACCCGACATCCGAGACTGGATGGGATCCATGTGGGAGCGGGCTTGCTCGCGAAGGCGTCATCACTTCCAACATTTATGTTGACTGGTACACCGCTTTCGCGAGCAAGCCCGCTCCCACAGGTTGGGTGTTTCAAAAGAACAGGGGCGGCACACCGTCCCTGTAACGACAAAAAAGATTTGCGGAGTTCGCCATGGCCATCGCCGTTCCACTGAACGCGGGCACCAGCCCCACCTTGAAGCAGCGGCTCAAGCGCGCCGAGCGGGTCAACCGCTGGAAGGCCCAGGCCTTGATCGCGCCGCTGGTGCTGTTTCTGTTGCTGGTGTTCCTGGTGCCAATCGTGGCGCTGCTGTTCAAAAGCGTCAGCAACCCGGAAGTGGTCGGCACCATGCCGCGCACCGTGGCTGCGATTGCCGCGTGGGATGGACGCGGTTTACCTGGGGAGCCGGTGTACAAGGCCGCCAGTGAAGACCTGGCCGACGCTCGCAAGAATCAGACCCTGGGCGATTTGTCCAAGCGCCTGAACATGGAATCGGCCGGCTATCGCAGCCTGCTGACCAAGACCGCTCGCGCGCTGCCGTTTGCCAGCGAGCCGGCTTCTTATAAAGAAGCACTGGAAGGCCTCGATGAGCGCTGGGGCGATCCTGCGTATTGGCAGGTCATCCGCCGTAATACCAGCAACGTCACCCCTTATTACCTGCTGGCGTCCGTCGATCATCGCATCGACGACCTCGGCGAACTGGCCCCGGCCACGCCTGACCAGGCGATCTACCTCGATATCTTCGCCCGCACGTTCTGGATGGGCCTGATCATCACCGCGATCTGCCTGGTACTGGCTTATCCGCTGGCCTACCTGTTGGCGAACCTGCCGTCGCGCCAGAGCAACCTGCTGATGATCCTGGTGTTGTTGCCGTTCTGGACTTCGATTCTGGTGCGGGTGGCCGCGTGGATCGTTCTATTGCAATCCGGTGGGCTGATCAACAGCGCGCTGCTGGCCATGGGCGTCATCGACAAGCCCCTGGAGTTGGTGTTCAACCGTACCGGCGTCTACATCTCGATGGTACACATCCTGCTGCCGTTCATGATCCTGCCGATCTACAGCGTGATGAAGGGCATCTCGCCCACCTACATGCGGGCGGCGATTTCCCTGGGCTGTCATCCGTTCGCCAGTTTCTGGCGGGTGTACTTCCCGCAGACCTATGCCGGTGTCGGCGCCGGTTGCCTGCTGGTGTTCATCCTCGCCATCGGCTACTACATCACCCCGGCATTGCTGGGCAGCCCGAACGACCAGATGGTCAGCTACTTCGTCGCGTTCTACACCAACACCAGCATCAACTGGGGCATGGCCACGGCGCTCGGCGGGCTGCTGTTGCTGGCGACCATCGTGCTTTATCTGATTTACAGCTGGCTGGTGGGCGCCAGTCGCCTGCGCCTGAGCTAAGGGGAGATCGAAATGCTGAGTCCTTACATGTCTCCCGTCGAACGGGTGTGGTTCTACTGCTTGCGCACGCTCTGCGGGTTGATCCTGTTGTTCCTGATCCTGCCGGTACTGGTGATCGTCCCGCTGTCGTTCAACTCCGGCAGCTTCCTGGTGTATCCGCTGCAAGGCTTTTCGCTGCACTGGTACCAGGACTTCTTCGCCTCGGCCGAGTGGATGCGGGCGCTGAAGAACAGCATCATCGTAGCCCCGGCTGCCACGTTGCTGGCGATGGTCTTCGGTACGCTGGCGGCCATCGGCCTGACCCGTGGCGATTTCCCGGGCAAGGCGCTGGTCATGGCCCTGGTGATTTCACCCATGGTGGTCCCGGTGGTGATCATCGGCGTGGCCAGCTACCTGTTCTTCGCGCCGCTGGGCATGGGCAACAGTTTCCTCTCGCTGATCGTGGTCCACGCGGTGCTTGGCGTGCCGTTCGTCATCATTACCGTCTCGGCGACCTTGCAAGGGTTCAACCATAACCTGGTGCGTGCGGCGGCCAGTCTTGGGGCTTCGCCGCTGACGACGTTTCGTCGGGTGACCTTGCCGTTGATCGCCCCGGGTGTGATCTCCGGAGCGCTATTCGCCTTCGCGACTTCGTTCGATGAAGTGGTGGTGACCCTGTTTCTCGCCGGTCCCGAGCAAGCCACCCTGCCACGGCAGATGTTCAGTGGCATCCGCGAAAACCTCAGCCCTACCATCGCCGCGGCGGCGACGCTGTTGATCGCCTTCTCGGTGATCCTGCTTTTGACCCTGGAGTGGTTACGTGGGCGTAGCGAGAAGCTGCGTACCACCCAGGTATAAGTTGGTGTGGGAGCGGGCTTGCTCGCGAAAGCGGTGTATCAGTCGACATAAATGTTGAATGTGCCCCCCTATTCGCGAGCGAGCCCGCTCCCACATTGGGTTTGTGGTGCATTCAGGCGCTGAATGGCAGAACAACGCGCAATACCGAGCTATCCTTGTGCCAGCCCATACTCGAACAAGAGGCCGCGCACATGAGTCTTTCCTCATTCAAGATCGCCCACAAACTGATCACCGGTGCCGCTGCCATCGAGCAACTGGCGGGCGAGCTGACCCGGCTGGATGTGGATAATCCGCTGATCGTCACCGATGCCGCGCTGGTCAAGTCCGGCACCGTGGAACTGGCCCTGCAACACCTGGGCGGGCGCGACTACGAGATTTTCGACCGGGTCATGCCGGACCCGGAAATCGCCATCGTCGAAGACTGCATGCAGGCCTACCGCGACGGTGGCCACGACGGCCTGATCGGCCTCGGCGGTGGCAGCGCCATCGATATCGCCAAGTGCGTGGGCGTCTACGCCGGTTATCACGGCGAGCTGCAGGACATGTTCGGTGTCGATCAGGTACCCCGCAAGGGGCCGCCGATGATTGCCATTCCCACCACGGCGGGTACCGGCTCGGAGGTCACCAACGTGGCGATCCTCTCCGACAAGGCTGCGCAGCTGAAAAAGGGCATCGTCAGCGATTATCTGTTGCCGGACGTGGCACTGGTCAGTCCGCAGATGACCCTGACCTGTCCTCCTGGCGTGACCGCGGCCAGTGGTGTCGATGCGCTGGCTCATGCCGTCGAGTCCTACCTGTCGCTCAATGCGTCACCGATCACCGATGCCCTGGCCATCGGTGCGATCAAGCTGATCAGCCGCGCGTTGCCCAAGGCCTTTGCCAACCCTGCTCACCTGCAGGCGCGCGAGGATATGGCCACCGCCAGCCTGATGGCCGGCATGGCGTTCGGCAATGCCGGGGTCGGGGCGGTGCATGCATTGGCTTATCCGCTGGGTGGGCGCTTCCACGTGTCCCATGGCGTTGCCAACGCCATGCTGCTGCCCTATGTCATGCAATGGAACAAGATGGCTTGCGTGGAGCGCATGCGGGACATTGCCGAAGCAATGGGCATAAAGACCGGCCATTTAAGTGATCTTGAAGCCGCCGACGAAGCGGTGGAGGCCATGGCCGCGTTGTGTAGCGCCGTAGAGATCCCCAAAGGCCTGAGCGGCCTGGGTGTCACCGAGGGCGTGATCCCGTCCATGGCCGTGGAGGCGGCGGGAATCGAGCGGTTGATGCGTAACAATCCACGCAAGTTGAGTGTCGCTGATATCGAGAAGATCTACCGCGCAGCGTATTGATCGTCGGCCACGGTGGGCGCGCCAAATCTTGAGGTATACAATGCGCGCCATCGCGATTTCGCTCAAAACAGGTGCGTCATGCAGCCCTTCGCCATTGCTCCGTCGATCCTCTCCGCCGACTTCGCCCGCCTGGGTGAAGAGGTGGACAACGTCCTGGCCGCCGGCGCCGACATCGTGCACTTCGATGTCATGGACAACCACTACGTACCCAACCTGACCATCGGTCCGATGGTTTGCGCGGCGCTGCGCAAGTACGGCATCACCGCGCCGATCGATGCGCACCTGATGGTCAGCCCGGTGGACCGCATCGTCGGCGACTTCATCGAAGCGGGTGCCACCTACATCACCTTCCACCCCGAAGCCACGCTGCACGTCGATCGCTCCCTGCAGTTGATCCGTGAAGGCGGCTGCAAGGCTGGCCTGGTGTTTAACCCGGCGACACCGCTGGACGTCCTCAAGTACGTGATGGACAAGGTCGACATGGTCCTGCTGATGAGCGTCAACCCCGGTTTCGGCGGCCAGAAGTTCATCCCGGCGACTCTCGACAAGCTGCGCGAAGCCCGTGCGCTGATCGATGCGTCGGGGCGTGACATTCGCCTGGAAATCGACGGCGGCGTGAATGTGGGCAACATCCGCGAAATCGCCGCAGCGGGCGCGGACACCTTTGTAGCTGGCTCGGCGATCTTCAACGCACCGGACTACAGAGAAGTGATTGAAAAGATGCGCGCCGAACTGGCCCTGGCGCGCCCATGAGCGGCTTCGAGCAGCTGTTTCCCGGCTGCCTGCCGCGTCTGGTGATGTTCGACCTTGATGGCACACTGGTCGATTCGGTCCCGGACCTCGCGGCAGCGGTGGACGATATGCTGCTCAAGCTCGGGCGTCCGCCCGCCGGCCTCGAGGCGGTGCGCCACTGGGTCGGCAACGGTGCGCCCATGCTGGTGCGCCGGGCCCTGGCCAATCATATCGATGCCCAAGGGGTCGATGATGCCGAGGCTGAGCGAGCGTTGGAGTTATTCAATGAAGCCTATGAGGGCAATCACCCGCTGACGGTGGTCTACCCCGGTGTGCGCTCGACCCTCAAGTGGCTGCATAAACAAGGCGTGGAGATGGCGTTGATCACCAACAAGCCGGAACGCTTTGTCGCGCCATTGCTGGACCAGGTGAAAATCGGCCGCTACTTCCGCTGGATCATCGGCGGCGATACCTTGCCGCAGAAAAAGCCCGACCCGGCGGCGCTTTTCTTCGTCATGAAAATGGCCAACATCCCGGCCTCCCAATCGTTATTTGTTGGCGACTCGCGCAGCGATGTCCTGGCGGCGAAAGCGGCGGGGGTCAAGTGCGTGGCGCTGAGTTATGGCTACAACCACGGCCGGCCGATCGCAGAAGAGTTTCCCTCGCTGGTGATCGACGACCTGCGCCTGTTAATTCCCGGTTGCCTGGACCCGGCCGCTGAGATAACGTTGCCCGACGCTGTTCAATCCTCTTCTGGAAACGCCATCGTGGTGGTCACTCGCAAACTCTGGATGAAAGTCATGAAGGCCCTGGCCCGCTGGCGTTGGCGCGCCTGACTTGATCCTGGCCGGTTACCCGGCGCGTTTGCATACCTGACTGTCAGCTCCTCTTGCCACGAGGCACCCTCATGATCCGCGAAGAATTCCTGCGCCTGGCCGCTGCCGGCTACAACCGTATCCCGCTCGCCTGCGAAACCCTGGCCGACTTCGACACTCCGCTGTCGATCTACCTCAAGCTGGCCGACCGGCCCAACTCCTACCTGCTCGAGTCGGTGCAGGGCGGCGAGAAATGGGGCCGATATTCCATCATCGGCCTGCCGTGCCGCACGGTGCTGCGGGTCCATGACCATCGCATCAGCGTGACCCACGACGGCGTCGAGATCGAAAGCCACGAAGTCGAAGACCCGTTGGCCTTCGTCGAAACCTTCAAGGCCCGCTATAACGTGCCGACCATCCCCGGCCTGCCACGTTTCAACGGTGGCCTGGTGGGGTATTTCGGCTACGACTGCGTGCGCTATGTGGAAAAACGCCTGGGCTCTTGCCCGAACCCGGATCCGCTGGGTGTGCCGGACATCCTGCTGATGGTTTCCGATGCGGTGGTGGTCTTCGACAACCTCGCCGGCAAGATGCACGCGATTGTCCTGGCGGATCCTTCCCAGGAAGATGCCTACGAACACGGTCAGAAAAGCCTGCAGGCGCTGTTGGAAAAACTTCGCCAGCCGATCACCCCGCGTCCAGGGCTTGATTTCAGCAAGCAGGCGGCCGCCGACCCGGTGTTCCGTTCCAGTTTTACCCAGGCCGATTACGAAAGGGCCGTCGATACCATCAAGGAGTACATCCTGGCGGGCGACTGCATGCAGGTGGTGCCCTCGCAACGGATGTCCATCGACTTCAAGGCCGCACCCATCGATTTGTACCGGGCATTGCGCTGCTTCAACCCGACGCCTTACATGTACTTCTTCAATTTCGGCGATTTTCACGTCGTGGGCAGTTCGCCTGAAGTGCTGGTGCGGGTCGAGGACAACCTGATCACTGTGCGGCCGATTGCCGGTACTCGCCCTCGTGGCGCTACGGAAGAGGCGGATCGGGCGCTGGAAGAGGACCTGTTGTCGGATGCCAAGGAAATCGCCGAGCACCTGATGCTGATCGACCTGGGCCGCAACGATACCGGGCGGGTTTCGGAGGTCGGTTCGGTAAAACTCACCGAGAAGATGGTCATCGAGCGCTATTCCAACGTGATGCATATCGTGTCGAACGTCACCGGCCAGTTGAAGGCCGGGCTGACGGCCATGGACGCCTTGCGGGCGATCCTGCCGGCGGGAACGTTGTCGGGCGCGCCGAAAATCCGCGCGATGGAAATCATCGATGAGCTGGAGCCGGTCAAACGGGGTGTATACGGTGGCGCCGTGGGTTATTTCGCCTGGAACGGCAACATGGATACCGCCATTGCCATCCGGACCGCGGTGATCAAGAACGGCGAACTCCATGTGCAGGCCGGTGGTGGCATTGTTGCCGATTCGGTGCCGGTGCTGGAATGGGAAGAAACCCTGAACAAGCGTCGGGCGATGTTCCGGGCCGTGGCGCTGGCCGAGCAGACTGCAAACGATTGACGTCAGCAGCCCTCCAGGCAGAACTCAATCCCCGTGGGAGCAAGCCTGCTCGCGATAGCGGCGTATCAGGCACATCGACTTTGAATGTGCTGCCGTCAATCGCGAGCAGGCTCGCTCCCACAAGGGGTACCATCAGAAATCCAGGCTGACTCCCAGGCTCACCCCTTGCTGGGTGAGGTCATCGTCCTTGCGCAACGTATAACCTCCTCGCAATGCCAACTCGCTCGTCAACTGATGGCTGATCCCCAGGCTCAGGCGATTCAGGTGGCTCTGTGGCGTGTAGCCTTCAAGCGTGAAGTCGTTGGCCGGCACACTGTTGAGGGCCATATTCACCTTCTGCGTGTCATCTTCATACTCACGTTCGTGGGCATATTCGCCAAACACCTGGGTCTGGCGGGTCAGGTTGTATTTGCCCTGCAAACCAATGCCCAGGCGTTTCGAGTTGCGGGTCTGGTCATCGAGCGTCAGGGCTGTGGAACGGTTGCTCTTCTCGGAGTAGCCGTCGACTTCCACTTTCGCATAATCGGCACTGATGAACGGTGACAGGTGCCATTCGCTGCCGGGCCGGGCAATGTCGTAGCCCAGGCGACTGCTGAACGCCCAGAGACGGCCGTTGGTATCGCCTTTCTCCTGTGCCTCGCTGGCGCCCAGGTCGAATTTGCGTTCCAGGTTGTCGTAGTCGAGTTTGCCGCCGGTCAGCGCTGCGTCAGCCCACCAGCGATTCTGCTGGAACTGGGCGAATGCGGTCGCCAGGTAGCTGTTTAGCCTGTAGTCCGAATCGTTATGGCCTGCTTCCATGTCCTGGCGATAGAAGCCAGCGGCCACGCCCACGCGCCAGGCTTCGTTGAGGCGATAACTGCCTCCGATACTGAGGTTCTGGCCACTGCCATCGGCGCTGGCGCTGTTGCTCTGGTTGTCCAGGTCCAGATGCTGACCGCCCCCCGCGACGATCGCGCGCCACTGGCCGACTGCCTGCCAATTGCCCCAATCCGATTGCCATTGGGTACGCAGTTCATCCTGGTGGGCTCGAAGCGTCGAATGGGCCATTTCAGGCAGCAATGTCAGCTCCCAGGGTGCCGAGAGCAGGGAGTAGGCATAGTCGGCGATCAGCTTCTGTCCGGCTTCGGTAGGGTGGACCGAGTCGTTGTAGACCAGTTTGCTCGGGTCAGGTGTGGCGCTGTGGAGGCCATAAGTGGGGTTTTCGGTGCAGCCGTTGCCGCTGAAGCACGTAGCGATGAGATTCGTACCGCTGGCAAAGCCGAATCGTGCTGGGTCGGCGAAGCTTTCCTGCAACAACAGTGGAACATTCAGTGGAATGACTTCGGCGTCGATACCTTGCAGTCGGGTGATCAACTGCTGGTTGAACTGGCTACTGAGCTGCGAAACGGCATTCTGCAACGGGGTACCATTCAAGGCAGGTGTCAGGCCCAGATCGGGCAGCAGCCAGACCATCAGGTATCGGGCGCCCGCTGTTTGCAGGGTCTGGACGCTGTTAGCCAGACGGTCCGCGGCATCCTGCGCCTGCCGAGGGGTCAAGACCAGGCCCTGGAGAAAATCGTTGCCGCCACCGGAAATGTAATACAACGCGTTCGGATCGGCGCGCAGTCCGTTGGCCAGGTAACCGGCACGGCTGCGTTCGCCGGTATTGGAAACGGTGGTGATCGAGTCGAGAATCTGGTCGGTGCGGTAGCCGCCCACGGCCCAGTTGTTGCCGTCCGCCAGCCCCGCGTTGGCACGGGCTGCCGAGGTGGAGGCGGCGGTTTCATCGGCGGAGTAACCCAGCTGTCCACCGAGCAGTTGGGTGGCGTTGGCAGAATAGACCTCACCGCTGCCATTCAGGTAGACCGGGCCGGTGCGGTTGGTAAAGCGTCGGGTCGCCCCGGGCGGGCCGTCGGGGTCTGTGAGCTGGCCGGCGTCGTTGAGGCTGTCACCGAAGACGATGAAGCTGGAGTAGGGGGTTGCGCTTGCATGGACGCTGGCCATCGCCAGCAGGCAAGCGGTGACAGGTATGAACAACGTATGTCTGATCATGGGCAAAGTCCGTTTTGTCTTGTCGTTGCTGGAATAACGACGGCGTCAGACTATTTGCGTTCGGCCATCCATCCGGAACGTTGCGATTGTTTGCAGGCCCTTCGGGTCGCTCATATTGCGCGCTCCGTCCAGCTAAGCTACTGTGCCGGAACGTATGAACGAGACTTCCCCCGTGTCGATTGTCAGCAAACTTCTGGATCAACTGATCAAGGCTCACGCCCGTTGGCGTTGGCGCGCCTGACCGTTCTCTGCCGGCCTCGCCGGACCTGTACCGATTTGCCTTCTTTACCCGCTTTAAAGCCGTTTCGCTGGCGCACGATTTGCCCGGCCAAGCGCAGTACCGTGCGGGTTCTCTTCGAAGGCTGTATTTAAAGTCAGTGAATTCAATAGGTTGCTTACGCCATGTTGCTGATGATCGATAACTACGACTCCTTTACCTACAACGTTGTGCAGTACCTCGGCGAGCTGGGCTCGGAAGTAAAGGTGGTGCGCAACGACGAATTGACCATTGCCGAGATCGAAGCCCTCAAGCCTGAGCGCATCGTGGTTTCACCTGGTCCCTGCACGCCGACCGAAGCGGGGATCTCCATCGAAGCTATCAAGTACTTCGCCGGCAAACTGCCTATCCTCGGCGTCTGCCTGGGCCATCAATCGATCGGCCAGGCCTTCGGTGGCGATGTGGTGCGGGCCCGTCAGGTCATGCACGGCAAGACCAGTCCGGTGTTCCATGAAGACAAGGGTGTGTTCGAAGGCCTGAACCGTCCTCTCACCGTCACCCGCTATCACTCCCTGATCGTCAAGCGCGAAACCCTGCCTGACTGCCTGGAACTGACCGCCTGGACTCAACTGGAAGACGGTTCGGTGGACGAAATCATGGGGTTGCGCCACAAGACGCTGAACATCGAGGGTGTGCAGTTCCACCCCGAATCCATTCTTACCGAACAGGGCCACGAGCTGTTCGCCAACTTCCTCAAACAAACCGGCGGCACGCGCTAAGGACTTTCCATGGATATCAAGACAGCCCTGGGGCGTATCGTTGGTCATCTCGACCTGAGCACCGACGAGATGCGCGACGTGATGCGCGAAATCATGACCGGACAGTGCACGGATGCGCAGATCGGCGCCTTCATGATGGCCATGCGCATGAAGAGCGAAAGCATCGACGAAATTGTTGGTGCGGTCTCGGTGATGCGTGAACTGGCGGACAAGGTCGAACTCAAGACCCTGGCTGGCGTGGTGGATGTGGTGGGCACCGGCGGTGATGGCGCCAATATCTTCAACGTTTCCACTGCCTCGGCTTTCGTCGTCGCGGCCGCCGGTTGCACGGTCGCCAAGCATGGCAACCGCGCGGTTTCGGGCAAGAGCGGCAGTGCCGACTTGCTGGAAGCGGCCGGCATCTACCTGAACCTGACGCCGGTCCAGGTAGCCCGTTGCATCGATAACGTGGGTATCGGCTTCATGTTTGCCCAGACCCACCACAGTGCCATGAAGCATGCCGCCGCACCGCGTCGTGACTTGGGCCTGCGTACCCTGTTCAACATGCTCGGCCCGCTTACGAATCCGGCCGGTGTGAAACATCAGGTGGTGGGTGTGTTCAGCCAGGCGTTGTGCCGGCCGTTGGCGGAAGTCTTGCAACGCCTGGGCAGCAAGCACGTTCTGGTGGTTCATTCGAAAGACGGCCTGGACGAATTCAGCCTGGCGGCGCCGACATTCGTAGCTGAACTTAAAAATGACCAGATCAGCGAATACTGGGTCGAACCTGAAGACCTGGGCATGAAGAGTCAGAGCCTGCACGGCCTGGCCGTGGATGGACCGGCCCAGTCGCTGGAGTTGATCCGCGATGCCCTGGGGCGCCGCAAGACCGAGAATGGCCAGAAGGCTGCGGAAATGATTGTGCTCAACGCCGGCGCTGCTTTATACGCTGCCGACCATGCCAGCAGTCTCAAGCAAGGTGTGGAACTGGCCCATGATGCATTGCATACCGGCCTGGCTCGGGAGAAGCTTGAGGAGCTGGGTGCCTTTACTGCCGTATTCAAAGTGGAGAACGAAGGATGAGCGTGCCAACGGTTCTGGAAAAAATTCTGGCTCGCAAGGCCGAGGAAGTGGCTGAACGCAAGGCTCGGATCGGTCTGGCCGAGTTGGAAAACCTGGCGCGTGCGGCGGACGCTCCCCGTGGCTTCGCCAATGCACTGATCAATCAGGCGAAGAAAAAGCAACCGGCGGTGATTGCCGAGATCAAGAAGGCTTCTCCCAGCAAGGGTGTGATCCGTGAGCATTTCGTACCGGCCGATATCGCTCGCAGCTATGAGAAGGGCGGTGCGACTTGCCTTTCGGTGCTTACCGACATCGATTTTTTCCAAGGCCACGACGACTATCTGAAGCAGGCACGTGCGGCTTGCAAGCTGCCGGTGATCCGTAAGGATTTCATGGTCGATCCGTATCAGATCGTGGAAGCTCGCGCCCTGGGCGCCGACTGCGTGTTGTTGATCGTTTCCGCGCTGGATGACGTGAAAATGGCCGAACTGGCCTCCGTCGCCAAGGATGTAGGACTGGATGTGTTGGTGGAAGTGCATGATGGCGACGAGCTGGAGCGAGCCCTGAAAACCCTCGATACCAAGCTGGTCGGCGTGAACAACCGCAACCTGCACACCTTTGAGGTCAGCCTGGAAACCACCCTGGATCTGTTGCCGCGTATCCCGCGTGATCGCCTGGTCATCACCGAAAGTGGCATCCTCAATCGGGCCGATGTCGAACTGATGGAAGTCAGCGATGTGTACTCGTTCCTGGTGGGCGAGGCGTTCATGCGGGCTGAAAGTCCGGGAACTGAACTGCAACGCCTGTTCTTCCCCGAACGTGGCACTCCGGTGACAGGTTCGGCGCTGGATTGATCGGATGTCATCGGTGATTTCTCTTCGCGTCGAAGCTGGCCTGCAAGCCGAACAGGATTTGTTGGCCAGCGTCTGCGCTGGCGATGCCGAGTTTGGTCTGCTGTTCTGGCAGCCCGATGACCGTGCCCTGGTGATGCCGCGTCGTTTGAGTCGCCTGCCACGGTTCGAACGCGCCTGCGAGGTTTCGGCTGCCAACGGCTGGCCTGTGCTGCTGCGCGAAACCGGTGGCGAACCGGTGCCGCAATCGGCGGCGACCGTCAATATCGCGCTGGTCTATGCGCCACCCCGCAGCGAAGGCGATCACGGCCGGATCGAAACGGCGTATCACCGGTTGTGCGGCCCGATCTGCCAGTTGCTGGAGGAATTGGGCGGTGCGGCTTCGCTGGGAGAGGTGGACGGAGCGTTCTGCGACGGGCGATTCAATGTCAACCTGGACGGCCGGAAAATGGTCGGCACTGCTCAGCGTTGGCGCCAGAGCAAAGGCGGGCAACGCCCGGTGGGGCTGGTACATGGAGCGTTGTTGCTGGAAAACGAACGGGACTCGATGGTCGCCGCGGTCAACCGCTTCAATGAGGCCTGCGGCCTGGAACAACGCGTGCGTGCCGAGAGCCACATCGCCCTGCATGAAAGGTTCCCGGCCCCCCACGCGCTGGAGCGGCTCGAGGGGCTTTATCAGGATCTACTCGGCGCGCTGATCTAGCGCGTTCCGAACACCACCATGGTCTTGCCTTTGACATTGACCAGGTTGCGTTCCTCCAGATCCTTGAGTACACGTCCCACCATTTCTCTCGAGCAACCGACAATCCGACCGATTTCCTGCCGGGTGACCTTGATCTGCATGCCGTCGGGGTGCGTCATAGCATCGGGCTGTTTGCACAGTTCCAGCAGACAACGGGCGACGCGACCGGTCACATCGAAGAAGGCGAGGTCGCCCACCTTGCGGGTGGTATTACGCAGGCGCTGTGCGATCTGTCCGCTAAGGACGTAGAGAATGTCGGGATCTTGCAGAGAGAGCTCTCTGAACTTGCTGTAGCTGATTTCCGCGACTTCACATTCGATCTTGCTCCGTACCCAGGCGCTGCGCTCCTGCTCTTTGCCCGCCTGTTCGAACAACCCCAACTCACCAAAGAAATCTCCGGAGTTGAGATACGCGATGATCATTTCTCGACCGTCGTCATCTTCGATCAGGATGGTGACCGATCCCTTGATGATGAAAAACAGCGTTTCGGAACGGTCGCCTGCGCAAATGATGTTGTGTTTGGCTGGATAACGACGACGCTGGCAATGCATCAAGAGCTTGTCGAGATTCTTGATCTTGAATGTGGGAGTAATGGCAACCATGGTTGTGTCCCGAAATACTGCGCGGTGTGTTGGTCTGGTTTTTTTATGGGAGCGAGTGGCAAATCGCTACGAGCTGGCGATAAGCCAGTGGTTGGCCGCCAGCTTAACAGAGGCATTCTCAATTGATTCGAGAATTTACCTGGATGGAGATGGCCCAGGCGACTTACGGCAAGGGCTGTCATGCCGGGGGCCTGTGCTAAGCTGACGACCCTTTTTTTAGACAGTGGAGTCTTGGCGATGAAGGCACGCATCCAATGGGCTGGCGAAGCCATGTTCCTCGGTGAGTCGGGCAGCGGTCATGTGGTCGTCATGGACGGCCCACCGGAAGCCGGTGGTCGAAACCTGGGTGTTCGGCCGATGGAAATGCTCCTGCTGGGCGTAGGAGGCTGCAGTAACTTCGACGTTGTCAGCATTCTCAAGAAGTCGCGCCAGGCGGTCGAAAGTTGCGAGGCCTTCCTGGAAGCGGAGCGCGCCACCGAAGACCCGAAAGTGTTCACCAAGATCCATATGCACTTCGTGGTAAAAGGCCGGGCCCTGAAGGAAGCCCAGGTCAAGCGTGCCATCGAGCTGTCCGCCGAGAAATATTGCTCGGCTTCGATCATGCTCGGCGCAGCCGGTGTTGAAATCACCCACGATTATGAAATCATCGAATTAGGTTGAATCGACATTCAACCATCATAAAAGCGGTGCAAGCTCTGGCGGTCAGAAGCCGACGTCTGCATAATGCGCCACTTTTTTCAGGGCAGTGGCCGGTCTCCTGATCGGTCGCTTGTCTGGACAGACAACCAAAATCGCCATCGCGAAGAGGTGTTAACCGTCCTACGCAGATGCGTCGTTCGCATCTGACGGGCATGCTTGATCACGCGGCCGGGCCGCAATACACAGAGAGTTTTCAAACGGTGAAAAGCAAACTCAAGCTCCATGGTTTCAACAACCTGACAAAGACCTTGAGCTTCAACATCTATGACATCTGCTATGCGGAAACCCCGCAAGACCAGCAGGCCTACGTCGAGTACATCAATAAAGAGTACAACGCCAAGCGCCTCACGCAGATCCTCACGGAAGTTGTCGATATCATTGGTGCCAACATCCTGAACATCGCCAGTCAGGACTATGAACCCCAGGGCGCCAGCGTGACCATTCTGATCTCGGAGGAGCCGGTGACACCGACCGACAGCCAGATCGAAGAGTCCCCGGGCCCATTGCCCGAAATCATCCTGGCCCACCTCGACAAGAGTCATATCACGGTACATACCTACCCGGAAATACACCCGGTGGACGGTATCGCGACGTTCCGTGTGGACATCGATGTTTCGACCTGTGGCGTCATTTCACCGCTCAAGGCACTCAACTTCCTGATCCATCAGTTCGACTCGGACATCGTGACCGTGGATTACCGCGTGCGTGGTTTCACCCGCGACGTGGAAGGTCACAAGCACTTCATCGACCACGAGATCAATTCGATTCAGAACTACCTGTCCGAAGACACCCGTGACGCGTATCAGATGACCGATGTGAACGTGTATCAGGAAAACCTGTTCCACACCAAGATGCTGCTCAAGGACTTCGAACTGGACAACTACCTGTTCGGCGATGCCACCAGCAATCTGTCTGCTGAACAGCGCGACCAGGTGGAAGAGCGTGTGAAGCATGAAATGCTGGAAATTTTTTACGCGCGCAACATGCCGCGCTGAAATTTCGGGTACAAAAAAGGCGACGTAAGTCGCCTTTTTTCGTTCCCTGAAGCACAGGGTGTTTCTGTCAGATCCGATAAGTACTCTTGGTCATGACTTTCGCCAGCAGGCTCATGCCGAATTTCACCGGTGCCGGAAAGCGGAAGCCACCGGCCTCCAGCGCACTTTCTGCATGGTGTTCTTCATCCTCGCGCATCTGCTCCAGGATCGCCCGCGACTTTTCGTCCTCTGCTGGCAATTGATCCAGGTGTTCATTCAGGTGTTTACACACCTGGTGTTCGGTCGCCGCAACGAAGCCGAGGCTGACTTTATCGCTGATCAATCCGGCCACTGCGCCGATTCCGAATGACATCCCGTAAAACAGCGGATTCAACACGCTGGTATGGCTGCCCAGTTGGTGAATGCGTTGTTCGCACCAGACCAGATGGTCGACTTCTTCCTCGGCGGCATGTTCCATCGCCTCGCGTACCTTCGGCAGCTTTGCTGTCAGCGCCTGGCCTTGATAGAGCGCCTGGGCGCAGACTTCGCCGGTATGGTTGATACGCATCAGCCCGGCAACATGGCGGGTCTGCTCGTCACTCAGTTGCGCGTCCGGCTGCACGATGGCCGGTGATGGGCGATACGGTTGGCCACTGAAGGGCAACAGCGTGCGCATCGCGGCATCGGCCTGTAACAGCAGGCGGTCAATCGGCGAGTAGTGACGTTGGGTAGTCATGCTTACCTCCGGAAAAAATCATGGTGGCCAGTTTAACCCAATCGGCCGCTCAGGATTTGCGTTGGGTCAGGGTATCAACCCGGCGGCCAGTTCATCTGGCGCTGCCCAAGTACGTGCATATGAATGTGATAGACGGTCTGTCCACCGAGTTCATTGCAGTTCATCACCACCCGGAAACCGTCCTCGCAGCCTTGTTCCTTGGCGAGGCGCTGGGCTGTGAACAGAATATGTCCGGCCAGTCCCTTGTCTTCTTCGGTCAGGTCATTGAGGGTGCGAATCGGTTTTTTCGGAATGACCAGGAAATGCACTGGCGCCTGTGGGGCGATGTCGTGGAATGCCAGGACCTGGTCATCCTCGTAGATGATCTTTGCCGGGATTTCCCGGTTGATGATCTTGGTAAACAAAGTATCCACAGCTGTTTCTCCCTTTGGTTTGTGGAAGTCGAGTGTACTGAAGGTTCGATGGGTGGGCCCGGGTTTCCATACAAATTTCATTCAGCGTGGGCAATACGCCTTGTTGATCAGGCCGGCGATGCTTCGCACCATCCAGCGCGAACCTAGCCGCGGCAGGGCTGCGAGCCAGCGATTGCGGCGTCCGGGGATGATGATCGCTCGGTTTCTGTCGAGCGCGCGCACGGTATACAGAGCCACTTCTTCCGGGCTCATCAGCAGGTTATCGTCCTTGAGTTTCTGTTCGTCGAGATGGGCCTTGGCGAAAAAACCGGTCTGGGTCGGACCCGGGCAAAGGACCGACACCTTGATCGCGCATTTCTTCAGCTCGACTCGCAGTGCTTCGGAGAAGTGCAGCACATAGGCCTTGCTGGCGTAATAGGTACTCATCCAGGGGCCCGGTTGGAAAGCGGCAATCGAGGCGACGTTCAGGATCTGCCCGCCGCCATACAGTGCCATGCTATTGCCTACGGCGTGACAAAGACGTGTCAGGGCGAGAATGTTGACTTCGATCAGATCCTGCTCGGTCATCCAGTCCTGGCCCAGGAACGGGCCGCAGGTACCCATCCCGGCGCAGTTGACCAGCAGATCGATCTGGCGCTCGCTTTCCTCCAGTTCCAGCAGGAAACCTGAAAGCCGTAGCGGCTCCCCCAGGTCGCAGGCCCGGAAAAGTACTTCAACGCCAAACCGCTGGGTCAGTTCTATTGCAATACTTTCCAACCGATCGCGCTGTCGGGCCACCAGCAGTAGATTGCGGCCGCGCCTGGCCAGGGCTTCGGCCATGGCCAGGCCGATGCCGCTGGAGGCACCGGTGATCAGGGCGTAACGGGTCATGCAGTTCTCCATCGCAACGGTCCCGTCGCCCGTAGACTTTACTGTCACCGGAACGAAGGGTGCTTACTGTTCCTCGGAGTCTACCGAAGGTGCCTCTGCCTCGGCAGGTTCTTCGGCAGGTTCCGCGACATCTTCATCCGTGGACTCGCTGCTTTCATAGCTGCTCAGCGAGCTGGTGCCGTAATCCTCTTCGATGGCACTGAAGACGCCAGCCACTGTAGCGAAGATGATCAATACGATCATGACGAGCCAGAGCGACGCGAGTACCTTGACCCCGGTGTTGTTACGCGGCGGAGGAGGGCCATAGCGATTGGCGCCTTCATTGCCGGGAGCGAAAATGAGCACGAACGGAAAGACACTGCCCACGAACGGGATGAGGTTCAGTAGCCACAGCCAGCCGGACCAGCCAAGGTCATGCAGACGCTGGACGTTGAACTGAATGCTGACATAGGCGAAACCAAGGAATACGACCGCTGCCAGCAAACCGCCGACGATCATCGCCGCTATCGAGCCCGAGGTGAAAATCCATGCCGCCCCGAGTGCGAAAGCCGCGCCGACCACCAGCATCATGACCAGGGTCAGGGCCATGGTCCATGCAAGGTATCGCAGGCGTCCGATGCGACCATCGAAGCTGAACGGCTTGAGCGTGGCGTATTCGGCAACGGCGTCGCCGACATGGGCCCGGGGTGGCGCATACGGGGAGGCCGGCTCAATGAGCGATTCAGGATGACGCGCGGTCATTGACGGTGACGACTGCTGCACTTCGTCGAGATTCAGCTGGAGGGCTGGCTCGGCTTCGATGCGTGCATCGATCCCGCTCTGGTTGAGGGCTTCCAGATACTTCTGCGCCTCGGTCTGGGACAGGTTGCTTTTCAGGGCCACCTTGTGGCCGCCGAACAGTCGTTCGATAGCGCTGATGTCGCTCCGGAACAGATTGGCGAGGTTGAGTTTGGCGGTGGCCGCATCGACGCCCGGTAACAGGGTTCCGTCGAATACGATGTTGAAACGGGTTTCGCTCATGACGGGCATCCTTGTCATTGAAAGTTTGATATTTGTTGTTGATCGGGCCAGTGTCAGTGGGGCCATCGGCCGGCAAGCTGTACCGCTCGGGCCTGGGCCCCGCGGTATTCTTCATCCAGGCGCGCCACCAACTGATCGACGCTTGGCAAATCACTGATTTCCCCAACACCCTGACCTGCGGACCAGACGGTTTTCCAGGCTTTGGCTTCATCGTTCAATGGTTTGAGTTTCGAAGCGGAAGCCGCGTCACTTTTGCCTTGCAGGGCGGCCAGGTCAAAACCTGCGTTTTCCAGGCTCTGGCGCATGAAGCTGGCCGGCACGCCGGACACGGCAGGAGTATGCACGATGTCTGCGGCTCGGGATGTGAGCAACATCTCTTTATAGGCGTCAGGCGCGTGACTTTCAGTCGTACCGATAAAGCGTGTTCCCAGGTAGGCCAAATCGGCGCCGAGCATCTGCGCAGCCAGAATCTGATGGCCGTGGTTCAGGCATCCCGCAAGCAGCACTGTCTTGTCGAAGAACTGGCGGATTTCGGCGACCAGCGAAAAAGGGCTCCAGGTCCCGGCATGCCCGCCTGCACCGGCGGCCACGGCGATCAGACCGTCGACACCGGCTTCGGCGGCTTTCTCGGCATGACGACGTGTGGTCACGTCGTGGAAGACCAGGCCTCCGTAGCCATGGACGGCATCGACCAGCTCCTTGACGGCGCCGAGGCTGGTGATGACGATCGGCACCTTGTGTTCGATGCAGATGGCCAGGTCGGCCTGGAGCCTCGGATTGCTTTGATGAACGATCAGGTTGACGGCATAGGGCGCCGGGTTCTCCATGCTCGCCAGGCCCGCTTCGATTTCTTCCAGCCAAGCCTTGAAACCGCTGCTTTCGCGCTGGTTCAGAGCAGGGAAACTGCCGACGATGCCGTTACGACAGCAAGCCAGCACCAACTGTGGATTGGAGATCAGGAACATCGGTGCCGCCACGACGGGCAGGCGCAAGCGTTGTTCAAGCAATGCAGGTAGCGACATTGGAATTGCCCCGGATGAAGAGTGCCGATTGGAGGTTAGAACGGCCGGACGACCACCAGGATGACGATAGCCAGCAATATCAACACCGGTACTTCGTTGAACCAGCGATAAAAGACATGGCTGCGGGTGTTTTCACCGCGAGCGAAGCGTTTCACCTGGGCTCCGCACATGTGGTGATAACCGATCAGCAGCACCACCAGGGTCAGCTTTGCGTGCATCCAGGCGCCTTGGCCGAAGTAGGCCCCGGCATTGAGACTGAGCAGCCAGATGCCAAACACCAGGGTGGCAATCATCGCCGGCCCCATGATGCCGCGATACAACTTGCGTTCCATGATGCTGAAGCGTTCCTTGCTGACGCTGTCCTCGCTTTGAGCGTGATAGACGAACAGGCGAGGCAGATAGAACAGGCCGGCGAACCAGCAGACCATGCTGACAATGTGAAGTGCTTTAAGCCACAGATAGAGCATTTTTGGTGATTCCCAATTTACGGTAGTTCGATAGTAGTCATTCATGCGGCCACACGTCACCTTGGCGGTTGTCGGCAAGCCGCGCGGCCCCTATCATCGACGGTTTTCCAGTGGGTTCGTTGAGGGCAGGTCTATGGTCAAGGTCGGTATCGTCGGCGGCACGGGTTATACCGGTGTCGAACTGCTGCGTCTGTTGGCACAGCATCCGCAAGCTGAGGTGGTGGTCATTACTTCCCGATCCGAGGCCGGTCTGGCTGTTGCCGACATGTATCCGAACCTGCGAGGCCATTACGATGGCCTGGCGTTCAGCGTTCCGGACATCAAAACCTTGGGCGCCTGCGATGTGGTGTTCTTTGCTACGCCGCATGGTGTCGCCCACGCCCTGGCGGGTGAACTGCTGGCCGCCGGGACCAAGGTCATCGACCTGTCGGCGGACTTCCGTCTGCAGGACGCGGATGAATGGGCCAAATGGTATGGGCAACCTCACGGTGCCCCAGAACTGCTGGACGAGGCGGTCTATGGGCTGCCGGAAGTCAATCGCGAGAAAATCAGACAGGCACGGCTGATCGCGGTACCGGGTTGTTATCCAACCGCTACGCAATTGGGCTTCCTGCCGTTGCTCGAGGCCGGCCTTGCCGATGCCTCGCGGCTGATCGCCGATTGCAAATCCGGTGTCAGTGGTGCCGGTCGCGGTGCCAGCGTCGGTTCGTTGTACTCCGAAACATCGGAAAGCATGAAGGCCTACGCCGTCAAAGGTCACCGTCATCTGCCAGAAATTCGCCAGGGCCTGCGCCGGGCAGCGGGCAAGGACGTCGGCCTGACGTTCGTGCCGCACCTGACGCCCATGATCCGCGGCATCCACTCCACGCTGTACGCAACCGTTGCAGATCGCTCCGTGGACCTGCAGGCGCTGTTCGAGAAGCGTTATGCCGACGAACCGTTCGTCGACGTGATGCCCGCTGGCAGCCACCCGGAAACGCGCAGTGTGCGGGGAGCAAATGTCTGCCGGATTGCGGTACATCGTCCACAGGACGGCGATCTGGTCGTGGTGCTGTCGGTGATTGATAACCTGGTCAAGGGCGCGTCCGGTCAGGCGGTGCAGAACCTGAACATCCTGTTCGGCCTGGATGAGCGGCTGGGCTTGTCCCATGCGGGGATGTTGCCTTGACAACGGTCATGGGCGGCAAGCGTCAAGCTTGCCGCTGCTCTTGTAATAGTTGACCAATTTTCTAGGAGAAGCGGATAATGCCCGCCATTAGGCATTATGGCGGCGTCAGCGCCGGGAGATATTCAGCATGAGCGTCGAAACCTTCACTCCCACAGCTTTGCAATTCACCCACGGTGCCGCGCACAAGGTGAAGAGCCTCGTCGATGAAGAGGGAAATGATCGTTTGAAGCTGCGCGTCTTCGTGACGGGCGGCGGTTGTTCGGGTTTTCAGTACGGCTTCACGTTCGATGAAGAAGTGGCCGAAGATGACACCATCGTCGAGCGCGAAGGGGTCAGCCTGGTGGTCGATCCAATGAGCTTCCAGTACCTGGCCGGTGCCGAAGTGGACTACCAGGAAGGTCTGGAAGGTTCGCGTTTCGTGATCAAGAATCCGAACGCTACTACCACTTGTGGTTGCGGTTCTTCGTTCTCGATCTGATCTGCTGACAGCTTCAGCAAAACGCCGCAGTGCCTTGGGGCTCTGCGGCGTTTTGCTGTCCAGAGATCGACCTGCGGGATCAAGCGGGGTAAATGGCGCCGAGTACACGTAAGCCGCGCGCGCCCGTAACGCTTGGGCGATTTGCGGGAATGTTTTCCAGGCAGCAATGCGCAAGCCACGCGAAGGCCATGGCTTCGACCCAATCCGGGTCTACGCCGTAAACAGCCGTGCTGCTGACTTTGGTGTCCGGCAGGAGATCGGCCAGGCGCTTCATCAGTGTGCGGTTATGCACGCCGCCGCCGCAGACCAGCAATTCGTCCGTATCCGGTTGGGCGCTTTGCAGTGATTCGACGATGGTCAACGCCGTCAGTTCGAGCAACGTAGCCTGCACGTCCTCGGCAGCAAAAACGGGCAAATGCGACAGATGTCGGGTCAACCAGGGCAGGTTGAACACTTCCCGTCCGGTGCTTTTGGGGCCCTTGGTCAGGAAGAAAGGGTCGCTGAGCAGGGCCCTGAGCAGCGTTGGTTCCACCTTGCCGCTCGCTGCCCACTGGCCGTCGCGATCGAAATGCTCATGGCGCTGTTGATGAATCCAGGCATCCAGCAATACGTTGCCTGGGCCGCAATCGAAACCGGCCACGGGTTTTTCAGGTTCTATCAGGCTGAGATTGCTGAAGCCGCCGACATTCAACACGGCACGGTGGCCGGTCCGCCCCTCAAACAGGGCTTCGTGAAAGGCGGGAACCAACGGTGCACCTTGTCCGCCGGCGGCGACATCGCGGCTGCGGAAGTCGCTGACGACGGTAATGCCGGTCAGCTCACTCAGCAGTGCGGGATTGCCGATCTGCACGGTAAAACCGCGTGCTGGCTCGTGACGGATGGTCTGGCCATGGCTGCCAATCGCCCTCACGTCCTCCGGCTTGAGCTTCTGGCTGTCGAGCAGGGCATGAATGCCTTGTGCCGCCAGGCATACCCAGTTCTGCTGGGCAATGGCGGAGCGGGCGATTTCGTCGGGCCCGCTGCTGCACAAGCCAAATAGCTCGGTGCGCAGCGCGTCTGGCATGGGAATGTAGTGCGTGGCGACCAGGCTGATCGCCGGGGTCAGTTCTACCAGCGCGATGTCCAGGCCATCCAGGCTGGTTCCGGACATCACACCAATGTAGAGCGCCATGGCTTAGCGCTTGCTCGAGGCGAGCAGCGTGGCTTTCTCTTGATCCATGCGAGCCATCAGGGGCTGGCTTTGAGCGAGGAAGCGCGCGCGTTCGGATTTGGCGATTGGGTCGGCCATTGGCAGTTTCTGGCCGAGTGGGTCGACATGAACGCCGTTGACCTGGAATTCATAGTGCAGGTGCGGACCGGTGGACAGGCCGGTGGTACCGATATAGCCGATCACCTGGCCTTGCTTGACGGTGCCGCCCGTCTTCACACCTTTGGCGAAGCCCTGCATATGGCCGTACAAGGTGCGATAGGTATTGCCGTGCTGGATGATCACCGTGTTGCCATAACCGCCACGACGTCCGGCCAACAATACCTTGCCGTCACCGGCGGCCTTGATGGGCGTGCCTCGTGGGGCGGCATAGTCGACGCCTTTATGGGCGCGGATCTTGTTCAGGATCGGGTGCTTACGGCCTGCGGAAAACTTCGAGCTGATGCGGGCGAAGTCAACCGGTGTACGGATGAAGGCCTTGCGCATGCTGTTGCCGTCGGCGGTGTAGTAACTGCTGTTGCCTTGTTTATTGGTATAGCGCACTGCCGTGTAGGTCTTGCCACGATTGGTGAAGCGCGCGGAAAGGATCGGACCGTTGCCAACGCTCTTTCCATTGACCACTTTCTGCTCGTAGATGACATCGAACTCGTCGCCCTGGCGAATATCCTGGGCGAAGTCGATGTCGTAGCCAAAAACACTGGCCATGTCCATTGTCAGGCTATGGGAAAGGCCGGCACGTGCGGCCGATTGCGACAGCGAACTGTTGATCACGCCATGGACGTACGCTGAGCGTACGGTTGGCTTGGCAGTTACGCGGTTGAATACATAACCCTTGTCATTCTTGGTCAGGGTGATGCTTTCCAGGTCGCTCAGCTTGGTGTGCAGGTTGGTCAGCTGCCCTTGCGGGTTGAGTTCGAATTCGAGCTTCTGGCCGTGTTTCAACTGGGTGAACTGTTTAGCTTGCTTGTCGCTATCCAGCACTTCATGGACGGAGGCGGCGGGCAGGCCAACCTTCTCGAAGAGGGTGGACAGGGTGTCGCCCTTGGCCACGATCACCTCGCGGTGTCCCGGCTCTTTCTTCTCTTCCACGGCCGGAGCCTGTGCCTGGGCGGCCTCGGTGGTGTCTTCGGCGCTATCATCTATCTGCGCGAAAGGAGAGGCAGTCGGTTCGTTTGTGGCTTGAATGGCTTCGGCAGCGTCTTGTTCTTGTGTCAGTTGTTCAGCAGGGCTTTCCAGTTCAAGACTCAGAGTCGTCTTTTTGGCTTCAACATCGCTGGAAGGAAACACCAGGAGCGCCAGGCTAAGGAGGGCTGCGATGCCGCTTGCGGCAAGCAGGTGGGTCTTCGGGTAAAGCGGCGGCGCTTTAGACGGTTCTGTGGTCATAAGTAATTTGGCTTTTGAAAATATGAATTGGAAAAGATGAATGACATGATGAAGATGAAATAACTGTATAAAATATAACCAAATCCCCTGCGAAGCAAGCCCGCACGCGCTCTGCTCGCGGATTGGTGTCCGCGCGCCGGGCAAACCTTGTATTTGGTGTGCGATCTTGTATGGTTGGGGCCCTTTGAATCTGAGCCTTGCGGGTCTGTTATGAAGTCGGTTGAAGAGCAGCTAGCGCTGATCAAACGTGGTGCGGAAGAACTGTTGGTCGAGTCCGAGCTGATCGAGAAGCTCAAGCGCGGGCAGCCGCTGCGTATCAAGGCTGGTTTCGATCCGACGGCGCCCGATCTGCACTTGGGCCATACCGTGCTTATTAACAAGTTGCGCCAGTTCCAGGATCTGGGGCATCAGGTCATCTTCCTCATAGGTGACTTCACCGGGATGATCGGTGATCCGAGCGGGAAGAGCGCAACGCGTCCGCCACTGACCCGCGAGCAGGTGCTCGATAATGCCGAGACCTACAAGGCTCAGGTATTCAAAATTCTCGATCCGGCCAAGACCGAAGTGGCTTTCAACTCCACCTGGATGGATCAGATGGGGCCGGCGGATTTCATCCGCCTGACGTCCCAGTACACTGTGGCTCGCATGCTCGAGCGCGATGACTTCGATAAGCGCTATACAACCAATCAGCCGATCGCCATCCATGAATTTCTCTATCCGCTTGTGCAGGGCTATGACTCGGTCGCGTTGCGCGCGGACGTCGAGCTCGGCGGTACGGATCAGAAATTCAACCTGTTGATGGGGCGTGAGCTGCAGCGTGGTTATGGTCAGGAAGCTCAGTGCATCCTGACGATGCCGTTGCTGGAAGGTCTGGATGGTGTGAAGAAGATGTCCAAGTCGCTGGGCAACTACGTTGGCATCCAGGAAGCGCCGGGCGTCATGTACGGCAAGCTGGTTTCCATTCCTGATGCGTTGATGTGGCGTTATTTCGAGCTGTTGAGCTTCCGCTCCATGGACGAGATCAATGCGTTCCGCGCAGATGTCGAGGCGGGGGCTAACCCACGCGATATCAAAATCAAGTTGGCTGAGGAAATTGTTGCTCGCTTCCATGGTGAAGAGGCTGCGGCCAATGCTCATCGTGCGGCGGGTAATCGGATGAAGGATGGCGAGCTTCCGGATGATTTGCCGGAGATCGAGCTGTCCGTTACGGAGTCTATGCCGATTGCCGCAGTCCTTAACAAGGCGGGGTTGGTCAAGAACGCGGCAGTGGCGCGAGATCTCCTGGGTTCGGGTGGGGTTCGTATAGATGGCGAGATTGTGGATCGCACCTATATATATGAGCTGGGTTCTACCCATGTATGCCAAGCCGGTAAGAAGGCTTTTGCGCGTATCACGCTGAAATCCGAATAAGACTGCAAATAGGTGTTGACGGCAGATTCTGAGTCTCTATAATTCGCCCCACTTCCGGCGCAGTCGAAACGGAAAACTCCTTGAGTTTCAATGAGTTAGAT
>NZ_VIUE01000024.1:2829-104866 GCF_007828215.1 Pseudomonas sp. SJZ074 | reverse complement strand
CCTCTCCAGATATCTGCACTGCCAAGAGCTGTGAGAGCTTTTGCTGCCTTGAAAAAGAATGGCTAAATAAATCATCCAAGACAGTTGCTCCCACATTGGACTTGCGGTGTACGCAACCTTTGCATACACCACCAGACCCTGTGGGAGCGGGCTTGCTCGCGAAGACGGCGGCACATTCAACACCTCTGTGACAGACACCCCGCTTTCGCGAGCAAGCCCACTCCCACTGGATCCGGAGTGCGCGCCTACCAATCGTCGAGTGTCCCCATTTTCCGCCACAGACTTTTGCTTTCTGCCAATGCCTAATGCCCCCCGACAGGCTGAATCGTTTTAGTGGGCGGAGCCCACGGACGGGCTCTGATCGCTGCTGATCAGGGTGGCCTACCACCGCAGGATCACTCTGGAGGGAACCTTATGCATGTGATCATTACGGCCGTCGGCTCAGCCGGTGACGTTCATCCTTTTGTCGGCATCGGCCGTACGCTCGTGGCGCGCGGGCATCGGGTCACGTTTTGCGCCAGTGCGGCGTTCGCGCCGTTGATCGAGCGCTGTGGTTTCAACTTCCTGCCGTTGGGTACCCGTGAAGAATATGACGAGGTGATGGCCGACCCGGCGCTGTGGCACCCGCGCACGTCCCTGCCGACCCTCTGGAAAACCATCGCCAGCACCCTGCGCGAACAGTACCGGTTGCTGGAGCAGGCCTGTGACAATGAAACGGTCATGCTCGGGTCCTTGTGGGCATTCTCAGCGCGTCTTTTGCAGGAGAAACACGGTATCCCACTGGTCACCGCGCAGGTGTCGCCGTTCGGTTTCTGGTCGGCCGCCGCGCCCTCGACCCATCCACCAGGAGCCAATCTGCCGGCCTTCGTACCCTATCCGGTGAAGCGGCTGCTGCTGGGGATGATCGAACGGGCATTTCTCGACCGGGTCATGGCACCGGAGCTCAACAACTTCCGTCAGGAGCTGGGCCTCGCGCCGACCAAGCGCATTATCAGCCAATGGATTTCCTCGCCTGACCGAGTGCTGGGGTTGTTTCCGGAGTGGTTCGCCCCCGTGCAACACGACTGGCCTGCCCAGACCGTGCTGACCGGTTTCCCATTGTTCGATGAGTCCGGGCTGCAACCGCTCGACGCCGAACTGGAAGACTTCCTGAACGAGGCATCGCCGGTGGTGTTTACCCCGGGTTCGACCATGGTCAATGGCGAGCAATACTTCACCGCGGCGGTGCAGGCACTGAAATTGATCGACCGCCGCGGCGTGTTCCTGACCAGCCAGCCGGTAGACCCTTCAGTGTCCAGCGAAGGCAGGATTCTGGTACGACGTTACGTGCCGATGAGTCGCATCCTACCCCACAGCGCAGCGCTGGTGCATCACGGCGGTGTCGGCACCACGGCCCTGGCCATGGCCGCCGGCGTGCCACAGATCGCCACGCCGTTCGCTCACGATCAGTTCGACAACGCCGCACGAATGGAGCGCCTCGGCTGTGGCTTGCGGGTTTTCCCGCCCGCCTCCGCCGAGTCGCTCGCCGCAGCACTGGACAAGATCCTGAACAGTCGGGAAGTGCGCGCCAGTTGCGACCGCTATCGCACGCTGATTCCGAGCGGTGACAGCGCCAGTGAAGCGGCGGCCCTGCAGATCGAGGCACTCGAGCGCACCGCCAGGTCACGCGCTGCCTGAGGCAAGTATTGCCCAGCGTAATCATGGATGAAACAGCCACCGACAGAAGAACGCCAGCCGTTTTTCCGTGTGGCTTTGAAAAGGACGACGAACATGGACGCGCTCTACCCGCTGACTGCCCCACAACTGGACATCTGGCTGGATCAAGTGCTGCACGGCGACAGCCCGCTGTACAACATTGGCGGGTATGCCTGCATCAACGGCCCGGTCGACGCCGCAAGGTTGAAGCAGGCAATCGATCAAGTGATCAGCCGCCACGACGCCCTGCGCATTCAACTGGTACCCGGCTCGGCGGAGCACCCCCTGCCGCGACAGCGCTTCCTGGAATCGGCCAGCGCATCGCTGACCTTGCACGATGTCTCGACAGCAGCCGATCCGCAGGCCAACGCCCTGGCCTTGCTGCAAGCCAACCTGCAAACGCCGTTTTCCTTTGACGGCGGATTGCTGTTTCGCACGGACCTGATCAAGGTTCGCGAAGACCTCCATTACTTTTTCGTCAACTGTCACCACCTGATCATCGACGGCTGGTCCTTCGCCATGATCGGCCGGGCCATCAGCCAGGCTTACACCGCCGCACTGGACCCGACGCAAGCGCCGCTGCCGGCACCGACCTACCAGGCGTATGTCGAACAGCAGAAGAACGACAAGGCCTCACCGGTCTTCCAGCGACAGCGCCAGTACTGGCTGGACAAATACCGCAGCGTGCCAGAACCCCTGCTCGCACCCCGTCACCCCGGTCGATTCGAGCAACGCCTGGCCCCCAGCCAGAACCACGCCTGGCGCTTGCCGCGGGCGCTCTACAATCGTCTCGGAGAACGGGCCAAGGCCTGCGGACAGGCGACGGTTTTCCACGCCATGGTAGGGCTGCTCTACAGCTATTTCGCGCGCACGGCACAACGCGATGAAATTGTGATCGGCATGCCGGTCCTCAACCGCGCCAATGCCACGCACAAGGCCACCTTCGGCCTGTTCGTCGGCATGAGCCCGGTGCGCCTGAGCCTGGGCACCGAACTGAGTTTCAGTGAGTTGGTGACCCGGATCGCGCTGACACTCAAGCAGGACTATCGCCATCAACGCTATCCGTTGAGCGAACTGAACCGTGAGCTGGGCCTGCAAAACACAGGCCGGCGGCAATTGTTCGACCTGGTGGTGTCCTACGAGCAGGACCAGGACACCTGGTACGGATCCGCGCCCGCCCAGCCGGTCAAGCTCAGCAATGGCTACGAACAGATGCCCCTGGCGATGCACATTCGCGAAGCCGCGCCGGACGACGACGTGTGGATGCACTTCATCTACAACGAGGCCTGGTTCGACGCGGCACAGATCGAGGCCCTGCAACAGCGCTTCATGACCGCGCTGCACGCCGTGGTCGATGATTTCGAAGTACCGGTCAACGCCCTCGACATCATGCCGCCTGTCGAGCGCTACCGGGTGGCGCATGAATGGAACCACACCCCGGTCGACTACCCCAGGGACGTACTGCTTCATCAACTGATCGAAGCCCAGGTGGCCGCGCGTCCCGGAACCACGGCGGTACGCTTCGAAGACCGGACGCTGACCTACGATGAACTGAACCGACGGGCCAACCAGGTGGCCCACGCCCTGCTCGAAACAGGTATCGGCCCCGACGCGCGGGTCGCCATCTGCCTGGAACGCAGCCTGGAAATGGTGGTGGGCCTGCTGGGCATTCTCAAGGCGGGCGGCGCCTACGTGCCGCTGGACCCGGGCTATCCCGCCGACCGCCTGAACCACATGCTGAGCGACAGCACTCCCAGCGCCCTGCTGACCACCCGCGTGTTGCTCGGCAGCCTGCCCGCCGTGACCTTGCCGGTGCTGTGCCTGGACACCGATCTCGAGCAACTGTCGCGGCAACCGCAGCATAACCCGGACGCCGTCGCCCTTGGCTTGACGCCCCGGCACCTGGCCTACGTGATCTACACCTCCGGCTCCACCGGCCTGCCCAAAGGCGTCATGAACCAGCATGACGGCGTGGTGAACCGGTTGCTCTGGGCCCGCGACGCCTATCAGGTCGACGAGCACAGCCGCGTCCTGCAAAAAACCCCGTTCAGTTTCGACGTGTCCGTCTGGGAATTCTTCCTGCCGCTGCTCAGTGGCGCGCAACTGGTGGTCGCCGCTCCCGGCGGGCACCAGGACCCCCGCTACCTGTTGGAGATCATGACCAGCGCCGGCATCACCCTGCTGCATTTCGTGCCGTCGATGCTGCAGGTGTTCCTCGATCAGGTCACGGCGCAACCATTGCCAGCCCTGGAAAAAGTCCTGTGCAGTGGCGAAGCCTTGCCCCATGCGTTGCAGACGCGCTTTTTCGAGCGCCTGCCAGGGGTGCAGCTGCACAACCTCTATGGCCCCACCGAGGCGGCCATCGACGTGACGGCCTGGCATTGCCGGCCCGATGTACACCCGGGCATCGTCCCCATCGGCCGGCCGATCGCCAATACCCAGCTGTACATCCTCGACGCCAACCTGCAACTGTTGCCGCCGGGCATTGCCGGCGAGCTTCACATCGGCGGCATCGGAGTCGCCCGGGGCTACCTGAACCGTGAACAACTGACCGCCGAACGGTTTGTCCGCGACCCGTTCCAGGCCGACCCGAAAGCGCGCCTGTACAAGACCGGCGACCTCGGTCGCTGGCTGCCCGATGGCAGCATCGAATACCTGGGCCGCAACGATTTCCAGGTAAAGATCCGTGGCCTGCGTATCGAACTCGGTGAGATCGAGGCTCACCTGGCGGCTTGCGAAGGCGTCAAGGAAGTCGTGGTCATTGCGCGCCAGGAAACCGACGGCGATGCCTGCCTCAGCGCCTACCTGGTGGGCGAGCCTGGCTGTGTGCTGTCACCCCAGGCCCTGTGTACAACCTTGCGCCAGCACGTGCCCGACTACATGGTGCCCCGGCACCTGATCCAACTCGAACAATTGCCCTTGAACGCCAACGGCAAGCTCGACCGCAAGGCCCTGCCTGAACCTGAGCAGTCCTTCGGCAGCACCGACACGACCGCGCCGCGCAACGCCCTGGAACAGGCACTGGCCGAACTCTGGGCGGACAACCTGCAACGCCCCATACCCGGCGTCCATGACAATTACTTCATGCTCGGCGGCGACTCCCTGAAAGTCATTCACTTGCAGATCAAGGCCCGTGAACAAGGGATTGCCCTGACACTGGCGCAGGTCTATCAGAACCCGACCATCGCTGAATTGGCTCAGGGCCTGCAGGCGCAAACCGTCGCGTCGGCGGACCTGTTGCCCTCGGCCCATGTCGCACCCTTCGCCCAGGTGCCGGAGGCGATCCGCCTGGCCAGCGAAGGTGAGTTCGAGGATGTTTTTGCCGCCTCGCAACTGCAGGTCGGGATGATCTATCACTCGATGATGCATCCGGATTCGGCGATCTATCACGACATCTTCCGCTACCGCCTGCGCCTGCGCTGGGATCCACTTGCCTGGGACCGGGCCTGCCGTGCGTTGATCCGCCGTCATCCGGCATTGCGCATGTCGTTCGACATCGGTCACGCCGAAACCCCCATGGCCAGGATTCACTCAAGCGTCGAGCCGCCGGTGCAGATCGTCGACGCCGTGTCGCTGAGCGCCGAAGCACGGGGCCAGGCGATTGCCGCCTATGTGGAAGCGCGCAAGCGCTACCGCGAAAACTGGCAACGGGCGCCGCTGTATCAGTTCTGTGTGTTTGTCGCGGCCCGGGAAATCGACCTGGTGTTGAGTTTCCACCATGCAATTCTCGATGGCTGGAGCGTCGCCACTCTCATGCGTGACCTGATCACGCTCTATACCTCGGAACCCGATACCGACGCACTGCCCGTGCTGACGACCACGCCCGCCGACTTTGCCGTCCTGGAACTGGACGCCATGGCGTCCGACGTCCACCGGCACTTCTGGCGCGACTACCTGCGCGACGCACCCGCCGCGTCCATGACCAGCTGGGTCTCCGTGGTCGCCCCCGATCCGGCTCCGCACCGCTCGGCCTGGCGCGAACTGCCTCCGGCCGACCTGGCGCGGCTGGAAGCGTTCTGCCACGTCCACGACCTGCCGCTGCGTGCCGTCCTGCTGGCAGCCCACGGGTTCGCCCAAGCCATCCTTTCCAACCAGACGGAAGTGCTGTGTGGCGTCATCAGCCACGGGCGACCGGAGTTCGAAGATGCGGCCTCGGTGCTGGGCCTGTTCCTCAATACCCTGCCCATCCGTTTCAACACCCAGGGCCGCAATTGGCTCGAGGTGATCCGCGCGCTGATGGCCCAGGAGCAGCAGGTGTTCGCTCATCGGCGCTATCCATTCGCACTGATCCATCGCGAAACCTCCGTCGCCCTGGACGTGGTGTTCAACTACGTCGACTTCTACGTGCTCAAGGACATGCTGGCGCAGGATGAGGAAATCCTCACCGAATGGGACACCACGGAAGCCAGTAACTATGACCTGCTGACCACCCTGGGGCGGCATCCCGCCAACGGTTCGCTGATGTTGAAGATGGACTACTGCACGGCGCGGGTCGCCACCAGCCAGGTCGAGGCCTACGC
Organism: Pseudomonas sp. SJZ074; assembly: GCF_007828215.1. Classification (GTDB taxonomy): domain Bacteria; phylum Pseudomonadota; class Gammaproteobacteria; order Pseudomonadales; family Pseudomonadaceae; genus Aquipseudomonas. Next base: position 98,651 of record NZ_VIUE01000024.1, on the reverse strand, counting down.
CGATTACCTGCTGCGTACCCTTGAGCTGATGATTTCCGGACCCGGCTCCACGCCGAGCATACCGGCCTGGCTGCCCGCCCCCGTCCAGGTCATGCCGACGGCGGTCACGGCAATGCCCCATGACAATCTGTCGAGCTTGTTGCTGGACAGCCTGGAGCATTACGACGAACAGATCGCCGTAAGCTTCGAGCAGACCCGCTTGTCCTATCGCCAACTGAGCGACAGCTGCGCGCAACTGGTGAGCTGGCTGCACCGGCAGGGTATCGGCCAGGGTGACCGGGTGGCGATCATGATGCCCCGCTCCCCCGAACTGATCGTCGCCCTGCTCGGCGTGGTGCAGGCCGGCGCGGCGTATGTGCCGATCGACCTGAGCTACCCCCATGAACGTATCCGGCTGATTCTCGAAGACTCGCGGCCGAGCCTGCTGCTGTTCGCCGACGCGTCGGCCACCCTGGCCACCGCCCTGGCCGGCCAGACGGTCAAACGGCATTGGAATGAAGTGGCCGCCGGGTTCGACAACGATCTAGCGCGCGGCCATGAGCTGGTCGCCGCCATTGCCGCAGGCATTGCCGGCGAAGATAACGCTTACTTGCTCTATACCTCGGGCTCGACGGGACGCCCCAAGGGCGTGGCCATGCCGCACCGTGCATTGACCAACCTGGTGCTCTGGCAGAATCGCCAGCAGGACGTCGGTATAGCGTTGAAGACCCTGCAGTACTCGCCTATTTCGTTCGACGTCTCGTTCCAGGAGATTTTTTCCACTCTGTGCGGCGGCGCAGAGCTGGCCATGATCGATGAAGGGCTGCGCTACGACTTCATCCGGCTGCTGAAATTCATCCAGTCGCAGGACATCAATCGGCTGTTCCTGCCCTACGTCGCCTTCCAGGGGCTGGCGGAAGTCGCCCAGCAACTGGATATCCGCCCCGTCTCGCTGCGCCAGATCAGCGTGGCCGGCGAACAGCTGAAGATCACCGCCGAGATCCGCAACCTGCTGGACGGCCTCGACGACTGCCGAGTGGAAAATCACTACGGTCCAACCGAAGCCCACGTGGTCACCCGCCTGAGACTGGAGGGTGCCGCCGCGTCCTGGCCGAGCATGCCGCCGATTGGCGCGGCCATCGACGGGGTCCGCATACATGTCCTGGATGCCACGGGCAACGCCTGCCCGGTCGGGGTCACGGGAGACTTGTTCGTCGAAGGCATCTGCCTGGCGAACGGCTACTGGAGTCGACCTGACCTGACTGACGAGCGCTTCATCTATCGCCAGCTGGAAGGCAAGACCCGGCGTCTTTATGAAACCGGCGACATCGGTTTCTACCTGCCTTCGGGCGATCTCGTTTACCAGGGCCGCAGCGACGCGCAGGTGAAGATCCGCGGCTATCGGGTCGAACTGGGGGAAATCGAAGTGGCCATGCTCGGCTCCAGCCGGTTCGGCGCCGACATCCAGCAGGTGGCGGTCATCGACAAGGCGGCAGCGGATGGCAGTCGCTATCTGGTGGGTTTCGTCCAGGCCATGCCGGGGCGCGAGCCGGACCTGGATCGGCTCAAGGCCGAAATGCGCCTGGCGTTGCCCGACTACATGGTGCCGAACACCCTGGTCGGCATCGCGCGGATACCCCTTGGCCCCACCGGCAAGATCGATCGCCGGCAACTGCAGAAGATCGAGGTGCAAACCACCCTGCTGCGCCCCTTCACTGGGCCCAGGAATGCCACGGAGGACTTGCTGCAAGCCTACTGGCAAGAAGCCCTGGGCCTGGAAGACATCAGCGTGCACGACAACTTCTTCGAACTCGGCGGCAATTCCCTCAAGGCCGTGCAGCTGGTTGCCATGTTGACCCGGCACCAGGGGCTGGAGCCGTCATTGTCCGACTTCATCCAGGCCCCGACCATTGCCGAATTCGCCCAGGTCCTGCAGCGAACCGAAGCCGCGTCTTCCGACACCGGTGCGCTGGTGGACTTCAAGAATGCCTGCCGGGCACCGACGCTGTTCCTGGTCCACCCCATCGGCGGGCATGTGTTGTGCTACGCCGCCCTTGCCCGGACGCTCAAAGACCAGGTTCATCTCTATGCGCTGCAAGCACCAGGAACCTGGGACGCCCGTGAGCCGCTGCAATCGGTGCAGGCCCAGGCCGTTTGCTACGCGGATGCCATTGAACAGGTCGCGCCCCAGGGCCCGCTGAACATCGGCGGCTGGTCCTATGGCGGCATCGTCGCCTACGAGCTGGCGAGCGAATTGCGGCGACGCGGACGGCGCCTGCATAACGTGTTCCTGCTGGACACCATCGTGCGCGTCAAACAGGGCGAGGTCCGGATAGAACGCAGCGAATTCATGAACTGGTTCATGTGGGAGTTGCTCAGCGGCGACGGCCAGAAGGAATACGACTACCAGGCCCTGGACTTCTCCTGCATGAGCGACGCGGACGCCTTCGATGCGATCAAGCAGCACGGTATCGAGCAAGGCATTTTCGACAACAACATCAGCCGGACCGCCTTGACGCAACTGTTCCAGGTGTTCCATGCCAACTGGCAATCGCTGCTGGGCTACCGCTTCCCGCCGCTGGACCTGCCGATCACGCTGTTCGCCGCGGATGTCGAGCTGCCCGACGTGTTGCAGGCGCCCCATGAGCTGGTGGGCACGGCCTTCCACGACCCGTATCGCGGCTGGCGGACGATTGCGCCCCAGGTGCAGCGGGTGGCCGTGGAAGGCGACCACCTGACCATGATGCGCGAGCCGTACATCGAGCGGGTGGGCGAGATCATCCGCTCACGCATGGACGCGGCCCGGGCCACACATACGGGCTCAATCGCGGCGATGGTCTAGCTGATCAAAACTGATCTGTGGCGAGGGGATTTATCCCCTCGCCACAATGATTCATACAAACCTCAAGTGAATAGCACCACGGAACAGGTGAACCAACATGACACAACCCAGGAAAGCCATCGTGGCAGGCGCCGGTATCGGTGGACTGACCGCGGCCATTGCCCTGCAACGAGCGGGCTGGCAGGTCAAAGTCTTCGAAGCGGCCCAGACGCTGCGCACCGGTGGCACCGGTTTGTCGATCATGGCCAATGCCATGGCGGCGCTGCATTCGATCGATGCCCACGTTCCGGTGGAACAGGCGGGCCAGGCGATCCGGCACTTTTTCTTCAAGAAGCACAACGGCGAGCCCATCACCCGCATGCCGATCCATGAGGTCGGCGAACAATTGGGTCACGCCAATGTGAATATCCAGCGCCCGTTGCTGTTGCGTGCCCTGGCCCAGCAGCTCACGCCGGACAGCCTGGTCACCGGGTTGCGCTGCGTGGGCTACAGCCATCGCCCGGATGGCGTAACGGTGCAGTTCGAAGATGGCAGCAGCCAGGAGGCTGACCTGCTGATCGGCGCCGATGGCCTGAACTCGGTCATCCGCCGGCAGATGCTCGGCGAGACTCCGACACGCCCCTCGGGCTATATCGCCTGGCTGGCCGTCACGCCGTTGCATCATCCGATGATGACCGAGGGCTACGTGGCGCATTACTGGGGCCGCGGCAAACGGTTCGGGTTGTGTGACGTAGGGGATGGCCACGCGTACTGGTGGGGAACCTGCAACCGCGCCAATGCGGCGGATGACGCCTTGAACGTCAGCAAACAGGAAGTGCTCGGCGCCTATGCCGGCTGGGCACCGGAAGTGGTTGCCGCCATCGAGGCCACGCCCGAGAGCGCCCTGTTGAAAATGCACGCCCGGGACCGTCATCCCGTAAAGCAATGTCGCGACGGCCACGTGGTGCTGCTGGGCGATGCCGCCCACCCGATGCTGCCCAGCCTGGGCCAGGGTGCGGCACAGGCCATCGAGGATGCCGTGGTGCTTGCCGATTGCCTGGCGCAGACGCCGGACCTTGGCGGCGCGCTGACGCAGTACCAGGCGTATCGACTCCCCCGGGCCAACGGCATCGTCAACGCAGCACGCTTCATGAGCAGCATCGAACAGGCCGAATCGACATTCGCCTGCTGGGCCCGGGAATGGTACTTCCGCCTGACGCCACAGAGCAGTTGGCGCAAGAAGAACCTCGACATCCTGTCGTTCAAACCCCGCCTACAACCGGCCGCGACCTACGTCAATGACTGAAATCGACTCACACATAGACAAAAAATGAAAAAAAATTCAAAAATAGGAGGCGTCCTACAGAATTGGAACTTTAATTCCGGACATTTCCCCCGGGAAAAAAGTGCTTTCGGGGCGCTGAAAACCAGGCACAGGAGCCAGATAACGACCCAGATACATCTGTAACATTTTGTTTTTAATAGGAATTTAAAAATCAGTCAGTCAGGCCGGATGCCCGTACTGACCAGGCATTTTGCAAAGAGAGAGGTTTTCTCTGGGAATCGTCAGCTAAAACAGGAGCGTCGAACTGTCCCTGTTTTCCCTTACAGACTTTTCCTACATGAGAATGCTTAATAGTCCCACCGGCTGAATCGTTTTTCATGTGGATGGATTCACAGGTGATTTTGATCCTCAGGTCTTAAATCCAGAAAAGGCTTCAGCATTTTAGGAAGCGATCGGATTTTTCTCCGTCGACGGTCACTGAGATGCAAAGCAGTTTCGATATGCAGGATAAGCATATGAATCGACATGCGGTTTTTGGAGGTGCGCAAAACACGCACATCTACGCGGAGCTAGGGAAGCTGATTTCAAGTGTCGGACACGAGAGTTTTTTGACCAACATGCACCAACTGATCGAAACATCGGTGCCTGTCAGTCGGCTCGAACTGAGCGAATGGACAATTGACGATGCCCAGGCGACGGTCCTCGATGTGCAGTTGCTCGGGGATGCAGGCCAGCCAAAAAGCCCGCAGATGCAATCTGTCTGCCCTACCACCGCGATACAGCGCAACGACCATCCCCTGGTGAAACGGGTGCTGGAAGTGGACGACGCCCTACTGATCCACCTGGGCGCGCGGATGAAGAATGAAAAGGACAACAACTGCCTGGGTACCTCCCATCAGTGCAGCCTGATTTCGCGCAAGGGCAATCGCCGCTGTGTGATCTCCTTGCATCGCCCCCAGGCTCAGCGCGACTTTTCCCTGCAGGAACTGTCCTTTTTGAAATACCTCTCCGAGACACTGCTACCGCTGGGAGAGCGCCATGCCCACCTCAATCGGCAGTCGTCCATCAGGAACCCGGGCAGCGCTACGTCTCATCCGCTGAACATCGCTGACCAGACACAATTGCAACGGGATTTCGATGAACGATTGAGCCCTTGTGACGTGACCCTTTCGGTGCGGGAAAAAGAGGTCTGCCTGGGACTCCTGGCAGGCGGTACCGTCCCGGAAATAGCGGAAAAGCTGCAGGTCAAAAACAGTTCCATCGAAACCTACCTCAAACGCGCCGCCGCCAAGCTTGGTGTCAGCGGACGGCATGGGCTGGCGAAATGGATGATCGGATCCTGATGCGCAGGTACCGGCGAGCACGGATCTAACCGAACCCCTGCCCGTGCCACCGGGGCCTGGCAGGCATCACGATGAGACAGGTCGATGCGTAAACTCCTGAGCCCCTTGACGGCCGCGACACTCCTGCTCGGCGGTTGCTCGCTGATCCCGGATTACCAGCGCCCCGATGCCCCCGTCGCGGCGCAATATCCCCAGACGTCAGCCTACGCCCCGGCCCTGTCGGGACCTGCCGCGGCCGATCAGGGCTGGCGCGACTTGTTCCATGATCCGGCGCTGCAGCAAGTCATCGAAAGCGCGTTGATCAACAACCGTGACTTACGCGTGGCGGCCCTGAACGTCGAGGCCTACCAGGCGCAATACCGAATCCAGCGCGCGGACCTCTTCCCGGCGATCAGTGCCAACGGCACGGGCTCGCGCCAGCGGCTGCCGGGCAGCCTGACGGGAACCGGCAAGCCGGGGATCAGCAGCTCATATTCCACCACGTTGGGCATCAGCGCCTATGAGCTGGACCTGTTCGGACGCATACGCAGCCTCAGCGACCAGGCCTCCCTCATCTACCTGTCCAGCGAAGAAGCACGCCGCAGCACTCAGTTGAGCCTGGTGGCCAGTGTCGCCAGTGCCTACCTGACCTGGCGTGCCGACCAGGAGTTGCTGGCCCTGACCCGTGACACGCTGCAATCCTATGAAGAAAGCCTGCGCCTGACGGAACGAAGCAATCAGGTGGGCACCGCCTCGGCCCTGGCCCTGAGCCAGTCACGCACTTCGGTGGAGGACGCCAGGGCCCGCCTGGCCCAGTTCCAGCGCCAGGTGGCCCAGGATTTCAACAATCTCACCTTGCTGGTCGGCACCTCGGTCGCGGATGACTTGCCCGCCCGCCCCCTGGCCTCCGAGCTGCTGAGCGAGGTGCCGGCCGGCCTGCCTTCGGACCTGTTGCAACGCCGCCCGGATGTGCTTGAGGCCGAGTACCTGCTGCAAGCGGCCAACGCCAATATCGGCGCGGCCCGTGCCGCCTTCTTCCCGAGCATCAGCCTGACCGCCAACGCCGGCACTTCGAGCAACGAGTTGTCCGGGCTGTTCAAGGGCGGGTCGGGCACCTGGTTGTTCCAGCCCCAGATCAACCTGCCGATTTTCAATGCCGGCAGCCTTCGGGCGAGCCTGAACTATTCGAAAATCCAGAAGGATATCCGCGTCTCCCAGTACGAGAAATCGATCCAGACTGCCTTCCGGGAAGTCTCCGATGGCCTGGCGGCGCGCAAGACCTACAAGGAACAACTGGTCGCGCAGTCCGATCTGGTGCAGGCCAACCAGGACTACTACAGGCTGGCGGAGCGTCGCTATCGCATCGGCGTCGACAGCAGCCTGACGTACCTCGATGCACAACGCTCGCTGTTCAGCGCCCGGCAGACCCTCATCGTCGACCGGCTGTCGCAACTGCTCGCCGAGGTCAATCTGTACAAGGCGCTGGGTGGGGGCTGGGTCGAACGTACAAACACGATCACAGTGAGGTGAATGAAGATGGGCACATTCGAACCGGGAACACTTGTCCGTTTACGCTCGGGAGGCAAGACCATGGTGGTCAAGCCTGCCTCATCGATCGCCCAGTTACCCGATACCTTGCTGCTGCTTTGCGAGTACCGGGCGAAGAATCGGCTGGTGCAGGGCTTCTATGCCGTGCGCGACCTGATCCCGGCGTCCACGGCACCCGATGGTGAAAGAACCTGACCTGGTTTGGCATGTTCACCATCCATGCAAGCTGATCCACCGCTATCGCGAGCAGGCTCGCTCCCACAGAGGATTGGCGCCAGACGCAAATAGCGGATGCACCCCGGATATTGTGGGAGCGGGCTTGCCCGCGAAGGCGGCAGCACATTCAGCATCGATGCAGGCTGATCCACCGCTTTCGCGAGCAAGCCCGCTCCCACAGGGGATTGGCGCCGGACGCAGATACCGGATACGCCCCGGATAATGTGGGAGCGAGCCTGCTCGCGATGACGGCGGCACATTCAGCATCGTTGCAGGCTGATCCACCGCTTTCGCGAGCAAGCTCGCTCCCACAGTGGGAGCTTCATCACTGTCTTACACCGTTCGCGAATACTGGACCGCCGGGGCTGCTTCCAGGTAGGCGTCGAAGGCCATGGCGACGCTGCGCATCATCAGTTGCCCCTGGGGCAGCAGTACCAGCGCGTCGGGGTGGATTTGCAGTAATCCGTCGCGCACTTGCTCCTGGAGCCCGGCCAGCGCATCGGCGAAGTATTCGCTGAAACAAATGCCGTGACCGGCCTCGATGCGACCGACATCCACGCGCCCATGGCACATCAGTTCGCTGATGACTTCACGCCGCAAGCGGTCGTCGTCGCTCAGGCGATAGCCGCGCTGCACCGGCAACAGGCCCTGGTCCAAGCGAGCGTAATACTGGGACAGCTCCTTGACGTTCTGGTTATAGCTGTCGCCGACCTTGCCGATCGAGGACACGCCCAGGCCGATCAGGTCGCAGTCGGCGTGGGTGGAATAGCCCTGGAAATTGCGTTGCAGGGTACCTTGGCCACGGGCACGCACCAGTTCATCGTCCGGCAGCGCAAAGTGGTCCATGCCGATGTAGATATAACCCGCCTCGCTCAACCGATTGATGGTCAGTTCGAGCAGCTCCAGCTTGCGCTCCGGCGGCGGCATGTCTTCAGGGCGGATCATCCGCTGCGCCCTCACCCGCTGCGGCAGATGCGCGTAGCTGTAGGCCGCAATCCGGTCGGGACGCAGGGCGATGATCTTGTCCAGGGTGATATCGAAACTGGCGAGGGTCTGCAATGGCAGACCGTAGATCAGATCGACGCTGACCGACTTGAAGCGCGCCTCGCGGGCCGCCGCCACCAACGCTGCGACCTGGGCTTGGCTTTGTACCCGGTTGACGGCGGCTTGCACCTGGGCATCGAAATCCTGGATGCCGAAGCTCAGGCGGTTGAAGCCCAATTGCCGCAATCCCCTGACCTGCTCGGCATCGATGGTGCGCGGGTCGACCTCGATGGAAAACTCATGGGCGTCGCTGTCATCCATGTCGAACGACTGGTGCAGGCAGTCCATCAACTCGGCCAGTTGCCCGTGGGTCAGATAGGTCGGCGTGCCACCCCCCAGATGCAGTTGGGTCAGCTTGCGCGTGCGATCGAACAAACTCGCCTGCAGGACGATTTCCCGCTTGAGGTACGTCAGGTATTCGGCGGCGCGATGGCTCTTGCGGGTGATGATCTTATTGCATGCGCAGTAGTAGCACAGGCTTTGGCAGAACGGGATATGGATGTACACCGACAGCGGCTTGGGCACCAGGGCCTGGTTGCTGCGCCGGGCGGCCTCGCGGTATTCGTCCATGGCAAACGCCTGATGAAACTGCGGAGCCGTGGGATAGGACGTATAGCGTGGGCCCGGGCAGTCGTATTTCTCGACCAGGGCCCGATTGAACGCGGATGGGGAATTCATGATGGATTCAACCTTTCAAAAAGCCTGGTCGGTGTAGGTTCGAAGGGCACGGCGACTGTATCGTCAAAGCATGGGTCGAACAGATTACAGATCGCGTCCACGCTCAACCGGCCGGCCGGCAGGATGCCGATGAAACGGCTCGACAACTCGATCAATCCATCGCTATCCAAGGCTTCCAGTTGCGGCCAGATCGACGCGAAATGCTCACGGAAAACCAGTCCGAAACGGGCTTCGATGGCCCGAATGTCCAGTTCCAGGTCACAGGACAGCTGTTCAGTCACCGTCGCCTTGACCTGATCCTCGGCCTCACAGCGCCAGCCACGACAGACCGGCAGTTGCCCGGCCCCGAGTTGCTGGCGGTACTGCAACAGATCGTCGGTGTTCTGCACGTACAGATCGTCGATCTGGGTGATGGCCGCCAGCCCGAACCCCACATGATCACAGCAACCATGCCGGGTGAACCCCTGGCAGTTATGGTGCAAGCGTCCATGTTCCTGGGCGACCGCCAGGTCATCGTCAGCCCGGACGAACAGTCCTTGGCCAATGTAGTGATACCCCGCGCCGATCAATTGTTCGCAGCTGACCCGACGCATGGCCTCCTTGTCCGCCTGGCTGCAAAAGCTGCCGGCCATTGCGGCGTCCGTCGAACGGTAGCGACACGGCGCCCGGGCATAGTCGAAGACATGCAGCCGGTCCGGCTCCAGTTCGATCAAGGTGGCCAGCTTCAGCGCGAAGCTGTGGGGCGTCTGCCAGGCGTGACCATAACCGAGGTCGATGCTGATGGAGCGAAAGCCGAAGGTCCGCGCCGCGTCGATCAATGAATGGATCGGTGCCGGGTTCTGGTAGCTATCCACCGACAGGTCCCGGTCGGCGCCCATGTCGGGGACACCGATACTGACGTGGGTAAAGCCCTGGTCGCGAATCAGGCCCATGGTTGACCAGTCGGTGTGATGCAGGTCCAGCTCGATGCCCTGGTCGCCGCTCTCGGAAAAGTCGAAGCGCTTGCGCAATTCGTCCATCAGCCGCTGTAAATGGACGATCACCGGTGTGCCGCCGGTCAGCCAGAACTGATCGACCCGTCGGCCCGTCCCCAGGTGACAGCCGACCAGGCCGATCTCGTGCATCAGCGATTGCAGATAGACGTCGATCCCGGCGCACTGGCAAACGCTGGCAAGGGAGGAACACGACGCGTGTCTCAGGCGCGACGGCAGGTGCACCGCCAACGAGAGCGGTCGTCGTTTCTGGCGACTGTGGCGCAACCCCCGGAGCAGATCGAGGGAGCCGACGCCTCCGTGGAATTTATGTAGCGGGTCGAACATGACAATCTCCGAGTGGCTGCGCGGGGATATTGTCCGGCTTCACCCGCCACGCCACCTTGACCTGTATCAAGCGCCTTGGACCCACACCAGCGCTGTTACCAGTTGATGTAGAACATGCCCTTGGCCAACAGCACGATTGCCACCAGATGCAGGAACACCCGGGTGTGGATGACCTGGACGTAACGGGCGTTCATGCGTCCACGCCTGAACAGCCACATGGCCCAGAGAAAATGCCCCAGCACGCTGCCCGCCAGCAGGATCTTCAACCCCAGCAACAGACCGAACGACGATTGCCACGGCGCTATCAACACCGGCCAATAGCGCATCCAGACCATCCCGCCACCCGCACCGAACAGCACCAGCAATACCCAGGGCATCAACTGGCGGGCGCGTCCACTGATGCCCTGTTCAAGCAGCACCATGACTTTGGCGGGCAGTTGCCGGCGGATGCTCTCCAGGAACAGCACCTCGAAGAACACCGTGCCGATGAACACCAGGGCGGCGAAAAGGTGCAGGGTCAGGAGCAGCGGATAGATCATGGGACGCTCTGTCAGGCGCGTGGGCTTTATTCGAGGCTACCGCCCAAGACAGATGTTGAGGTTGATACCAATCAACAAAGCCGTAAATGCCATGCGGCGATTCCTCCTGTGGGAGCGGGCTTGCTCGCGAAAGCGGTGGATCAGCCAATCCAGCAGTGACTGACATGACGCTTTCGCGAGCAAGCCCGCTCCCACAGAGGAAACGGCGTCAATGAAACGTAACTTTCCCGAACAAGGTTCCCGACCGCTGATCAGGTAGTTCAGCTTTTTGACACTTGCCCGACATTCGGTCACAACTTTCCCGCTCCGTCAGGTCATAACCCTGTGGTCGCCGATGGAATATTGGCATCTACCGTGGTTCCAGCCCGATACGGAGATAAGCTCATGATTTTCAACGTACAAAATTTTGGCGCCAAAGGAGACGGTATTACCGATGACACCGCGGCCATCCAGGCAGCGATTGACGCGGCGGCAGCGGCAGGTGGGGGCGAGGTGTATGTGCCGGCCGGAACCTACATCGTTTCGGGGGGTGAGGAACCTTCCGACGGTTGCCTGATGCTCAAGAGCAACGTCCACCTGTATGGCGACGGCATGGGCGAGACCACCGTCAAGGTGGCCGACGGCTCCGACACCAAGATCACCGGCGTCATCCGCTCCGCCTATGGCGAAGAAACCCATGATTTCGGCATCAGCCAACTCACCATCGACGGCAACCGCGACCACACCACCGGCAAGATCGACGGCTGGTTCAACGGTTATATTCCCGGCGAAGAAGGCTACGACTCCAACGTCACCATCGACAGCGTCGAGATCAAGGACTGCTCCGGGTACGGCTTCGACCCCCACGAGCAGACCGTCAACATGGTCATCAAGAACAGCGTGTCCCATGGCAATGGCCTGGACGGCTTCGTGGCCGACTTCCTCAGCGACAGCACCTTCGAAAACAACGTCGCCTACGACAATGACCGGCACGGCTTCAACGTCGTCACCAGCACCCACGATTTCACCCTCACCAACAACGTTGCCTATGACAACGGCGGCAACGGCATCGTGGTGCAGCGCGGCAGCGAGAACATCCCCTCCCCTAGCAACATCACCATCACCGGCGGCGAGGTGTACGGCAACGGCGCCGAAGGCGTGCTGATCAAACTGTCCAGCGAAGTGACGGTCACCGGCGTCGACATCCACGACAACGCCAGCGCCGGGGTACGCATCTACGGCAGCAACCACGTCGAGATCCTGGACAATACCCTCAACAACAACTCCCTGGGCGGCGCGGTCCCGGAGATCATCATCCAATCCTACGACGACACCCTGGGCGTCTCCGGCAAGTACTTCAACGGCAGCGATAACACGATCCAGGGCAACCTCATCAGCGGCAGCGATCTGTCGACCTATGGCGTGGCCGAGCGCAACGAGGACGGCACCGATCGCAACGCGATCATCGCCAACACCATCAGCCACACCAGCAAGGGCGCGACGCTGATCTATGGCGATGGCAGCTACGTCAGTGCCACGGAACCGATGACCACCGTACAAGGCACGGCCGGCAACGACACGCTGCTGGGCACCAGCGCCAGCGAGATCTTCTATGGTGGCGCCGGCAACGACACCATCAACGGCGGCGCCGGTGGCGACATCCTGGTGGGCGGCGCGGGCGTCGACAAACTCACCGGCGGCACGGGCGCCGACACGTTCCGCTTCGCCAGCCAGTCCGACAGCTACCGCAACGCGACCACCAGCTTCGATGACACCATCACCGACTTCGACGTCACCCAAGACAAGATCGACCTCGCCGGCCTGGGCTTTACCGGCCTGGGCAACGGCCGGGGCGGCACCCTGCAGGTCAGCTACAGCGCCAGCAACGACCGCACCTACATCAAGGACTTCGACGCCGATGCCAGCGGCAATCGCTTCGAACTGATTCTTTCCGGCAACCTCGCCAGCACCCTGACGGCCAACAACTTCATCTTCAACCGGGTGATCACCGGCACCAGCGGCAACGACTCGCTGGCGGGCAGCGACTCGGCCGATACCCTGCTCGGCCTGGCGGGCAACGACAGCCTCAGTGGCGGCGCCGGCGATGACAAGCTCGACGGCGGGGCCGGCATGGACACCCTCACCGGCGGTGCCGGGGCGGACACCTTCGTGTTTTCCAACCGTCTGGACAGCTACCGCAACTACAACACCGGCGGCGTCAACCTGGGCGACCTGATCACCGACTTCAATGTCGCCTCCGACAAGATCGACCTGTCGGCCCTGGGCTTCACCGGCCTGGGGGACGGCAAGAACGACACCGTGTACCTGGTGCTCAACAGCGCCGGCACCAAGACCTACATCAAGTCCCTGACCGCCGACGCCAATGGCAACCGCTTCGAAGTGGCACTGGACGGTAACTACCTGAACACGCTGACCAGTGCCAACTTCGTCTTCGCAACGTCATCGCCGACCAACCATGCGCCGGTGGTGGCGACCCCACTGCTGGACCAGAGCGCGACGGAGAACACACCGTTCAGCTACGTAGTGCCGGCCAACAGTTTCAGCGACCCGGACAACGACAGCCTCAGCTACACCGCCAAACTGGCCGACGGCAGCGCCCTGCCCAGCTGGCTGGTGTTCGATGCCGCCACGCGCACGTTCAGCGGGACACCAAGCGACACCGCTTCGGGCACCTACTCCATACAAGTCACCGCCACGGATGGCAGCAACGCCACCGTCAGCGACAGCTTCACCCTCGCCGTGCAGGATGTACCCACCTCCGTCGTCATCAACGGCACGCCGAACAACGACACGCTGACCGGCACCGCGGCCAACGAACAATTGTTCGGTGGCGCCGGGAACGACACGCTCAATGGCGGCGCCGGGAACGACATCCTGGTCGGTGGTACCGGGGTGGACAAACTCACCGGCGGCACGGGTGCCGATGTGTTCCGCTACACCTCGAAGCTCGACAGCTACCGCACCAGCTCCACCAGCGCCAGTGACCAGATCCTCGACTTCGACGTGGCCGCCGACAAGATCGACGTCTCGGCGCTCGGCTACACCGGCCTGGGCAACGGCCTCAATGGCACCCTGCAACTGACCTACAGCGCCTCGTCCAACCGCACCTACCTCAAGGACCTGACCGTCGATGCCAACGGCAACCGCTTCGAAGTGTCGCTGGCGGGCAACCTGGTCAGCAGCCTGACGGCCAACCACTTCGTGTTCGCCGACCAGAACAGCCCCGGTAACGTGGCGCCGGTGGTGGCCATTCCGCTGCTCGACCAGACTGCCAGCGAAAGCACGCCGTTCCGCTACACCGTGGCCCACGACAGCTTCACCGACGCCAACCAGGACGTGTTGACCTACACCGCGACCCTCGCCGACGGCAGGGCCCTGCCCGCGTGGCTGACGTTCAATGCCACTAGCCTGACCTTCAGCGGCACGCCGACCAGCACCGCATCCGGTAGCTATGACGTGCTGGTCAAGGCCACCGATCCTTCGGGTGCTTCGGTCAGCGACAACTTCGCCCTGGTGGTGGCCGACGCACCGGCCAACACCATCACCGGGACCAGCAGCGCCGAGACCCTCAACGGTACCACCGGCGCGGACCTGATCCTCGGCCTGGGCGGCAACGACACGATCAAGGCCGACACCGGCGCGGACATCGTCGACGGCGGCGCCGGACGCGACTCGCTGTACGGCGGCGATGGCGCCGATACCTTCCGCTACACCAAGGTGCTCGACAGCTACCGCGACTACGACACCGGTGGCGTGACGGCCACCGACACGGTCTATGATTTTACCGTGGGCGTGGACAAGATCGACGTGTCCAGCCTGGGCTTCACCGGCCTTGGCGACGGCACCAACGGCACGCTGTACATGACCCTGAACTCGGCCGGCGACAAGACCTACATCAAGTCCGCCGAAGCCGACGCCGATGGCAACCGCTTCGAGATCGCCCTCAACGGCAACTACCTCAACACCCTGACCGCCAGTGATTTCGTGTTCGGCGAGCGCGCCCAGCAAGACATCCTCTACCTGCCGACCCTCGGCCAATCCAATGCACGCCTACTGCGCATGACCGAGGATGACGATCAATCCGGCACCTCGATGCTGGTCAAGGACCTGGACCGCTACACCACCTATGACGTACGCAGCCAGTTCACCGACGCCGACGGCAATGGCATCGATATCGCGGTGGGCGGCAGCACCGTCAACGGCTTGTCGACACTGAGCCCCGAAGAGCTGAAGCTGTGCTGGTGGCTGACCGACACCAACCAGCCCGGGCCCGCGCTGTTGCGCGCCGTGACATTGCTCAAGGACCAGCTCAGCGAACTCAAGGCCATCGATAACGTCACCATGGGCATCATCTGGGGCCAGGGCGAAGAAGGCGCCCAGGAGATTGCCCGCGCCACCGACAAGCAGGCAGCGGCCGCTGCCTACAAGGCCGCGACACTGAAGGTGTTCGACTACCTGCATGCCCAGCTCGGCAATTTCAACGTGTACCTGATGGAAACCGGTCACTACGAGCAGGATGCGGCGCGAGCCCGTGGCTATTCCGAGGAAAAGATTGCCGCGATTGTCGAAGGTGTCGGCTATGTCCGCGCCGCCCAGGAAGCCATGGCGGCCGAGCGCGCCGACGTCAAGCTGGCGGTGGACTACACTGACCTGCCGTTGCGCTACGAAGTCGATCCGCTGGTGTACCCGGACGACGTCTGGCATCTGCACGAGGAATCGGCGGAAGTCGTCGGCCAGCGACTGGCCGACTACATCGCCGACGACCTGGGCTTCCATGGCGATCCCAACGACAACAACAGCGTGCAGGACATTTTCGACCACGCCAACCAGGGCGGGATGATCTCAGGTACCGACCAGGCGGACACCCTGGTGGGCAGCTCGGGCAACGACACCCTGGATGGCGACCTGGGGGCGGACTCCCTGACCGGTGGCGATGGCAATGACATCTACGTGGTCGATAACGCCTTCGACAGCGTGGTGGAAACCAACACCTCGACCTCACAGATCGATACGGTAAAGGCCTCGGTCAGTTGGACACTGGGGGCCAATCTCGAGAACCTGGTGCTCACCGGCGTCTCGGAGATCGATGGCACCGGCAATGAACGACGCAACTTCATCACCGGCAATATCGCCAACAACGTGCTCGACGGAGCCGCCGGCAACGACAGCATGAGCGGTGGCGATGGCAATGACACGTACTATGTCGACAATACCGGCGACACGGTGATCGAGACCAACAGCAATGCACTGTCCGGGGGCATCGACAGTGTGCACAGCCGCCTGGCGACCTACACCCTCACCAGCAACGTCGAGAACCTGTATATCGACACGCCCGATGCGGCCAACGGCACGGGCAATACGCTGGATAACACGTTGTTCGCCGGCGCCGGAAACAACGTGCTGGACGGGCGTGAAGGCAACGATACGGTGTCCTTCGCGCAGGCGCTGGCGGGGGTGACCGTGACGCTCTCGACGTCGGCGCAACAGAACACCGTAGGCTCGGGCCTCGATACGTTGAAGAACTTCGAGAACCTGACTGGCAGTGCCTACGCCGACACCCTGACCGGCAACAGCGCCGGGAACATCCTGGATGGCGGCGCGGGCAACGATACGCTGGTGGGTGGCTCGGGGGATGACCGCTTGATCGGCGGCGCCGGGACCGACAACCTTACCGGTGGCACCGGCGCGGACACCTACGTGTTCGGAGCACTGGCGGACATGGGCACCGGAACCTTGCGCGATGTGATCAACGGCTTCAAGAGCGCCGAACTGGACCACTTGGATCTCACCGGACTGGACGCCAACCCGTTGACCGCCACTATCGATGCCTTCACCTTCATTGGCAGTAACGCCTTCGACGCCACCAATGCCACCGGTCAGTTGCGCTTTGCCGACGGCATTCTCTACGGCAGCGTCGACGCCGATGCTACCGCCGAGTTCGAGTTCGAACTGGTCGGCGTCAAGGAACTGCACGCCAGCGACTTCACGGCGTGAACCCTTGGGTGAGGGCTGGGTTGCCCGCGATGGCGGTGGGTCAATTGGCATCGAGGCTGAATGTGCCGCCGCCTTCGCGGGCAAGCCCGCTCCCACAGGGGATCAGTAGCGTGTGCAAATCCTGCATTCACCCAAGACAATTGTGGGAGCGGGATTGCTCGCGAAAGCTGTAGATCAGCTTGCACTGATGCTGAATATTCCGCCGCCTTCGCGGGCAAGCCCGCTCCCACAGGGGATCAGTAGCGTGTGTAAATCCTGCATTCACCCAGGATCAAATGTGGGAGCGGGCTTGCTCCGGGCGGCGTTCCGACGATGGCGGCAGTCCATCGAACCTCAATGGAACTGCCACCCTGCGACGGTCAAAGCGCTTCGCGGCCCGGGACTCCGTCCACCAACCGCAGGATCCCCAACGGGTTGGCATTTTTCAGGGGTTCCGGCAGCAGGTTGTCGGGGTAGTTCTGGAAGCATACCGGCCGCAGGAAGCGGTCGATGGCCAGGGTACCCACCGATGTGCCGCGGGCATCGGAGGTGGCCGGGTAAGGGCCGCCGTGGACCATCGAGTCACACACCTCGACACCCGTCGGGTAACCGTTGAGCAGGATCCGGCCGACTTTCTGCTCCAGCAACGGCGTCAATTCGCTGAACCGCTGGAAATCATCCGGCTCGCCGATCATGGTCGCGGTGAGTTGACCATGCAGGCCGTTCAGCGCGGCACTGAGTTGCGCCTGGTCGGCCACTTCGACGAACACGGTGGTCGGGCCGAACACCTCCTCCTGCAACGCCTCGTCCCCCTCGATCAACAGGCTGGCGTCGGCCTTGAACAGCTGCGGCTGGGCCTGGTTGCCCTGCTGTGGGCGTCCGGCCAGGTGCTCGATGCCCGGGTGAGCCAGCAACTTCTGCAAGCCCTTGCCATAACTCTGCAAGGTACCGGCATTGAGCATGGTCTGTGGCGCCTGGTCACCGATCAGCGCGGCGACCTGCTGGGTGAAGGCCGTAAACTGCGGCGAGCGGATGCCAATCACCAGGCCCGGGTTGGTGCAGAACTGACCGCAGCCCATCACCACCGAGGCGGTCAGGTCGCGAGCAATACTGTCGGCGCGGGTCGCCAGCGCTTCAGGCAGGACGATCACCGGGTTGATGCTCGACATCTCGGCAAACACCGGGATCGGCTGCGCACGCGCGGCGGCCATGTCGCACAGGGCCCGCCCACCCCGTAGGGAACCGGTGAAACCCACGGCCTGGATGGCCGGGTGCTTGACCAGCCACTCACCGACGCCACCGCCGTAGATCATGTTGAAGACCCCGGCCGGCATCGCGGTTTTTTCGGCGGCACGGATGATCGCATCGGCCACCCACTCTGCGGTCGCCATATGGCCGCTGTGGGCCTTGAACACCACCGGGCAGCCGGCCGCCAGGGCCGACGCGGTGTCGCCGCCAGCCGTGGAAAAGGCCAGCGGGAAATTGCTGGCGCCGAACACCGCCACCGGGCCCAGGCCGATGCGGTACTGACGCAGGTCCGGGCGCGGCAGCGGTTGGCGCTCCGGCAGGGCCCGATCGATACGCGCGCCGTAGAAATCGCCGCGGCGCAGGACTTTGGCGAACAGGCGCATCTGCCCGCTGGTACGACCCCGCTCACCCTGGATCCGTGCCGCAGGCAACGCGGTTTCACGGCAGACCACGGCGACGAACGCATCGCCCAAGGCATCCAGCTCATCGGCGATGGCCTCGAGAAACTCGGCCCGGCGCACGGCGCTCAGGCTGCGGTAAGCCGGGTAAGCCGCGGCGGCCGCCTTGGCGGCTGCATCGACCTCTTCAGCCGTGGCCTGCATGAAATCACCCGGCAAGGCTTCGCCAGTGCTGGCGTCGAGGCTCTGCAAACGCGTCTGGCCGGCCGCACTGCGCGCCCCACCGATGTAGTTGTGACCAAGGATCTGGTTCATCGCAAGTCTCCTCTTAAAGTGTGCCGATAGTACCCGGGTTGAACGCCGCGTCCACCGGGGCAATGCCGTTGACCAGCGGCGCGCCGAATTCGGCCTGGCTGATTTCGAACACGTCCCCCGGCTGGGTACGGATGCCATCGGCGAACGACAGGGTCGCGGTGCCGAAGAAGTGAACGTGCACATCCCCCGGACGCAGGAACTGACTGTACTTGAAATGGTGGAATTCCAGGTTTTCGAGGCTGTGGCACATGTTGGCCTCGCCGCTGAGGAATTCGTTCTGCCACAGCACTTCGCCGTTGCGCAGGATACGACTGCTTCCGGAAAGATGTTGAGGCAATTCACCGACACGAAGTTCCGGACCAAAACTGCAACTGCGCAGTTTCGAATGGGCCAGGTACAGGTAATTCTTGCGCTCCATCACATGATCGGAAAATTCGTTGCCCACCGCGAAACCCAGGCGATAAGGCTTGCCGTCGAGGCCGATGACGTAGAGGCCGCTGATTTCCGGCTCTTCGCCGGCGTCTTCGGCGAACGGCGGCAACGGGAACGGATGACCCGGACGGACGACAATGCTGCCGTCACCCTTGTAGAACCATTCCGGTTGCACGCCGGCCTGGCCGGCCTGGGGCTTGCCGCCCTCGACGCCCCACTTGAAGATGCGCATGGTGTCGGTCATGGCGGCTTCGTCGCCAGCCTGCTGGTGCATCTTGTCCCGGGCCGAGGCGCTGCCCAGGTGGGTCAGGCCGGTGCCGCTGACCAGCAGGTGCGCCGGGTCCGGGTGATCCAGCGGCGGCAGGATCCGCAGCTCGGCGAGCAACCGCGGGTAATCATACTCGGCGCCGAATCCCAGGCCATTGACCTGCTCTGCAAGCTTCACACCCGCCTCGATGGCCGCCAGCGCCAGCTCACGCACGGTCTGCGCCCCCAGCACTTCGCGCACCTGATCGCCCTCGACCACACCGACGCGGCGTTCACCGTTGGGTAATTCGAATTGAACTAAACGCATGGATCTCTCCTTGTAAACAAACCTTGAACACACCGCCAATCCCCTGTGGGAGCGGGCTTGCCCGCGAAGACGGTGGCACAGTCAATATTTATGCAAGCTGACCCACCGCTTTCGCGAGCAAGCCCGCTCCCACAGTGACCGCCACAGCCATCAAAATCAGGTACGCGTCGCCCCCCGCGCACTGGCCGCGAACTGGTCGGCCGGCAGCACATGCCTGCGCTCCAGCAGGCGATACACTACGCCGGTCAACACCAGGCCGAACACCATCACACAGGACAGGAAGTACAGCCCAGAGGCCAGGTTGCCGGTGTATTCCTTCAGCGCGCCAATCACGAACGGCCCGATGTAGCCACCCAGGTTACCCACCGAGTTGATCAAGGCGATGCCCGCCGCCGCACTGGCGCCGGCAAAGAAACGTCCCGGCAAGGTCCAGAACACCGCCGTGCAGGAAAACAGGGCAAACGCCACCAGGCACAGCGCCGCCAGTTGCAGCACCGGCACCGACAACCACGCACTGAGGAACAGCCCCATGGCGCCCAAGACATAAAGCACGGCCAGGTGACCATAGCGATCATTCAAGCGGTCGGAGCTGCGGGGTATGATCAGCAATCCGACAATGCCGAAAATATACGGCACTGAAGACACGAATCCGGTCACCAGATCACTGCCACCGAACTGCTTGATCAGCGTCGGCAACCACAAGCCCAGGCCATAGATACTCAGGGTCACCGGCAGGTAGAACAGCGCCAGCAGCAAGACCCGTTTGTCCTTCAGGGCATGCAGCGGGTTACCGTGGCGGGTCTGGCCGTACTCCTGCAGATCCTTTTTCAGCTCACCGGTCAGCCAGTCCTTCTCGGCCTGGTCCAGCCACTTCACCTGTTGCGGGCCATCCGGCAGGTAGCGCAGCACCGGCCAGGTCAGCAACACCGCCGGCAGGCCGATGACAATGAACAACCACTGCCAGCCGTGCAGGCCCAATACGCCGTCCATGCCCAGCAAGCCGCCGGACACCGGACCGGTGATCATCATGGCGATGGGCTGCGAAAGAATGAACAGCCCCAGGATCTTGCCGCGATGGCGAACCGGGAACCATTGGGTGATGTAGTACAGCACGCCGGGGAAGAATCCGGCTTCGGCGGCGCCGAGCAAAAAGCGCATCACATAGAAGCTGTGGGGGCCCTGCACAAACGCCATGCCGATGGTGATCGCGCCCCAGGTGATCATGATCCGGGCGAACCAACGCCGGGCACCGAACCGTTCGAGCATCAGGTTGCTGGGAATCTCCAGCAGGAAATAACCGATGAAAAACAGCCCTGCGCCCAGGCCGTAGGCGGCATCGCCGATACCCAGGTCGGCGCCCATGTGCAGCTTGGCAAAGCCCACCGCAGAGCGGTCTACATAGGCGATCAGGTACAACAGGATCAGGAAGGGAATCAGTTTCAGCGTGATGCGACGGATAAGCCGCAATTCCTGGCTCATGGGACCGGTCTCCGATTGTTGTTGTTATGGAACCACGGGGGATTTCTCTCGCGAATGCACGCCAGGACAATCCCTCCATTGAGCTGGACTATATAGTAATACTATTTACCCAACAACACTTCCAAAGCGTGCAAATTGCGCTTATGTTACGCTTCATCCGGAACAATATAGTCATACAATAAGAGAATCGATCATGTCTGATAAAAAACCCTCCCTGCGCTCGGCCCAATGGTTTGGCACTGCCGACAAAAACGGCTTCATGTACCGCAGCTGGATGAAAAATCAGGGCATTGCCGACCATCAATTCCATGGCAAGCCGATCATCGGCATCTGCAACACCTGGTCGGAGCTGACCCCGTGCAACGCGCATTTCCGGCAGATTGCCGAGCACGTCAAGCGCGGCGTGATCGAAGCCGGGGGCTTCCCGGTGGAATTCCCGGTGTTCTCCAACGGCGAATCGAACCTGCGCCCTACCGCCATGTTGACCCGCAACCTGGCGAGCATGGACGTGGAAGAGGCGATTCGCGGCAACCCGATTGACGGCGTGGTGCTGCTCACCGGTTGCGACAAGACCACCCCCGCCCTGCTGATGGGGGCCGCCAGTTGCGACGTACCGGCCATCGTCGTCACCGGTGGCCCCATGCTCAACGGCAAGCACAAGGGCCAGGACATCGGTTCCGGCACGGTGGTCTGGCAATTGAGCGAGCAGGTGAAGGCCGGCACCATCACCCTCGACGACTTCCTCGCGGCCGAGGGCGGCATGTCCCGCTCGGCCGGCACCTGCAACACCATGGGGACCGCCTCGACCATGGCGTGCATGGCCGAAGCCCTCGGCACGTCGTTGCCCCATAACGCCGCGATTCCGGCCGTGGACGCGCGCCGCTATGTGCTGGCCCACATGTCCGGCATGCGCGCGGTGGAAATGGTCCGTGAGGACCTGAAGCTGTCGAAGATCCTCACCAAGGAAGCCTTTGAAAACGCCATCCGCGTCAACGCCGCTATCGGCGGCTCCACCAACGCGGTGATCCACCTCAAGGCCATCGCCGGGCGCATCGGCGTGCAGTTGGACCTGGACGACTGGACCCGCATCGGCCGGGGCATGCCGACCATCGTCGACCTGCAGCCGTCCGGGCGCTTCCTGATGGAAGAGTTCTACTACGCCGGTGGCCTGCCTGCCGTATTGCGTCGTCTCGGTGAAGCCAATCTGATCCCTCACCCGAATGCCCTGACCGTCAACGGCAAGAGCCTCGGAGAAAATACCAAGGATGCGCCGATCTACGGCCAGGACGAAGTCATCCGCACCCTGGACAACCCGATCCGCGCCGACGGCGGCATCTGCGTGCTGCGCGGCAACCTGGCGCCTTTGGGGGCGGTGCTCAAGCCCTCCGCCGCCACCCCCGAGCTGATGCAGCATCGAGGTCGCGCGGTGGTGTTCGAGAACTTCGACGAGTACAAGGCGCGGATCAACGATCCGGAACTGGATGTGGATGCCGACTCGATTCTGGTAATGAAGAACTGCGGACCCAAGGGTTATCCGGGCATGGCCGAAGTGGGCAACATGGGCTTGCCGGCCAAGCTGCTGGCCCAGGGCGTGACCGACATGGTGCGGATTTCCGACGCACGCATGAGCGGCACCGCCTATGGCACCGTGGTGTTGCACGTGGCACCGGAGGCTGCGGCCGGCGGTCCTCTTGCAGCGGTGAAAGAAGGTGATTTCATCGAGCTGGATTGCGCCAGCGGCCGCCTGCACCTGGACATTTCCGACGCCGAACTGGCCGCCCGCCTGGCTGACCTGGCCCCGCCACAGCAACTGCTGGTGGGCGGCTACCGTCAGTTGTACATCGACCATGTCCTGCAAGCGGACCAGGGCTGCGACTTCGACTTCCTGGTGGGCTGCCGCGGCGCCGAGGTGCCGCGACACTCCCACTGACCCTGCAAATCCCATGTGGGAGCGAGCTTGCTCCGGGCGCCGATCCGACGATAGCGCACTGTCAGCCAGCATCCATGTCGGCTGACTCGCCGCCATCGCGAGCAGGCTCGCTCCCACAGGGGGATCTGCATCTCACATACAATCGCACTAGCGACCCGCCCTCGCTGCGCCTGCTATCATGCGTAGCATCTCCTCCACAGGATCGCGCCGCACCCCATGGATTACCGCAAACCCTCCGACCGCAAAAGCATGCACGCACGCATCGTCCAGGAACTGGGCATGCAGATCGTGTCCGGACGCTTCAAGCCCGATGACAAGCTGCCCGCCGAAGCCTTGCTCTGCGAAGAATACGCCGTGAGCCGTCCGGTACTGCGTGAAGCCACGCGGGTGCTGGTCGCCAAGGGCCTGGTGTATTCGCGGCCGCGCGTGGGGACGGTGGTCAAGGCCCGGCGGGAATGGCACATGCTCGATCCGGATGTATTGCACTGGCTGATGCAGAGCAGCCCGCAGAACGAGTTCTTCGGTTTGCTCACCAGCGTGCGTAGCATCATCGAACCGGCCGCAGCCGCCCTGGCCGCACAGTTCGCCACCGACGCCGACATCGCCGCCATCCGCGAAGCCTACGAGCGCATGGACGCGGCACCGACGCCCGAAGCCCTGCTGCAACCGGACCTGGATTTCCATAGCCGGATCGCCGACGCCACCCACAATGACCTGCTCGCCAACCTGTGCAACATGTTGTCGGTGGCCATCGCCGAAGCGCTCAAGCATTCCAACCAACGGCCCAACCTGCATGAACTGGCGATGCCACGGCACAAGGCGATCCTCACCGCCATCGAGAACCGTGATGCCCTCGGCGCCCGCCATGCCACCCTGGTGCAACTGGACGATGCACGCAGTGCGCTGAACGTCGTGCTGGGCAACGATCCGTCCTGATCAACCGATTGTAGCGAACCGGTCATTCATCCCGTCGATGCCAGCGAAAGGACCTTTCACAACCGCTCTTCGGTAGGGTGGTATTTATGTACCACCCGCTCAGGGCAGAGAAGTCGATACTTTTCTCACCGTCATCCCGACGGCCATGTTTTGTGAAAAGGACTTCTCATGACCGCCCCCTCCTCCGCTGACGCCATCCCCGCGTTGACGCAAAGTGTCAGCCTGCAATTCGCCAGCCACCCGACCTTCGAACAGGTCGTGCAACGCATGCTTGAACAAGCTATCAAGCGGACATATCCCTGGCTGGATGTCGACCTGGCCACGGTTCAATTGGCGACCCCGGACACTACCAGACGTACCTGGCATTTCCAGCCGTTCATGCCCGTGGTGCTCGATCATCTGGCCGTCGGCACGCCCGTGGACTTCAGCCCACAGGGCCACCTGGACTGTTTTCTATCCGACATCCCACCGCGCCGCCTGCGGGCAGGCAACCGCGAGGTGGACATCCAGATCATCAAGCAATCGCTGCTGGAACTGGCCTGGAGCGTACCGCTCGGGCTGGAGGATGCGCTGGTCCGTTATTGGGGCGACGACATTGACGCAGCCGATACGAAGCGCCGCGGCAACCGCTGGCGCTGGCTCAGCGATGTGCTGAGGAACATGCTGAGCATCCGCGGGCTGCAACAGCCCGACCTTGCTGACACGGCACGCGAGATGCTCGATCAGGTCGTCCGCTGGCCAGACCGGGAGCGGCGCTTTCGTCTCGACCGACAGGCACCTGTGTACGCCTATAACCTGGAAACCCGGGTCACCCGGGGTACCACCAGTACCGTACTGGTGGGCAGCGAGATTCTCCTGGTCCGCACCACAAAAGGCGCCACGGAGTTCCTGCTGTGCAGCCCCGGCAGCGCGGTGCAATCCTTTGCCTCTGTGGAAGCTTTTTATCAGCATTGGGGCGCATCGATCGCCAGCCGTTACACCGTCGACACCGTCACCTGCCAACGCTACGAGATAAGCGGCGACGTCTTCGAGAGCCAGGCGGCAATGTTGCTGGAGCAGCAACTGGCCGAGTTGAAGGCGGTACGGCTGCCAGCCGGGATCGGCCTGCAGAACCTGAAGGATCTCTATAACGACCTGAGCGACCCGGCACGCTACCTGCTGGAAGCCCCTCGGCTCTCACCGCAGACCTCGGCACGCCTGGCCCCCTTGCTGCCCCGCTGGCTGAAAAAAGCCTCCATCGTCGACCAGACGAAGCTCCAGCACCACAGCCTGACCCTGGCCAGCGCCAAAAAACGCCATCAGGGCCAGACCTTTCTCAGCGGCATCGAGGACATCAAGGCTTTCACCGCCAGCGCCTTGTCCGGCCGCATGCGGCAAGCCAATGACAGCAGCCCGGACAAGGTGCCATCGGGCCAGTACCAGCCCGACGATGTGCTGCTGAACTTCACCGTTTCCGCAGGCTATCCCGGGACCATCGGCCTCAGCGAGAAGCGGCAGATGAGCCTGACCGAACTGGCCATCCACAACCTGGTCGCCCGCCCCAGCGGCCGCTTCACGCTCAGCCATCGTCGTAGCCTGACATTGCCGGCCTGGTTGACGCCGGGCTTCGTGACCGGGCTGATCGAACAGGTCGACATTGGCACCACCTATCCGCGCTACCTGCAACAGCACCTGCTCGGTAGCTCGTCCCAGGCAAAGAGCCGTCAACGGATCTTCGCCGAACAGATTCCTGCGCAACTGGCCCTCGACGCGCTGAAACAGCGGCTGAACAACGAAAACGGCATGACTCTCCAAGGCCAGCGCCTGCTGGAAGCCGTTCTTCAACCTGACGTGGCGAGCCAACAGGTCAACGGTCGCCCGGTGGTCATTCGCCACCTCGGTCTGGTGCGCAGGCCCCAGGCCCAGCCCGACATCGTGGCCAACATGTTCCTTATCGAAGCGCAGGACACCACCACCGGCCCGCATCTGCTGTATCGGCCGCTCCATACCCCCATGCTGCAAGCGTTCCCGACAAGGGAGGCGCTGCTGCAAGCCATCGCCACCGCCGGAGACCTGCAGGATAGCGTCCTGACCTGGCTGTCCGACTCGGCCCGCCCGGTGTACGCCAACGGCGGCTTCCTGGAACCGCACATCGTGCGGTTCTTCCCCGGCGACGAGTTCAACGTTCCCGACAAACCCGCCCCGGCCACGCTCGCCACGGCAGACACCCACGGCGAACTGCTGCAAGCGCTGCACAACGGCGAGCTGATGCAGTATCTCTATGGCTGCAACGCCCAGGCTTTGATCACCCAGGCCGACCGAGACTCGGTGTCCAACAGCGAGAGCCGCTGGGCGGTGTTGCTCCGGGGCGGCAGCCTGTTGTTCAACACGCTGTTGTTCCCCTTGCTGCGCGGCCCGGTCATGACCACTGTCTGGCTATGGAACCTGATGGCCAGCGCCCAACAGGACATTCCAGCCCTGATCAGCGAGGATCCAGTGACACGGGAGCTGGCCGCCGTCGACCTGCTCGTCAACCTGGCCATGCTGGTGGGCCAACTGCCCACCGGCCATGCGCCGGTCACCCGTGCGGCAGTGCCCGAATCGGTGAAGAAGCAAGCCATGCTCCCCCCGGCACCTCAGGCCATTGCCGAGCAGTGGCCCGTGCCGGCACCGCCCACCGTCGTGGAGGGAACCATCGCCATGCCTGGCGCCCACGCCGATGCTGCCAGTAGACGCCTGGACTTCAGCTTCGCCAGCGCCCGCCAGCGCCTGACATCGGAACAACGCACCCGGCTGCTGAACTTGCAGACAACGCGCCCTGCGACAATGCCCGAACCCATCGGATATGGCCCGTACAAGGGTTTGTACGTGATCGCCCAAAAATGGCATGCCGAGGTGGAAGGCGTTCTGTATCAGGTCACCCCTGAAGCGGACGGCAGCGCGACCATCGTCGACCCACTCGACCCCAGCCGGAACGGTCCGCCGTTGAAAGCCGACAGCGAGGGGCGCTGGTCCCTCGATCTGCGCCTGCGCCTGCTGGGCGGCTCGCCCCCCAAACGGTTGCAAGCACAGCGCGACCTCAATCTGGAGCGAAGGCGGGTACTACAAGAGGAATACAATCAGGTGGTCAAGGGAGACGCAGCTCGAGGCAGAGCCCTGCAAGTGGCCCAGGAAGTGATGATCAGGCTCGATAGCGGAGCGAACTATACCGAGGCACAACGCACGGCGAAGCGCAAAGTGTACTATGACCTGCTTCAGGAACAGACCGACCTTTATCTGAAGCTGGTGAACAGCGCGCCCGAGCGGGCCAGCCTGGGCATCGAGCTATCCCCGGCAGCCTTGCGCGGGATGATGGAAAACGTGGTGAACAATGCCCGCAAAGCCGTCATCGTCACCGAAAATCAACGCACGGCCGTCATCAATGCCCATCCTCAGTTTAAAGGGGAGGTCAATCAGATGGAGGCCGTCCTCATTAACCTGCAGGAATACCTGAAGTATCTCGAGACCCTGAGCGATCTCAATGATCAGGCGATCCATTGGCTGGAGCTCAAGGACGATTTTCTCGATCGACTATTGAATCTGGATGAGGCCGGCGCCCAGGCGTTCGAGCGCCTCACCAAAGACCGGCCGCACGACGAAATAAACTCAATCAGCAGCAAAGCCCTGCAATTCGCTACGCTTCCGATGCTGTCGGTCAAGAACTCCAGTTCCAACCTGTCCGAGAGCCTGCTGCACATCGTCGTGCCCTTGGGGGAACAAGTGCGCTCCCATTGCGAACTGCGAATGTACGAGCTCCCCGCCTCGGAACAGCTTGAGGTGCTGACCAGCCTGACCGAGCAGTACGGCAAGTCCCTGGACGCCTTGCAGGGGATCAAGACCCTCTACCTCGACCACCTCAACGAAGCCTATTTCGACAGGTTACTCAGGCTGGTCGACAGCCTGTATCAGGAGGTCTCCAGCAAACTCGCCGCAGAAATCAAACCCGAGCCAACGCCGCGCAGGCGTGCGCCAAAACAGTCCAGGGTGCCCGCCGGACGCCCACAGAAAAAGGTGATCAGGACCCGCAACAGAGGCGTCCTGATCGGTGACTTGAAGCCGGCCGGCACGGCCCTGCCGATTGAAGTCGTCGAGCTGCGTTTCAACGATACGCTATTGTCCACCTACTCGCGTCACGACGATGTGTGGGATGCCGTCGATATACGCAAACCAACCCCGGCGCCCAAGACGAGATCGGTCAAGGCGATCAAGGGCGATGTGCACCAAATGCTCGATGAGCTGGACGAACGTCTGCGCCGTGCTGAAAGCTACAAGAAACACTGCCGTCATCCTCAGGAAATCGAGGAGATCATGAACAATGAGGCGAGTCGTTTCCGTAAGCTTTCCGAAGAGCTTGACCGGGCCCTCGCCGCGTCGCAAACCCCACGCACGCCGGCAGATCAGGCACTGAGCAAGCAGCTGTCGGACGCCATATCGAGCCTGACCACCAGGGGCAACGCCCTGCGCACCGAATTGAGTCTGAAACTGCCGCCTACCGACGGCAACCTGCGGTTTCTGTTCGAAAAAAACCTGATACAAGTCGCACGGCTCGGCGATCGCAAGGCCTTGAAAGGGAGCCGCAAGGACTTCCTCCAGGAATACGCCATCAACGACCGTGATGGCTTCCCCCTCTGGTACGCGCATTTCCACTACGAAACGGCTGATACACCGAAGGCGGACTACAGCGTCGCGCACTTGAAAACCAAGGAGCAGCGCCGGGAGCACTACCACTCGTTACTCGCCAAGGCCGATAGCCCTTATGCGGTGGTGAATGTGCATCGGGGGCAGCTCAGCAAGTCCCTGGCGCAGGGCAAGTTCTTGCCGTTGGCGCCGTGATCACTGGCTAAGGTAATTCTTGTGGCGAGGGGATAAATCCCCTCGCCACAAAACTGTGTTTGGCAGTGGCCCCATCAATGGGCAAACAACGAATTCCCCTTCTGCCCCGCCAGCTTCTCAGGCTTGATCAGGAACCGCGCCAGCGCCGGCAACAGCCACAGCGCGCCGAACATGTTCCACAGCAGCATGAACGTCAGCATCAACCCCATGTCCGCCTGGAACTTGATGGCCGAGAAGATCCAGGTGCACACGCCGATGGCCAGGCACAGGCCGGTGAACAGCACCGCCTTGCCGGTGGATTTCAGCGTCTGGTAATAAGCTTCCTGCAACGGCAACCCAGCCCTCAGGAAGCTTTCCAGGCGGCTATAGATGTAGATACCGTAGTCCACGCCAATCCCCACCCCCAGCGCCACCACCGGCAGGGTCGCGACTTTCACGCCGATACCCATGAACGCCATCAGGGCGTTGCCCAACACCGAAGTCAGTACCAGCGGCAGGACAATGCACAGGGTCGCGGCCCAGGAGCGGAAGGTGATCATGCACATGGTCGCCACGCAGATGTACACCAGGATCAGGATGGTCAGTTCCGACTCCTTGATCACTTCGTTGGTGGCGGCTTCGATGCCGGCGTTACCGGCGGCCAGGATGAACTCCAGGCCATCGCGGTTGTTTTCCTTGGCGAAGGCCTGGACCGCTTTTACCGCACGATCCAGGGTCTCGGCCTTGTGGTCGTTGAGGAATACCAGCACCGGTGCCAGGGAGCAGCTGTTGTTATACAGGCCATCGGCCCGGGCGATGGAGTTGTTCAGCACGTCGGGGTTGCGCGAAAGGGTTTCCCATTTCAGGTTGCCCTCGTTCATGCCCTTGATCATCTGCTTGGACACGGTCACCAGGGAAATCGCCGATTGCACGCCCTCGGTGTTCTGCATCTTCCACATCAGCTCATCGATCGGTGCCATGGCTTCGTAGCGCGAGCAGCCTTCGGCCTTGGTCTTGACCATCACCACCAGCACATCGGAACTGGTGGAGTAATTGCTGATGATGAAGTTGTTGTCCTGGTTGTAGCGCGAGTCGGGACGCAGTTCCGGCGCACCCTGGTCCAAGTCGCCAATCTTCAGGTTCTGGCTGTACCACAGGCCACCACCGAAGGCGAGCACCGCCAGGGCAATGGACACCGGCGCGACCTTGGCACTGGCGAAGTTCGACAGTGACCGCCAGAACGGATGCTCGCGGTTCGCGTCTTTCTTGCTGCGCTCGACGGCGCGCTTGCTGATGCCGACGTAGGAAATCGCCACCGGCAGCAGGATCAGGTTGGTGAACACGATCACCGCCACGCCGATGGACGCTCCGATGGCCAGCTCGCGGATCACGCCGATGTCGATGATCAGCAAGGTAATGAAGCCTACCGCATCCGCCAGGATCGCGATCATCCCCGGCAGGAACAGTTGCCGGAACGTGCGCCGCGCCGCCGTCAGGGCGTTATCCGCCTCGCTGGACTGCAAGGCGATGCCGTTGATTTTCTGCACCCCGTGGGAAATCCCGATGGCGAAAATCAGGAACGGCACCAGCATCGAGTAGGGATCGAGGCCGAAGCCGGCCGCGTGCATCAGCCCCAGTTGCCAGACCACCGCCACCAGCGTGGTGCTCAACACCGCGATGGTGCTGCGCATGCAGTGGGTGAACCAGTACAGCAGGACCAGGGTGATGACGAAGGCCACGCCGAAGAACATCACCACCATGATCAAGCCATCGATCAGGTCGCCGACCTTCTTCGCGAACCCGACGATGTGGATCTGTACGTTGGGGTTCTGGGCTTCGAACTTGTGGCGGATCTTGTCTTCGAGCTCGTGGGAGAATTTCTGGTAGTCCAGTTTCAGCAACTTGCCCTGGTCCTGGGGATCCGGGTAGGACTCCAGCAACGGGATGTCGACGATGCTCGATTTGAAATCGTTGGCCACCAGCCGCCCGACCTGGCCGGACTTGAGCACGTTGTTGCGCAGCAGTTCGAGACTGTCGGCCGAACCGTTGTAGCTCTGGGGGATCACTTCGCCGCCGGCGAAGCCCTCTTCCGTCACTTCGGTCCAGCGCACGCTCGGGCTCCACAACGACTTGAGGCCGGAGCGGTCGACGCCGGAAATGTAGAAGACCTCGTCATGGATCTGGCGCAGGGTCTCCATGTAGTCCTTGGAGAAGATGTCGCCGTTGGTGGCTTCCACGGAAATCCGCACGGTGTTGCCAAGGTTCGCCAGGTCGTTGCGATGTTCGAGCATCTTCTCGATGAACGGATGCTCGAGGGGAATCATTTTCTCGAAGCTGGTGGAGGGACGGATCAGCGTGGCCTGCCAGAACAGGAAAATACTGACCAAC
Source organism: Pseudomonas sp. SJZ074 (assembly GCF_007828215.1). Lineage (GTDB taxonomy): Bacteria > Pseudomonadota > Gammaproteobacteria > Pseudomonadales > Pseudomonadaceae > Aquipseudomonas. The sequence goes on along the minus strand of NZ_VIUE01000024.1, from coordinate 67,397 downwards.
AAGCAAATGACGATCACCGCCGGGCGGTTGTTGAAAATCAGGCGCTCGAGGAACGTCGCCTTGTCTTGGTGATGACTGCTCATGGGGTCCGCCTTCTTGTTATTGTGCCCGACTCATATGCGCGGCTCATTTGTTCAGTTCAGCGCCGCTGGCCGTGGTGACTCGCACGCCCCCCTGTCCGGCCAGGATCAGGTTGCCATTACCCGCCGCCGTGACGGCCGCCACGGAAATCCGGTCCGGACGGTTGAAGACGCTGAAGGTCACGCCGTCGTCGGTGCTGCGCACCACGCTGCCGCCGTTGCCGACGATCACGATGGAACCGTCCGGCAACAAGGTCGCCCCTGACAGGCCGAACTCCAGGGCGCCCCGGGCGGCCTTGAGCTCGACCTGCTCCCAGGAGCCGCCGAAATCGGTGGAACGATAGAGGTTGCCGCGCAAGCCGTAGGCCAGCAGCGTCGAAGGTTGGGCGGTGCCGATGACGCCGAACAGCGAACCTTCGTAAGGGCCTTCGAGCTTCTCCCAGGTCTGGCCCCAGTCGGCGGAGCGGAACATGCTGCCGGCCTCGCCGACGATGAACAGCCCGGCATCCTTTACCGCGGTGATGGCGTTGAGGTGGAACTGGTCTTCGTTGTCGAGACGGTCACTGGCGTCTTCCCAGTGCTTGCCACCGTCGGTGGTTTCGAGCAACGCACCGTAGGCACCCACGGCGAACCCCTGGCTGGCGTCCTTGAACCAGACGTCCAGCAACGGCGCTTCACGGGTGAGGTCTTCGTATTGCCGGGTCCAGGTGCTGCCGCCGTCTTCACTGGCGAGGATCTGCGCGTCGTGCCCCACGGCCCAGCCGTGTTTGTCATCGACGAAGAATACGGCGGTAAGCAGTTGGCGGGTCGGCACCTTGGCCTGGGTCCAGGTGTTGCCCTGGTCGTCCGAATAGACAATGTGCCCACGATCACCGACGGCTACCAGGCGCTGGCCGGCGTGGGCCACGTCGAGCATCAGGGTCTTGCTGGCCTTGGCCGATTCGACCGCATAGATGACGTCGGTTGTCGTGGCTGCAACGGCCAGCGCCGGCGCCGACAACACAACAGAGCCCAGCAGCGAGAGCGCCGAGACCAGCAACGCGACTCGCCGCAGCACAGGCTGGCGGGCGCGACCCACGGCCATGACAGGCTCGTTCATAGACCTTTTCCCCCATTATTATTGTTCGGCCATACGGCCTTTCAGGGCGCCGTAGGCAGCTCGATCGGGGCGCAAACCTGCAATCTAGAGCCACTTCGGAAGCTGACCTATCCTATCGGGCTTTCAGAAGGCCTGACAATCGACGCCGCGTTATCTTTTGTTAACCAGGGGGGTTGGCGCAGGGGGTGAATGGCGGGGTATTCGGTGGGGTGATGGCTGTATTCCAAAGGTAGATCGATGTTGCTCCATTCGCGAGCAAGCCCGCTCCCACAGGGATCTGCGGCGGACACAAAGCTCGTGCACACCACAGCTCCTGTGGGAGCGGGCTTGCTCGCGAATAAAGGCACCGCGGTCTAAAAGACAAACCGCGGCATCAACCTCAAGCCAGGCTCTTGCTCACCACCTCGAACACATCGCTGGACAGCGCGCCGGACGCCAGGATGCGCTCAAGCTCGGCTTTCATCAGCGCCTGGCGGGCGTTGTCGTATTTGCGCCAGCGGGTCAGCGGCGCCAGTTGTCGCGAGGCGATCTGCGGGTTGAAGCCGTTGAGCTGGATGACCAGGTCCGCCAGGAAGCGGTAACCCGAGCCGTCGGCGGCATGGAAGTTGATCAGGTTCTGCCCGGCGAACGCACCGATCAGTGCCCGCACCTTGTTCGGGTTCTTGATGTTGAACGCCGGGTGCTCCATCAGCGCCTTGACCCGCGCCAGGCCACCCGGCAACGGGCTGCCGGCCTGGACGCTGAACCACTGGTCCATGACCAGCGGGTTACCCTTGAAGTTCTCCGCGAATACTTCCAGCGCCCGGGCCTTCTCGGTTTCGAATGGCGAATTGACCAACACCGCCAGGGCCGTGAGGCGTTCGGTCATGTTGTCGGCGCTGTCGAACTGCTCCAGGGTCGCGCTCAGCACTTCGGGCTTGTCGGTCAGCATCAGGTACGACAAGGCGATGTTCTGCAATGCACGGCGGGCAAAATGCTCGGCTTCGGCCACATACGGCGTGCGCTTCGACAAGTCGCGGTTGGCCTCGTAGCGCAGCCACAGAGCTTCGAACAGGTTGTCGGCCAATTGCTGGCGGGCGAACTCACGGGCGGCATGGATCGCCTCGACATCGGCCACTTCGCTGATTTCCGTCAGATAGGCTTCGCTTGGCAGCGAGAGCATTTCCGCGACCATGGCCTGATCCAGGGATTCGTCCGACAGCACCGTGCGCAAGGCAGTCATCAGACGCGGGTCCAGTACCAGGCTCGCGCCTTGCTGATGCTGGGCAATCAGTTCCTGCAACACCTGCACGGACAGTTGCTGGCCGGCATCCCAGCGGTTGAAGCCGTCGCTGTCGTGCTGCATCAGGAACATCAATTGGTCGCGGTCATACGGGAAGCTCAGCTTCACCGGCGCCGAGAAGCCACGCAGCAAAGACGGCAGCGGTTTTTCGACGATGTCGACGAAAGTGAAGGTCTGCTCGGCTTCGGTCACCGAGATCACTCGGGACGTGCCGTTTGCCGCCGCTTCGCCGCTCAGGCGCAACGGGATCTCGGCCCCCTGGCTGTCCAGCAGGCCCAGCTCGACGGGAATCACGAACGGCAGTTTTTCCGCCTTGTCCGGAGTCGGCGGGCAGCTCTGGCGGAAGGTCAGGCTATAGGTCTTGGCGGCGGCATCGTAGGATTCGCTGACCGCCAGCCGTGGCGTACCGGCCTGGCTGTACCAGCGCTTGAACTGGGTCAGGTCGACACCGTTGGCATCTTCCATGGCCTTGACGAAATCGTCGCAGGTCACGGCCTGGCCGTCGTGGCGCTGGAAGTAGAGATCGCTGCCCTTGCGAAAGCCTTCAGGGCCCAACAGGGTGTGGATCATGCCGACCACTTCCGAGCCCTTTTCGTACACAGTCAGGGTGTAGAAGTTGGAAATCTCGATGAAGCTGTCCGGGCGCACCGGATGGGCCATGGGGCCGGCGTCTTCGGCGAACTGGTGGGTACGCAGGTAGGCCACGTCCTGGATGCGTTTGACGGTGGCGGAGTTCATGTCGGCCGAGAACCCGGCGTCACGGAACACCGTGAAGCCTTCCTTGAGCGACAGCTGGAACCAGTCGCGGCAGGTCACGCGGTTGCCCGACCAGTTATGGAAATATTCGTGGGCGACGATGGCCTCGACCCGCTGGTGCGCGGCGTCGGTGGCGGTCTCGGCGCGGGCCAGTACCGCGCTGGAGTTGAAGATATTGAGGCCTTTGTTCTCCATGGCGCCCATGTTGAAGTCGTTGACCGCGACGATCATGAAGATATCCAGGTCGTACTCACGGCCGTACACCTCCTCGTCCCAGCGCATGGACTTCTTCAGGCTGGTCATGGCGTGCTGGCATTTGTCGATGTTTTCCGGCTCGACGTAAATGCGCAGCGCCACGCTGCGTTCGGTCATGGTGGTGAAGGTGTCTTCGACGCACCACAGGTCACCCGCCACCAGGGCGAACAGATAGGCAGGCTTCTTGAACGGGTCTTCCCAGGTCACCCAGTGCCGGCCGTCTTCGCCGGGGCCGCTGGCAATCGGGTTGCCGTTGGACAGCAGCACCGGATAGCTGTGCTGCTCGGCCACCACGGTGGTGGTGAACTTGCTCATGACGTCCGGACGGTCGAGGTAGTAGGTGATCTTGCGGAAACCCTCGGCCTCGCACTGGGTGCAGAACATGCCGCCGGACTTGTACAGGCCCTCCAGGGCGGTGTTGGTTTCCGGGTGGATCCGCACCGTGGTGTCGACCGTGAAGGCCTGGGTCTTGGGCTGCAAGGTCAGGTGGCTGTCGTCCAACTGGTAGTCGCCCGACGCCAGGTCGGTGTCGTCGAGCTTGATCGAGACCAGCTCCAGATGTTGCCCGTCGAGCACCAGCGGCGGCAGCCCGGCACCCCGCTCGGGGTTACGACGCATCACCAGTTGCGCATGGACCAGGCTGTGGTCCTCGAACAACTCGAAGGTCAGGTGTGTCTCGTCGATCAGGTACTCGGGGGCCTGATAGTCCTTCAGGTAGATCATCTTCGGTTGTTCGGTGCGCATGGGTCGAATCCTTCTACTGATGCTGATGCACGGCGAGCTGGTAAGCCGTGTATTTACGAATGTTGATCACGCCGGTGTCGAAAATCAGGTACTGGCCCTTGATCCCCAGCAGTGTGCCTTCGGCAATCGGGTCCTTGTCCAGGTTGAAGCTGACGATCTTGGCCGGGTATTGCTCCACCGGGTAACGGATCTCGAGCGGTTCGACGTCCGCTATGGTCTGGATCGCCTGCAGGCCGAATCGTTCCTGCAAGCCCTGCAATCCCTGGGCGCAACTTTCAAACAACGCGTCGCGGATCTTCGGCAGGTCAATCGCCACCGCATCGCCCTTGAGCAAGGCACGCCAGTTGGTCTTGTCCGCCACCTGGCTGCGGAACAGGTCTTCGACGAACCCCGACTGTTGGCGCGTGGCCACCCGCAGGATCGGCAATGCCTGGCTCGCGCCCTGGTCCAGCCAGCGAGTCGGTAGTTGCGTGGCGCGGGTGATCCCGACTTTCACGCCCGAGGAGTTGGCCAGGTACACCACATGATCGGTCATGCAGAACTGCTCACCCCACGCCGGCTCGCGACAGGTACCCGCGTCGAAATGGCAGCGCTCGGGGCTCATGATGCACACATCGCACTGCGCCAGTTTGGTCATGCAGGGGTAGCAATAACCCTGGCTGAAACTGGTCTTGGTCCGGCGTCCACAGTGACTGCAGTGGATCGCACCGAGAAACTCCAGGCGCACCGTGCTGCCGATCAACGGGTTGACTGGCACCTCGACATCACCCAGGCGAAAGGCATATTGAACGGTCGGCCCGTCCAGGCGTGCCGACATCTTGCTGATTGCACCGCGGCCGATCTCGATCAATGGATGGCATCCGACTTGAACAGGATGTTCGGCACTTCGATCGATTTCGACTGGCACTCCTGGGGGCCCATGTAACCGGTGCGCTCTTCTTCGGGCAGGTTCTGGATTTCCCAGGCGATCATCGCCTGCAACGACAACTCGCGTTGTTCGGCGGTGAGCTTGTTGCCATCGGCCCATTTGCCGATTTCCACGGCCAGCTTCAGGCTCCTGTAGATGTCGGGGGTGATGTTCTGGATCATTTCGTTGAACGAGGACATGGGGTCTCCGCGCGTTCGTTAAAGTGTCAATAATGAAAAAGGTAAAGCTGACTACCGGGGCATTCGTGTCATTACCGGAGCATTTTACGGCGAGCGAAGAGCCCGCCCAACAAGCCCGTGAAGCAGCCGACGAGCAGGCCGCCGACATGAGCGCCGTTGGCGATTTCGCCGAAACCGATCATCGAGACCAGCCCGGACAGGCACAGCGCCAGCCATACCAGCATCATCACCAGGACCCCACGGGGCAAGTGATAGGCCGGGTTCGGCGCCAGCAGTTGATAGATCCAGCAGTGGCCCAGCAGGCCGTACAACACACCTGACAAGCCACCGAACAGCGTCGCGCCGCTGACAGCATACTGAACGAAGTTGGACACGAGGCTGAACAGCAGCGTCAGCCCGAGCAGGTTGATGCTGCCCTGGCGCGCTTCGATCCGCCGCCCCAGCTCCCAGTACCACATGCCATTCATGGCGATGTGCAGGAAGCCGAAGTGAATCAGCATCGGCGTCACCAGGCGCCACCACTGCCCTGCCGCCAGGCTGTCGGCCAGGGGCGAGAACTGGATGTAGTCACCGACCACACGAAATTCCAGGAAGGTCAGCCATCGCAACACCTGGAGATTATCGCCCAGCAGGGTCACGGCGCTGACTATCAGACTCAGCAGCAATACCAGGGCGGTGACGGGGCTTCGGATCAGTTGTTCGACGACCCCGGGCCGTCGCGTGTCGGTGCCCATGGTTGGAAGCTCCAACGTCTGCTCCGGATCGCCTACCGGAAAACGCGCGTACAGGGAGCGCACGTCTTCACCGATTTCGTCCGGCACCCAGAGCACCTGCTCGCCCGCCTCTTCGCTGACGCGGTGAGGCACTTGCATGCGCTGCAGGAGCTTGACGAAACCGCTCAGGTCCACCGCCAAAGGCAGGCGCAACACCGCGACAAGGTTCATTTCACCATCTCCGGACGCTCCACATCGACCCAGACGAATTTATGCGGGTCCAGCTGGGTTTCCTGGTCCAGGCGATAGGCGGCCAATTTGCCGTAGAGCACCGCACTGTAGTCCAGGCAGGCCAGGTTCGCGCGGATCGGCGCGGGTTTTCCGCTGCGCCAGTAGTGACCGACAAACAGTAGTGGCTCATCGGCACCATAGCGCAGCAGGTTGTTCTTTTCATCCGGGGATAGCGGCCTGCGGGCCACCGGCTCGGGCAAGGCATCGGGCTGGAACACGATGTCCCCGTAGGTTTTCGGATCGTCCTCCCAGAACTTGGTGCGAAAGAACGAACGGGTCAGGCCATCGCCCCCGGTCAGGGTCATGCCGTGGGGCAGGCGCATGTCGGTGCCGCGCAGCAAGCGATCGAACACCGTGCAGGCGAAACTGCCCGCCTGCGCCGAAGCCTGGAGGAAGGGTTCGTCGACCCGACCATCCGGGAACAGGCCCCGCAACGGTTCTATCAAGCCGGCATCCCAGCAGGCGTGCACCACCCGGAAGCGACCGGCATCGACGAACAGCGGCAGTTCATAGAACCACTGGAGGAAGTCATGCCATTCGCCAGGGTATTGCTCGAACTGGGTCAGGGTTTCCTTGAGCAGGCGGGCATGGCGCGGCGTGTGTTCGCGCACATGGCGCTGGCCGCTGCCGGGCGGTGCCGGCGTGCTCCAGCCCAGGGCGTTGAACTCGTGGTTGCCCATGATGCACAACGCCTGGCCGGCCACGACCATGTCGTGGACGATGTGCAACGCCTCGCGGATCCGCGGCCCACGGTCGATGATATCGCCCAGGAATACAGCCATGCGCGACGGATGCCGCCAGACCCCGCCCTGCTTGTGGTAACCGAGTCGGTCCAGCAGGTGTTCCAGGGTCAGGGCGCATCCGTGCACGTCACCGATCAGATCGTAACTGCGCGCAGGATCGAGCATCAGTCGCCTCTACCTCCCAATCGACTGCCCCAGCCGAGCTTGGTCCGGCAGACTTCGTAGTAATTGTGATCCAGAGGATGGATCAGGCGCAGCTTCTGCGCCTTCTTGCTGACGGTGATGGTGTCGCCCGGCGCGCAGGTGAAATGGTTCTGGCCATCGCAGGACACTTGCGGGTAGATCTGCATATCCTTGGACACGACGATTTTCAGCTCACTGTTGCCATCGACCACGATAGGTCGCCCAGACAAGGTATGGGGGTACATGGGCACAATCACAATAGCGTCGAGCTTGGGATGCATGATCGGGCCACCGGCGGACAGCGCGTAGGCGGTGGAGCCGGTGGGCGTGGCGACGATCAGGCCGTCGGCCTTCTGGCTGCAGACGAACTGACCGTCGATGTACAACTCGAATTCGATCATGCGCGTGGATTTGCCGGGATGCAGCACCACGTCGTTGAGGGCGTCGCCCTGGCCGATGGCCTCGGCATGACGGCGGACCTCGGCTTGTAGCAGAAAGCGGTTTTCCACCAGATAATGGCCGTCGAGCACCTCGGCCACTTTGGTTTCCAGCTCATCGGGGCGGATGTCGGTGAGGAAACCGAGGCTGCCTCGGTTGATCCCCAACACCGGAATGTTGTGCCGCGCCAGGGCCCTGGCGGCCCCCAGCAGGCTGCCGTCGCCACCGACCACAATGACCATGTCGCAGACTTCACCGAGCATCTTGCGCGACGACGTCTGCAGGCCATGCCCCGGCAGGACTTCGGCGATGGTATCTTCGAGGATCACATGCAGGTGTCGCTCCAGGAGAAACCGTTTGAGGCGGCGAACGGTATCCAGGACCTGCGAACTGCCCAGGCGACCGATGATGCCGATATTGCGAAATTGCTCCATGGGGCTCCTGCGAGGGTCTGCGGCGGGCGAAAAACCCGATTATGGGCGAAAGCGGCCCATAGACAAAATGCTTTAAGCCTTCCCTAAAGGCTATGCTCGCAAAATGATCCTGTTTCCCGAACTGCTGGACCTGCCCCGCCGCTTGCGCCACCCCGAGGTGCGCGATCTTGCGTGGGTGATACTCGCCCCACCGATGCTCATCGACGCGCCCTGGCCCCAACGTCATCCCCTGACCGGCAGCGATTGGGTGCAGCATCCCCACCAACTGGAACATTGGCTGCAACAGCTGGACCGCGACAGTTACCCGCTGCTGCACTGGCTGTCCCAGGGCCGGACCCAACGCCTGGGCCTCTATTACGAACGGTTATGGCAATTTGCTGTGCGGCATGCGCCGGGCATCGAGCTGATTGCCGCGAACCTGCCGATCCGCCGCGACGGCCAGACCCTGGGTGAACTCGACCTGCTGCTGCGCGATAAGGATGGCATCCATCATCTGGAACTGGCGATCAAGCTGTACCTGGGGCCGCAGCAGGGTGACGGCCGCGACCCCGCGCAGTGGCTTGGTCCGGGCTGCCACGACCGGCTCGACCGTAAACTGACCCATCTGCGGGAGCACCAGCTACCGATCTCGGCGCGCCCGGAGAGCCGTGAAGCCCTGGCGGCACTGGGCGTTGAATCCTCGGGCCTCGAGCGGTTCCGCTCCGAGCTGTGGCTGGGGGGCTACCTGCTCTATCCCTGGCCCGGACAGGCCGAACCGCCAGGGGGCGCGCATCCCAGGCATCTGCGCGGCAGTTGGCTGCGCCAACGCGACTGGCCGGCGTTCATTGCCCAGCGCCCGCCGGGCCGCTGGCAACCCCTGCCCCGCGCCGCCTGGCTGGCGCCGGCCCACTATCCGGCGGAGCAGACCTGGAATACCGGGCAACTGGACGCCTGGCGAATGGCCCTGGACCCGATGGCGCCTGCACAGTTGATGGTGCGCCTGAGTGAAAACGCCAGCGGTGAGTGGGAAGAGGCCGAGCGGGTGTTCCTGGTGGCGGATCCGTGGCCGGATGTGCCGGGTAATGGTTGAGCTTTGCGGCGTCTGAGCGGCCGACTTCGCGAGCAAGCCCGCTCCCACAGAAGGAAGGCATTTCAAATGTGGGAGCGGGCTTGCTCGCGAAGGGGTCACCACAGTTTAAAAGGACAAGCGCAACGCCAGCGCCGCCAACGTCACCAGCAACACCGGCACCGTCAACACAATCCCAACCTTGAAGTAATACCCCCAGCCGATCTGAATATTCTTGCGCTCCAATACATGCAACCAAAGCAAGGTCGCCAGGCTGCCGATGGGTGTAATTTTCGGCCCCAGGTCGCTGCCGATGACATTGGCGTAGACCATCGCTTCCTTCACGGCACCAGTGGCATGGCTGGCATCGATGGACAACGCACCGACCAGCACCGTCGGCAGGTTGTTCATGACCGACGAGAGCAACGCCGTCAACACCCCAGTGCCCATGGCCGCGCCCCACACGCCATAACCGGCGAAAGCGTCGAGCCACCCGGCCAAGTAGTCAGTCAGCCCCGCGTTGCGCAGGCCATAGACCACCAGGTACATGCCCAGGGAAAAAATCACGATCTGCCACGGCGCTTCCTTCATGGCCTTGCGGGTGGAGATCTTGTGACCGCGCGCGGCGACGGCCAGCAGCAACGCGGCGCAAACGGCCGAAATGGCGCTGATGGGAATGCCCAGGGGCTCCAGGGCAAAGCACCCCAACAACAGAATCACCAGCACGGCCCAACCGGCATAGAACGTGGCGCTGTCGTGGATGGCACTGGCCGGATCGTCCAGTTGATGCGGGTCGTAGTCACGGGGGATATCGTGGCGGAAAAACCACATCAGGATCGCCAGACTGGCCGCCACCGCCACCAGGTTCACCGGCACCATCACCGCCGCGTAGCGGTTGAAACCGATGCCGAAGAAGTCCGCCGAGACGATATTCACCAGGTTCGACACCACCAGCGGCAGGCTCGCGGTGTCGGCAATGAAACCGGCCCCCATCACGAACGCCAGGGTCGCCGCCGGGGAAAAACGCAGGGCCAGCAGCATGGAAATCACGATAGGCGTGAGGATCAGCGCCGCGCCGTCATTGGCGAACAACGCCGACACCAGGGCACCGAGCAGCACCATGTAGGCAAACAGCTTGCGCCCGCTGCCCCGCCCCCAGCGAGCCACATGCAGGGCCGCCCAGGCGAAGAACCCCGCTTCATCCAGCAACAGGCTGATGATGATCAGCGCGACGAAGGTACCGGTGGCATTCCAGATGATCTGCCACACCAACGGGATGTCGGAGATCTGCACCACCCCGCTCAACAACGCCAGCAGCGCGCCGAACGTCGCGCTCCAGCCGACGCCGAGCCCTTTGGGTTGCCAGATCACCAGGGTTATGGTCAGCAGGAAAATCAATGACGCGACAAGCATGCGCTACAGCCTTGGAAAGAGGGATTGATAAAAAGCGTCGGCCACCGATCCAGTTGGCGTGACGCAACTGCCAGGTGCCTGGAGATGTTCGGCTGGCTCAGGTCCAGCGCCGCAGTGAGTGCATAGACGCACATTCTTCCTCGCGGGCCACCAACAGCGCAATGCGGGTGCGGGTGCGGGTGCGGCTGTCGTCGGCCAGAGCCTTGAAGACATCGACGGAATTGTGGGGACTGGACATGACGGCAAAAAGTCTGGGCAAGCGAAGGGCGAATATAGGGAAACCCGAATATCCAGTAAAGTAATGGATTGGCATTGCACGCCCCCCGTGGTGAGGGGATTACTTGACCAGTTCAAAGCGCCCCCTGTGGCGAGGGGATTTATCCCCTCGCCACAGGTTGATGCCTGGCAAGTTAGCGCGGATCGCCGTTATCCAGCGCCCGGTTGGCCAGCAATCCGCCCAACTCGATCAACTGCTGAATGCCCAATGCTACATGTCGTCGCGAACCATCCAGCTCGAAGGCCAGGTCGCTGATCATCGCGTCGGCAGAGGCCAGGGTTTCACTAAGGTTGGCGAGCAGGCACTCGGTGTCGACGCCATTCACAACGGTGAAGAGCTGGCCTGGCGGTGGATTCGGGTCGGATTCAGGTTTTAGGTAGAAGTCGAGGGCTCGTTTGGCGGCTTTGTCGAAGTCGGCGGGGTTTGGATCGGTGTCTGGTGGATTGGGTGTTGGTTTGAACATGATGAAACTCCGATGCATTCTGAAAAGGAGCCATCACCCTCTCGCTACCAAACGAATTGGGCGGTGGCCATACGAAGGTTGGTAGACCGGGCATCGGAGCCGGCGCCTCCGAAAAGGCCCTGCGCATGGCCACCAAAAGGCGAAGCGCATGGCTGCGCTTGCAGAAGATGACGCTATGCACCCAAAGCCCGGGCTACCAAACCCGATCACTGATCAATCAGCGACCCGCAAACGATAGAACCCGCCCCCCAGGCGCACAAGCCGGCGGATTCTGGCGCAGTTGTAGGCAATGGCGCAAGGCGGTGTAGCCTGGGAGCGGCTACGTCCTACGCAGGAACTTTCATTCTCGAAATAAATGCGTCCCCTTTCCTCCTACTGTCAGAGCTGACAGTAGAGCGGGGATTTGAAGCGATATATAAAGCCCGTGGCGAGGGAGCTTGCTCCCGCTCGGTTGCGCAGCGACCGCCAAAGGGGCCTGCTGCGCAGTCCAACGGGAGCAAGCCCCCTCGCCACGGAGAGGTGGAAGGTGCCATCTGGCGTGGATCAATTACTTGTCTGATCCGCTGTCAAAGCGAACGAATGCGGATGTCGTCGACTTCAGTCACTTGGTTTTCCGCTTGCTGTTTTCCATTAAAAATTTCTATCTGCACCGTTTCGTGGGTCGGTTCAAAAGTAATTGAGAACGGTCTCCAAATAGAAGTGAGCCCGCTGGGCTCATGTAAATGCCCGGCCACCCTAAATTTTAACAGCCCCTCATGCCCAGCCCCCCTACGAGCGAGCAGACTGAACTCATACCTGGCTCCGGGACGCAACCCTTCTATGTTCCTTTGTATAGTTGACAGCTGTGTAGCTGCAGATCCAAGCCGGCAGTAGTAATTACCGGCCTCCTGTCTGATCGCAACGATTCCGCCAGATAGCCAGCCATTCATGTCCCCATTCGTAAAGGGAGTGTAGTGTTCGAAAGGAGCTTGATTGGCCAAGGCATAGATACGCAACGGGAAGACCACCGCCTCGCTCTCGCTGGTACTGCGGTTGAAGGTAACCTCCAGCACAACCTTCAGCTCGGAGCCATCAAGCAATTTTTCAAGTTCAGCGCGCGGGATGGACCTCGACAGCCCCGCAGTCACTTCGCTCGAATCAACCTCAGTGCCGGTGGCAAGCGTAATCGTCTGGTCCGAGCCATCACTGGCAGTGCCCTCACAACGCAGCCAGACCCGCTGGCCAGCGGCAATCAGCGGCCAGGGTGCCGCCGTGACTCGGGCATCCCCCGTGAAGCTACCCAGGTCCAACTCATTACCGATCCCCCCCTGGGCCGCCTCCAGAATCAGCGGCATCGCCAGGCTGGCCACGGGCATCGCTTGCACATTCAATGTAAACGTATCCGAGGGAGGCGACTCCACGCCAGCCTGGATCACCGTATAGGTGACGGTCACCGCCTTGCCCAAGCTAAACGCCACTACGCGGTTGTCGATCGGCACTTCCCAACCGTCCCTGACCGGCCATTCGTCCGAGGTGTAGGAACCTTCGGCGGGCGTGCCCGGAGCACCGGTCCAGGTGACTTTCAGTTTGTCGTCAGGCAGCAGCGCGGCATTGGTCGGCACCACGACCGTCAGCGTGTCCCTGGCATTGACCGGGTTCAGGGTGGCACCGTTGGCTTCTTTCACCGAGGGGGCCGTCAGTTCCAGGGCCGAACCGACCGTCAGGTGTCGGACGATGGAATTACCCAGCAAGGTAGTGCCCCGGGTGACGGAGTAGCTGACATCCACGGTGCCGTTGAGGTTTTCAGTGACGTACCTGAACGGCACGGTAAAGGGCACCACCTTGCCCGCCGTGTTGCCCGTCAAGGTTCTCGACTGGTCCGGGGCATTGCTCGACGAGCCGCGCCAGCGCAGCACGACGACATCCTCGGGCAGGGTCGCGGTGTAGGTGGCGATGACGTTGGCGCCGATGGCGGGGTTGACGTCGTCCGGGTTCAGCACGTCATTGGGCGCTTCCACCACCGTAGGGATCGGCAGCGACGGCGCGGCCGCACCCACCGTCAAGATCAAGGACTCTGACTCGGGCTGACCGTTCACGCTGTAGTACACCGTGAGCGAGCCGCCATCCAGACGTTTGACCTGTTCTTTTTCCAGGTTCGCCAATACCGGCGCACCAACCGCTTCATCGCCCACGATCGCTATCACTTCATGGTAAGTCGGAAGCGTGGTGGAGGTACGGCCGTCGCAAATGATGATGATCTCATCGCCAGCGACACGTCCCGGATAATAGGGAACGGAAAGCGTGTAGAAATTCAAGTCCGGGTCCAGCGTACCGCCCACGGCCTCGACAATTTCAGGCGCCAGGTATTGGCGGGCATCACCGACCACGGTCACGGACTTGCTTTTCGACGGCTGATCCTCCTCACCACTGCGCACCCGCACGTAACGCACCGAGGCACGGCCCATGGCGATGGCCGCGACATCGGCATATGGGATGGTGAAGTCGTAGAAGTAAGGAATGGTGGTCACCGTCTGTTCCAGCGGGCCGACGATCACCGGAGAACTGTCCGCGGCCGTGCCGCGCCAGGTCAGGCGCAACAGATCATCCACGGCATGTTCATAGCGGTTGGCGGCAACACGCACGATGACAGGGTCCCCGGCCAGCTCGGCGAGATCAATTTCGTCGACGGGAGAACCGTTGACCAGCACCAACGGCGGATCGAGCCCGTCGTTGTTGAGGTCGACGAGAATCTGGGTCACTGCTGACCAGCGCCAGTATCCGCCTGGATAATTACCGCACTCATCCACCACCTGATAAGCGATGGCAAGGCCATCGCTGTCACCGGCTCGTTCGATGGTTTCAAGGGGAATAGTGACGATAATGTCCTGGCCCTCCTCGCCATCGAGCACCTTGCGATAGACATTCTCAGAACCCCAGGCCACATTGATCCTGTCGTTGCGACGCATATGATCGTAAGCCTTGATGGTAATCTCCACGCCGGCCGCGGCCTCTTCCGGTCCAACACCGTTGTCAAGGATGTCCTGAGGTATGGAATAGCGTAAACCCGAGTGGCCCGGCGTGCCTTGGTCCTCATCGAAACCGCCGGGCGGGTCGAGTTTGACCAACAGTTTCCACTGCGGCTGCGACTCTATGGGAATGCTCCCACCGACGCGCAGCACACTGTAGAACACCGGAAAAGCATCGCCCCTGACGATGTGCCCCTCATCGATACGGAAAGTCAGTTGCTGGTCCTTTTGCGCCAGATCGATCGTGGTACTCCAGACGGGGGTGGCCGTGTCATTCCAGTAGAACTTGAAGGTGTCGCCCACTTCCATCGATGTCCAGGGATCGACGACGCAGAGCAAACCGCCTTCCGCCAGCCGAGCCGGGATACCGGCATCATAGTTCTCGACGGGAATCGTCCAGCCGGGGAGCCAAGGGGGATCAAGGCTCAGAGGGTTGTTGTCGGGCACATAACGCGGAGGAAATCGCTTTTTCATGGGAAAACACCTCGACGCTTGAAGGGCTGCCAATAAAACAGTAGAGGCGCAGTGAACGTGAGGTCATTAGGACGCGTTGGGATAAGAGCGTCTACTGTCAGAGCTGACAGTAGAGTGGGGATCTAAATCGATATATAAAAAACCCGTAACGAGGAAACAAGCGCCCCTCGCCACGGGCATCCCTCATGGGTGGGGACGGATCAGACCTTTTTGTACTGCTCGACCCACTGGCCATAGGCATTGATGAATGTCTGCAGGAACGGCTTCACCGACTCCGACACATGACCCGCTTCATCGAACGCCGTGCCCGCATTGCTCAGGTAGCCTTCTGGTTGCTGCATGCACGGCACATTAAGGAACACTAGAGACTGGCGCAGATGGTGATTGGCGCCAAAACCGCCGATGGCACCCGGCGATGCGCTGATCACCGCACCGGGTTTGCCACTCAGGCAGCTCTGGCCGTAGGGGCGCGAACCGACGTCGATGGCGTTCTTCAACGGTGCTGGCACGGAACGGTTGTACTCCGGCGTGACGAACAGCAAGGCATCGGCTGCGCCCACCTGCTGGCGGAAGGTGCTATAGGCAGCGGGGGGCGAGACGTCGATGTCTTCATTGTAGAGCGGCAGGTCGCCTATCTCGACGATCTCCAGCTTCAGGTTGGCAGGCGCCAGATCCGCCAGCGCCAGTGCCAACTTGCGATTGATCGAGGCCTTGCGCAGGCTTCCCACTAAAACGGCCACTGTATAGACATTACTCATTGGATGTTCTCGGCTAGGGATCAAAGGGGACTCTATTTATAGATGATCGGGCGGATTATTGGACCAGCGGAAAACCGAAAACCTGCCGTCTGGACTATTTTTTTCTTGTAGGAAAACTTACCGCGCATGACCTGGGTCTACAGAACCGTAAATCGAGTGATCTATTTCCAGAGGTTCTAAGCAATGGCAGCAGTACTTGTCGGACAATTCCATGCGCGGGACGCCGAAGGTCGCGTCTATTCGGTGCATGAATTCCAGGAATCGACCCCGTCGCCGGACGGAAACGGCAAGGAGCCTGTCACCACTTACAAGCTGGCCATCGGTGATCGTGTCAGCAAGCTCGATGAAGACAGGTTCCTGCTGGTGCAGTCCGGCATTGAATTGGTGCGTGAACCCGAAACGCAAATAGCTTTATGACATAAGCAGAAGTCATGCCCGGACTTGGGTTAGGATTCAGCCATTGAATGGCTCCCCCGCCGCACTTGGACTTCTTGCATGCGACTACGCCACATCGAAGTGATCCAGGCGCTGCTGCAGACTGGCCACCTAGGCACCGCGGCCGAATGGCTGCAATTGCCGGTGGCTGAAGTCGAGTCGACCCTGCGCGATGCCGAAGCTCAGTTGGGCTTCATGTTGTTCGCCAGCGTTCGCGGACGCTTGCAGGCTACTCGAGAAGCCCTTGAACTGCGCGACGGCATCACTGGCGTGTACGACGCCCTCGAGCCGGTGCAGCGCTTGGCCAGCAGTTTGAAACACTATCAGGCGCCGCCCCTGCGGATCATCTGCACCCCGCCACTGGCCCAGCAATTGTTGCCCCGCAGCATGGCCGCCCTACGCCGCCGCTACCCGGATGCGCCGTGTACGCTGCTGAGCCAGCCGACCCGTGAGATCGTCCGCAGCCTGCTGCTGCGCGACAGCGACCTGGGCCTGAGCCTGCATGACCCCGAGCACCCCGACATCCATTGCCAGATGATTGCCCAGGGCAAACTGCAATTGCTGGCCCCCCACGGCTGGCTGCAGCCACGGCAAAAGTACATTTCGCTTCAGGATCTGGCGGGCCAGTCGCTGGTGGGGCTCGATGGCCAGGACCCACTGAGCCCTGCGTTCGACAATAAACTCGGAGCGCTGCGCCCGGCGCCGGTGATCCAGATTCGCGTCCAGACCCACCAGATGATGCGCGCCATGGTCGAGGCCGGCGAAGGCCTGGCCGTCGTCGATCCCTTTACCGCCTCGGGTGCCAAGGATGGCGGGCTGGACGTATGCCCGGTGTCGCCCGCCATCCCCATCTGCCTCTACGCCCTGCACCTGACCGCCGCCTCTCCTTCACCCGCGCTTCAAGCGCTGCTGGAGCTGGTTACGGAACAAGCCGAGGCGTTGCTGAGCCATTGACCGACATGCCCAGCGGATCGTCGAACAACCGGTACCAGAACAACGCCACTTCAGCGGTATGCCGGTCGATGCCGCGATAGCGCAACTGATCGATGCCGCCGAGCACATAGCCACAGCGCTCGTAGAGCCGACAGGCTCCCAGGTTGTTGTTCTGGGTTTCCAGCATGATCCCTGGCAATTTTTTCTTGCGGCTCCAGAATTGCGCCACGTCGAGCAGGGCCTTGGCCACCCCGTGACGACGGGCCGGGGCATGCACCGCCAGTTCGTCGATGTGGGCAAAGCCGTTCCAGTTGGTGCTGATCACCAGATGCCCCACCGGCTGATCGTCCAGGTAGGCCATGAAGATTTCGCTGTCCGGGGCATCGTGGAAGCTGCTGAACTCTTCCGGATCGATGCCATAGCACTTTTGATAGGGAACAATGGGCGTTACCGGCCATTGGCTCACGGGTCGACCGATCTGCGCCGTGCCGTAGGCGCTGACTTCGAAACTGAAATCACTGCCCCATATGTACGCAGCGAAGCCGTCATCGACGACCCGCACCGACAGGCCGGGGTGTTTGGGATTCATGACCGACTGCATACTAAAAAACGTCCTCATTCCTTGAGCCAACCGACGGCGCGTCGCAATCCATTGCCCTTGCCTCTCGAAACTGTGTACATCAAGCGGCTACCCATGGACTGCCGTTTACCTCAGGTTAGAAGGTACTGACGATTGTGGCGAGCGATGAACAATAAACAATGACACTACTGCCCCTGTAGGAGCGGGTTTGCTCGCGAAAGCGGTGGGTCAGACAACAATTGGTCGCCCGATACACCGCATTCGCGAGCAAGCCCGCTCCCACAGGGGGCACTGGTCAATTCCTCACTGGCTGGCCTCAGCCAACTGCGTCCACAGTGCCGGGGCACCGGCGGACTTGGCGATGGCTTCCAGACGTGCGGCATGTTCGGCCAGGTCGTTTTCACTGGCACGGATGATCCGGGCGGGCCGACGGTCGGCGGGCAAACGCCGGATTTCGCTGGCCTGTGCACCCGAGCCCTCGCCGGTCCCATTACCGTCCGACGCGTTGCCGGCCAGGGACAGGCTGGTCTGGCCGCCGGTCATGGTCAGGTAGACGTCGGCAAGGATCTCGGAGTCGAGCAAGGCGCCGTGCAGTTCACGGCCGGAGTTGTCGACGCCATACCGCTTGCACAAGGCATCGAGGCTGTTGCGCTGCCCCGGGTGCCGCTCGCGGGCCATGACCAGGGTATCGAGGATGGTGCAATGCTGGCTGATGTCGGCCCGGTCGTGCTGGCCCATCAAGGCGAATTCGTTGTTGATGAAGCCAACGTCGAACGCCGCGTTATGAATGATCAGCTGCGCGCCCTGGATGAATTCGAAGAACTCATCGGCCACCTCGGCGAAACGCGGCTTACCCACCAGGAATTCGTTGGTGATGCCGTGGACGCCGATGGCGCCCTCGTCACTTTCGCGGTCCGGTTGCAGGTAGACGTGGAAATGGCGACCGGTCAGCCGTCGACCGATCAGCTCGACACAGCCGATCTCGATAATCCGGTGACCATCGGTCACCGGCATGCCGGTGGTTTCGGTATCCAGTACAACAGATCTGTTGGCCATCAGTGTTCAGCTCTCAACGGGCATGCTTGCAAAAGCGGGGATGGTAACACGCGCCTGCCGGGAATCGCGGAACACGCTTTTGTGGCGAGGGATTTATCCCCTCGCCACAAGGTATATATGCCCAATTAAACAGGGCTGCATCAGGCCTGCTTGTATCCCCGCACCTCATCCACCCCACGGTTGGCCAACTGGTCGGCCCGTTCGTTGCCGTGGTGGCCGATGTGCCCGCGTACCCACTTCCAGGTCACGTTATGGCGGTTGACCTGTTCGTCCAGCAGCTTCCAGAGGTCGGCATTCTTGACCGGTTCCTTCGCGGCCGTCTTCCAACCGCGCTTCTTCCAGTTGGCCATCCATTCGTTGATGCCTTTCATCACGTACTGGGAGTCGGTCACCAGCAGTACGTCGCAGGGGCGCTTGAGTTCTTCCAGGCCGCGGATGGCGCCCATCAGTTCCATGCGGTTGTTGGTGGTATTGGCTTCGCCTCCCCAGAGTTCCTTCTCCACGCCCTTGAAGACCAACAGCGCGCCCCAGCCGCCCGGACCGGGGTTGCCCTTGCAGGCGCCGTCAGTGAAGAGTTCTACGCTATCGCTCATGCCCATCCATCCAGAAAAAATGCAAAGGCCTGCCGGTGGGGACCGCCAACCTCCAGGTTGACGACGCCGGGCAGGCCATCAGAAACGGTTATGGCTCGATATGGCGACGATTGACCTTGGCCATCGGCAAGGGAATCAGCTTGCCCATCGGCTCGCGCCGGACCTGGCGCACCGGGCGCAACCCGACTGCGATCTTGCGCGCCACCAGCAGATAGAAGCCACCACCGGACAGTTGCCAGTCGCCCGCCCTGCGCTCCCACCCCGCCAGGCGGGCTTGCCACTTGGGCGACGCAAGCGGCGGACGATAGCACCCGAAGCGGCGTTTCTCCAGCGCGAAGCCCAGCAGGTTGAGCCAGTCGCCCACCCTCGATGCCGAGATGCAGCGAGCCTGGCGCAAGCCATCATGGGCGAAGACATGGCGTAGTCCCCAACTGCTCCAGGGGTTGAGCCCGATGATCAACAGATGCCCACCCGGACGCACGCTGCTGGCGGCTTCACGCAGCAGGCCGTGGGGCGACAGGCAGAAATCCAGGCCGTGCTGCATCACCACCACATCGGCGGCGTGCTCGCTCAACGGCCAGGCCTGTTCCTCGCAGACGATCTCCACCCCGGGCAGCGGTGCGCCCAGGCGCACGTTGCGCTGGACCTGCGGTGCCGACGGCGGTGTCTGCGCCGACGGACCGTAGTGCACCAGGTAACCGCCGAAGAAGCGACCCAGCTCATCTTCGAGCATGCGCCGTTCCTCTTCCAGCAAAAATTGCCCGACGGGGCCGGACAGCCATTCACGGGCTGCGCTGATCAACGCCAGCCAGTCGGGGTCAGCCTGAGCGAACGCTTCGTCAGTCATTGCATTCTCCAACGCGTCAGGAAGTTCTAAGATGCGCCTTTGTTTTCCGCTTGGCGAATTCCACGATGATACAGATCAGTGCCCTGCCCGCCTTCACCGATAACTACATCTGGTTGTTACAGGACCACTCCAGCCGCCGCTGCGCCGTGGTCGACCCGGGTGACGCCGCACCGGTCCAGGCCTGGCTCGAGGCCCACCCGGGCTGGGTCTTGAGCGACATCCTGATTACCCACCATCACCATGATCATGTCGGCGGCGTCCAGGCGCTGAAAAATGCGACGAACGCCACCGTGCACGGCCCTGCCAGCGAGAACATTCCGGCGCGGGACGTCGCGCTCAAGGACAACGACCAGGTCAAGGTGCTCGGCCTGGACTTCGATGTCTACGCCGTGCCCGGCCATACATTGGGGCATATCGCCTATTACCACCATGGCCTGCTGTTCTGCGGCGACACCCTGTTCGCCGCCGGTTGCGGACGGCTCTTCGAAGGCACGCCGGAACAGATGCACCATTCCCTCGGCCGCCTCGCCGCCCTGCCGGACGATACGCTGGTCTACTGCACCCACGAATACACCCTCGGCAACCTGAAGTTCGCCGCCGCGGTGGAGCCCGGCAACCCGGACATCGCCGCCCGCCTTGAAAAAGTCGGCCGGCAACGCAGCGAGGGCGTCATGACGCTGCCGTCGACCCTGGCCCTGGAAAAACTCACCAATCCATTCCTGCGCACCGCTGAAACATCCGTTAAACAAAAAGCAGACGAACGGAACGGCCAGCGAAACGGGACGCCGAGCGAGGTTTTTGCGGCCTTGAGGGCCTGGAAAGATAAGTTCTAAGGCAGCCATCGGCTGATACAAAAATTCTGAATGGTTGACCTGTTGGGGTGCGCTTTCTAGAATCGGCCGACATTTTTGCCCGGAACTTACTTCCAGCCAATGTCGTCATCCATACGCAGGTCCGTCCCGTCAGCTACTTTGACCCGCCTGGCTCAAGCCATCGCGGTGGCTGTGTCCGCCATCCTGGCGGGCTGCCAGAGCTCGGGCCAGATGCCCCAGACCGACACGGCCGCGCCAAAGAACATGGCGGCCCGCGCCAAGCAGAAGCCGGTCTGGCTCAGCGAGAAGCCCAGCCCCCAGGTTCCCCAGGACATCTGGGAACGCATGCGCCAGGGCTTCCAGTTGCAGGAGACCGCAGGCGTCAACCCGCGTATCGAGCAACAGCGCCTGTGGTTCGCCAGCAACCCGTCGTTCCTCGAGGGGGCCGGTGAACGCGGCAGCCTGTACATGCACTACATCGTCGAACGCCTCGAAGAGCGCAACATGCCGCTGGAGCTGGCGCTGCTGCCGGTGATCGAAAGCGCCTACAACCCCATGGCCTACTCCCGGGCCAACGCCGTTGGGCTGTGGCAATTCATTCCGTCCACCGGGCGTTACTTCAACCTGCGCCAGACCCGCTTCTACGACGGGCGTCGCGACATCACCGCCTCCACCACGGCGGCCATGGATTACCTGACGCGCCTGCACGACATGTTCAACGGTGACTGGCTGTTGGCGCTGGCCGCCTACAACGCCGGCGAAGGCACGGTCAGCCGCGCCATCGAGCGCAACGAAAAACTCGGCCTGCCCACCGACTACTGGAACCTGCCGCTGCCTGCCGAGACCCAGGCCTATGTGCCCAAGCTGCTGGCATTGTCCCAGGTAGTGCTCGCCCCCGATGCCTATGGCGTGAACCTCAACCCGATCGCCAACGAACCCTATTTCCAGGTCGTCGAGATCAACCAGCGCATGGACCTGTCCAAGGTCGCGGCGGTGGCGAACATCGACGAAGACGAGCTGTTCCAGCTCAATCCGGCCTTCAAGCAGCGCACCACCATCGATGGCCCTCAGCACCTGCTGGTGCCCACCTCCAAAGCCCAGTTGCTGACCGCCAGTCTGTCGACCATGCGTCCGGAAGAACTGATCAGCCAGCGCTCGCTCAAACCGGTCTTCGAAAGTGCCGATGACAGCGAAGTCGAAGGTGCCCGGCGCAGCTACCGGGTCAAACGCGGTGACAACCTGGCCCAGATCGCCAAGGCCAACAACGTCCAGACCAAGGACCTGCAACGCTGGAACAAGCTCAGCGGCAACAAGCTCAAGGTCGGCCAGACCCTGGTCATGCAGGACGCCAAGGCGACCAAGGCAACCAAGGCCAGCGGCAAGCGCATCAACACCGTGGTGGCCGCCAACAGCAAGGACCCGAAGAAGCAGCAGACCCAGTACAAGGTCCAGCAGGGTGACTCGCTGTACGTGGTGGCCAAGCGCTTCAATGTCGAGATGCAACACCTCAAACGCTGGAACCCGCGCATGGGCAAGGCCCTCAAGCCTGGGCAGATGTTGACGGTCTACTCCCCACATTGACAGGCTCGAGGGATTCTTGTGGCGGTGCGACGTTTCGATAAATCCCCTCGCCACAGGCTCAGCGCCTGGCTGATGCCCTTCAACTGACTGACTCCCTGTTACCTGCCTTTTTCCTGTCGATACAAGCTGTTACTGTACAGGCCATAAAAGCCCAAGCCGCCTGGATCGGTACCAGACTTGATACGTCCCCTCCTCCTGTTCCTGATCAGCCTGGCCCTGAGCTTCCCCGCCAGCGCAACCATCAGCGAAAGCCATGGCTACGCACAATTCGGCACGCTCAAGTACCCGGCCAGATTCACCCACTTCGACTGGGTCAACCCGCTAGCGCCCAAGGGCGGTACCTTGCGGGTCATGGCATTCGGCACCTTCGATACGCTCAACCCGTACACCTTCAAGGGCAGCAGCCCGGTCTCCACGGCGAATTTTCTGCAGTACGGCATCAACGAACTGAACGAGCCACTGATGGTCGGCACCGGCCAGTACGCGCCTTCCGGCGATGAGCCTACGTCGAGCTATGGCCTGATCGCCCAGAGTGTGGAATACAACGAAAACCGCAGTTGGGTGGTCTTCAACCTGCGGCCCGAGGCGCGGTTTCATGATGGCGTGCCGATCACCGCCTATGATGTGGCGTTCTCCTACCGGACGCTGCTCAAGGAGGGCCACCCGCAATACCGCACCAGCCTGCAGGAAGTGCTGCGGGTCGACATCCTCAATCCGCTGAAAATCCGTTTTGTCTTCAAGCGCGCGGGCAATCCCTTGTTGATCCTGCGCCTGGGCGAGCTACCGGTGCTGCCCCAGCATTATTGGGAGCACCGCGACTTCAAGGCCACCACGTTCGAGCCGCCCCTGGGCAGCGGCCCGTACCGTATAACCCAAGTGCAGCCGGGTCGCCAGCTGGTGTTCGAGCGGGTCAAGGATTACTGGGGCAAGGACCTGCCGGTCAATCGCGGCAAGTACAACTTCGACCGGATGGAAGTGGAGTTCTACCGCGACAGCGACGTGGCCTTCGAAGCCTTCAAGGCGGGCGAGTTCGACATCTACATCGAGCACCAGGCCAAGAACTGGGCCAACGGCTACGACTTTCCGGCGGTCAACCGCGGCGAGGTGATCAAGGCGCAGATTCCCCACCAGATCCCGACCCAGACCCAGGGTCTGTTCATGAATACCCGGCGCAGCACATTTGCCGAGGTCAAGGTACGCGAGGCGCTGGGGTTGATGTTCGACTTCGAGTGGACCAACCGCACGCTGTTCAGCAGCGCCTACAAGCGCACCCTCAGTTATTACCCCAACAGCGAGTTCTCCGCCAGTGGCCTGCCGGTGGGGCACGAATGGCTGTTGCTCAAACCGTACCGCGAACAATTGCCGCCCCGGCTGTTCACCGAGCCCTTCAGTCTGCCCCATACCGACGGTCGCGGCATCCCCCGGGAAACCCTGCGCAGGGCCCTCGGGCTGCTGAAAGAAGCCGGATGGACTCTCAACGGCCAGCGCCTGTTGAACGCCGACGGCCAGCCCCTGAGTTTCGAGATCCTGCTGGTGAACCCGAACCTGGAGCGCATTCTGCAGCCCTACATCGAGAACCTCACCAGCATTGGCATCCAGGCCCGTCTGCGCACGGTGGACCGCGCCCAGTACAAACAGCGCCTGGACCAGTTCGACTTCGACATGGTCCTGCTGACCCTGAACCAGACGCTCAGCCCGGGCCTGGAGCAATGGCAGTATTTCCACTCCAGCCAGGTCGGGGTCAAGGGCAGCAAGAACTACGCCGGGATCGCCAACCCCGTGGTCGACCATCTGCTGGAAAAGCTGCTCGCCGCGCAGACCCGCGACGAACAGGTCGCCGCCGGCAAAGCCCTCGACCGTGTGCTGTTGTGGCAACACTACTGCATTCCCAACTGGTATCTGAATTATCATCGCCTGGCCTACCGTAACCGGTTCGCCTTTGTCACCACGCCGCCCTACACTTTGGGCCTGAGCGCGTGGTGGCTGAAATCTTCGGAGAAAGATCAATGAAGCCTTTACGCGCCCTGCTCCTGCAGGCTGGCGGCCTGCTTTTCGCCGGGCTGGCCTGTGCCGCGCCGCAGCACGCCGTGACCTTGTACAACGAGCCGCCGAAATACCCGGCCGATTTCAAGCATTTCGACTATGTGAACCCGGACGCGCCCAAAGGCGGGATTTTCCGCCAGGGGGGCTTTGGTGGTTTCGACAGCCTCAACCCATTCATCAGCAAAGGCGTGCCGGCCGATGACATCGGTCTGATCTACGACACCCTGGCCAAGCAAGGCCTCGACGAACCGTTCACCGAATACGGCCTGATTGCCGAAAAAATCGAGAAAGCCCCGGACAATGCCTGGGTGCGCTTCTACCTGCGCCCCGAAGCCCGTTTCAACGACGGCCATCCGGTACGCGCCGAAGACGTGGTCTTCAGCTTCCAGACCTTGACCAAGGACGGCGCGCCGATGTTCCGCGGCTATTACAACGACGTCGCTGAGGTCATCGCCGAAGACCCGCTCAAGGTGCTGTTCAAGTTCAAGCACACGAATAACCGTGAACTGCCGCTCATCCTCGGCCAACTGCCGGTCTTGCCCAAGCATTGGTGGGCCGATCGCGATTTCAACAAGGGCAACCTGGAAATCCCACTGGGCAGCGGCCCCTACAGGGTCACCGAGGTGAAAGCCGGGCGCTCGGTCCGCTATGAAAGGGTCAAGGACTATTGGGGCAAGGACCTGCCGGTCAATCGCGGCTTCTACAATTTCGACGTCCTGACCACCGACTACTACCGCGACAACACCGTCGCGGTCGAGGCGCTGAAAGCCGGGCAGTTCGATTTCTGGCTGGAAATGACCGCCAAGAACTGGGCCAACGCCTACAACATCCCGGCCGTCACCGAAGGCCGGTTGATCAAGGAGCAGATTCCCAACGGCAACCCCACCGGCATGCAGGGCTTCGTCTACAACCTGCGTCGCCCGGTGTTCCAAGACGTGCGGGTGCGCAAGGCCCTGAGCCTGCTGCTGGACTTCGAATGGACCAATAAACAACTGTTCAACGGTGCCTATGCCCGCACCCGCAGTTATTTCGAGAATTCGGAAATGGCCGCCACCGGCCTGCCCGGCGAGGACGAACTGAAGATCCTCGAGCCCCTGCGCGGCAAGATTCCCGAGCAAGTCTTCACCGAAGCGTTCCAACCTTCGATGTGCGATGGTAGCGGCATGATCCGCGACCAGCAGCGCAAGGCCTATCAATTGCTGCAGGAAGCCGGCTGGCGCATCGTCGACGACAAGATGGTCGATGCCCAGGGCAAACCGGTGGTGCTGGAGTTCCTGCTGGCCCAGACCGAGTTCGAACGGGTACTGCTACCGTTCAAGCGCAACCTGAGCGACCTGGGCATCGAGCTGGTGATCCGCCGGGTCGACGTGTCCCAGTACATCAATCGCGTGCGCTCCCGGGATTTCGACCTGATGGTGGGCAGCTTCCCGCAGTCCAGCTCGCCGGGGAACGAACAGCGCGAGTTCTGGATGTCAGCCGCGGCCGACAAGCCCGGCAGCCGCAATACCATGGGCTTGAAGGATCCGGCCGTCGACCAGTTGGTGGAACAACTGATCAACGCCGATTCGCGCAAGAGCCTGGTCGCCCACGCCCGCGCCCTGGATCGCGTGCTGCAATGGGGCTACTACGTGATCCCCAACTGGCACATCAAGACCTGGCGCGTGGCCTACTGGAACCACATCGGCCATCCGAAAGTCACGCCGACCTATGACATCGGCACGACCACCTGGTGGGTCAAGCCGGACACCAAACCTGCCGATGAAGTTAAGCAAGTAATCGAACAACAGAACAACGCTGCCCCGGCGAGCGTGGAGTAACCCGATGCTGGCTTATATTTTCCGGCGGCTGCTGCTGATCATCCCGACTCTGTTCGGCATTCTGCTGATCAACTTCGTCATCATCCAGGCCGCGCCCGGCGGGCCGGTGGAGCAGATGATCGCCAAGCTCGAAGGCTTCGAAGGCGCTACCAGCCGCATCGCCGGCGGCGGTGCCGAAGTCTCGGTGGCCGGTTCGTCGTATCGCGGCGCCCAGGGCCTGGACCCGGCGCTGGTCAAGGAAATCGAACGGATGTACGGCTTCGACAAGCCGGCCCCCGAACGCCTGTGGATCATGATCAAGAACTATGCCCACCTGGATTTCGGCGACAGTTTCTTCCGCGACGCCAAGGTCATCGACCTGATCAAGGAAAAGATGCCGGTGTCCATTTCCCTCGGGCTGTGGAGCACGCTGATCATGTACCTGGTGTCGATCCCGCTGGGGATCGCCAAGGCGACGCGACATGGCAGCCATTTTGATGTGTGGACCAGTTCGGCGATCATCATCGGCTATGCGATTCCGTCATTTCTGTTTGCCATTCTGCTGATCGTGGTGTTCGCCGGCGGCAGCTATTTCGACTGGTTCCCGTTGCGCGGCCTGACCTCGAATAATTTCGATCAATTGAGCTGGGGCGGCAAGATCCTCGATTATTTCTGGCACCTGGCCCTGCCGGTGACTGCCCTGGTGATCGGCAACTTCGCCACCATGACACTGCTGACCAAGAACAGCTTCCTCGATGAGATCAACAAGCAATACGTGGTCACCGCCAAGGCCAAGGGCCTGACGCGCAACCGGGTGCTCTACGGCCATGTGTTTCGCAACGCCATGTTGCTGGTCATCGCCGGTTTCCCTTCGGCGTTCATCGGCATCTTCTTCACCGGTTCCTTGCTGGTGGAGGTGATCTTCTCCCTCGACGGGCTCGGGCTGATGAGTTTCGAGGCGGCGATCAACCGCGACTACCCGGTGGTCTTCGGTACCTTGTTCATCTTCACCCTGCTGGGGCTGGTGGTGAAACTGATCGGTGACCTGACCTATACCTTCGTCGACCCACGCATCGACTTCGAAAGCCGGGAGCATTGAGATGAACCTGTCCCCCCTCAATCGCCGCCGGTTCGAACTGTTCAAGGCGAACAAGCGTGGCTGGTGGTCGCTGTGGCTGTTCATGATCCTGTTTGTCCTCAGCCTGGGCGCCGAACTGATCGCCAACGACAAGCCACTGGTGGTGCATTACGACGGCGGCTGGTACTTCCCAGCCCTCAAGCGCTACCCGGAAACCACCTTCGGCGGCGAATTCCCGCTGGAGGCCAACTACAAGAGCCCCTACATCCGCGAACTGCTGGCGGCCAAGGATGCCTGGGTGCTGTGGGCACCGATTCCGTTCAGCTACCAGAGCATCAATTACGACCTGAGGGTCCCCGCCCCCGCACCACCTTCTGCGGTGAACTGGCTGGGCACCGACGACCAGGGCCGGGATGTACTGGCCCGGGTCATCTATGGTTTCCGCATTTCGGTGCTGTTCGCCCTGACCCTGACACTGCTCAGCTCGATCGTCGGCGTCATTGCCGGGGCCTTGCAGGGCTTCTATGGCGGTTGGGTCGACCTGGCCGGCCAGCGCTTCCTGGAGATCTGGTCTGGCCTGCCGGTGCTTTACCTGCTGATCATCCTGGCCAGTTTCGTCCAGCCCAACTTCTGGTGGCTGCTGGGGATCATGTTGCTGTTCTCCTGGATGAGCCTGGTGGACGTGGTGCGCGCCGAGTTCCTGCGCGGGCGCAATCTCGAATACGTGCGTGCCGCCCGAGCCCTGGGCATGCAGAACGGCGCGATCATGTTCCGGCATATCCTGCCCAATGCCATGGTCTCGACCATGACCTTCATGCCCTTCATCCTCACCGGCGCCATCGGCACCCTCACCGCCCTGGACTTCCTCGGTTTCGGCCTGCCGGCCGGCGCGCCGTCCCTGGGCGAGCTGGTGGCCCAGGGCAAATCCAACCTCCAGGCGCCCTGGTTGGGCATGAGCGCGTTCGCCGTACTCGCGATCATGCTGAGCCTGCTGGTATTCATCGGCGAGTCCGCTCGCGATGCCTTCGATCCGAGGAAGTGACATGAACCAGGACAATCTGATCGAAGTCCGCGACCTGGCGGTAGAATTCGTGGTCGGGCAACATCGCCAGCGCGTGGTCGAGGGCGTCAGTTTCGACATCAAGCGCGGCGAAACCCTAGCCCTGGTGGGAGAAAGCGGCTCGGGCAAGTCGGTAACGGCCCACTCGATCCTGCGGTTGCTGCCGTATCCGCTGGCCCACCACCCCACCGGCGCCATCCAGTACGCCGGGCAGAACATGCTGGGGTTGAAGGAAAAAACCATCCGTCACATCCGCGGCAACCGGATCGCGATGATCTTCCAGGAGCCGATGACCTCCCTCAATCCGCTGCACTCCATCGGCAAACAGATCAATGAAGTGCTCGGCATCCACAAGGGCCTGACCGGCAAGGTCGCGACCCGACGGACCTTGGAGTTGCTGGAACTGGTGGGCATCCCCGAGCCGCACAAGCGTCTCAAGGCCCTGCCCCACGAACTGTCCGGCGGCCAGCGCCAGCGGGTCATGATCGCCATGGCCCTGGCCAACGAGCCGGAACTGCTGATCGCCGACGAACCGACCACCGCCCTGGACGTCACCGTCCAGCTGAAAATCCTCGATCTGCTCAAGGATCTGCAGGCACGATTGGGCATGTCGCTGCTGCTGATCAGCCACGATTTGAACCTGGTCAGAAGAATTGCGCACCGTGTATGTGTCATGCAGCGCGGTTGCATCGTCGAACAGGCATCGTGCGCAGAATTGTTCCGCGCGCCGCAGCATCCGTACACTCGGGAACTGCTGGCCGCCGAGCCCAGCGGCAACCCGACGAGCAACGTGGTCGGCCCGCCGCTGTTGCAGGTCGAGGACCTGAAAGTCTGGTTCCCGATCAAAAAAGGCCTGTTCAAGCGCACGGTGGACTACATCAAGGCCGTGGATGGCATTCGCTTCAGCCTGCCCCAGGG
Source organism: Pseudomonas sp. SJZ074 (assembly GCF_007828215.1). Taxonomy (GTDB): domain Bacteria; phylum Pseudomonadota; class Gammaproteobacteria; order Pseudomonadales; family Pseudomonadaceae; genus Aquipseudomonas. The sequence continues at coordinate 38,105 of NZ_VIUE01000024.1, read as the reverse complement.
CCAGACCCTGGGGATCGTTGGCGAAAGCGGTTCCGGCAAGTCCACCCTGGGGCTGGCGATCCTGAGATTGATCGGCAGCCAGGGCGGGATCCGCTTCGAAGGCAAGCAGCTGGATAACCTGACACAGCAGCAGGTGCGACCGCTGCGCCGGGAGATGCAAGTGGTGTTTCAGGACCCGTTTGGTAGCCTGAGCCCGCGGATGTGTGTGGGCCAGATCGTCGGTGAAGGCCTGCGGATCCACAAGATCGGCACCGAAGCCGAACAGGAACAAGCGATAATCGCGGCATTGAAGGAGGTAGGCCTGGACCCGGAAACCCGGAACCGCTACCCCCATGAATTTTCCGGAGGGCAACGGCAGCGTATCGCCATTGCCCGGGCCCTGGTGCTCAAGCCGGCGTTGATTCTGCTGGATGAACCGACGTCGGCCCTGGACCGTACCGTGCAACGCCAGGTGGTGGAGCTGTTGCGGTCGCTGCAAACCAAGTACAACCTGACGTACCTGTTTATCAGCCATGACCTGGCTGTCGTCAAAGCGCTGAGCCACCAATTGATGGTGGTCAAGCATGGCCAAGTGGTCGAACAAGGTGATGCCCGCAGCATATTCGCCGCGCCGCAACACCCCTATACACAGCAGTTGCTGGAGGCCGCCTTCCTGGCCCCAACAACTGCCGAATAACCTGAAAGAGGAGCAACACATGGGTTTTCTCGCCGGTAAGCGCGTACTGATCGTCGGTGTCGCCAGCAAGCTGTCCATCGCATCCGGCATCGCCGCCGCCATGCATCGCGAGGGCGCTGAACTTGCCTTCACTTATCAGAACGACAAACTCAAGGGTCGTGTCGAAGAGTTCGCCCAAGGCTGGGGTTCGAGCCCTGAGCTGTGCTTCCCGTGCGACGTGGCCAGCGATGAAGAAATCGCCAAGGTCTTCGAAGAACTGAGCAAGAAGTGGGACGGCCTGGACTGCATCGTGCACTCCGTGGGCTTCGCCCCAGGCGACCAGCTGGACGGCGACTTCACCGAAGCCACCACCCGTGAAGGCTTCCGCATCGCCCACGACATCAGCGCCTACAGCTTCGTGGCCCTGGCCAAGGCCGGCCGCGAGATGATGAAGGGCCGCAACGGCAGCCTGCTGACCCTGTCGTACCTGGGCGCCGAGCGCACCATGCCGAACTACAACGTCATGGGCATGGCCAAGGCTTCCCTGGAAGCCGGCGTGCGCTACCTGGCCGGCTCCCTGGGCCCGGACGGCACTCGCGTAAACTGTGTCTCGGCAGGTCCGATCCGCACCCTCGCCGCTTCCGGCATCAAGAACTTCCGCAAGATGCTGGCCGCCAACGAAGCGCAAACCCCGCTGCGTCGCAACGTCACCATCGAAGAAGTCGGCAACGCCGGCGCCTTCCTGTGCTCCGACCTGGCATCGGGCATCAGCGGTGAGATCATGTACGTGGACGGCGGCTTCAATACCACCGCCATGGGCAACATCGAAGAGTAATCTGCGCCGCGCATGAAAAACGCCGCTCGTCCTGGAAGGGACGAGCGGCGTTTTTCATTCCCGGTGCCCTGCCCCCCATTCCGCTCGCGATAGCATGACTGAATCGGACGGGCATTTGCCGACAAGGGCTTATACACTGAGGCACAGGTTCAATAAGAGGCGCTGACCAATGAAGCCCATTTCCCTGGATTCCGCCCCTCGTTTCTGGCGCGACGCGGCCTTGCCCTTCATCGAAGCCAGGGCCATCGCGGATGGGCGCAAGGTCTGTTATTCGCGGCATTCCCATGATCATTTCTCCATCGGGGCAATCACCGCCGGATGCAGCACCTACATGCATGGGCAGTCGAACTTCAAGATCGAAAGCGGCACCGTGGTGCTGATGAACCCTGGTGATGTCCACGCCTGCAACCCGATTGACAACCAGCCATGGTCATACGTGATGCTCTACGTCGACACCCTATGGCTCAGGGACCTGCAGCGACGGATCGGCTTTGACGAGCAGTTGGATTTCCAGGGCTTTGCCACCACCCACAGTCGCGATGCCGAGCTGTTTGCCGCATTGCAAGGGTTGTACGGGCAATTGGTGGATGAACGGCTCGCCCCCTCGTCCAAACAGGCCGCCACCGAGGCGTTCTTCATCGATCTGCAGCAACGTCTCAACCCCGCGGGGCGTCCGGACCGGGGCAGCCATCCGGGGTTGATGCGGGCGGCACAGTTCATCCATGACCATTGCACCGAGGCCTTGACGCTCGAAGACATCTGCGCCGCCGCAGAGCTGTCGCCGTCGTACCTGAGCCGGGCTTTCAAGCGCCACTACGGGATGACGCCCCATGCCTTCCTGGTCAATCGCCGGATCCAGTACGCTCGCCGGCAATTGCGCGAAGGCAAGCTGATCGCCGATGTCGCTCTGGACAGCGGTTTTGCCGACCAGGCGCACTTCCAGCGAGCCTTCAAGCAGCATCTGGCGGCTACGCCGGGGCAGTATCGCGGCTGATATCGTCTTCGCGAGCAAGCCCGCTCCCACAAAGCTCACGCGAACTCCTGTGGGAGCAACTGTCTTGGATGATTTATTTAGCCATTCTTTTTCAAGGCACCAACAGATACACCGCACTCGCCACCAGCAACACCGCCATCGCCCGATTGAACAGCCGCATGGTTGCCGGATTACCCAGCCAGTTGCGCAGAAAACTGCCGGCATACGCCCAACAGCCCACCGAGACGTAGCAAATCACCAGGTAGATGGCCGCGAACTGCCAGACCAGCCTTGCCTCGCCATCAGCCACGAAGGCGCCCATTCCCGCGACACAGGCCAACCAGGCCTTGGGGTTGAGCCATTGCATCAGTGCACCGTAGAACATCGAGGGTGCCCGCCCCTCGTCATTGGCGCCCAGGTGACCATTATCCATTACCAACTTCCAGGCCATGAACAACAGGAACGCCACGCCGCCCCATTGCACCACCCGCGTAAGAGCGGGCCAGCGCTGTAGCACTTCATGCAACCCCAGCCCCATCAGCACCAGCAACAGGACGAACCCCAGGGTGGCGCCGGCCACATGGCGCAACGTCGCACGAAAGCCGTACCGAGCCCCGGAACTGAGGGCCACGATATTCACAGGGCCCGGCGTGATGGAGGCGACCAGGGCAAATGCCGCCATGGAGAAAAACAGAGTCATCGCATACCTTCTTCATGTTGGTGAGGTAGCGCACACAGTAAATCTGCGAAAGCCGCGGGTATTGAATAAAACTGCCCCATCGCAACCACGCTGTACCGTGGTGATTTTTACGTAAACTTTATGCAGTATCCGGCCAGCGGAGCCGATACTGTGCGGCTTACTCAATCAGGCGTGCCCTATGTCCTTTGCGGTAGTGCGATTCATCGGCTTCATTCTCGGTATTTTCCTGATCACGCTGGCCGCAAGCATGGTTATTCCACTCATCACCCTGATGATCTATGGGCGAAACGATGACCTCTCGGCGTTTTTATGGTCGAGCCTGATCACCTTCACCTGTGGCATCGCGCTGGTGGCCCGCGGACGGCCCGCGCACACGCAGATGCGCCCTCGGGACATGTACCTGTTGACGACCGCCAGTTGGATTGTTGTCTGCGGGTTCTCCGCGCTGCCGCTGGTGCTCATCCAGCACATCAGCTACACCGACGCCTTTTTCGAGACGATGTCAGGCATCACCACCACCGGCTCGACCGTCCTGACCGGGCTGGACAACGCATCCCCCGGCCTGCTGATCTGGCGCTCGATGCTGCACTGGCTTGGCGGGATAGGCTTTATCGGTATGGCGGTGGCGGTCCTGCCGCTGCTGCGGGTCGGCGGGATGCGACTGTTCCAGACCGAGTCATCGGACTGGTCGGAAAAAGTCACTCCACGCTCCCATGTCGCGGCGAACTACATTCTGTGGATCTATATAGGATTGACCGCTCTGGCAGCCCTGGCCTTGTGGCTGGCAGGCATGACGCCTTTCGAAGCGATCAATCATGCGATGTCCCTGATCTCCACGGGCGGCTTTTCCACGTCGGACGCCTCCCTGGGGCATTGGCCTCAACCGGCGATTCATTGGGTATCGGTCGTTGTCATGATGGCCGGTTCGCTGCCATTTACCTTGTATGTAGCCACCTTGCGCGGCAACCGGCGAGCGTTGTTCAAGGACCAGCAAGTCAAAGGGTTTGTCGGTTTCCTGGTCGTCACCTGGCTCGTGGTCGGAACCTGGCTGAGCCTGAACAGCGACTACACATGGTGGGACTCGGTTCGTATCGTGGCCGTCAACGTGACTTCCGTGGTCACCACCACCGGCGTTGCGCTGGGTGACTACACCCTGTGGGGCAGTTTTGCCTTGTTGTTGTTCTTCTACCTGACGTTCGTCGGCGGTTGTTCCGGCTCGACCGCAGGCGGCCTGAAAATCTTCCGCTTTCAGGTGGCCCGAGCCTTGCTGATGGGCAGCTTGAAACAACTGATCCATCCGCGGGCAGTGATTCAGAAAAAATACAACAACCATCCCATCGATGAAGAAATCGTTCGCTCGCTACTGACGTTTTCATTTTTCTTCACCATCACCATCGGCGTTATCGCCCTGGGTCTGGCACTGATCGGCCTGGACTGGACAACCGCCTTGACCGGCGCTGCCACCGCCGTGTGCAACGTGGGACCGGGGCTGGGATCGATCATCGGGCCAGCGGGTAACTTCTCGACCTTGCCGGATGCCGCGAAATGGCTGCTGACCGTTGGCATGTTGCTGGGTCGCCTGGAGATCCTGACGGTCTTGGTATTGTTTACCCCGGTGTTCTGGAAGTACTGAATCCTTCGCCTTTTGCACAATATTCACTGTCGATTTTTCGGTGGAGCTGTACCGGACGCAGTTCTATGCTCAGCCCATGAACAGACAAGACTCGCTGCTCCCACCCCATGCCGAGATGGTCCGCGCCATGCTCGAACGAGACACCACCTACGAGGGGGTGTTCTTCACCGCGGTCAAGACCACCGGCATTTTCTGTCGCCCTGCCTGCACGGCGCGCAAACCCAAACCGGAGAACGTGGAGTTCTTCGCCCACGCCGACGAAGCCCTGTCGGCCGGCTACCGCGCCTGCCTGCGCTGCAAACCCCTGGACGCTGCCGCCATCGCACCGGACTGGATCCAGGCGCTGCTCAAGGCCGTGGACGCCGAACCCGATCTGCGCTGGACGGACGCCCTGCTGCTGGAACAAGGCATCGAGCCCTTGAAATTGCGGCGCTGGTTCAAACTGCATTTCGGCATGACCTTTCACGCCTACCTGCGCACCCGGCGCCTGGGTATCGCCCTGGGTGGCATCAAAGAAGGTAACTCCATCGACAACGCGGCGTTCGATTCGGGCTACGAGTCCCTGAGCGGGTTTCGTGACGCGTTCGTGAAGTCTTTCCACATCACGCCCGGCCGCGCAGCCCACCGTGAACCCCTGCTGTTCACACGTCTGACCACGCCATTTGGACCCATGCTGGCCATGGCCGAACGACGCGGACTGGTGCTGCTGGAGTTTCTCGACCGCCCGGCCCTGACCCGGGAAATAGAGGAACTGCAACAGCGCTACGGCTACACCGTCGCGCCGGGGCACAACGCGCACTTGCAGCAGATCGAAACCGAGCTGACGGATTATTTCGCCGGAAACCTCACGACCTTCAGCGTCCCTCTGCATATGCCGGGCAGTACCTTCGCCGTCCGGGTCTGGACCGAACTGCAAAAGATCCCCTATGGCGAGACTCGCAGCTACGGCGCCATCGCCGCCGTACTCGGCAGCCCTGGCGCCAGCCGCGCCGTGGGGCTGGCCAATGGGCAAAATCGCCTGGCCATAGTCGTACCATGTCACCGGGTGATCGGTGCGGACGGTTCCCTGACCGGCTATGGTGGCGGACAACCGCGCAAGGCCTTCCTGCTGCGACTGGAAAAAGCCGCCGTGCAGGTTTCACTGCCCCTGGCGTTTTGATTGACATGCCGAACGAGTATCTGATGCCAGCGCCCTACCATGACGCCAGTGTCTTCCTGGCAAGTCTGGACGAGGACTGGTGCCGTCATATCGAGGCAATTGGCCCTTGCCTGCTGCAACCCAAGCCGGCCCGCGATCCCTACGAAGTCCTGGTGCGGGCCATTGCCTACCAGCAACTGCACGCCAAGGCCGGCGACGCGATCCTCGCTCGGTTGCTGGCACTGTTCCCGGCGCTGACATTCCCCAGGCCTGAGCAGATCCTGGCGACTGATTTTGCGCAAATGCGCAGTTGTGGGTTTTCCGCCAGCAAGATCGCGACCATCCAGGGCATCGCCCAGGCGGCCCTCGACGGCGTAGTGCCGGATTACGCCACCGCACGGGCGATGGAAGACGAAGCGTTGATCGAGCGCTTGGTCAGCCTGCGCGGCGTCGGGCGTTGGACCGTGGAAATGCTGCTGATCTATAGCCTGGAGCGGCCGGACATCCTGCCAGCCGATGACTTTGGGGTGCGCGAGGGCTATCGACGACTCAAGGGATTGGCGCACCCACCCAGCCGCAGGCAAATGGTCGATGTCGGCCTGGCCTGGCGCCCTTATCGGACGGTGGCGGCGTGGTATTTGTGGCGGGTGCCGAAGTGATGTTGGCTGTACCGACGCCTTCGCGAGCAAGCCCGCTCCCACAGAGGATCTGCGTCGCTTATGGATCTTCTGCCCACTCTCGGTCAGTGTGGGAGCGGGCTTGCTCGCGAAGGCGGTCGCATGGCCACTCTCAATTCAACTATCAAGACACAGATTGTCTAGGCTGTACTGAGTGATTTCCAATCCCACTGGAGGTTCCCCATGCAGCTAGAAGGATCCTGCCACTGCGGCGCCGTATCGTTCAGCCTGGCCTGCGCCCACCCCTACCCATACCAGCGCTGCTACTGCTCGATCTGTCGCAAGACCCAGGGCGGCGGCGGTTTCGCGATCAACCTGGGCGGCGATGCCCGCAGCCTCAAGGTGCGCGGTCGCAGGCACATCTCGATCTACCATGCGCGGCTCAAGAACGAAAGTGATAAACGCGCCCACCGCAGCAGTGCCGAACGGCATTTCTGTTCTCTTTGCGGTTCGGGATTGTGGCTGTTCAGCCCTGAATGGCCGGAATTGATCCACCCTTTCGCCTCGGCCATCGACACGCCACTGCCGGTTCCGCCGGAGCACACCCACCTGATGCTCGGCTCCAAGGCCCCCTGGGTGGAAGTCGACGCACAGCCGCGCGACCAGCGGTTCGAGGTTTATCCCGAGGAATCCATTGCCCAGTGGCATGAACGCCTGGGGTTGACGGCTTAACGCCCCCATCGCGAGCAGGCTCGCTCCCACAGGAGGAATGCGTTTCCATGTGGGAGCGAGCCTGCTCGCGATGGCGTCAGTACAAACGACGCAGTACTAAAGCGCCGGCACCCCACTGTGAAACCGAAACTCCACATCCGGCGACTCGATCAAGTCCCGCTCGGCCTCACGCACCTTGTCGATCACCTGGACGATGTCCTTGGCATCGCCATACTGGTAGGCCAGTTTCAGGTAACCCTGGAAATGCCGGGCCTCGCTTTTCAGCAGGCCGAAATAGAATTTGCCCAGTTCTTCGTCCAGATGCGGGACCAGTGCTTCGAAACGCTCGCAACTACGGGCCTCGATGAACGCACCGACCACCAGGGTATCCACCAGCTTGACTGGCTCGTGGCTGCGCACCACCTTGCGCAAACCCGAGGCGTAGCGCCCGGCGGAGAGCTGGCGCAAGCCGACCTTGCGCTTTTTCATCAGGCGCATGACTTGCTCGTGGTGCACCAGTTCTTCCCGGGCCAGGCGTGACATCATGTTGATCAGATCGACATGGGAATGGTACTTGGCGATCAGGCTCAGGGCGGTGCTGGCGGCCTTGAATTCGCAGTTCTTGTGGTCGATCAGCAACGTTTCCTGGTCGGCCAAGGCGGCCTGGACCCAGGCATCGGGGGTGCGGCAGCCAAGGAACTCGTGGATTTCGGGAAGGATCATGGGGCTCACGGGAAAGGTAGTCGAGCGAAGGGCGCCGATTATACCGGGCTGCCTCCAGACCACCAGTCACGGCCGTTGATATGCATCAAGTCGACGACTCACCGGCAAGAACTATAGTTGAGCAACACCATGCCTTTTCATCGCTGGAGACGCCGATCATGCAAGCCATTCGCAGCATCCTGGTGGTCATCGAACCCGAACACTCGGAAAGCCTGGCGCTCAAGCGCGCCAAGTTGATCGCTGGCGTGACCCAGGCCCACCTGCACCTGCTGGTATGCGATAGACAGCACGACCATGCTGGCATGCTCAGCGTACTGAAAGCCGCGCTGCTGGCAGATGGCTACAGCGTCACCACGGAACAGGCCTGGAACGAGAGCCTTCACGAAACCATCATCGACGTGCAGCAGGCCGAAGGCTGCGGACTGGTGATCAAGCAGCATTTCCCGGACAGCCCGCTGAAGAAAGCCCTGCTGACGCCATCGGACTGGAAACTGCTGCGCCATTGCCCGACCCCGGTATTGCTGGTGAAAACCGCAGGTTCCTGGCGGGACAAAGTGATCCTGGCCGCCGTTGACGTGGGCAATGCCGACGGTGAGCACCGGCACCTGCATACCACCATCATCGACCACGGCTATGACATCGCCCGCCTTGCCAAGGCCCACCTGCACGTCATCAGTGCCCACCCTTCGCCCATGCTCTCGGCGGCCGACCCGACGTTCCAGCTCAAGGAAACCATCGAGGCCCGCTATCGCGAGCAGTGCCGCTCGTTCCAGGCAGAGTTCGACATCGATGACCAGCACCTGCACATCGAGGAAGGCCCGGCGGATGTATTGATCCCGTTCATGGCGCATAAACTGCAGGCGGCGGTGACCGTGATCGGCACCGTGGCCCGCACGGGGTTGTCAGGGGTACTGATCGGCAATACCGCCGAAGCGGTGCTCGATGCCCTGGAAAGCGATGTGCTGGTGCTCAAGCCGCAGGAGGTGGAGGATCACCTGGTGGAGTTGGCAGTCAAGAGTTGAAGCGGGTCGCCATTGGCCATTGTGGCGAGGGGATTTATCCCCGTTGGGGCGCGGAGCGGCCCTAAACCAGGCGACTCGTGGGTCGATTAGATCCGGGGGCTGCTTCGCAGCCCAACGGGGATAAATCCCCTCGCCACAATAAATCCTATCGCCACAGAAGTGTTTCTACAGTTTCTCTGTGGAGCATCAGCCGCCCATCGCATCCTTCAGGAACCCCGGCGCGATGTAGCGCTGGTAATGGGCTTCGGATAGCAGGAAGAATTCCCGATCGATGGCATCGCGCAGGTCCGGCAGTTCCCAGTCGCGGAATTCAGGTAGCAGCACCATGCCGTAGGCTTCGAGGTTATTGATCACCCGGGCGCCCCGGGCGATCAACTGATAGGCCCAGCAGTATTCCGACTGATGCGCCACGAAGCGGATCTGGCGCGCGACCAGTTGCTCGCGCAGCAGCACCGGGTCGAACACCTCGAGCTTGGCCACCATGACTTGCACCAGCAGTTGCTCCAGGCGCATCCACACCGCGCGTTTCTCGTCCTCGTTGTAGCCGTTCCAGTGAATCACCTCGTGGTGGAAGCGCTTGCAGCCACGGCATACCAGATCACCGTAGACAGTGGAGCAAAGGCCGACGCAGGGGGTCTTGATGAGCTGGTTGGGCATAACGGAACGCACACGCAAAAGCAGGACAGGCCGGCATGTTAGCCCTTTGTCTAAGATTGATCACCCCTCAAACTTCCCGGCCCAACTTACCTTTAATTTTTTTTTCCCGTAGAATCAGCCAGCCTTTTAAGGCGCCAATGTCCGTTAGAAGCTGTTTTCAAAGCGTCACGAGCACAGTCGTTCCTTCAGAACGGTGTTGGCGAAGGGTCTTTCCAGCGGGGAAAGCCCGACGCCAACCCTCATCAGCTCCCCGTTCTGCAGGCGTAAAACTTTGAAAGCAGCTTCTGTGAGGAACCCCGGAAACCCTGGCGTGGTGGCCCAAAAAGCCCCCGACGTGCATGGGTACCGCGGTTTCTGGATGAGCGTCCCGGACACCCATTTGGGACCACTGATGAGGGTAATACTGTGCTTGAAGCCTACCGCAAACATATCGAAGAGCGTGCAGCACTGGGTATCGTTCCCCAGCCGCTCAACGCCGAACAAACCGCAGGCCTGGTCGAGCTGCTGAAGAATCCCCCGGCTGGCGAAGAAGCTTTCCTCGTTGACCTGATCACCAATCGCGTTCCACCGGGAGTCGACGAAGCCGCCTACGTCAAGGCTGGTTTCCTCTCCGCCCTGGCCAAGGGCGAAGTCCAATCCCCTCTGCTGGACAAGAAGCGTGCCGTTGAACTGCTCGGCACCATGCAGGGCGGCTACAACATCGTGACCCTGGTGGAACTGCTGGACAACGCCGAGCTGGCGCCAGTGGCCGCCGAAGAACTCAAGCACACCCTGTTGATGTTCGATGCGTTCCACGACGTGGCTGAAAAAGCCAGGAACGGCAACGTCCACGCCAAGGCCGTGCTGCAATCCTGGGCCGATGGCGAGTGGTTCAAGAAGCGTCCGGTACTGGCCGACAAGATCAGCCTGCGGGTTTTCAAGGTTCCTGGCGAAACCAACACCGACGACCTGTCCCCTGCCCCGGACGCCTGGTCGCGCCCCGATATCCCGCTGCACGCCCTGGCCATGCTGAAAATGGCCCGTGACGGTATCGTTCCGGATGAGCAAGGCAAGACCGGCCCGATGAAGCAGATCGAAGAGATGCGCGGCCAGGGTTTCCCGATCGCCTACGTCGGTGACGTGGTCGGTACCGGCTCCTCGCGTAAATCCGCCACCAACTCGGTGCTGTGGTTCTTCGGTGACGACATTCCGTACGTGCCGAACAAGCGTGCCGGTGGTTTCTGCTTCGGCAGCAAGATCGCCCCGATCTTCTACAACACCATGGAAGACGCCGGCGCCCTGCCGATCGAATTCGACGTTTCGAACATGAACATGGGCGACGTGATCGACCTGTACCCGCATGCCGGCAAGGTCTGCAAGCACGGTACCGACGAAGTCATCACCACCTTCGAAATGAAGACCCCAGTCCTGTTGGACGAAGTCCGCGCCGGCGGCCGTATTCCGCTGATCATCGGCCGCGGCCTGACCGAGAAGGCCCGTGCCGAGCTGGGCCTGCCGCCGTTCGACCTGTTCAAGAAGCCTGAAGCCCCTGCCGCCAGCACCAAGGGTTTCACCCTGGCGCAGAAAATGGTCGGCAAGGCGTGCGGCGTAGCCGGTGTGCGTCCTGGCACCTACTGCGAACCGAAGATGACCACCGTGGGTTCCCAGGACACCACCGGTCCGATGACCCGTGACGAGCTGAAAGACCTGGCCTGCCTGGGCTTCTCCGCTGACCTGGTGATGCAGTCGTTCTGCCACACCGCGGCATATCCAAAGCCGATCGACGTGACCACCCACCACACCCTGCCTGACTTCATCATGACCCGTGGCGGCGTTTCCCTGCGTCCGGGCGACGGCATCATCCACTCGTGGCTGAACCGCATGCTGCTGCCAGACACCGTCGGTACCGGTGGCGACTCCCACACCCGTTTCCCGATGGGCATCTCGTTCCCGGCCGGTTCCGGCCTGGTAGCGTTCGCCGCTGCCACCGGCGTCATGCCGCTGGACATGCCGGAATCGATCCTGGTGCGTTTCAAAGGCAAGATGAAGCCTGGCATCACCCTGCGTGACCTGGTTCATGCCATTCCTTACTTCGCCATCCAGAACGGCCTGCTGACTGTCGAGAAGAAAGGCAAGAAAAATGCCTTCTCCGGCCGCATCCTGGAAATCGAAGGCCTGGAAGGCCTGACGCTGGAACAGGCTTTCGAGCTGTCCGACGCGTCGGCCGAACGTTCGGCTGCCGGTTGCACCATCAAGCTGTCGAAAGAGTCGATCACCGAGTACCTGCAGTCCAACATCACCCTGCTGCGCTGGATGATCGGCGAAGGCTACGGCGATGCCCGTACCCTGGAGCGTCGTGCCCAAGCGATGGAAGCCTGGATCGCCAACCCTGAGCTGATGGAAGCCGATGCCGACGCCGAATACGCCGAAGTCATCGAAATCGATCTGGACAACATCAACGAGCCAGTGCTCTGCGCGCCGAACGACCCGGACGACGCCCGTCTGCTGTCCAGCGTGGCTGGCGAGAAGATCGACGAAGTGTTCATCGGTTCGTGCATGACCAACATCGGTCACTTCCGCGCTGCCGGCAAGCTGCTGGATCAGGTCAAGGGTCAGCTGCCAACCCGTCTGTGGCTGTCGCCGCCGACCAAGATGGACGCTCACCAACTGACCGAAGAAGGCTACTACGGCATCTACGGCAAGGCCGGCGCACGCATGGAAATGCCAGGCTGCTCGCTGTGCATGGGTAACCAGGCACGCGTCGAGCCGAACAGCACCGTGGTGTCGACGTCGACCCGTAACTTCCCGAACCGTCTGGGCGACGGCGCGAATGTCTACCTGGCCTCGGCCGAATTGGCATCCGTTGCGTCGATCCTGGGTCGCCTGCCGACCGTCGAGGAGTACATGGAATACGCCGGCAAGATCGACAGCATGGCAGCGGACGTGTACCGCTACCTGAGCTTCGACCAGATCGCCGAGTTCCGTGAAGCGGCTGCAAACGCCAACATCCCGGTCGTTCAAGCCTAAGGCTTCGACGCTCGACTGAAAACGCCGCCCTTCTCGCGAAGGGCGGCGTTTTTTTATGCCTGGGCTTTTGATGCAAGCCGGGCCGCCGCTATCGCGAGCAGGCTCGCTCCCACGGGGGATTTGGAGTGGCTGCAATTTCCATGAACACCCCAAAACTCAGTGTGGGAGCGGGCTTGCCCGCGAAGACGGCGGCATATCCAACATCGCTGCCAGCTGAACCACCGCTTTCGCGAGCAAGCCCGCTCCCACAAGGTGATGGTCAAGCCATCAGCGAGTAGACCAGCGCAGTAATCGCCACCAGCCCCACCAACACCACGAACACATTCGATGCCTGGCCACGATAGCGGGCCATGGCCGGGACTTTGCGGATGGCGTACATCGGCATCAGGAACAGGATGGCCGCGATCACCGGGCCGCCCAGGGTTTCGATCATGCCGAGGATGCTCGGGTTGAGCGTGGCGACGATCCAGCACACCAGCAGCATGAACACTCCCGTCATGCGGTCCAGGGTCTTGGTTGCCGGGCGCCGGCCGCTCTTGACGATCAGCCCCTTGAGGCCTTCACTGGCGCCGATGTAATGGCCCAGGAACGACTTGGAAATCGCCACGAAGGCAATCAATGGCGCCGCAAACGCGATGGTCGGGTTGCTGAAATGGTTGGCCAGGTAAGACAGGATCGACAGGTTCTGCGCCTTCGCTTCGGCCAGTTGCGCCGGCGACAGGGTCAGCACGCAGCTGAACACGAAGAACAGCACCATCACCACCATCAATATATGGGCGCGGGACAGGATCTGCGCGCTGCGCGCCTCGGCGCCGTCCCCGTAGCGACGTTTCTGGTCCACCGCGAACGCCGAGATGATCGGCGAGTGGTTGAACGAAAACACCATCACCGGAATCGCCAGCCAAAGAGTGTGCAGCAGCGCCGAAGGGGCCGGCAGCGTGGCCGCGGTGCTCAGGATGCCACCGCTCCAATGCGGGATCAGGAATACCGCCAGGAACAGCAAAGCAACGATGAACGGGTAGACCATCAGGCTCATCGCCTTGACGATGGCCTGCTCGCCACACCGCACCACCGCCAGCAGGCCCAGGATCAATACCAGGGACAACACTGCGCGGGAAGGCGGCTGGATATGCAGTTGATGCTCCAGGAAGCTGCCCACCGTGTTGGTCAGCGCCACGCTGTAGATCAGCAGGATCGGGAAAATCGCAAAGAAATACAGCAAGGTAATCAGCGCGCCGGCCTTGATGCCGAAATGCTCCTCCACCACTTCGGTGATGTCCGCGCCATCACGACCGGACAGCACGAAACGGGTCAGGCCCCGGTGGGCATAGAACGTCATGGGGAACGCCAGCAACGCCAGGATCAGCAGCGGCCAAAAGCCACCCAGGCCCGCATTGATGGGTAAGAACAAAGTGCCTGCACCGATGGCGGTGCCAAACAGACCCAGCATCCAGGTGGTGTCCTGGCGACTCCATTGGCTGAGGGTGGCTGGGGCTGTCGATTCAAAGCGCTCTTCGACGCTATTGGCCTGATCATTCATCCGGTCGGATCTCCGCTTTCCGGTCACATGCACCCGGCCGGGACGAGTCGGAAAACCCCGACAGGCAGCGCCCTGGCCGAAACAGGGGCGCGATTGTCCGGGATTAGCGAGCAGAAGCAAAGGCTTAGCTGAGGAGCGGTGGTGAATGGCAAAAAATGCCAGTGCATGAGGTATCGCCGCTTTGCCCCAGCTCCTACACTCAGGAGGAGAATCCACACAGGAGCCCAGCATGACCGCAACCGTCCTGGTACTGGTTGAAACCGTCAACGACTACCTGCCGATCCTCGAACGCCAGGGTTATCACCTGGAGCTGGCACCCACGCCAGCCGAGCGCAAAGCGGCGATTTTCGAGCATGGCGAGCGATTCAATGCGGTGCTGACACGCGGTCCCTTGGGTCTGACCGCTGAGGAAATGGCCGCCCTGCCCAACCTGCAGATCATCTGCGTGATCGGTGCCGGCTATGAACAGGTGGACCTTCAGGCTGCCCGTAGTCGCGGTATCGTGGTCACCAACGGTGCCGGGGTCAACGCGTCGTCGGTGGCCGACCATGCCATGGCGCTGCTGCTGGCGCTGGTGCGCGACATCCCCCGGGCCGATGCCTGCATGCGCCGGGGGGAATGGACCAAGGTCATGCGCCCATCCCTGGCCGGCAAACGCTTGGGCGTGCTGGGCCTGGGCGCGGTGGGCATGGCGATTGCCAGGCGCGCGGCCTTGGGTTTCGACATGAGCGTCAGCTACCACAGCCGACGGGTGCGCAAGGATGTGCCCTACACTTTCTGCGCCACGCCCACCGAGCTGGCCCGGGTGTCGGACTTCCTGATCGTCGCCACGCCCGGTGGCCTCGACACCCGGCGCTTGATTAACAAGCAGGCCCTCGATGCCCTGGGTCCCAAGGGCTTCCTGGTGAACATCGCCCGGGCCAGCGTGGTCGCCACCGACGAGTTGATCAGCGCTCTGGAACATCGACGCATCGCCGGAGCGGCCCTGGACGTATTCGATCACGAACCCGAAGTGCCCGAAGCGCTCAAGCACCTGCCCAATGTGGTCCTGACGCCCCACGTCGCCGGCCTGTCGCCGGAGGCGACCCGAGGCACGGTGGAATTGGTGGGCCAGAACCTGAACGCGTTCTTTTCCGGCAAACCGGTGCTGACACCGGTACCGATGCCAGAGCCGGATTGATCACTGGCCCTGTCCACTGATCATTGGACCGGTGCAATCATTGAACCTGTGGCGAGGGGATTTATCCCCTCGCCACAACAACCCGTTCGCCTGACAGATTAAACCTACAGAACCCCCAACAGCGTCCACAACCGCCGGGACTCGGCGTCGGCGCTGATCAGTTCCCCCAGCAACTCGCTCAACGGCTTATTGCCCCATTCCACACCCCGTCGGATCAGGTAAGGCACCGGGCTGTGGGGTTCGGTGCGCGACAGGTAGCCGGCGATGACCAGCAACTGCCGGTAGGCTTCTTCGCGACTGGCCGGTTCCTGGAAGACCTGGGCCGGCGCTGCAGCCGCCTGGGGCTGGGCAGACGACGGTGCGGCCTCGGGTGAGGCAGGCACCGGCACGACGCTGGGTTGCTGTGGATGCATCGCGATGAACTCCTCTACCAGCGCCAGCAAGGCCTGGATCACGTCCTGCAGGGATTTGTAACCCGGGGCCAGGCTGCCCAGGTAGGCGTCGCTCCAGGCTTCGAGCCGTTGCAGATGCTGCTGGCTCAACATGAGGCTGCCCTGGCGATGCAGCCAGAACGACAAAGGCGTGCCACGAATCAGCTCACTGAGCTTCTTCTGATCGCTGCGTGCCGCTTCCGCCGAGGCCTTGGCATTCTTGCTGTCGTTGGCCTGGACTTGCTGACGCTGCAAGCGTTGCCAGTCGTCCAGGCAGAAACCGTCGAAGGCCGAGTCGCGGCCATTGAACAATGGCACCCGCGTCAACAGTACCTCGCTGTAGCGCCGGGCCAGCCATTCCAGCGGGATCACCCGCCATGACTGGTCACCCTCTTGGGCCTGGGGATGCAGCTGATCGGGGTAGCGCTCGCACAAGCCCGCCACCAGCGCCAGGCTGCCCGGCAAGCCCTCCAGCCCGGCCAGGTGCAGCCAGGCCTCCCCCAGCCAGGCGCTGATCATCAGGTCCTTGCTGCGTTCGAGCAGCAGCGCGGTGGCGAGTTTTTCCAGCTCCGGCCACTGCGCACGCTTGACCTGGGACTGCCACACGCCGGTGGGCAGGCTGGTGTCGTCCTCCCGGCGTAGTTCCCGCAGTTGATCGTATTCCGGCTCATAGCGCAGGTCCTGGCCACAAGGCGATTCGGCGCTGACCGGTTCGAGCAGCTGGCTGATCAGCTCGGGCAAGGGAGAGATAGGTACGCTCACAGACCCTCCTCACGGGTGGCGACGGCGGGGCTCGACGAGGTCGCCATGAAAGGTGAACGGGGTGCCCGGGTTGGCAGCGGCGGTATCGACAGCGGCAACTTCGAGCCCTGGCTCATCAGTGACAGGCGCAGGAACATCAACGTCTGCTGCGTCGTGCGGGCCTGGAGCTGAGCCTGGGCCGGGCTCTGGGCTGGAATCTGGCCCGTTACCGGCAGTTGCAGGGTCAGCGGGAAATCGGTGTAGTCGACGTTCGGCTGGCGTTGCACCGACACCAGCGAACGCATCAGGCGCAGCAACGACCACGGCCCCTGGTATTCCCAACCGGCCTCCAGGTCGCGCACCACCAGGTTCGGCTGCAATGGGTCGTTGACCGGTCGCTGGTAACCGTTGCGGGCCCAGCGCAGGGTCAGCCGCACGGGCTGGCCGACCATCCAGCGCAGGTTCTGCTGGGCGTCGCCGGGGTAGTTGATCTGTTGGTTGCCGGCGTTCAGTCCCCAGGCGATCACCTGGTCGGCGCCGCGCTCTTCGTTGCGGTCGGTGCGCCAGCGCACATCCATTTCCACGCCGAGAATGCCGCTCTTGTCCCGCACGAACAGCGGCCCCAACCAGGTGCCGGCCTGCTTCAATCGGTTGAGAAAGTCCTCGGCGGCCAGACGCTCCGGAGTCTGGCTCAGCGCCAGCCCGGCCTGGGCCAGGGGCAGACGCGTATCGATCAGTTCCAGCAAGCGTTGCACCCGCGCCGGGTCGGCGTCACTGGCCCGCAGGTCCTGGGAAAACGGAAAGCGCCCGGCCAGGTATTGATTGAAATAGTTGGCCACGTCGTTCCAGGCCGTCGCCGCCTGATTCTGTTGCAGGTACAGGCAGCGTTGCAGCGCACTCTGCTGCAAGCTGACGGCGCGCTGGGCCAGGTCGCCACGACCGCCGGACAGGTTGGAGGTCTGCAGAATCTGCGCACAGGAGGCGGTGTCCATCTGGTTGAAGTCCCGGCTCACCAACTGCTCCAGTTGCGCCGCCGAACTGGCCGGATTCTGGCTCTTGTACTTGAGCAACTCGTCGTTGATGGCCATGAAGCGCGACACCCGATCATACTCCAGGGCCGAGAGATCGTCCTGCTGGACGATCAACCATTCCAGGGCCGGCGTGCGTTGCTCGGCGATCTGTACCATAGCGTCGAACTGCTGATTCAGGCTCAGTTTCAGACCTTGCGGGTCGCTGGCCCCGTAGAGCTGCAAACCGAAATTCTTCGAGCCGTCCCAGCGCTGGACATCGGCCCGTTGGCTGAACAGGGGCTGGGCATCGATTTCATCCAGCCCACTCTTGATCTGCGCCAGGGCACGGCGGTTGAGCAGACGCTGGAAGCGTGTCGCCAGGTCGCCACGGTGCACATCCATGAACGCCTTTTGCAGCGCGACGGCCTGGCTGGTCTGGACATTGAAGCCCATACCCGGCAACTGCTCCTCGCTTTCATCCAGGCTCAGCCACATCGCCCGGGCCGCGGCACCTTCGGCCGCCTGGATCAGGGCGTCGCGGTAGTCCGGCGGGATGCGCGGCAGTTCCTCGCTGGTATAGCTCTTGTAGCTGGCGAAATAGTTCAGGGCGACGCTGAAGTCGTCGCTGCCGCCCTGTCCCATGGCGTCGGAATTGTTGCCGGACGGATCCTTCTGCAACGCCAATGCTACGAAATCACGCTTGAACAAGGCCTTCACCGCCTCATCCAGGGCCGTGACATGCTCCTGCAACACCAGCAAGCCACTGCCCTGCTGGACCAACAGGTTATCGCGGGAACCGCTCTGGACGATCCACTGGTCGCGAAAGCTCTGTTGCAGCTTCGCCGCCTGGCTCTCCAGGTCCTGGGCAAGCTCCGGCCCGAGCAAGGTACTGTGGCTAACCTTGTCCATCATCTGGGTGTAACCGGGCACCAGGTCCTGACCCTTGCCTCGCCCCCAGGCTGCGTTGGTCAGGTTGACCAGGGTCTGCAAATCGTCAACCAACGCCATCAGGTCTTCGAGCTCGCTCAGCGAGTTGCCACTGCCCGCCTCCAAGCGTTGCAGATGCAACTTGAGATAACCGGCCTGGCGCACGAAATTGTCGGCCAGGAAGTAATGATCGAGCCAACGCTGCATCAGGCCGGTGAAGTTATCGCCGATCACCGTGCGCGCCGCATTCAGGTCCAGCCCTTGCAGGTCCTGCTCTTGTGCGCCCATGTTTTTTGCATCGAACAGCACCCGGTTGTAGAACCGCGCCCGACTCAGCGTGCCGGCATTGAGGCTCAGCGACAGGGCGTTATTGCTCAATTGCACCAGCTCATCCAGCGGTGCCTTGGGGTTGCTCACCGCCTGGCTGAACATCTGGTTCTGCTGCTCGAGGCGCACCGCACGTTCCACCAGGTCCTTGGCCTTTACATAGCTCTGCCATTGCGCCGGGTCTTCGCTTTCCACATTGCCCCGCCGCTCGGTGTTGCGGATGGCCTTGAGCTGCTCCAGGTCCGACACCAGCAGGTCACGCAGGGGCAAGACCCAGTGATGCCGGGCGGTCAGGCGCAAGCCCTGTTCCAACTGCGTGTCCACGTAGGAGAACCACGAGGTCGGGAACACCACCGCAACGAAGCGCCAGCGTGGGGCTTTTTCCAGCATGTTCCAGTAGGCCTGCACGTTGTAGCGGGTCGGCTCCAGCTGCGGTTGATCAGGGTCGACCACCACGTAGTTCTTATGGGTGCGCAGGATCAACTGCGACAGCTCCCCGGCCTCTTCCACCGAATCGTGCCAGACCCAGAGCATGCCCCCCAGCCAGACCAACCCGACCACCAGCGCGACCCCACCGGCCAGCCGATGCCAGCGCTGACGCAGACGCAACAGGCGCGGTACGGGCTGGGCGAGGCCGCGTTCAGCGACGAAGCGCCGCGCCCACAGCTGCCGGGCGAACACCGTCTGGCGCAAGCCCTTGTCGCTGGGGGCAAAACCATCCCCAGTGACGGTCGAGGCCTGGCTCGCGGTGAAGTAAATACCGCGAAAGCGTGGCGCCTCGCCCTGGGCATTGCCCTGAAACACCGGCTCCAAGAGGACCTGCAAGGCCCGCCGCAACCCCTCGAAGCGCTCCGGCAACCCATACAGATCGCCGCTCAGTTGCCCGGATAGCGCGCCGATTTCGACGATCGACTGCGACAGCGCGGCGTTGACCTGGTCCAGCGCCTGATCGCTCCAGTGCGACTGCCAGGCTGCGTCCGGCGAGTACGGCGACGACCAGCCCAGGGTCGATTCCCGGGCGTCGGCGGGCAACGCGCTGACCAATTCCTGGAAACCGGGCAACTCTTCCATTCCGGTAATCACCACGTACACCGGCAGGCTGAGGCCGAATCGCTGCAGCAAGTCGATGAAGCAGCGGCGGACCTTGAGGCTCAGTTCAGTGGTGTGCTCGATGTCGTCGAGCCGGCCGAATGGCACGGTCCAGATCACTGCATCCATCGGCCGCCGGCTGCGCAACCGCAGGATCAGCCCCAGCAGGCGCCACCAGTTGCCCCGCTGCCGGTTCATGCCTTCATCGGGCAGGAACAGTGCCTGGGGCACCACCAGCACCGCGCCCTCGGCATCCGACCACCAACGCCCGAACCATGCAGCCTTGTCCGTCGGCTGCAAATGCCACTGAGAGCACAGCCGGGCACCGTCGGTTTCGTTGCCGAGCATCAACAGCCAGGGGATCTGGTAGCGGTCCCGGGTGCCCTGCTCCTGTTCCATGTGACGGACCGCCCCATAGAAACTGCGGATCGCCGCGCCACCCTGAGTCCGCAACCACCAGATCAATGCCGCGACCAGCAGCACCGCGACAATGGCCAGCACCACCAGGGCGACGATGCTCAGCGGGCTCATGAGTCTTGCTCCTGGACCACCGACTCGTTCAATTGCAGCACCGGCTCCAGCTCCGAGCGGATGTCACGCCAGAACATGTGCCCCAGCCCGGTCAGTAGCAACACCATCGCCAGGATCGCCAGCCCCAGGCGCAACCCGTCCGGCAACGAAGTCTGCGCCGGCAGGCGTACCGGCGGTGCCGCCGCAGACATCGCCAGGCGCTGGCTGACGTCGACATAGTCCGGTTCATGCTGCCAGGCAAAGGTGAACAGCGCCGCGCGCCATTTTTCATGCTGGATCTGGCCGGGCTCGCCGCGCAGGCGCCCCTGGAACCCGAGGATCAGGCATTGCAGGTAGACATTCGCCAAGTCCCGGGTGCCGGGCATCTGCTCATCCAGCAACTTCTTGATGGCCGCGGGCAGCCGTTCGCCGGCCTGGCGGCTGGAGTACATGCGTGACTCAAGGGGATGCTGCTGCCAGGCCAGCTGCCCCGGCCAAGGGGTGAACAGCAAGGTTTCGTCCACCAGGGCGACGAAGGCATAGACCAGCGACTTGACCTGCTCGGTCGCCGAGTCGCCGACAGTAGCAAAGGCCACCCGCCACAAGCGCTGGGCGCTACGACCGGAAAACTCCACCACCCGGCTGACCAACGCCGCGGAGTCGTTGTCCTTGGGCAAGTCCTGCCATTGCTGGAACCATTTCAACCAGGCCTGACGGAACGCGCTGCTCAGCGGCGCCTCATGCAGACCCCGGACCGCCCCGCCACTTCCGTCAGGCATACGACTCCCCTCTTGCGATCAGGCACTTTCAACGACTTGCGGGACAAACAACACCACTTGCCACGGGCTGCTGGCCTGGGTCGACGCCGGCGCCACGATGTGCAAGGGCAGTTGCCCGTCGAACCATTGGCCGCTGGCGGCCACCACGAACAACCGGGTGTCGTCACCCACGCTATAGGCCACCTGCTCGTTGCGGCTCATGGCCTGATGGGGTAACCCGCTCATGCGTTGTCGGCTCAACAGCGGGACATGTGGCGCAGAGGCGATGATCGCACCACGCAACCAATCGGCAGCCGCCTGCTCGCTGGCACCGTTGGGCATGCGCAGGCCGATCACCAGACGTTGGCTCGGCTGGTCGTCGGGCAGTTGGATGGAGAAAACCTGCTCATTGCGCTCGAAAGCCAGGCTGCGATAACCGGCGCGAACCAGTTCCAGGGTGGCGTCGAGCCAGTCGAGCAACGGTTCATACCCGCGTTGCAATTCGAGGAAATCCAGCGGCGCAAATGCCGGCACACCGGCCAGCGGATCAAGGGCCGACCAGGCGCCAGCCAGCCCCAGCAACAAACCGTACAACGCCTGGGGAGTGGCCACCCGGGTGTTCAGGCTGCCTTCGACTTCTGGCAGGCGCGCCCACAAGGCGGTCATCTGCCGACGGATCTCCAGCGCATCGTCCTGATTGCCGGCCGCCTGGGCCTGGCGCAACCGACCGGCGAGGAACAGGCACTTTTCCCGGGCCCGGGCACACAGCCCGGCCACCCGCCGACCGAGCGCCGATTCGGGCAACAGCACCGGCGTGGGGGGCGTATAGGGCAGCCGTAGGAAGCCACCGCCTTCCTTGCGAATGCGCAGCAGCGGCAGGCAGATCGAATCGGCCTTGCTCAGTTGCGTGCACAGCCGCGGGTTCGGACGCCAGACAGTGATCGATTCAGGAAACTCGCCACTGGTGAGGTCCGGCAGCGCATCGCCGACCACCGATTGCAGGCGCCCCTTGAGCGGGAGCAATTGCCCGGCGCGCCAGAGCGGGCTGATCGCCAGGTACACGGTGACGGTGGCATCGTCGGTCTTGTTGACCGCCTCGGTGATGTCCAGCTCCAGGGTCGGCCCGACACCGGCCTGGAGATTGACCGGCAAGCCGTCCGGCAAGGTGCCTTGCAGTTGCAGCAACCGCACTTGTCCGGCACTGAGGGCCGAAGGGTCGACCTCCAGTTGGCCGACACCCCAGAACCAGGGATTGCAGGCGGCCGCGACATGGGCGGCCAGGGCCTCGGCGCGCAGCCCCTGCAGTTGAAAATGCTGGGGCAACAGTTGCATGCCCTCATGCCAGCACACCGCGTCAGGTAACAGACTCATACGACTCCCTTCGACATCCCAGTGTCGCCGCGCAAGGCGGCCCGCGGTCACTCAAGGCTGACTGGCATTGCGTTGGCCATCGTCGACGAGATTCATCTCTCGACTGTCGAACTTCAGCCAGGCCTTGCGTCGATCGTCCAGCCGGAGCCGGTGGGCTCCGGGAGTGTTATAGCTGGCGAAGACCAAAAGTCCAGCGGCGCGCCGGCCCTCCAGTGGGAAGGGTTGGCGGTCGATGAACTGCCCCGGGACCAGCTCCAGCCCCCACACCGACATGAGTTGACGATAGTCGCGCTGGAACTGTTCGCGCTCGGCGAACCACTGGCGGGCAGTGATCACCGACAGTTGCTTGAGCAGGTCGGGATCGTTCACCGCGATGAAATCCACGGCGATGGGCGTGTCGTCGTTGGCTCCGGACGCGACGTCGAGGGTCAGGCTGTCCAGGTCGACGCTGGGCGCAAAGAACGAGCAACCGCTGAGCGCCAGGCTGAAAAAAAATCCATAAAAAAACACACGCAAAATGAATCTTCCTTTTCGTCGCGGTCAAAAATCGTTTTTGCTTGCATTTTTATAGACCTGTTCTAGCGTCTTGGATAGTTCGACCTGCACGGTCGAATGGACCAGGTTCGTCAAGGGAATGACAGGTTTTCTGCCCTCCATTTGCAACCTGCGGATCAGCAAGGGAATGCGATGAGCGGGCCTCCCGATGCATTGCTCCCCCACATGCATCGGAGTCGGCCGCCATGGCAGAAAGTACCCAGCACAAGCTCGACAGAGTCCGTCCTCCCCGCGTCCAGATCACCTATGACGTGGAAATCGGCAATGCCATCGAAAAGAAAGAATTGCCACTGGTCGTCGGCATTCTGGCCGACCTCTCGGGCAAACCACTGGACCCGCTGCCCAAGCTCAACGAGCGGCGCTTCACGGAAATCGACCGCGACAATTTCAACGAGGTGCTCGCCTCGATCTCCCCCCGCGCCACGCTCCAGGTGAACAACACCCTCAGCGGTGACGACAGCAAGCTCAACATCGAACTCAACTTCCGCCATATCGATGACTTCGACCCGGTCAAGGTCGTGGAGCAGGTTACGCCGTTGCGCCGCCTGTTCGAAGCCCGTCAACGCCTGCGCGACCTGCTGACCAAGCTCGACGGCAACGATGACCTGGACAAGTTGCTGCGCGACGTGATCGCCAACACCGAAGGCCTGCAAGAGATCAAGTCGGCCCGGCCCCAGGACATACCGCAGGAGCTGCCGACCGTGGCCGCCAACGATGATCCGGCCCCGGCCGAACCACAGGCCTGATCGTGCTCATCATTCAAGGGAGATAAAGCCATGCCTGCTTCATCCAGCGCTCAAACCAGCGAGAGCACGACCCAGACCCTGTCCCTGCTGGACAAGATCATCGCCGAAGGCCGTATGGCCCATGACGACAGCCAGCAGGATTACGCCCGCGACATGCTGGCCGAATTCGCCACCCAGGTCCTCGACGAAGGCATGGCCATCGACAAGGACACCGTGGCGATGATCAACGATCGGATCAGCCAGATCGACCAGTTGATCAGCGCCCAGCTCAACGAAGTGCTGCACCACCCCGACCTGCAGAAACTCGAAGCGTCCTGGCGCGGCCTGCACCTGCTGGTGCAAAACACCGAAACCAGCACGCGGCTCAAATTGCGCCTGCTCAACGTCACCCAGAAAGAACTGCAGAACGATCTGGAGAAAGCCGTCGAATTCGACCAGAGCGCGCTGTTCAAGAAAATCTACGAAGAAGAATACGGCACCTTCGGCGGACACCCGTTCAGCCTGCTGGTGGGCGACTACACCTTCGGCCGGCACCCGCAGGACATCGGTCTGCTGGAGAAACTCTCGAACGTCGCCGCCGCGGCCCACGCCCCATTCATTGCCGCCGCCAGCCCGCGCCTGTTCGATATGACCAGCTTCACCGAACTGGCGGTACCCCGGGACCTGTCGAAGATTTTCGAGAGCCAGGAGCTGATCAAGTGGCGCTCGTTCCGTGAAAGCGAAGACTCGCGCTACGTATCCCTGGTGCTGCCACACTTCCTCCTGCGCCTGCCCTACGGCCCGGACACCCGGCCGGTGGAAGGCATCAACTACGTCGAGGACGTCAACGGCACCGACCACAGCAAGTACCTGTGGGGCAACGCAGCCTGGGCGCTGGCGCAACGCATCACCGAGGCCTTCGCCAAATATGGCTGGTGCGCCGCGATCCGCGGTGCCGAGGGTGGCGGCGCGGTGGAAGGCCTGCCAGCCCATACCTTCCGCACCAGCTCCGGGGACCTGTCGCTCAAGTGCCCGACCGAGGTAGCGATCACCGACCGCCGCGAGAAAGAACTCAACGACCTGGGCTTCATCGCTCTGTGCCACAAGAAGAACAGCGACATCGCGGTGTTCTTCGGCGGCCAGACCACCAACCGGGCCAAGGTCTACAACACCAACGAGGCCAACGCCAACGCGCGGATCTCGGCGATGTTGCCCTACGTGCTCGCGGCCTCGCGTTTCGCCCACTACCTGAAGGTGATCATGCGCGACAAGGTCGGCAGCTTCATGACCCGCGACAACGTGCAGACCTACCTCAACAACTGGATCGCCGACTACGTGCTGATTAACGACAACGCGCCCCAGGAGATCAAGGCGCAGTACCCGTTGCGCGAGGCGCGGGTGGACGTGACGGAAGTGGCCGGCAAGCCCGGGGCTTACAACGCCACGGTATTCCTGCGGCCGCACTTCCAGCTTGAGGAACTGACCGCCTCGATCCGTCTGGTGGCGACGTTGCCGCCACCGGTTGCTGCCTGACCCAAAAATCCTGTGGCGAGGACGCTTGTTGTGGCGAGGGGATTTATCCCCGCTGGGCTGCGCAGCAGCCCCCTTGAGCAGTCAACTCATCCATCGGATACACCGAGTTGACTGTCTTCAGGACCGCTTCGCGCCCCAGCGGGGATAAATCCCCTCGCCACAGGTTCGGCGTAACAGTATTGGGCACCCCTTTGTCTTCTTCTGGAGTTCCACACCATGGATGCAATCATTCTCGACCTCGGCGGCGACATCAAGGGCGATAGCCTGCTGGAGGGTTTCACGGACAAGATCGAGGTCATGTCCTACAGCCACAACGTGGCGATGCAAGTCACCAATGACGTCAGCAACTCGGAGCGCACCTCCGGCCGACCGCACATCGGTGAGTTCACCCTGACCAAATTCATCGACAGCTCCACACCGTCCCTCAACGAATATTGCTGCGCCGGCAAACCGATCCCCCAGGCCGTCATCACCATCGGCCGCAACGCCGCCGAAGGCAGCGGCCAGATCATGCCCTTCATCGTCTACACCCTGACCAACGTCGTGCTGTCCAACGTCAGTGTCAGCGGTGGTACGGGCGGCAAGCCGGTGGAAACCCTGTCGCTGAATTTCACCAAGATCAAATGGGAACTCACCGCTCAGAAAGACGACGGCACCAAGGAAGGCACGGCGGGCACGACCTGGGACCTGGCGGCCAACAAGATGACCAAGTAAGAGCGCCGCCATGGCTGGCTTCGGCCTTCGCCCACCGCTGTTCGAACGCCTGGCCAGCCAGGCGGATGACCACGGTCGGGTATTTGACCGGCAGGCGCTGCAGGACTCGGTCCACGCCGAACTGCAGCGCCTGTTCAACACCCGACGCGGTCCCCGGGCACTGACCGACCCGCCGAGCATCCTGGATTACGGCATTGCCGATTGGACCGCGTTGCAACAACAGCGCAGCGATGACCGGCGCCTGCTGACCCGGGAAATACACCAGGCTATCAGCCATTTCGAACCTCGCCTGCAACTGGGCGAGGTCCAGGTCGTCCCGGTACCGGGCCACCCGCAACAACTGGGCATACGGCTGTCGGGGGTGCTGCGTGGCGATCCGCACGCATGGCCCGTGGCATTTGTCATCGAGCACGCCGGCGACGGTCTTGAGGTGCGACATGAGCGACTCGATTGACCCGCAACTGCTGGATTACTACCAGCGCGAACTGACTTGGTTGCGTCATGCCGCAAGCCTGTTCGCCGAACGCTATCCGAAAGTCGCCCGGCGCCTGGAACTGTCTCCCGGCGAATGCCCGGACCCGCACGTCGAACGGCTGCTGGAAGGTTTCGCGCTGCTGGCCGCCCGGCTGCAACGCCGGCTGGACGATGACTACGCCGAATTCAGCGATGCCTTGCTCGAACAGCTGTATCCCCTGGCCATGCGTCCGTTGCCTTCCTGCGCCATCGTGCAGTTCGAGCCCGACCCGAGCAAAGGCAACCTCGACGACGGTTATCCCTTGCCCCGGGACACGCCCCTGTTCGTCACCACCGACAAGGGCCAGAGCATTCACTTTCGCACCACCGCCGCCGTGCACCTGTGGCCGCTGGAAGTCAGCGAAGCCGTACTGCTGGGCAGTGACGAAGCCCAGGCGCTGACCGGCGTGGTCCAGGCGCGTTCGGCTTTGCGCCTGAACCTGCACTGCCTGGGCGAGCGCCAATGGTCGACCCTGGAAATCGATTACCTGCGGGTGCACCTGGCGGCCTCGCCGATGATCAACGCCTGGCTGTACGATTTGCTCGGCGCCCACACGGTCAAGGTCCTGGCCGGCGCGCCGGGCAGCGTGCCGGAACCGTTGGCCGGCCTGCCGCGGATTGTCGGTTTCGCCAGCGACGAAGCCCTGCTGCCGGATGAGGACGGTGTGCATCCGGGCATGCGCCTGCTGGCGGAATATTTTGCCTTCCCCGACAAGTTCGCTTTCTTCGACCTGCCCCTGGCTGGAGCGACCAGCGACAGCTCATCCCTGTACCTGTATATCGTCTTCGATCGCGCCCCCGCCAATCGCTTGCCGCTCCAGGCCAGCGATATCGCCCTGGGCTGCACGCCGGTGATCAACCTGTTTCCCAGGACCAGTGAACCGCTGCGCCCGGACGGCACTCGCAGCGAATACCGGCTGGTGGCCGACAGTCATCGGGAAAACAGTGTCGAGATCCACAGCATCCGCACTGTGCGCGCCACGTCCAGCCAGGGCGTGCGCAAGGTGCCGGCCTACTACGGCAGCCAGCACGGCAACGACCAGACCTGCTACTGGCATGCGCGACGGGTCAGCGGCATGAGCCCGAACCGGCTGGGCACCGACTTGATGGTCAGCCTGGTGGACACCCAGCTCGACCCACTCGCCGATACCCGCGACTACAGCCTCACCGCCGAATTGTTGTGCACCAGCCGACACCTGGCCCAGAGCCTGCCGGCGGGCACGCCGCTGGGCTTCGAGCGGCCGGGCCCGGTGGCCTGGGCCCGCCTGCGCAATCCGCCGAGCCCACAGAGCCTGCCACGCCTGGACGGTGAATCGCGCTGGCGGCTGGTGTCGCAATTGACCCTCAACCATTTGTCCCTGGTGGAAGGCCCCCAGGCATTGGATGCGCTGCGCGAGATCCTGACACTGCACAACCTGCGGGACGAGGCCAGCGCCCATCGCCAGATCGAAGGGGTCATGGGCCTGGGTTGCGACCGGGTCATCGCCCATGTCGGCGAAGACGCCTGGCGCGGCTGGCGCAATGGCCTGGAAGTGCGCCTGCAACTGGACCCACAGCATTTCGTCGGTAGCAGCGCCGTCTTGTTCTCCGGTGTACTGGCGCAGTTCTTTTCACTGTATGCCACCGCCAATCGCTTCGTGCGCACGGTGCTGGTCCAGTCCGACAGGGAGGTGAAGACATGGCAACCCCAAGCCGGCAAACCCCTGACGCTCTGAACCTGAGCCAACGCCTGCGACACGACCCGCAGCGTTTCGAATGGCTCCAGGCATTGTTGCTGCTGGAGCGTGAGCATCCCCAGGCCGAGCCCCTGGGCAGCGGCACCGCGCCCCATGCCGAAGCGTTGCGCCTGCGGGGACCATTGACGCCGCTGTTCGCCGCCAGCGAAGTCGAGAACCTGAGCGAGGAACCCGGCTCGTCGCCCGTGCTGACCACGCCGATCTTTGGCCTTGGCGGCCCCGACGGCCCGTTGCCCTATGCCTATCAGGAATGGCTGCAGCAACGGGCGCGGGCGCGGGATCATGCGCCGGCGGAGTTTCTCGACCTGTTCCAGCACCGCCTGCTCAGCCTGCTCTACAAAGTGATGCGCAAGCACCGCATCGCCTTGGGCTTCACCCCTCCGGGCGCCTCCGCCGTGCAGGCCCAACTGCGAGCCCTGACCGGCCTGCTGCCCAAGGCCTTGCAGGAACGCCAGGCCGCCCCCGACTCCGCCGCGTTGGCGTGCAGCGCGCTGTACGCCGACGGCCGCCGTTCCCTGGCCGGGTTCGCGGCCATTGTCCGCGAGCAGTTCGGTCTGCCGGTGGAGCTGAGCGCGTATGAAGGTGGTTGGCGTGAAATCCCGCCGGCCAGCCGCAGCCGCTTGCAAGCGGGCGGCCGCAACTTGTGCCTGGGTCGTAGCGCGGTGGCCGGTACGCGGGTCTGGGACGAGCATGCCGGCGTGCGCCTGACCCTCGGGCCATTGAGCGCAACCCAGGCCGGAGGATTGCTGCCCAACGGCGAGACCCATCCGCTGCTTGCCAGCCTGTATGCCTTGTATTTCGGCCCCGACCTGGATTGCACCCTGGTGCTGCTGATTCGTGGCGCCGGTCCACTGCAACTGGGCCATCAGGCTCCGCCGCGACTGAACTGGAACGGCGGCCTGCAACGGCAGTCGAGCCTGGCCCTGCAACGCATCGAAACCCGCCTTCGTCAGCCGGAGATCGCCTGAAATGGAACTGGCCAGCCTGATCGGACGCCTCAACCCGGACAACCGTCGCGCCCTGGAGCGGGCCGCGCAGCGCTGCATGCAGCGCAGTCATCACTACGTGGAAATCGAGCACCTGTTGCTGGAATTGCTGGACATCGAAGGCGGCGACTTCGCCTGCCTGTTGCCGCGCTTCGGGCTGGAACGGGACGCGGTGGCGACAGAAACCAACAAGGCCCTGGATCTGTTCAAGTCCGGCAGCACCCGCACGCCCGCCCTGTCCGCGCAAACCATTGGCCTGTTGGAAGACGCCGTGGTCCAGGCCAGCGTGCTCGGCCTGGACAGCATCCGCTCGGGGCTGTTGCTACTGGCGCTGCTGGACCGCGATGAGCGCCGCAGTCTGTTGCTCAACAGCGCCTCGTCGCTGCTGCGCATTCCCCGAGACACCCTGCGCGCCCACCTGTTGGAATGGACCGAAAGCTCCCGGGAGCATGTCGGCGTTACTCGTCCGGCCAAGCCCGGGGAGGCAGTGCAAAAACAGGATCCGGTGCTCGACCAGTACACCCAGGACCTCACCGACGATGCCCGCAACGGCCGCATCGACCCCATCGTCGGCCGCGACGGCGAGATCCGCCAATGCATCGATATCCTGCTCCGGCGTCGGCAGAACAACCCGATTCTGGTGGGTGCGCCGGGGGTCGGCAAGACCGCCGTGGTGGAAGGCCTGGCCCTGCGCATCGCCGCCAGGGATGTGCCGCCGTCGCTGCAGGAAGTCACGCTGCGGGTGCTCGATCTGGGCCTGTTGCAGGCAGGCGCAGGAGTCAAGGGCGAATTCGAGCAGCGCCTCAAAGGCGTGATCGACGCGGTACGCAGCGCCGAGAAGCCGATCATTCTGTTCATCGACGAAGCCCACACTCTGATCGGTGCCGGCGGCACGGAGGGCGGCAGCGACGCAGCCAACCTGCTCAAACCGGCCCTGGCCCGGGGCGAGCTACGCACCCTGGCTGCCACCACCTGGCTGGAATACAAGAAATACTTCGAGAAAGACCCGGCCCTGGCCCGGCGCTTCCAACTGGTGCAGGTCGAGGAGCCGGATGAACTCACGGCCGTGGAGATGCTCCGTGGCGTGGCCAGCAAGCTGGAACAGCACCATGGGGTACAAGTGCTGGATGCGGCGATCCACGAAGCAGTGAAGCTCTCTCATCGCTACATTTCCGGCCGGCAGCTGCCAGACAAGGCCATCAGCGTGCTCGACACCGCCTGCGCCCGGGTCGCGCTTGGCCAGCACGATGTGCCGCCGCCACTGGAAAGCCTGCGGCACCGGCAGAACAGCCTCCAGGACGAAGTCGAACGCCTGCGCCGGGAGCAGGCCACCGGGCTGGACCATCGTGAGCGCATTATCCTGCTGGAAGGTGAATCCACCGACAACGTGCAGGCCATCCGCGAACTGGAAACCCGCTGGGGTGAAGAACGCGAAGCCGTGCGCGAACTGCTCGACACCCGGCGCGAACTGCTGGCCCTGAGCGAACGCGCCGACGCTGAAAAAGCCGATACCGAAATCGATAACCGTATCGACCATCTGGCCGCCGAACTGCTGCGCCTGGAAGCCGGCCTCGATGCCATTCGCCAGGACGACCCACTGGTGCCCGAACAGGTGGACAGCAAGACCGTGGCCGCCGTGATCGCCGGCTGGACCGGCATCCCCGTGGGCAAGATGCTCGCCGATGAAGCCCATGCCGTGCGCACCCTCGGCCAGCGCATGGGCCTGCGGGTCATGGGCCAGGGCACCGCGCTCAACACCATCGCCCAACGCCTGCAGGCCTACCGCGCCGGCCTCACCGATCCGCAGAAACCGGTGGGCGTGTTCCTGCTGGTCGGCCCTACCGGGGTAGGCAAGACCGAAACCGCCTATGCCCTGGCCGATGCCTTGTACGGCGGCGAGCGCAACCTGATCAGCATCAACCTCTCGGAGTACCAGGAAGCCCACACGGTCAGCCAACTCAAAGGCGCCCCACCCGGCTATGTCGGCTACGGCAGCGGCGGCGTACTCACCGAAGCAGTGCGGCGCAAACCCTATTCGGTGGTGCTGCTGGATGAAATCGAAAAGGCCCACCCGGACGTGCTCGAAGCGTTCTACAACGTCTTCGACAAAGGCCTGATGGAGGACGGCACCGGCCTGGTGGTGGACTTCAAGAACACCGTGATGCTCGCTACCAGCAACGTCGGCGCCGAATTGCTGCTGGATACACCGGCCGCGCAAGTGGGCAGCGATGCCTTCAACGAAGCCCTGCACAAAGTGCTGCTGCAAGCGTTTCGCCCGGCGTTCCTGGCGCGCATGACGGTGGTGGCGTATCGGCCGCTGGATGAGGCGACGCTGGAAGGGATCGTGCTGGCAAAGCTGGAGAAATTGCGCGGGCGCTACAAAGCGGCGACGGGCAAGCCGTTCGAATTCGATGCCGGGATCGTCAAAGCGGTGCTTGCCAAGTGCAGCGCGGCGGGGGCGCGGGATGTCGAGAATGTGTTGATGACCCAGGTGACGGGGAAGTTGGCGGAGTGGGTGTTGGAATGACACCTGCTGCGCTGATGCCCACTTTGTTATTCAGGCTGCAAGCAAAGGAGGCAGCATGGCAGGCGATCTGATACTCGCGAGTGTGAACGACATCACCCTTACAACGTTAACCGATGCAGGGGGCAGGATGGGTGGGGAGATCTTTCATGCCGACAAATTCAGCCAGCAAAACTGGGATCTTTTACGAGCCAGGGTGGTGGAGGCAGGTACCGGAAGTGTCACGAACAATAGAACCGGGCTTCCCCCGCATTTCTATATCAGCTTCAAGCAATCCGACTATAAAGGCAGCGGCAACGCAAAATTCAAGAAACTCATACGTTTTGCCACTCGCCCCCTCACGGTCGTCAGCAGCCATCCCGGACTGACGGATTGGAATAGCAATGTTGCCGATGAGGTGTCTGCGGAGAACTGCTTTCGTGAGGCGTTGCAGAAAGCCAGTGTGACATTGGAAGTCTATAGATATGACACCAACGATTTGATCGGCAGAGCCACGGGTAACGTTAACGACAATCTCACCTACATGAAACTGATCAACGAATGAACCTTCGCTCTGCCGAGGATGCAGGATGCCCCGTTCCACCGACAGCAACACCACCCTCTCCCTCAGCGCCGCCACGGTGGCGGCGCTGTACCCCGAATCGCTGTCCGGTGAAGAAAGCCTCAATACCCTGGGCTCGCATATCCTCAATGGTGTCGTCGACGGCGCCCCGCTGACGCTCGCCAGCGCAATCGCCAGCCATGTCACCACCACCCTGCACAAGGACGCCCTGCTGCGCCCGCTGGATTGGCTGGTCGCCGAAATCCGCCAACTGCCCGCCGATGCCACCGCCGAGCGCTATCAGCTGCTGCTCAGGCCCTGGCTCTGGTGGCTGAGCCTGGCCAGCAACAACCGGGTGTTCCAGAACCTCGCCACGTCAGACATCGTCACCACGATCTTCAAGGCCCACGGGTTTACCGATTTCCAGCTCAAGCTCAGCGGCAGCTACACGCCGAGGGAGTACTGCGTGCAGTACGGCGAAACCGATCTGGCCTTCGTTTCCAGGCTATTGGAAGAAGACGGGATTTTCTGGTTCTTCAGCCATGAAGCCGGCAAGCACACCCTGGTGTTGGCCGACAGCAACGACGCCTTCGCACCGATTCCCAACGGGCCGACGGTGAACTATCTCGGGCAAGGAATGGGCGAGCGGGAACTGCATGGCATTCGCTCGGGGCACGTGTCCCTGCAAGCGGTGGCCGGGGTCTATCAGGCAACCGACTACGAATTCACCACACCGACGACCTCGCTCTACAGCCAGGCCGAGGCCGTGGCCGGACCCAGTTCGATATACGAGCATCCGGGCGGCTACAACGCCAAGTCCCAGGGCGATGCACTGACCAAGCAGCGGGTGGACGGCTTGCGCAGCCAGGCGCAGCGGTTTGTCGGCGAAAGCGATTGCCGCTGGCTGGTGCCGGGGTATTGGTTCACCCTCGCCGGCCACGAAGACCCGTCGTTGAATATCGACTGGGTAGTCACCTCGGTCAGTCATGAAGCCAGCCACGACAGCTATCGCAATCGCTTCGAAGCGATCCCCAAGGCCACGCCATACCGACCGGCCCGCCTTTCGCCGAAACCGCGCATGCACACCCAGACCGCGTTGGTGGTGGGCAAGGCCGGTGAAGAAATCTGGACCGACGAGTACGGGCGGATCAAGCTGCAGTTCCCCTGGGACCGCACCGGCAAGAACGACGAAACCTCGTCCTGCTGGGTGCGGGTGGTCCTGCCTTGGAGCGGCAAGGGTTTTGGCATGCAGTTCGTGCCGCGGATCGGCCAGGAAGTCATCGTCACCTTCATCGACGGCGACCCCGATCGCCCGCTGGTGACCGGCTGCGTCTACAACGGCGACAACGCCCTGCCCTACGCGCTGCCGGCGAACCAGACCCAATCCGGGATCAAGACCAACTCGTCCAAGGGCGGCGGTGGTTTCAACGAGCTGCGCTTCGAGGACAAAAAGGATGCCGAGGAGGTGTTTCTCCAGGCCCAGAAAGACTTCAACATCAACGTGCTCAACGACACCACCGCCACCGTCGGCCACGACGAAACCCTCACGGTGCAGAACGCCCGCACCCGCACGGTCAAGGACGGCGACGAGACCATCACCCTGGAGAAAGGCAAGCGCAGCGTGACGATCCAGACCGGCAGCGACAGCCTCGATGTCAAAGACACTCGCACCGTGACCGTGGGCTCGGACCAGACCCACAACACTGGCGGTAACTACACGCACAAGGTCACCGGTAACTACGAACTGACCGTGGACGGCAACCTGACCATCAAGGTCAGCGGCACCCTGACCCTGCAAAGCGGCGGCAGTTTCGCGATCAAGAGCGGCGCAGACCTGGCGGCCCAGGCCAGCACCTCCATCAGCCAGAAGGCCGGCACCGCCTTGAGCAACCAGGCCGGGACGTCACTGGAAAACAAGGCCGGCACCACCCTGACCAACGACGCCGGCATCAGCCTGGTGAACAAGGCCGCCGCCGAACAGACGGTGGACGGCGGCGGCATGCTGACCATCAAGGGCGGCCTGGTGAAGGTCAACTGACAGGAGCGCAACGATGGCCTCGAAGAAGCTCGATGTGGAACGTGGCGACAGCCAACTCAGCGGTCAGTTGATCGACGGCCGGCTCGACGGCCCGTTGTACATCGAAGAAGCCCGACGCCCGCAAGCGAAACTCAACTACAGCCAAGGTGAACTGCAAGGCACCAGCACCCTGTATCACCCCAATGGCAAGGTTTCGGCAGTGCTGCCGTTCGTGAAAGGCAAGCTGCAGGGCGTGGCGAGCTTCTACGCGGCCGAAGGTGGGTTGCAACGCCAGGCCACCTATCGCGACGGATTGCTGCACGGCGAAGCCAACAATTACTTCCCCAATGGGCAACTGGCCGAGGCCGAGTTCTATCGCGACGGCGTGCGCGACGGCCGCTATCGCCGCCTGCACCCCAACGGTAACCCGGCGGTCGAGGCCCGTTACCTCAACGGCCAACTGCTGGAACCGGCCCACGCCTACGCCGAGGATGGACGACCGCTGGATGCGGATGGCAAGCCGATCTCCCGACTGCGCTGGTGGTTCCGGCGCTGGAACGACCCGGCGCAGGCTTGAGCACACCGGGGAGCTGTCCAGCATAGATTTTCTGCCCACCATAGATCCCCTGTGGGAGCGGGCTTACTCGCGAAAGCGCTGTATCAGACGACGAATAGGCTAACTGACCCACCGCCTTCGCGGGCAAGCCCGCTCCCACAAAAGGTTCGGCGACGAACACTCTGCCATGAACACTTCGGAACAAACTGTGGGAGCGGGCTTGCTCGCGAAAGCGGTGTAGCAGACGACGAATAGGCTAACTGACCCACCGCCTTCGCGGGCAAGCCCGCTCCCACAAAAGGTTCGGCGACGAACACTCAGC
>NZ_VIUE01000024.1:0-2737 GCF_007828215.1 Pseudomonas sp. SJZ074 | reverse complement strand
CACTCTGCCATGAACACTTCGGAACAAACTGTGGGAGCGGGCTTGCTCGCGAAAGCGGTGTAGCAGACGACGAATAGGCTAACTGACCCACCGCCTTCGCGGGCAAGCCCGCTCCCACAGAGGAAAGTGTCCCCCGAAGTTCTGTGTGGAAATTCACGGGGCTGGCGGCCGATCAGGGAATCAACATCAACACCTGCCCCGGCACGACGATCTTGATCACCCCGGCCCAGGTGCACATCAGGGTACTGTTGGCGTCGATGGCCGGCATGTTGCCCAACAGCAAGGTCGGCGCCCCACCCGGTATCCAGGGCGCAGCAGTAGCCGGAATACAAGGCATGGGCGTCAACACACCCAGAGCCGCCGCAGTCGCAGCGGCTACCGTAGGGTTCGCCAGGCTCATGCACATCCCAAACGTGGTGACGTTCACCAACGGAATGTGATCCATGATATTCGCCGCCGGCATCCCACCGGTCAGCATCCGATTGACCGGCAGTACATTGAGCACCGCCGGGGCTGCGCCGAAGCTGCATTGCAAGGTGGCGGTGCTGCAGACCTGTGGGGATCCCATCGTGATGACTCTCCTTGAAAGCGACACCCCTGAACCTTAGCTGGTCCAGGCCCGGCGCGCCCGCCACGATGTATCAGGCCCGCTGATTATCCTGCAACACGCTAACCTATAAGACCCCGGCGTGCTTGTGACGCCTCCCACGCGCCATTAGATTAGCCAATGATCGATGGCCTCCAGAATAAGCAGAAGGGATAAGCATGGCGTTTACTGATCAGTCCACCCGCGTACGCGACGGTGAAGAACTCGATGCCAACCTGATCGACCCGTACCTCAAGGCCCACATCCCCGGCCTGACCGGCGCACCACGGATCAGCCAGTTTCCCGGCGGCGCATCGAACCTGACCTACCTGCTGGAGTATCCCGAACAGGAATTCGTGTTGCGCCGTCCACCGTTCGGCCACAAGGCCAAATCCGCCCATGACATGGGCCGTGAGTTCCGTATCCTCAACCAGTTGCGCGATGAGTTCCCGTATTGCCCGAAAGCCTACGTGCACTGCACCGATGAGTCGGTCATGGGCGCCGAGTTCTACGTGATGGAACGGGTCAAGGGCATCATCCTGCGCTCCGACCTGCCGCCCGAGCTGGGTTTCGACGCCGCCCGCACCGAAGCACTGTGCAAGAGCTTCATCGACCGGCTCGTCGAACTGCATCGGGTCGATTACCACGCGTGCGGCCTGGCCGACCTCGGCAAACCCGACGGTTACGTGGCCCGGCAGATCCGTGGCTGGAGCGAGCGCTATGAGAAAGCCCTGACCCCCGACGCGCCGAAATGGGAGACGGTCAAGGCCTGGCTCAACGACAAGATGCCGGCCGACCATCCCGTCTCCAGCATCGTCCACAACGACTACCGTTTCGACAACGTGATCCTCGACCCGGACAATCCGATGCAGATCATCGGCGTGCTGGACTGGGAACTGACCACCCTCGGCGACCCGCTGATGGACCTGGGCAACAGCCTCGCCTACTGGATCGAGGCGACGGATCCGGCACCGGTCCAGTTGATGCGCCGCCAGCCCAGCCACGCGCCCGGCATGCTGACCCGTCGCGAATTCGTGGACTACTACGCCGAGCGCGCCGGGATCCGCATCGACAATTTCGATTTCTATTACACCTATGGCCTGTTCCGCCTGGCCGGGATCGTCCAGCAGATCTACTACCGCTTCTTCCACGGCCAGACCCAGGATCAACGCTTCGCGCAGTTCGTTCAGATGAACAAACTGCTGGAGCAGATGAGCCTGCAGGTCATCGGCAAATCCACGCTTTGAGCGCACCTAGAACAAGGAAACAGCATGTCCAAGACTCAGTTGTTTGACCTCGACGGTAAAATCGCCTTCGTGTCCGGCGCCAGCCGTGGCATCGGCGAGGCCATTGCCAAGTTGCTGGCCCAGCAAGGCGCCCATGTGATCGTTTCCAGCCGCAAGCTCGACGGTTGCCAACACGTGGCCGACGCCATCATCGCCGCGGGAGGCAAAGCCACTGCCATCGCCTGCCACATCGGGGAAATGGAGCAGATCAGTCAGGTCTTCGCCGGCATCCGCGAGCAGTTCGGGCGTCTGGACATCCTGGTGAACAACGCAGCCACCAACCCGCAGTTCTGCAATGTACTGGACACCGACCTGGGCGCTTTCCAGAAAACCGTCGATGTGAACATTCGCGGCTATTTCTTCATGTCGGTGGAAGCCGGCAAGCTGATGCGCGAGAACGGCGGCGGCAGCATCATCAACGTGGCCTCGATCAACGGCATCTCGCCGGGGATCTTCCAGGGCATCTACTCGGTGACCAAGGCCGCGGTGATCAACATGACCAAGGTATTCGCCAAGGAGTGCGCGCAGTTCGGCATCCGCTGCAACGCCCTGCTGCCGGGCCTGACCGACACCAAGTTCGCCTCGGCGCTGGTCAAGAACGACGCGATCCTGAAAACCGCCCTGGCGCAGATCCCGCTCAAGCGCGTGGCCGACCCGAGCGAAATGGCCGGCACCGTGCTGTACCTGGCCAGTGACGCGTCTAGCTACACCACGGGTGTGGCGCTGAATGTGGATGGTGGGTTTCTGTCCTGACAACGCACTGTCCCCCCTGTGGGAGCGGGCTTGAACTGGTCAAGTATTCTTGGACACCATTTAAGGTTCACGCCGCCAGTCTTTCCCTGACGACCGGCGACCGGTAATCGTT
>NZ_VIUE01000023.1 GCF_007828215.1 Pseudomonas sp. SJZ074 | reverse complement strand
GATACGGTCTTCGTATGAATACATGAACTACCTCCAGGTAGTCCAAGATTTCCGCCGCATCCCCGGTGGGTCAGTTTTCAATCAGCGCCGACAGCTAGAGTCTCAGAAAGACTGGGGCCAACGTGATCTCCTCAAAAGCTCAATTCCTCAGATAACTCGTGAATTAAAAGCCATCAGCAGTCGCGAGAAAAGATATGATCTAATAATGGATGTACTTACGAGTTCCGCCGACAGCGCTTGCAGTCCTCTAGAGAAGGGGTTTCTAATTAGCTTGATAGAACCAGGTTCATTTGAATTCGTAGATCTTGCACGGAGTATCGATCCCACGGGATTGGTTATGACGGCATACAGCGCATTTGTGGTGATGCTAGGTAGAGAGTCTGCGCTTCGAAATTTCAATGGATTTGGATGGGCTGTGTTGAGACAAGGGCTTCAATCAAATGTTGATGTAACCTCGGACATTTCAATTGATGAGCTCAGGATTCTCCTTAATCGGCGACGGAATGCGCCTCTTCCGTTTCGTACGCGCTCGCCATGGCTGATTGACGTTGAACTTGCACCTATGGTGGTGGGCTGCTTTGCCAACGTTGCTAAACGGAAAGCTTCCTCGCAAAGGGCTCAGGAAGCATCTGAGGCTGCTGAGCGTAAAGAGGCGTTACGCGGGAGTCTTATGACAGCAATGCGTGCTCTAGAGGATGCTTACGGCATTATTGATGGCCAGCGGCTGCGCCCTGACGGAATGTTAGGTAAGCCGCGCGGACGGAAGAAGTAGGGAGGTTGTGTATTCTTTAGGTCGTAGGAATTGACGCCGAGGCATGGCTGTAGATTCCAGCCAGCCTTTGGCATACATCAAATAATTGAGCAATCCAGTCCCGACAGGGGGGCTGCGATGTGGCCGGTTCGACTCTCGAATGCGATGCTTTAAGAGAAGGCCCCTGAGTAGAGATGACCGACTCGAATCCCATCGGATCGTGATGGCTTTAGCAATGGAACGCGCGTGTGCTTGCGGGAGTAGTAAACTTGCAGCCTGGTCGGTCAGTTTTCTGAGTTGGGCGCCCTACGGTTTGAGGGACTTCCGACCACTGAAGCACTATGGTGATTACGCAGGCCCCGTCGGCCATTATTTTATATATCAAAGCTTTGTATATTAATAAGTTATAGGTTAGCGACAGTTTTTATTTAGTGGACCATGTCGCAAAACCCTCGGAAGTCGGTATTGCGACAGTTTTTATTTCTGTGTGCCCACCGGCTATCTGCCGTATTGTTGGAATCGATGCGACAGTTTTTATTTGGTGGGGTCATTGTGGGCAGATACTGCAAGATAAAGTCTGTCGCAGCGCATTTGAACTTTCGGTGATATCCGCCGCGAGGCGTCTAAATCGACAATTCAGCGCTTTGGATAGCACGGCCGTTGGTGTCCTGGGTGGCCTCGGCCTGGTTTCCGACAGACTTTATTCAGTAGGTCGCACGGCAAAGCGTTGAAAATGGGGGGGGGGCGACAGACTTTATTTCTGATTCGTCCCCCTGCTACCCCATGTATTTGCTGGGCTCGATCCGACAGACTTTATTTCGTAGGATCAGACCTGAACACCTTCAGATCTTGAAGGTGTTGACCAACTGCTGCAGGCGGATCGACTGTTTTTCCAGTTCATTGCACGCCTGCAAAGTGGATTGCAGATTGCCGACGGTTTTCTGGTTCAGGTCATTGATGTGACTGATGTCGCGATCCAGATTGTCCACTACGCAGGTTTGTTCTTCAGTGGCGGTGGCCATGGATAGGTTGATCTCGTCGATCTCGCCAATGCCCTGCAGCACCTGATTGAGCCTTTCACCGGCAAGCCTGGCGGTACTGACGTTGGTGTCGCTGTGGCGCTGGCTTTCCAGCATGGCGTTGACGGCGCTGCCGGCACCGGCTTGCAACTCCTCGATCATGTTGTGAATTTCCTGCGCCGATTGTTGGGTGCGATGGGCGAGGGTGCGCACTTCGTCCGAGACCACCGCAAAGCCACGTCCGGCGTCTCCGGCACGGGCGGCCTCGATAGCGGCATTCAGGGCCAGCAGGTTGGTCTGGTCGGAAATGCCCTTGATCACGTCCAGGATCCGGCCGATTTTCAGCGTCTTCTCATTCAGGCTTTCGATGTCCTGGCGGGTATTGATCACTTGTGATGAGAGCTGGGTCATGGCGCTGATGCTGCGCTCTACCACCTGCTGGCCTTCCTGGGTCTGGTTCTTGGTATCCGAGGCGCGGTTTGACGCATGGGCGGCGCTTCGGGCGATCTCCTGGGCGGCGGCGCCCAGCTCGTTGATGGCTGTGGCGATGTTGTGGGTCAATGCCGCCTGGGTGTCGGAGCTTTTCAGCGACGAGTGCGATGCCTGGCTGACCTGCGCGGCCAATTGGGTGAGTTGGCTGCTGGACGTCAGCACTTCGCGTATCGAGTGCTGAATGCGTTCGACGAAGCGGTTGAACCCGCCGGCCATTACGCCAAACTCGTCCTGGGACAGGCTCTGCAGGCGTTGGGTCAGATCGCCTTCGCCATCGGCAATCGATTGCATGGCCAGGCCCATTTGGCGTAAAGGCCGCATCAGGGCGTTGATCAACAGACCGAGCAAGACAATGGTGATCAGCACCGCAATCAGCGTGGCGATCAGGGCCGAGGTGCGAAACTCGTGGAGTGCGGCGTAGGCCTTGTCCTTGTCCACCGACAAGCCGATGGACCAGTGCAACGACGGCAGGCCGTTGATTGGCGTAAATGTGACGATCCGGGTACTGCCATTTTCCCGCACTTCATTCAGGTTGTCGTTGATACCCGGAGCGCCTTCGGGGAACGCTTGGGCCAGCGTCTTGGTGACCAAGGCGCTGTCCGGATGCACCAGGATCTTGCCGTCGTCACTGACCAGGAAGGCATAGCCGATGCCGTTGAGATCGACGGAGTTGACGATGCTGGCGAGTTTTTCCAGGCTCAGGCTCGCGCCGAATACCCCGGCTGCCTTGCCGTTGATCTTGATCGGTACCGCCTCGGTCATGATCAGATAATCGATGCCGGCGCCGATGTAGGGTTCGGTCAGCACAGGGCTGAGGGAGGCAGCCGCCTCCTTGTACCACTGGCGCTGACGGACATCGTAGCCATCGGGCATCACCCGCTCGGGATAAATGAAGAAACGGCTGTCTTGGAAGCCGACATAGCTGGCGATAAAGGTCTTGGTGATGCTGTCTTGGGCGAGCATCCTGCTGACGGTAGCCGGGGTGGGGTCGGCGGCAATGGTTTCGGCGGCGCCCTTGATCAGCAGGAGCCGTCCGGCCAGCCAATTGTCGAGGTTGGCGCCAAGCAACTTGCCAGTGGTTTGCAAGCTGCTGTGCAGCGCTTCGCGGGTACTTGTTTGTTGTCGATGGTCATTGAGCAGTGAGAACGATAGGAATACTGCTACCGAGATGACACAGGCACCGAGAAGGATCTTGTGGCCGAATTTCATACTGATGCCCATGAAGCACGCTCGTCAGGTCTTGTTTTTATGAGTCCCCGCCAGGGTTGGGCGAAGATTTGACGAGTGGGCGGGTTTTGTCGAACTAGAAAAGATGATGGGCAGTCGTAGGAATTTTTATCGCATCAAGTGACGCGGATACGCGCTTGCCGAGACCGGATCCCGGACTAAGCATTACTCCAGAAAACACCGGTCAAACAGGTAAACGCTGCCTGGCTTGAGGTTTTCCACCGTGCGTTGCGGGCGGCCGCCGTCGCCGCTTTTCTTGCGGCCGGTTTCCTGCAGGTAGCCCGCTTCGGTCATCTTCAACAGGCGCTGGCGCATGCTGGTCTTGAGCACCGGACGCTCGAGTACCAGGGAAAAAATGCCCACGGCTTCCGGCGCGCTGAACTCGGAGCCCAGGAACATCAGCGGCAGGCTGCTGTAGAGCGCTTTGGAAAACAGCCGTTCCTGCACGGCAGCCACCAGGCTGTTGTGGTCGAAAGGGAGTTTTATCGTGGCGTCCGCGACGTCCTTGAGCGAAAAGAATCCCTGGTGTTCGGCGAGCGGGGGTGTATCGCTGACAATGGCCAGGTAGAACGTCGACGATGACCAGCAGCGTGGATCGCGGAACGCGTCGCCGACGGTGCCGACCTGTTCGATCCAGGCCAGCGGCATGCCGACTTTATTCGAGTTGCGCAGGCGCTCCACGGCGTCGTTCAGCGTGAGATCTTCAACCCCTCCATTCACCACGATCCCGGGCAGCGCCCAATGGCCGGCGAACGGCTCGGCTTCCCTGCGGTTCAGGAGGATTTCAATGGCCTGGGCCTCCCGGTTGAAGCGCAACACACAGAGGTCGATGGTGTGCAGATAATCGCGCACGGGGGTGGTGCTAGTTGGCATGTCGATTTCCGTGGGTAGCGTAAAGATCATAGTTTAACGGGTTCAGGCCGGGAGCCATCCAGTCGCTGGGAAGCGGCTTGCCCAAGGCCAGCCGTTCGCGTACCAGCGTGCTGCGTACATGAATTGTTTCTTCCATACAGAGGATGGAAAAGCGCTCCAGTAATTCCTCGCCGCGGTAGAAGGTCGGTAACAGATCCGCGACGTCCTGACCCACTGCTAACGCTATCCGCTTGCCGTCCAGGGCCAGGCTGTCGGCGAGGTGGGCAAGCAGGGTGTAGCTGTAGATGGGGCCTTCAACGTCACGCGCCACGACCTGCTCAACCCGGCTTGCGTGAACTTGCGCGTCGCACAGCGGCTGAACGCGCTCGACGATCGCCTCTAGCCATTTCAGGCGAACTTCATAATCAACCATCCGCTTGCCGTAGGGATGCCGGAAGCTTGGGGCGACCAACACGCGCCTGGCCTGGAATGACGCCTGGATCATCACCTGGGCGTGACCGGCATGAGGGGGATTGAAGGCGCCGCCATACAAGGCCAGTTCGAACATGGCTTATTCTCTTTGGGTACACGACATGTACCATATCATTCAAATCGTGTTTGGCTAAATTTCTTATGTATTTTTGCTTAGCATTTGGCATTAATAGAGCCTAAAGCGGAATTCTTTTTCACAGTGACTTGTCATTAAAGTACACGTTATGTACCTTCGTCACCGTGAACAGGAGAAACCAGCATGAACAGCCTGAACCGTAAGACGGCTTCCTTCGATGTCGATGCGCAAAAGAGCTTTACACCGCTTTGCCCTGATGAGCTGCCAGTACCTGGTGGCGAGCAGATTGGCGGTGAACTGAATTTCATCGCCTCCCTGGCCAGCCTGCGCGTCGGCAGCAAGGATGCCCACTCGCCTCAAGCGCCATGGGTGGTCGCCGAGCACTCACAGATGCTCGCACCGACCGGGCTCGAGCACGCCGACATCACTTGGGTCAGCCACTGTGTTCCCGGCACCGAAGGTTTCACCTTGCTGGACGAATTGCCGACGCCCTACGACTACGACTATTTCGTCTGGAAGGGTGTCGAGCCGGATTTGCACCCGTACGGCGCCTGTTACCACGACTTGCACGGCAAGCTGTCCACCGGGGTGATCGAGTACCTGAAAGGTCGGGCTGTGGAGCAGGTCCTTGTCGGCGGGCTGGCGCTGGATTTCTGCGTCAAGACCACCGCTCTGCAATTGGCTGCCGCCGGCTTCAACGTGATCGTTCACCTGCCGGCCTGTCGGGCCATCAGCGAGGAGGGCGCCACGCAAGCCATTCAGGACCTGCAACAAGCAGGGATCCGGGTGGCCAGGATCCGCGAAGAAACCATCCGCCTGGCAGGCGAGTAAGGAGCAAACATGGACAGTGCATTCGATTCAAGCAGCGGCGTCATCCAGAGCCTTCTGGATACTGACTACTACACCTTCACCATGATGCAGGCTGTCCTGCACCAGCACCCGAACGTT
Organism: Pseudomonas sp. SJZ074; assembly: GCF_007828215.1. Lineage (GTDB taxonomy): Bacteria > Pseudomonadota > Gammaproteobacteria > Pseudomonadales > Pseudomonadaceae > Aquipseudomonas. Next base: position 106,735 of record NZ_VIUE01000023.1, on the reverse strand, counting down.
GAGGTGGAGTATCAGTTCATCGTGCGTTCCAAAGAGCGGCTCGGCCACCTGATCCCGGACATTCGTGTGGAACTCGAAAAGCTTGCCGGATTGCAGTTGCGCGAGGGCGAGCAACGGTTTCTGTTCAACAAGCGTTTCCGCGAGTACCTGACACCGGACTTCGAACAGTTCCTCGGTCTGTTTCGCTTCAATCTGCGCTATATCCACGTGTCGGAGGTCGACGGCCAACTGCACATCCGCGTTCGCGGTCCGATGCTGCACTGCATCATGTTCGAGCAGCCGGTACTGGCGATGGTCAGCGAACTGCGCAACCGCGAGAAGTATCCCGAAGTCGAGCTGGCCGATGTTACCCGCAAGCTGTACCAGAAATTCGAGTGGCTGGAGAAAAACGCCAGTCGTGAAGAACTCGCCGAGTTCCGCGTTTCCGACTTTTCCACCCGCCGTCGGCTGTCCTTCCGGGCGCAACGTGAAGTGGTGAACATCATGCGCAGTGATTTTCCCGGCGTGTTTGTCGGCACCAGTAACGCGCACTTGGCTTACGAATTCGATCTCCCGCTGATCGGCACGATGGCTCACCAGTGGCTGATGGTCCACCAGCAACTCGGGCGCTTGCGCGAGAGTCAGAACGCGGCCCTGGAGAACTGGGTGCGCGAGTACCGTGGCCGGCTCGGTATTGCGCTGACGGACTGCATCAGCACCGATTTTTTCCTCAAGGATTTCGATCTGTACTTCGCCAAGCTCTACGACGGGCTGCGCCAGGATTCAGGTGACCCTATTGTCTGGGCTGACAAGGTGCTGGGGCGTTACCACGAATTGGGTGTCGACCCACGGACCAAGGACCTGATGTTCTCCGACGGCCTCAACTTCGAAAAATGCTTACCGATCCTGCGTCATGTCCGTGGCAAGGCCAAGTTCGGTTTTGGCATGGGCACCAGTCTGGCCTGCGATGTCGAGGGTGTCGAACCGCTGAGCATTGTCATGAAACTGGTGCGTGTCCACGGCGAGCCGGTGGTGAAGTTTTCCGATGACCCGATCAAGAACGTCTGTGAAGATGCTTCGTTCCTTCGCTATGCCGCCCAAGTGTTCAACGTCGCCCTGATCAATCCACAGCTGGGAGCCTGATATGACTTCACTTCAGCAAGAGCGCATAGCGCGGGAACTGGGCATCGATCGCCAACTCCAACAGGGCGGTGAGCGCATCGAGATTGCCCGTCGTGTTGGGTTTATCAAGCAGGTTCTACGTGAGTCGGGTTGCATGTCCCTGGTGCTCGGTATCAGCGGCGGCGTCGACTCGCTCACAGCCGGGCGCCTGTGCCAGTTGGCGGTGGAACAACTGCGAGGTGAAGATTACGAGGCGCGTTTCATTGCCGTGCGACTGCCTTACAAGGCCCAGGCAGATGAGCAGGACGCCCAGGCATCCTTGGACTTCATCCGGCCAGACTTGATCACCACGAGCAACATTGCCGCGTGTGTGGATGGACTGATGGCGACTATCACGATCGACGGCTTGCAGCCTTCGGCCGAGCTTACCGACTTTGCCAAAGGCAACGTCAAGGCACGAGCACGGATGCTGGCCCAATATGCCATCGCCAATATGAGCAATGGCCTGGTGGTCGGTACCGACCATGGCGCGGAAGCGGTGATGGGTTTTTTCACCAAGTTCGGTGACGGCGCATGCGACTTGGCGCCGCTGTCCGGGCTGACGAAGACCCAGGTGCGGTTATTGGCTGACGCCATGGGCGCACCTGCGTACCTGGTGTGCAAGGCGCCGACCGCCGATCTGGAAGACCTGGCACCTGGGCGGTTGGATGAAGTGGCGTATGGTTGCAGTTACAAGGAGATCGATGCGTATCTCATGGGCGAAGAAGTGTCGCCTCAAGCGCGACAGATTATCGAGCGCGCCTACAGCAAGACGGCTCACAAACGAGCATTGCCTCGCGTTCCGGCAGTATGTTGAACGACATCAGGCAAGCGTGGGCAGACTTCCAGATGGAACCCTGGTCTCGAATGGAGTGGGATGAATGACCCAGATAACCGGTATCAACGAACGCGTACGCATCAAGAACGTCGAAGTGCTCTCGGACAATTGGTACGTGCTACGCAAGACCACCTATGACTATCTCGGCCGCAATGGCCAGTGGCAGGAGTTGACCCGAGAGACCTATGACCGCGGCAACGGCGCTACGATCCTGCTGTACAGCAAGGCCAAGCAGACCGTGGTGCTGACCCGGCAATTCCGCTTCCCGGCCTTCGTCAACGGGCACGATGACCTGCTGATCGAAACCTGCGCCGGCCTGCTGGACAACGACGATCCACACACCTGCATCCGCAAGGAAACCCAGGAAGAAACCGGCTACGTCATCCAGGACGTGCGCAAAGTTTTCGAAGCGTTCATGAGCCCGGGCTCGGTGACGGAACGGCTGCATTTTTTCGTCGGCGAGTATTTCGACGAAGACAAACGACATGCAGGCGGCGGGTTGGAAGATGAAGGCGAGGAAATCGAAGTGTTGGAGCTGCCGCTCGACCAGGCCCTGGGCATGATCGAGAGCGGGGAAATCTGCGACGGCAAGACCATCATGCTGTTGCAGTACGCCAAGTTGCATCGGTTGCTGGATTAGTTTCAGCTCCCGGCCCGGTCAGGCGTTCCTGTTACAGCGAGGCCTTTGGCGAAAGGGCAATGGCATTTGGCGTAAAACTACCGTTTGTTGTCGTCTGCTGCACTGTAGCGAACCGCTCTATGGTCCTACAATCGGACCATGGATGGAGCAACGAATGAGTAATCGAAAAGCAGATCCGCTCTTGGTCGATGTGGCGCAGCAACTTTCCAGGCACTTCCAGGATTTCCTGAATAATGAAATCCGGATGAAGCAGGTTCGTAACGCGTTTCATCGGGATGGCTATTTCCACTTCAAGGATTTTTCATTTCTACCTGGCGAGATGTGGGAAGAGCTTCATACCGAAGTGCATGGGCTGCTCAATGAATATTCAGTGGGGCACGAAGCGACGGTGCTGTTTATCCACGATCCCCAGCGCAAGATCCATGTGATCGCGCAAGCGCAGATCGCCGAGGGCGGAGCCGTGGTTCCTGCGCTTTATCATTCCGAGTCGCTACGCCGCTTCCTCGGCAATATTGCAGGGGAAGAGCTGGTGTCCTGCCAGGATCACGGTCAGTACCTGATCAGCAGGCTGAATCATCCCGACGATACTTATGGCTGGCATTGGGGCGATTATCCCTACACCCTGGTCTGGATCATCGAGGCGCCTGAAGACCCGGAGGGCGGCGACGTCCTGCAATGCGTGCCCTACAGCAACGGCAACAAGGATGACTTGCACGTATGGGAATATAGCCTGGACAATCCTGGCAAGGCCTGTCCGCACCTCAAGGGTGATGTGTATTTCCTCAAGTCCGGTACCACGCTCCACCATCTGGTGCCGATTCAACGAAACGCCACGCGCATTATCCTCAGTACCAGTTGGCAAGGGGCTCCGGCTGGCGAAGCGATGCCCTGTGGATAAGTGGTGAAGCGCAGCGATCAACTCCGGGTATTCCGCGCCGTGAGTGGTCAGGCCAGACCCGAACAAACGCGCAGCCGTCTGCAACGACTGCGCGTTTTTTGTTCAACTGGACTGGGCCTGGCTGGCGTCCTGTATATCGTCCAGGTATTCGGGTTGGTCCGTCTGGTCCATCTGGTCCGACAGCTCGGTCACGACGCTGAAGTCGCTGATCTCGATGGCGCCTGTCCCATGGCCCAGCAAATGGAAGGAGAACGCCTTGCGCGTTTGCGGGTTATCGAAATGGATATTCATTACCAGTGGTTGTTCGGGCGTCACCGCCACATCAGTCGGCAGTTCCATGGGCACATCCCGCTCGAACTCCTTGGCCTTGAGGGAAATGTAGGCCGTATGGTCCGCCTCGATGGCTCGGATGCTCAGGCTGACGCGGGTCCGTGAGCCCTTGGGCATTTCCAGGTATTGGGCACCGATCAGGTTGTCGGTCCAGTCGTTGGACACCTGGGCTGGGAGTGGAATCTTCTCGGTGCTGCCGAACTGATAATGCTGGTTCAGCGATGTACGCAGCAGGGTCTGGTCCAGGGCCGTTGCCCGTGCGCTGACGAGCCTGGCCCGCTGGCCGCTGTAGTGTCCGCCATAGGTCACCCGGTCAGTGATGAAACCTTCGCTGGCGTAATAGCGACAACGCTGCAGGAAATCGCATTCAGTGAACGTGCCCTTGCCGTCGTGGTAGCGCAGCATGCCATTGGTGAATGACATGATTTCCCGGCCCGTCGTGTAGTCTCTGAACATCGAGCGGCCGGACAGCGACGCAGGCACCGGGAAACCGAAATAGTCGAGGATCGAGGCGCTCAGGTCCACGTGACCATAGGTCCCCCGCTTTATGCGCGGCAAGGGTTCCGGCGCCAGCGTCAGGTTGAACCCCCAGGATGACGCCAGGCGTACATCATCGATGCCATGGGACTCGTCCGAGGTGATCACCACCAAGGTGTCTTTCAGGATGCCCTGGCGTTCCAGGCCGATGAGGAAGTTATCCAGCGCATCGTCGAGATAAGCCACGGCGGCCTGTTTGGCTGTGTCATGGCGCTGCAGGTAGTCATCCGGGGCGGAGTAGGGCTGGTGGGTGCCTACAGTCAACAGCGTGAGCATCCAGGGCTTGTCCATTTGTTGCAGTTGCCCGACGTAGTCCAGCGCGCCTTCGAAGAAGGTCTTGTCGTCCTTGCCCCAGGGAAATTCCAGGTAAGCGGGTTGGGTGAACCACTCCATGCCCAGGGTCTTGTCGAAACCGATATGGGGCATGATCCGGTCCTTGGCCATGAACCGCAGGCCCGCACCCTGGAGGAAATGCGTGGCAAAGCCATGTTCACGCAATTGGGCCGGCAGGCAGGCCAGGTTGCGCTGGGTCTGGTTGAGCATTTCGACGCCCTTGGGCGTGCCGTCGTCGAGCTTGTCGTAGTCGCCGCACAACATCGAGTACAGGCCGCGGATGGTCTGGTGGCTGTGCAGGACGTAGTCGGGTGTGTTCATGCCGCGCTCGGCCCAGGCGCTGAGGCGCGGCATGGGGTTTTCCGGGTAGCCGGCTTTCAGGGCCTGACGGTTGGCACTGATATAGGCGCCAGGGATGCCTTCCAGGGTGATGACCAGCACGTTGCGCGCCTGGCCTGGTGCGGCCAGTAGCTTCTCTCCATCAAGGTCCAGCCGTGTAAGGCCTTCCATTGGCGGCACCTGGACGCCCGCATCGCCTTCAAGCCAGTGCTGGATTCGGTCCTGCCCGGCTGCGACCGCCGCCGTGGCGAGTTGATGGGGTAGATTGAACACATTCCACTGGTCCGCCTCGGTGGGACGCCAGGATTGTACGGTGCTGTGAACCAGCAGGAGCAGCGCCGGCAACGCCCAGGCGTGGCGCGGCAAGGGCGATGCATGGCGTGAGCGGCCTGGCCACTGGACCATCAGCCAGAGGGCCAGTGCTGTCAGTTGCAGTGCGGCCAACCAGGGATGGGAGAAGCCGCCGCTGCTGGAGTTTTCGACGAATTGCGGATCGGTCAGGTAGTGCAGGTCCGAGGGGTTGGGCATGCGTCCGACGGCGCTGATCAGCTCGATGTTGGTCAACGTCAGTGCGATCCAGGCCAGCAACACCGGCAAGGTCAGCCAGAGGGGGCGGCGGTAAAGCAGCACGAGCAGCAACCCGCCAATGCCCAGGTCGGACAGGTAGCCCAACGGATCGGACCAACCCAGTGCGAGACGCAGTGCAAGGGGAACGATCAGGACCAGGCCGGCCAAGGTGATCAAAGGCGCGAGGGGACGGGTCAGTCCATGGAATAAAAGGTTCACGAAAATGGCCTTGTACTGAGTCTGCAACGGCACAAATTCCTGTGGGAGCGAGTCTGTGCTGTTTATTAGTCATAAAACGGTAATGATGGGCGATGGTAACAAGCCTGATCAATTGCAACCGGGGCGCCACGCTACGGTTCGTTTGCTCAGGGCCTACAATGGCCGTGCTGCATGGCATTGCGGTGTTTGAAAAACTTGTATCAGGATTTCTCATCGGGGGATGGATGGACAGGTTTCAGGAGATGCAGGTGTTTATCGCTGTTGCCCAGGAATCGGGTTTTTCGGCGGCGTCGCGGCGCCTGGGCCTGTCGGCGGCCAGCGTGACCCGTGCGGTGGCGGCGTTGGAGCAACGCATCGGCACACCGCTGCTGGTTCGCACCACTCGCAACGTGTACCTGAGCGAAGCCGGCCAGCGCTTTCTGGAGGACTGTCGGCGGATCCTGGGCGATCTGCAGGAAGCCGAGGATTCGGCGGCCGGCAGCCATGCCCAGCCCAGGGGGCAACTGACGATTACCGCGCCGGTGCTGTTCGGTCAGTTGTTCGTCACGCCGTTGCTGGTGCAGTACCTTCAACAGTATCCCGAGGTCAGCGTCAATGCCTTGCTGTTGGACCGGAATGTCAGCATGGTTGAGGAAGGCGTAGACATTGCCGTGCGCATTGGCGAGCTGCCTGACAGCAGCCAGCATGCCGTCCGTGTCGGCGAAGTGCGGCAGGTCGTCTGCGGCTCTCCCGCGTTCTTCGCTCAGCATGGTCGGCCCCGGCATCCGCAAGAGCTGGAGCGTTCGCTGGTGGTGGCCTCTTCGGCCATCGGCCAGATCAGAAACTGGACCTTTGTCGACGCCGGATTATCATTGGCGGTTCGACCGGTGCCCCGGCTGGTGGTCACAGCCAACCAGGCTGCCATTACCGCCGCCAGCCAAGGGTTGGGCATGACGCGAGTCCTGTCTTATCAAGTGGCGGGCGCGATCGCCAATGGGGAGCTGGAAATCGTCCTGGCCGATTTCGAACTGCCGCCCCTGCCCATTCATGTGCTGTACCAGGGTGGGCGTAACGCCCCGGCGCGGGTCCGCAGTTTTGTCGATTTCACGGTCAACGCCCTGCGCAAACACCCGGCCTTGAGGGGCTGATGCATTGTTTCGCTGAGAGAAATAATGGATTGTGTTTACGGGTGATTCTCTAGTTTTCAAACGAGAGGGAAGATGACGCCATCGATGCCGTTCTGCTGACGGCGTCATTTCCAGCGGAGTCGACCATGAACCCTATCAAGCTTTATCACTTCCCGCTTTCCGGACATGCCCACCGTGTTCAACTGATGCTTTCGCTGCTCGAACTGCCGGTCGAGGTGGCTTTCGTCGATCTGGCCAAGGGCGCGCACAAACAGGCGGATTTTCTGGCCATCAACCCATTTGGCCAGGTACCGGTGATTGACGACGACGGAGTGATACTGGCCGACTCCAACGCGATCCTTGTGTATCTGGCGCAGAAATATGGCAAGGGCCGTTGGCTTCCGAGCGATCCGCTGGGTGCCGCCCGGGTGCAGCGTTGGTTGTCGGTAGCAGCCGGGCCAATCCATGCGGGACCCGCCACGGCGCGCCTGATCACGGTGTTCAATGCACCTTATAACGCCGAGGATGTGATCGCCCGATCCCACAGTTTGTTGAAGGTCATCGATCAACATTTGAGCAGCAGCACCTGGCTGGCGGGTGATGCGCCTACCATCGCCGATGTCGCCGGCTACTCTTACATCGCCCATGCACCGGAGGGCAACGTGTCGCTGGACGACTACGTCCATGTCCGTGAGTGGCTGGCGCGTATCGAGGCCTTGCCCGGTTTCGTTGGCATGCCGCGTACGGCTGTCGGCTTGCAGAAAGCCGTCTGAGCGTAGCCGGTCACACTGGAAAGGGCCGTCCGACCCTATGGCGGCCCTGGTCCTGCCGTGACATATGAAAACTTCGATGCAATGTCCTTGCCCTATGCCCGTCCAACGCAAGACACGGTAATCTGCCGGGTTTCAGCGGGTGACGAAGGTTCATGACTTTTCTTTTCCGGACATCGCTGGCATTCGTTGCGCTGCTGTTGCAGGGCTGCGAGCATCCCCCCGCCGCGCCTCTCGATCAACAACTCTATATCTGGCAACGTCAGTGGACCCCGGCCCACGCATCGGCGCTGCGCCAGAGCCGTCAGGACTTCTCGAGTTTGCGGGTGCTGGCCTTGCAGGCTTTTCCCGGTGCGGGCTGGAGCCGCGCGCGGATCGATCCGGCATTGCTCAAGGCCGATGGCCGACCGCTGATCGCGGTGGTCCGCCTGGATGGTCAGCTCGGAACGCTGGATCAGGACGAGGTTATTGCCCAGATCCAGCAAGTATTGAATGACTGGCAAGCCCAAGGCCTGATACCGGTGGGTGTGGAGATCGACCATGACGCCGGTAACGCCCGGTTGGCGGCCTATGGGACATTCCTGAACCGGTTGCGCCAGACCTTGCCGGGCACGTTGCGTCTGAGTATCACGGCGTTGCCGGCCTGGCTCGACAGCCCCGCGCTGCCTGGGTTGCTGGAAGCCGTGGACAGCAGCGTCTTGCAGGTCCATGCGGTGAGCGACCCGCGGCAGGGGCTGTTCGATCCGCAACAGGCCCGGCGCTGGGCCGAACGCTGGAGCAAGGTCACCACGCGACCGTTCTACCTGGCCCTGCCGGCTTATGGTGTGGCGCTGTTGACCCAGGAGAGCGGCGTGCCGGTGGTTGAAAGCGAAGTGCCGATCGATAGGACAGGCGAGCGGCGGGAGTTATTGGCAGATCCGCAGCAAGTGGCCGGGCTGACCGCGGATCTGCGTGCCGAACCGCCAGAACACCTGGCTGGATTGATCTGGTTTCGGCTGCCGTTGGCAGGTGACCGACGTGCCTGGAGCCTGACCACGCTCGGCGCAGTGGCTCGGGGAGACAAACTGGACAGCCGCCTGGTCCTGACGTTGGAGGAAAAGAACGCTTTGTACGATATCCGGCTAGTCAATCGAGGCAATCTCGACAGCCCCTGGCCCCGACGGATGACGCTTGCCGTCGGCGCATGTGATGGGGTCGATGCCTTGGCTGGTTATACGTTGCAACAAACCCCCGGACTGCTTACCTTCACCCGCATTCAGGAAGGCCGCCTCGCCGCTGGTGCCCAACGGGCCATGGGATGGGCGCGTTGTACAAAAATTGAACAAGGAGCTTTCAATGTCTACCCGTAAGTGGCCTCGTCGGTTGCTCTGCCCGGTGTTCTGTATAAGCCTCGGCTTGCCGTTGGGCCAGGCACTGGCTTGTGGTCCAGAGTTCCCGATGCGCTTGCTGGACAACCGCGCCCAATCGTTGGCCGAGTTACCCGAAGGCAGCTTTCGCTTCGAGATCAAGCGTCTTGGCCATGCCATTGCCGGACTGAAGCCGGCCAGCGAGGCGACGCGCAACCCGGATTACAACTACGACGATTCGTCTGCCTACGTGGCACAGCGCAACGAGGCTGAGCGGATTGGCCTGACTCCGCCACAGCAAGCCTTGGTGGAGCGGCTGAGGGCGTTGAATGATATCGACGAGGTCGCTGTGCAAGCGGCGAACCTGCCTGCCGAATTGCGGTTGTATGCCATCGGCGCGGCTGCCTTTCGTGCGGGTGAAAACCAGAGGGCTGCGCAGGCGTTCCAGGAGCTGCTGGCGTTGCCCGCGGACCAGCGCTCGTTGCGCAGTACCTGGGCTGCCTATTCCCTGGGGCGTGCATTGTTTGCCATGAGTACCGAGGCGGGCAACGAAGATCCGGCGGCGTCGCGGGACCAGGCCCGAGCGGCGTTTCGTCAGGCCCGTGAACTGAGCGTTGGCGGTTTCAGCGATCCGCTGGAACTGGGTATCGCCAGTCTCGGCGAAGAAGCCAGGGTGGCTTACACCGCTGACGATTGGGACAGTGCCATCGGACTGTATGCGACCCAGTCCCTGCACGGCTCGCAGGTTGGCTACAGCTCGTTGTTGTACCTGGCGGCGGACCTCAGTGGGCAGCCGGACGATCGCCTGAGCGAATTGCTCAAAACCAATGCCGTGCAGCGGTTGCTGACGAGTTACTTGCTCAGCCGCGTCGGCTGGTGGGACGGGGAGGAGCCATCCGGCGAGAAAAGACTGGTCAAGCTGTTGCAGGCCAGCAGTCATGGCAACCTGGATGATGCCGATCGGCTGGCGGCGGTGAGCTATCAGCATGGCGACTACGCCAGCGCCAAAGCCTTTGTGGAAAAAGCCGGCGACACGGGGTTGGCCTGGTGGCTGCGGGCCAAACTGGCCGTGCGTGATGGTGACAAGACGGCGGCGGCCGCGGCCTATGCCAAGGCGGCCCAGGCTTTTCCGAAGGATGAATCCTGGGGCGGTCGACGTACACCGGATTGGGATTTCGAGGTGGTTGAACCCAAGTGCCGGGTCGAAGGCGAGAGCGCGATCCTGGCCCTGCAACGGGGCGATTACCTGCAAGCGTTCGATCAGCTTTACCGTAGCCAGAGCAATTATTGGTACGACGCTGCTGCAGTCGCTGAACGGGTACTGACCGCCGAAGAATTGAAACAGTACGTCGACGCCCAGGTTCCGGCGCCACCCCCCTTGAGCCAGCAGGATCGCGACAACTACGTGCCACTGCCGGTAGCCGCGCAGTTACGTAACCTGCTGGGCCGCCGCTTATTGCGGGAAGGGCGCTATGACGAGGCTCCGGCTTACTTCGATAACGCCGACCTGCAGAACAAGGCCCGGGCCTACGGGCAACTGCGCCAGGAAGCAGAGTCCAAATGGTGGCCTACCCGGCGCGCTGAGGCGTACTTCTATGCGTCCAGGATGGCGCGCGATTGGGGCATGGAGATGCTCGGCTACGAGATGGCGCCGGACTACGCCGTCATGGGGGGTGGTTACAGCCTCGAGCCGGTTGAGCTGAAGGTCGGGCCGTTGGTGGCCGAAGGGGAGGTGCAGCGCCAGCAGGCCAGCGCCGCGCAACCGAACGAGCGATACCACTACCGTTTTGTCGCCACTGCCCTGGCGAGCAAGGCGGTGGACAATGTGCCCCATACCAGTCAGGCGTTTGCGGCGGTGTTGTGCAGGGCCGTGGCGTACAACTCGAGTCTCGAGGAGCAAAGCGCGTTGTATCAGCGTTATGTGAAAGAGGGGCCTTATGTGACTTGGGCAGGGGACTTCGGCCATCAGTGCCAGGAGCCGGATTTCCGCGCGGCCGATAAGCGCTATGTCACCCAGGCCCTCGACCCGATTCGTTCGGCGTTGCGTCCCTACAAGCGCTGGTTGCAGATCGGTGGTGTGGTGCTGGTGGTCGCGGTCGCACTGGGGTTGATCAGTCGGCGTCGGCGCAAGGCGCGGATGTCGGTTGGCTGACTTCGATCCATTTTAGACCCTGGTGGCGAGGGGATTTAATCCCCTCGCCACCAAGGCCTGTTCATTTCACCGGTTTTGCCATCCAACATGAAGAATTAAAAACAGAAATTTCACAGCTATGGTTATAAGGTAACGCCATATAACGAAAAGGCTGTGGAGTCTGTCCGCATGCCCGGTTTTGATCGCCAAATGCTGGGGTGGTATGCAAGTCGATCTTGATATCGAAGGGGCACAGGTGGCCGAGCGGCCACGCTTTCAACAGGCACACTCCCAGGGACGACGCCTTCGGCGGGTCGCTTTTGCCTTGGCCGTTCTGGCGGGCCTGGGCTTGGTGTCCGGCTTCTTTGTCGGGCTGTTTTCGCCCCAGTCGATGTGGCCGGCCTTGTTGGCGAGTCAAAGTGCGGCATTGCTGGTGTTGGTGGCCGGCCTGCAATCCGCCTGGTGGGTGACGCAGTGGCGCAGCAGGGCATTGCTGCCGGCGGCGGTTATCCCAACCTCTGAGCAGGAACCGGTTGAGCTATCCGGTTGGTATGAACGATTGCTGGAGCGCATCAGTGCGCGCTGGATCGGCCTGCTGAATCAGATTGGCGCGCCGACCTTGTGGCTGGCCGGTTGGGCAGGGTTGGCGCTGCTGAGCCTGGAGCAAGCCTGGAGTCTGGCGCTGCCGGCGGCGACCCTTGGCATATCGGCCAGTGTGGGAGCCGTGCTTTCATTGTTGTTGGCGTTCGCCTTGTTGGTATTTGAACGCCAACTGGCGCAGCAACCTACCCTTGAATGGCCGGAAGCAGCGTCGCTGGCGCAACTGACCCGCCTGACAATTATCGTGCTGGTGCTCGGCGCGCTGTGCCTGTTGTTCGCGAGTGAGTCAGCCATTTGGCCGGTGCGCCTGGCAGTGCTGATGGGGCTATTGCCGGGGCTTGCAGCGGTGGAGCTGTTGCTGCGGGCACTGCTGTCATTGTTCAGCCCACGCCGGGATTCCCTGGAACCGACCGTGCTGGGCCGTAGCGTCATCGCCGACCTGCTGCGCTGGCCGCCGCAGCCTTTGCTGGCGTTGCAGCACGAATTACACAACCGTTTCGGTATCGACCTGCGCCAGATCTGGGCATTCAGCTACATGCGCCGCGCCTTGTTTCCAGTGCTGGTGCTGGTGGCGCTGGTGGGCTGGCTGCTCACAGGCGTGCACGAAGTGCCGCTGCAAGGGCGCGGCATTTACGAGCGCTTTGGCAAGCCGGTGGAGGTGTTCGGTCCTGGGTTGCAGTTCGGCCTCCCCTGGCCGTTGGGCCGGGTGCTGAACGTTGAAAATGGCATCGTCCATGAACTGGCCACCAGCGTGGGGGAGAGTCGGGTGAGCACGGAGGCCGATACCGCGGAAGGTCCGGCTCCGGCGATTGCCAATCGTTTGTGGGACGCCAGCCATGTGAACGATAAATCCCAAGTGATTGCCAGCCGACGTGCCGATCAGCAGAGTTTCCAGATCGTCAACATGGATGTGCGCTTCGTCTATCGCATTGGCCTTACCGACGCGGCCGCGCTGGCAGCGACCTATAACAGCGCCGACATTCCCACACTGATTCGTAGCACCGCCAGTCGCGTCCTGGTGCATGAGTTCGCCTCGCGCACGCTGGACGGTTTGTTGGGGGCGGATCGCGTCAGCCTGGCCGATGAAATTGGTCGGGCTGTCCAGACCGATTTGCAGGCGCTCGACAGCGGCGTGGAAATCCTGGCAACCGTCGTTGAAGCGATCCACCCGCCGGCGGGGGCGGCCAATGCCTACCACGGTGTGCAAGCGGCGCAAATCGGTGCCCAGGCATTGATTGCCCGGGAACGCGGCGCGGCGGCGGAGCAGACCAACCAGGCACAACTGCAAGCCAGCATTGCCCACGACCAGGCTCAGGCTACCGCACGGGAAATCAATGCGACCGCCCAGGCTTCCGACTTGCGCTTTAGCGCTGAACGCAAGGCCTACGCCACGGCCGGCCACGCCTTTGTGCTGGAACAGTATCTCAGTCAACTGAGCCGGGGCCTTGCCAATGCCAAATTGCTGATTCTCGATCATCGTCTGGGCGGCAGTGGCAACGCGCCGACCATCGACCTGCGCACTTTCACGCTTCCGGCAGATCCCGCATCGCCGCGTAACCTTGTCCAGCCAGGAGCTGCCCATTGAGCCAGTCTTCTTCCCACGATCATCACGATCACTCCGGTCATGGCCACGGCCATGTCGGTCATCATCATGGGCACCACCACCATCATCACGGCGACCCACAGGAAGCAGGCCCGTTTCCCTGGCGGCGCATGGGCTGGGCGGCGCTGTTGGTAGCCTTCGCCGTTGCCGCCGCGAGCCTGGTCCAGGTGCGCTCGGGGGAGGCGACCGTCATCACCCGCTTTGGTAATCCGGCGAGGGTATTGTTGCAGCCTGGCCTGGGCTGGCGTTGGCCGGCGCCGTTCGAGGCGGCGATTCCGGTGGACTTGCGGTTGCGCACGACATCCAGCGGTCTGCAGGACGTTGGTACCCGTGACGGACTGCGCATCATCGTTCAAGCCTACGTGGCGTGGCAGGTGCAAGGCGATCCGGACAACGTCCAGCGCTTCATGCGTGCAGTGCAGAACCAACCGGACGAGGCTGCACGGCAGATTCGCACATTCGTGGGATCGGCCCTGGAAACCACGGCCGCCAGTTTTGACCTGGCGAATCTGGTCAACACCGACGCCAGCCAGGTACGTATTGGCGATTTCGAAGCGCAGTTGCGCCAGCAGATCGAACAGCAGTTGCTCACCACCTACGGCGTGCGGGTATTGCAGGTTGGTATCGAGCGGCTGACCCTGCCTTCGGTAACGTTGACCGCGACGGTGGATCGCATGCGTGCCGAGCGCGAAACCATCGCCACCGAACGCACCGCCATCGGTAAACGCGAAGCGGCGCAAATACGTTCCGCTGCTGAGCGGGATGCGCGGATCGTGCAGGCGGATGCCACGGTGAAAGCCGCCGATATCGAAGCTCAGTCCCGGGTCGAGGCCGCTGAAATCTATGGCAGGGCCTACGCCGGTTCGCCTCAGCTGTATAACCTGCTGCGCTCGCTGGATACCTTGGGCACGATTGTCAGCCCCGGCACCAAACTGATCTTGCGCACCGATGCGGCACCGTTCCGGGTGTTGGTTGACGGACCCGCTTCCGTGGAACTCAAAGGTGGAACACAACCATGAGTTTGGTTCCACGTGGAACAAATGAGTTATCCAGTCCTTGGATTCAGGCGGCACGCGTGGCCTTCTTGGCGCTTTATGCCGTCACCATTCTCGCCGCATTGGCTTGGGTCTTTTCCAACGTTCGGCAGATCGATCCACAGAACCGTGCCGTGGTGCTGCATTTCGGCGCTCTGGATCGCATCCAAAATGCCGGCTTGTTGTTGGCGTGGCCGCGTCCCGTGGAACAAGTCATTCTGCTGCCAGCCGCGGATCGAGTCCTGGAGCGTCGTGTGGAAAATCTGCTGCGCTCCGATGCGGCCTTGCAGGCAGATCGTGTCGCCAGCTTCGCCTCTCCGGTCAGCGATGCCTTGGCTGGCTCTGGTTATTTATTGACCGGTGACGCTGGGGTGGTGCAACTGGATGTGCGGGTGTTCTACAAAGTCACCGAACCCTATGCATTCGTCTTGCAGGGTGAGCATGTCTTGCCGGCACTGGATCGCCTGGTCACTCGCAGCGCGGTAACCCTCGCAGCGGCTCGGGACCTGGACACGATTCTGGTCGCCCGCCCCGAACTGATCGGCAGCGACAACCAGGCCGCCGAACGCCGCGAGCGCCTGCGCGGTGATCTCGTGCAGGGCATCAACCGACGGCTGGCCGATCTTGCCGCAACGGGGCAGGGGCTGGGGATCGAGGTGGTACGGGTCGACGTCCAATCAAGTTTGCCGGGCCCGGCGGTGGGCGCGTTCAACGCGGTGCTCACGGCCAGCCAGCAGGCCGATAAAGCCGTTGCCAATGCCCGCACCGAAGCCGAGAAGTTGACCCAGACAGCTCATCAGGATTCCGACCGCGTCCTGCAAGTGGCGCATGCCCAGGCCAGCGAACGGCTCGCCAAGGCCTCGGCCGACACCGCCACGGTGCTCGGTTTGGCGAAGACCAAAGACGCTGATCCGCAGCTGCTGCTTCGCCTGTATCGCGAGCGCATGCCCGGCATTCTCCGCCAGGCCGGGTCAGTGACCACAGTCGACCCGAAAGACGATTCCCGCCTGATTATTCAGGGAGCTGAGCAATGAGCGCGCAAACCGCCGCCGTTCCAATGTTGTCTAGCGCCGAACAACGTACAGCCGCTCGCCAGTTGACCTTGGCGATGCTCGCCCTCGGGCTGCTCGCGCTGGGGCTGGTATGGCGCGCCTGGTCGCCGGAGCAGACCGGGGTCAGCCAGTTGTTGCTGGGTGTCGCTTCGCTGTTGGTTGCGGTGCCGGTGATGCGTTCGGCGTGGTACAGCCTGCGGTATCCGAGCTTGCATGGAATCACCGATCAGCTGATCGCCTTGGCAATGCTGGGGGCCTGGGCTACGGGGGATCTGCTGACGGCGGCGCTGCTGCCGATCATCATGATCTTCGGCCATGTGCTGGAAGAGCGCAGCGTCATCGGCTCCCAGGAAGCCATCCACGCCCTGGGTCAATTGACGCGCAGTCTGGGCCGCAAGGTGTTGGCCGATGGTTCGATCATGGAAGTGGACAACGCCACGCTGCGACCCGGCGATACGGTCGAGGTGCGGGCCGGTGATCGCGTACCGGCCGATGGCCGGGTGTTGTCCGGCCAGGCCAGTCTCGACACTGCGCCCATTACCGGTGAGTCGGTGCCGCTGGAAGCCGAAGTGGGCACCGAAGTGTTCGGGGGGGCGATCAATCTCGATGGATTGTTGCGCCTGGAAGTGACCCGCACGGGGCAGGAATCGACACTGGGCAAGGTCATCGCCCTGATGCAAAACGCCGAACGTTCAAAGCCGCCCATCACCCGGTTGTTGGAGCGTTATGCCGGCAGCTATCTGGTGTTGGTTTTGCTGCTGGCGGCGGTGACCTGGTTCGTTACCAACGATGCCCAGGCGATGCTGGCGGTGCTGGTGGCGGCCTGTCCTTGTGCGTTGGTGTTGTCGGCGCCGGCGACCGCCATCGCGGGAATCGCGGTGGCGGCACGCCATGGCATCCTGATTCGTAGCTCGGCGTTCCTGGAAGAGCTGGCGGACCTGACATCGTTGGTGGTCGACAAGACCGGTACCTTGACCTACGGCACTTTGCGTCTGCAATCTATCGAGAGCACGAGCGGCGATCAATTGTCTCTGTTGCCCTTGGCGGCGAGCCTTGGATCCGCCAGCAGCCATCCGGTCAGCCGAGCGTTGGCTGGGCTGGTGGAGCCGGAAAAATATCTGCCGCTGACGGACATTCATGAACGCCAGGGTCTGGGTGTGGTGGCAATGACCAGCCAGGGCGAAGCGGCCCTTGGCCGTCCTGAGTTGTTTGCTCAGCTGGGTATCGAAACCTCGTTGGTACCCAATCATGATGGCCCGATTGCTGGGCTGGCCCTGGATGGACAGTTCCTCGCTTGGTTGCTGCTAGCCGATAGCATCAAGCCGGAAGCCCGGGTCGCCATGGCTGAGCTGCGGACGCTGGGCCTGGGGCGGCAACTGTTGCTGACTGGGGACCGCCAAAGTGTGGCCAGCACACTCGCCCGGGAAGTAGGAATCGCTGATGTACAAGCTCAGGCGCTGCCGGAAGATAAGCTCAAGCGAGTCATGACGGAAATCGACAACGGCTTCCGTCCCATGGTCGTCGGGGACGGCATCAATGATTCGCTGGCGCTCAAGGCCGGGGTGGTGGGAATCGCCATGGGTGCAGGTGGTGCGGACATTGCCCTGGCGTCTGCGGACATCGTCCTGATCGGTAGCGACCTGAGGCGGCTCGGTACCTGCGTGCGGCTCAGTCGTCAATGTCGGCAGACGCTTCAGGTCAACGTGATCATTGGCCTGGGCTGGACGCTGGCGATTGTCGCTTTTGCTGCGTTCGGCTGGCTTGGCGCCGCGGGGGCGATGATCGCGGCGCTGCTGCATAACCTGAGCACTTTGCTGGTATTGGGAAACGCCGGAAGGCTGCTACGCTTTCAGGAGCCGTTGCTGAAAGTCCAGGACGGGGGTTAGAACTTGTGCTTGGAACTTGTAGTCCATGGTGGAAGAGGGTGCATACAGTTGGCAGTACCGGCTCATGGAGTGAATTCGGGCGACGATAGAAAAAGGCTATAAATTCGATAGCCTGCTATTTTTCTACGATGGTCTACCCTCATTTCAGACGTCTGAAACAAGGGGGATATTTCATGCTCGCGCAACTTCCACCGGCTTTACAAAATCTCCAACTATCGCTTCGGCTGCGACTCTGGGACGGCCATGAATTCACGCTGGGTGCCGATCCCAGCGTCACGATCGTGGTCAAGGACCCACAGATGGTCGCGCAACTGACCCATCCCAGCCTGGACGCGCTAGGGGCGGCGTTTGTCGAAGGCAAGCTTGAGCTCGAAGGCTCGATCAGCGAAGTGATCCGGGTCTGTGATGAATGGAGCCAGGCTCTGGTGAACGAAGAAGACGATAGCCTGCCGGTACGTTCAGTCCACGATAAGGAAACCGACGCCAAGGCGATTTCCTACCACTACGATCTTTCCAACGCGTTTTATCAACTGTGGCTCGACAGCGACATGGCCTATTCCTGCGCCTATTTCGAGACGGGCAGCGAAACCATCGAGCAGGCCCAACAAGCCAAGTTCCGCCACCTGTGCCGGAAACTGCGCCTCCAGCCCGGTGAGTACCTGCTGGATGTCGGCTGTGGCTGGGGCGGTTTGGCGCGTTATGCGGCGCGGGAATTCGGCGTCAAGGTGTTCGGTATCACTTTGAGCAAAGCGCAACTTGCCCTCGCCCGGGAGCGGGTCAAAGCGGAGGGCCTGGAGGATCAGGTGGAGTTGCAGTTGCTGGATTACCGGGACCTCCCGCAGGACGGCCGCTTCGACAAGGTGGTCAGCGTCGGCATGTTCGAGCACGTGGGGCACGCCAATCTGGAACAGTACTGCAAAACGCTGTTTGGCGCGGTCCGCGAGGGTGGGCTGGTGATGAACCATGGCATCACGGCCAAACATACCGATGGCCGTCCGGTCGGCCGTGGTGCCGGGGACTTTATCGAGAAGTACGTTTTTCCCAATGGCGAGCTGCCGCACCTGTCGATGATTTCAGCGCAGATCAGCGAGGCAGGGTTGGAGATCGTCGACGTGGAGAGCTTGCGCCTGCACTACGCCCGCACGCTGGATCACTGGAGCGAGCGGCTCGAAGACAATCTGGAGGCCGCGTCGAAAGAGGTGCCGGAGCAGGCGCTGCGGATTTGGCGCCTGTACCTGGCCGGATGCGCCTATGCGTTCGCCAAGGGCTGGATCAATCTGCATCAGATCCTGGCTGTAAAAGCATACGCCGATGGCAGCCATGATTTGCCCTGGACCCGTGACGATATCTACACGCCTTAAAGTATCGGCGAAATAAGCCGGGCGATCCGCATGCCGACTTTCTGCAGGCGGTGGGTTTCCCGGCTTTCTTCTTTGGCGATTTCGCGGGCTTGAGCGAAGTCTTTTTCAAGCATCTGCTCGACCTCGGTGGCGAACGGAATATCCACCGTCAGCAGCATCACTTCGAAATTCAACCGGAACGAACGATTGTCCAGGTTAGCGCTGCCGATAGCGCTGATTTCCCGGTCGATCAGTACTACTTTCTGATGCAGGAAACCTGGCTCGTAGCGCAAGACGCGCACACCGGCGCGCACCGCTTCGAATGCATACAGGCTGGAAGCGGCGTAGACGATCTTATGGTCCGGTCGTGAAGGCAAGAGGATGCGCACATCCACCCCGCGCAGCACCGCCAGGCGTAACGCAGCGAATACCGACTCGTCGGGAATGAAGTAGGGCGTGGTGATCCAGACCCGTTCGCTGGCCGCATGAATGGCTTCGACGAAAAAAAGCGAACAGGTTTCCTGAGCATCCGCCGGTCCGCTGGCCAGCAACTGACAGAGCACGCCGTCATCGGGGTAGGTGTCCGGCAAGATCAGCGGCGGTAGCGACCGGGCAGCCCAGAACCAGTCTTCGGCAAATGATTCCTGCATGCTCGCCACTACGGGGCCACGCACTTCGACGTGGGTGTCGCGCCACGGCGACAATGGCGGCATTTCTCCCAGGTATTCGTCGCCCACATTGTGCCCACCGATGAACCCCAATACGCCGTCCACCGCAACGATCTTGCGGTGGTTGCGAAAATTGACCTGGAAGCGGTTGAGCCAGCCACTGCGGGTCGCGAATGCCTTGACGTGGATACCTCCGTCGCGCAACGCCTGGACATAGCGATGGGGCAGGGAGTGGCTGCCGATCCGGTCATACAACAGATAAACCGCCACGCCTTCGGCGGCTTTCTTCAGAAGTAACGCTTGCAGGCGCCGACCCAGCCGGTCGTCATGAATGATGAAGAACTGGATCAGTACAGCTTCCCGGGCGTTATCGATAGCCTGGAAAATGGCTTCGAAGGTGTCGTGACCGTTGACGAGCAGACGTACCTCGTTGTTCGCCAGGCAGGGCGTCCGCCCCAGTTTGGGCATGGCCCGTAGCGAGGCGTAGGCCTGGGAGGCACGGGCAGTCAGGGCCTCTTCGACCCATGGGCGCCAGTTCAGCTCGGACACGGCTTTGCGCATTTCTTCGTTGGCTTGGCGGCGTGCCTTGATGTAGCCGTCGAAGGTACTGCGGCCGAACACCAGATAAGGAATCAACGTCAGGTAGGGAATAAATACCAGGGACAGCGCCCAGGCAATCGAGCCTTGGGCGGTGCGTACCGTCAGGACCGCATGCACCGCGGCGATGGAGCCCAGGGTATGAAGCAACGCAATCAGGTAACCGAAAACATGCGGTCCAAAATAATCCATGGGCAGCCTTGCTCCTGAAGTTTCAATGCTTAACAGACCATGTTCCATGACGAATGTCGCTATTTAATTCACTGTCGCCGAGCCTGAACCGAAGCCTGTGAGCGGCGTCTAACGGCCACTTGTCCTCTGGAGTTCTTGCAATGAATGTTCGTCTGCTGGGTTTGGCCTTGGCGGTTGGCTTATCGGTTCCTGTGGCGGCTCAGGCGCAGATGCTTCAGCCAGGCTTGTGGGAGTTGACTACAAGTAATATGAAGGTCGATAACCAGAACCTGCCAGACCTGCAACTGATCCTCGGCCAGTTGCAGAACCAGATCACCCCGGAGCAACGGGCGATGCTGGAAAAGCAGGGCATTACCATGGGCGGGAAGGGGATTCGGGTCTGCCTGACGCCGGCGCAAGTTCAGACCAATGACATCCCGCTGCAAGATCCGCAGTCGGGGTGCAAACAGCAGATCACCGAGCGCAACGGCAACCAGTGGAAGTTTCGCTTCAGTTGCCCGAAAGCCCAAGGCAATGGTGTCGCCACATTCCAGAGCGATCGTGAATTTACTACCAAGGTCAATGGCACCTTCAATGCCACCGGCATTCAGCAGAATGGCAGCCTCGATACCCGTGCCGTGTGGTTGGGGCAGGATTGCGGAACGGTCAAGCCGAGAGCTTGACCGCTGCGCAGGTGAAACAGATGGCTATGGTTTGGACAAGGCGTCGTACAGCGTCTTGAGGTTGTATTCGAACAGGCCGGTGAAGGTACTGGCCGGCCCGTTGGCGGCAAGGGCATCGGAATACAGCGTGCCACCGATGTGCGCGCCGCTTTCATCGGCGATCTGCTTGAGCAGGCGGGCGTCCTTGATGTTTTCCATGAACACCGCTTTGACGTGTGCCTGACGAATCTGGGTAATCAGTGCTGCGACTTCGGCAGCTGACGGTTCTCGCTCGGTGGACAATCCCTGGGGTGCCATGAAGTCGATGCCATAGGCCTGACCCAGGTAACCGAATGCATCGTGGGACGTCACGATCTTGCGATTTCCTGGCGGTAGGGAACCGAGCTTGGCCTTGGCATCCGCGAGCAGCGTGTAGATTTTCTTCAGGTACGCTTGGCTGTTGCGTTCATAATCGGCTTTGTTAGCTGGGTCGGCGGCTTCCAGCGCCTTGGTGATGTTGTGCACATATAGCTCGGCATTCGCCAGGTTGTGCCACGCGTGCGGGTCGGGGATGGTTTCACCGTCTTCATCCAGCGACCGTGGGATCACGCCGCGACTGGCGCTGATGACCGGGGCACGGGTTTCCGTGCTGGTGACCAGGCGATCCAGCCACGGCTCGAAGCCCAATCCATTCTTGATGATCAATTTTGCGCCGAGCAGCGCCTTGGCATCGTCCGGCGTCGGTTCGTACGTGTGCGCATCGGCATCCGGTCCGACCATGTTGGTGATCTGGATATGCTCGCCACCGACCTGTCGGGTCATGTCGGCGAGAATGCTGAAGCTGGTGACCACCTGAAGTTTCTCGGCGGCGGACAAGGACATCGACAGCATCAGACTGAACAGCACGAGCAGGGCGCGCATCGGGAAACACCTCATGGGGATGTGAGTAAGGGCGGGCGGCGCAGCAGACCGTGCACCGGACCGAATATCAGGGACAACAGATACAACGCCCCTGCAACCAGCACGATGGCCGGGCCGCTGGGTAGAGAGAAATAGAAGGACAGCAACAGGCCGAACCAGACCGAGAGGCAACCGAGCAGCGCCGCGATGGTCATCAGGGCCGGCAAGCGACGGCTCCAGAACCGCGAGGAAGCGGCCGGCAACATCATCAGGCCGACCACCATGAGAGCGCCAATGGCTTGGAAGCCGATCACCAGGTTCAGCACCACCAGGGTCAGGAATACACCGTGGGCCAACGGGCCGAGACGGCTGACGGTTTGTAGAAACAGCGGATCCAGAGTGTCGAGCAACAGGGGGCGGTAGATCAGCGCCATGGCAATCAGGCTGGCCGCCGATACCCAAAGCATGCCGGTCAGTGTCGGGCCGTCCACTGCCAAGGCAGAACCGAACAGCAGGTGTAGTAGATCCAGACGTTTGCCGGCCATGCCGAGAATCAACACGCCGGCCGCCAGGGAGATGGGATAAATCGCTGCGAGACTGGCATCTTCCCGTAGGCCGGTCCGGCGTGTCACCCAAGCCGCGAGACCGGCCATGCCCAGGCCTGCGCCGAGGCCTCCCAGCGTCAAGGCCGGCAGGCTTAGACCGGCGAACCAGAAGCCCAGTGCAGCGCCGGGCAGAATACCGTGGGCGACGGCGTCGCCGATCAGGCTCATGCGACGCAGGATCAGAAATACTCCCAACGGTGCTGTGCTGCAGGCCAATACCAAGCCGCCTAGCAAAGCCCGGCGCATGAAGATGAATTCTTGGAAGGGCTGCCAGAGGTGGGTGGCCGCGAGCATCAAGCCACCTTCATATGAGGCTGTTGGGTGATCACATCGACACTGCGACCTAACGTGCAGCCCGCCTGGCTGACCAATAACGTGTGGGGAATATGCTGGCGTACAGCGGCAAGGTCATGGCACACCATCACCAGGGTACGGCCCTCGGCATGCCAGCCGTGGATATGTTTCCACATCAACGCCTGGCCTTCTTCGTCGAGTGCCGCATGGGGTTCATCGAGCAACAGCAATGGCGCTTCGGCCAGGCTCAGGCGAGCGAGCAGGGCACGTTGTAATTCGCCTCCGGACAATGCCATGAGCGGACGATTTTCCAGGCCAGTCAGAGCCCAGTTCTCCAGCACCGTTCCGAGTCGCCGGCTCCGCTCGGCCGGTGTCTGCCGACTGCCCCAAGCCCCTGCCGCCACCAACTCTTGAAGGCTGATAGGAAATTGTCGATCCAGGTGTTGCTGTTGCGGCAGGAACGACACGCCGCCCCGCCGTGGAACTGTCAGCGTGATCTTTCCGGACAGAGGCTTTTGCAGCCCGGCAAGGATTTTCAGCAGGCTGCTCTTGCCCGAACCGTTGGCGCCGATAACCGCCGTCAGGCTGCCGGCAGGGCGCTCCAGGTGCAGCTCGGGAGTGAGAGGGCGACCCGGAGGGCCCCAGCGCAAAGCCTGACAATGGATCATGCTGCCTCCCGAGCCCAGCGGCTCTGCGCCACGGCGTCATGGGCATGCAGACTTTCTGCGTGAACGACGCGCACATTCAAGGCCATGACTTCGGGAGACTGTCTCAAGGCAAGGCTCAATCGTCGTGCAGCGTCCTCGCAGAACATCAGGTTCTGGCCATTGGCGAGGGCGAATGCTTGTTCGTCGGCGCGTTTGACTGCGGTTTGTACCGCGGTGCCCAAGGCTGCTTCGGCTTGGTTGATGAATGCCGACAGCGGTAGATGGTTGATGCCCGGGTTCAACCGAACCTTCAAGGATGCGAAGCTGCGTTGACTGTGGGGAGTGGCCACGATGCCTTCCGTAGAACCCAGCCAGGCCAGAACCTCTTCGTGTTCCACGGCTTTATTGGCGAAATCCCCCACGAATTGCTGCTGTATCAGTTGTCTGGCGAGGGCCGCCGAACATGGACAGGTGGATGAATATGGAAGCTGGATGTTCAGTTCCACGTGGAACACTGCGTGTTTCAGGTGAGCTTCGATACTGATTGGATAGCGCTTCCAACCTGAGAGCGGGCTGACGAGGGCGGGACGCTTGAGCATCAGTTCGGTATGAATGGTCAGGGATGCGGCTTGGGACAGGCCCTCATGGCTGTCCAGGAATTGTTGCAAAGTACGGTGCAACAGCGGAGGAGACAACGGCGAATTCTCCAGCATCTCCAGCGCCAGGTACAGGCGGGACATATGAATACCGCGAGCTTCTTCATCGTCGAGACTGACGCCAACGTCGGCGGTGGCGCTCAATTGTTGACCATCGATCAACACAGGCAAGGCAACACCGCACATGCCCACCCAATCGAGAGGCAAGGCTTGGCGCGAAGCTTGGGCAGCAATGTCTGGAAGCGTAAACGCGTTCATGATCAAGATCCGTCGTGGGGGCGAATTTAATGTTATAGTGTAACAATAAAATCAACCAGATCTTTTTCATGAATAGAGTTTAATGCTGCTCTTCACGTTCGTTCCACGTGAAACATCAGCGCGACTCCTGGCAGCCGTTCACGCGCCCGCAGATGAATTTACCAGCCGTCCCACCCGAGCTGGAAAAACGATTCAGTGTTGTCCAACCGACACGGCGGCTATAGCCGACCCAGGCTTCACCGTCGGAGGCTAAGCCTGTGAAGAAGGTCAACTGCCCATAACGATTGGTCGTTTGCGCCCAATGACGCTTTCCTACCCTCTCGAAACCGCGCAAATAAACCGTATTCCCGGCCGTCATGACGCTATAGGCATTCCCTTGCTCGTCAGAACAGGCGAGCAAATTCGCGCTGCGAGTGCAGTTCGCCAATAACGGGGTCTGAGCAGAGACCGCCATGGCGCATGACAGCAGCGGGCCTGCGAATACGAATTTCAAAAGAATGCGCATTAACGGTTCTCAATCAGCTGGATCTCGGGCTAGCGAGAATTTATAGTTATACTATAACATAAACTAAACCGCTTTGACCGAGCGGCAGCCTGACCTACATGCACCGCAAACACACCTTCCAACACGGCCGTCCGATGAGGATATACCTGATGCCCAATCGCCTCCCCGTAACCGTGCTCTCCGGGTTTCTCGGTGCCGGCAAAAGCACGCTGCTTAATCATGTCTTGCGAAATCGTGACAACCTGCGCGTGGCGGTGATCGTCAACGATATGAGCGAAATCAACATCGATGGCAGCGAAGTTCAGCGTGATGTCAGCCTGAACCGCGCCGAAGAAAAGCTGGTGGAGATGAGCAACGGGTGCATTTGCTGCACGCTGCGCGAGGATCTGCTCGAAGAGGTGGGGCATCTCGCCAGGGAAGGACGCTTCGATTACCTGCTGATTGAGTCCACTGGTATTTCCGAACCCTTGCCGGTGGCTGAGACTTTCACCTTCCGCGATGAAGAAGGTCGAAGCCTGGCCGATGTCGCACGGCTCGACACCATGGTCACTGTGGTCGATGGGATAAATTTCCTGCCGGATTTCCATGCAGCCGAGAACCTGGCATCACGGGGCGAAACCCTGGGAGAGGAAGATGAGCGTTCGATCACGGATCTGCTGATCGAGCAGATCGAGTTCGCCGACGTAATTCTGGTCAGCAAGATCGATCTGATCAGCCGCCACGAACGGGAAGAGCTGATGGCTATCCTCAAGCGTCTCAATGCTCACGCGAAGATTATGCCCATGGTCATGGGGCAGGTGCAGCTGGGAGAAATTCTCGACACCGGTCGCTTTGATTTCGAACGCGCGGCTCAAGCCCCCGGCTGGCTGCAGGCGTTGCGTGGCGAGCACGTGCCTGAAACCGAGGAATACGGCATCGCTTCGACAGTCTACCGGGCGCGCCGGCCTTTCCATCCCCAGCGCTTCTTCGATCTGATAGAGCGTCCCTGGATCAACGGCAAGCTGCTGCGCTCCAAAGGCTTCTTCTGGCTCGCCAGTAAACCCGAGGAGGCGGGCAGTTGGTCCCAGGCCGGCGGGTTGATGCGGCATGGCTTTGCCGGACGATGGTGGCGGTTCGTGCCCAGGAACCATTGGCCCCAGGATGCGGAAAGCACCGCCGCGATCATGAAAAACTGGCTGCCCGACACCGGGGATTGCCGCCAGGAGTTGGTATTCATCGGCCAGAACATCGACTTCGAGCAGCTCACTGAGGAACTGGACGGGTGCCTGCTCACAGAGGAGGAAATGGCCCTGGGCATCGAGGGGTGGCGCTTTTTGCCGGATCCGTTTGGCTCCTGGCATGACGAGGTCGCGGCATGATGCTGGCGCCGAGCCTGAAACGAGCACCCCGGGTTCGACAGGTCCGGGGCGATACGCCGCGGATCCTGGCGCAGATTCTGGAGGACGGCACCAACCTGGCGGTCTGGCAGCGTCAACTTCCGGCGCACATCAGTGATTTTGCGGCATTGGTGCTTTCAATGGATCAACCGCTGGCCGAGTCGCGGGTACTCGATATGCCTGAGGAGGACACTCACCCTGAGCTGAAGGGACTTGCCGCCGGCTTCAGCGACCTGCACGGCTATGAAGGCTTCGTTGCCGATGTCGCCTGGCTGGTCAGCGCTTTCGCCTGCCTGCTGGGTGCCAAGCGGGTCGGCCTGCGCCTGCGGACGCTGGACAAGGCCATGTGCCCACGTTTTCACGTCGACCATGTACCGGTACGGCTGATCACAACGTATGCCGGTGCTGGCAGCGAATGGCTCGAGGAAGGCGTCATGGATCGTCGACGGCTGGCTCAACCTGACGCCGAGCCTCGTGATCGGCAGATGATCCAGCAACTGTGCAGCGGCGCGGTGGCGCTGCTCAAGGGTGAGAAATGGCTGGGTAACGAAGGCTTCGGCCTGATTCATCGCTCGCCGGAGCCGGCCCCGGGGGAGCGTCGGTTGATTCTCACGCTGGACTGGTTGGCCTGAAACTAAGGCTTGACCCAGGTACCCTGGCTTTTCCCTTCACAAAACGGCTTGAGATAAGCGGCGTCGGTGGCGACGTCGTAATAGTGAATATCCTGGCGGTAAGGCATATTGGCGACTTGGGCGTTGCTGCGGATGCCAAAGGCACCGCCGGGACACTGATCGACGTATTGCACCTCGACTTTCTGCCCGGCAAGGTCCGGTTGGCAGAAGCCGTCGGCGAACAGCTTGGGCGGGATGTTGCGATTCTGCTGGCAGACTTGAACATCGAGCCGCTCCGCCTGACTGTGAACCACGCAAGCCTGGGCCAGTGCCTGGTCCGAGATCAGCGCCAACAAACACCAACCGATTATCCGCATCGTTCACCTCCACCAAAAGTCGCCGAGTATGTTGCAGAACATCCCCACCCATGTCATTGCCGGTTCCTTGGGGGCCGGCAAGACCAGCCTGATCAGGCAACTGCTGGCCCAGCGCCCGGCCGATGAGCGCTGGGCGGTACTGATCAACGAGTTCGGCCAGATCGGCCTGGATGCTGCCTTGCTGACTCAGGCGGCCGATGGTATCGCACTGGGAGAGGTGGCTGGGGGTTGCTTGTGCTGTGTCAACGGTGCGCCGTTTCAGATCGGTCTCGGCCGCCTGCTGCGCAAGGCGCGACCGGACCGGCTGTTTATCGAGCCGTCCGGCCTGGGGCATCCTGCGCAACTGCTGCGGCAACTCCAGCAGCCGCCGTGGCTCGGCGTGCTGGCGGTCCAGCCCTGTGTGATGATCCTGGATGCCGGGGCGCTGGCCCAAGGCAGGCCCTTGCCCGAGGCGCAGCAGCAAGCGCTGGCCCATGCCGGAGTGCTGGTGCTGAACAAGTCCGAAAGCCTCAATGAAACCGACCGTGCCCGCGTTACCGCCCAACTACCGCCTCTTGCACAGCACTGGACGCAGCAGGCTGTATTGCCCCTCGACAGGCTGCCGGGATTTGCTGTGCGGGGCAGTGGCGCTGTGGATAACTTCAATCTCTCCAAGGGTGTGGGCCAGATGCCGGCGATCTGGACCGATCCGACGTTGCCGATCTGCCTGCATCAGCAACGGGAAGAAGGTTGGAGCATCGGCTGGCGTTGGCACCCGAGCCAGTGCTTCGATACGGCGGCTCTGACGGAATGGTTGCAGGACGGGAACTGGAGACGGGCGAAGCTGGTTATCCACAGCGTTGATGGCTGGGTGTCGGCCAATGCGCTGGATGAGGAAGCGCTGACTTGGCAAGCCAGCGAATGGCGCCAGGATTCGCGGCTCGAACTGATTTTCTCCAAGCCGCAGGACGTTGTGGCGCTGCAAGCCGGCCTGGCGAACTGCCGGCTTCCCTGAATCAGAGCTGTTTCAAGGCTTCCACTTGTTATGTTCCTGGCGCCATTGGCTCAACTCGATGACCTCGGCCCGAGGCCGGGTCTGGATCGGTTCAATCGGTGTTTCAGCTGTTTCTTCGAAGGGCATCGGATATGGCGCGAGTTCGATCTGCGCACTGTGGGCGCCAAACTGGGTAATGGTGCCCGCATGACGGGATTCACCGGTGACGGTGAACTCGAAATTGTAGACACGGGCCAGCCTTCGCCGCCCGCTGCCATCCTTCACGAAACCGATTTTCTTCAGCGCTACGTTGCCGTCCAGCAGCTCGATCTTGAGATTGGCGCAATGCTGCACGACCCTCGCCAGGGCCCGTTCGCGCAAGCCATGGTTGTGCCACAACCAGGCGCCGCCGGTAGCCAGCAGCATTAGCACGAAAATGTTTCCAAGAGTCAGCATGAACGAAGTGCTCCCACAAGTTGCTGTCAGCTTAACTGTGTCGCCGGTCTGTCGTACAGGCTGCGTTTAGTCGCATACTGCGCGGCTTGAATTTCAATCGTTTTACGGAAAAACCTCCCATGAAACGGACGCCTCATCTGCTTGCCATCCAGTCCCATGTGGTATTCGGCCACGCAGGCAACAGCGCTGCGGTATTTCCCATGCAGCGTGTCGGCGTGAATGTCTGGCCGCTCAATACCGTGCAATTCTCCAATCACACCCAGTACGGCCAATGGGCCGGCGAAGTGCTCGCGTCGCAGCAGATACCGGCATTGGTCGAAGGCATCGCAGCGATTGGTGAACTGGGTAACTGCGACGGGGTGCTGTCCGGCTATCTGGGCAGTGCCGCCCAGGGGCGAGCGATTCTGACGGGCGTGGCTCGGATCAAGGCCGCCAATCCCAGAGCGCTGTATCTGTGCGATCCGGTCATGGGGCACCCGGAGAAGGGGTGTATCGTGGCGCCCGAGGTCAGTGAGTTCCTGTTGGATGAGGCAGCGGCGGTGGCTGACCTCATGTGCCCTAATCAACTGGAACTGGATAGCTTCTCGGGGCGCAAGGCGCAGTCGCTGCTCGACTGCCTCGCCATGGCCCGCGCACTCCTGGCGCGCGGACCGAAGGCTGTTCTGGTCAAGCACCTGGCCTACCCCGGCAAGCCCGAGGATCGCTTCGAGATGCTGTTGGTGACCGCCGATGGCAGTTGGCACCTGAGCCGTCCCCTGCTGGCGTTCCCTCGTCAGCCAGTGGGCGTGGGTGACCTGACGTCAGGGCTGTTCCTGGCGCGGGTCCTGTTGGGAGACAGCTTGGTGGCGGCCTTCGAGTTCACCGCGGCGGCGGTGCACGAGGTACTGTTGGAAACCCAGGCTTGCGCCAGCTATGAGCTGGAGCTGGTTCGGGCCCAGGACCGGATCGCTCATCCGCGGGTGAGGTTCGAGGCGGTGCCAATCAGTTTTTGATGGGGTTGAAGCGCCAACGGTAATCCTTGTGGGGGCGGGCTTGCTCGCGAATACGGTATAGCAGTCAACTTCGATGTTGGATTTGACGACGCATTCGCGAGCAAGCCCGCTCCCACATTTTGTCTGCCTGTTAAGGCCCGTCCGCTTTGATCTCCTGATAGCGCCTCTCCAGTTCCTGACGGATCTGCCGGCGCTGCTTCGCTTGTTCGTAGCGGCGTTTTGCTTCGCTGTTCTGCGGTTGCAAGGGCGGGACAGCCGCGGGTTTACGCTGGTCATCCACCGCAACCATGGTGAAGAAGCAGCTGTTGGTGTGGCGTACCGAGCGTTCGCGAATGTTTTCGGTCACGACCTTGATGCCGACTTCCATCGAGGTGTTGCCGGTGTAGTTCACCGACGCCAGGAACGTCACCAATTCGCCGACATGAATGGGTTCGCGAAAGATCACCTGATCCACCGACAAGGTCACCACGTAGCGTCCCGCATAGCGGCTGGCACAAGCGTAGGCGACTTCGTCGAGGTATTTGAGCAGGGTGCCGCCATGGACATTGCCAGAGAAGTTGGCCATATCGGGGGTCATCAACACCGTCATCGACAGTTGGGCGTTTCCGGGTTCCATAACGTACTCACGGTTCAAGGCAGCAATTCAGGGAGTGCACCTCTGCGGGCGCTGGTCGTTGGCCCATAGGCCATCAGGTTTTTCAAAACCACCGTTATCGGGACGTTGGGCCTGTGGTTGCCGTCACGCGTCGATGGATCTGTTTCCATATATTGCACCGTCTTTTTGTCGGAAGTCGCGGTGTTAACCTGCAAAAGCCCATCGCAAGGGCATTTCCTACAAGGGAAGTGGACTTATCCAATTTGGCGGTGAGTCATTTTGATCAGGGAGCCCGACCGATGCATGCCATCAATTTCATTCAAGACCTGGCAATCATCATGATGGCAGCCGGGTTGGTGACCGTGCTCTTTCATCGTTTCAAACAACCGGTGGTGCTGGGCTATATCGTTGCCGGTTTTCTCATCGGCCCCCATACGCCGCCGTTCGGCTTCATCCATGACGAAGACACCATCAAGACCCTTGCCGAGCTCGGTGTGATCTTCCTCATGTTCTGCCTGGGCCTGGAGTTCAGCCTGCGCAAGCTGTTCAAGGTCGGCGCCACGGCATTTATCGCGGCGTTCCTCGAAATCGTACTGATGATCTGGATCGGCTATGAGATCGGTCGCTGGTTCGATTGGAGTACCATGGACTCGCTGTTCCTGGGCGCGATCCTGGCCATTTCCTCGACCACGATCATCGTCAAGGCGCTCAACGACCTGAAGATGAAGAACGAACGCTTCGCGCAGTTGATCTTTGGCGTGCTGATCGTCGAAGACATCCTGGGCATCGGCATCATCGCCTTGTTATCGAGCATCGCTGTCAGCGGAACGGTAAGCTCCGGCGAGGTATTCTCAACCGTCGGCAAGCTGTCCTTGTTCATGATCGTCGCGCTGGTCGTCGGCATCCTGCTGGTGCCGAGGCTGCTGGCCTACGTGGCGAAGTTCGACAGCAACGAGATGTTGCTGATCACCGTATTGGGGTTGTGTTTCGGCTTCTGCCTGCTGGTGGTGAAACTGGAATACAGCATGGTGCTCGGCGCGTTCCTGATCGGGGCGATCATGGCCGAGTCCCGGCAGTTGCTGAAAATCGAGCGACTGGTAGAGCCGGTGCGAGATCTGTTCAGCGCGATTTTTTTCGTGGCCATAGGCCTGATGCTCGACCCGGCCATATTGTTGCAGTACGCCTGGCCGATTGCCGTGATCACGGCGGCCGTGGTGCTGGGCAAGATGTTGTCCTGCGGCCTCGGCGCCTTTATCGCCGGCAACGATGGGCGCACCTCACTGCGGGTCGGGATGGGGCTTTCGCAGATTGGCGAGTTCTCCTTCATCATCGCCTCACTGGGGATGACACTGCAGGTCACCAGTGACTTCCTCTATCCGGTAGCGGTCGCCGTCTCGGTGCTGACCACACTGTTGACGCCTTACTTGATCCGCGCCGCTGACCCGTTGTCCCTCAAGTTGGCAGCAGTCATGCCGCAAAGGCTGACGCGGGTGTTGGGTATGTACGGTGAATGGCTGCGCAGTATCCAACCCCAGGGCGAAGGGGCGTTGGTCGCGTCGATGATCAGGCGGATCTTGCTGCAGGTGGGCATCAACCTGGCACTGGTCATCGCGATTTTTGTGTCGGGCGGGTATTTCGCCGAGCGGATGTCGGTCTACATGCAAGACTGGATCAGCGACCCGAGCTGGCAGAAAGCGTTGATCTGGGGCGGGGCATTGCTGTTGTCGCTGCCCTTCCTGATCGCTGCCTATCGCAAGCTCAAGGCGCTGTCGATGCTGCTGGCGGAGATGGGCGTGAAGGCCGAGATGGCCGGTCGTCACACTCAGCGGGTGCGGCGGGTGATCGCCGAAGTGATCCCGATCCTCTCGCTGCTGGTGATTTTCCTGCTATTGACTGCCTTGTCGGCAAGCATCCTGCCAACCAACAAGCTGCTGGTGTTGATCGCCGTGGTGGCAACTGCCGTGGCGGCATTGCTCTGGCGCTGGTTTGTCCGCTTGCACACCAGGATGCAGGTGGCCTTGATGGAAACCCTGGACAACCACGAGGAGTCGTCCGGGCATTGATCCCTGAGGCTGATCAGCTTTCCAGCCAGACGTCCCGCGCCCAGTGCCAGACGGACTCCCAGGTTTCTTCGGCAACCAGTTCTTCTTCGGCTTGCCAGAGCACCACGGTGCCGTCTTCTTCGACGCAGTAGTAATCGTCGCCGTCCTGGCAGATCGGGATCAGGCTGCGGTCGACACCCGCGTCCCAAGCAGTGGCGGCCACTTCCGGCAGGTAGGTATGGGAATTGGGATCGGTAACGGTGACCGGTTCCAGGCTGCCATAGATGACATCGCTGACAGTCAGCAGAAATTCCCTGAAGACGAACGGGATATCGATGAACAACTGCTCTTCGATCTCTACCAGCAAGTCTTCGTCGGGCAACTCCAGTGGAACCGGTACCGGTTCGTTGGCTTCACGCAATTGTTCGATGATTTCTTCCACGTCCGGGTGTCCTCTTTCTCGATGGCGCGGTTTTACATGAGGCGGTTTATACAGTAGCGCGCCGTAGATGCAACCGCGAAATAGAAAACCCCGGCTTGAGCCGGGGTTCTCTTATTTCAACAGGTGAAACGCGCAAAGGTTCAACCGTTCTGGCGAATACCTGCCACCAACCAAGGCTGGTTTTCGCCCTGGGCACGCTCCATGTTCCAGCTTTCGCTGAACGCTTCGCCCTGGTCGAAGCGAGAGTCCTTCGAGACACCGCTGAAGGTCAGAGTGGCGATGGTCTTGTCGGCGCGATCATCGACACCGTCCAACTGCACCTGAAGGTTGTCGATGTAGGTGGACTGGTAGCCATCACCCAGGTCAGCACGTTCGCGCTTGAGGAACTCCAGCATTTGCGGGGTCACGAACTCGGCGATCTTGTCCATCTCGTTCGCGTCCCAATGTTGCTGCAGGGAGTGGAAGTGGGTGCGCGCGGCCTCGACGAAGTTCTTTTCGTTGAACCAGGCGGGGGCATTGATCACCGGACGGGCGGCCACTGGAGCTGCCGAACCGCCGAAGATCGAGCCACCGGCAGGTTGCTGGTTGAAGGTTTCACGCTGCATCGGCGCATGACCGGCCGGAGCGTACTGCTCCTGCTGTTTGCGACGACGGGCGGCAATGAAGCGGAACACCAGGAAGGCAATGACTCCCAGGATCAGGATGTCGAAGATCTGCATGCCCTGGAAGCCGCCACCCATGAACATGGAGGCCAGCAGGCCGCCGGCGGCGATGCCGGCCAGGGGGCCGAGCCAGCGCGAAGCACCGCCGGCCTTGGTGGCAGCGCCAGCGGCACCGGCTGCGCCTGCGGTGGCGGCAGTCGGACCGGCTGCCGAAGACGGTGCCATCTGGCTGGTCTGGTGAGTCGGGGCTGCACCCGCACTTTTACCACCGCCAAAGCGCTTGGCGGCATTGGCGTCGATGGCCATCGTCAGGCCGATGCACAACGCCATGGCGATGCTCAGAAAACGTTTCATATAAAGGCATTCCCATTTGTGAGTAGCACGCGCGCCATGTTGCACAGGTGAACTGTTGCTGGCTAGCGTCAGAGTGTTTCGGGCTTTTGCGTGACAGCTTAGGTTCAGCTTCAGAGGCGCAAGAGGGCCTGTTCGCTTTGGGCTGTAGGAAAGGGGGACAAGTTCTATCGGAAAGCAGCCAGGTGCTGAAAGGTCATTGTGGGAGCGAGCCTGCTCGCGATGGCGGTGAATCAGGCAACATTGATGTTGGCTGACATTACGCTATCGCGAGCAGGCTCGCTCACACATGAAGTCTCGGGAAACCCTTCTAGATCGCCTCGAGCTTGGCGTACCCCAGCATCAGCCATTTGCTGCCTTCGCTGAAATTCACCTGCACCCGGGCCTGGGCGCCGGCGCCTTCGAAATTGAGGATCACGCCATCGCCGAACACCGAGTGGCGCACGGCCTGGCCGAGGCTGAAGCCGGTCTCCGGGATGTCGCTGCCGCCGAACAGGCTGCTGGTGCCGTGCTGCTGGCTGCCACCGAACGGACGGCTGACACTGTTGGACAGGCGCACTTCCTGGATCAGGCCTTTCGGCACTTCACGTACGAAGCGCGACACCTTGTTGTAGGTCTCGCTGCCATACAAACGTCGGGTTTCGGCGTAGGTCAACACCAGGTTCTGCATCGCACGGGTAATGCCGACATAGGCCAGGCGGCGTTCCTCTTCCAGGCGCCCCGGTTCTTCCAGGCTCATCTTGTGGGGGAACAGGCCCTCTTCCATGCCCACCAGGAACACATAGGGGAATTCCAGGCCCTTGGCGCTGTGCAGGGTCATCAACTGGATGCTGTCTTCGTGTTCCTCGGCCTGGGTGTCGCCGGCCTCCAGGGAGGCGTGGCCGAGGAAGGCCGACAAGGGCGACAGGTCCGCGTCTTCTTCGGTGTTCTCAAAGTTGCGGGCGGCGCTGACCAGTTCCTCGAGGTTTTCTACCCGGGCCTGTCCTTTCTCGCCTTTTTCCGCTTCGTGATAGGCAATCAGGCCGGACTGCTCGATGACCGTCTGGGTCATCAAGTGCAGCGGCATCTCCGCGCATTTGGCGGCCAGGTCCTCGATGAGGTCCATGAAAGCCTTCAGAGCACCGGCGGCACGCCCGGTCACGCCCTTGTTGGTCACCAGCTGGCGCATGGCTTCCCACATGGATACGTGGCTGTGGCGTGCATGATCGCGGATCGCTTCGACGGTTTTCTCGCCGATGCCCCGGGTTGGTACGTTGATCACCCGTTCCAGGGCTGCGTCGTTGCCACGGCCTTCCAGCAGGCGCAGGTAGGCCATGGCGTTCTTGATTTCGGCGCGCTCGAAGAAACGTTGGCCGCCATAGATGCGGTACGGGATCCGCTCGCGCAACAATGCTTCTTCCAATACCCGCGACTGGGCGTTGGAGCGATACAGGATGGCGATGTCGCTGCGGGCCAGGCCGGTCTTCAGCGCGCTCTCGATGGTTTCCACCACGTAGCGGGCTTCATCGTGTTCGTTGAAGGCGGCATAGAGGTTGATGGCTTCGCCTTCACTGCCGTCGGTCCACAACTCCTTGCCCAGGCGCCCGGTGTTGTTGGCGATCAGGGCGTTGGCGGCCTTGAGGATACCGGCAGTGGAGCGGTAATTCTGTTCCAGGCGGATCACTTCGGCGTCAGGAAAATCCGCCGAGTATTGATGAATGTTCTCGATCTTGGCACCGCGCCAGCCGTAGATCGACTGATCGTCGTCGCCCACCACCATCAGGCTGTCGCCGCCTTTGGCCAGCAGGCGCAACCAGGCGTATTGCACGGCGTTGGTGTCCTGGAACTCGTCCACCAGCACATGGCGGAAACGCTTCTGATAGTGCGCCAGCAGCCCTGGATGGTCACGCCAGAGGTCCAATGCCCGCAGCAGCAGTTCGGAAAAGTCGATGACCCCGGCGCGCTGGCACGCGGCCTCGTAGGCTTCGTAGATGCTGCGCATGGTCGCCAGGAACAGGTCGCCGCTGGCCTGGATGTGTTGTGGACGCAGACCTTCGTCCTTCTGGCCGTTGATGAACCATTGGGCCTGGCGGGCCGGCCAACGCTGTTCGTCGAGCCCCAGCTCGCGGATCACCCGCTTGACCAGCCGCTGCTGGTCGTCGCTGTCCAGGATCTGGAAGGTCTGGCTCAGGCCGGCTTCCTGCCAATGGGCCCGCAACAGGCGGTGCGCCAGGCCGTGGAAGGTGCCGACCCACATGCCGGCCGGGTTGATGCCCATCAATTGCTCGATGCGGTGGCGCATCTCGGCAGCGGCCTTGTTGGTGAAGGTCACTGACAGGATCGAATGGGGCGAGGCGTTCTCGACCTGGATCAACCAGGCGATACGGTGCACCAGCACCCGGGTTTTACCGGAACCGGCACCGGCCAGGACCAACTGTCGACCCACGGAGGCCGCTACGGCCTGGCGTTGGGCATCGTTGAGGGAGTTCAGCAGAAGGGAGAGATCATCGCGCATCGGCGCATTCTAGGGTGCGGCGCCACCCCGGGCAAACCAAGCTTTGCCTCAGCCGATAAAAAGACCGATTGGGATGACTGGTAAGTCATGGGCGCAAGCACCGACGAAGCATGCTCGAAGCGCTCGGCGTCCAACGAAATAGCGACATTTTTAGATATTTTTGTGATCGGGAACAGTGTGGGATGGCCCCTGGCTTGTGTATGCTCGGTGCTCGTTTCGGGTTCTCCGTGCCCCCAAGAACAAGAACACTGCCTATGACCCTCAATTCCGATCTGGCGGGCCCCTGTGTGGAGCCGCGGGTCATCTGCAAGCAGTACGCCACGGAGATGGCTGTAGAGCGTACACGGTTGCTGTACCAGGGCTCGCTGCTGCCCACATTGTTCATGCTGGTCAACGGCCTGGTCTGTGCCGCCCTGTTGTGGGAGCCGTCGCGCTATGTCCTGGTCAGTGTATGGCTGATCTGGCTGTTGTCGCTGGTGGCCCTGCGGGTGATACAGGTAGCCGCCTTCGATTCGGCGATACCCAGCCGCCAGGCGCACCCGATCTGGTTGCGCATGTTCCTGCTCGGTTCGGCGATGACTGGGCTGACGCTGGCCGGTGCCGGCATTGCCCTGGTCCCAGCCGACAGCTTCCAGCAACAAGCCTGGGTGTTTGGCCTGATTGGCGCAGCCACCCTGTCGGCCAGTGTTGCCTATGCCGTGAGCCTCCCAGCCTTTCTGTCCTTTACCTTGCCCTGCCTGTTGCCGGCCATCGGCTTCCTTTTCTGGGGTGGTGACGAACAGCAGCGCGGATGGGGTTGGCTCGGCCTGGTGGTGCTGGTGTCCCTGAGCGTGGTGGCCTGGCAGGTCAATCGCCTGATGCAAAGCGGCATGCTGCGACGTTTTCAGAATCAGGCGCTGATCGAGCACCTGCAACAGACGCAAATCCGCAGTGCCCAGCTTAACGGGGCCCTGGGACGGGAAGTCGAACAGCGTCGTCTAGCCGAGGAACAACTGCGTGCGGCCCAGGTGAGTCTCGAGGCACGGGTCGCCCAGCGTAGCCTCGAACTGCAGGCAGCCAGCCAAGCCTTGAGCAAGAGCGAGGCGCGCCTGGCTCTGGCGCTCAAGGCCAGTGAGCTGGGGCTATGGGACTGGAACCTGCAGACCGATGAAGTCCATCACACCCAGCTCAAGGAACTGCTGGGCCTGGAGCCGGAATACATCACGGCAATGCTCAGCCACCTCACGCCACGCTTGCACCCTCAAGACCTGCCGGCGCTCAAGCGCGCCCTGGTCGAACACCTCAAGGGTCGCAGTGAGGACTACCAGATCGAGTACCGCATCCGCCACGGCGATGGCCACTGGGTCTGGATTGAAGACCGTGGCCGGGCCGTGGAGCGCAGCGCCAGCGGCCGTGTATTGCGCATGGTCGGTACCCGAAGAAACATCAGCGTCAGCAAGGAACTGGAACAGCAGCGGCAACTGGCGGCCACGGTGTTCGAGGCCGCCAGCGAAGGCATCGTGATCTTTGACCCCCACTACGCGCTGCTCGCCGCCAACCAGGCATTCACGCGGATTACCGGTTTCAACGTCGAGGACATGCTGGGGCGCAACGTCGTCGACCTGCCGTGCAGCCGCGATGCGCGCCGGCACTATCCGGTCATTCGCCAGGCACTCAAGCAGGACGGCACCTGGCAGGGTGAACTGGTGGAGGCGCGGGCCAATGGCGAGTTGTATCCGCAATGGCTGCAACTGAGCATCGTGCGGGATTCTCGGGGAAGCGTCAGCCACATCGTAGGCTTTTTCGCCGATCTATCGGCCAGGCGCGAATCTGAGGAGCGGATGCGCTATCTCACTCATTACGACGAGTTGACCGGACTGGCGAATCGCTCGTTGTTCCGCGAACGCCTTCAGGAAGCGCAACAACGGGTGCGTCAGGGAGGGCGTCGCAGCCTGGCCTTGCTGCACATCGACCTGGACCGCTTCAAACTGCTCAATGACAGCCTCGGTCATGACATTGCCGACCAGTTGTTGCAGAAAATGGCCCGGCGCCTGATCAATGCCCTGCCGGAGGCCAACACCATCGCCCGGCTGTCCGGCGATGAGTTCGCGGTGCTGTTCGATGCCTATGGCAATCTCTCAAGCCTGGCGCGCATGGCAACCCGTTTGTCCGCCAAGTTGCGATTGCCACAGACCATCGAAGGTCACGAGCTGGTGGTCAGCGCCTCCATCGGCATCAGCCTGTTGCCCGACAATGCGCGGGATATTTCCACGCTGGTCAGCCAGGCGAACATGGCCATGCAACATGCCAAGCATCTGGGTGGCAACAACTTCCAGTTCTACACCGACAGCCTCCAGGCCAGTACCCTGGAGCGTCTGCAGCTGGAGAACCAACTGCGCAAGGCCCTGGAAGAACAACAGCTGAAGGTTTTCTACCAGCCCAAACTGTGCCTGGCGAGCGGTCGTCTGAACGCGGCGGAAGCGCTGGTGCGCTGGGACCATCCGGCCATGGGCCGGGTGCCGCCGGGACATTTCATCGGCCTCGCCGAGGAGACCGGGCTGATCGGGCCCATTGGCGAATTCGTGCTGCGCCAGGCTTGTTGGCAAGCGTGCGAATGGCAGCGCCAGGGGCTTGCACCGATCCGGGTGTCGGTGAATCTGTCGGTGCATCAGTTGCGCCAGGGCAAACTCGTCAGCCTCGTGCGCCAAGTGCTGGAAGAAACCGGCCTGGCTCCCGAATACCTGGAGCTGGAACTCACCGAGAGCCAATTGCTCGACAGCGTCGAGCACATCATCGCCACCTTCCAACAGTTGCGCGACCTCGGGGTCAAGCTGGCGATCGACGACTTTGGTACCGGCTATTCGTCCCTGAGTTACCTCAAGCGCATCCCGGTGGATTACGTGAAGATCGACCAGGCGTTCATCCGTGGGCTGGAGGAGGGGGGCGAGGACGCGGCCATCACCCGGGCGATCATCGCCATGGCCCATGGGCTATCGCTCAAGGTGGTGGCCGAAGGTGTCGAGCGGCCGGGGCAGCTCGAATTCCTGAAAGCCGAACGTTGCGACGAACTCCAGGGCTATCTCATCAGCCGTCCCGTCGAGGCCGAGGATCTGGCAGCCTTGCTGCGGGCCAATGAAGACGGTTTATAGCGCCTGACTGCTACATGGCGTGCATACGGCATGAAATCTGGACATCGAGTTACGTATTGGGCGGGCAAAAAGGCAATTCCTGTAGTATAACTACAAACTTGCTACATCCCGGCCATCGCCAATAACAAGAGTCCAGCCCCTTGAACCTGTTGCAACACATCGCCCAATCACGCCACCTGCTGCGCAAATCGGAACTGAAAGTCGCCGATCACGTACTGCTTGATCCTGCGGCCGTGATGCACAGTTCCATGGCCGATCTTGCCCACAGCGTCGGCATCAGCGAACCGACCATCGTGCGCTTCTGCCGCGCCATCGGTTGCTCCGGTTTCCAGGACCTGAAACTCAAGCTGGCGCAAAGCCTGGCGGCCGGCGCGAGCTTCGGCCAGTTTGCGATCCATGAAGACGATTCGGTTGCCGACTACAGCCTGAAGATCTTCGACACCACCCTGCACACCCTCATGGAGGTTCGCGAGAAGCTCGATCCGGTGGCGCTGCAAAAAGCGGTCACGGCCATGTCCCAGGCCCAGCGTGTGGAGTTCTACGGCTTTGGCGCGTCGGGCGCGGTGGCGGCCGATGCACAGCACAAGTTCTTCCGGCTGTTGCTCACCGCGGCCGCCTATTCCGATCCGCACATGCAGGCCATGTCGGCGGTCACCCTGAAGCCCACCGATGTCGCGATCTGCATTTCCCAGTCGGGGCGCTCCAAGGATCTGTTGATCACCGCCAACCTGGTCCGCGAGAGCGGCGCCTCGCTGATTACCCTGTGTCCGAGCCAGACGCCGTTGGCCGAACTCTCGACAGTGAACCTGGCCATCGACGTGCACGAAGACACCGAGATCTACACGCCGCTGACCTCGCGCATCGCTCACCTGGTGGTGATCGATGTGCTGGCGATGGGCGTTGCCATGGCGCGCGGGCCGAGCCTGGTCAACCACCTCAAGAGCGTCAAGCGCAGCCTTCGCAGCCTGCGGCTGTCGCCCAAGTCGGTGAAGGCGCTGGATGACTGAAGCTGCAAGCCATGAGTCGCAAGCTACAAGAGGGCTTGTCAGCTGAAAGCAACATTCATCGTTCTGTAACCCTCGCGTTGCCAAACCGTCATCCCGCGCCTGCATCGTAAAGCTCCCGTATACGTCTTGGGAGTCTCGACATGACCCAGTCCTACGAAGAGCGCAGCGCCGTCAAAACCCGTCGTCAACAGGAAGACCAGCGCCGCATGGCGTTTCGTCGTGCGATCGAAGACCTTTATGAGCAGCGCCAGCTCCTGGCGGAAATCAGCGAATACCCCGACATCACAGAATTCAACTATTGGCAGGCAACGCCGGCGGCTTCCCGTCGAAACGCCCAACCAGGCCACTGATCTGAGCCCGTTCGCCACGCACGAACGCCAGGAAGGCGTGGGCCACCGGCGACAAGCGTTTCGCCCTGGCCTGTACCAGGCACCAACTGCGGTACAGCGGCAACTCCTCGACCGGCAACTCGATGAGTGCGCCGGACGACAATTCCCGGCTCACGGCGTGGCGCGTCAACAGCGCCACGCCCAGCCCCGCCACCACGCACTCGCGCTGGGCCTCCGCTGACGCCACTTCCAGTGTCTGGGTGAAATGCACCCGTTTCTCCTTGAAGTACTCCTCGCAGGCCAGCCGCGTGCCTGATCCCGGCTCGCGCAGCAGCAACGTATACGGCTCCAGATCCTGCAAGCGCAGCGGGCCCATGTGGCACAACGGATGATCCGGCGGCGCCACGGCCACGATTGGATTGTTGAGGAAGGGCAGGAACTCCAACCCCATGTCCTGAGGGACCATGGACATGATCACCAGGTCGTCCCGGTTGTCCGAGAGGCGACGGATCACTTGCCCGCGATTGACCACCGTGAGGCTCAGGTTGACCTCCGGGTGCTGGCGCTTGAACGCGGCGAACAGGTGCGGCACGAAATATTTGGCGCTGGACTCCACCGCCAGCTTCAGTTGACCTTGCAGCGAACCCTGCATGTCCGACAGTTGCATGTCGAGGTTTTCCAGGCGCCCGAAAATGTCGCGGCTGGCCCGTTGCAGGGCTTCAGCGGCTTCGGTCATGTAGAGCTTCTTGCCAACATATTCAAACAGCGGTTGGCCAATCAGCTCTTCCAGGGATCGAATCTGTAGGCTGACGGCCGGCTGCGTGAGAGACATTTCATCGGCTGCGCGGCTGTAGGACCTCAGGTCGCACACTTCGTTGAAAATCTGCAGTTGGCGCAATGTCATACGCATCAATGACTTACGCATCCTTTAGGCACCCTGGTTCGAATTTGATGGTGAAACTATAAGTCTTTGCTTATACCTGACCCAATAAATATTCATTTTTGTTAATCAACGCCCGGGACTAGTGTGGTGCTGCGACCAACTGTTACATCTGGTCACGCGTCGGCCTGAACCTCAGGCCGTGGTATCACCGGCTCAAGGGAACCTCCAATTGATAAAAAAGATCTTGATCGCCAACCGTGGTGAGATTGCCGTCCGCATCGTGCGTGCTTGCGCCGAGATGGGCATTCGCTCGGTCGCGGTCTATTCCGACGCTGATCGCCATGCTCTGCATGTCAAGCGCGCGGATGAGGCCCACAGCATCGGCGCTGACCCGCTGGCCGGCTACCTCAACCCGCGCAAATTGGTGAACCTGGCTGTCGAAACCGGCTGCGATGCCTTGCATCCCGGCTATGGCTTTCTTTCAGAAAACGCCGAGCTGGCGGACATCTGCGCCGAACGCGGTATCAAATTCATTGGTCCGGCGGCAGAAGTCATTCGCCGCATGGGCGACAAGACCGAAGCGCGGCGCAGCATGATCAAGGCCGGCGTGCCGGTCACGCCGGGTACCGAAGGCAACGTGTCGGGCATCGAAGAGGCCTTGGCCGAGGGCGACCGGATCGGTTACCCGGTGATGCTCAAGGCCACATCCGGCGGCGGTGGTCGGGGTATCCGCCGCTGCAACAGCCGCGAAGAACTGGAACAGGCTTTCCCGCGGGTCATCTCCGAGGCCACCAAGGCGTTCGGTTCGGCGGAGGTGTTCCTGGAAAAGTGCATCGTCAATCCCAAGCACATCGAAGCGCAGATCCTGGGTGACAGTTTCGGCAACGTGGTGCATCTGTTCGAACGGGATTGCTCGATTCAGCGGCGCAACCAGAAGCTGATCGAAATCGCCCCCAGCCCGCAACTGACGCCCGAGCAGCGCGCCTACATCGGCGATCTGTCGGTGCGCGCCGCGAAGGCCGTGGGCTATGAGAATGCCGGCACCGTGGAGTTCCTGCTCGCCGAGGGCGAGGTGTACTTCATGGAAATGAACACCCGGGTGCAGGTGGAACACACTATCACCGAAGAAATCACCGGTATCGATATCGTTCGCGAGCAGATCCGTATCGCGTCCGGCCTGCCGCTGTCGGTCAAGCAGGAAGACATCCAGCACCGTGGCTTTGCCTTGCAGTTCCGGATCAACGCCGAGGACCCGAAGAACAACTTCCTGCCCAGCTTCGGCAAGATCACCCGCTACTACGCCCCGGGTGGCCCCGGCGTGCGCACCGATACGGCGATCTACACCGGCTACACCATTCCACCGTTCTACGATTCGATGTGCCTGAAACTGGTGGTCTGGGCGTTGACCTGGGAAGAAGCCATGGACCGAGGCCTGCGCGCCCTGGATGACATGCGCCTGCAGGGGGTCAAGACCACTGCCGCGTACTACCAGGAAATCCTGCGCAACCCGGAATTCCGGAGCGGCCAGTTCAATACCAGCTTCGTCGAAAGCCACCCTGAACTGACCAACTACTCGATCAAGCGCAAACCCGAAGAGCTGGCCCTGGCCATCGCTGCCGCCATTGCCGCCCACGCAGGCCTATAACAACAGCGGCGAGCTGTGAGCTACAAGCTTCAAGTAAGAGCGGGTCAGCTTTTACTTGTAGCTTGCGGCTCGAAGCTTGCAGCTATGAGGAGTTCCGAATATGTCCAAGAAGATCTTTGTTACCGACACAATCCTGCGCGACGCCCACCAATCGCTGCTCGCCACCCGCATGCGCACCGAAGACATGCTGCCCATCTGCGACAAGCTCGACAAAGTCGGTTATTGGTCGCTGGAAGTCTGGGGCGGCGCGACATTTGACGCCTGCGTGCGTTTCCTGAAAGAAGACCCGTGGGAGCGCCTGCGCCAACTGCGCGCCGCGCTGCCCAACACCCGTCTGCAAATGTTGCTGCGCGGCCAGAACCTGTTGGGCTATCGCCATTACAGCGATGACGTGGTCAAGGCATTCGTGGCCAAGGCCGCGGTCAACGGCATCGATGTGTTCCGTATTTTCGATGCGATGAACGATGTGCGTAACCTGCGCGTGGCCATCGAGGCGGTGAAGGCTGCAGGCAAGCATGCCCAGGGCACCATCGCCTACACCACCAGCCCGGTGCACACCATCGACGCTTTCGTGGCCCAGGCCAAACAAATGGAAGCCATGGGTTGCGACTCGGTGGCGATCAAGGACATGGCCGGTTTGCTGACCCCATACGCCACCGGCGAACTGGTGAAAGCCTTGAAGGCCGAGCAATCGTTGCCGGTGTTCATCCACTCCCATGACACCGCCGGCCTGGCCGCGATGTGCCAGCTCAAGGCTGTCGAGAACGGCGCCGACCACATTGACACCGCCATTTCCAGCTTCGCCTGGGGCACCAGCCACCCTGGCACCGAATCGATGGTCGCGGCCCTCAAGGGCAGCGAGTTCGACACCGGCCTGGACCTGGAGCTGCTGCAGGAGATCGGCCTGTATTTCTACGCCGTGCGCAAGAAGTACCACCAGTTCGAAAGCGAATTCACGGCGGTGGATACCCGCGTCCAGGTCAACCAGGTGCCGGGCGGA
This sequence comes from Pseudomonas sp. SJZ074, assembly GCF_007828215.1. Lineage (GTDB taxonomy): Bacteria > Pseudomonadota > Gammaproteobacteria > Pseudomonadales > Pseudomonadaceae > Aquipseudomonas. The sequence goes on along the minus strand of NZ_VIUE01000023.1, from coordinate 62,700 downwards.
ATGATCTCCAACCTCGCCAACCAGTTGAAAGAGCAAGGCGCACTCAACCGCATGAACGAAGTGCTGGCGGAAATCCCGCGGGTGCGCGAAGACCTCGGCTTCCCGCCGTTGGTCACGCCGACCTCGCAGATTGTCGGTACCCAGGCCTTTTTCAACGTGCTGGCCGGCGAACGCTACAAGACCATTACCAATGAGGTGAAGCTCTACCTGCAAGGCGGTTACGGCAAGGCACCGGGCGAAGTGAACGAGAAGCTGCGTCGCCAGGCTATCGGCAGCGAAGACGTGATCGATGTACGTCCGGCCGATCTGCTCAAGCCGGAAATGACCAAGCTGCGCGGCGAGATCGGCGCACTGGCCAAATCCGAAGAAGACGTGCTGACTTACGCCATGTTCCCGGACATCGGACGCAAGTTCCTGGAAGAGCGCGAAGCCGGCACCCTGACACCGGAAGTGCTGCTGCCGATCCCTGAGGCGGGCAGCGTGAGTTCGGCGGGCGGCGAAGGTGTACCGACCGAGTTCGTTATCGACGTTCACGGCGAAACCTACCGCGTCGACATCACCGGCGTCGGCGTCAAGGCCGAAGGCAAGCGTCACTTCTACCTGTCCATCGATGGTATGCCGGAAGAAGTGGTGTTCGAACCGCTCAATGAATTCGTCAGCGGCGGCAGCAGCAAGCGCAAGCAAGCCTCTGCACCTGGCCACGTCAGCACCACCATGCCGGGCAACATCGTCGATGTGCTGGTCAAGGAAGGCGACGTGGTGAAGGCCGGCCAGGCCGTGCTGATCACCGAAGCCATGAAGATGGAGACCGAAGTACAGGCGGCCATCGCCGGCAAGGTCACCGCCATTCATGTGGCCAAGGGCGACCGGGTCAATCCGGGCGAGATCCTGATCGAGATCGAAGGCTGAGCTGACTGCCTCGATACAACGCTTTAACCTCGGGGGGGCATGTGCTCCCCTTTTTTTTGTGCACTGCTAGCCTGATGTCGCCTTTGTGGGGCTTGCTCGCGAAGACGTCAGCACATCCAACCTTCATGTTGCCTGTTACATCGCTTTCGCGAGCAAGCCCGCTCCCACAGAGGCGGCGTTACCCCAAGATCTCAGAACATCATCCGCCAGTGTCCCATCAACGCCTGGCTACGGTTGTCATTGCCGGTTTCACCGCTATAGCCCAGGCCCAGCGTGTGCCAGGGCGAAACAGCCAGGTCCAATCCCGCTTCGACGAGCAGGCTGTCGCGGTCCAGCTCGGTGCCTTCCACCCGATAGGTATTGCCGCCGCTCACCAGGTCCTGGCGAGAACGGCCGGTGACGTTGCCGTAGAGGTGTTTCCAGCCGACATTCAGGCGGGGCGTCCATTGCATACCGCGATCCAGGACAAAAGGTCGGGCGAGGCGCAGGCCCAAGTTGCTGCTGTACGCGTCCTGGGTCTGGCCATGGACTTTCAACGCAGCGTCCCCGCCGTTTTCCTGATAGCGGTCACGTTGATAACGTTGGTAACCCAGATGGACATAGGGTTCGACCTCGACATGAGCGAGATCGAAGCGGTAGCCCATCTGCCCAAAGACCTGCTGCGTATTGGCGTCGTAGCGACCCCTGAGGCGATCACTGAAACCGTTGAAGGCCACGTGACGTTTGGTACTGCCGTCATGGTCGCCATAAACGGCACCCAGGCGCAACGCCAGCGGGCCATCCTGGCGCAGGGCGTATGCGCCCAGGTACCAGCTGTCGAGTCCGCCGTCGAAGCGGTGGCCATCCAGCCGCGTCTGCGTCTTGCTGCCGATGACGCCCAGGCGCCATTCAGGACTAACCGCCCAATCGGTCCCCAGCATCAGTCCCGTTGTCGAATGCTTGAGGGCAGCATTGTTCGATTGTCTACCGATACTGCCGCTGGTGCCGATGGCCTGGACCCAGATCTGACCATCTATAGGCGCGCTTTCCGGATTCTTCCAGCCCATGGCTGAAAGCATCCCGTGACTGATCGGAGCGTTGCTGCTCAAGGTGGCGTTGGCGAGGTTTGCGGTGTCATGGCCCGTGAGCTGGTCGATAGCGTCGGCGGCCATGAATGCGTTGGTGCCGAGCAAGGCGCTGATGGCGGTGTTGGGTTTTGCGGCGGGTTGGGCGACTGGCAACGGAGCGGCGGGTATTTGCGCAACGGGAGTGGTTTTTGCGGGCTCGGCAGGTTTGGGGGGTGAGGTAACGGCAGGCGCTTGCACACCGGGTAGCGTCGCTGCTTGAACCGGCTGTGGCTCTTCGATGCTGGCTGCGAATTCACGCCCGTTATCGGAAGTCGCTACGGCCTCAAGCGGAACATCGTTTCGGGCATAGGTCAGACCGACCTGCGTCCCCAGGTAGTGGGGCGTCGCCGTCATGAATGCCAGTTCGCTGATGATCTGCCCGAATTCGCCTTCGACCTTGGATGCATTGATCACAGTGTGTTCACTGGTGCCGACATACTCGCCCGATGCGGTGCTGATCCTCAGCGTCGCATTGTTCAAGATCGCGGTTCCCCCGACCGTGATCGTGGCGCTGCCTCCCTGGGCATCGACGCCGTAGATGAGCGTCGCGCCCTGCGATAGCTTGAAGTCCTTTGCAATGGAAGGCGCCCCTATGGCCGGGCCGACCTCCAACAGTCCCGCCACGTCGAGACTCTCCACCGTTCCGCTGCCGCTGAACCGGGCTGTTTCTGCCACTACAACGGCCCCGGCGGTGCCCGAGTTCGTCATGTAGGCGTTGGGCGCCACGAATATGCTTCTGGCGGCAGTGCCCTGGTTATCGAAGCCGCCGAGAACGTGCACGTCGCCACCGAGATGCCCGGTGTTGATCAACTTTGCCTTCGGCTCGATCAGGCTTCGGCCATCGAAGCCCAGGGTGTTCGACCATTCCCCTCGCTTGGCATGCAGGTCCTGGAAGTTGCGTATTTCATCCAGCTTACCGCCGGCCACGGTGTCCAGTTGCAGGACATTGATTCCGCCTCCGCCGTCGACCAGCCCGATGAGCTTGCCGCGTCCGCTCACGGTCACCAGATCGTCGTCGCCGCCCTTTTCCAGCGCGAGCCCCTTGGGGCCGTTTAGGGTCTTGGTGACCTTGGTGGGTATTGTCTGGGGTGCGTTGGCGAACGCCTTGAGGCGAGCCTGCACCTGGAGGGTTGTTTCAGGGGGCGAGGGCAGGGCGTCATCGACAATGGATTGAGCCATCGAAACGTCGGCGCAACCGAGCACCAGGGCAATTGCCAAGGCGAGGTATTGGGGTGGGAATACGTGTTGGATTGGCATTGAATGCGGCCTCTCGTGAACAGAGTCCGCACTTTAAAAATTCACTCTGGAGCGCGATGCCGGCCATCGCTGTGCCTCTGGCGAGAGATCACGACGAAGCCTGTAGGCCGGTCGTGCGTTGAACAAGGCCTCGTCGCGTCAGCGTTCACGGTACGTGGCGTTGCCCTACACCACTCTCGGAACGGTCCGTTTGACAGCGACGGGGTTGTCAACTGCGCTTGAGATACGCCTTCCCATAATGCCGCTCCATCCGCGCCTGGATCAGCTCCAGTGCGATGGACATCAGCCAATAGATGATCGCCGCCGTGGTGAGCATTTCGATGTAGCGATAGCTGGAGCGGCCGTAGGACTGCGCCAGGAACATCACTTCCCAGACGCCCATCACCGAGATCAGGGAGGAATCCTTGAGCATGGAGATGAACTGGTTGGTGGTCGGCGGGATGATGGTGCGCATGGCCTGGGGCAGGGTGACGCGCCAGAAGATCACGGTTTCGCTCAAGCCCAGCGCCAGCGAGGCTTCGCGTTGGCCGTGGGGGACGCCGACGATGCCGGCGCGGAAAATTTCGCTCAGGTAAGCGCCGTAGTTCAGCGACAGGGCAATGATCCCGGCGGTGACGGCACCCGGGACCACGCCCAGTTGCGGCAAGCCCAGGTAGATCAGCAGGATCTGGATCAGCAGTGGCGTGCCACGGAAGAACGACGCGTAGAAACTGGCAATGCCGAACGCCACCGCGCTGCTGGACAGTCGCGCCAGGGCGGTGATGAAACCCAGCAATGACGACGCGACGATCGAGCACAGGCACAGGAACAGCGTCAGCACCGCACCCTGCAGAAAGCCGTTGGGTGCCAGGTGCAGGCCGATCAGGTTGGGCAACTTGTCCAGGATGATCGAGAACTTCAGGTCGAAACCCAGGAAAAAACTCGCGAACAGCGCCAGCATGACTGCCCAGGTCAGGTACAACCGGGTGCGAAAACCGAAGATTTTCTTCAGGCGCGACTCAGCCACCGGTTGCGGTGGCTGAGAAGGAGGTTGGAAAGAGGTCATTGAGTGATGTCGGCACCGATCCATTTCTGCGAGAGTCTGCTCAAGGTGCCATCCTGTTTCAACTGGGTGAAGACTTCACGCACCTTGCTGTCCCACTGGGCGTCGCCTTTTTCGATGGCCACCGAGTTCGGTTCGGAGTACAGCGGCTCGCCGGCCAGTTTGAAGCGTTTGTCTTCGGTCAGGCGCGGCTGCGCGGTCACCAGGTTGGTCAACACCGCGTCCAGTCGCACCCCTGCGCCCAAGCCCAAGTCCTGGAAGGCTACGTTGTCGGTGTCATATGGGGCGATCTGCACGTTGTCGAACGGATAGCTCAGCCGGGTATCCTCGGCGCCTTCGATCACCAGGTTCTTGTTCAGATAGCTCTCGTAGCTGGAGGCACTGGTGAGGCCGACTTTCTTGTCGCTCAGGTCCTTGGCGCCGTGGATCCGGTCGTCCTTGGCGTTAACCACGATCACCGCCGGCGAGGCGTAATACTGCACCGGGAAATCGAAGACTTCGGCGCGAGCCTTGCTCGGCGTCATCGAGCAGATGCAGATGTCATAGCGCCCGCTCCAGTGTCCGGCGGCGATCACGTCCCAGGACGGCGTTTCCAGGCGCAGCTTCACGCCCAGCTTCTGCGCCACCGCTTTGGCCACGTCCACATCGAACCCGTCGAGCTGGTTCTGATCGTTGAGAAACGAGAAGGGCGGGTAGCTTTCCATCAATACGCCGACCAGTTCTTTTTTCTGCTCGATACGGTCCAGCGTGGTGCCGGCGAACGCCTGCGAAGAGGCGGCCAGCAAAGTCAGGCCCAGGGCCATCAATGGTTGAAATTTCATGTAGGACCCTGGCTGAAAATACAGGTTGTGGTTAATCGAAGAGTGCGTATTAAATAGTTATAAGCACAACTCCGGTAGTGAGTTATTTTCATAAGCTTATGAGTGAATCGTATATGGGCTCAGCAACGACAGTCATTCTCGACGGCGGCATGGGCCGCGAACTGCAACGCCGGGGCGCACCGTTCAGGCAACCCGAATGGTCGGCGTTGGCCCTGAGCGAAGCCCCTCAAGCCGTAGAGGCCGTGCACGCGGCCTACATTGCCAGCGGCGCCAATGTCATTACCAGTAACAGCTATGCAGTCGTGCCGTTTCACATTGGCGAAGCGCGCTTCGCCGCCGAAGGCCAGGCACTGGCAGCGCTGGCCGGCGAACTGGCGCGGCGGGCGGTGCAGGCGTCCGGCAAAGCCGTGCGGGTTGCCGGCTCGTTGCCGCCGCTGTTCGGCTCCTATCGGCCTGATCTGTTCGATGCTTCCCGTGCCAGTGAGCTGTTGGCGCCCCTGGTAACCGGCTTGGCGCCCCATGTCGACCTGTGGCTGGCCGAGACTCAAAGTTCGACGGTAGAAGCGAAGGCGATTCACGCCGGATTGCCCCAGGATGGCAAGCCGTTCTGGCTGTCGTTCACCCTCAAGGACGAAGACACCGACGAAGTGCCGCGCCTGCGTTCCGGTGAGCCGGTGGCGGACGCCGCGGCCGTTGCCGCCGAACTGGGTGTCGAGGCGCTGCTGTTCAACTGCAGCCAGCCGGAAGTGATCGGTGCTGCGATCGATGCTGCACGGCAAACCTTCGAGCGTCTGGGGGTGAAGATCTACATCGGCGCCTACGCCAATGCCTTCCCGCCGCAACCCAAAGAGGCGACCGCCAACGACGGGCTGGACCCGCTGCGTGAAGACCTCGATCCACCGGGCTACCTTCAATGGGCGGCGGACTGGCAGACACGTGGGGCCAGTCACCTGGGCGGTTGCTGCGGGATTGGGCCGGAGCACATTGCGGTGCTGGCGCAGAAGTTGGCGTGAGCCGGTAACGAATCCGTCGGCTGATCGATTGTCATCGCGAGCAGGCTCGCTCCCACATTTGGAATGCACTCCCCTATGGGAGCGAGCCTGCTCGTGATAGCGGATTTCAGCTATCCATAAATATCAGCTTACGTTTCCCTCCCAGTTCCACAGCCCGCTATACATATGTACGTCATCTCAAGGCGAACAGCGCGATAGGGTCCGGACTCTTCAATCAGAACCGGACCATTGAGATGTCGATTTCCCCCAAGGATGAACCGGGTGTTGCATCACCTATACCTCAATCAGAAACGATCGAAGCCCAGGCGAAGGAACAGCTCAGGCAACTGGACTTGCTGGATACCCACCAGGTACAGCTCACCCATCTGTTCGCAGCCGTTCCCACCTTTGACAGGGTGATGGGCGCGCTGCTGGTAGGCCTGCTCAAGGCCAGGATTCCCGCCAAGAAATTTCGTGCATCGCTGCTTCCGGACATCGAACCGGATCAATGCTATGTGAGCCGCTTCACCACGGGCCCGGACGGTGGGCGGATCCTGACCGTCTCGGACAGCTTTACCCACGTCATGCGCAACTGTTTGCTCAGCGACACGGCGCCCGACTTCCCGAAGGGTAGCGTCGGATTCTTCACCCGTCCGGATTCCCTGGATGAGGCCGACAGCGTCTTTGCCGGCCCGCTGGACGAGCATACGTTGCGGGCCATGGAATCCGTGTTTTATGTGATCCATCCAGCCACGAATGAACGGGTGAAGCGTCAGTTCCGTGACGAATTGGCGTTCTTTCACCAACGCAAGGACTGGGACGCGTTGCCAGGCGTGGCGGCGGCGACCACGACCGAAGCCGTCCTGGCGCAGTTATTGTCCCGGCGCTTCCTGCATCTTTTCGACCTCTACAAAGCCGATCGGGATCCTGTCGCTCGACTCAGTCAGGACGAGCGAATCCAGCTAGGCGATGAAGACCGTCTGTTGGACATCATCACCACCCGTCCTTCCCAGGCGGACAGAAGCCGCCTGTTGCGAGCGCCGGTTCCCCATGTCTATGCGGTCAGGCTCGATAGCGGCGCCGCGCAGCCGCAGAAATGGCCTGCCGCGATGGTGATCAAATTTACCGATCGGCCATCGCTGTTCCTCTATTCCCTGGAGCATGGACTTCAGCGCTTCAACACTTTCAAAGACCTGGTCAAACACGTTCGTCCCACCTTTGAGGGCCAGGCATGCAGGATCCAGGACATTTCCGTCGAACTGTCCGGGCATGTTTTTGAAGTGGCGGCGGCGGACCTGTTGCAGATGCAAAGTGCGGCGTTGGACAAGGTCTTGGATGCGCCAGGAAACGCAACGGTGGCGGTGGGTGACTTTGCTCGGCAAACCGAAGATGCCCTTGGCTTGCCCTTGTTGTCGGTGGCCGGGCCATTGGCGGCCCGCCAGAAAACCCTGGTGGACAATCGTCGTCCGGCTTTCTATAAAGCCGCGACGCTTGCCGAACAGGCTCGCTATCGCCATCTCGAAGATCGGGTATTGCAGGCCGTCTATGCGTTGGGAAGCGGTGTTCCGACGCTGGTGCAGTTCACCCGCCAGAAGATCCGGCAATACCTTCAGCAAACCATTCACCCGCGCATAGAGCCGGATCCGGACCGGACCATGGTCAGGCTGTTCTTCGGCGATCGGGCCAACCCGAGGCAGTCCAGGACCAGCAGCTTGACGCAGTTGATGCTCGATAATCTGCGTGCGCCGCAGTACCCGAACGCGATGAGAGAAGTGCTGGCCGTTGATCTGGTCGATCGGCATGGACAACGTGTCCGGCACCCGGCAAGCGGTTTCCTGATCACGGTGACAGGCAGCGAACTGGCCAGGATGGCGTCGAGCATCGATGCCGGTGGCAACTATGAAATCCTGCTTCGTGAACAGATGAACGCACCGCAATACAAGGCGGCCTGGCAGGCGGCGTACCTGGCCAGCCTGGAGTTCAAAGGCTATGTGGCTGAGATCAGGGGCGACGAAGTATTCAAGGCCACCGTGACCAACCCCGACTCGCGTCCACCCAGGTCGCAGAAACGGGTCACGGCTTGGCTGGAGGCGGTACTGCACTCGCACACTGCCATCCAGCGCCCATTGGTCGGCGGGCGAAACGTGTGCGTCCATGGTCTTCTCCTGGGCGGCACCGTCGGTTTGCAGCACGGCACGATGGGCAACGCCATCAGTATCGACGGTGTGTTGATTCTTTCAGACCAGCCGGGACCACAACTCAAGGGAACGGTGGGTGTCTATTTTCCGGACAGTCCTCATGGCGATGATTTCCATGAGTTTTCAGACCTGAGCGATGGCGTCACGGGATTGCTGCAACAAGAAGAATGGCGCAAATATTTCCGTTCGCGGATGTCCACCCTAGACTCGGAGGAGATCAAGCGCGCATTGGGGCAGCATCGTGGTCGTCCCATGGTCCGGGGCTTTTTGATCACTGGCAATTTTCTCGAGAACTTTCACCGGGCCCACGTCAATTTCCACAGCGCCCATGCCGATCACCGTTCCAACAGCAACCGGGATATCAGTCACCAGACCGCCATGAGACTGGCGATGATGGTGGTGGAGCTGGTCATGGACCTGGCAGGCCTGCTGCTCATCCCCGGTTTCCAGATGCTGACGCGTGCGGTCAAAACGGGCTTGCTGGTGCTCAAGACCGGTGCCGTGCCCACGCACCTGGACACGCTGATGTTCGTGCACGCGGTGGCGAACACCCGACGGTCGCCAGGCTTAGGCGGCGTGCCATTCAAGGTGCGAGGCCAGGGGACTTTCCTGCCGGCAGCGGCTCGGCAGAACTCGACTGAAGCGCTGCTCGGATTGCCCTTGGAGGACGCGCTGTATCGCCGTTATGCCGTGACGGATACCGCATTGCTCCGTGGTCTGTCAGCGGATGCCCGGGGCTTTTATCGCCCCGCCATCACCGATGGCGCCACGGGCCGCGTCACGCGCCAGGTGTATGTACGGCAACCCGATGGGACGGTGTTCCGGGTGCACGACCATACGTCGCTGAAGGCCACCGAAGCCACCATCGTCAACCCGGTCACAGGGTTGAGCATCCGCTCCAGTGGGGTGATGAGGAGCACAGTGGCGCGTGGGCCCGATGGCGAGTGGCGCGCCGTAGGGTATGGCCTGGGCGGAGGAGGCAAGCGGCCGTCGCAAGGCTCTCCCCAGCCGGGCCCTTCAGATCCCAAGCAATCGGCGCCATCGCTTCGCGCCGTTTCCGACCTGATCCGTACGCCAGGGGTATGGGACGTCCAGATCATGGAACTGGTGCCTTCGTTCATCACCCGTATTGCGAGTTGGCCGCGAAATCGCAGCCTGCTGATCATCGATCGACGCCATGGGCACCGGGATTGGACCGTGCGTTTCACCCCAGGGCAGTACGAAAGCAGCTACCCATCGGGCACGCATCCGCTCAGGTCAAGCACGGACGTGGTGCTGATACGCACGGGGGAAAACCATTATACCTTGAGGCTGGCTGACGATACGGACGTCACGTTCGCGGCCGACGGCGATTGCTTCTTCAACGCCCTCGCGCGGGGCTTGAACGATGGGCAGGCGCAGCCGAGGTTTTCGATGCAGGGACTGCGCAATGAAGCCGCCGCCTACATCGATCAGCACCCGGAACTCAACAATTACCTGGTGACGCAGCCCACCGGGTTGCAGCAGGCGCTCGTTGATAATGCCCGTTCCTTGGAGAACCTGTTGGGCGAAGGGGCGGTATTCGACCTGAGTCAGATTGTCTACGGGGTGCGTAACCCGCATAACCTGTTTCAGCCGCTGTTGAGGCTCTTGCACCTGCATGCAGACGACATGGCGCGCCGGGTATTGAACCAGGCATCGGACGCCGCCTTGCCACCGGAAATGTTGCGCCACATCGGCAGCTTCGTGTCTCCCCGGGCTCCGGGGCGACCGGTGCTGAGCAGCATTCCCTACTACACCCAGAACGATCAGTCCCTACGCAGCTTTTTCCAGGACACGCTGCTGGCGCCTGTCGAGCCTGCGGAATTGGCCGAACTGCTCAACAATGAGTTCCTCATGTTCTCCCAGGACGTGCTCCATATCATGCTCGAATACGGGGTCAGGGCCCGGGACCTGACCGATCACCACCCCAAGAACAGCATGGCGTACGTCCGCTACGACCAGGCCGTGCATGGCCACCTCACTGAAGACCAACTCGAAAACACGCTCAACGGTGCCTATCTGGTGGACAGTGGGGACTTGAAGAAGGTCGGGACAAGGTTCAAGGAGGAAACCGGCCGCAGCATGTTCGACGATGAAGATCTGTTGGCCCAATTCATCCAATACGATCGGGCCGAGGACTTGGTCGACCTGCTGACTGTCGCCCTCCAACGATTCCCTATCTTGTCGAGGCGGGCGACCATCCTGCTCAAGTCCCCCTTGATCGCTTCCAACCTGGGCGGGCTGTTCCCCTTGAACCTGCTTGCGCAATGGATACGCACCCCTGGCTTATCCGATGCGCGGCTTGAACTCATTGCCCAATATCTCACGGGCCGTTATGACGAGTTGGAGCTGTACGGTAGCGTTGATATTCGTTGGATGCAGCCGTTCGACGATTGGAATCTGCAAAACCTGTTCACGCATCGCAAGGCCCTGCTGGAGTTCTCCGGCTATATGCTGGAGGCCCGATACGTGAGGGACAGCGACTTGTCGGCTGTCGCCAGGTTGTTCAGTACGCCGGGCCAGCCGTTTTCCAATAGCCGGATCGCTGTCCTGTTCAACAGGCCGGACCTGTGGTCGTCCATTCTCGCCATGCGTGGGATCACGCGCGCAAGCGCCCGGAGCATTTGGCTGGATCTGATGGGGCCACAATTCAGCAACGACAACATCCGTTTTGTGCTAAGCCGACCCGGTTCGCTCGACAGCGAGTTAACCTTCGCGAGCGCCTTGATCGACAGCCTGACCCAGGACGAGGCCCGGGCGCATCGGCTGATCCTGGATGCTTACAACATGAGCGCCAGGCAAGCGCAGTACCTCCTCTATAATTTCGATTTTTCAGCGGGGCTCGTGGGGCACAACCGACTGAATTTCGCCAGTTATGTGAGTGCCCATGGAGTCATACCGCAATGGGCCTGGCAGTATGCCCGAATAGGAGTGACGCCCGAGGTGATCAAGCCATTTCTAGCCACGAGGAAACCGCCCGAGTCCTGACAGGCCGTGCTGGACGATCACCAACGCGAACGAATGTGCGGTGGTGATCGTCCAGCGCTCATCACGCTGAGCGACACTCCGCCAGGCTACGCACCTGGCCGCCCTCGCTTTGATTCTCTTCACTGAGCCATCGCTCGAACGCCGCGCCGATGGTTGGCCATTCCGAATCCAGCATCGAGTACCATGCGGTGTCGCGGTTCTGCCCCTTGACCACCATGTGCTGGCGGAAAACGCCTTCAAACGTGAACCCCAATCGTTCGGCAGCATATTTCGAGCGGGCGTTGGCGTTGTTGCATTTCCACTCCAGGCGCCGATAACCCAAGGCGAAGGCCTCTTTGGCCAGCAGATAGACCGCCTCGGTGCTTTTCGGCGAACGCTGCATGGAAGCGCCGAACGTCACATGGCCGATCTCGATACGACCTTGGGCCGGCACGATGGACATCAGGCTGAGAATGCCCTGCACCTCGCCATTGGCGCGATCGATCACCGTGAAGAAATATGGATCTATGTTCGCCGCATGATTCTCTAGCCAGGCATCGAATGCCTTGCGCTCGGAAAAGGGGCCGTAGGGCAGGTAGTCCCAGAGTTTCGGGTCGGCATCGGGGCCTTCCAGTGCTTGCCACAGACCGTCGGCATGCTGTGCCGGATCGAGTTTTTCCAGGCGGATGAAGCGCCCTTCGATCAATTGGGTGGACGGTGGCGTAACACCTTTCCAATTGGCGAGTGAAGTCAACATGGGGCGCTCCTTACAAGGCTTTGCGAAATTGGATGAAGCCGGGGCGCTCGGCGATGCGCTCGTAGAGCTGGATCGCCGTGGCGTTGGTTTCATGGGTCAGCCAATGCACTTTGCAGCAACCATCGGCCTTGGCGGTGGCGTAGACGAACTCGATGAGCTGACGACCGACGCCAGTGCCACGGCTTGGCTCCGTGACCAGCAAGTCCTGCAGGTAACAGGAGTTCTCGATGCTCCAATTGGACCGATGGTAAATGAAGTGCACCAGGCCGATGGCCGTGTCGCCGCGCCAGGCCAGGGCTCCATGGGTCGGCTCGCGCTCATCGAGCAAGCGCTGCCAGGTGCTTTGGCTTACCGCATCTGGCAGTTCGGTGTTGTAGAACCTCAGGTAGGCCTGCCACAGCGGCAGCCACGCGGCGTGATCGTCAGCGGTAACAGGGCGGATCTCGATCTGGTTCATGTTCATTCCTTGGTCGAAAATTCGGACATCAGGCGCGCGACGGCGCGGTCCTGCGCATCGTGGCTGGCCGCCAATCCCTGGCGCACGCCCGCAGCATCGGCGGGATCGCGGTTCTGACTGAGTTTGCGTTTGCCTTCAAGGCGCTGGATGGGCAGGGCGAAGCCGACGATGGCCTTGAGCATGCTGTCGATGTACTCGGCCGGCGCTTCGTCGATGCGCCACGGCTGGGCCCGGCCGCTTTCGTGGCGGTCGGTGAGGGCACTCACCAGGTTGCGCAACCGATGGGCATCATTGAACACCTCGGCGCGGCCATAGGCGTGCACGGCCTGGTAGTTCCACGTCGGTACGACTTTGCCGTGTTCGGCCTTGCCGGGGTAGAACGCCGGGCTGACGTAGGCATCGGCCCCGGCAAAAATCACCAACGCCTCGGCGCCGGCCTGCAGGTCGCGCCATTGTGGATTGGCCCGGGCCATGTGCCCGTACAGGCTGCCGTTGGGACCTTGTCGGGTGTCCAGCAACAGCGGTAGGTGGCTGGCTTGCAAGCCATGCTCGCCATGGGTGACCAGCAAGGCCAGGCGACACGCTTGCATCATCCGGTGTAATTGGGACAGGTCTTCGACGGCAAAGGCTTTGGGGTTGTACATGACGATTTTCCTTGGCGAATGCGAGCATCCTAGGCAGGCTATTGGTCTGTTGTAAGAGCCACTTAAGACCAATTCAATAGGTCCATTTGCGAGAGTTGTCATGAGCAACGCCGTGCCGCCATTGTCCTTCAACCCCGCCGGAATCGAGCTGGACCGTCGCCAAGGGCTCAGCCGCCAGCTTTACCAGGCATTGCGCACGCGGGTGCTGGATGGACGTCTGGGCAGCGGCACGCGGCTACCGGCCAGCCGTGACCTGGCGGCGGCGCTGTCGATTTCCCGCAACAGCGTGGTCCGGGCCTACGATCAGCTCTATGCCGAGGGTTTCATTGAAGGGCGGGTGGGGGACGGCACCTATGTGGCAGAGCTGTCTTCTCTCCTGCTGGGCCGGCCTCATCGCGAGCAGGCTCGCTCCCACATTGGAATGGGGACCGCCGGGGAAGCGAGTTTGGTCGCGAATAGACCCGAAGAGAAAAACATATCCACAAAAGTGTCCACAGGGTTTTCAACAGGCTTATCCACTGGGTTATCCACAGATTGGTTGGATTTGCCTGTGATTTCATCCAGTAAAGTTATCCACAGTGGTGCGTTGGAGCGGGTCGAAAAGCACCATCTGCCAGCGCCTCCCAGTGGTCCACCGCGGGCGTTTCGGGTGGGCGTCCCGGCTTTCGATCTGTTCCCTTTCGACGTCTGGGCCAAGCTGAACGCGGCTTTCTGGCGCAAACCGGACTTGCAGCAGCTGTGTTACGGCGACTCCCAGGGAGATGCCCGTTTGCGTAGCTTGATCGCAGCGTATTTGCGCAGTTCTCGTGGCTTGCACTGCACGGCTGAGCAAATTGTGATCACCAGTGGCGCGCAGCAGGGTATCAGCCTTTGTGCACAGTTGCTGGTAGACCCTGGAGACGTCGTGGCAGTGGAAAACCCGGGCTATCGCGCAGCCGGGCATGCCTTTGCCGTGGCCGGTGCCGACGTGAGAGGCGTGCCGGTGGACGGTGAGGGCCTGGATTGTCGCGCGCTCGCCTCGTTGAACCCGTGTCGACTGGCCTATGTGACCCCGTCCCATCAATACCCTACCGGGGTGGTCATGAGCCTCGCACGGCGGCTGGAGCTGCTGGCCTGGGCCGAGCGCAACGACGGCTGGATCGTCGAGGACGACTATGACGGTGAGTACCGCTACAGCGGCGCGCCGCTGGCGCCGTTGGCGGCATTGGACCGCCAAGAACGCGTGCTCTACGTCGGGACGTTCGGCAAGGTGGCGTTTCCGGCCTTGCGCCTGGGCTATCTGGTGCTGCCTCCTGGCCTTGTGGATGCCTTTGCCCGTCGCCGTGCCGTGGATGTGCGCCACTCCGAAGTCAGCACCCAGGCGGTGATGGCCGAGTTCATGGCGGCGGGGCATTTCCAACGTCACATCCGGCGTATGCGCCGGGCCGCGTTGACACGGCGTGATGCGCTGCTGGCGGGCTGGCCAAAAAACATCGCGGGTATCGGCGCAATGCCGATCGTCGTGGCCGGGTTGCATGTCACGGTGCCGGTGGACAGTATCGAACGTGAGCGTGAACTGATCGCCCAGGCGACTGCGGCAGGGGTCGAAGTCAATGGCTTGAGCAACTATTGGTTGCCCAGCACCACCTCGCCGGTCCGTGGCGGGCTGGTGCTGGGATTCGCTGCCGTCCCACCCGCGGCAATCGCTGCCGCGCTGGCGAGCCTGGCGAGAGCCTGGCAGAGCTGAGGCGTGAGGGCCGGGCATCGGCAGATGCCCGGCCCTGCATTTATCGCGTTTTTCTAAAGAACACGTCCTTGGCCTGATCCACGGCGATTTCAGCGCGGTAGTGGTCGATCAGTTGACGTTGGGTGAGGGATTCGGTGCCGGCGACAACGGTGGTTTTGTGATTGGCTTGGGCAACGGTTTTCAAGCGTGCTGAAAGGAAGCTGTAGGCGGGTACCCAATTTGTCGAGTAACGGAAGTCCGCAAACCAGAGTGTTTTGCCGGTTTTCAGGTCCTTGATCTCATACCGGTCGAGAAAGCCATAGGGTGGATACTTGATGCGTTGCCGGCTCTTCTGCTTGGTGATGGAAATCAGGTTCCGGCTTTTAAGCCATATGATGCTGCTCATGGTCGGTGGGCGTTGTTTGATGACTTTCAGGACGGTTTCGAACCCCAGAACATAAAGGGCGCTCGCTTCCTTCTCAAGCTGCGTGCGCAGGGTCTCGGCCGAGCGTCGCTGCTCTTGCGGCAGTTCGAACGTTTCGTTTGAGGCCACGCCTTGCGCCTGGTCGAGGGCCTTCTTGATGGCCGCGCTGACTTTCTCCATCCTGCCTGCGTGGGCGTTGAGGATCATCCCGATGCCGGCAGGTGTCTTGCCGGGTTGATTCACGGTTTCCTCGATCTGTGCCTTGAACGCCGTCAAGCCGTTGATCAGATCGTTGCCCTTCGTGACGCTGATATTCAAGGCCGGCACGGTAGAAGGCGTGGTGTCGGGTTTCATATGCGGTATCCATTCGCCGGTTTCCTTGCGATGGAACGTGACGATGATGTCTCCCGAGAACGGATTCTTCACGTCGAGCCAGTCGGTTTCCTCCATCGACCGGGATAAACGCGGCTCGCCGCTGACCAAGCCCCAGAAGCGCGCCCGAATGAACTTCTTCCTCGGCCTGGGGCGTTGCTCATACGGAGAACCAGCGTTCCGCCGATCCCTTCTCTCATCGAGGGCGGCCGCCAGATGACGCAACGTCCATTGTTCAAGCGTAGCGATCCCTGTGCGCAGTCGAGCGAGCTGGGGCTGACGCACGCTACCCTTGTACTCGTTGCTAAGGTAATGAAGGTGTTCGTCAATGGCGGCGAACTGCTCGGCCAGGCTACCGAATGCATCGATCCGCTCATCCAGCCGGATCACGCTGCGCTCATCGATGGCGTCGCGCAGGCTTTGGTACGCGACTGTGGCGTTATCGACAACCTGGTTGAGCGCTTCCCAGCCTTCGGGCATCGACTCGACACTTTCCAGTGTCAGGCACAGGTGACGATACATATCGATCTTGATCAGGCGAAGGTCGGCGGCTGTATAGAGCGGCATCTTCTTACGGTGCCGCCGGATAAACTCGAAGCCCTCATAGCCGACGTTCTTCAGTTCGGTGAAGCGCGTCTCCATGTAGTCCAGGCGCTCGATCATGTCGTCGCCGACGCTGACCATGCTTTCGGCGGCGTCAATGTGTTGTTGTTCCAACACTTTGACTCCGGACGTGATCATGCCCTTGGCTTTGTTCAAGGCCGGGACGAAGCGTTCCTGGAGAGCCTCCAACTCGGCGAACGTGAAGTTGATCTGGGCGTTCAGGTAGCCGAGTCGGGTGCGGGGGTAGTCGGGCCTTGACTGGAAAAGTGGCCATTCCATCAGCGTTCTCAACGCCTGCTCGTAATTTTCTCGCTGGGTTTTCAGCGTGGCGACATACACATCGCGCTTGATTTCCCTGGCCGCGCCCGACGCTTCGTCCACTGCCTCTGCCTGCATCGTCAGCGCTTTCTGGTTCTCCGGCTTCTTTGCTTCAAATTGATTCAGTGCAGCTAGCAGATCGATCCGACGCCGCTGCGCGTTGGCGATGACTTTCTGCCTGACACCTTTGGACCCACTGCCGCGCACTCGCAGGCGTGTATCGATGTGCCATTTTCCGTGGGTATCCCCCATCAGGGGAGGGCCCTCGCGGGCGGGATTTTTCCCATCGATGATAGAGACGAAGTCGCCTTCGACCCGTACTTTGAACCACTTGTCCGCCATTTTGGCGTACCAGTCCCCTGTCTGCTCGTAGAGCCCCTTGAGCACGCCCTCGGTTTGGAGCTCTCCCGGATCTGCGGGTTCATCGATGCTGAAGGTGTCAATGAACTGTGCGCTTTCCCGCGATCTGCCCATCAAGGCGCCAACGGAACGGATGGCCTCGTAGTGCTCGGTCGGCAGCGACGTACTTTGAAGTGCTCCGAGTTGCTCTATCACCAGTTTATGGGGTGTTTTCGGCAGGCTTTCCAGTTCGTTCACCGCTGGCGAGGCGTGGGCGCGGTGAGGAGTTCTGGCAGCCCTGGCACGGTCGATGGCGTGAGTAATGATCGCCAGGGCGATGTTCAGCAGCAGGTCAGTGAACGCCTCCCATCTGGCCGGTCGGTCGGCTTCTGGTTTGTTTTGCGACAACGCGTCGACGTCGTCCAGGATTTGCCAGAGCCAGGCTGCGGTACCGACAGCGGTTCCCAGGTAAGGCAAGGTCAGGTTGAACATCAGCCAGCCTGCCCGTTTGAAGGTTTCCCAGCGATTTTCCTGGTTGGACACCGATTCCCGATCGGCCAGTTCGACCAGGGCATTGGCATTGGCCTTGAATAACTGCGACAGGAAATCCGTCCCCAGGGTTTTGTCGGTCAGACTGACGGGGCCGCTATAGGCCAAGGAGGTCAGAGGGTCGGTCACGAACGACACGATGCCCCAAGGGGAGGGCAGCAGGTCCGGGAAAACCAATCGGCCGTAATCGTTACGCACCCCATCGGGCAGCCAGGCCAGCACCGATTGGCGTAACGAAGGGATTTGCCGGATCGCATACAACAGATTGCTGAATGACGGATATTGGCTCAGCTGCGGCTCCAGCATGGGGCGATACAGCAGGCAAGGTCCGGCGCTCGAGTCTTCGGGGCCGATGACAAACATATTGGTCACGACGTCTTCCGAGTTACCCAGTTGCAGTTCGGGTACGAAGGCCAGTTGGCGCACGACAATGGTTTTTCCATCCACCTTGCGATTGGCTTCATCAGGTTCCATCAGCGCGGCGACGTAGCGGTAACCCCTATCGTCCAGGTGTCCTTCGCCACGGATTTTGCATTCCAGCGCCAGCATCGGCAGCTGGATTCGCAGTTGGGAGGTGTACAACTTTTCGCGACGGCTCGATTCTGCGGCATCGTCGAGTAGCTTGCCCTTGACCAGCTCAGGATAAGTGCGACCGATATCGACTTGGGTGATGAGGTTTTCGATGTACGCCACGGTCATCCACGCGGGCAACTCGGTCTCGCCCAGGGACTGGACGGCTTTGTCGCCCAGGGGAAGCGCAATCAGGTTCTGCAAGGCGAGCTCGACCAGGGTATAGCGGGTGGTGTCGATCCTGCCGGGTACGACGAAGCTTCCCCAGATAACGGGGCTGCGCACCTCGAATTCGATTTCATTCAGATCGAGCGTCGAGGCATCGGGGTGGTCCAGAACCATCTGTTTTTTCAGCTCGCTTAACGCGTAGTCCTTGATGGCAGGAATTCCATCCAGATAGGTTTTGCCGGCATGGGATTGATTCAGTATCGACAGGTTTTTCATGTACTGGGCAAACAGCGTCTGATCGGACGGCGTGGCCTCCAGCAACCAATGAGGCATCTGTCTCTGGAACCAGGCCACGAGCGCGTCCTCATCGGCTTCTTCGCCGTTGACAGGGGGGTCGTAGGTCGCCCATGTCTGCGGGGAGGTACCGATGACTTTGATCTGCTCGGCAATCATCCCGCAGGCCTTGTGATCGAAAATACTGCCGGTGGGCTCGTACAACCGCCATTGGATTTTGCGATAGGTGGCCACGCCAAAATGGGCCGGGAGGGATTGCCCCAGGGCCTCCTGCGAAGCGAACTTCTCGTAACCGTTGACGATCGAGTACTTGAGGATGACTTCCTTGCCTTCAATCGTGCCGATCAGGACCACGATGGAGTTGTCGCCCAGCCGTTTCACCTCCTGACCATCCACCTTGTCGACGTCAATCAGATACGCATGGGATTCATAAGGGTCGTTCTCCTTGCGGTCCTTGCGGTCGGGGTAATGGAACAATTGCCTGGCCATGTCGCATTCTGTCGTTGTCCAGCCCTTGACGTGGCTGACGTTCCACGCCTTGCGAAGCGCGCTGGAGAGCTCATGCCAGCGAGGGCCAGACTCACCTAGCGAAGCATTCCAGTACGCCAGCTGTTGCTCCTGACAGGCCGTCAGCATGGCCGGCACCAGTTCATTGATCAGACGCCCGATCTGGTCGATGCGCACCGGCAAATGCACCTCGGGAGAGGCAAGTGGCAGCTGGGTCAGGTAATGCAATCCTTCGATCAACAGCATCGGATCGCTTTTTTCGTTCACCAGGCCGGCCAGCATCTCGGCAAGGGTTTCATAGCGGGTCGGACGTCGCACGATTTCGTCGTCGACAATGTCCCAGTCCGGCTCGCCGACCACGGTGTTGTGCGGGTCAAGGTTCAGCGTGGGGTAAAGTTTCTTGAGGCCATCGCGCAGAAGTATGGACGCGACCTCCGGATACGTAGGCCCGGCGAGCAACTGATTCAATATGGCGTCCCTGGGGTTGGCGTCGGCCTTGGGGATCGTGGTGGTAGAGGTGCTTGTCATCTGAGTCTCCCTGTCTCGCGATGAATGGAATCCCGAAGTCGAGCGCTTCGGGATATCCATGCTAGTGGTGCGAGAAACAGAGGAGGTGGTAACTATGTATTGCTCGTGTCGTTAAGAGCCAGGCGATGCCGATCCCTGTGGGAGCGGCATATTCGATCTTTATGCACGGCGCAGAACCTGTGGGAGCCTGCTCGCGATGACGTCGGCACATCCAACATGGCCAGTAACTGACCCAACGCCAGCGCGAGCACGCCCCTCGGTCATTGCCCAGATTTGATCCGGGTCCAGGCTCGCGTCCGCGCCCGTTCGGCATCCCTTGGCAATGGCTGCAAGGTATACAGCGTCGCCATGGCCGCCTCCGTCGGGTACAGGTTGGGATTACCACGAATCGCCGGATCCACCTTCTCGGTAGCATCCTTGTTCGGATTCGGATAACCCACGAAATCACTGACCGGCGCAATCACCTCTGGCTGCAGCAAGTAGTTGATGAAGGTGTACGCGTCATCCGGGTTCTTCGCCCCTTTTGGAATGGCGAGCATGTCGAACCAGATCGGCGCGCCTTCCTTGGGCAGGCGCATGTCCACCGTCACACCGTTCTTGGCATCCTTGGCCCGATTGGCCGCCTGGGAAAAACTCCCGGAATACCCCACCGCCACGCAAATATCGCCATTGGCGATATCCGCCATGTACTTGGAAGAGTGAAAGTAGGTAATGTGCGGCCGGATCTTCATCATCAAGGCCTCGGCCTTGGCATAGTCCGCCGGTTTCTTGCTATTGGGGTCCAGCCCCAGATGCTGCAAGGCCAGGGGCAGGATTTCCGAAGGCGAGTCCAGCAGCGCCACGCCGCACTGCTTGAGCTTGCTGATGTTCTCTTCCTTGAAGATCAGATCCCAACTGTCCACTGGCGCGTTGTCACCCAGGGCCGCCTTGACCTTGTCCGGATTGAAGCCGATCAGAATGGTGCCGTACATATAAGGTACGGCGAACTTGTTGCCCGGATCGTTGGCCTCGATCAGCTTCATCAACTTGGGATCGAGGTGATTCCAGTTCGGCAACTTGCTGCGGTCCTGCGGCTGGAACACGCCGGCCTCGATCTGCTTGGCAAGGAACACATTGGAAGGCACCACGACGTCATAGCCGGAATTACCGGTCAGCAACTTGGCCTCCAAGGCTTCGTTGGTGTCGAAGATGTCGTAGACCAACTTGACCTGACTGTTCTGCGCCTTGAAATCTTCCAGGGCCTTGGGCGTGATGTAGTCGAACCAGTTATAGACACGCAAAGTCCGCTCTTGGGCCTGGGCGGCGCTACAGAGCAGCGCGGTGCAGAGGGCGGGAACCATCAAACGCTTGAGTCTTTTCATGCTTTTTTCCTCATTGGGCGCTTTGAAAACCTTCGAGAACGTTCACGGCATTGATGCCGATTTCTGCCACCGCATAACCGCCTTCCATCACGAACAGCGTCGGCTTGCCGAGTGCCGCGATGCGCTTGCCCATCGCCAGGTAATCCGGGCTGTCGAGCTTGAATTGCGAGATCGGATCGTCCTTGAACGTGTCCACGCCCAGCGAGACGACGATGACATCGGCGTCGTAGCGTTGGGTTTCAGTGCAAGCCTGCTCCAGCGCAGCGCTCCAGGTGTCCCAGCCTGAACCGGCCGGCAATGGATAGTTGAAGTTGAAGCCTTCCCCGGCGCCTTCGCCGCGCTCCTCCGCATAACCGAGGAAAAACGGAAACTCCGCCTCCGGATGGCCATGGATCGAGGCGAACAACACGTCGCTGCGCTCGTAGAAAATCGATTGGGTGCCGTTGCCGTGGTGGTAATCCACATCGAGGATCGCGACTTTTTTATGACCTTGGTCAAGGAATGCCTGGGCGGCGATGGCGGCGTTGTTCAGGTAGCAATAACCGCCCATCAAGTCACTGGCAGCGTGATGCCCCGGCGGGCGGCACAAGGCAAAGGCACTGCGGGCGCCACGCTGGATTTCAGCCTGGGCGGTGAGGGCCACCTGGGCCGCGCTATAGGCCGCTTGCCAAGTCCCGGCGGTGATCGGCGCGCCGCCGTCGAAGCTGTAATAACCGAGTTGACCATGCAGGCTTTGCGGGATGACCGTGCGCAGGGTGCGAGCCGGCCAGGTGAAGGGCAGCAAGTCACCGTCGCGGTTGTATTCGGCCCAGCGATCCCAGGCGCCTTTGAAGAACTCCAGGTAGGCGGGGGTGTGGATGCGCTGGATGGGCGCCAGGCCGAAGTCCTGTGGCGCCTCCACCGGCCCCAGTGCACGAGCCTTGACCCGCTCCAGCACATGGTCGGCGCGGGAGGGCATTTCGAAACAGGGCATGAGCTGCCCGTCCATGAGCTCGCAACGGCCGTGGTGCAGGTGGTGATCGTCTGAATAGATCGTCAGCATTTGTTGTTCTCCGCAAGGGGACTGATCGGTTGAGGATAGTCTTGCGGCGGGTGGGACTCAGGAGAACGGTGGGAGAGGCCAAAAGGGGATTGAAATGGCCAAAAGGTTTGACCGGAAATGGCTCTTTGGTGGGGACATGGGTTCAGGATATGGGCGATTGCGGACTGATCCGACTTGTGGCGAGGAGGCTTGCTCCCGCTTGGCAGCGAAGCCGTGAGTAATCACGGCGACAAGAGGGAAGGTCAAGTATTCTGCTGCGGTGACAGAAGCGCTCTCGGGGAATGCATCCTAATATGGCAAAGCCCATTCATGTCAGCTTGGCTGAGCATGACTGGGCTAATCCAGGGCGATTTACACAGGGGTTACAATCGCTGTTCTAGCCGCAATCACGTTCTGGATAGCTGCATAGAGGTCGACGTCGGCTTGCTCAGTTTTGATTGAGACAATGAGACTGTACCGGACACGATCGTTATAGCGCTCCTGCTTTAATAGGGTTTTCCACCAGCCGAGGGCCGGGTAAATGCCGATCATACTGCGGTCGGCCAGTTCAACGGCGGTACCATGCCAGATATCAGAGTGTAGTGAGCCCCTGTGCCGTGTTTGGGGTCCCAGTATCCAGTTCGGATCTGTTCCACCGCCCTGATAGATCCCGTCTTCTTCGTCGCGTGCGCGTTTGTTTATACGCTGCCGGAACTGAGCCTTCTCTTCCGTCGGACGGCTTACATCGAACCGCAGACCGTGAGACTCGTACCTGTAACGTCCTTTGATACCGCGCTCGACGACTCCTGGGTTGGGCTCTACGAAGTAAGAAAGCGTCACTCGCATCTCTACGCTGGTGTTGCCAAGATCGAGTAATTCTTGTGTCGGCCAGGGCAGATCATGAAGATGCATGTCGCGAGCTGTGGGATTGCCCTTTATAGGCTTCATGAACGGTTGCAACTCGTCCTCAACAATCAAGGTAAGCGAGTCGCCAGCGCTCCACAGTGCTCGTCCCACGTCGGGCACCCCAAAGCCGCAAGTTTTCACCAATCGCTCGTAATCAGCTTTCGACCCTGCACCCAAGAAGTCGTGCTTCATGCGTTCGGTCCACTCAGCAGAGTGGACCATTAGCGCCCGAACAGTTTCGGGCCAGAAGACCGGGTACCTGGACGAAATCTGTGCGGCCATACGAGCTGCCAATGCTGAAGCAGCGCTAGTGGCTCTAGTGAGGTCGAACAGCCTTACAGCAGGAGTGTGGGAGGTCGTCAGTAAGGAGACGGAGGGATAGTTGTAAGCGGCCAACTGGTCCTTAACCAAGTTACCGCCCTCGAACACCACATCAGGCTTGAGTGGCCAGGCGGTGCGCTGCCAGGTCAACGACGTGGTGCTGTAAGGGCTCAGGCTTCCTGTGGGCGCCACCAGCTGCAACGTGGCATTAGGCGGGTCAATTGTGCCTTTTTGAGTGTAAGCCCCTACGCAGAGCGCGTTCCAGGATTGCCCAGGGTCATGAATACCGTCAGTAGCATTGCTGTTTGGGTAATGCAACGCCTGATTCTGATCTGCATTACCGGCCGAAACTACGATCAGCCGTGGATTCGCCCGTTCGCCGAGAACATCGGAGGCTAATCCATCGACTGCTGCGGACCAAGCAGACGGACGGCCGCGGTCACGAGAGTCGGTGCTTGTAATGGCCATACTGAACACCCGAGCCACATTCGGTTTTGCGATTTCTGGTAAGGCAACTGCCGACATGGTGAGGGCACCATAAGGCTCTTTCTGGTTACCCATGGCGCTCTGCAGAAGCTTCACCGACTCAACCCGATGCTGGATCGTGATGGGACTTTGTGACGACAACGGCTCAACTAGATCACCATAAAGGGCGAGCCCAGCCAGACCTGTACCGTGCCCCACGTCGTCCTGGATACCCCATGCTGGATCGACGCTGTGCAAATCGTTGAGACCAACATGCGGAGCCAAAAGTGGGTGCCCCGGGTTCACGCCAGTGTCGAGGAGACAGACGCGGACGCTGTTCTCGTCGCCCGCCGCGGTCCGTACAAGCAATTCATCGATCCATGTGCGTTGCTCTATTGCGGGCAGAGCGTCGAAGAATTCTGCGGTTTCCTTCGCCCTTCGAATTTCTGCGACTTCATTGAGAAGCAGAATAGATTGGGTAATTGCTGCTTTCGATGCGAAGACGTTCAGCACCGTGCGCTCAGGGAAGTGAAGAGTTTTGTCCGAGGTGTTGAAGCCGGAGGCTTCTGCGATAGCGCGGAATCGGCTGAGTACGGCCTCGCGATCTTGTCGGACCGGCAACCAGAACTCCCACCATATCGCATCAGTATCGTTCGCAGGGAGCACCGAGAGATCATCGGTCCACAGTGCATTAAACGCGGCGAACCGGATCTCCTGGATGGGGTTGAGCAGCGGTGCGTTGCGTGGCTGCCCCTTGGTCGTGTTCGCCTCTAGGTACTGGCGTATAAGGCTCTCAAAAGCCTTTAGCTGGCCATCAGGAACAAAAACTGTCGCCATGTCGACAAGGTTCTCTCGGTCACGGCGCAAATTGAGCAACTCGATTCGTTGCGCTCCACGGGCAAGTCCCTCGAAGGCCAATTCGAATCCCGGGAAGCTCCTGAACTCGATCTGCAGGCCAAACCCACTATCTCTACCGGATTGGCGTTGAAGATTAATGGCCTCGGTCATCTGCGCATCAACGGATCGCAGCTAGCCAAGCAATGCCGCACCGTGTGCGTCTCGGTCTTGACGCGGGAAGTGTGGGTCTCTGCTTGCGGATGCTGTGGAACGGAACCGTTCTGGCTGTCCCGTTCCCTGGAAATGAAAGTGTGGTCGCTGTCCTGCCTTTGGTTCCGTCATTTAGAGGCTTTACTTCCTTAAGAACGTTGTCTCCCGTGGAAAGCCTTGCGCTCTTCAAGGTGCTTTTCCACATCCTTGATGTCGACCTGTGGGCGGTCCTGAATGATCGCGTCCTTGATCGCATCGTCTGCTGCCTTTCCCAGCTCTGCGTAGCTGAGCCCCTCTGCAATCTTGCAGAGCTTGTCCCAGCTACGAATCGACTTCGAAAAATTAACAAGTCGATTCTTTAGCACTGCTTTGGTTTGTTGCTGATTAGGAAGCCCGTATTCGATAACATCATCGAAACGGCGGAACAAGGCGTAGTCGAGAATTTCTGGGTGGTTCGTGGCCGCGATGATTAGGCTGTTGGACTGATCCTGCTCAATCATTTGTAGGAAACTGTTCAGAACGCGACGAATCTCGCCTATGTCATTAGCCAGACCGCGTTGTGAACCGATCGCGTCGAACTCGTCAAAAAAATAGATGCCGCGAGTATCGCGTATGGCATCGAAGATCTGTCGGAGCTTCGCAGCAGTCTCCCCCATGAATTTGGTAATGAGACTGTCTAGTCGAACAACGTAGAGAGGAATGCCTAATTCGCCAGCAAGTGCGGAGGCGGTCATGGTCTTGCCGGTACCGGGTGGGCCAACAAGCAGGAGCTTGCGACGTGGCGATAAGCCGTGAGCGCGGATCTTCTCGAAGTTACGCTGCTCATTGATGATTCGGGCTAAGCGATTGTGCGTGGCCTCATCCAAAATCATTTCCGCAAATCGAGTGCGAGGTAGAGCGGCAGACAGCAGATTGCCCAGCTCGCCTCGTGGTTGACCGATCGGAACTGGAGAGCTCAAGGGCATGCGATTCTTCTTGGCCGAGTCGATGAGAGCTCGCAGGTCTTCCGCAAGCTTTCCATGCCCCTGCTTTGCTTCATGGGCCGCTACCTGCATAGCGACAGACAGGAAGTGGGCATCATCTCCCTTGATGTGTGAGCGCAGAAGCGCTTTTAGATGTTCGCTGCTAGCCATAATATCCAATCCTGATGTGCCGGTAGTGTAACCGCTTAGAGGCGATTAGCCCTGATCGGATCAATTTTTCCGCTGCTTGGTAGCGGTCCGTGTTGGGCTGAGCGTTTCATTGTCGACCCGCCTAGATTGACCGGAACTCATCAATGGATGATGGCTGCTTCTGGCCGATTATTGCCTGGTGCCAAACAGATGAAAACAAGCCCGACGCAACGCGTCGGGCTTTTATTGTAGAAATTTTGTAGCTATCGCGGCTCAACGTTATCCAACGCCCGGTTCGCCAGTAATGAACTCAGCTCAATCAATTGCTGAATGCCAAGGGCAACGTGGCGGCGAGAGCCATCCAATTCGAATGCGAGATCACTGACCATCGCATCAGCCGAAGCCAGGGTTTCGCTGAGGTTGGCGAGCAGGCATTCGGTGTCGACGTCTTCTACGACGGTGAACAGCTGACCCGGTTGAGTGGTGGCTTCAGGTTTTTCCGGTTTCGGTAAAAGGTAGAAATCCAGGGCACGTTTGGCGGCGGCGTCGAGTTTTTGGGCGTTGATGCCGTCGGCGTAGGGGGAGGTGGGGTCTGCTTCTGGAGGGTTCGGAGTTATTTTGAACATTGGGACTTCCTTTAGTAGAGCCGCAACCGTCTCGCTACTAAACGAATAAGGCGGCAGCTGTGTGCAAGTTAGTAGACCGGTGAAGTCACCAAACCGGCGCGCCCGAAGGCGCCATGCACACAGCCACCATCACGTGCAGGCACAGCCTGACTGATGACTCATGCAACCGTTAGTGACTTCCTGGGCTACTAAACCCGACCACTGATGGGCAGTGGCAGGGAAACGATAGGGCCTGGATACAAGGCGCACAAGCGGGTGGATTCTGGCGTAGTTGTAGGCAAAGGCGCAAGGTTGGGTAGTCTGGCGAAAGGCTGGCGGTCGGACATGCGACTCGGGCTGGAAATGGTTGCAATGTGTGGCGAGCAAGCTTGTCCCGTCGCAGGTTGACTGATGGAGTCTGCCAGTAGGTAGGCATCGATTCGATTGAAGCTAGGCTGCCTGGTTTCAGGAATACCTAAGGTTGTTCGATGCCCCGCCGTGCATGTTCGACTCGTGTCCTGATAACGCATTCAGTTGCATGGTCGTTCAACAATCCCATTGCCTGCATGAACGCATAAACGGTCGTAGGCCCAACGAACTTCCAGCCTCGTTTTTTCAGCTCTTTCGATAGCGCGACCGACTCGACAGACGTCGAGGCGGTCTGAGGTTCAATCGGGTTCGCAACCTGAGGGGCGTAGCGCCAAAAAAAGGAAGCCAACGAGCCTTCCGTTTCGACGAGCTCGCAGGCACGACGGGCATTGTTGATGACAGCTTCGATCTTGCCGCGATGGCGAACGATGCCAGCGTCCTGAAGCAGACGCTCTACATCGCTGTCGTTGTACTGAGCGACCCGGACGAAGTCGAAGCCATCAAAGGCGGCACGAAAGTTATCCCGCTTGGCCAGGATCGTGCGCCAGCTAAGGCCGGACTGGAATCCCTCAAGACTGATTTTTTCGAACAGGCGTCTATCGTCAGCTACGGGAAACCCCCACTCGGTATCGTGGTATTGAAGAAATTCCGGCGCGGCTGCGCACCAGCGGCACCGGCGTTGCCCATCAAGCCCAATGATCGTCGCTTCCATGGCGTCAGCTCCCTGTACTGGCCAGCAAAAACGCCAAGCGCGGATCGGCCTTCGATGGCTTCACCTCGACAATTTCTGCCTGCACGACATCTTGCATCACGAAGGGGTCACCGCTGATGCGATCTTCAAGTTGGGCCAGTGTGATTCCGCTTGCCAGGATCATTCCTCCGGCTTGTGGCTCAAGGCTTCCGGCCATGATAAAGACTCCGGCGTCAAAACCGCATTGCAGCCAGTCCTTATGGGCTTGCATCAACTGACCCGCCAGATCGCGTCCGGCTGAAAATCGTAGGAATACGACAAACATTGGTGGTCCTTCCAAAGATTGCTGGGTTATTGGATCGAAGCCCGTGCCACGCCGGTGATGCTGTCGAGCCATGCACTCATGCGCTCGGCTTCTAGCTTGACGAAATGCTCGTCGTGAAACGAATGCGCAAGCAACGCCACGCCCTGGCTGAACGCCAATACGTGCATTGCCAACGAATCCGCGTTTGGCCCGTGCCCCAATAGAAGAAACTGCTGGCGCAACCAGGTACGGAACAAGGCAAAGAGTTGTTTGGACTGCGGCAGCGCCGGGTGGCCAAGCTTGGCCAGCTCGCTGCAGAGGGTGCCAACCGGGCAACCATGGTGAATGATCTGGGCTTGGTTCGTGACGACGATGAAGATGAAGCTTTTGATGCGCTCGGAGGGTGAGGCGCTTTCTGCCTCCCAAGCCTTAAGCATGTGTGAAGTGCTCAGAAGGCGTTCCGCGATAACGGCATCCAGAATCTCGTCCTTGCTTTTGAAGTGGTAATAAAAGTTGCCACGAGAGATGCCGACGGCGTTGGCGATGTCTGCGAAAGAGGTATGTTCATAACCGTTCTCATAGAACAGCCGGTCTGCCTCTGCAACGATACGCTCACGGGTTGTGATTTCAGCCATCCAACTGTATCCCTATTACCTTGCCCAGCCTCCATTGGTTGAGGTTAGGACGGTTGACCTAATCGATGGAACTGAGAGTAGGACGAGCATCCTAATTGGTCAAGAGTCGTTGGCCCATTATGCATTTACTGGCGCGTTGCGATGGCTTGGTTGCGGCTGCTACGCAGCCCAGCGGGGCGGTGCGACGTTTCGCTAAATCCCTTCAGGAGATAAAAGCCAGGTATGGGCTCACGACTTGAACTGGCTTGGCGCCACGCCGCTCCAGCGGACGAAGGCGTGGCGGAAGCTGGCGGTTTCGCTGAAGCCCAGCAGTTCGGCGATGCGGTGGATGGGGATTTGATCCTCGCAGAGCATCTGTTTGGCCCGTTCGAAGCGCAGGTCGTCCAGCAGTTCCTGGTAGCTGCAACCCGAATCTTTGAGGTGGCGGCGTAACGTGCGGGCGGAGCAGTTCATTTGTTCGGCCAGGCCTTCCAGGCCGGGAGCGGCGTCGAGTTGGGCGGCGAGCAGTTGGCGGATGCGGCCCAGCCAGGCCTGGCGGCCGGTGAATTCGATGTTCTGCTTGCGGCAACGTTCGACCATGGTGTGGTGGGTGATGGGGTCGGCCAGGGGCAGCGGGTGGTCGAGCCAGTGGCGGTCGAAGGCAAAGGCGTTGTCGACGGCATCGAAACGCACCGGACAATCGAAATGTGCTCCGTAGCAGGCATGGTAATCCGGTGCCGGGTGTTCGAAGCGCGCCGCGCGCAAGGGCAGCGGGTGGCCGAGCAGGTCGTTGCAGGTGACCTTTAGCGAGACCATGCAGAACTCGGCGTTGAACGCGGCCAGAGCCGGGTTCTCCCGATAATCGCTGGCGCTGAGCCAGACCGCCTCGTCGTCTTCCTCCAGGTTCAGCTCGAAGAGTGTTCCCAATAGCGCCGGATAGCGCAGCGCCAGCTGCAAGGCGTCACCTAAGGTGGCACTGGTGAGCAGGGCGTAGCCGAGGATGCCGTAGGACGAAACGTGCATGCTGCACCCCAACTCCAGGCCAATGTCGCGCTTGAGAGCCACGGCGTTGGCGCAGACCTGCATTTCCTGGTTGGTGGTGATACGTGTGTCGGCCCGGCTCAGGTCCGCCGCGCTGATGCCGCTGCCGGCCAGCAACGCGTCACTGGGCAACCCTTCATTCTTGAAGGCGTTGAGCACCAGAGAGACGGCGTTGAGGGTGGTGAGGTGGGAATGAAGCATGTTCGTTTCCAGCCTGGGGAGGCTGGAAATAAGAGCAAGTTGTATGCCGGATGAAAATCGGAAGTTCAACACAACACCCAATGTGGGAGCGAGCAAGCTCTCCCACACTGGGTTTGCCGGGTGTCAGATAAGCTCACCACACAGATCCAGCTCAACCAAGCGCCGAACCTCTTCCACGGGCAACCCTGCGCCAATCAATGCCTGCAACTTGCCGAACGCGGCCTCGCGGGTCATACCGCCGCCGGACACCACGCCGACGCCACGCAAACGGCTGCCAGCCTCGTACACGTCCAGCTCGACGCCGCCTTCATGGCATTGTGTCACTGCCACTACCACCACACCGCTGTCCCGCGCTCGGGCGAGGCTGGCGAGGAAGGCCGGGTTGTCGCTCGGGCCGGTGCCGCTGCCGTAGCATTCCAGCACCAGGCCCTGGATCCCGCTGCCCAACAGGCCGTCGAGGATGTCGGCGCTGATGCCCGGGAACAGCGGCAGCGCCGCGACGTTCGCCAATTGCCTGGCCTGGTTGTAATTCAGCTGCGCTGGCAGCGACGTGGCTTTGGCAGCGCCGCCCTGGCGCTCCAGGCGTTTGAATGGATGGCGACCGAAGCTGCGCACCTTCGCACAACGGGTCGGCGCCAGCAGTTCACCGTGGAAGTAAAGGTGCACGCCCGGCGCCAGGCCCTGGCCGAGGGCGACCAGCGCGCCGCTGAGGTTTTCCCAGGCATCGCTGTCGGTCACGCCGGCGGGCAGCATGGAGCCGGTGAAGCAGACACGGGCAGGCAGGCCCAACAGCTGGAAGCTCATCGCCGCGGCGCTGTAGGCCAGGGTATCGGTGCCGTGCAGGATCAACACGCTGTCGCAACCCTGCACATCCACGGCGTCGACCACCGCTTCGCGCAGTTGCTGCCAGTAGGCCGGGGTCATGTTGGCGCTGTCGATCAGCGGCGACATTTCCCGGAAGCGCCATTGCGGGATGACCAGTTCAGGTTGGCTGTGCAGATAGTCGCGCATGCGGGCTTCGAAGCCGGAGGCCGGGGCGAGGCCGTTGGCGCTGGCTTGCATGCCGATGGTACCGCCGGTGTAGAGCACCATGACGTGCTGGGCGGCAGGGTAGGTCGAGGAATTCATGGTCGTTCTCCGAAGACGAAAACGGCAGCTTCGTCGAGCTGCCCAACATAAGGTCGAGCATGACGCCGACCTTACGCTGTGTCACGCCGGGCGCAGGGGATGCGCCCGGTTTTTTGCAGCAGGCTTGCCGATCAGCGTTGCGCTGCGGCCACACCGGTCACCGCATCAGGTTGGGCAGCGGGTGCGGATGGGGTGGCTGGCCAGGCCTTGCGGTCCAGGTCCAGGTCCGGGAACTTGCTGGAGTCGAACACTGGCACCTTGATGCCGGCCGAACGTTGGGCGTCGTAGT
The DNA here is from genome assembly GCF_007828215.1 of Pseudomonas sp. SJZ074. Taxonomy (GTDB): domain Bacteria; phylum Pseudomonadota; class Gammaproteobacteria; order Pseudomonadales; family Pseudomonadaceae; genus Aquipseudomonas. Next base: position 31,677 of record NZ_VIUE01000023.1, on the reverse strand, counting down.
CACGCAGGATGCGCATGCCGACCTTGAACAGCAGGAACAGCGCGATCAGGTTCACGAACGCCAGCAGGGTCATGGTGATGTCGGCGAAAGCGAACACAGTGCTGAGGTTTTCGATGGCGCCCCAGAAAATCAGCACCAGTACCAGTGCGCGATAGCCGATCAGTGCCTTGCGGTTTTCACCGAGCATGAAGCGCAGGTTGTTTTCGCCCAGGTAGTAGTTGTAGAGGATCGAGGTGAACACGAACAGCGCCAGGGCCACGGAGATGAACATCCGGCCCCAGTCACCGACCACGGCGGCCAGGGAGTTCTGGGTCAGGGCAATGCCGTCGCCTTCGAAGCCAGGGGTGTAGAAGCCCGACAGCAGGATCAGCAGCGCGGTGCAGGTGCAGATCACGAAGGTGTCCAGGAACACGCTGAACGCCTGGACCACGCCTTGGGCGACCGGGTGTTCGACCGATGCAACGGCGGCCACGTTAGGCGCACTGCCCAGGCCCGCTTCGTTGGCGAAGACGCCGCGCTTGACACCCATGACGATGGCGCTGCCGATCAGGCCGCCGAACGCCTGGTCCAGGCCAAAGGCGCTCTTGACGATGGTTGCCAGCATGGCTGGTACGTGGTCGAACTGCAGCACGATCACGTAGATGGTCACGGCGATGTAGGCCAATGTCTTGACCGGTACCAACAGGTCGGCCACCTTGGCGATACGCTTGATTCCGCCGATGAACACCAGGCCCAGCAGCACAGCCAGGCCCAGGCCGGTGTAGGTGGTGTCGAGGCCGAAGGCGTTGTTCAGCGAATGAGTCACGGCGTGGGCTTGCAGGCCGTTGAAGGCGAAGCCGAAAGTGACCAGCAGCAGGAAGGCCATGATCATGCCCAACCAGCGTTTCTGCAGGCCGTGCTGGATGTAATAGGACGGGCCGCCACGGTACTGGCCTTCGGAGTCGCAGCGCTTGTAGAGCTGGCCGAGGGAGCACTCGAAGAAGCTGCTGGACATGCCGACCAGCGCGGTTACCCACATCCAGAACACTGCACCGGGGCCGCCGAGGGTCACGGCAATACCCACACCGGCAATGTTGCCCGCGCCAACACGGCCGGCGAGGCTGAGCATCAGGGCCTGGAAGGAACTGAGCTGGTCGGTGCTGCTTTTGAGGCTGTCACGGAATACCGAGAACATGTGGAAGAAATGACGGAACTGGACGAAACGCGAGCGGATCGTGAAGTAGCCGCCGAGCCCGACAATGAGCAGGATCAGCACTTTCCCTGAGAGGAAGTCGTTGATGACTTCGAGCATGAGTATTCCTCGCTGTTTTTTGTTTAAGCAAATGCTGGCCATTTGGAAACATCACGAAACATCCGTCGGCGCACGGCTTGACAGGTGAGGCGAGGTTTCGTCCCGGTCCAATTCGCGGGTTGTTATTAGTTCGGGTTTCGCATGTTTAAGTCTCGCTACCGACGACCACACATGGCGAAGAGGGGCGGCACTATACCTATCAGTGCGATGCCCGTCTGCACGGTTGTGGTGCAAGCGACGAAACGACGTGCTGGAATTAACGAAAATCGCAGCCTTCGACAGCCCCTTTAAGGAGCTGCCGAAGGCTGCGATCTTCTTCCGGTGTTGTCGTTTTCGGCATAAGGCCTCCGTGGCAGTGGCAAAAAAAGGGCTTGGGGAAAAATCCCCAAGCCCTCAAAAGGTGAGAGGTGTCTAGTCCCTCGACCTGGTGAGCGGTGGTTGCATCAATCACGCTTTCAGCGGGACCAGACGCGGAGCAATCATGTTTTCCGGGCGCAGGATGTCGTCGAGCATGGCGTCGTCGAGCAAGCCTTCTTCGCGCACCAGTTCCAGCACGCCGCGGCCGCTTTCCAGGGCGACACGGGCGATGCGGGTGGCGTTTTCATAGCCGATGTACGGGTTCAGGGCGGTGACCAGGCCGATCGAGTGCTCGACCAGTTCGCGGCAGCGCGCTTCGTTGGCGGTGATGCCGACGATGCAGTGCTCGCGCAGCATGTCCATGGCCCGTTGCAGCAGGCGGATCGAGTCGAAGATCTTGAAGGCGATCAGCGGTTCCATCACGTTCAGCTGCAGTTGGCCGCCTTCGGCCGCCATGGTCAGGGCCAGGTCGTTGCCGATGATCTGGAACGCCACCTGGTTGACCGCTTCCGGGATTACCGGGTTGACCTTGCCGGGCATGATCGAGCTGCCTGGCTGGCGGGCCGGCAGGTTGATTTCGTTGATGCCGGTACGTGGCCCGCTGGACAGCAGGCGCAGGTCGTTGCAAATCTTCGACAGCTTGACCGCGGTGCGCTTGAGCATGCCGGAGAACAGCACGAAGGCACCCATGTCCGACGTGGCTTCGATCAGGTCGGCAGCCGGTACCAGCGGTTGGCCGCTGATGGTTGCCAGGCGCTGCACGGCCAGGGCCTGGTAGCGCGGGTCGGCGTTGATGCCGGTGCCGATGGCGGTGCCGCCCAGGTTCACTTCGGTGAGCAGTTCGGGCGCCAGGGTTTTCAGGCGCGCCAGGTCTTCGCTCAGGGTGGTGGCGAAGGCACGGAATTCCTGGCCGAGGGTCATCGGCACGGCGTCCTGCAGCTGGGTACGGCCCATCTTCAGGACGTGGCTGAATTCTTCACCCTTGGCGGCGAACGACTGGATCAGGCTGTCGAGGCTGGCCAGCAACGCATCGTGACCCAGCAGCAGACCCAGGCGGATCGCGGTCGGATAGGCGTCGTTGGTAGACTGCGCCATGTTCACGTCGTTGTTCGGGTGCAGGTATTGGTATTCGCCTTTCTGGTGGCCCATGGCCTCCAGGGCGATGTTGGCGATGACTTCGTTTGCATTCATGTTGGTCGACGTGCCGGCGCCGCCCTGAATCATGTCCACCACGAATTCTTCGTGGAAGTCGCCGCGGATCAGACGGGCACAGGCTTCGCTGATGGCTGCATGCTTGGCTTCGCTGAGTTGACCCAACTCGCGGTTGGCGTCAGCGGCAGCCTGTTTGACCATTGCCAGACCGATGACCAGCTTGGGGTAATGCGAGATCGGAACGCCCGAGAGACGGAAGTTGTTCACCGCTCGCAGGGTCTGGATGCCGTAATACGCTTGTGCTGGTACTTCGAGTACGCCAAGCAGGTCTTTTTCTGTGCGGAATGATGCAGCGGAGGACATGATGGAAATCATCTCGATAAGGACCCGGTCTGTGCCGGAACGCTGTGGATCGTAGGCTCTCGTAAACATAAGGGCCAATGCTGTTAAACACTGCCCTATGCATATTCGGCATAATGCGGATGTGACGCCGGCAGTACGGCGGACGTGTGACCTGTTTTGGTGCATGTTTCGGGAGAACGTGATGAATCTTGAAAGCAAATGGCTTGAGGACTTCAGTGCCTTGGCGGCTACCCGCAGCTTCTCCCAGGCGGCCGAACGGCGTTTCGTCACGCAACCGGCGTTCAGCAGGCGGATCCGTAGCCTGGAAGCGGCGCTGGGGCTGACCTTGGTCAACCGCTCCCGCACGCCGGTCGAGCTGACGGCGGCCGGGCAGTTGTTTCTGGTGACGGCGCGCACCGTCGTGGAGCAGTTGGGCGAGGTGTTGCGGCACTTGCATCACCTGGAAGGCGGGCAGGGCGAAGTGATCCAGGTGGCGGCCGCGCACTCCCTGGCCCTGGGCTTCTTCCCACGCTGGATCGCGCAGCTGCGCAACGAAGGCATGAACATCGCCACGCGCCTGGTGGCGACCAACGTCGGCGATGCCGTCCATGCATTGCGTGAGGGTGGCTGCGACTTGATGCTGGCGTTCTACGACCCGGATTCGGCGATGCAGATGGATCCGGAAATCTTCCCGTCGTTGCACCTGGGCCAGACCGAAATGCTGCCGGTGTGCGCCGCCGACGCCAACGGCAAACCGCTGTTCGACCTCGAAGGCGAGGCCAGTGTGCCGTTGCTGGCCTACAGCGCCGGGGCGTTTCTCGGTCGCTCGGTGAACCAGTTGCTGCGCCAGCGGGCGCTGCGTTTCACCACGGTCTACGAAACGGCCATGGCCGACAGCTTGAAAAGCATGGCCCTGGAAGGCCTGGGCATCGCCTGGGTGCCGCAACTGAGCGTGCGCGCCGAACTGGCCCGGGGCGAACTGGTGATCTGCGGCGGTGGGCAATGGCACGTCCCATTGGAGATCCGCCTGTACCGCTGCGCCCTGGTGCGCAAGGCCAATGTGCGGTTGTTGTGGCGCAAGCTCGAAGGCGGCGCAGCACAGGGCGCCACAGCCTCCTGATCCCACCACAATCCCCTATGGGAGCGAGCCTGCTGGCGATAGCGGTGGGTCAGGCAACATAGAATCTCCCACGGGGTTTGGGTCGTTCACAACATATGGAATCAACACCGACCAGATGTGGGAGCGGGCTTGCTCGCGAAAGCGGCGTGCCAGTCACCACCTTCTGCACTGATACTCTGCTTTCGCGGGCAAGCCCGCTCCCACAGAGGGGGCCGAGGTGTTCTTGTATTGACCTTGAGGTCAATAAAACCGCCGTCCAGGCACAAATGACAGATGGTCGCGACAGGGGCTGTTTATCTGCTTCATTGCGGTATACTGCGCGGCCTTCGGCCGGTTCGGATCGGCCACTATTCGTACAACAAGCCACGCCGGTTTCCCGCGTGGCTTGTTGTTTTTTGACGCGCCTGCGGGCGCCCAGAGAGAAGAGGCACATTGATGAGTGCATTGGTTGGCGTGATCATGGGCTCCAAGTCCGATTGGTCCACCCTTAGCCACACCGCCGATATGCTGGAAAAGCTCGGCATCCCTTATGAGGTGAAAGTGGTCTCTGCCCACCGCACCCCGGACCTGCTGTTCCAGTACGCCGAAGAAGCCGAGGCCCGTGGCATCGAGGTGATCATCGCCGGTGCCGGTGGCGCGGCTCACCTGCCAGGCATGTGTGCGGCCAAGACCCACCTGCCGGTGCTGGGCGTGCCGGTGCAGTCGTCGATGCTCTCGGGCGTCGATTCGCTGTTGTCCATCGTGCAGATGCCGGCCGGCATTCCGGTCGCGACCCTGGCCATCGGCAAGGCCGGTGCGATCAACGCCGCCCTGTTGTCGGCGAGCATCCTGGGCGCCAAGCATCCACAGTTCCATACCGTGCTGAAAAAATTCCGCGCTGAGCAGACAGACAGCGTCCTGGACAATCCAGACCCACGCATTGCCTGAGGTTGTTGACGAATGAAGATCGGTGTAATCGGTGGCGGCCAGTTGGGTCGCATGTTGGCCCTGGCGGGTACGCCGCTGGGGATGAACTTCGCTTTCCTGGACCCGGCGCCGGACGCCTGTGCCGCCGCGCTGGGTGAACACCTGCGGGCCGACTACGGCGACCAGGATCACCTGCGCCAACTGGCCGATGAAGTCGATCTGGTGACCTTCGAGTTCGAGAGCGTCCCGGCCGAGACCGTTGCCTTCCTGTCCCAGTTCGTCCCGGTCTACCCGAGTGCCGAAGCCTTGCGCATTGCTCGCGACCGTTGGTTCGAGAAGAACATGTTCAAGGACCTGGGCATTCCCACCCCGGCCTTTGCCGACATTCAATCCCAGGCCGACCTGGAAGCCGCCGTCGCAGCCATCGGCCTGCCGGCCGTGCTCAAGACCCGCACCCTGGGTTATGACGGCAAGGGCCAGAAAGTTCTGCGCAACCCTGAAGACGTTGCCGGTACGTTCGCCGAGCTGGGCAGCGTGGGCTGCCTCTTGGAAGGTTTCGTGCCGTTTACTGGTGAAGTCTCGCTGATCGCCGTGCGTGCCCGCGACGGTGAAATCCGTTTCTACCCGTTGGTGCACAACACCCACAAGGACGGCATTCTCAAGCTCTCCGTCGCCAGCACCGACCATCCGCTGCAGGCCCTGGCCGAAGATTATTCCAGCCGCGTGCTCAAGCAACTGGACTACGTCGGCGTGATGGCGTTCGAGTTCTTCGAAGTGGACGGCGGTCTCAAGGCCAACGAAATCGCGCCGCGGGTGCACAACTCCGGGCACTGGACCAGCGAAGGCGCCGAGTGCAGCCAGTTCGAAAACCACCTGCGGGCGGTCGCCGGCCTGCCGCTGGGTTCGACTGCCAAGGTTGGTGAAAGCGCGATGTTGAACTTCATCGGTAAGGTACCGGATACCGAGAAGGTCCTGGCGATTGCCGACTGCCATCTGCATCACTATGGCAAGGCGTTCAAGGCCGGGCGCAAGGTTGGTCACGCCAACCTGCGTTGTGCTGACCGGGCGACGCTGGCCCAGCAGATCATCAAGGTCGAGACGCTGATCGCCGAGCAATAATCTGCAACACGATTGGAACCATTCGTCGGCCGGATTCTCTCATGGCAAGGTGCCAAAGTCTGACTAGGCTTTGGCGATCTCACTCAAAAGGGGAATTGCCATGGGAATCATCGGAACCATCTTCATCGGCTTGATCGTCGGCCTGCTGGCACGCTTCCTGAAACCGGGCGATGACAGCATGGGCTGGATCATGACCATCCTGCTCGGTATCGGCGGTTCGCTGGCAGCCACCTATGGCGGTCAGGCTCTGGGTATCTACCAGGCCGGGCAAGGCGCCGGTTTCATTGGCGCCCTGGTCGGCGCGATCGTGCTGCTGGTGATCTACGGCCTGATCAAAAGAAACTGAGTCAATGCGACAAAGCCCCCTGCGCATGGCGCGCGCAGGGGGCTAGAATGCCCGGCGTTCCATCCATCACTCATTGCCGAGCCCTTTCATGCGCCGTCTAGTGTTGACCCTTCTTCTGCTGGGCAGTGGCCTGGCCCATGCTGCCGAGCTGCCGGAAACCGACTGGCTCGAGCTGATGCCCAAGTCGGACCAGAAAGCCCTCGAGGCCATGCCCGAGATCGACCACAATTCCCCCGAAGCCAATGGCACCTTCACCAACAAGGGTGGCCTGAAGCAGAGCAAAGGCTTGCCGGCGGTGATGTATTCGACCAAGACCGTGGCGTCGATGAACGACAAACACATCCGCATAGGCGGTTACCCGGTGCCGTTGGAAACCGACGCCAAGGGTCGCAGTACGTTGTTCTTCCTGGTGCCATACCCCGGCGCCTGCATCCACGTCCCGCCACCGCCGCCTAACCAACTGGTGCTGGTGCGCTATCCCAAGGGCCTGAAGCTGGACGACATCTACACGCCGCTGTGGGTGACCGGCACGCTGAAAATCGAAAAGGTCGACAACGACCTGGCGAGCGCGGCATATGCACTGGACGCGGAGAAGGTGCGGGTGGTGCAGGAGGCGGATCTGTAACCGTCGGTTGGTCCGACGCAAATCCCCTGTGGGAGCGAGCCTGCTCGCGATAGCGGTGGATCAGTCAAGGTAATGGTGGCTGACAGATCGCTATCGCGAGCAGGCTCGCTCCCACAATGGTTTTGTAGTGTGGCTTAGAGCGGTTTGCTCCTGATACTCACACCCAGGGTATGGCTGGCTTGCGGCAGCAGCGTCACCACATCATCCATCACGTTCGCCGTCTCGATGCACAGCATGCGTTGCCAGCCATCGTCGGCCATGTCGCTGAAGGCCTTGGCGCGTTCGGTCCAGGGGTTCCAGATCACCGCCGAGCGTGAGCCGCTGCTGGTCAGTTCGATCCGTCGTTCCCAATGCGGGTCGACAATGCTCAGCGTCGCTGGGGTATCGAGATAGACACGGTCGGTCTCGCCGGCAAAGTGCAGGTCGCCGGCCTGAGTGGCGGTGTTCCAATCGTCCAGGGTTTCGATGTAGTTCAATCCGGCCACGCCTTCGACGTGCACGTTGCGCACGTCGCTCACGGCGAAATAGCTGTGCAGCGCCTGGCTGAGGCTGACGGTTTCGCTGCCGCGGTTATGGCTGGTGAGGCTGATGTGCAGTTGCGCGTCCATCACGATGGTCAGCGTCAGGTCGACCTGATGAGGCCAGCCCGCCAGGCCGTTTTCGGGGTAGGGCAGTACGAACTCGATTTTCAGGCCTTCGCCCTCGGCCTCGATGCCTTTCAATTCCCAATCCATCGCCCGCACCAGGCCGTGGGCCGTGGCCGGCTCGTTGCTCACGCGCATGGCCTGGACGCTGTCGGGGTTGCGTGTCAGGTTACCGAACCATGGCCAGCACACCGGCACGCCGGCGCGAATGCTTTTGCCAGCCTTGAAGGTCGCCTGGTCGTTGAGCCAGATCAGCGGCGGTTGGCCATCCACTTGATAACTGAGGATATGCGCGCCTTGCTGGGCCACCAGCAACTCGGCCTGACCGTGGCGGATACGCCAGCCATTGAGTTCATCCAGTTTGACGGCTTCGACATTGGGCGTGGGCATACTGCAAACCTCGTTCAGGAACAGGAACCGCAATGGACCACAAAACGGCCGTCGCGTTTAACGGGCGCGCGGCGGAACCGAACGGGTGCGACCACTGCCGTCGATGGCGACGAACACGAACACCGCCTCGGTCACCTTGCGCCATTCACTGGACAGCGGGTCGTCGCTCCAGACCTCGACCATCATCTGGATCGAGCTGCGGCCGATTTCCAGGGTCTGGGTATAGAACGACAGCTGTGCACCTACGGCTACCGGCACCAGGAACGCCATGCGATCGATCGCCACGGTCGCCACGCGCCCGCCGGCTACCCGGCTGGCCATCGCCGTGCCGGCCAGGTCCATCTGAGACACCAGCCAGCCGCCGAAGATATCGCCGAAGCCGTTGGTGTCGCGGGGAAGCGCGGTGATTTGCAGGGCAAGGTCGCCTTGCGGGATTGGATCTTCTTGTTCGAGCTCTATCATGCCGGGGGTGCCTCTGACCCGTAACTCTGTCTTGTACTTCAGGTGAATAGCCGTCTTTGTAAAAAACGATTCAGCCCGAACACATTGCGTTCGTCACGTTTTTCGAAAGGCGCGCTAAAGGGAGACTCTGCGAAACCGGCTGGCCCTGGTGTCTTTCTCCTACAAACTCTGCACCACCAACGACGTTTTCGCACAGCAACCCCTTACAGAGTGTCGCAAGCTAGCGAGTATATCGGGCGATAGCCGTCGAGACGACCACCCGGTTCTGATTTCGACCGAGAATGACGCGCCTCCCTGTGCTTTTTCCAACAATTTGCTATCGTGCCGAACCGCTCCAACCCCGATTTCCGGGTTGCAGAACCGACTATAAGAGAAGCCTTCGCCATGACCACTGCGCCTTCGAGCACGGCAGCCCCTGCGCAACCCGCCCGTCCGCTGACCCGCAACGACTACAAGACCTTGTCGCTGTCTGCCCTGGGCGGTGCCCTGGAGTTCTACGATTTCATCATTTTCGTATTCTTCGCCACCGTGGTCGGCAAATTGTTCTTCCCCGCCGACATGCCCGAGTGGCTGCGTCTGATGCAGACATTCGGCATCTTTGCCGCCGGCTATCTGGCCCGGCCCCTGGGCGGTATTGTCATGGCGCACTTCGGTGACCTGCTGGGCCGCAAGAAGATGTTCACCCTGAGCATCTTCATGATGGCTGTGCCGACCCTGATCATGGGCCTGTTGCCGACCTACGCGCAGATCGGCATGTGGGCGCCGATCCTGCTGTTGCTGATGCGGGTAATCCAGGGCGCGGCCATTGGCGGTGAAGTGCCGGGGGCCTGGGTGTTCGTCTCCGAACACGTTCCGGGGCGCCATATCGGTTATGCCTGCGGCACCCTCACGTCGGGCCTGACGGCGGGGATCCTGCTGGGCTCCTTGGTGGCCACTGCGATCAACACACTCTATACGCCGGTGGAAGTGGCGGATTATGCCTGGCGCATCCCGTTCCTGTTGGGCGGTGTGTTCGGCCTCTTTTCGGTGTACCTGCGCCAGTGGCTCCACGAAACCCCGGTGTTTGCCGAGCTGCAGCTGCGCAAGGCCCTGGCTGAAGAAGTGCCGCTGCGCGCGGTGCTGCGCGACCACCGCGGGGCCATTGTTATTTCCATGCTGCTGACCTGGCTGTTGTCCGCCGCCATTGTGGTGCTGATCCTGATGACCCCGACGGTCTTGCAGACGGTCTACCATTTCGCGCCGACCACTGCCTTGCAATCCAACAGCGTGGCGATCGTGATGCTGAGCATCGGCTGCATCCTGGCCGGTGCCCTGGCGGACCGCTTCGGTGCGGGGCGGGTCTTCGTCTTCGGCTGCGCCGCATTGCTGGCCAGTGCCTGGACCTTCTACCACAACCTGGCCGACCATCCGCAATGGCTGTTTCCGATGTATGCCCTCACGGGCCTGCTGGTGGGCACCATTGGTGCGGTGCCCTACGTCATGGTCAAGGCCTTCCCACCGGTGGTGCGCTTCAGCGGCCTGTCGTTCTCTTACAACGTGGCCTACGCGATTTTCGGCGGCCTGACGCCGATGATCGTCAGCCTGCTGCTCAAGGAGAGCCCGATGGGGCCGGCGTATTACGTGGCGGTCCTGTGTGGGATGGGGATTGTGGTGGGGGCTTATCTCTGGAAGAAGGGGCGCTAGGCCCCGGGCCTTTCATCGGCTTTTCCGGCCTCATCGCGAGCAGGTTCGCTCCCACAATGGTTCTGCGCACACCGCAAACCCTTGTGGGAGCGAGCCTGCTCGCGATTGGGGGCCATCACGAATCATCCTGTAAAACTCAATGCTGGCCTTTCATCCAATTGTCATATTTCAGCCATAGAGTGTTCACACGGCTTACCGATACTTGGCCGACTTAACACACCCTATCTGCTAGGAGTAAGGCATGAAACTGAAGCGTTTGATGGCGGCAATGACTTTTGTCGCTGCTGGCGTTGCGACTGCCAACGCGGTTGCCGCTGTTGACCCTGCGATCCCGAGCTACACCAAGACCACTGGTGTGTCGGGCAACCTCTCCAGCGTCGGCTCCGATACCCTGGCAAACCTGATGACCTTGTGGGCCGAGAACTACAAGAAGGAATACCCGAACGTAAACATCCAGATCCAGGCCGCCGGTTCCTCCACCGCGCCGCCCGCACTCACCGAAGGCACCGCTAACCTGGGCCCGATGAGCCGCAAGATGAAGGACAACGAACTGCAGGCCTTCGAACAGAAGTATGGCTACAAGCCAACCGCTATCCCGGTTGCCGTGGACGCCCTGGCTGTATTCGTGCACAAGGACAACCCGATCCAGCACCTGACCATGGAACAGGTCGATGCGATCTTCTCGTCCACCCGCCTGTGCGGCGCCAAGGCTGACGTCAAGACCTGGGGCGACCTGGGCGTGACCGGCGACCTGGCCAACAAGCCGGTTCAACTGTTCGGTCGCAACTCGGTATCCGGCACCTACGGCTACTTCAAGGAAGAAGCCCTGTGCAAAGGCGACTACAAGCCAAACGTCAACGAACAACCTGGCTCGGCTTCGGTCGTTCAGTCGATCAGTTCCTCGCTGAACGGCGTGGGTTATTCGGGTATCGGCTACAAGACCGCCAGCGTGAAAACCGTGGCCCTGGCCAAGAAAGGCAGCACCGAGTTCATTGAAGACACCGAAGAAAACGCACTGAACGGCAAATACCCGCTGTCGCGTTTCCTCTACGTGTACGTCAACAAGGCTCCGAACAAGCCTCTGGCGCCGCTGGAAGCCGAGTTCGTGAAGCTGGTCCTGTCCAAGCAAGGCCAGGAAGTCGTGGTCAAGGATGGCTACATCCCGCTGCCAGCCAAAGTAGCCGCCAAGGCACTGGCTGATCTGGGGCTGTCGGAAGGCGGCAACGTCGCCAAGCAGTAACACTTGAGCCCGGGCCAACGCCCGGCCTCTTGTGGGAGCGTGCTTGCTCGCGATAGCGGTGGGTCAGTCGACACAGCTGTTGAATGTGACGTCCTCATCGCGAGCAAGCCCGCTCCCACAGACACTAATTTCCTCTCCGCTGCCAGTTTCCACGGGCGGCGGATTTGTTGCGTCACTGCATTGTCATCTTTCTGTCATACAGGATCGCTAGGGTGTGCGCATGAATGATCTGGCCAATTCCACAATGACTACGACTTCCCCTCCCAAGCGCATTGATTTCAATACGCCTGAGTTGCAACGCAAGCGCCGTATCCGTGCGCTCAAGGACCGCCTGACCCGCTGGTACGTCCTGGTCGGCGGGCTTGCCGTCCTGGCGGCCATCACCCTGATTTTCTTTTTCCTGGCCTATGTAGTGCTGCCCCTGTTCCAGGGCGCGGACCTGACCGCCAAGGACTCGATCACGCCGGCCTGGATGCAGGACGCCGGTAAGCCACTGCTGATCGCCATCGAAGAACAGAACCAGGTCGCCATGCGGGTTTCCGACAAGGGGCAGGCGTTGTTCTATGACATTGACAGCGGTGCCGAGCTGCGTCGTGTCGACCTGCCGGTACCAGCCGGCGCCAACGTGACGTCCATTGGCGAAGACCAGCCCGGCAGCCCGCTGGTGGCCATCGGTCTGTCCAATGGCCAGGCCCTGGTGTTCCGTCACACGTATAAGGTCAGCTACCCGGACGGCAAGAAGACCATCTCGCCGGCCGTCGAATACCCTTATGGCGAAACGCCTATCGTCTTGAACGAGCAGGGCGCTGCGCTGGAGCATGTCAGCCTCAATGCCACCGATTCGGCCCTGCTGATCGCCGGTTCCAGCGGCGCCCAGTTGCACGTGCTGTCGATTACCAGCGAAGAAAACATGATGACCGGTGAAGTCACCAGCGAGCAGACGCGAATCGATCTGCCGCAGATGACCGAGCCGGTGAAGAACATCTTCGTCGACCCGCGCCAGCAGTGGTTGTACGTGGTCAATGGTCGGGCCCAGGCCGATGTGTTCAGCCTGCGGGACAAGAGCCTCAATGGCCGTTACAAATTACTGGAAAACGCCGACGCCCAGGTGACCACCGCGACCCAACTGGTGGGTGGGATTTCGTTGATCGTCGGGGACTCCAAGGGCGGTTTGTCCCAATGGTTCATGGCCCGGGATCCTGACGGCGAGCAACGCCTGAAAGAGATCCGCACCTTCCAGATGGGCACCGCGCCCATCGTCGAGATCACCGCCGAAGAGCGTCGCAAAGGCTTCGTCGCCCTCGACGCCGCCGGTAAGCTGGGTGTGTTCCACAGCACCGCCCACCGCACATTGCTGGTGGACCAGGTAGTCGATGGGCAGGGCGTGTTCGGCATGTCGCCACGGGCCAACCGGCTGATCGTGGAGCAGGGCGGCAAGCTCCAGCCGCTGTCGCTGGACAACCCGCACCCGGAAGTCTCCTGGAGCGCGTTGTGGGGCAAGGTCTGGTACGAGAACTACGACGAGCCTAAATACGTCTGGCAATCGACCGCCGCCAACACCGACTTCGAACCCAAGCTGAGCCTGTCGCCGCTGACCTTCGGTACGCTGAAAGCCGCGTTCTACGCCATGTTGCTGGCGGCTCCCCTGGCGGTGGCTGCCGCCATCTACACTGCGTACTTCATGGCTCCGGGCATGCGCCGCAAGGTCAAGCCGGTGATCGAATTGATGGAGGCCATGCCGACGGTGATCCTCGGCTTCTTCGCCGGCCTGTTCCTGGCACCTTACGTTGAAGGGCACCTGCCAGGCATTTTCAGCCTGCTGATGCTGTTGCCGATTGGCATCCTGGTGGCCGGTTTCGTCTTCAGCCGCCTGCCGGAGTCCGTTCGCCTGAGGGTGCCGGACGGCTGGGAAAGTGCCTTGCTGATTCCGGTGATCCTGTTCGTGGGCTGGCTCTCGCTGTACATGAGCCCGTACATGGAAGCCTGGTTCTTTGGCGGCGACATGCGCATGTGGATCTCCCATGACCTGGGCATCACCTACGACCAGCGCAACGCCCTGGTGGTGGGCCTGGCGATGGGCTTCGCGGTGATCCCGAACATCTACTCCATCGCCGAAGACGCCGTGTTCAGTGTGCCGCGCGGCCTGACCCTGGGCTCCCTGGCCCTGGGGGCCACGCCTTGGCAGACCATGACCCGCGTGGTGATCCTAACCGCCAGCCCGGGCATCTTCTCGGCGCTGATGATCGGCATGGGCCGTGCGGTGGGCGAAACCATGATCGTCTTGATGGCCACCGGTAACACGCCGGTCATGGAGATGAACCTGTTCGAAGGCCTGCGGACCCTGGCAGCCAACGTGGCGGTGGAAATGCCTGAATCGGAGGTCGGCGGCAGCCATTACCGCGTGCTGTTCCTGTCGGCGCTGGTGTTGCTGTTGTTCACGTTCGTCATGAACACCCTCGCTGAGCTGATCCGTCAGCGTCTGCGCAAGAAATATTCGTCGCTTTAAGAAAGGTAGAAGTCTGTGAAACAGAACTCCCTGAAAGGATGGTTCAAGAGCGGCGCCCCCGGCGTCTGGATCAGCGGCGGCGCAGTGTCCATCGCTGTCATCATGACCATTGGCCTGCTGGCGGTGATCGCCGTGCGCGGCCTGGGCCATTTCTGGCCGGCGGACCTGATCCACGCCAACTACAACGTGCCGGGCATGCCCGCGCACCTGGTGGTCGGTGAAGTGGTGCAGAAGGAAGAAGTGCCTCGTGAGCGCCTGAAGAGCGCCGGCCTGCCGGTGCCGGACGAAGGCCCCGAGTTCATGACCCGCGAGCTGATCAAGGTCGGCAACCGGGACCTGAACGGTACCGACTTCACCTGGATCGTCGGCGACTGGCTGAGCGACCAGACCACGCCGCCGGAGCTGATGGCCATCGAGCGCCGTGAGTGGGGCAACTTCTACGGCTACCTGGTCAACGTCAAGGAAGAAGGCAAGGTCGTTGCCGAGGGCGAGGCCGCCTGGCCGCAGTTGCAGGCTCGCATTGCGCGGGTCAATCAGCTCGCCGCGGAACTCAAGACCCTGGAAAAATCCGACATCGGCGCCATCAACGCCGGCCTGGAGCGTATCCGCCTGCACGGTCGCAAGCTGGAGCTGGAGGGCAAGCTCGACGCCGCCGCCCAAGCCGACATGGCCAGTGAACGTGCCGAGCTCGATGCGCGCTACAAGGAAATTGAAGCGCGCCTGACCGACCTGCACACCCAGTTCAACCGCGACAGCCTGACCGCCCGCGATGCCAACGGCAAGGAAGTGGAAATTGGCATCGGCAAAGTGGTGCACGCTTATCAGCCGAACGGCATGGGCACCTTCACCAAGCTCGGTTTCTACTTCAGCAAGGTCTGGGAGTTCCTCAGCGACGACCCCCGTGAAGCCAACACCGAAGGCGGGATCTTCCCGGCGATTTTCGGCACGGTGATGATGACCCTGATCATGGCGATGATCGTGACACCATTCGGCGTGCTGGCGGCGGTCTACCTGCGTGAATACGCCCGCCAGGGCCCGATGACCCGCCTGATCCGCATTGCGGTGAACAACCTGGCGGGCGTGCCGGCCATCGTTTATGGCGTGTTCGGCCTGGGCTTCTTCGTCTATGTGCTGGGCGGCTCGGTTGACCGTCTGTTCTTCCCCGAAGCGCTGCCAGCGCCGACCTTCGGCACCCCGGGCCTGCTCTGGGCCTCCCTGACCCTGGCCCTGCTGGCGGTGCCGGTGGTGATCGTGGCGACCGAAGAAGGCCTGGCGCGAATCCCGCGAACCGTGCGTGAAGGTTCCCTGGCCCTCGGTGCCACCAAGGCCGAGACCCTGTGGAAGATCGTCCTGCCGATGGCGAGCCCGGCGATGATGACCGGCATGATCCTCGCGGTGGCCCGCGCCGCCGGTGAAGTGGCGCCGCTGATGCTGGTGGGTGTGGTGAAACTGGCGCCGTCGCTGCCGCTGGATGGCAACTACCCCTACGTGCACCTGGACCAGAAGATCATGCACTTGGGCTTCCACATCTATGACGTAGGCTTCCAGAGCCCGAACGTCGAAGCGGCGCGCCCCCTGGTCTATGCCACGGCGTTGCTGCTGGTAGTGGTGATCGCCACGTTGAACCTGTCGGCCGTGTGGATCCGTAACCACCTGCGCGAGAAGTACAAGGCGTTGGATAGCTAACAGCCAATAGCTACAAGCGGCAAGCTAGAAGCCGCTTTTGCCCAAACTTGCAGCTTGCAGCTCAAAGCTTGCAGCTACGAACGGAGTGAGCCCATGCAACACGAAGCACATACACACGGCATCAACATGTCGGCCCTGGGTCGCAACAAGCAGAGCCTGAACCTGGCCGAGGAAACCGTCGCCATCGAAGTGCCTGGCCTGAGCCTGTTCTATGGCCAGAAGCAAGCGCTGTACGACGTCAGCCTGAACATCCCGAAACAACGCGTGACCGCGTTCATCGGTCCGTCGGGCTGCGGCAAGTCGACCTTGCTGCGTACCTTCAACCGTATGAACGACCTGGTGGACGGTTGCCGCGTCGAAGGTGAAATCAACCTCTACGGCAACAACATCTACCGCAAGGGCGAAGACGTTGCGGAGCTGCGCCGTCGCGTGGGCATGGTGTTCCAGAAGCCCAACCCGTTCCCGAAGACCATCTACGAAAACGTGGTCTACGGCCTGCGCATCCAGGGCATCAACAAGAAGCGCATTCTCGACGAAGCCGTGGAATGGGCCCTCAAGGGCGCGGCGCTGTGGGATGAGGTCAAGGACCGCCTGCATGATTCGGCCCTGGGCCTGTCCGGTGGCCAGCAGCAACGCCTGGTGATTGCCCGCACCATCGCCGTGGAACCGGAAGTGTTGCTGCTCGACGAACCCTGCTCGGCCCTGGACCCGATCTCGACCTTGAAGGTCGAAGAGTTGATCTACGAGCTCAAGTCCAAGTTCACCATCGTCATCGTGACCCACAACATGCAGCAGGCGGCGCGGGTTTCCGACTACACGGCCTTCATGTACATGGGCAAGCTGGTGGAATTCGGCGATACCGACACCTTGTTTACCAATCCGGCCAAGAAGCAGACCGAAGACTACATCACGGGCCGCTATGGCTAGCGGCAGCTGCGAGCCGCGGGCTTCAAGCGGCAAGTCAAAGCGGTACGAGTCACGACACACATCAGCTTGCAGCTTGTAGCTTGCAGCTCACAGCTTTTGCGGAGCAAACCCATGATTTCGAAGGAAGGCCTTACTCACCACATTTCCGCCCAGTTCAACGCCGAGCTGGAGGAGGTACGCAGTCACCTGCTGGCCATGGGCGGCCTGGTGGAAAAGCAGGTCAATGACGCGGTGACCGCGCTGATCGAGGCCGACTCCGGCCTGGCCCAGCAGGTGCGCGAGATCGACGACCAGATCAACCAGATGGAACGCAACATCGACGAAGAGTGCTTGCGCATCCTGGCTCGCCGCCAGCCGGCCGCTTCCGACCTGAGGTTGATCATCAGCATTTCCAAATCGGTGATCGATCTCGAGCGGATTGGCGACGAAGCCACCAAGATCGCCCGTCGTGCCATTCAGTTGTGCGAAGAAGGCGAGGCGCCGCGCGGCTACGTCGAGGTTCGCCACATCGGCGACCAGGTTCGCAACATGGTTCGCGATGCGCTGGACGCCTTCGCTCGCTTCGACGCCGACCTGGCGTTGTCGGTGGCCCAATACGACAAGATCATCGACCGCGAATACAAGACCGCCCTGCGTGAGCTGGCGACCTACATGATGGAAGACCCGCGCTCGATCTCCCGGGTGTTGAGCATCATCTGGGTGCTGCGTTCCCTGGAGCGTATCGGTGATCATGCGCGTAACATCTCCGAACTTGTGATCTACCTGGTGCGCGGTACCGACGTACGGCACATGGGGCTCAAGCGCATGAAGGAAGAAGTTGAGGGCACCCCGTCGGAAACCCCTAATGTTCCGGGTGAATTTGACGATAAGTAGGATTGCCAGGAAAAGCGCCCGGCCTTCTGGTCGGGCTTTTTTTTTGCCATTTTTTTATCGACAGCAGCACCCCGTGAACGAAAAGTCCCGGCGTGACTGACGGTTTTTGGCGATGTGCCATCAGTAAAAGCGGTATGCTTGCCGGGATTTTTTAGAGGTGTATCTGGATGAGTAAGGTCAGTGTGTTGGTCGTGGACGATGCGTCGTTCATTCGTGACCTGGTGAAGAAGTGCCTGCGCAATTACTTCCCGGGCATCCGTATCGAAGATGCAGTGAACGGCAGAAAAGCCCAGGCTCTGCTGGCCCGCGAGGCGTTCGACCTGGTGCTGTGCGATTGGGAAATGCCGGAAATGTCCGGCCTTGAGTTGTTGACCTGGTGCCGTCAGCAGGACAACCTCAAGGGCATGCCGTTCGTCATGGTCACCAGCCGTGGTGACAAGGAAAACGTGGTCCAGGCGATCCAGGCCGGTGTTTCCGGTTATGTCAGCAAGCCCTTCACCAACGAACAGTTGCTGACCAAGGTCAAGCAGGCCCTGCACAAGGTCGGCAAGCTCGACACCCTGATGAACAGCGCGCCGACCAAGATGAACTCCGCGTTCGGCAATGATTCCCTCAGTGCCCTGACGGGCGGCAAGGCGGCTCCGGTCGTCGCCGCTACTGCGCCTGCGCCCACCAGGCCAGCCGCTGCGGCACCGGCCGCCCCTGCCGCTGCGCCGGCCCGTGGTCTGCTCAACAGCCCGCCGGTCAAGGCGCCTGTAGCATCCGCTTCCGTCGGCGCCAACCGCGGCCAGGGCCAGCTGCGCCTGGCCAGTGGCACCCAGCAATGCGTGATCAAGGCCCTGAGCCTCAAGGAAGCGCTGCTGCTGGTCAAACGCTCCGATACTCTGCCGCAAGTGCTCGAAAGCTCGGTGCTGGACATGGAGCAGGGCGACAACGCCGAAACCGCGCGCCTGAACGGCTACCTGCACGCTATCGTTGCCCACGAACAGACGCCGGACAGCGAGTGGCTGCAACTGACCTTCCGCTTCGTCGACAAAGACCCGCAGAAACTCGACTACATCTCCCGCCTGATCGCCCGCGGTACCGCGCAGAAGCACTTCGTACCGGGCGCCTGATCCAGCGGCGCTTTCAGAGATCGTTCCCACGCTCTGCGTGGGAATGCCTCCACGGACGCTCTGCGTTCGGTTTTGAGGGCCGCGGAGCGTCCCAGGCTGCTTTCCCACGCGGAGCGTGGGAACGATCACCTCATTGATTCAACTCTGAAACATCCGTCGATTACGCGGGTCCATCCCAACTGCTAGGCTGCTGTGCAAGCCTACATTTTCGACAGAACCTTTGCCCATGCTCGCGCCCTTGTTGTTCGCCTGCAGTCTTGTACTGGCCTCCACGTCGGCCATGGCCATGACCATCTACAAATCCACCGATGCCAACGGCGTGGTGTCCTATAGCGACCGCCCCAGCCGAGGCGCCCAGGTGTTCGTCTTTCGCGACCGCATGGTCGAGCACCTGGAGCGTCAGGTGTTTCTCGATATCAAGAAGCAAAAGGGTGCGGACGCTGTGTTCGTACGCAATGACCTGTACGCACCGGTTGAGATCGAGTTGAGTTTCGCCGGCCTGGACAATGTGAGCGGAGCACCGAGCCGGCCGATTCGGCGGGTCCTGCCGGCGCGCAGCAACCTGCGCCTGGCGCTGCTCACGGCCATCCAGCCCGCAAAGCCGTTGATGTACACCCCCAGGTTCGAATATTCGCTGGGTGACCCGACGGACGCGGCACAGGCCTATCGCTACCCGTTGCCATGGCGCGGTGGACCGTTCCGGCTGAGCCAGGGCGCCAACGGTCAGTACAGCCACTACGGTCCGAAGAACCGCTACGCCATGGACATCGCCATGCCCGTAGGTACGCCGATCATTGCGGCGCGGGGCGGCGTGGTGATCAAGACCGAGAATGAACAGACCGGCCGTGGCGACGACCCTTCGGGCAACTTCGTGCGGGTGTTGCACGACGACGGCACCATGGGTGTCTATCTGCATCTGCAGAAAGGTTCGGTGAGCGTTCGGGAAGGGCAGCGGGTGGCGGTGGGCACGCCCTTGGCGTTATCGGGCAACACCGGCAACAGCTCCGGACCGCACCTGCATTTCGTGGTGCAGCGCAACACCGGGTTGGGGCTGGTGTCGATTCCCTACCAGTTCGATCAACCGGTGGGGGAGTTGCCCAACTTTGCGGTGGGCAAGCAGTGATGGGGTGTCAGGGCTGACGCCATCGCGAGCAGGCTCGCTCCCACAATGGACCTGCTGTGAACACAAACTCTCGGCAAACAGGGATCCATGTGGGAGCGAGCCTGCTCGCGATGGCAGCGCCGCGGATCTTGAGTCAACGACTCAATCGAGCATCAACACCTTCGCCAGAATGATCTTCGGCCCTTTCATCTTCTTGATGATGATCCGCAGGCCTTCGACTTCCAGCACTTCTTCCTCTTCCGGCACTCGCTTGAGGGTTTCGTAGACCAGCCCGGCAAGCGTCTCGGCTTCGATATGGTCCAGGTCGATCCCCAGCAGGCGCTCGACCTTGAACAGTGGCGTGTCGCCGCGTACCAGCAGCTTGCCCGGCTGGTAGGCCAGAATGCCGCGCTCGGCCTTGCGGTGTTCGTCCTGGATATCGCCCACCAGCACTTCCAGCACGTCTTCCATGGTCAGGTAGCCGATGATGTTGCCGTCGGCTTCCTCGACCACGGCGAAGTGCGAGCCGCCCTTGCGGAACTGCTCCAGCAATTGCGACAACGGCATGTGCCGGGATACGCGCTCCAGGGGACGGGTCAGTTCGGCCAGGTTGAACGACTCGGGGATGTGGTCCAGGGCTGCCAGTTCCAGCAACAGGTCCTTGATGTGCAACAGGCCGACGAACTCCTGGCGCTCGCTGTCGTACACCGGGTAGCGGCTGAACTTGTGACGACGGAACAGCGCCAGGATTTCCTTGAGTGGCGCATTGAATTCCAGCGTCACCAGGTCTTCCCGGGAGTTGGCCCAATCCACCACTTCCAGCTCGCCCATCTCCACGGCCGACGCGAGGACGCGCATGCCCTGGTCGCTCGGGTCCTGGCCACGGCTGGAGTGCAGGATCAGCTTCAGCTCTTCACGGCTGTAATGGTGCTCGTGATGAGGGCCGGGTTCGCCTTGGCCGGCGATGCGCAGGATGGCGTTGGCGCTGGCATTGAGCAGATAGATCGCCGGGTACATGAGCCAGTAGAACAGGTACAGCGGCACGGCGGTCCACAGCGACAGCAGCTCGGGTTTGCGGATCGCCCAGGATTTGGGCGCCAGCTCACCGACCACGATGTGCAGGTACGAAATAATGAAGAACGCGGTGAAAAACGAAATACCCTTGATCAACTCTGGCGACTGAACGCCTACCAGGTCCAGCAACGGTTCGAGGATGTGGGCGAACGCCGGCTCGCCCACCCAGCCCAGGCCCAGGGAGGCGAGGGTGATACCCAGCTGACAGGCGGACAGATAGGCGTCGAGCTGACTGTGGACGGTGCGCAGGATGTGCCCGCGCCAGCCGTTCTGGTCGGCAATGGCTTCGACCCGGGTCGAGCGTAGCTTGACCATGGCGAATTCGGCCGCAACGAAAAAACCGTTGAGCAGAACCAGGACCAGAGCAAAAAGAATCATGCCGAATTCGGCGAAGAGTGTAACGAGGGACAAGCCAGGGGAAGGGTCCATGATGGAGTTTTGCAGGTTCCGTAGTAGCTGTAGAGGTTAAAAATGAGGGCCTGAAAAAGCAGGCAGAAGTCAGCCAATGTAGCGGCTGACTCGGCGATTGCCTAGAGGGAAGTACCGATCGGTGTCAATCGGCACGGCTGGCGAGACGTGCGTGGACCACCTGCGCCGGGGCGAAGTGGCAGGTAAATGTGCTGCCGTGGGCGGGTACGCTACTGATTTCCATGCGCCCGCGATGACGCAGCAGCACGTGCTTGACGATGGCCAGGCCCAACCCGGTGCCTCCCGTGTTTGAGTTGCGACTGGAGTCGACGCGGTAGAAGCGCTCGGTCAGGCGGGGCAGGTGTTTGCTGTCGATGCCGATACCCGAATCCTGCACACTCAGATGCGCACCTTGCACATCGCCCCACCAACGGATGTGGATGCGGCCTTGCTCCGGCGTGTACTTGACCGCGTTGAACACCAGGTTGGAAAACGCGCTGCGCAGTTCCGCCTCGCTGCCCTTGAGCTGCACCGCAGGGTCAACTTCCTGGGTAATGGTCTGCTGCTTGGGACCGGATAGCTCCTGGGCGTCCTCGCTGATGATCTGCAGCAGGTCGTCGACGGGTACCGGCTGGTTGTCCGACGGGTAATCGGTGGCCTCCAGCTTTGCCAGCAACAGCAAATCGTTGAGCAGGGTCTGCATGCGTCCGCCCTGTTGCTGCATTTGCTGCAAGGCTCGACTCCAGCGTGGGTTCACCTCTTCGACGTTGTCGAGCAGGGTCTCCAGGTAACCGCAGATCACCGTCAACGGTGTGCGCAGTTCGTGGGACACGTTGGCGATGAAGTCCTTGCGCATCTGTTCCAACTGATGGATGCGGGTGACGTCGCGCACCAGCATCAAGTGCTCGTTGTTGCCGTAGCGGGTGATGTACAACTGGATGCGCAGTCGGTCGTTGGTGGGCGAGGGAATCTCCAGCGGCTCGGCGTAGTTGTCCTGCTCGAAATACTCCTTGAAGCGCGGATGACGTACCAGGTTGGTCACCGGCTGACCGCTGTCCTGGGGCGTCTTGAGGCCCAGCAGAGTCTCGGCGGCGCGGTTCCACCATTCCAGGTTGCCATCGCTGTCGAGCATGATCACCGCGTCTTTCAGCGCGGCTGTGGACTCCTGGACCCGGTCGATCACCGCTTGCAGGCGGCCGCGCACGCGCTGGTCGCGCCGTTGCAGGTGATAGATGCTGTCGAACACTTCGCCCCACAGGCCATAGCCGTCGGGTGGCGCTTCGTCGGGTTTGTGCAGGCGTAGCCATTCATGCAGGCGCAGCAATTGCTTGAGGGTCCAGGCCAGGTAAAGCCCCAGCCCAGCGGCCAGGCTCCAGCCGTAATAGCCGCTGATCAGGCCGATCAGCAAACAGCCGGTCACCAGCAACAACATGTGGCGAATCAGGGTGCCATGCCAGTTTTGATTCACGGGGCTTCCTTTGGAAACAGCTGAAAGCTGCAAGCTTCAAGCTGCAAGTTTGAAGCGGGTCGGTAGTGGCTTTTGCTTGCAGCTTGTAGCTTGAAACTCGCAGCCGCTTTTCTCATGCCTTGGTAGAAAAACGATAACCGGTGCCGCGTACGGTTTGTACCAGATTCTCGTAGGCGTCACCGAGGGCTTTGCGCAGGCGGCGGATGTGCACATCCACGGTGCGTTCCTCGACATAGACGTTGCCGCCCCAGACCTGATCCAGCAGTTGCCCGCGGGTGTAGGCGCGCTCCTGGTGAGTCATGAAGAATTGCAGCAGGCGATATTCGGTCGGGCCCATCTCGGCGGGCTTGCCGTCGATGGTCACGCGGTGGCTGATGGGGTCCAGCAGCAGGCCGCCGACTTCAATCGGCGCTTCGCCATCGGTTGGCCCGGCGCGACGCAACACGGCTTTCAGGCGCGCCACCAACTCCCGTGGGGAAAACGGCTTGGTGATGTAGTCATCCGCGCCCACTTCCAGGCCCTGGATCTTGTTGTCTTCCTCGCCCTTGGCGGTGAGCATGATGATCGGGATGTCCCCGGTCAGCTCATCGCGCTTGAGGCGGCGCGCCAGCTCGATGCCGGACGTGCCGGGCAGCATCCAGTCCAGCAGGATCAGATCGGGCTTGCGGTCGACGATGATGGCGTGGGCCTGTTGGGAGTTCTCTGCTTCCATGCAGTCATAGCCGGCCATCTCCAACGCAACGGCAATCATCTCGCGGATGGGCGCCTCGTCGTCGACGATCAGAATGCTCCTGCCAACCATGGGGTAATCCTCTTGTCATTTAACTGTCTTGCGCCGCATTAGATAACGGAATTATTGCAGTCGTGTGACAGTTATTTCCGCGTCCAACGGTAAGGAGGATTCTGGACTACGCTTTTCAGTCCGAATCCTGACAACCACAAAAGAAGGTTTCCATGACTTACTTCACCCAAACCACCAAGGCGCTGGCGATGATGGCTGCCCTGGCGCTGCCTGCGTTGGCGTTTGCGGCCGAGCCGGCGATGGTCGATAAAGAGAATGGCATGCTGACGGACCACAAGAGCATGACGTTGTATACGTTTGCTGAGGACGCGGATGGCAAATCGGCGTGCAATGGCCAATGCGCAACCAACTGGCCACCGCTCATGGCGGACAAAAATGCCAAATCCATGGGCAAATGGACGGTGATCAAGCGAGAGGATGGCTCTATGCAGTGGGCTTACAATGGCAAGCCTCTATACACCTTCATCAAGGACAAGGCGCCAGGAGAAGCGACCGGTGACGGTCTGAAGAACGGCGCCTGGAAGGCCGCGAAGGCCGACTGACGAACCACCCGCTTGGGCTGATGAAAATTCAATTGTGGCGAAGGGATAAATCCCCTCACCACAGTTGACCTCAGCGCAACCCATAATCCAGCACGATCCCCACGAAAATCGCCAACCCGGCCCAGTGGTTGTGCAGGAACGCCTGGAAGCAGCGCATCCGGTCGCGGCCACGGGTGTACCAGAACTCCCAGACAAAACATCCGGCCGCAACCACCAGCCCCAGGTGGAACCAGCCGCCCAGCTTGAACTGCGAACCGGCCAGCAGCAGGCAGCCCAGGGCCAGGCCCTGCAGCGTCAGATTGATCACCCGGTCGGCATCGCCGAACAGGATCGCCGTGGACTTCACGCCGATCCGCAAATCATCATCCCGATCGGTCATCGCGTAGTAGGTGTCGTAGGCCACTGTCCACAGCAGGTTGGCGATGTACAGCAGCCACGCGGCCGCCGGCAAATGGCCGGTTTCGGCGGTGAACGCCATCGGCATGCCCCAGGAGAACGCCGCGCCCAGGACCACTTGCGGGTAGTAGGTGTAGCGCTTCATGAACGGGTAGGTGAGGGCCAGCGCCAGCCCGCCGAAGGACAGTAGGATTGTCGGCGTATTGGTGCACAGTACCAGCAGGAAACTCACGGCCATCAGCACGGCGAAGAACACCAGGGCTTCCTTCGAACTGATCTTGCCGCTGGCCAGCGGGCGCTGTGCGGTGCGCTTGACGTGGCCGTCCACCTTGCGGTCGGCCCAATCGTTGATCACGCAGCCACCGGCGCGGGTCAGGGTCACGCCGAGGACGAAAATCACGATGTTGGCCAGCGACGGCGAGCCGTTACCGGCGATCCACAGTGCCCACAGGGTCGGCCACAGCAACAGATAAATGCCGATGGGCTTGTCCATGCGGGTCAATTGCACGAAGTCCCAGGCTCGTGGGTTGAGGCGGTTCAAGGACTTGAGCAGTTGCAGGTACATCAGTAAGTCTCCGAATAGGCACGGGCGACGCTCCACAGGCGCGGCAGGAAGATTTCCGCGACCAGCACACTCAACGCCCCGCGATCGAAACGCGAGCGCCGGCCCCACAACTCAGCGGCGCGCGCGTCGCGCGGCAGCCACTGCTCGGGATAATGGCATACCTCGATGGGGCCGCGCTGGAAGGCCTGGTCGCAGAACAACAGCTCCCCCAAGGAACGGCTGCCCAGCCCGTCCATCTGCAACCCATCGCCCTGCAATGCACTGCGGGCCGCCACGCTGCGGGCGAACACCCAAGGCTCGCCATGGCCATGCAGATACACCTCGCGCACCCAGCCTTCGCTGCCTGGGGCCAGGTCCAGCGCGGCACACTCGTCATCGCGCAATGGCTGCCAGCCCTCGAACAACGGTGCCACGCTGAAATGTCCGTCCGACAGGTGCGTGAGGCGCCGGGTCAGGGAACCTTCGTCGAACAGCCAGTCGAGTACACCAGCATCGGGACGGGGCGACAGCAGGTGCTGGGGCAACCATTGAAGTGTAGGAAATATCGAATTTGTATGCGGCACAGAGGTCTTGAATGGCAGCAAATGAGGCCGCGAGCTTACCATGTCGGACGCGGGTTTTGACTGGCCCGGCCTGCAGCCGGCCGATCATGCTTGCATCTGCCGCAAGCGATCAGTACAAAACGGCCCTGAGCCGGAAAATCCCGGCAAGGCCTGACATCTTGAGGAAGTATTGGAATGAAGAAGTGGCAATGTATCGTCTGTGGCCTGATCTACAACGAAGCTGACGGCTGGCCTGACGATGGCATCGCGCCTGGCACCCGCTGGGAGGACGTTCCAGACGATTGGCTATGCCCGGATTGCGGTGTCGGCAAAATGGATTTCGAAATGATCGATATCAGCTGATCGTTTCCCACTGTTTTTTACATGGAGAGCAACATGAGCGCACCTGTCGTCATCGTCGGTACCGGCCTGGCCGGCTACAACCTGGCCCGGGAGTTTCGCAAGCTTGATAGCGAAACCCCGCTGCTGCTGATTACCGCGGACGACGGCCGCTCCTACTCCAAGCCGATGCTGTCCACCGGCTTTGGCAAGAACAAGGACGCCGACGGCCTGAGCATGGCCGAGCCCGGGGCCATGGCCGAGCAGTTGAAGGCCGAAGTGCGCACCCATACCCGCATCAGCGGCATCGATCCGGGACACAAGCGCTTGTGGATCGGCGAAGAAGCGCTGAACTATCGCGACCTGGTCCTGGCCTGGGGCGCCGAAACCGTACGCGTACCGGTGCAGGGTGACGCGGCAGACCTGATCTTCCCCATCAACGACCTGGAAGACTACGCGCGCTTTCGCGCCGCGGCTGCCGGCAAGCGCCGGGTGCTGTTGCTGGGTGCCGGGCTGATCGGTTGTGAATTCGCCAACGACCTGATCCTCGGCGGTTACGAGGTGCAACTGGTGGCGCCCTGCGAGCAGGTCATGCCGACGCTGCTGCACCCGGCCGCCGCCGTTGCGGTGCAGGCTGGACTGGAAAGCCTGGGTGCGCGCTTCCACCTGGGACCGGTACTCAACCGCCTGCAGCGGGCGGCCGATGGATTGGAGGCGCACCTGTCCGACGGCCAGGTGATCGCCTGCGACCTGGTGGTCTCGGCCATCGGCCTGCGTCCGCGTATCGACCTGGCGGCCGCCGCCGGCCTGATGGTCAATCGGGGCGTGGTGGTCGACCGCCAGTTGAAAACATCCCACGCCAACATCTATGCCCTGGGCGACTGCGCCGAGGTCGATGGCTTGAACCTGTTGTACGTGATGCCGCTGATGAGCTGCGCCCGCGCCCTGGCCCAGACCCTGGCGGGCAATCCGACCGCTGTCGGCTACGGTCCGATGCCGATTACCGTAAAGACACCGGTATGCCCGTTGGTCGTATCGCCGCCGCCACGGGGCCGTGAAGGTGCCTGGAGCGTCGAGGGGCAGGGCT
Source organism: Pseudomonas sp. SJZ074 (assembly GCF_007828215.1). Classification (GTDB taxonomy): domain Bacteria; phylum Pseudomonadota; class Gammaproteobacteria; order Pseudomonadales; family Pseudomonadaceae; genus Aquipseudomonas. Next base: position 4,568 of record NZ_VIUE01000023.1, on the reverse strand, counting down.
CCGACATCAAGGCGTTGTGCCGCGACGCCGAAGGCAACTTGCTGGGCTATGCCCTGACAGGCACAGCGGTGATGGAGAAACTGGCCCTGAACAAGGAACTTCCGCCCTTGCTGGCGTAAATACTGGGGGTTCTGTCGCAAAAGCCATGCTTTTGATGCCACAAAGGTCGCGCGGACACTGGCGTCGTGTCCGGGCCCGTGCCATCCTCACTCCCGTCTGCCGCAGTGTAGAGCCTGCGGTGCCTTAGAGGCTGTTTCCCAAGAGAACAGTCCAGACATAACAACAAAAAAACCGTCAAAGGGGCTTCATTCATGCGTAAACCAGAACTCGCTGCCGCCATCGCGGAAAAAGCGGACCTCACCAAAGAACAAGCCAACCGCGTCCTCAACGCCGTCCTGGAAGAAATCACCGGCGCCCTGCACCGCAAGGACAGCGTCACCCTGGTTGGCTTCGGCACTTTCCTGCAACGCCACCGTGGCGCCCGCACCGGCAAGAACCCACAAACCGGTGAGCCGGTGAAAATCAAGGCCAGCAACACGGTCGCTTTCAAGCCGGGCAAGATGTTGAAGGACAGCGTTAACCAATAATTGCTGTGGGCCCCCTCGGGCAGAGGGGATGAAGCGACAACGAAAAAAGGGCATGACGAGGGAGTCGGGTGCCCTTTTTTTATGGTTTTTTTCGGTGGTGCAGAGCCTGCTCGCGATAGCGGTCTAGCGACCCACCACCGGGTAGTGCCTGATGCGGCACGGGTAATTATTGCCATCGCCCTTGCAAATGCCATCCAGGTACCGGTAGTCGACACGCACTGACTGCCCCCTCCCAGGCCATTGCTTGCGGGGTAGTGTGGCTTGGTAATCGGGCGTTTCCGGCGTGAACGTGAGGCTCGAGCCTTCCTCCGGACATTCGGTCGCAGGTGATTTACGGCTTACTTCCAGGACCTGGGCCTGGAGCTGTGGATACGGTTGCCTCACCACCTCGATGATGCGCAGCTCCAGGCGGCAGATCTGCCACGTTGCCGCGTGCACGGGCGCGCACATCATCGGGAAAATCAAAGCCAATAGCGCACGGCGCATCGCCTGGTTGGTCATGGTTGTGCAACTCGTGGGGGCTGGAGGGAAGCTTACCCTGACGCCCAACTCAATTCGAATTGAGTTCGCCATTCCTGATGGGAATGCGGCGCATGAAATTAATGAATTTTTATTATCTCAACCGGTGACGTAGCTTGGTTCAAGGACATAGGAGAACCGCCTTGAAATCATCCTCACTTCCCTCAGCTACAAAATTCGATGCCTGCCGAGCCAATGAATACGGCCGACAAAGCCGTATCGCGTTGGCCGGGTATGACGCCTGCCAGGACTTGGCCGCCTGCATGCTGGCGGCAAGCCTCGATCAGACAGGTTCGGCGAACATCCTGGTCGTGGGCGCTGGCGGCACGGCTCAGGAGATCATTGCAATGGCAGCGTTGGAGCCAGGTTGGCGCTTCACTGCCGTCGACCCGTCCGCGCCGATGCTGGAGGCCGCCAGGCAACAGCTGGAGGCGAACGGCTTGCTCGAAAGAACATGCCTGCATCTTGGTCAGGTCCAGGACCTGGCAGCGGACGAGTCCTACGATGCCGCCACCCTGATCGGCGTGTTCCATCACCTCGATGGCGATGAGGCCAAGCGGCAGATCTTTCGCTCCATCCGGGCCCATTTGAAGCCGGGGGCTCCGCTGGTCGTGGCGGGGAACCAATACGCTTATGCCAGCCAGCCGTTGCTGCTGGCGGCCTGGGGACAACGCTGGCGGCAGCACGGCGCAAGTCCGGATGAAGTGAAGGTCAAGCTCGGCAAGATCCTTGAAGGTGCCGACCCTCCGCATTCCGAGGCAGCTGTCATGACGTTGTTGCAGGAGTCCGGATTCGGCGATGCTACCCGCTTCTTCAGCAGTCTTTTCTGGAGCGCCTGGTTGACGTGCAAGACGGCTTGAAAAGCCAGGTAGATGGGTGACCAGGGAGGCTGTGGGAGGGAGAAATGAGACGGGTGTCATGGCCCCGTAAACGGCTCCTCCCGATGCCTTGATTGTTACAATCTATTGCTTGAAGATCTGCCGCTGACTCCGCCACTCCCTTGCCTGGAAACAACCCGAATCATGCCGCTCTATCGCCTCCAAGAAGCCGACCTCGACATTCCCGACCGTTGGCAGGACCAGAGCATCAATATCTTCAAGCTGCCCGCCGTCGGAACGGCCAGGGAAGCCAGTTTCGTCATCAGCCGCGACCCGGGCCGGGGCGATACGCCGTTCAGCGACTACGTGGCCGCGCAACTGGCAAGCGCCGAGCAGCAGCTACCTGGCTTCAACCTGATCAAGCGCTGGGATTTCGCGCTCCATGGCCATGGGGCGGTGTTGCTCGATTACAGCTGGCAACGTGAAGGTCGGGAACTGATGCTGCGCCAGGTGTTCATCGACCGCCAGCCCGTGGGGTTGATCACGACGCTGACCACCACCCCGAACGATCTCGTGCACCACGAGCCGGCGTGGAAGATGGCCATGCACTCGCTCAAGCTGCGTCCACAGACTGCCTGATTACCCCGCGCGAAGACGATAACTCCAATGGACATGCTGGCCGCTGCGCGCCTTGGCGATGAAATTGCCCACGGTTTTGGTGTCGCCGCGATGGTGGCTGGGGCCGTTGCCGGCGCGTTGATCGGTGCGGCGGTGGTCGCGGCCACCGTGGCGACCGGCGGCGTGGCGCTGGCGATCATGGCCGGTTCGATTGCGGCGGGCGGTCTGTCGATGTTCCAGATCCTCAAGGGCCTGAACACCCTCTTCAACCTGCCCGAGCCGACCACGGGGGTGTTGATCATGGGCAGCCTCAACGTCCAGATCAACAACCGCAACGCGATGCGTGCGGGGGCAGACGTGTCGTCCTCGTGTTCGGGTTTGCCGATGAATCACCCGATCTGGCCATTCCCGGTGCTGATCGCCGAAGGCAGCGCAACGGTTTTCATCAACGGCAGGCCGGCGGCGCGGTTGCAGAGCAAGATGGTTTGCGGTGCGCACATCAAGAGCGGCAGCCCCAACACGTTTATTGGTGGGCCGACGGTTGCGGTCGCCTTTGTCCTCGATATCGAAGGCTGGCTGCACACAGGGCTGGAAGCCTTGGGCATGGTCGCCATGGGCGCCGCTGCGGTACTGGCGGCGATGGCTGGTGCGGCGGCCTTCGCCGGGTTCGTGGTGATCGGTGGCGCGATGATGGGGGGCATGGCGTTGTTGGGTCAGTTGGGCGACCGCCTCGGCCCCGGTTATCGCGATTTGCTCCAAGGCATTGCCGGCATGGCGCTGCTGGGCCTGGGGCCGAAAATGGCCCGCCTCGGCGCGGCCCCGACACCGCGCGCAGCGGCCTACAAGGCGGGCGTGACCGAAGCCGATATCATGGCGATTCCCAAGGGCAGCCGACCGCCGCCGCGGGATTATCTGGAAGGGCCCTATGTCGATAAGCACCTCAAGACATTCGAGGAAGAGGGCGGGAGTTTCCTGTTCACCGCGGACGATATCGCCAACCCCAAATACGGCTCGTTCAACCCGAACAAGTTCGTCATGGCAAAATCCGACCTGAATGCCGTGGTCGCCGAATACAAGAAAACCGGCGACGTGTCGGTACTGGAGTCGGCCTTGGGTTACGATCCGGGATCGCTGGTCGGCAAGGACATCTACATGATGAACCTGGACAACCCCAAGGTACTGATGCCCACCGGTAACGAAGGCGGGGTGAACTCGCTGTGGCGGCCGGGCGGCCTGACCCATCCGGGCGGCATGCGCGAAGCGGTGCTGGACAACGTGCCCATCGCCCACGGCAACGACATCAACACGTTGATGACCACCCGAGACGTAGTGAGAATCCAATGAGTAATCCACACGACAACGTGCTGTTGCTGGCGTTGGCCAATAACGATCTGGACAAGTTCCTGGTGGGCGAGCCGTTCTACTTTCTCGAAGCCAAGAGCGATAACGACGAGCCGCAGAACGTGGTGGCGGCGTTCGATCAGTTGATCATGCCGTACTGGCGCCAGACCCACGATGCCAGCTTTCCCATGCGCTTCGTCTCGGCACTGCTGACGATGCTGGCGACGTACCCGGACCGCACGCGGGCGATCTACATCGCCCATGACTGGGTCTGGTATTACCGTTTCTGCCAGGATAAACAGCGCAAGCAGCCGCAAGGCCCCTATGGCGATCTGTTTGACGTGGACATGGGGAGCGTCGCCGTTGCTCTCAAGCGCCTGCTGGAACGGTACAAGGCCGAGCTGGTGGCCGATACCCGCTGGGCGGGCGCGGCGTGGAACAGCCCGGACGGCATGTGGACGCCGTTGATGCGCTCGGCGGTGACGGTGCGCGACAAACTGGGCGGCCCGGATTTCGTGCCGGCCAACATCTGACGGGGCTGGTCCTGATGCCAGTCGGTGAGGGAAACGGTGCAAAAACCTATGGGAGCGAAGCTGAACTGGCTTAATGATCCCGGACACCTCTTAAGGGCGATATGATTCGCCCCATCAGGAGGATCCATGCAAGAGCGAAAGACCTACACCCG
>NZ_VIUE01000022.1 GCF_007828215.1 Pseudomonas sp. SJZ074 | reverse complement strand
GCTTTAAGCACTCCAGGCATTCAGCTTGCCACTCACCGCTCTCACCATCAGTTTAATCGCAGAGCAAGACACAAGCGGGCTTGCTCGCGAAGGCGATCTATCAGGCGCTGCCCACTACTGAAGCCTGCGCAGTGCGCAACGCATGTCGATTGCCCTTGAACAGCACCAGAGTCGCAATCAGCCCCAGCACCGCCGCCCCACTGAGCCATATCCCCGGCGCCGCCTTGTTATTCAGTACATGGATCAGATAGGTACAGGCCGCTGGTGTGAACCCGCCGAAGGTTGCGGTCGCCAGGCTGTAGGCCAGGGAGAACCCGGTGGTGCGCACTTCCACCGGCATGATTTCCGTCAAGGCCACCACCATGGCGCCGTTGTAGGATCCATACAGGAACGACAACCACAGCTCGACGATCAGCAGATGGCTGAAACTGGGGTTCGCCACCAGCCAGGACAGCGCCGGGTAGGCCGTCAGGATTGCCAGGATAGTTGCGGCGAGCAGCAGGGGTTTGCGTCCGATCTTGTCGGAAAACGCCCCCATGACCGGCAACCAGAAAAAATTCGACAGGCCGATGCACACGGTGACCAGCAACGCATCCAGGTCCGACAGGTTCAATTCGGATTTACCGAAAGTCGGTGTATAGGCGGTGATCAGGTAGAACGACACCGTGGTCATTACCACCAGCGCCATGCCGGCCAAGACGATGCCAAAGTTCTGACCGATGGAACGGATGATTTCCGACAGGGTGGGACGGTGCTTTCTCGCTTGGAATTCAGGCGTTTCCTCCAAGGAGCGGCGAATCACGAAGATCGCCGGGACGATCATGCAACCCACCAGGAATGGCACGCGCCAGCCCCATTCACCCATTTCCTGCGGGCTCAGCCAATGATTGAGGCCAACCCCCAGGAGCCCTGCGAACACCACGGCAGCCTGTTGGCTGGCGGATTGCCAACTGACAAAGAAACCCTTGCGCCCGGGTGTGGAGATTTCCGCCAGATACACCGACACCCCACCGAGCTCGACCCCTGCGGAGAAACCTTGCAGCAACCGGCCCAGCAGCACCAGCAATGGCGCCACCACGCCCAGGGTGGCGTAGCCCGGTACGCAGGCGATCAGCAGCGTGCCGGCGGCCATCATCGCCAGGGTGATGATCAGGCCTTTGCGGCGACCATGGCGGTCGATGTAGGCACCGAGAAAGATCGCCCCCAGCGGGCGCATCAGGAACCCGGCGCCGAAGGTGGCCAGGGACAGCATCAGCGAGGCGAAAGCACTGTCGGTGGGGAAGAACGTCTTGGCGATGGCCGTGGCGTAGAAGCCATAGACCATGAAGTCGAACATCTCCAGGAAGTTGCCGCTGACAACGCGAAAAATAGCCTTGCCGTTGCTCGTGTTGGAAGACATGTGTAGGTACTCACTCTGGTAAATCTTGTATGAAAGCGCTGCACCCTGTGGGAGCGGGCTTGCTCGCGAAAGCGATTTCACAGGCAACATCTCTGCTGGATGTGCCGGCCTCTTCGCGAGCCAGCCCGCTCCCACAGGTTTTGCGTCTGGACTGACTGGCGCTGAAGGCCATAATGGCCGTCGTGGTTTTGCGGGGAGATGAAGATTTGTTAACTGGACGGTGGGGGCCCCTTGTGGTCCTTGCGAGCATTCTGGCCAGCTGTGGCAATGGCGACACCCTGGAGCGTTTCGATGGCCCGACCATGGGCAGTCACTATTCCATCCAGTACGTCAGGCATTCCGCTACGCCTGGCCCGAAAGCGGTGCAGGCCGAGGTGGAGCAGATCCTTGCCAATGTGGATCGGCAGTTTTCCACCTACCGCAGCGACTCTGACATCGAGCGTTTCAATGCGCTGCCGGCCAACAGCTGCCAGGTCATGCCCGCTCCGGTGCTGGAGTTGATTGGCGTGGGGGAGCAGTTGTCCTCGCAAAGTGGCGGTGCTTTTGACCTGACGGTGGAACCGCTGCTGAACCTGTGGGGCTTCGGTCCCCAGTCCCGGGAAGAGAAAGTGCCAGGCGCCGAGGCCCTGGCCCAGGTGCGCCAACGCGTCGGCCATGGTCACTTGCGTATCGAGGGCGACCGGCTGTGCAAGGATGCCCCGGTGGAAGTCGACTTCAACAGCATTGCCGCAGGCTATGCCGTCGACCGGATCGCCGCGAGGCTCCAGGCCCTGGGTGTCGACAGTTACCTGGCCGAAGCCACCGGTGAACTCAAGGCAGCCGGGCGCAAACCTGATGGTTCGGCCTGGCGTGTCGCCCTGGAGGCGCCTCGGGATGACCGGCAAGTGGCCGAGCGGGTCATCGAGGTCAATGGCTACGGCGTTTCAACTTCCGGCGACTACCGCCGATACTTCGAGCGGGACGGCATGCGCTATTCCCACACCTTCGATGCGCGCACCGGTGCACCGGTCCTGCACAACCTGGCGTCCGTCACGGTAATTCATCCTTCAGCGTTGATGGCCGATGGACTGTCGACGCTGTTGCTGATTCTCGGGCCTGAACGGGGGTGGGACTATGCCGAGAAACATAACATTGGGGTATTTTTCGTGCTCAGGGACGGCAATGGCTTTGTCACCCGTACCAACGATGCGTTTGAACGGATCAGCAGCGGAAAAAACCAATGATGACAGGCTGCTGAAAGCCTGGGTGTGGCGAAATAACGCAGCAAAACTAGCCTCTGGCGCGACCAAGGGGTAATGTGCGCGGCTTGACGTATCTATAGACGACGGTCGGGTGCCTGAACCGGCCCAAAATTGTCCCTTCATGCCGCAACCCGGCGTGATTTAGCCGTCGGTGCCATATCGGGTACCGCGGCCTGTTCTGAGGAGTACGCATGGCTGTCTACAACTACGACGTGGTGGTATTGGGTTCCGGCCCGGCGGGAGAAGGCGCGGCAATGAACGCCGCCAAGGCAGGACGCAAGGTGGCAATGGTCGACAGCCGTCGCCAGGTCGGCGGCAACTGCACCCACTTGGGTACCATCCCGTCCAAGGCCTTGCGTCACTCGGTCCGGCAGATCATGCAGTTCAACACCAACCCGATGTTCCGGGCCATCGGCGAGCCGCGCTGGTTCTCCTTCCCCGACGTGCTCAAGAGCGCCGAGAAGGTAATCTCCAAGCAGGTGGCCTCGCGTACTGGCTACTACGCCCGCAACCGTGTCGACGTATTCTTCGGCACCGGCAGCTTTGCCGACGAACAAACCGTAGAAGTGGTGTGCGGCAATGGCGTGGTAGAAAAACTGGTGGCCAAGCACATCATTATCGCCACCGGCTCGCGCCCTTATCGTCCGGCCGACATCGATTTCAACCACGCGCGTATCTACGATAGCGACACCATCCTCAGCCTGGGACACACCCCGCGCAAGCTCATTGTCTATGGCGCCGGGGTGATCGGTTGCGAATACGCATCGATCTTCAGCGGCCTGGGTGTGCTGGTGGAACTGGTGGATAACCGTGGCCAGTTGCTGAGCTTCCTGGACTCGGAAATTTCCCAGGCCTTGAGCTATCACTTCAGCAACAACAACATCACGGTGCGCCACAACGAAGAATACGAGCGTGTCGAAGGCGTCGACAACGGCGTGATCCTGCATCTCAAGTCCGGCAAGAAGATCAAGGCCGATGCCTTGCTCTGGTGCAACGGCCGTACCGGCAACACCGACACCCTGGGCCTGGAGAACATCGGCGTGAAGGTCAACAGCCGTGGCCAGATCGAAGTCGACGAGAACTATCGCACCTGCGTGCCGAACATCTACGGCGCCGGTGACGTGATCGGCTGGCCGAGCCTGGCCAGTGCCGCCCACGACCAGGGTCGTTCGGCCGCCGGCAGCATCGTCGACAACGGTAGCTGGCGCTTCGTCAACGACGTGCCGACCGGTATCTACACCATTCCGGAAATCAGCTCGATCGGCAAGAACGAGCAGGAACTGACCCAGGCCAAGGTGCCTTATGAAGTGGGCAAGGCCTTCTTCAAGAGCATGGCGCGGGCGCAGATCGCCGGTGAGCCGCAAGGCATGTTGAAGATCCTGTTCCACCGCGAGACGCTGGAAGTGCTCGGCGTGCACTGCTTCGGTTACCAGGCTTCGGAGATCGTCCACATCGGACAGGCGATCATGAACCAGCCGGGCGAGCTGAACACGCTGAAGTACTTCGTCAACACCACGTTCAACTACCCGACCATGGCCGAAGCCTATCGGGTAGCGGCCTACGACGGGCTCAACCGGCTTTTTTGAGCGGCTCCGGCCGGTGGCCTGAGCCGGCCGGGGAGACCGATTTCAGCAACTCTCGAGGGTGGCGGTGGCCAAACCGGGAAAGTCTGTAATCAGGCTGTCAGCGCCAAAGTCGGCGAGCCTGCGCATCAGCGCGGGCTCGTTGACGGTCCACACCGACACATGCAGCCCCTGGCGCTGCGCCTTGATCAGGCGCTCGGGCGTGCACAAGGTCCAGTTCAACGCCAGAATCTCACAACCGTAACTCTGGGCGACCTTCAGCGGGTCGAGCCAGGCGTACTCGGCTACCAACCCGCGGGAGATGTCCGGGGTCAGCTCCAGTGCTGCCTTGAGCACTTCCCGGGAACTGGAGGTGATGGTGACTTTGTCCAGCAGGCCGAAGCGCTGGGCCATCTCGCGGATCCCCAGCACCGTGGCCGCCGCGCGGGTGCGTGAGGCGCTCTTGACCTCCAGTTGCCAATGCTCGAAATCACACTGCTCGAACAGTTCCTCCAGGCGTGGGATCGGGCATGGCGTGATCCAGCCCGGGCCACCCTTGCGCGCATCGTAGGTCACCAGTTCGGCGGCGGAGTGCTCCACCACCTTGCCCCGGCGATCGGTCGTGCGCTTGAGGGTCGGGTCGTGGATCACCATCAACTCGCCGTCCATGGACAGATGCAGGTCCAGTTCGCAACGGCGCACACCGTGCTTGAGACATTCCTGAAAACCGGTCAGGGTATTTTCCGGTGCTTCGCCCTTGGCGCCGCGGTGGCCATAAATGAGGGTCACGGTTCTTCCTTATCGATACCTGATTCGTTCTGTTTCCGCGCCAGGCGACGCTCTTGCGCCTGTTTCTGCAGGATGTAGCGGGCCAGCAGCTGGCGCTGGGCGTCGGTCGGGCGTTCGAACTCGGTGCCTACGTCGTAGCCGTCGCCCTTGCGGTCGCAATGAGTGACCCGTGCCCGCAGCAACAGCCCCAGGGCCTGGGGCATGAGCACCAGTTTGATCGACAGGTGCGCACCGATGGCAATGGCGGTGGGGTACTGAAAGTCGATGCCGCCTTCGGAAATGATCACCGGTTGCGGCTCGCCGATCTCACCGAGCACGGTCAGGGCAATGACCTGGCTGAGCAGATCGATACGTTTGTTCATCACTTTGAGGTAGGCTGCGATGCTGCGTTCGCGCTCGCTGATCTGGCGCAGCAGGTGCTGTGACTCGAACTCGCTCAGGTGCAGTTCGCTGAGCAGATTGAACAATGGAGAGGGATCCTGCAACACTTCCTGGCCAGCAGCGTCAGGAATGGAGAGGGGCCGAATTTCCAGTGCGATCGTGTCCTCGATACGGTAGTATTCGCGGCGATCTTCTTCATCTAATGTCGACATGGCGAACCCATGGTAGCGGCGGTGGTCTGAGTGTAAAGCTGGTTTGAGACCCCCGCCACAAGGACGTTCCTTTTCCCTCCGAACAAGCCCCGACATGTTCAGACCTCTCTTCGTATTCATCGGCACGCGTTATACCCGTGCAAAACGTCGCAATCATTTCGTATCGTTCATTTCCCTGACATCCATCATCGGGCTGGCCCTTGGCGTGGTCGTGATGATCGTCGTGTTGTCGGTGATGAATGGCTTCGACCATGAAATGCGCACCCGTGTGCTGGGCATGGTGCCCCACGCCACTGTCGAATCCGGCGAAGCCATCAGCGACTGGCCGAGCCTGGCCGCCAAGGTCAAGCAGAACCCGCAGGTGCTGGCCGTCGCGCCGTTCACCCAGATGCAGGGATTGCTGACCAACGACGGCAAGGTGTCCAAGGTTCTGCTCAATGGCATCGACCCCGGGCTTGAGCGGCAGGTGTCGATCATCGACAACTTCATGCAGCAGGGTCGGCTCGACGATCTGGCGCCGGGCAGTTTCGGCATTGTGATCGGCGACAAGGCCGCGACCAAGCTGGGTGTGGCCATTGGCGACAAGCTGACCTTCGTCGCGCCGGAAGTCACCGTGACCCCGGGCGGCGTGTTCCCGCGCATGAAACGTTTTACCGTGGTCGGCATTTTCCATGTCGGCGCCGGGGAGCTGGACGGTTACCTGGGCGTCACCAACCTCCAGGACCTGGCACGCCTGCATCGCTGGAAGCCGGACCAGGTCCAGGGGCTGCGGCTGAAGTTCGACGATCTGTTCCAGGCGCCGCGCGCCGCGTGGACCATCGCCCAGCAGCTTGGCGAAGACCGTTACTACGCCCGGGACTGGACCCGCACCCACGGCAACCTGTACCAGGCGATCCGCATGGAAAAAGCCATGATCGGCCTGCTGTTGCTGCTGATCGTCGCCGTCGCTGCGTTCAACATCATTTCCACGCTGGTGATGGTGGTGAACGACAAGAAGGGTGATATCGCCATCCTGCGGACTCTTGGCGCCACGCCGGGACAGATCATGCGCATCTTCATGGTCCAGGGCACTGTCATCGGCGTGATCGGTACGTTTGTAGGAGCTCTGGTCGGGATGTTCGCCGCACTGAATGTCAGCGCCGCGATTGCCGCCCTGGAAAGCCTGATCGGGCACAAGTTTCTCAACGCGGATGTGTATTTCATCGACTACCTGCCATCGCAATTGCAGGCCGACGATGTGTTGATGGTCTGCGGCGCCGCGTTGATCCTGAGTTTCCTCGCCACCCTGTATCCAGCCTGGCGTGCCGCGCGCACCCAGCCTGCGGAGGCGTTACGTTATGAGTGAGTCGGGCATGAGTGAAAAAGCGATCTTGAGCTGCCGCAACCTGGGTAAATCCTACGAGGAAGGCCCGGAGTCGGTGGTGGTGTTGTCGGGCCTGCAACTGGAGCTGCATCCCGGCGAGCGGGTGGCGATTGTCGGTACCTCCGGTTCTGGCAAAAGTACCTTGCTCAACCTGCTGGGCGGCCTCGATACGCCGACCGCCGGCAGTGTCTGGCTGGCGGGGGAGGAACTCTCGGCGCTGAACGAGAAGGGCCGTGGCCTGTTGCGCAACCGCTCCCTGGGCTTCGTCTACCAGTTTCACCATTTGCTGCCCGAGTTCACCGCCCTGGAAAACGTCTGCATGCCACTGTTGATCGGCCGCACCGCGATTCCAGAGGCCCGCCAACGTGCTACCGCGCTGCTGGAGCGGGTAGGGCTGGGCCACCGCCTGGAGCACAAGCCGGCGGAACTGTCTGGAGGCGAGCGCCAGCGCGTGGCAATTGCCCGCGCCTTGGTCAACAAGCCTGGCCTGGTGATGCTCGACGAGCCGACCGGCAACCTCGACTCCCATACCGCCCAGGGCATCCAGGACCTGATGTTGGAGCTCAGCACCTCGATGCGCACAGCGTTCCTGGTGGTGACCCACGACATGAACCTGGCCCGGCAGATGGACCGCGTCCTGCATTTGCAGGAAGGTTGCCTGACGCCCATCTGACCGCCCGCAACCCGGCGCTGCTGATACGCGCCGGGTCTTCAATTTTTCTACGGTGCTCCGCGAATGTTCAGACCGTTATCGATCTTCATCGGCACGCGCTATACCCGCGCAAAGCGCCGCAATCGCTTTGTTTCGTTCATCTCCATGACCTCGATGATCGGCCTCGCCCTGGGTGTGCTGGCGATGATCGTGGTGCTGTCGGTGATGAACGGCTTCCAGCGCGAAATGAGCTCGCGCATCCTCGGCATGGTGCCCCATGCCACCATCGTCGGGGTCAATCCGATCGATGACTGGCAGCCGGTGGCCGCCGCCGCGCTGAAAAACCCCGAGGTGACTGCCGCGGTGCCGTTCACCGAGATGGAAGGCATGCTGAGCTATAAGGGCTCGATGCAGCCGATCCAGATCAGCGGTGTAGACCCGGCCCAGGAAGGCAAGGTGTCCATCGTCGCCCAGCATATCGTCCAGGGCCGTCTCGATGCCTTGAAACCGGGTGAGTTCGGCGTGGTGATCGGTGAAATCACCGCCCGGCGCTTCCGCCTGAACGTCGGTGACAAACTGACCCTGATCGTGCCGGAAGTCAGCACCGCGCCTGGCGGTATCACGCCGCGGATGCAGCGTCTGAATGTGGTCGGTGTGTTCAAGGTCGGCGCCGAGCTGGATGGCTCCATGGCCTTGATCCATCTGGCCGATGCTGCACAGATGCAGCACTGGCAGCCGAACCAGGTGCAGAGCGTGCGCCTGGCGGTGAAGGATCTGTACGCGGCGCCGAAGGTGTCCGGTGATATCGCCACCGGCCTGGGCAGTGACTACAAGGCCGACGACTGGACTCACACCCAGGGCAGTCTGTTCAGTGCCATGAAAATGGAAAAGACCATGATCGGCCTGCTGTTGCTGATGATCGTCGCGGTGGCGGCGTTCAACATCATCGCCACGCTGATCATGGTGGTGAACGACAAGGGCGCGGACATCGCGATCCTCCGCACCATCGGCGCCACGCCGCGGCAGATCATGGCGATCTTCATGGTCCAGGGCACGGTGATCGGTATCGTCGGCACGGTGATTGGCGGTGTGCTGGGAGTGATTGCGGCGCTGAACGTCAGTGAACTGGTGGGATGGCTGGAGCGGGTCACCGGCCAGCACATCTTCAGTTCCGACGTGTACTTCGTCAGCAACCTGCCGTCGGAGCTTCAGCGCGGCGATGTGGTGCTGATCTGCGCCGCTGGCTTCATCCTGAGCTTCCTGGCCACCGTCTACCCGGCGTGGCGCGCGGCGAAGATCGAGCCGGCGCAGGCGTTGCGGTATTCCTGAGGCTGCATAAGCCCTCTGTGTTCTTGCATTCCTTGTGGCGAGGGGATTTATCCCCTCGCCACAAGGTTTTGTGTCAGGGCTGGCCTGCCTTCGGCAGTTCAATCAAAAACCGCGTCCAGCCATCGGCTGATTCACATCGAATCTCTCCGCCATGGGCGCGGATGATCGAGCGGGTGATCGCCAGCCCAAGCCCCGCATGCTCGCTGCTGCCTTCCTGGCGAGCCGGGTCGGCGCGGTAGAAGCGGTCGAACAGGCGCGGCAACAAGTCCGTCGGGATGCCTTCGCCGCTGTTCTCCACGCTCACGCTCAACGCCTGGGCAGTCTCGACAATTCGCACACGCATTTCACCGCCCATGGGGGTAAAACGCAGGGCATTGTCCAGCAGATTGGACAGGGCCCGGCGCAACATGCCGCGGTCCCCCTCGAGGCGACCGTTGCCCTCGCGGCTCAAGCGAACCTGGGCGTCTTCGGCCAGTGGCGCGAAAAACTCCAGCAGTACATCCACTTCCTGTGCCAGCTCCAGCGGTTCGCGGTGGGGCGCCAGCAGGCCATGGTCGGCCTTGGCCAGGTAGAGCATGTCGTTGACCAGTTGAGCCATCCATTGCAGCTCTTCGAGATTGCTGTGCAACGTTTCTCGATATTCCTCCAGTGTGCGTTCGCGGGTGAGGGTGACCTGGGTGTGGGTCAGCAAGTTCGACAACGGTGTACGCAGTTCATGGGCGATGTCGGCGGAGAACGCCGAAAGCCGTTGAAAAGCGTCATCGAGACGTCCGAGCATGGCGTTGATGCTGTGGGCCAGTTCCGCCAGTTCGGCCGGCATGCGATCTTCGGGCAGTCGGGCGTTGAGTGAGCGTGCCGAAACCCCGCCAGCGATGGCTCCCATGCGACGAAGCGGCTGCAAACCGCGTTGGGCGACCCAGGCGCCGAGAAGGGCGGTTGCCAGGGCCGACAGGCCGACGGTCAGCCAGATCAGGCGCTGCATACGCTGCAGGAAGTGCTGATGGTGGGTGATGTCCAGCAGCAACGTCAGTTGCGGTGAGTCCGGGCGGTCGGGGTACAGCGCTGCGTTCAGGACGCGGTAATCGGTATCGGCATCGCTGAGGGTGAATAGGCCTGGGGGGGCGGGCAGTTGGGCCGGAATCTGGATCGAGCTGCCGTACCAGCGCACGCCGTCGCTGTCTTTGATGCGCAGGGCCAGGTCGGCCTGTCGGCTCAGTTCATCTTCCAGGCGCTGCTGGGTCTGCTCGGCATCGAGATCCTGAAGGGCGCGGCGCAGGCCGATCAGCTTGTCCTCCAGCAGCTGCTGGTCCAACTCGATGAAGTGCGCCTCGCTGGCGCGGCTGAACAATATCCCGGCAAACAAGGACACCACGGCGGTGCAGGCGGCGAACAGCAGTGCCAGCCGGCTGCTCAACGACCACCGCCCCCTCACAGGCTGCGCTCTTCAAGCACGTATCCCATGCCCCGCACGGTGTGAATGAGCTTGCTGGGGAATTCATCGTCGATCTTGAGCCGCAGCCGCCGGATCGCGACTTCGATGACGTTGGTATCACTGTCGAAATTCATGTCCCAGACCTGGGAGGCGATCAAGGATTTGGGCAGTACCTCGCCCTGGCGGCGCAGGAGCATTTCCAGCAAGGCGAACTCCTTGGCAGTGAGGTCGATGCGTCGGCCGCTGCGTTCGACGCGACGGCGGATCAGATCCAGACGCAGGTCCGCCAGTTGCAGGCAGGTTTCCTGGGGTGTCGACCCGCCCCGGCGCAACAGGCTGCGGACCCGTGCCAGCAACTCGGAAAAAGCGAAGGGCTTGACCAGATAATCGTCGGCACCCAGTTCCAGACCGTGTACCCGATCTTGCACCGCGTCCCGCGCTGTCAGGAACAGCACCGGGGTATCCAGGCCGGCTGCGCGAACCGCTTGCAGAATCTGCCAGCCGTCGCGGCCGGGCAGCATCACATCGAGGATCAGCAAGGCGTAATCACCGCTCAGGGCCAGTTGCTGGCCGCTGACGCCGTCCGTCACCAGGTCGGCGTTGAACCCGGCTTCGCCCAGGCCCTGGCGCAGGTATTGGCCGGTTTTGGTTTGGTCTTCGACGATCAGCAGTTTCATGGGCAACTCGGGGTATGTTCCAACGTGAGGTTATACCGCGGCCGGCACGGTTGCGGTGCAAGCTGACAAAGTTGTAATCGAGCCGTCAGCCAGCAGCCACACAGGGCGAAGGTTCTACGCAAGCTGAATCTTATGCCGGGACGGAAGGTGAACTGGCCGTCGACAGTAAGCACTCAAAGGCTGGGCAAAGGCTGGTAGAATCCGCTGATTCTTCAGTCAGGTTTCCGTCATGCATCCCGCAGCCGAACATTCGCCGCTGGGCAAATCCAGCGAATACATCGCCACGTACACGCCGTCACTGCTGTTTCCGATCCCACGCACTGCAAAATGGGCGGAGCTGGGCCTGACGGCCGACACACTGCCGTACAAGGGCGTGGATTTCTGGAACTGTTTCGAGCTGTCGTGGCTGTTGCCGTCCGGCAAGCCCGTGGTGGCGATCGGTGAGTTCGCGATCCCGGCGGATTCCCCGAACATCATTGAATCCAAATCGTTCAAGCTGTACCTCAACTCCCTGAACCAGACTCCGTTCGCCGATACCGCGAGTCTGGAAGCGACCCTGCGCCAGGACCTCTCGGCGGCGGCGGGGAAACCGGTGCAGGTTAGGGTTCGCACCCTCAAGGACGTGGAACGTGAAGGCGTCGTGGCGCTGCCCGGCGTCTGCATCGACGATCTGGATATCAGCGTCGACTCCTATGCGCACCCCCGTCCGGAACTGCTGCGATGCGATGAGTCGCGCATCGTCGAAGAAAGCCTGCACAGCCACTTGCTCAAATCGAACTGCCCGGTGACCAGCCAGCCGGATTGGGGCAGCGTTGTCGTGGAGTACCGCGGCGCTGCGCTGGACCCGGCCAGCCTGCTGGCCTACATCGTCAGCTTCCGCCAGCATTCGGATTTTCATGAGCAATGCGTGGAGCGGATCTTTCTCGACCTGCAGCGCTTGCTCAAGCCGCAGAAGTTGACGGTGTATGCGCGGTATGTCCGGCGTGGCGGGCTGGACATCAACCCCTATCGCAGCACTGAAAGCGTGCAACTGCCGAACCAGCGCCTGGTTCGTCAGTAAATACCCAGTTTGGGCAGTCCTGTGGGATCTGGGCTGCACATGATTTTCATGGCCTTCCCGGAACTATTGTGGGAGCGGGCTTGCTCGCGAATGCAGTGTGTCAGGCAACGCTAAGGTTGCTGATCCAGCGCTTTCGCGAGCAAGCCCGCTCCCACAGGAAATCGCATCTGTCAATCAGATCCCCATGTTGCCCAGCGTCAGCATGATGTTGCGCAACGTCCCTGCAACGGCCGGGTGGCTGACTTCGAAGCGTTCCACGGCCAGCTTAACTCCATCCACCAGGTTGGTGTCCTGGAGGGCGTTTTCCAGCTGGATTTCGGCTTCGATCCGAACCATCAGTTGTTGCAGGTTTTCGCGCTCCGGCCCGGACAAGGGCGGCTTCTGGTCCAATTGCTCGCGCAGGGCAACGAGGCGTTCTTGCAGTTCGAGGCGCGTCATTGGCATTGACTCCCATATTTGATAAGCACAGCCATGGACCGCGGCAGTGCGTCAAAAGTCCATGGCTTGCCCTAAGAGTAATCCACCCTCACGTTCCCTGCATGATCCCGGTCAGGGCTTCTCGCCCTTGAGCCGACGCAGGCTGATATCCGCCAGGCAGGTATCCAGTTCGCCCAGATGATCGATGACCGAATGCACCCCCAGGCCGAACAGCTGCACCGTGGCCTTGGCGCGACTCATTTCCCGCTGCTGTTGGCTCAGGGCTTGCCATTCGCTGGGTGTCAGGCCACACAGCGAGCCGCAGGAGGCCAGCCCGATGGTCCACAGGCCGGCGTTGAGCCCTGACTGCAGCAGACGGGGTTCGCCACTGACCAAGACGCACCCGTCCAGTTGCTGGACGTTCAGCGCCATCAGTGCCTGCCAACAGGCATGAGGGGCTGGCCATGGATTATTTGTTGCAGGAAGTTGCGGAGATTTGATCCATGCCGGCAACGACGCGGCCAGGCCATGACTGATGGCGGGTGGCAGTTCATCGAGCCAGGCGCAGGGGATTTCCTGAAGTTGCAGATGCCGCAGGCTTTCGAGGGCGCCGGGTGTCGGTTGTGCGTGATCGGCGGGTGTTGTTCCCGGGTGGCGAACCCGCGCCCCGAAATCCACCAGGCATCCGCTGAGGCCAAACAGTACGGCGGTGAGGCTGGAAGCGGGGAGGGGCAGGGCTTCGGCGCGGGGCATTGGAATCATCCTTGAAATAAGCCGAGCCTAACGTGTTTCAATGACAGGCTGGTGACAGAGAAATGAAAGGGGTGGGTTGTGGAAATGTCCTACGGGCAGCTTCTTTTCCATGCTGCCTCTCGGCGCTTTCCACCTTATACTACCCGCCATCTACCGCCTGGGCTCGGCGCCCTTGCCCGAATAAACCAAGGAGTTTTCCCTTATGCGCTGGAGCCATCGCCTAGCTCAGCTGTTTCTTTCCGCCAGTGTGCTGCTGGTGCCGTTCGCCACTCAGGCCGCGACGGAAGAAGATCCATGGGAAAGCATCAACCGTCCGATCTTCACCTTCAACGATACCGTTGACACCTACGCGCTCAAGCCGCTGGCCCAGGGTTATCAATACGTGACGCCGCAGTTCCTTGAAGACGGCATCCACAACATGTTCCGTAATATCGGCGACGTGGGTAACCTGGCCAACGACCTGTTGCAGGCCAAGCCGGCCGCTGCCGGGGTCGACACGGCCCGCTTGATTTTCAACACCACGTTCGGCTTGCTGGGCTTCTTCGATGTCGGCACCAAGATGGGCCTGCAGCGTAGCGATGAAGATTTCGGCCAGACCCTTGGCTACTGGGGCGTGGGCAGCGGCCCTTACGTGATGCTGCCGTTGCTGGGGCCAAGCACGCTGCGGGATGCGCCGGCCAAGTTGGTCGACAACTACACCACGCCTTATCCCTATATCGACGACGTATCGGTACGTAACTCGATCTTCGGCCTGAACGTCGTCGATACCCGCGCCAGCCTCTTATCGGCCGAAAAATTGGTGAGCGGCGACAAGTACGTGTTCATCCGCAATGCCTACCTGCAGAACCGCGAGTTCAAGGTCAAGGACGGCCAGGTCGAAGACGATTTCTGATTCGATCCAAAACTCATCGGAAGGCGGTCCTCATGGCCGCCTTCTGTGTTTTTGCGCCGTGTCAGGCACATTTGACCTTCCATTGAGTTACGCTCCGCTCGGTTCTTATAACTCTCTGTACTTTGACAAATAAAGACGGCAAGCGGCTATCCGCATGAGCTTGAAACGCCCCGCGGATGGGAGTACCGTCTGCGCCTTAGAAGGGCACCTCTGATGTAATCGTGTGTAGGGCAAAGGCCTGAAGCCGGTACGACAGAGAGGCTAGAAAGCGAATCCAGTAGTGCGTGCGAGGCCGGATGGCCAAGCCGGCTACGCCAACCTAATTCTGGCGCCGTTTGCCCACATGCCAAAAACCAGTGCCACGCTGCTGATAATCGATGATGACGAAGTGGTGCGAGCCAGTCTCGCAGCCTACTTGGAAGACAGTGGTTTCAGCGTCCTGCAGGCCAGCAACGGCCAACAGGGTCTTCAGGTATTCGAGCAAGACAAGCCCGACCTGGTCATCTGCGACCTGCGCATGCCGCAGATGGGCGGACTGGAGCTCATTCGCCAGGTTACCGAGATTTCCTCGCAGACTCCGGTCATCGTGGTGTCGGGTGCCGGCGTGATGAATGACGCGGTCGAGGCGTTGCGCCTGGGCGCGGCGGATTACCTGATCAAACCCCTCGAAGACCTGGCGGTGCTCGAGCACTCGGTGCGCCGGGCCCTGGACCGTTCACGGCTGTTGGTGGAGAACCAGCGCTATCGGGAAAAACTGGAAACCGCCAACCGCGAGCTGGAAGCCAGCCTCAACCTGTTGCAGGAAGATCAGAACGCCGGGCGCCAGGTGCAGATGAACATGCTGCCGGTCAGCCCCTGGGCCGTCGACGATTTCCGTTTTGCCCACCAGATCATCCCTTCGTTGTATCTGTCGGGGGATTTCGTCGACTATTTCCGGGTCGACGAGCGACGCGTGGCGTTCTACCTGGCGGATGTCTCCGGCCATGGTGCCTCGTCGGCTTTCGTCACGGTGCTGCTGAAGTTCATGACCACGCGGCTGCTGTTCGAGTCCAAGCGCAACGGCACGCTGCCGGAGTTCAAGCCTTCCGAGGTTCTGGGGCATATCAACCGCGGCCTGATCAGTTGTAAGCTGGGTAAACACGTCACCATGGTCGGTGGAGTCATCGACGAAGAGACGGGCTTGTTGACCTATAGCATCGGCGGTCATCTGCCGTTGCCTGTGTTGTATACGCCAGACAGTGTTCGGTATCTGGAAGGGCGTGGTTTGCCGGTGGGCCTGTTCAACGAGGCGACCTACGAAGACCACGTGCTGGAATTGCCGCCGGTATTCAGTTTGACGCTGATGTCTGATGGCATTCTGGATCTTTTGCCAGAGCCTACACTCAAAGAGAAAGAAGCGGCCTTGCCTGAGCGGGTGAGTGCAGCGGGCGGCAGCCTGGAAGGCTTGCGCCAAGTGTTTGGATTAGCCACGCTAGGGGAGATGCCGGATGATATCGCCCTGTTAGTGTTGAGCAGGAACCTTTGATGAGTACTGGTAGAATCCAGTTCGCCGAGCAGGACGGCACATTTGTCCTGAAGTTTGTCGGTGAAGTGCGCCTGACGCTGTGTTCGGCGCTGGATGCGACTATTGAGCGGATCTTCACCGCGCTGAATTTCAGCGCCATCGTGATCGACCTGACCGAAACCCGCAGCATCGACAGCACCACCCTTGGCCTGCTGGCCAAGCTGTCGATCCTGTCGCGACAGAAGGTCGGCCTGCTGCCCACCGTCGTCACCACCCATAACGACATTACCCGTCTGCTGCAATCGATGGGGTTCGACCAGGTGTTCAACATCGTGGGCGACCCGGTGCCGTGCCCTGAGTGCCTGGACGACCTGCCTGACCAGGATCAGTCCGAGGAAGAAGTGCGGATCAAGGTGCTCGAAGCCCACAAGATCCTCATGGGGCTGAACGAATCCAATCGTGAAGCGTTCCACGACCTGGTGAACGCGCTGGAGCGGCCCGGAGGCTGACTCAGTCCCTCGTTCCCACAAAAACAAAAAGGGGCGAACCCATCAGGTTCGCCCCTTTTTGTTTGCTGGTGTTTCATCTCACAGCTTGGCTTGCAGCAACGCCTCGAGCTTCTCCTGGTCCCGGGCGAACTGACGAATACCTTCCGCCAGCTTCTCGGTTGCCATGGCGTCCTCGTTGGACAACCAGCGGAACTGCGCTTCATTGAGGCTCAAGCGCGCTTCACCGGTTTGCCCCGGTGCCAGCTTGCGTTCCAGCTTGCCTTCGTCGGCGGCGAGTTTTTCCAGCAGTTCCGGGCTGACTGTCAAGCGGTCGCAACCGGCCAGTTGCTCGATCTGATTGAGGTTACGGAAGCTGGCGCCCATGACCACGGTCTTGTAGTCATTGGCCTTGTAATAGTTGTAGATGCGTGTCACCGACTGGACGCCTGGATCATCGGCACCGGTGTAGTCGTTGCCGTTGACCTTCTTGTACCAGTCGTAGATACGTCCCACGAACGGCGAAATCAGGAACACCCCGGCGTCGGCACAGGCCGCGGCCTGGGCGAAGGAGAACAGCAGGGTCAGGTTGCATTGGATGCCCTCACGCTCCAGCTGCTCTGCGGCGCGAATGCCTTCCCAGGTCGAAGCGATCTTGATCAGCACACGATCACGGCCGATGCCGGCCTTGTCGTATAGTTCGACCAGACGATGGGCACGCTTCAACATGGCGTCGGTGTCGAACGACAGGCGCGCATCCACTTCGGTGGAGATGCGCCCTGGAATCACCTTCAGGATCTCTTGCCCGACTGCCACGCCGAAACGGTCGCTGGCCAGGCCCACATCACCCTTGCAGTCCGCCACGCAGGCGTTCAACAGCTCGGCATAGCCGTGCATCGCCGAGGCCTTCAGCAGCAGGGAAGGGTTGGTGGTGGCATCGACCGGCTTGATGCGGGCAATGGCTTCGAAGTCGCCGGTGTCGGCTACGACGGTGGTGAATTGCTTGAGTTGTTCCAGCTTGGAAGTCATGAGCGTGCTCTGTCCTATGGGTCTGTTGACATTACCCGAGGGCCGGCGGCCACTCAAGGGCGTCTGCGGGGATCAATGGCCCCGGTGGCAACAACCTGAAAACGGCTGTTTGAAAGGGCGGGGCAGGTACCGGTAGATACGATGCCAAAACCTCGCGCAGGTTCAACCCAAATGACCGTCAGCGCCCTTCCAGCAACCCCGCCGCCTGATCCAGCAGTGCCAACGGATCCTTGCTCTTGTGGATATCCACCGACAACAGTTGCCGAAACCGTCGCGCCCCTGGAAAACCAGTGCCCAGGCCCAACACATGACGGGTAATATGATGCATCGCCCCGCCAGCGGCCAGGTGATTGGCGATATAGGGCCGCAACTGCGCCAGCGCCTCGGCCCGGCTGATGACCGGCGCGGTGCTGCCGAACAGCTGCTGATCCACCTCGGCCAGCAGATAGGGGTTATGGTACGCCTCGCGCCCCAGCATTACACCGTCGAAGGTCCGCAGATGCTCATGGCACGCCTCGAGCGTCTTGATCCCGCCGTTGAGCACGATTTCCAGCTCCGGGAAATCTGCCTTCAACCGCGCCACCACGTCATACCGCAAGGGTGGGATGTCGCGGTTCTCCTTCGGCGACAGCCCCTCCAGGATCGCGATCCGCGCATGCACGGTAAAACTCGTGCAACCGGCCTCGCGCACCGTGCCAACGAACTCACACAGCTGCTCATAGCTGTCCCGCCCGTTGATCCCGATCCGATGCTTGACCGTCACCGGGATCGACACCGCATCACGCATCGCCTTCACACAATCGGCCACCAACCCCGGATGCCCCATCAGGCATGCGCCGATCATGTTGTTCTGCACCCGATCGCTTGGGCAGCCGACATTGAGATTGACCTCATCGTAGCCATGCTCCTGCGCCATCTTCGCGCAGGCGGCCAGATCCGCCGGGACACTGCCGCCCAACTGGAGCGCCAGGGGATGTTCGGTTTCGTGGTGGCGCAGGAAGCGCTCATGGTCGCCGTTGAGCAGGGCGCCGGTGGTGACCATTTCGGTGTAGAGGAGGGCGTTTTTGGAGAGGATGCGCAGGAAAAAGCGGCAATGAGCATCCGTCCAATCCATCATGGGGGCCACACTGAAGCGCCGAGACGGCTCAGGCCGCGTATTCTCTAGCTTTGAGCCTGTTTTAACAGTGGAATTATTCAACGTGTTCTGTACCGATTTTCGGGGGTTTTGGGGCGTTTTTACCAATCGGTTGGTACAATGTACCAACCGAATCAGAACGTGTACCAATTCTCATGGCAACGATCAGATCACGCAAAAAGGCCGACGGCACCATCAGCTACACAGCTCAGATCCGCATCAACCGCGACAAGGTGACAGTCTACCAAGAGAGCCAGACCTTCGCCCGGAAACAGGCGGCGCAAGCTTGGGCGCGCAAACGTGAGTCCGAACTGGATGAACCTGGTGCGATTGAGCGGGCGAACCGCAAAAGCGCCACGCTCAAAGAAATGATTGACCAGTACCTGATCGAGGTTGAGAAAGCCCGGCCGCTGGGCAAAACCAAACGCGCAACCCTTACGGCCGTCGGCGAAACGTACCTGGGCAAGCTGGCCGATACCCAGATCAATACCCAATGCCTGGTCGATTACGCGCTATGGCGGATGAGCCCCGAAGGTGGGGGCGTCCAGGCGCAGACCGCTGGCAACGACCTGGCGCACCTCGGCGCTGTGCTTTCCATCGGCAAGGACGCATGGGGATACCAGCTTGACCCGATGGCGATGGGTGGCGCACGGCGCGTACTGCGCAAGCTCGGCTACAACCTGAAAAGTCGCGAGCGTGACCGGCGCCCTACGCTGGACGAGCTGGACAAGCTCATGAAGCATTACCAGGACATGCAGGCCCGGCGTCGAAGCATCATCAACATGATGAAAGTGGTGGGCTTCGCCCTGTTCTCGACACGCCGTCTCGACGAAATCACCCGGATTCGCTGGGACGATCTCGACGAGCGCGGCCAGCGGGTGCTGGTACGCGACATGAAGAACCCAGGCCAGAAGATCGGAAACGACGTGTGGTGCTACCTGCCCGACGAGGCCTGGAAGATCCTCCAGACCATGCCCCGCGCCGGCGAAGATATCTTCCCCTACAGCCCTGAATCAATCTCCACCTCCTGGGCGAAGGCCTGCAAATTCCTGGAAATCAAGGATCTGCACTTCCATGACCTTCGGCACGAAGGGGTAAGCCGTCTGTTCGAAATGGACTGGGATATCCCCCGGGTGGCAAGCGTTTCAGGACATCGGGATTGGAATTCGCTGAGGCGCTACACCCATCTGCGTGGCAAGGGTGATCGATATGTGAAGTGGGAATGGTACGAAGAGATATTGAGGGCGCCCGTCCAACTGGGCGCCGCATCAATGAAGTGGCTTAAAAGGCGTGTTTTAACCCGTTGAGCTGGCTGTTCTCTTTAACCGCGGCTGCCCGCTGTAGATCGAGATAAGCAGCCAAGTCGGTGATATGGATCCCCTTGGCCGACTTCTGGCTGCGTTCCAGACGGGTGATGGGGATCTTGATCTGCCCGTTCATCACCTTGCGTTGAAACATGTCAGGCGTCAGGTGCGTGAAGTAGTCCCGGCAAACCCGTTCCAGCGAGATAATCGCCTGGCCGTCGTACTGGGCCATCAGGATAAAGGCTGTGTTCATGATGTCCCTCACATCCGAAACGGTTGATTAATGAGCGTCGGCCGGGCGGTGCGTCCTGCAGGTTGCGCATCGTCCGCCTGAATTTCGCAAATAAACCTGTGCCTATTCCGATTTGTTGCGCTCAGTGCCTGGGTGAGCCTTGGTAATGCGCCAATGCATTGCTCATAGGCATCCGGCCCGTGCCAGCTTTGGGCAGGCAAAACCTGGCAGTCAGTACGTGTCGCGTCGCTGCATAAGTACAAAAGCAGTAGGGCTGTCATACGTTCCCCTTTCGTTCAAGACGGGGGCGGACGGATGTTGGTTTTATCGCTGAAGCCATGGCGACGACCCGCATATCGCTTTCGCTCAGCTCCATGTCCCTACTGCCTGATGGGGTGGCGGGAAATAATCGATTGGCCTGTACAAATGCGGAGAAGGCCTCGTCGAAGTGCGCGGCCAGCGCACTCCTCAACGTGTCGAAGTGAAGCTCGAACTCAATTGCCTCAGCCGGTGTAACTTCCACACCGACCTTTTTTGGTCGGCTCTTGCTGGTATACAGGCTGGGAGTGCATGTATCGCAGACCTTGGACATGATCTGCGCCGCAAGCTTTCGGTCGTACCGATTCACAATCGGAAACCAACGGATTTCTCGGCACTCTTCGTTTAAATCATCAAGGGTTAAACCGTGACGCGCTAACAAGTTATCCAGCATGCGTTGCGCATTATCCTTCTCGCCGCCTTCGCCACGCTCTGCGAGGGCCATCAGCTTGCGTAGCTTGGCCTGGACCTTCGCATCGCCTCCACGGGGCATTTGTGCTTGCATGGTGCTTCTCCTGGTAAGCGGTGGGGGAGTTGCCGCTCCCCGCGTTCCGCCTTTTTTTTGATTGTCAGCGTGCGTAGCGACGCGTTTGGTTTTGTCTTATTGCTTCCCGCTCTGCCATGAAAGCTGCCCACTCCAGCGTTTTTCGCTTCTGGCGAATCCGACTACAGGCCTGGTGCGTGCGGGTGGAGCGCGCTTTACCACATATATCGCAGCGGCTGGGCAGGTCGAGGCGTTGACTTGCCATGGCTGGCCGTGTCCTCGCTGGGCTGACAGACATAATTACTGCCCTCCCATGAGCATGCGTGTCAGGGCGTTGGGCTGGCCGTCCGGTGTCAATTTCCTGAGTGGCTGGGTGGTGGTGCGTCCATTGGCGCTACGCAATGTGGCCACGTCGCCGTTGATCTCTTCAATCACAGCTTTGCGGGCACTGAAACGATAGCTGCGACCGCCGCCACTGATTGCCACGTAGCTGACCATGTCGCCGATACCCAGCGGGGTTGTGGTAGCCTCTGCGGCGCTACCTTGGGTTTGATTCACTTGCATGGTGCTTCTCCTTTGGTGGTAGGTGTCGGGGAGTTGCCGCTCCTCGACACCGTCTTTTCAGGCCGTTCTGGCCTGGTCTTGCTTGATGATCGCTATGACTTCGTCCCGGTCCTTCGCATAAGCGAAAGGCAGATCGGCGCCTGGGCGAGTGATGGGATACCGCGCTTCAGGCAACCGGCACTCGGCCACCGTGTAGCCGCTGTCAGTGATCCAGCAGTTCTGCTGCACTTGTCCGTCTCTGTTGCGTTTCACTGCCCACTTCATGCCCAGACCCTACGCAGGTCCTGCCAGATCTCATCGCCGTCGGGGAAATAGGTGTGAACCTCTTGCTCGGGGCTGTTATCCAGCCGCAGGACTGCAATGCAGTCGTCGAACAGGCCAGCGTCGAGACGGCGCAGCTCGGTCAGGTCAAACGGATGTGCCGGGCCGTTGTACAACCCGAGCAGAAAACGCCCGATTACCCCGCTTTGCCCGGTGTCGCGTTGCGCGACCGGCAGCAAGCGAACCAGCGCCTCGACGCCGGCTTTGCGGATGGCCGGACGCTCGGCCTGGTACTGGAACAACTCGTCAAAGGCATCTTTGAGCGTTTTGTTGTGCATGGTGCTTCTCCTTGAGTGGCAGGCGTTGCCGCGCCTGGTGTGTGTTGCTGTCGATTGGTCAGGCCTGGAAGTGCCAGCACTTCACGATGGGTTGCTTGGTGATGACCGCGTTGCTGTGCTTGGCCTGGTGAGCCCGCACCGCGCTATCCGTCGCCTTGTTGATGTCGATCAGCTTTCGAGAGCGGGAGTCCTTCAGCCGCTCGCGCAGCTCGCTGACATCGGCAATTTTCTGGCGATGCTCTGCGGCGCACTTCACGAAGTCGTTGAGGTTGATGGCGATGATGTTGTCTTTCTTGCTGTGGTTGACTACAGGCCCATCGGCGTCGAGGCCTTCCAGGTATTCGTACACCTCCCAAAATTCGGCCACGACCGGATGATCGGAACTGATGGAGGCCTGGCGCTCTATCGCCATGCGAATGATCTGGGTGCGGGTGTTGCTGACCTGCGCGTCGGTGAGCGAAACCACCATCCGCAAGCAGTCGAGCAACGCGAGCAGTTGGGCGTGGTTCTTGTTGATCCGCTCGACACGGATGTAGCCGCGCAGCTTGTTGCCGCAATGTACGCAGTCGCTTTGCTCGTCTTTGAAAGGGGTGTCGCAAGCGAAGCAGTGCGAGTGCAGGCAGCGCAGTTTCGCTTCGTAGCCGGGCAGGCGCTGTGCAAACAGATCCATAACTTCGGCTTCTTTGCGCACGGCCTGCAATACGAAGTTGCTCAGCGTGGTGCCTTCCAAGGCGTTGAGTAAGTCCGCAGCAGCGCGGCTCTCCGGGGTCACGTTCGGTCGCACGAAGTGCAGTTTGACGATCCGGGTCATGATCGCTTCGGAGGCCACTACCGGCGCGTTCTGACTGATGGCGATCGTTCCCCGAAAGGGCGGCTCGTACGTCTCGTTGCCGGCGGTTTTAACCCCTTTGGTCGCCAGGGTGCCGCCGCCGTAATAGTCCTTCAGTTCATCCCATTCGAAAGTTTTGGAGTGCGCCTTGTCTTCGCCGCTTCGGTCGGATTCCAGCAACACGATAGGCATGCCAGACACCTGGCCCATCAAGCGGCTGCGGCCGGCCTTGGTGGATTTGGAAGGGTCAAAGCCCTCATACCCATCACGGCCGAGTAGCTTCCATAACAACGTCAGCAAGGTCGTCTTGCCGGCGCCGGCTTCACCGGTGGCCTCAAGAAAGGGGAACGACTGGTAGCGATGACGGATTTGCTCAGCAAACAGCGAGCCGAACCAAAACGTCAGGGCGACGATTCCCTGCGTACCGAAGCATTGCCACAGCAGATCCAGCCAGCGCGGGTCGTAGTTTTTGGCATCCTTGGTTAATTGGATTTTTACCCCTTTCTGCAAGCTCTTGAGTTTCAGCTTGCCCATTTCGAAAAACTCTTCTTCGTTGATGGTGATCAGTTGCCCTTCGCGAACGGCTACATCGTTGAACACGTAGCAGCCGTACTCCCGGCTGTAGCCGACGTAGTCGATGGTCTGAACGGTTTTAATGCCGAACAGTTGGTCTTTCATGATTTTGTCCAGCTGCTGTCCGCTGCCGGTGAACACGGCCCCGGCGCCCATGCCAAGAAGCCTTTTCTTGAACTCACTGGCAGCAGCGACCTGGCCGCCGGTGAAGGTGTTTTTCACTGAGCCGCCGTCGTGTGGGAAATCGACGCGGAAGAAATACCAGGACTCGTCGGTTATCTCGTTGCGCTGGAAATACAGTGCCTTGGGGTAGCAATTCGCGATCTCGACAACGCAGCCAGACATGCGCAGTGCCTTTTCGCGAATGGCCTTTTCGTTGAGCAGTTGGTCTTCCTGTTTGTCGCTGTCATCAAGCGCCTGTTTGGCACTGTTGAATTTGGAAATGTCCAGCTTCCACCAGTACAAGCGCGAGTCGAAGCAGAAGTGGAACTCCTCCCGCTCGCGCCACTGGTACATGAGCAGGGCCTTGTCGCTGGCGCTTTCGGCAATCAGCAGCGCGCCCTGGTGCCTGGCTTCTTTGAGGTCTTTTTCAATTCGCTGCGCTCGTGCCTCGTCATCGTCCAAAAAAGCCCAGCGCTGATGCAGGTCATTCCAATCGACCTTGCGGTTATCGGGCTGCAGGATCTGGGCAGCCTCGCAAAAAAAGCCCAACTCCCGGGCTTGCTTGACCCATGAGCGGGTGTATTTCTGCGCGCCAGGCTCGTTGTCCAATGCCCAAACCAACTTGGGCGGCTTTCCTTCACAGTCCGCGATCAATGTCTTGAGCGATTCTTCAGGGAATGCATTCGAGGACAGCGCGGCGACCGCAGAAATGCCGTTATGGATGAGCGCTATGGCGTCGAAAATGCCTTCGACAATCCACAGTTCATCAACCTGAAGAACATCAACACAAGGTGGGCACCACCAGTAGCCCTTGTAGCTTTGCTTGGGTTGGAAACGGGCTTTCTTCTTACCAAAGCGCGAGGGCTGGTCAATCAGGCGTTCCCAATAACCGCCATGTTCGAGAGGGAACCGCACCGTGGCCGAGCCGATATTTAGGTCGCGGTCAAAATAACTTTCCTGGGTGTACCAACCTTCAATCAGTTCCAGGCGGAAGCCGCGAGCAAAGGTCAGGTACGCCTTTGCGGTGGCGGTTGGCTGGTCATTGGTGGCTGGCGCACGCTTGCTCCAATCGTCAAACAGGTCGGGGTACAGCTCCTTTACCGGGGCCTGGTACCGACACTTTTCCTCGCGGCCGCAGCGGATAAACCACGGTTTATCGTGACGAGAAAACAGGCGCTTCTGATTGCACTGTGGGCAAGTACCCTTGCGCATGTAATGCGTGCCGGCCATATGTTGCAGGCCGTAATCTGACTCAAGGCGCTGAAGCACGTCGGCGCGCAGCTTGTGCTCCATGGGCTCGCGTACAAAAGCTTTTGCGCCATGGGTGGGGACGAGTCGCTTATTCATCGGGGCTTACTTCACTTCGCCGAGACTGTGTTTAAGGGCGCCAATCAGGCGTTTTTGCGCGGCCATTACCGGGAAGGCCGCGAGCAACGAGCCATGCCGTAAACCCTCGGGGATCATGCGAAAGCGGTCGTCGTACCAATGCTCGTTAAACTGCAGGGCGTATTGGTTCCGTAGCGCTTGGAGCAGCGCTTCGGCCTCTTCGCGGGGCAGTTTTGCGGTGATGGCGACGTCGATTTCCATGGTCCACCTCGAATTTCGGGCAAAGCTCACCCAAACCCACGGGAAGCGGGGCAGGGCGGGTTGTTTAAAAGGGGTTACTGAGGTTGTTGCTTCAGCGCGGCATCACGCTGGGCCAGCATCGTCTGTGGTAGCAGCCTTGCCGGGACCGGGTAGCGAAGGTCCGCCCGGGTGTCGATCAAATGGACGACGGTGCTGCCTGGGCTGGAGCCCCAGTCCACGTCGATCCACTTGCGTTGGTTGATGATCTGCAATTCAGTCCAGGCGTTGTGCACCAGTTGCTGTGCCATGAAAACTGGTACTTCCAATGCGGTGGTCATATGCCGGACGCAGTTTTCGTACAGCAGGTCTGAATCCACCAGGTGCTGCGCTTCGTGCCGTTCCAGGTAGGCGAATGCGGCACGTTGCATGCTGCTGCGGTAATCATGGTCAAGCTGTTCATGGTTCATTGCGCACACTCCATTTCCATTTGGTCGAGCAGGTCGGGTTGATCGTTGGCGGACTTCATCGCGGCACGGCGCAGGGCAATGTCGGCGATGGGCAACTTGACGGAGGGGTTCGCCATGCCGCTGGGGCTCATTTCATGAGTCATTTCGAACTCAGCCCGCACTGACCAGCCGCAGGCCTCATTGGTGCATTGCAGATAGGCCACCCGCAGGAAAATGTGTGTGCCTTCGCTGGTGCGGATACGCATGCGGCCGAGGCAGTGAGGGCAGACCAGCTTGTAAGTGCTCAATGCTTGCGCTCCTTGCTGTGCAACTGGATGGTGGCAAGCACTTCGGAGTGGCGCGCAGCCATGTAGCGATTGTGAGCGCCGAGAATCGCCGCAGCCTCGCCTGGCTCAACCACCCCGTCCTCCAGTGCCTTCGCGATGATCTGATCGACGTAACCACGTTTCGCTGCGGCATGTACCGAGCGGCTGTACAGGTCGATGTTGTCCAGCGTCTCGGGTTTAGCGAGCGGCACGAACATGCCGCCATACATGGCTGCGATGTATTCAGGCAGGTGAGTTGTGCCGGCATCCTGCTCAAGCAAGTGAATCTGCTCATCGCTCAGGGGGCGGCTGCCGGCGTTTTCGTAAACATGGTTATCGAACTTCTTCAGCTCATAACCGAGCCGAGCTGCGGCGCACTCGCGCCCGCCGGGGTAAGCGCAAATGACTGCGCTCATGACTTGGCGCTTGGTCGCTAGTATTGGGCGTTTCATCTTCTGGTTTCTCCCTGGTGCCGTCGCCCCTACAGTCATTTCATACAGCCTTGCATTCTGTTTGCTCGTTTGAATCCGCCAGGATTCCGGGTAGGACTTCTTTGCCGATCACTTTGGAGAGGTCACGCAAAATGCGGAACGACAAACGACCCCGAGGCAGCGTGTCGTGACCGGCCCAACGCTGGACTACTTGTGTCACCGTGCGCGGCTCGTAGCCGTGACTGATCGCGAACTGGCGGAAATTGCTGCCGTGCTCGATCAATCGCGCCTGAATCTGGCGCTTTTCCATGGCTTGGCTCATGGTTGATGTGTTCCTAGTTGGTTAAGATGTACCTGTTTGTTCGCAGTATACGCACCAAAACGAGTGCGTCAACCGGATCATATGAAAAAATGAGTATATCTGAGCGTCTTCGCAGCGTTCTTGATGCCAAAGGCCTGTCCATAAAGCAGGCTGCCGACATCATCGGCATCCCCTACAGAACGCTCCAGAACTACCTTCTGGACGAGAGAGAGCCCAACGCGAAGGCAATGTCGGCCTTTCGCACTCATTTGGGTATAAGCGTTGATTGGCTATTAACCGGTGAAGGTTCCATGTTTCACAGCTCGGTGGGCGAGGCCGCCCAGGCGCATGCTGCAAATAAGCAGGAGGAGGCCATCCTTGAACTGTTTCGCTCGCTTGGGGAGGCGGGCAAGCGGGAGATACAAAGCGCTGCTGAGGAGAAGAAACGCTTAATGGATGTCGAGCAGCGCCTCAAGGATTTGACTGAAGCCCTTGCCGATACCAAACGGCCAGCATAATCTGTACCCATTAAGAACGGATCAGTCAGAAAGGACGCCGACGATCCACTTGCCGACGCCCAGATCTCGGGCGCGCGAATACGCCGCCAGGCGAATATCCAAGCCACCATAAGGACATGATCCATGCGCAAAACAACAATCGCAGTTACCTCTTTGCTTACTTTCAGCCTCCCAGCAGCTTTTGCCGATATCCGCGAGATCGACGAGGTGGCCATCGTGAAAGCTATTGGCGCGCCTGTAATCAAGAAAGTGGCAGAAGAGGATTCGCCTGGTTGTAACACGACTCGCTATACCTTCGGAGACAAGGTCTTTGATATGAAGCTTGAGTTTAAATGCAATCGAATAAATGTTGCATGGACAAGCTCGAAAGAACTCAAGAACAAATCCCGAAGCGAGCAAGCATCGGATCTAGCAAAGCGCGCCGTTCAAGCTCTGTCGCGAGAGAGCGGCGTGGAGGTGGAAAAGGTTAGTGCTGGGCAGGTATTGAAAGAAAGAACTTATACAAATGGATTGGTTGGTAGCGGGTCGTGCGCCATGAATTCCTGTTTGCTTACCTTTAAATAAAATCAACTCTAAATAACGTGGTCGGCAAATGCATTCAATAGCCCCTTATTCACTTCGTTGTTTTAATCCTTATAGCGACCCTAGTAAGGGCGAAGATCGCTATGCTGTACTGGATAAAATTGGTCAGTTTGACATGTATCAGCTTTTTAAAGCTTTTATAGAGGCTCAGGGTGATAAATTCAAAATTGTTGAGACTACGCAGCAAGTTTATCGTTTTCATGGGATGAAATTTTATGATGACAAAAGAGAGATGGTCGGTTGGTTTGAAGCTGGGTATTACGGAGTAAAGAATAATATCATTGATATTGAAACAGGGAATGTGGACTTTGAAAAGCTTCAAAATAATGCCGAGATTATCAGGCATTATGTGAGGTTTTATATCCCTAATGGTTTTGATGAGGGGGTTGCTTTACTACATAATTACAAGGGTAACGGAATAAAAACGTTATTGCATGATCTCCTAAGGGAGCATTTCAATAAGGTTACTAAGCGAACTTTTCAGATGAATCCTTTGGCTTACAAGAAGGCGTTTAAAATTTGGGAGGAGGCTGTAACTAAAGAGATCAAGCTCACAAAATTTATGGGGATGCCCGACATTACGGATCAGTTGACTCGTCTTGGTCATAAAGAACAGCAATTGATAGTAAAACCCCCAAGTCGTGGCAAGCTGGGGAAACTTAAAGACTTCTTCAAACCAGGAACTGAAGAGTATGAAGTGGTTGAATTTTTAAGGCCTCATTGCGCACAGATAAAAGCCGTCGCCGAACTGGATGGTAAAAAAAGAACTTTTACAATTGGACGTCCCGCAGAGGAACAAATATGTGAGATCATTGTGGATGAGGATGAAGTGGTTATGGTTGCTGGAAATCCAGAACCAGAATCTTTACACAAATGGTGTACATCACTTCTTCAGGAATTTGTCGGGTATATATATCCAGGGCTAAAGGTTAAGATATGAGTAGCAAGATAAATGTCGCGAATATTGTATTAGGGCATATTGCAACACTTGCTGATCCTGCGGGGAAACGCTCCCTTATGGATTACGTGACATTTTTTGCAGTGCCAAGCGTGGTCGCTGCGGTAGCATGCTTTGCAGGCTACAATTTAAATAAAGATGTTTCTTCGATGCTTGTTAACTTTGGTGCGATTTTTACAGCGCTGCTTCTTTCCGTGTTGGTGCTGGTTTACGATCAGGAAAGTAAATTGAGTTCGGTCAAAGGTACTGATCCTCTTTATGAGGCAAAAAAAATACTTTTGCGCCAGCTTTATTATAATATTTGCTTTTCTATAATTAGTTCGATTGTTTTGGTTGCTTTGTGTTTTGTTCACTCGGTATTAGATGGGGTGGTAAATAGGGTTGAGTATGGTGGGTATGGGGTTAGCTTGAATTACGCTAAGTATATTTTGACTCCGCTGGTTATTTTTGTAGTTGTTAATTTGATGCTTACTATTGTTATGATTGTGAAAAGGATGCATGCGATGCTTACTATTTAAGTAAGCGGGTTACCTCTTCATATGCGCTGAAACTCTCGGTCCACCGCCCGTTTCGCCGTTTTCTCACTCGCATACAACCAGCGCAACCGCTTCGGCTTGCTCTGATCCCCAGCGGTTACCGTCTTTTCCTTCCCAGTTTTCTTGTCGCGGTAGTACGCGATGATCCCTGTGTAATTCCCGTTGTTCTCCTCCGCCAACCCTTCAACCGTATCCTCGGGTAGCTTGCTCTCCAGCTCCAGGCTGACGGTGTATCCATTATCCGGGCTGAGGGTGTGCTGCACATTTCCGCCATACCAGATGATCTCGTCGATCTCCGGCTTCACGCCCTGGAGCGTGTAGGTCAGCTCGGGAATGAGGTCAGGGCGGCCCCGCGCCAGAGTGTAGCTGAGCGTCGCGCTGCCACGTTGCAGACGGTTGAATTCCGCCCGGGCAGCGCGCAGGGCGGACTGGCGGTCGCTGAAGGTGTGGCGCAGGTCTTTGAGGTTTTCACCACCACCGGCGATGGCCTCCTGTTTCTTCGCACTGTTCACGTCGTAAAAATAGGCGCGCACACCGTCGTAGCTGTCGCGGTCAGCTTGCAGATAACGGTGTTGGTCTCCATCGGTGCGGGTGAGGGTGATATGCGGCAGCTCGGCGCCGGTGGCTGTCTTGCCGCCGCCCGCCGGCAGGCATAGCAGGCAGCCGGCCTTGACTGTGACCACCGCGTCGAACTCTTCCCCCACGCGGCTGATCAGGTTGGCGTCGGATTCGTTGGCCTGGTCCAGCTGAAGAATGGGCAATCCGTCGAGGGCGCCAGCGATGGTGGCGGTGAGGCCGTTGCCCAGGGCGATATCGCCCAGAACATCCCCGAGGGTGGAGTTGCTCCAGCTACGCTCGCGCTTGGTCTTTAGGCCTTTGCGAAGGTCCGCCGAGCGAGCGCGGATGCTCAATACATCCGGCGCGCCGCTGTGTTCGGTTTCATCGACCGTGTAGGTGCCTTTGTCCACCAGGCCTGTGTCGCTCCAACCCAGCCACAGTCGGATGGTCGCGCCTTTGGGCGGGATCGCCAGCAGCCCGTCGTGGTCGCTGAGGGTGATGCTGAGCTGGTCGGCCTCGATCCCACGATTGTCGGTCAGCTCCAAGCTCATCAGCCGTGGGCTGATCAACTGGGCGATGTCGTTGCCATCGACCGTGATACGAAACGCCGGCACCGGGTAGGCCGCATCGCGGCGGTAGCGTTCGACCAGATCTTCGACGTAGCCGGTAACCTTCGACAAGGCCGCATCAATCACAGCAACGCCCTCAAGATGTTGACGCCTGCGCTGGTGCCAGCGCCGAGGAGATCGATCCGGTCGTCATCGATGCGCTTGAGGTTGATCGTGAATTCAATACGCCGAGGCGTGCCGTCACGGAAGAACAGCGTTTTGGTTTCGCTCAGGCCATCGATAATCCACAGGCCGTAGATACGGCCGCTGCCTTCAACCATCGGCCAGGCCCTGCCGGTGTTTGCCATCAGGCGCAGGGCGTCGAGGCTCAAGGCGCTGCCGGCCAGTTCCGGCAGGATGACGCCGGGCAGGGTGATGGTGTCGTCGCCGCGACCGACAAACTGCCGAGCCGGAGCGGCGCCGACGCGGCTGTTGCTCGCATGGCGCCATTCGGTTTGGCGTTGCAGCTCTTGGTAAGCGGCGGTGGACAGGCTGAACACGAACATGCCCAAGGCAAGCATCATGGGGATTACTCCAGATCTGACAGTTTGCTGCGTTGGCGGGCGGCCTTTTCGCTGGCGATGCGCGCCAGCTCGGCCCGTACGGCGCGGCTGATTGCCTGGGCGTCCATGCCTGGCGTGGTGTGGATGTTGATTTCGTAGGTGTCGTGGCTGTCATGAACCGGCGCCGGGGCGGGGCTGATGGGCGCACGGTCATCGATCGACAACGAAGAGGCTGCGGCAGCCCCGACCGGGAATTGCGGCAACGGCATGGCAGCCAGAGGCATGGCGGTTGCGCCGAGGGCCAGTGTGCCGGCTGCCGTGAGTTGTTTGCTCAGGCTGGTCATGGCAGTCAGTGGCCCGTTTTGACTGCCCTCAAGACCCTGGGCCAGGCCCGCCATGGTGAAGCCGCCCAGCTCTGCGAACACACGGGAGGGGCTGTGGATGTCGAGCTTTTCCTTGAACCAACCAATCACCGCATCGCCTGCCCCGGTGATGGCCTCCTTGGCAACAGTCAGGCTGTTGGTGATGCCATTTGCCAGGCCTAGAATCATCTGCGTACCTAGTTCAGCGAACTGTGCAGGTAGACCTAACAGAAGGCTGAGCATATTGCCGATGACAGCGCCAAAACGTTCGCCCATTGACTGAGCGGCGCCGCCGACGTCCTCGACGGGTGCAAGTAGCTGGCCGAACCAGGTGATCAAGCTGCTGACGCCATCTGATATCAGGCTGAACAGCGGGCGTGCGATGCTGCCCAGAAGCTCCATGGCCGCGCCGACACCTGGCAGCGTCATAACGGCCTGGCCCAGGTTCAGCAGCGATTGGCCGAGCCCGGCGAAACTATCGAGTACCGGTTGCAAGGCCCCGACCAGGCCTTGCCAGAAGCCGAGGAAGAAGCCCTTGATGGGGTTCCAATATTTGTAGACCAGCACGCCAGCAGCAACCAGGGCAGCGATGGCAGCCAGCAGCCAACCGATGGGTGTCGCCATGATGGCGGTACCGACCGCACTGATCGCGCCGCCGAGCATCGGCAGCACGCTGGCGGCGGCCAGGCGGGCGCTGCTGACGAAAGCGGGTAACGCACTGAGCAAACCACCCGCCGAGCGAGTGGCTACGAGGGACCGCCAAACCTTCCCAAGCCTGCCGATGTTGGCACTGGCGCCTGCTGCTGCGGTGCGCGTGGCTAGCAACTGGGTTTTAACCAAGCCCAGACGAATGCCAAACATGCCCATGCCGTACCGCACCATGGCGAAAGGGCCGAGTAGGCTCGCCATCGTCAGTGCCAAGCCACCAAACACGAAGGCCAGGCCGGCGACAGCCGCTACAACCTTCACCAGGCCGCCCGCCAGTCTCGGGTTTTCCCGAGCCCAGGCGCCAACGCTGTTGGCAACCTCTCCGAGGGTGGTGATGATCTGTTTCAGTTCGGGCGCAACGGCAGCGCCAAACTCTGCCAGCGCGTTGGTGAAGCTGCCCTCTGCTGCTTCCATGACGTTGGTGAGGGTGGCGAGCTGTTCATTGACCCGCTTGCGCAAATCGGCTTGGTTTTGCAGCTTCTGCTGCACTTCCCGATAACCCGCGATCCCCTTGTTCATCATGGTGTTCAAGGTGGTCATTGTTTCGGAGTCGTCGCCGAACAGCAGCTTGATCGTGGACGTGCGGTCCTCGTCGTTCAGTGACTTCAGTTTTTCGACTTGGGCGAACAGATTTTCCAGTCCGGCGAAATTGCCTTTTTCGTCGGTGAACTTGAAACGGATGTTTTTGCCTTCAAGCTCCATGATTTTGTTGACGTCTTTGATCCCGTCCTTGTCCAGGCCTGCCTGGAAGATTTTCCGGTAGGCGTTACCGGCCGCGCCGCCTTCCATACCTGCCTGGTCCATCATGATCAGCAGCGGGGCCAGCTCGGCAGCGGCGTCGATGCCCGATTTCTTGATGGTGTCCATGACCGGCGCGATCTTGCTGAAACCTTGGAGCATGTTGGTCGGGTCTACGCCGGAGTAGAACCCACGCTGGATGATGTCCATCAGCGCCATCATGTCTTTCTCGGATGTTCGGGTAGCGTCCTGCATCTTCGCGGCAAATTCAGCCGCAGCGGTTACGGGCATCTGCAACTGAACGCCCAGGTACGCAGCCGCTTCGCCAGTGCCGCCGAGGATGCTTTGCGCGCTAAGGCCCTGGCGCCGCAGCATGGTCATCATTGCTTGAAAGTCGGCCGTGGTGCCGGGCAGGCGGTCGCCCAGCTTGGTCGCTAGGTCGGTGATTTTCTGAAAGTCTTCAGACACCTTGCCGGTGCCGTCCATCATCGAAACCTTGAGTTGCGTGGCCGAGTCTTCGTTCGGCGCGAAGGCACTGATGGCCTTAGCCACCGGCCGACTCGCGGCATATCCCACACCCAGGCCGGCGGCGCCGTTCATTGCCATGTTGCCGGCGAGGTTCTGTGTTTTCTCCAGCTTGGCGCGCTCGATGGCAAGGCGCTTCTGCTGAGCATTCAACGCGACCAGGCGTTTGCCTTGTTCGCTGATGCTGGCGTTGGTGGCGCTGATTTGCTCGCGCAGCTGGCGTTCGTGGCTGCTCAGGTTCTTGGTGCTGATGCCGGCGCCCTGCAGTTTGCTGCGCAGGGCCTGGAGCTGTTCGCCCTGTTGTTGATGTTGTTCCTTGAGCTTCTGCGCTTCGCGAACGGCTGCGCGGAAATCCCTGGTCATGGCCTTGGTTGGCGCGCCTGTAGCGGCGAACTGCTGGGACAGGGCCCGCACTTTGTCGCGGGCGGCGATGAGGGCTTGCTCGGTTTGCTCGGCGGCAGCGCGCTGGGTGCGCCAGGCGCTGACGTCCTTCTGTTGAGCGTTGAGTTCCTTGAGGCGGTCGCGGGCTTCCTTGAGGGCGCGGGCGGCCCCGATGCTGCCGTTGTTGATGGCCTTCAGGGGGCCGCTCGCCTTATCGATGGCATTGAGCAGCACCTGAAGTTTTAAGTCATTCGCCATCGGTGGAACTCCGCACCCGGGCGCGCTCGCGCCACTCCATCAGTTCTTGCAGGCCCAGCTGGTCCATGTCAGCCGGTGCCCAGTGGAAAACCACGGCCAGGTCGGCCATGGCGTCTTCTACGCAACGAGGGACGCGTCCGTCTTCACCGACTTCTGCAACAAAAAACCGGAGATCTTGCTGCCGCAGGCGAGTAGGTCGGCCGGATCCATGCTGGCGACTTCGGGCGCGGTGATGCCTGGTGCGCTGATACGCGGCAGGATCTTGATGAGGGTGGCGACGTCCATATTCAGCAGGTCCACCAGTTGCACACCGCGCAGCTCGCCGGATTGCGGTTTGCGCAGGGTGATGCTGTCGATGACGGTTTTGCCACGGGTGATCGGCGTGTCCAGAGTGACGGTGTTGTCATCAACCGGCGGCAGGGCTTCGAGGGTATCTTCAGGTTTCATAGGTGGCTCCAGATTGCAGGGTTAACCGCCCTGGGTCGGGGCGAGAGGGGGTCAGATGCCGAGGGCTTGGCGCTGCTTTTCCAGCATGTCCACGCCATCGACGATTTCGATGAAATTGAGCAGGTCGATTTCGATGATTTCTTCGTTATCGACGATCAGTTTGTAATAGGTGCAGGTGGTGGTGATGCTGTGCTCGGTGTCTTCGCCCGGCTGCGCATCACCCATTTCGATGGTTTCGTGCCGGCCGCGCATGACGACCTCCACGGCGCTGACTTCTTCGGTGTCGTCCTGCTGAAACGCACCCGTGAAGCGCAACGCGATGCCCGAGGCATTGACGGCGCCGAACTGTTTGAGGGCGATCAGATCCAGGCCGCCGGTCTTCCATTCGAACTGGATGCCGTCGTCCGAGAAGCCCAGGTCGGCCTTGACCGGGCCGTTCATGCCGCCGCCGCGATAGGCTTCCATCTTGCGGCCCAGCGGCGGCAGGGTGACCGACTTGACCACGCCCAGATAGCTGTTGGCGTCGTTGAACAGGTTGAGGTTTTTGAGTTTGCGAGGCATAGCCATGGTGCGTGTCTCCGTTGCTCAGGCACAGGGTCAGCTCCCCTTACGGGGAGGCCCGGTTTAGCTGTTGATCTTGCTGGCGAAGTCGATCAGGTAGCGGTCGGTAATGCGTTGCCGCAACGTGAGGTCTTCCAGCGGCGGTACCGGCGTGTAGTCGTAGTCCAGGAACAGCTTGCCGGCCTTGAGCGTGTCCTTGTCGTTGGCGTCCTCTGGATACCAGCACCTGCCGCCGATCAGGTACCCAGCCGCGATCAACTCGCGGAACTTGGCGTTGATCCCTTCGATGATGTCGCGCACCAGGGAGGCATGCATGGGCTTGTCCACGGCCCACATATGCGCCTCGGCCATGGTATCGGCGAGGATCTGCGCGGTGCGGGTGTAGTTCTCAAAGGCAAACAACGGGTCTTCGCTGGTGGTGCGGCTGCCCCAGAAGCGAAAGCCGCCTTCATTGATCAGCGTGGTGACTTCGTTGCTGTTGAGGTAGTTGGCGTCCGTGGCCGGGTTTTGCAGATCCCAGAACACGTCGGCGCTGATGCCGGTGACACCATTGACCGCGACGTTGGACAGCGTTTTGTGCCAGCCCACTTCCTGATCGATCTTGGCGCGTAGGCCCAATGCACGGGCCACGGCCGAGGCGGTGACGGTCGCGTTGGTGACGGTACTCCAGTTCTGGAACTCCGGCCAGATGACCATGGCTTCCCGGGCGCCGAAGTTGTCACGGTAGGCGACCACCTCTTCCTTGGTTTTGCAGTCCCAGGCGCTGACGTAGGCGAAGGCGCGCAACTGCTGGGCGACGGTGACCAGGGCGGTGGCGACCGGCAGGCTGTCGAGGCCTGGCACACCGAGGATGCGCGGCACCATGCCGACGCGAGCCTTCGCGGCGAGCAGGGCTTTCAATCCGGTGTATTTACCCTCTGCCGTGGTGGTGCCGATCAGCGCACTGGTGGTTTCTGCCTCGGTGGCGCCTTCCTTCACTCGCACGACGATGGTGTAGGGCTTGGTCTGGTCGGCAATGGCTTGAAGACTCTTCGCCAGGGTGCCTGTGGTGCCGGCCTTGCCGATGGCGGTTTGAACGTTGGTTAGCAGGACCGGTGTGTCGAATGGGAACACGGTGGCATCAGCGTCGTCGGCCGTGCAGACCATGCCGATAACAGCGGTGGGGATGGTGCGAATGGGGCGGGTGCCGTCGTTGAGTTCGATGACCCGCACGCCGTGAAGATAATCGGCCATGGGTTTGCCTGCGCAGTGATTGGGATGACAGTGCACAGGCTGCCGCGCGCGCGCCGGTTGGGCGAGCGCGGGGCCTTGTAGGGGAGGGCGTTACAGGACGAACTGGGGCGAAGTGTTCACTTGCCTTGGTCTGCGATCCATGACGGTGTTACTGGGCGGAGCGTTGTGTCAGGGAACGTTGATTTCTGCGGCCAATCACGAAGAGCCTGACGATAAACGAGCAACTCGGAAAATTGCTCTGCCGTAAGCGTCAAAACTAAATTCAGTTCCTTCTCATCGCGATGGCGGGTTACAAGCCATTCGGTGCTGGTTAATTCTGCATCCCGCCAAGCTCGTTCCCCGGCAGCGATAATTTCGGGCGGCTGCGGGGGAGGATCAATCAGTATCGGATAACCGTCTTCATCACTTGAAATCAGCAGCCCCATGGACTGCCCCTCAAGCAGTTCAATGTGTCGCTCCCTGGTTATCTCAACCGCATCCCCTGGAATTTGATGCACCGAGTGAATGGAGTCGTCGTAGAAGCCACCAGCTGCCTTACTCGAAAAAATAGTCATGTGTTCGGCTCCTCAATGGTCAGTAACCGATAGCCAGTAAATAGATGGCATCACCGCCCGTCGCCAACTGACTGGCTATAGTGGCTGATACATTTGGACTTGCAGTGTTGGGATGAGCACCGCATGCGTACATGGCTGCGCCGGAAGCACTTGCATCGTTACTCGCGAACACACGAAAGACCGAGTTGGGAAAGGCTATGGGGTAGGTCCATGTTCCAAATCCGTTGGAGGTGCCTGCCGTGCCCCATTGGATAATCACACCGCTTGGAAGCTTGTGATACCCGTTACTAGACAGAGAGGCGCTGAACGTCCCGGAGTATTTGTTAAGTACAGTTCCAGAGATAACCCGCCATCCTGTTGGGTTGGAAACCAGAACGATGCTCTCGAAAACGTCAATTGGAAGAAGGGATAGGACGGATAAACCGATGGATATTTTAGGGTCACCCGAGAAGGGCTTCAAGTTGAAAGCCCCCGCCCCTGCCGAGATTGCAATGGTTTGACCCGATGCTGTCGTCGACAGTTGAGGCAGTGTGACATCTGATCCCGCGAGTGCTGATGATCCAATACACACCACACCCGTATCGGCCGCTGTCAGCTCCGACGCCATAGACAGAATTTTGATACCCGAGTAGTTACCCATTAAGGATCTAATAGCCGAGGATTGAGAGTCCCGTACAGATCCGCCCTCGGCGTACCAAACATTGGTTCCAGCGCAAGACAGGGTAATGGTGTCCCGCTGTCTTAAGACGATGCTTCCCCCAGCTCCGACCCCATCAATCCCTGTCATATAGTCCGCCCCCTGCAAGGCAAGGGTCACTGGTGCTGTTAACACGTTGGTGAACGTTACTACGCCGCCGTTTGGTGAGGTACTTGCGAGGGGAAGCGTGACGGTGAAAGGGGTTGCAGAGTTGAGCATGTATGACATGCCAAACGTGTTGGCGCTGGTCAAGGTTGTGTTTGCGCTCAAGCCTCCAATAGCTGCATGGTTCCCGGAGTTTTTCTTAACAAACTCAGTTGTAGCAATTTTCGAAGTGCTGTCGAACTGAGCCGGCGTGTTTGCCGTTGGGTTGATCAGCGCTGGCGAGTTGAGCGGTGCGAACCCCTTTGTTACGTCCTGAAAGGTCAGCGCCGTGGTGCCCAGGACAATCACTCCGTCCGTAACAAGCTGCCATCGGGTGTCGGCCTGAGTGGCGCCTTGCTCTACAGACACCTGTAACGCTGAAGTTACCTCGACGCTGGTGTCGGCATCTGGCGCACGCTGCCAGGCAGCGGTCGCGGTGATGTACAGGCCGTTGTCCTTGGCGGTAGTCTGGTTTTTCACCAACACCCGGTCGCCAGCCAGCAGCGTCACTCCATCAACGACCTGCAACCCGGTTAGAGCGATGTTTCCCGTAGTTGCTACGCGCACAGACTGCTTGTTGTCGAGCTTGTACATCTCCTCACGAATTTTCGAATCCACGTAAGTGCGGGTTGCCAGAACGACGCTTGGGTCGATCTTCAATTCGACGTTGGCGGTATTGCTGACGATGAGGTTCATCCGCACCACCTGGGTACGGCCTGAGCCTTGAGTCAGCAGAGGCTTGAAGCTTGGCGCGCAGTTCGCCACGGCGACCAGGTCACCGTCGGCGTCATACAGGCCCACCTCACGAATCCACCAACCACCGATGTTCTCAGGAATGACCTGCTCGGCAACGATGATGTTGGGGTTGGCTGGATCAACGCTGAGCTGGTTCAGCGGGGCCCGGCGGCGCTCATTGATCAGGTGCGTCTGCTGCTCGTCGGGGATCGGGTCGGTGTCGTTGGCGTCCCCAACGCCCATCTGCGCGAATGTCCAGGGAATGCCCAGGGCGTCCGCGTTGGCCTGCTTGGCTTTGCCGATGGCGGTGAGGATGGCGAAAAACTGGCTGTTTTGGTCTGTCATGGGTAGATGTCCATGGTGTCGATCTGGTGTTCACGGCCGCCCTGATGGATGTAGCCCGTGACCTCGATGTCTCGCTGTGTAGGTGGGTAGATATCAATCTCGTCGCCTTCGGTGACGCAGGCGCCGATATGAACGGAACCGGTGGTCTCCAGGCTGATGGCGAGCCCGGTGAGGTGGCGTGTCAGGGGTTTGGCATCGTCAATCAGCCAGGTGAGTTCCTGGTACATCTCTTCGGTGATGCCGGTGTCCAGCACGCCGACCTTGAGCCTGAAGGTGGCGCGAGGACCGACCGGAACGGTCTGCCACCATTCGATGATTTCAATCAGGTAGCCGAGCGGTTCAACGACGCGGCGCAGTGAGCCGATGGTGCCCTTGCGCGAATGGATGTAATACGCACTGCGGATGGCGGCGCGCTTGGCCGCTTCGGTCCATTTGCTGTCCCAGCGATCCACGGAGAAGGCCCAGGCCAGGTAAGGCAAAAGAGGCAGCGGGCACCGGTCGGGGCTGTACAGAGTGCGCAGCGGAATCGGCACTCGCTGGATCTGAGCCAGTGCCTGCACCGCTTGGCGCTCCAACGGCGTCGAATTGCTTGGAAGAAGGGGCGCGTCAGCCATCATTCAACCCCCAACGCCAAATCGACGGCCGTGCAGTACGGCGCCTGGTACTTCGTGGCAACGATGTCGGCCCAGTTCTCCAGCACGACCTTGCGCACACCCTCGACGTGTAGCGACGCGTGGATGATTGATTCTGAAACCTCCAGGCCCAGGCGACGCCGCTGGTGCACGAAGGCCAGCAACTGAGCATTGGCCGCCGCGAGAATCAACTCGCTCTCAGGGCCGGACGTCGAGAGAAACAGCTTGGCCTTGACCTGGTAGTTGATGACCTGGGCGCTTTGCACAGTGAGCCGATCCGCGACCGGGCGGCGGTCATCGTCGCTGAGATAGGCATTGACCTTTGCCAGCAGCGCGGGCGAGGCGGTGCCGTCACCCAGGATCGATTGCACTGTCACCACCGCCTCGGCCGGAGCGGGGCTCTCGGCAGTGGCGTCGGCCACCTGGCCGTCAGCAGACCGCGCATGGAAGATGTAGCTATTGCGCGGGCCGGCGGTGCTCAGTCCTTCCCACGCCATTTGAGCCCGCTCCCGCAGGCTGTCGTCGCTTTCCATCAGTAACGGTACCGGCGGCACGGCTGTGGGCTTGGCGGCCTGGATGACCAGGCGCTTGACGTTGAAGTTGCCTGCCAGGTTCTCCAGATCGTTGCCCTTTGCCAGGGCCAGCATGTTGGCGACGGATGCTTCATTGACGCGCTGGCGCCACACCGTCTCGCGGTAGGCGTTTTCCTGTAGCAGCTTGGTCAGCGGCTCAGACTCCAGCTCAAGCCGGGCAGCGATTTCAGCTTGCTCCTCGACGGGCCACAAGCTGATTGCATATGCCTTGCGCTCGGCGAGGATCTGCTCGTAATCAATTTGCTCCACGACTTCGGGCGCAGGGAGCTGGCCCAGGTCAATCGCGACGAATGAGTTCATGCGCTACCCCCAAGGTTCAGCGGCACGCTCAGGCTCAGCGGCTCGTTGCTATCGACGATGCTGCCCTCGATGTCCAGTGATGCTTGACCTTGCAGGGTGGCGCCCTGGAACTGCACGCGGCTCAGGCTAATACGGGGCTCCCAGCGCATCAGCGCCATGACGGTGGCGGCGTACACCTGCAAGCGGGTGATGTCGTTGAAAGGTTGGTCCACCAGTTCGGGCAACAGGCTGCCGTATTCGCGGCGCATCACCCGGGTACCGAGGCGCGTGCTGAGGACATCGCTCATGGATTGGGCAATGCTCTCCACGGTGGTGATGGCGGCGCCGGTGTGTCG
This sequence comes from Pseudomonas sp. SJZ074, assembly GCF_007828215.1. Lineage (GTDB taxonomy): Bacteria > Pseudomonadota > Gammaproteobacteria > Pseudomonadales > Pseudomonadaceae > Aquipseudomonas. The sequence goes on along the minus strand of NZ_VIUE01000022.1, from coordinate 72,455 downwards.
GTTCATTCCGGTTTTCCCGTCTTGCCGCTGCCAGGCATGACGCCGCCGTGCAGATGTTTCACCAGACTGATGCCGGCGGCCACCACATCCACTGACACGGTGACTTTGCCGGTGACGTTTTGGTTGCCGGTCTGGTTGTAATCGCCCTGGTGCGTGATGTTGCCGACGATGTTGATGCCGCCAGTGCTGATGAGGTTGGTGGTACCGCCATCGGTGAGCGTGGCGTTGAGGTGGTGAACGACGCTGTCGTACTCGATCACCGTGCCGTCGCGGTAGGTGACGCGGTGCAGGCCTTCGCGGTCGCCGTTGGCGGGGATCTGGTCGCTGAACAGGCCGGTCAAGGCGACGCCGTTGCCGAGCTGGCCCGAGGGGCTGAACAGCAAAACCTGTTCGTTGACTGTCGGCGGGTTCCACTCCCGGTCAGCACCTGCGCGCAGGGCGATCCACGGCAGCCAGGCAGTGGTCAGGGCTCCGGTTTTGACTTGCACACGCGGGGGCTGCATCTGGACGGCAGCGATGGTGCCGAAGCGGATGAGGTTTTCGATCAGGCGGGCGAGGGTGGCTAAGTCGTTCATGGCGCCGATGGTGGCGCCACGCGCGTATGAATTCAGCAATATTGCCGTGTAAGAACTCGGCCTACAGGTTTCCGTTTCTAAGCTAAGGTGATGGAACACATCGTTGTATCAAGGAGTGATTTGATGCTTTCCATCCTGCATCCAAGCGTGATGCGTAAAGTTCATGAATTGTCTATCGGCTTGCTCCCAATAACTATCAAGGGAGATTCTATCCCGAAATTGATTGTAAAAACTTCTAAGGAAGCAATCTTAACGGCTAAGGTTAGACAGGGCTTTCTTATCTATCTAATACCATACGAAATTCCAGGCGTTCGATCTCTCGCCTTCCTAGCTGCATTTTTTGATGATCAGCGTCACCCCTATACATCAGGTGGCGTGCTCATAAAGGAGCTTAGGGCTAAAGAATTTTCTTTGTTGTTCCAAGCACCAATTGTTGATGTTCATTTCTTTGATGAGCTTGGAAGGGAGATGCTGGCATATAGAACCGCATTCCATTCCACTAAACGACACAGAGATATGTTAAGAGGGGCTATTGTTCCCTCTATTGAAGGTTTGAATCAAAGTTTGATCCTTGATCGCATCACTGAGTGGTTTCGGTTTAGCAGCCAAGCAGATGACACCTCAGCAATCAAAGTGACATTTACAGAATCGCTTATGCCTGATGACATCATATACTTCGATATGCGTCCTGATGCTCATGACTACCATGGCAGTCCGGGATTCAGTTCGGCTCCTTTGGAACGTAGTGAACCGGGACCGTTCCAAGAAAAAGAGATTGTCGCTTTGCTTCAGCGTACATTTAAATCTAAAGAAATCTATCTTGCCCCTCTGAGAGTGAATGATAGAGAAGAAGTGGTCGATGTCTTGGTGGTGACTGCTCGTAGCGTGATTCTTATACAGGCTAAAGATAATCAAAATCTTGAGAGTACGTTAAATAAAACTATTGAGAAGAAACGAAATGCAACCAAGAAGTCTTTGAAGGGCGGGCTTGGTCAAGTAAAAGGAGCTATTGGCTATTTGAAAAGAACAGTTCCGTTTGCCTTTCTGATAGATGGAAAGGAAGTTGAGGTGGATTTGACGGGTAGGCGAATATATGCGCTGGTGATATTGAGGGAGCTTTTCGATGATGATTATGATGAGTATACCCCTCCTATGTTGGAGCTTTACAAGGCGACTGGGGTAGCCTGTATCCCTTTGTCATACACGGAACTGCACCAGTACACTCGATTTATTGAAGGTGATGAGCATTTTTATGACGCCTTCAATAAGGTTTTCAGCCATGGGCTAGAAACAGGCATGTTTCCTCGACTTCGGGTGCACCCTCCAGGTACAAAATTTTAACTTTCATGATGAGTCAGATGTGCCAACAGTCCGTCGCGGATCAGATCAAGATCCGCCTCGGTAAATCCTAGGAGTTGCCGTTGATCATATCTTACGTCTGGTGCTCCCCGTTCGGCTCGATCTTTCAGTCCATACTGGTGAACCCTAGCGATTCTCGCGATCCTTCCCGTGAACCCTACGCTGATAGCGTTGCCGTCGCCTTGGACCTTCAAAAAACTTGCCGTGCGCAGCTTCTGAAACATCTGCACCGTCCGCTTAACCCGCCCTTCTTTCCCTCGAAGGTTGCGCTGCTTTCGCGGTGCGTACTTGCTCCCGTCCGGGTTGCGCTGGGCGATGATCCGCTGTTGCTGGCTGCGCCGCAGAGCCTGGCCGATGCTGCGGGCCAGTTTGTTGCGCGATGCCGGTTCAAGTTGCCCCAGCAGGCCGGCCGCCCAGTCCTCCAGTGCTTCCAATCGATTGGTCATTTCGGCACGACCCATTCACTGCCGGTGCCTTGGGCGCCGGGTATCCACGTAGGATCGAGGAGTGCGGCTACGCGCTTAGGTTCGCCTGGATGGTGGACGGTGGTATTGCCGTCGGCGTCTTTCCCCACAACCACACGCTCGGTCAGCGGTAGTGTCAGGCTCAGGTCCACCTTGCTGTTGTCCAGGATGTCGGCCTCGAACTGGATGCCTTCGGCGGACTTGTTCAGGTTCTCCAGCAGCTCGGATTGGTTCACGCTCAGCCAGCCCAGCAACGGCAACATGACGCTGTCGGGGTGACCGGCGTAGTCGGTGAGGATGACCTGTAAATCAAAGCTGTATTCGAACGACAGCGAGGCAGCCGCGGTGCATCGGATTTTGCCGTTGTCGATGAAGATCAGCAGCCGGTCGGGGTTGTGCTTGAGTTCGGCCACTGTACTCAGCAGATGGGCGCGCAGGCTTTCGGGTTTGTTCATGGGGCCGCCTTTTGGTGTTTGAACACCATGTCTACCTGGCTCGCGCATTCAGCCCATGCGGCTTCGATGCGGTCCTGGTCGGTGAGCTGATCGCCGTTATTGAGTGGGCTTGTCGCCGGCAGGGTGCAGGGCACCACGGCCGGACAGCCACTGACGATAAGCGTCGGCGCCGGTGAGGGTGGGGCGCTCGCGCAGCCGGCGAGCAAGCTCAGGCAAAGGCTGGTCAGCCCAGTTGCGAAGGTCTTCGTTTTCACGTTTCAGCGCCTCGATGGTTTGCTCGCGCTTCGCCAGGCCCTGGCGCAGCTGATCCTGCTGGGTTCGCAGGGCAGCCTGGGCGATGCGCTCGTCGTTCAGGGTGCTTTGCAGGGTGCTGAGATTGGCGCGCAGCTTGTCAGCTTCACCGCGGGCGATTTTGGTGTCCTTCCCCGCTAGTTCGGTATTCTTCTCGGCCACGGTGATGCGTTGCTCTTGGCCCCAGATGAGCAGCGCCAGGGCGCCCAGCAGGGCGATGCCGTACAGCGCCTGGCGCAAGGTACTCATGCGCGGTACCAACCCAATTTGTTCATGTCGCCTACGTCCAGTCGCTCCACGGGGCCTCGCATGACGACTACCCGGCAACCTGGTGTCACGTAGGCCAGTGCTTCGCACAGCAGCTCCATATCGGCTTGTTCGGTACTTTCGGGCACCACCAGCAGATCGCCGTCCTTCACGTTCAACTGTTGCACGCGTTCAAGGTCGATCATTTTAGGAATTCTCCAAGATAGAGCAGCCGGAATTCCTCAGGGCTGTGCGAAGCACGGGCCTCTTCGAGAATGTCGGACATATGGATCTGCCAGGTGTAACGGCAGAAGTGCCGGTTATTGGCTTCGATCAGACGTAACAGCAGATCGTTTTCGGCGGTATTAACGCCCGCCGTCCGTTGGAATCTCGGTGTGGTTGCGTAAAAGGCGTCGGCCCGGATTCTGGTCGAATTGAGCCAATCGAATTCGTCGTAAAACCAAACAGCGTTTTCAACGTCTTCGCCGAATAGCACGTCTTCGCCGTCTTCCAGAATCACCGCGCCAGGCAAGCGGCGGCGCAGATCTTCGACCAGCCCCTTCAAGGTAACGAAACAAACCTTCCTACCCGCCACAAGGTAGGGTTGGGCACGTTGAATTAGCCGTTCGGTTTTTCCGGTTTGTCTCGGACTGATTTCAAGGTAAGCGATTTGAGGGAGGCTCATGCCGCTACCCCTTGGCCGCAGCCGCACTCAGCGTGCCGCTCATAGGCGCGTTGGAGCTTGATGTCGTACAGGTTCCGCTGATAGTCCGGGCCGTTGTAGAGCTTGGCGAATTCGGCCCATTTACGGCCTTTCAACGCCTTATGCAGTACCGGGTCGGTCTGGATGAAGCGCACGAAGGCGGCGAGCTGCTGAGACTCGCCTGCGCTCATGTCTTCTACAAACGCTTGCACACTGACATAGCCCAGGCGCTGCCAGTGAAAGCCCATGATCTGGAACGCACCCCATGAGGCAGATTCCAGCGCGGCGGTGTCATCGATCAGACGTGCATGACTCAGGCGTTGGTGTTCAGCAGTACCGCCGGCATAGCCGCCGGGCTTCGGATTGACGATAGCCGGGTTGCCGGCGGCGAGCTGGTCGGCGTGGCGCTTGAGTTCGTCGGGGTTGTCGCCGTCGTGGCGCGGTGTGGTGAGCTGGCGATACATGATATGTCGCTCGAACAGAATCACCGGCTTGCCATTCGCCAAGAATCCCTTGCCCTTGGATTCCACCTCGTTGACGGCATATACGCTCGCCAACGGTACGTCGAGGATCTGCGCAGCCTGCACCAGGTCTTCGTTTTTCAGCAAGAGCTGGCAGTCGCCACCGGCCAGGCTGGCCTGGGTTTTTTCGCCGGCCACTCCATCAGCGACCAAGCCGACTTTCAACTGATACGCCCGCACGGCGGCCTCGGTGGAATCGCCATAGTCGCCGTCCACCACCAGCCTGGCGCCGTGGTCGTTCAGGTTTTTTTGCAGGATGCGCACCGCTTGCGAGCGGTCGCCGTGGCGGAGCGTCGTCATAGCTGTTCTACCTTGCGAGTGAAAAATTTCTTGGCAGCGGCGCGAGTCCCCTCGACTCCAAGCAAACCGATTACTCCGCCGAAGAACGGTGCGGTTGAGGCGGGGATACCGAGCAGCGCTAGGCCATGACTGGCGGCCAGTGCCAGGGCACCGCAAAGCGGGGCCTCAACTGCCATCCGGCGCAGGGTTCCGCCGCCGTACATGATCCGTAGGGCGGCGATGGTCAGGGCCAGGATTCCCGCGTATAGGGCCGGCCAGTTCTGTTCGAGCCAGGCGGCGAGCCAGGCCCAGGTGTCGGGACGTTCAGGCATGCGCTTCATTCCGTAATCCAGGATGGGTAGGTTCGTGGGCTCGCTGCAGGTTGATCAGTCCCATAAGTTCACCATCTGCCGCTGTGGGGCGGCCGTCTGGGCTTCGGGCATTTGCACAGCCAGGCCTTGGGGCAGGATCGGTCCGTAGTCGGCCAGGCCGGGGTTGGCTTCGAGTACCGCTTCGGTTACGCCGGCGGTGCGGCCGTAGTGACGCCAGCACAGGGCGTCAACGGTGTCGTTTTGAAAGGCGCGGACGGTGACGGGCATCAGATCAGCTCCACGGTAGTGCGGTTGATGCCGAGGAAGTCACGCACGGCCCAGCGCAGGTCGCGGCGGTAATCGTCGATGTTTGGTGTGAGGTTTTCGGCGTTCTGGTTGCCGCTGTTGGTGGTGTCGTAGGAGCGGTAGCGCTCGCACACTTCGGCACCGGTGGCGGCTTCGATGGCGCGGCGGTAGAGGTGCTCCAGTACCGATACGTCGTTGATCTTGTCACCAGGAACATCTGCCAGTTCGGCATGGCCTGCGGCTTCCTGCCTGGCTCGCCATTCGCTCAGCTCACGGTTGACGCTGATGGCGGCGGCCACAGCGGCGGTTTCCAGGCGCGGCGCGGTGACGCTCGCGTCGATCCTCAGCGTGGCGCGCAATTGATCCAGATCGATGGAGGGCCAGAAGGCGTCGGTGTTGATATGGCCGCTGGCGACTGTGCCGCCGGCTACGAATCCGCTCATGGAACAGCACTCAAAAATAGGTCGCCGGTGGTCGGGGCTTCACGTTCAGGAGGAGCGGCCTGGCCGATCCGCCCCGAGCCGGCGGGGTGCGTGGGGACGCTCGGTTAGCCGGCAGGGCCGGCAAGTTTGTTGAGCAGGCGTTCGGCCCGCTCCAGATCTTTCTTGCCACCGCAGGCGTCGTGCAGAGCGATGGCTTTTTTCAGCAGATCCACACCGGCCTGGAGCTTGCCGGGTTGGCCTGGGGCCTCTTCGGTGATGCCTTCCAGCGTGGCGCGGCCCATGGCGAGAAACAGCTTGGCGCGGGCCTGGTCGGGCATGTCTTCGGCGTCGGTGAGTTCAGCGGTGCGGTGCAGGATCGTCAGGTCGAACGGTTCGCCAACCTTCTGAGCCTTGAAGGCTGCCGTGGCGACTTCCTCGGCGACCAGGCAGCCCAAGGTGCGGGCGAAGCGGTCGGGCATGACCATCTTGTGTTCCAGCACGTAGGTCGCGATGTCGAGCCCACCGGTGAAGTCGCCAGCGTCGAAGCGCCAGACCATGACGGTGGTCAGTACTTCGTCCTGGGCGCCCTGGCCGCCTTCCAGCACACCTTGCACATAGGATTCATAACTCGGCAGCAACTGGCGCTTGAGTTCGGCCTTGCCCTGGTTGGACTGGACCTGTTTCAGGCGCAGGCGGTCTTGCAGCAGCTGGTTGAGCTGATGCTCGTAAGCCGTGGCGCCGGCCATGGTTTGGGTGGGCTCGGTCGCTGCCGCCTCGATGGCGGCAGTGACGCGCTGGTAGTGGCGCTTGGCGAGGCTGTTAGCCATGAATCAGGCCTCCTCAAGCTCAATGTTTTCGATCAGGCAGCCAAGGCCGTAATCCTCGACTACATACGCGTCGTTGCTGGACTCGTAGTTTTCGATGCGGTTTTTTTCCGGTGCTTCTTTGACATAACGACGCCGACCACCGATCTGCCAGTAGATAGCCAAGTTCGACAGGGTGGTGACCAACGCCGAGCCGTCTGGAACATATGGCACTTCGACCGGTTGCTTCCCGCCCATGCGTTTCTGCGAAAGGATCATGTCGGTTGCCAGTTTTTCGGAGGCTGGCTGTTCCTTGTTGATCAGCGGGAAATATTTGTCGTGTACCAGATTGCTGCCCAGGATGACGACGATGCCTGGATCCTTGCGGTGCCATGGGTCGATGAGGTTGGCGACCGCGTCGAACACCAATGCATCAAGGTTGTTGTAGTCGGCGGTGGCACCGCTGCCGATGATGATCTTGCCGGCAGTTTTCCCCTCTTTGAGGACTCGCGCAGGTGCGTTGAGACGGTACTGTTCCAGCCAGCCGACATTGACGTCTTGCAACAGAGCATTGACCTGGCGGTCGGTCGTAGCGGCTGCGCTGACACCGTTGAAGCCGATCATGATGCGGTCGAGCGCCTGGCGCTTGAGGATCGCGTCGCGCAGGCGAGCCTGGAAGTCTGGAAATTTCGCCCAAGCGTCAAGCTGCGCGTAGCGGATGGCGGTGTCGAAGTCGGTTTTCTTGGCTTCGTAGCCTTTCTTGTCCAGGGAGGAGACGTCACGAGGTTGGCGCACGCCGTTGCCGGTGGTGTCGGTACGACCGGCAATGGTGCTGCTGACACCCAGGCCGACTTTCTCTCCTTGGAGTTCATCGACGCCGATGATGCCGATCTTGCCCAGGAACTCGCTGGATTCCTGCATCCGGGTTTCCAGCGTCTGCTGAACCGTGGGGTCAACGGAAAAGGTCGCGGTGGTTGAGGAAACGCCGTTGAGTCGGGCGAGCTGGCTCAAGTAGGCGTTGAAGTGTTCGCGAGTATCGTTGCGCATGAATATCGTCCTTCGTTTGTTCGGGGCTGTGGGTGGCCGGCTGTCAGCAGTCGGTCATGACCTGTTTGTCGCCACCGGTAACCGGAGGGCGCGTCTTTTGGTTGTGGTCCTGGGTGGTGGAGAGCTTGGTTTTTAGCTCTGTGAGTTCCGTGCTGATCTGGTCGAGCCGGGTTTTCAGCCCCGCGGAAAATTGCTTTTCTGCGGCCAGTTGGTCGGGCAGATCCTTGACGTGTTCGGCGATGGCTTCGACGGCTTCGCCGATCTGGGCGAATTCGGTGTCGTCCTTGGCCTGCTTGCCAGTCAGCAGCGCTTGCACCTTGTTGAACAGCTGGGCGCCGATGCTGGGCTTCTCTTCGATTTCTTCGAACTTCAACTCGGTTTCCACCGCCTCGGTAAACATCGACGTTGCCGAGTAGTGGCGATCCTTGAAGGGGCTGGCGTCAGGTTTCTGGGCAGAGAACGCCAGAACGTCGGTGCCCAGGCTGGCGGGCGAGTCGGTAACAGCCAGGCCGACGATGTAGGCCTCGCCGGTGTCGGCAAAGCTGTCGTCGATTTCGATGGAGGTGTAGATCTTCTGTTTCGCCTTGTTCATGGCGATCAGCTCTGGGGTCGGCTCAACCTGGGCGAACAGGGCCAGTTTCTTCTGGCCGTTGATGTCCACCTCTTCGGTTTTCACTGCCAGCACGTCGCCGTAGGCCTTGAACGGGCTGTCGGGCAACAGGCTGCGGAAATGCTCCAGCCAGATGCGGGCGCCGTAAGTGGACGGGTTGAAGTTCTTGGCGGCCTGTTCCAGCCAGCTGCGTTTGATGGTGCGCTTGTCCGAAGTAGCGCCCTCGACGGCGACGCGGAACCAGTTGCTGCGAAACTTCTTCATGCCGGGAATCCTCAGTGCGTGGGGCGCCTGCTGGGTTGAGCAGTGCGTTGCAATGAAGGGCATGGTCGTCACGGGCGCGAGCGGCGGCAACGAGACGGGACTGTAGGCGGGGAGGGTACAAGGGGCGGCGCTATTGAGTCGCCGCCGTGGGCGGCAGCATCTCGGCCATGACGACGACCACCCTGCTGCCTATCGATCCGCGACGCCAATCCAAGTTCCTGTACTGGATGGGTTGGCGCATCTGCGAGATTGCCGAGGCTACGGGCGAAAAAGAAAAAACGCTACACAGCTGGAAGGCCCGCGACGAGTGGGACCGGGCCGACAACGTCGAGCGCATCGGCGGCGCCCTGGAAGCGCGCTTGGTGCAGCTGATCCTCAAGGACAACAAGACTGGCGGCGATTTCAAGGAGATCGACCTGCTGCACCGCCAGCTTGAACGCCAGGCCCGTATTCAACGCTTCCAGGGCGGCGGTACCGAAACCGATCTCAACCCGAACCTCGCCAAGCGCAACGAGGGGCCGAAGAAAAAATCCCCGAAAAACGACATCAGCGAAGACCAGATCGAGCTGCTGCGCGAGGCCTTCATCGATGGCTGTTTCGATTACCAGAAAGACTGGTATCGGGCCGGCAACCAACGCACCCGCGTCATCCTCAAGAGCCGCCAGATCGGTGCCACGTACTACTTCGCCCGCGAGGCGTTCATCGACGCCCTGGACACCGGTCGCAATCAGATTTTTCTGTCGGCCTCGAAGAACCAGGCCTACCTGTTCCGTGGCTACATCCAGGCCTTCGCCCGGGAAGTCATCGGCGTCGAGCTGACCGGTGACCCGATTGTGTTGCCCAACGGCGCCGAGCTGTTTTTCCTCGGGACCAACGCCCGCACCGCCCAGGGCTATCACGGCAATTTCTACTTCGACGAGTTCTTCTGGACGTTCAAATTCGAGGAGTTGAACAAGGTCGCCTCGGGCATGGCGATGCACAAGAAGTGGAGGAAAACCTACTTTTCGACGCCATCGAGCATGGCCCACGAGGCGTACACCTTCTGGACGGGCGAGCGCTTCAACAAGGGCAAGCCCGCTGCGCAGCACACCAAGGTTGATGTGACCCACGGCGCGCTCCAACAGGGGCGGTTCTGTGAGGACCGGCTGTGGCGCCAGATTGTCACCATCCTCGACGCGGAGCGGGGCGGCTGCGATCTATTCGACATCGAAGAGCTGCGCCGGGAGTACAGCCCTGAGGCGTTCGCCAACTTGCTGATGTGCGAGTTCGTTGATGACGGCGCCAGCATCTTCCCGCTGTCGGTGTTGCAGTCCTGCATGGTCGATAGCTGGGTGGAGTGGGCCGAGGACTACAAACCTTTCGCCATGCGTCCGTTCGGCGACCGCCAGGTATGGGTCGGCTATGACCCGGCCGAGACGGGCGATTGCTCCGGTCTGGTGGTGGTCGCGCCGCCACTGGTGCCGGGCGGCAAATTCCGTGTGCTCGAGCGCCACCAGTTTCGCGGCATGGACTTCGCCGCCCAGGCCGCCGCCATCAAGGGAGTGTGCGACCGCTACTGGGTGACCTACATCGGCATCGACGTCACCGGCCTCGGCAGTGGCGTCGCCCAGCTGGTGCGCCAGTTCTTCCCGGCGGTGACCACCTTCAGCTACTCCCCCGAGGTGAAAACCCGTCTGGTACTCAAGGCCTACGACGTGATCCACAAGGGGCGGCTGGAGTTCGACGCCGGCTGGACCGACATGGCCCAGTCACTCATGGCGATTCGCAAAACCATCACCGCAGGCGGTCGCCAGTTCACCTACACCGCCGGCCGCAACGACAACACCGGCCACGCCGACCTGGCCTGGGCGCTCTTCCACGCACTGCAGAACGAACCGCTCGAAGGGCAGACCGCTGCCAATACCGGGCGAATGGAGATTTTCACATGACCGAACAACTCGCCAGCCAAGAGCTACTGCCGGCCACCCTCGACGCCGCCAGTGCGGGTACCCAGGTGTTCAGCTTCGGGGAGCCTACACCGGTGTTGGGTGGTCGGGAGGTGTTCGACTATCTGGAGTGCTGGTTCAACGGGCGGTGGTATGAGCCGCCGTTGTCGCTTAACGGCCTGGCCCGCTCAGTGGGCGCGAGCGTGCATTTGCATTCAGGATTGATGTTCAAGCGCAACCTGTTGAGCAAGACGTTTGTCCCGCATCCGATGTTGTCCCGGGCGGCTTTTGAACAGTTCGCCCTGGATTTTCTGTGCCTGGGCAACGGGTATCTGGAGAAACGCCGTTCGGTGCTGGGCAGCACGCGGCAACTGGTGCCGTCGCTGGCGAAGTACATGCGGGTTGGGCCGGAGGGGCAGTTCTACCAGGTACAGGGCTGGAAGAATGAGCATGCGTTTGAGCCCGGGAGCATCTTCCACCTGCGCGAGGCGGATTTGCACCAGGAAATTTATGGGCTGCCCGAGTGGATCAGTGCGTTGCAGTCGGCGCTGTTGAACGAGTCGGCGACGCTGTTCCGGCGCAAGTATTACGAGAACGGTAGCCACGCCGGTTTCATCCTGTACATGACCGACGCAGCCCAGACCGAGGCGGACATCGATGCCTTACGCAAGGCGTTGAAGGATTCGAAGGGGCCGGGGAATTTTCGGAATCTGTTTGTCTATTCGCCGACCGGCAAGAAGGACGGGATTCAACTCATCCCCGTCAGCGAGGTGGCGGCTAAGGATGAATTCAACTCGATCAAGAATCAGACCCGTGACGATGTGCTGGCTAGCCTGCGGATTCCACCGCAGTTGATGGGTATCGTGCCGCAGAACGCGGGTGGATTTGGATCGATCAGAGAGGCGACACAGATCTATGCAGCCAACGAGCTGGAGCCCATCCAGACGCGAATGATGCAGTTGAATGATTGGTTAGGTGAAGAGGTGATGCGGTTCAAACCTTATGAGCTGGCCCCGGCGATTTAGGCAAGGGCACAGCAGTTCATTTTAATCGTCGAATATGACTTCGCGATTATCAATCATGCCATGGCTTGACATCGCTAGGCTGAATCGCTTGAAAAGAGTGAAGAACTCAACAAGGGGCATTTCTAACTTAATTTTACGAACCTTGAGTGGTTTGCCCGAATCAACGGCCTCTTGAACATTTTCGTACCCTTCGTACTGGGTTACTAGAACTGTAACGTCCACATCAGTTACTTGAGGCTTTCCCATCAGTTCACACGCATAAGCTTCGATACCGACCAGAAATTCGCCCTGATTGATCAGACCTTTCGTTTGGAGGTATTTGCCTATGTCGTCTTGATCGTGCCGGTCAGCAGCGACGGTACCTTTGAAGTCGCCATACTGGACGCTTGCGTGAAAATTATCCTGCCCCATTCTGCTGTCCCTCTTCCTAAAATTGTTAATCGTTGGGTGCCGCTGATTCGAGCGTCTTACGCTGTATTAGGTCTGGAAAATACCAGCTGGATCCTAGCCTATTACCTGAGGATCTGAATTTTTTTATCATTCCACCTTGCTGGAAATAGACGCTATTAATTCTTCGCCTTGATTTTTTACGTTTCCTACAGCCTTGCCTACGGGAAACCACTCGAACTCCTCCACTGGGCGACAATGCTCTCTTGCGATTTTCTCTGCCCGCCCAGAATCCAGATCAGGATTCAACCACTCGCGAGCCAGGTCCGGTGAAAGCACTAGAGGCTTTCGATCATGGATATCCACCATGCCCTGATCACTGGCAGCGGTGATGATGACGAAACCGTCACCTTCTTGGCCCTCCAATCCTGGTCTGGCCTGCGCGAGGGCGCCAAAAAACATAGGCTTCTGGGTTTTCAGTCGGATGAAATAAGGCTGTTTTTTCTTCGGGTCGTTGGGATCCTTAATCCACTCATACCAGCCCTCGCTTGGTACCAGGGCACGTCCGTTCGGCCAAAGCTGTTTGAAGAACTTCCCCGTCGTGACGGTTTCAACCCTCGCATTGATGGGATCGAGGCGTTTTCCCTTCGCCCAAAATGGCGACCAGCCCCACCTGATAGGGGTGATGTGAAGGCCGGCATCGCTGGTGTGCAGGATTTGCACGCGAGTCGTCGGGGCGATGTTGTACCGATTTATCGGTTCTGCATCGAAACCGCTGAATAGGGGAAGCTGTGGCCCTAGCTCCTCTATGAACACTGCCATCCCTTCGTACTGTACGAATCTCCCGCACATGGGTTGTCCCGCCTGTCAGATTTTTCCTATACAAAATTGACCGCCAACCTTGTACAAAGTTAACTGTATGTTCGTACAGTATTCTAGAGCGTGCGTCATGAGCTTTTCAATTTTAGGCCCTATTGCCGAGGGTGGCTTGAAGCTGCCCTTGTGTTCGTTTCGAGTGCCCGCCGGGTTTCCATCTCCGGCGGCGGACCACATCGAAGCGCACATCTCATTGGATGAGGTTCTGAATATTCGTGCCCCGCATGTCTACCTTGTCTCAATCGCTGGGGAGAGCATGCAGGGCGCCGGTATTTTTGAAGGCGATCTCGCGGTGGTGGACCGCGCTCTTGAGCCAGCGCACGGTCACATCGTCGTAGCGCTGCTGAACAACGAGCCGGTATGCAAGCGGCTTTGCATTCGCGGCAGGGAGGTGATTCTCCTTTCGGAGAACCCAAAGTATCCACCGCGGTACGTGCTTGAGGGCGACGAGCTGGTGATCTGGGGCGTCATCACATGCAGCGTGCGCAGCCATGTCTAAACCCCAGCCAGTTTTCGCCCTGATCGACTGCAACAGCTTCTATGCCAGTTGCGAGCGCGTGTTTCGACCCGACCTGGCCCGCGTGCCCATCGTGGTGCTGAGCAACAACGACGGCTGCGTGATCGCCCGCAGTTACGACGCCAAGCCCTATGTGAAGATGGGCGAGCCGTATTTCCAGATCAAGCACAAGCTGCACAAGCACGGCATCGTCCCGTTCTCGTCGAATTACGCCCTCTATGGCGACATGAGTGAGCGGGTCATGACGCTCATTGAGTCGATGGTGCCCGCCGTCGAGGTCTACAGCATTGACGAAGCCTTTGCCGACATGACCGGCATCGACGGCCGGGATGCCCTCGGTCGGAAGATCCGCAGCCAGGTGCTGCGCTGTACAGGCATCCCGGTTGGGGTGGGAATCGCCCACACCAAAACTCTGGCAAAGCTGGCAAACCACACCGCCAAACGGCTCCAGGTGGAGACCGGCGGCGTGGTCGATATCTGCGACCCGTTCAAGCGTGACTGGGTTCTGCGCAACACCGATGTGTCCGAGGTCTGGGGCGTCGGTCGCAAGATGAAACTTCACCTGGACGCCATGGGCATCAAGACCGCAATGGACCTGGCGAAGGCCGACCCGTGGACGCTACGCAAGAAGTTCAGCGTGGTGATCGAGAAGACCGCTCGGGAGCTGGCCGGCACGCCGTGCCTGGAGCTGGACGAGCCGGACCCACCCAAGCAGGAGATCTGCTGTAGCCGGATGTTCGGGAAGCGGCTCACGGACCTGGCCCCCATCAAGGAAGCGGTGGCTACCTACATGATGCGCGCTTCGGAAAAGCTCAGGGCGCAGCAGTCGCTGTGCAAGAAGATCCGCGTCAGCATCCGCACGGGCATGTTCAACCCGGAGGAGGCGAAGTACGCCAACGGCGTGCTGATCGACATGCCTTACCCCACTGATGATGTGCGGCTGCTGACCAAGGCTGCGGTGGACGCTCTCGACCGAGTGTTTCGGCCTGGCTTCAAGTACAGCAAGGCTGAGGTGCTGTTGATGAACCTTTGTCAGCAAGGGGAGTACACCGACGACCTGTTTGCCACCTCCCAACCAGCCGACGCCACGAAGTTGATGGCGGTGTTGGATCAGATCAACGGGCGATGGGGCAGGGGGACGCTCCGATCAGCCAGCGTGCCCGTCAACCCTGACTGGGGCATGCGTCGGGAGATGATGAGCCAGAGCTACACGACCAGGCTGGACCAGCTGTGGCAGGTGTCCTGTCGATGACCTGCTGACCCATGAGCCGCCCGCCGAGGCGGCTTTTTTTCGCCCCGAAACGGTGCGCGCCCGGCGGGCAGTGGCGTGCTTCAAGCCTGGCGCGCGCCGTCGTCCCCCCACCGCGCCTCCGGTCTAAATAGGTCTTTTATTCCGCACTGCTGCACCCCCATGGAAATCAAGCCCGCTGGGCGCTATCGGAGCTTATCCAGGCTATCGAATACCTGCGGATCCCTGCGAAGGTAGGTGGCTTTTCGCAATGCTCATACGCATGCACAGGCATACGGATTTCAGAGGTGCCACGGGAAAAGGGTTAGGTTTTTTTGAGAGGGGGTGTTTTGAGCTGGAGGGCCCGTATTTGTTGGGCTTGAGACCTAACTTTGATGGGTTAGGTTGGGTTAGGTCAAAGGTTAGGAATCTATAACTAGCTGTTTTTAAAGGAATTTATTAAATGAAATTTTAACATCAATAAAGGTTAGGAAATAACCAAAATCTAACCAAAAGCTAACCTTCTAAATTCTGCGCAAAGCCTTACCAGACAAGGCTTTCAGACCAGCGAGAAAAAAACTAACCCTCCTAACCTCTTTCCCGTGGGTCAACATAAAAACGCCGGACATGCCTCGGGCGGACCATCTACTGACGCTGCATAAGGAAATGCACACTCCGCCTCACATTCGTCATTTACACGCACACACTCTCGTGCACACCGTATCAGTCGGTGCGTTTGTGGATGGTGTTGGGATTGGAGCGACAGGCATTACAGCACGGCCGTTCGCACGGGGCAGCTCACTAGGAGAGGGATGTTTCAGGAAGTGAGTGGTACGAAAATGGTACGGGCGTTTTCGGTAGGTGCTGGAGGGCTTGTATTACGTGGCCTCCAGAGTTAGAAGTTCCAATCCATCATGGGTGCAACACTGAAGCGCCGAGACAGCGTAGGCCGTGGATTTACTGGGCTAAGGCTCTGTTTTACTAGCATTTTACTCAACGGGTTCTTGGCGTGATTTCGGGTGTTTTCAGGCGTTTTACGGCTCGGTGGTACGATGTACCGCTTTTAAGCTGACGCGTACCACTATCGATATGGCAACTATCCGGGCAAGAAAACTGGCTGATGGGTCTGTTAGCTATACGGCTCAGATCCGCATCAAGCGCGACGGAGTGCAAGTCTATCAAGAGAGCCAGACCTTCGCCCCGAAAACAGGCGGGGCAGGCCTGGGTTCGCAAGCGAGAATCTGAGCTGGAGGCCATGTCTAAAGCCCCATCGGTTTTCGCCCTGATCGATAGCAACAGCTTCTATGCCTGTTGCGAACGAGTGTCCCGGCCGGGCCTAGCCCGGATGCCTATCGTGGCCCTTCAATTAGGCAACCAGTCCTGTTGATCGGCAACGCCACGCTCACCTACCTTATATGCATGCAGCAGGAAGCTACGGTTATCCTTCCAGATTGCATCGATTAGTTCGGCGACGTCGGTCTGTTGCTTGAGGTACGCGTCCAGCCCCTCTTGGTCTCCAGGGCAATGGCGTTCAATAAATTGGCGTGTGACATTAGCGATGGTGGTTAGGCGATCCGCAAGCGGTGGGTGCTTCTGCTCTTTCCGAAATCCTTCTTCATCACCAGTGAGCATGATTTGATGCCCGCGCTTGATAAAATCGAGTACGGATAGGATGAGGACGGCGCCAACATTGGTTTTAGCACAGTGATTCAAGCCACGAGGGTTATTCTGCCCCAGCAACATGCAAATTACTGTGCCTAAAGTATCGGCTTCGGTTTCCTTCGTTTGGGAAATTGATGACGCTTCACCCCCTGCCTGCGCAATGCCTCCCCAAGAATGTTCAAGCACGTGATGGCTGTATTCGTGAGCAAGTACGAACCAGGTCATAGCCTCGTCTATGTCACCAATCAAATGAATTTGCTGGTCTCCCGAAATCTTTATGGAGCGGCCTATGTCAGGCGCCTTTGGGTTCCGGCAGTAGTCGAGGAAGAACATTCCCCAGTCCCTGCGAAGCTCTATGTCGGCCATCAGTGATTTCATCACTGGCTTCGCTTCCCAGTTCATCTGAATGATACCGTCATGGGTGGGGCCCATAATTACAGTGCGAGCGAATAGTTTTGCCAAGCGGTAAATCAACGTGGTCAAGTGCCTGGTCATCATGATCACGCTCGCCTGTGTGGTCATTACGGGCATTTGCATGGCTTCCAAGTGGTCTCCGTGCAGGATACCCACTGTTACGCCGCTGCGTAAGGAAAGGCCAAGTCCTGAGATGACTTTCTCGATTTCACGGGCTTCCGACTCCAAGCTGAGGTGGGTGAGGGGGTCGTCCTCAGGTGCTACTTGAGCAACCATTTTATTGAGAATACTCTGCCGCAAATCGGGCAGGGCCGTGTCTGGAAATTGCTGCTTGATGAACTCAACGGCGGCATCCAGCTGATCAGGCTCAAGACGCAATCGGTAGTTTTCATCGGTTTTGAAGCGTTTCTGCTGCTGAGCCCTATAGTCTTTTGCTGCTTCCAACTCCGGATTATCGGATGTGCTCATACCTGCTCCTTCAGTGAGTGTACTTATAGGCGTAGCTCGAAAATGGTGTCATGCATCCAGCCCACCAGCCGGCCATTGTACTCGGTCATGGCGACAACTAATCACTGGCGACAGGTCAATCGCGTCTATTTGAAGTATGAAGACTCATCTAACGTGTCTCTACTTGGCGTGCGCCATCATCCCCCACCACACCTGCGGGGCTAAATAGGGAGGATCTACTGAAGCCGCATGCAGGCTTGTGTTCTGCACACGTTCTTTACTATCCCTGTTCGCAATATCGCCCCGCTAGATCATTGGACAAACGAAAGTCTGGTGCTTGACTGAGAGGGGGCAGGAGCCGCTACGTACAGGAGGAACCCCCTATGCTGAGGTTAAGTAGGCGTCTTGAGACTCGATCCGCTTCACATTTTGGCTCACATATCAGAAGGAACTATCAAACGAATGCAAAGCTGAATGTCTTTCAGGAGAAGGGTTCGTTTATGTGCACGCGAGCGGCGGTGGCAACCATCATGAACAACCTCAAGGGAAGCGTCTGGAAAGACGTCGATTATTACGACGAGTATCTTCGGACTAAAGTCGCAGAGTATGACCGGCGGTTTGCCGCTGAAACACCAATACTCGAGGAGAAAGCTTTGACTGAGCTTTTTCAGAAGGAAGGGTTTGTTGTCACTCCGTTGTCGATGACGCCGGGCCAACTGGTCAACCCTGATACCTATCAGCTGTTCAAAAAGAAGCTGGCCAGCGGCTTTATTCTTTCAACCAGCAGACCACCGGGAAATCCAGGCAATATCACCCATTCGGTGGTAATTGCGGATTCCCTGCCGTCAATCTGCCCCGGCAGTTGTTTTTATGACGTGTTTGACCCTTATCCCTACGAAAAAGGGCCTGAAGACGGCATGCATTTATATGATATTAATGACATTGTCGATAACAAAATATCGACCAATTTACTGATTCAAAAAATTCATGGAGATTTAAGCCGCGATTGATTCGACTCTTCGGTAGCGCGTTTTTTGGGCTTTCGTCAGGGCATTCTGACTGGAAGTGCCTTGCTGACAAGTTCGGTCAGGCGCGCCGCTATTCAATTGGCATTAGTGGAGCGGCGCTCAGCTGAGCATGTCGGCGCCCAACCCACCAGTTATATGGCATCATGGCATCACCCATGGACGAGGCGATGAAAGTTGGTCAAAATCGCCAATTTTGTAATGGCTTGGAGCCACATATGTTTCCTGAGGAAATTCGCTTCAAAACTAATACCTTATTGAAAATTGCACTTTCTCCACCAGGTGCTTTTTTTGTCGGCTGCGCTTTCATCATGCTGTTTACAAAATCGAGTGAAAGTGCGGCTGCTTGGGTGCAAGCAATTGGTTCCATAGGTGCCATCATTGGGGCTTTTTTGGTTGCAAGACAGACACATATGCTCGAACAGAAGGCTGGGAAAAAGTCTGAGCTTGACATTGAGATACGAGCGGTGCTCTTGGCAGAGGGAATAGTTCAAGAGGCTCACGCGGCGCTGTCCACTGCCTTCAGGAATGCCCGGAACTCTAGCGATACGCCGGTGAGTGCAAGGCGTCTTGAAAGCGTCCATCAGGCGTTAATGCTTGCTATTACCCAACCAGTAAGTGAGCACGCGCTCAAGCCGATATTGAGGACCCTCAAAAGGGTTAGTAATTCTTGTGGTTTTCTTCAGGATGCGATGCAACACAACGGGGTGCTCAGGCCCGCCGATCTCGAGAACATGAGTCGGTTCTTGGATGAGTTGATAGCTAATAAAGCCATCCTCAGTGAAATACTGAATGACCTTCGTGACCGTCGAAAAAAGTCCCGATGAAGATTGCCTGGCGTCCATAACTTTCCTACATACCATGACAGGTTGCGCGGTCGGTCGGTCCTTAGCACTATTGACGATGTCACGCCAAAGGCCGCACTAACCCATTTGTCGGGTGATTTGCAGCGTCAGGCATCTTGGTCGATATCTCGGAATGACGGCAGCGTTGTGCCGACCTTTCCAAGAGAGACAAAAAATGAATGTCAGGACTATGAACCTCGCCCCGAGGTCTGCCACTTTCTTCTCAAGCAGATCGCCGAGACGATTACCCGTATCAATGAACGCAACCTGCTGATCGCCACCGTCTCAGAAGAGCAGGCGCAGGTGGCCCGCGAGGCCGACCAAAACCTGACCAGCATCCGCGAGCTGTCGATCCAGAGTTCGGCGGGCGCTACTCAGACCGCCGGCGCCTGCGGTGAGATGGCGAACTTGGCGATTGGGCTGAATCGCCTGGTTGCGCGTTTCAAGGTCTGACACGTGCAAGCGAAGTGTCGTACCCATTTCCGTTTCGATTATGGGCGCATTGTTATGCAGGTTGTGGTATCCGCATTGAGTTCTACAAGACTCAACGCCCCATCGTCAAAGGAACAGCCGGTGTCGATGTAGACGACATTACCCAGGCAGGTGACGTTCGATACCGTTGAGTGCCCGACGTAAAGCCGGTTTATGCCCCTGATGGGGTCATTGTTCTGTTGTTCTATTTTACCCCGGGCATACAAGGCTATTTTCAAAGCGCGGTGGCGGCTATCTTCGCCAAAATGTCCGGACAAGGCGTCTTTGGCGGTCTGCCAGTCATCATTGTCGCGCAGTAATGGAGCTTCGGCGTGCACGATGCCCATTTTTCTGCCGTATTCCAGCTCAACTTCAATGATCAGCGGAAGTTCCTGGAGAACATTGGACAGTTCATGCTGGGTCGTGGCTGCCAGCTCATAGAGCCAGGCCCCGCCGTTTCGGGTGTGCCTGGCAATATCTCCCTGTCCGGACACGCAGTCGATGAGCATCTGTTCATGATTACCCCGGACCGCGTGAAACCAGGGTTCTGCCAGCCAGTTCAGCACTTCCAGGGAGTCCGGGCCGCGATCGATCAGGTCGCCAACAGAAAACACCCGATCCCGTTCAGCATTGAAGTCGGCGTGAGCCAAAAGCGACTTTAGAAGTTTGAAATGCCCATGAACATCACCCACGACAAAGTCTCGGCCTTTTCCATTGGGGGAGAACGTCCTTATCGTGTCCATTGTCGGCGTTTCATGTGGAGAAGGGAGGAGAGGAAGTAGTTTGCTCCCTCTTCTGGCCCGATAGAATCATTTTTTCAACTGATAGTCCTGGCCCCATACCCGTACAGAACTGATGGGCTCGTTCTGCCCATCGAAGATGAACTTCTGCCGCACGGCTGCCTTGGGTGGAACAGTGACTTCATCCGGGTTTTCCATTGCCTTGAGGCTGTTGGCATAACCTGCCTGATCAATTGCCAGCAAGACACCCGTCTGCCTGAGGTTGATCAGGCGCAGTTGCGTGTCGGTGCTGTTCTTGAAACCGAGGGTAACGGTGAGATTGTCGTCGCTGGGTTCCAGTTTCAGAACTTCGACGCCAATGCGGTCTTTCATTTGTTCGCCTGAGGAAATGATCGCTGCGCCATCTGTGCCCTGGGCTGATTCGCGGCCGTCGAGTACACCTTCGCTGACACCGCCCAACAGGTTCTTGCCCGCCGTGATGAACGATGAGACGGCTGCTTTGGTCGAGTCCTTGATCAGGCTGCCGTCGGCCGGTTCGGTTTCGGCGAAGCACAGGGTGCTGGCCAGGAGAGTGGAGACGAAGAAAAAGGAGCGTGACGGCGAGAGAGTCATACTGGAGTCCTTGAGGATGATCTGCAGCGTCGAGGCATGCAATGGTTGCCAAGTTTATCGCTGACCAACACTCAAGATGAAATAAATCCATTGACGCGGTTTCAATTGGGTTCGTGCGATCCATTCATGGAGCGACATTACCTGCGTCGGCTTGAATCGCCTGGCCAATGCACTTCTCGAACACCTGCTCCATGGGGCCGGGCATGCAGTTGTAAGCCGCAATGTTTGCAAAGATCCACTCGTCCTTCTCGATACCCCACCAACTGATTTCAAACCCGGCATTCATGATGAGATGCTCGAAGAGGATGCGCTGGGCGCGTCCATTGCCTTCGCGAAAGGGGTGGACCACGTTGATATCGGAATAGGCATCGGCCACGGCAATGATCAGGTCCGCCCGTGGCAGCCCTTCGAACCAATGGGCGGCGGCCATGTTGCTGAAGATTTTCCTGGCTTCTTTTTCCATGAACTGTGGCTGGCAGAAGCGTGTGTCTTGTTTGGCCATCCCGACGGTGCGCAGTTCTCCGGCCCACTCGTACAAATCCGAGAAAAGTCGTCGGTGGATGTTCTGGAGGTAGGCCAGGTCGTAAGGGGGAGCGTTGAATTCGACCTGGTCCGCCGCGATGGCCGTGAGTTGTTGTTCGGCTTCGCTCAGGGTGGGTTCGTCGCGGATATCGAGTCTGTTACGAAGGACAGTGGAGCCCGGGTAGCAATAGGCGTCCTCACCAACCCCATATTTGTCGGGCATCAGGTTCTGGTCTTGGTGAAGATCTTCAGGACTTCTTCACGGGTCGGCATTTTGCCTTCGCTATCGGAAAAGGTCACTTTGAAACCTTCCAGGCGCAGGCTGGCCGCATAGTTGGACCGACGCGTCCTGGCCGCGTAGGCCTTCTTGGTTTCAAGGCTGATGTTGCCCATGGGGCTGAACCTCAAATCGCGTGGGTGGGCGGATTATAACCCATCGATGACCAATGGCGCTTGCATCGCCTCGCATCTCCAAATACTGTATGCATGACCAGTATAGAGAGCCTTCCCATGCAATTGATCGCCAAGCTCGGCATTCTCGCCGACGCTGCCAAGTATGACGCCTCCTGCGCCAGCAGTGGTGCACCCAAGCGCAGCTCTCGCGGTCGTGATGGGTTGGGAGCCACCGACGGCATGGGCATCTGCCATAGCTACACACCGGATGGGCGCTGCGTCTCGCTGCTCAAGGTGTTGTTGACCAATTTCTGCCTCTACGACTGCCAGTACTGCGTAAACCGTCGCTCCAGCAACGTGCCAAGGGCGCGCTTCACGCCTGAGGAAGTGGTGCGCCTGACCCTGGATTTCTATCGTCGCAACTGCATCAGCGGGCTGTTCCTGAGTTCCGGCATCATTCGGTCGGCCGACTACACCATGGAGCAACTGGTGCGCGTGGCGCGTCTGTTGCGGGAGGTGCATCAGTTCCGGGGCTATATCCATCTCAAGACCATTCCCGATGCCGATCCGTTGCTGATCGAGGAGGCCGGTCGGCTGGCCGATCGCCTCAGTGTGAACATCGAGTTGCCCAGCGAGGCCAGCCTCAAGCGACTGGCACCGGAGAAGCAACTGGTCACGATCCGCCAGGCCATGGGCACCATCCACCAGGGCCAGCAAGCGGTGGCTGGAGAAGTGCGCGCGCCGCGCTTCGCCCCGGCCGGGCAGAGTACCCAGGTGATCGTCGGGGCCGATGCCACGGACGATCATGCGATCCTGCAGAACGCCGAGTCGCTCTACCAGGGATACGGCCTGCGGCGGGTCTACTATTCAGCTTTCAGCCCCATTCCCGACAGCCCCGCCAGCGTGCCATTGGCGGCGCCGCCGTTGTTGCGTGAGCACCGGTTGTACCAGGCTGATTTCCTCATGCGCGGGTACGGCTACAAGGCGGGTGAAATCCTGGGCGGTGCCGGCAACCTGGACCTGGACATCGACCCCAAGCTGGCCTGGGCGCTGGCGAACCGTGAAGTGTTTCCCCTTGACGTCAACCGTGCCGAACCCGCGCTGCTGGCGCGTATTCCAGGGATTGGCCTGCGCAGCGTGCAACGCCTGGTGACGTTGCGCCGGGAACGACGGGTCCGCTACGACGATCTGGTGCAGTTGCGTTGTGTGCTGGAAAAGGCGCGACCGTTCATCGTCACCAGCGATTATCGGCCCGCCGAGGCGCAGATGCGTAGCGGCCTGCTGCGGGCGCGCTTGCGTGAGCCCCAGGGGCCCATGCAAATGGGGTTGTGGGGATGATCGCGCTGGATTGCCAGGATGATTTCCTGGTATGGCGCGACCAGGCCCGCAAGCTGCTCGGCCACGGCATCGACCCCGTTGACGTGACCTGGAGCCAAGGCCCCATGGCCGACCTGCTGGCCATGCCGACGCCGCTGCCGTCAGGTCCGGGTCCGTTCTCCACGCGAGTGCCGGCGGCCTTGTTGACCCAGCTTGAGCAGGCCGGTCGTTACCAGGGCGAACAACGCTGGAGCCTGTTGTACGAAGTGCTCTGGCGTGTCGCCCATGGAGACCGCACGGCGATGCTCGCCGGTGATCGCCTGGGCAGCGAATTGCAGCGACGGATCAAACAAGTCAGCCGCGAGGCCCATCACCTCCATGCGTTTGTACGCTTCATACCCTTGCCGCAGGCGCTCGCCGAGCAGTTGCAACTGGACCTCGTGGCCTTTCACGAGCCGGCCCATGACATCCTCGAAAGCGCGAGCGGTCATTTTGCCGAGCGGCTGGGCCGACAACGCTGGCTGATAGCGACGCCTCGCGATGGCATCCGCTTCGATGGTCAGGCCCTGGATTATCAGCGCCATTGTCCTGAGCAGTGGCAACAATGGGCGCGTCATGCTGAAGACCCGGACGCAGAGTTATGGCGCACTTACTACCGGCACACCTTCAACCCGGCGAGGGTCAATCCCCAAGCGCTGCGACAGCACATGCCAGGGCGTTTCTGGCAGCACTTGCCGGAGGGGGCGTTGATTCCCCGGCTGGTGGGGCAGGCACGGCAAGGTAAGCAACGGGATGGACAGGCGTTGGAGGTGGGGGAGAAGGTGGGGAAGCGGATAGTTGTGGGTGGTAATGTCTAGTTAATACACAAGTCTGTAGAGGCAGGAATAAATTTAATCATCCAGAGTGCTCGCTAAGTGAATGTGATACATGTCGCTCAAGTCGAGCCTTTCATCCCTGCCGAAAATGGCGGGGAGTTCGCTTGTTCATGATGCCCGGCATGACGCTGATGCGTCCGGCGCCCACCGGCAAGTATCTTGTTTGTGCAAATCCCGAACAGGTTCTGTGCCGTCCCCACTGTGTTCAAGCACCGGACCTCTTTCTAGCATTCCTTCCCTCAACAACCAGGAAGGAATTCCCATGCAACGATTCACCCGCCGTTTCCTCGCTGCCTGTGCATTTTCCGGCATCGTCGCCAGCAGCGCTGCACTCGCTGAAAACCAGCCAACCATTCGGGCCATGTCAGGCGCAACGCCGACCAGCCAATTGCCTGTTGGTAAAACCGCGTTACTGGTGATCGATTTTCAGAACGAATACTTCACCGGTAAGATGCCGATTCCTGATGGCGCTGCCGCGCTGGCCAATACCCGTAGGCTGATTGCCTTTGCCGATGACCACAAAATGCCGGTTTTCCATGTCCAACACATCGCTCCCGCAGGTTCGGCGGTGTTCGCGAAGGATGGTGAAACCGTGAAGTTTCACCCGGACATGCAGCCCAGGGCCAAGGATGTGGTGCTGCAGAAAACCACCGTCAGCGTCTTCGGCAGTACTGACCTGGACAAGCGTCTGAAGCGCGCCGGTATCGAGAATCTGATCATTTCCGGTCTCATGACCCATGCGTGCGTGGCGGGTGCCGCCCGGGATGCGGCGCCCCTGGGCTACAATGTGCTGGTCGCCTCCGATGCATCGGCGACTCGCGCGATTACCCGGGGCAACGGTGAGGCGATCGACAAGGACGCCTTGCACAAGGCCGCGTTGGCTGAAGTCGAGGATACCTTCGGTGATGTCATGACCACCGAGCAGATCATCAAGTTACCGGTACGTTAAGTCGATATGAATCAGATGCTCGCCATGGGCGTGTTCCGCTGCATTGTGGAGACCCAAGGGTTTTCAGCCGCGGCCGAGCGACTGGGCACCACCCATTCCTCGGTGTCGCGACACTTGCAGCAATTGGAAAGCGCCTTGGGCGTGCGTTTGCTCAATCGCAATACCCGGCGCATGAGCCTGACCGCGGCCGGCGAAAGGTACTACGCGGCTTGCGTGGATATCCTGGAACGCGTCGAGGCCGCCTCCCGCGCCGTCACCCTGGAGCAGGAGCGTCCCTCCGGCCTGCTGCGAATCAGCGTGCCGCTGGTAACCGGTACGTTGGAATTGGCCCATTGGTTGCCGACCTTCCAGCAACGCTACCCGGACGTCCAGGTCGACTTGTCGTGCTCCGATCCCCTTGTCGACCTGGTGGCCGATGGTTTCGACGTGGCATTGCGGATCTGCGGGGCGCTGGCCGACAGCAGCCTGGTCGCCCGCTTGCTCAGCGTGTCACCGCAAGTATTGGTGGCGGCGCCGGGCTATGTATCCAAGTACGGTCTTGCGCGCAGCGTCGTTGAGCTCAATGAGCACCGGTTACTGACGTATGGGGCGGCTACCCAGTGGTCGTTGGCAAGCGAAGGAGGGCAGTCAATAACACTGGATTGCGACAGTGCCTTTCATACGGACACCATCACCGCCTTGCATGCGTGCGCGTTGTCGGGCGGGGGAATCGCGGCGTTTACCCTGGCGACGGTACGAGATGATCTGCTGAAGGGAAGGTTGGTGCGGATTCTGCCGGAATACACCCTGGGAATGAGGCACTACTATGCGTTGTACCCTCATGCCCGGAATCTACCCCTCAAGGTCCGCGTATTTGTTGATCACATGGCCCAGTACTACGAAGGAAAGCTCTGAATGGGGGGAATGTCCTCCGAGAAACGGATTCAGCTTTTCATGGCCAGCTTGACGACCTGTTGGGCCTGGGCAGCCGACAGCTTTCCATTCTTGCTCAGTTTGTCCAGGGAGGCGCTCGCTGTCATCAGGCTGGCGGTGAGTGTCGAGAGCGTCGCTTGCAACGCGCCGGCTTTTACCTGCTTGGTTTCCGGGGACATACTTTGATCGGCCATGAGCGCCTGCATTTCTGACTGCTTCTCTGCGATTTTCTGCTTCAGCTCCCGAATCATTTTCAGGATCTTCTGCACCTGATCGGGCAACCCGCTTTCTTCAATGTCCTTGTTGGCATTGGCGGTGCGGTCATTCGCTGATTTTTGAAGTCCGACCCCGGACAGCGATACTTTCACCCCCTCAACCTGCGTACCGGTAGACGATTTGTTCGCAGGCGCCTGTGCCACTTCATCCGTGGACTTTTTGGGTTCTACGCTGATTGTGGAGAGTGGGAGAGCACTGGAGCGCTGGGCATCGAGGTTAATCATGTTCAATCCTTGGAGGATGGGTATTCGAAACCTATCGGCTTGTTCTTGAATGTGTTTAGGTTTCTACCGGGAGAAAATTGTTAAAGGTTGTAATCCGCAAAGGAAATTTGTAGTGACGCGTAAACGAAAGCCCACTGACTGATCACCGCAACGAAGCCCCCTCCAACGTCTTCCACAACTTGCGCATCGTCGGGTTCCGATTGGCGATCGCACAGTACGAGCGAATCTCCAGCTGCGTGCTCCATTCCTGCTCTCCAGCCCTGACCAACAACCCTCGCTCCAATTCATCGGCCACCGCGCTCTGCGGTAACCAGGCCACACCATAGCCTTCGACCGCCATGCGCATCAGCAGCATCGCCATGTCGGCCTCATAGCAACGCTCCAATGCCGTCGGCGCGGGGCCGTTCTTGATGACGATGTCGGCGACGCGGCCGAGGAAGGTGGTGGCAGTGTAGGCCAGGTAGGGCACCGGTTTGCCGGCGCGGCCGGGCAGGCGGTACAGCGGTTCGCCTTTGGCATTGGGAGCGCACAAGGGGATGAACGCGTCGTGGCCGAGGGTCAGGCTGCCGAAGCGTTCGGCATCCAGCAGGATGGGGGCGAGCGGATGGTGATAGACCATCATCAAATCGCAGTTGCTTTCTTCGAGGGCGATGACGGCGTCGTGGATGTTGGCGGCGACGACCCGGGCATTGAATTGCTCGTTGTGCTGTTGGAACTGGGAGAGCCATTTCGGCAGGAAGGTCATCGAGAGGCTGTGGGCCGCGGTGATCTGGATGGAGCGGCCCGGCATCCGCTCCACGTCGCGCAACGTCGAACGCAACCGCAGCAGGCCGGCCAGTGCGTCCCGGCTTTCCTCGCAAAAAGTGATGCCCGCCGCCGTCAGCTGGACGGGGTAGGTGCCGCGGTCCACCAGCTTGACCCCCACCCACTCCTCGAGTGAGCGGATACGGCGTGACAAAGCTGATTGTGTCACGCAACGGACTTCGGCGGCGCGGGAGAAGTTCTTCCACTCGGCGATTGCCAGCAGGTCATCCAGCCATTTGAGTTGCATGTCCGGTCTCCCGTTAAAGATGCGCCAGTTTACGTCGCAATCACCCGGCCCAGCGTGTCCTTCGCATAACTATTCCGAAAGTGCATGAAGGTAGCTGGATTACTCATCATCTCGTCCGAGCCGCTCCTTAGAATCGACCTTGCCAAGTAAAAAACTCCAAGAACTACTTGAGGACAACACCGTGAAGAAGAATAAGCTCCCACGTCGAATTGCAATGGGCATAGCCCTGGGCGTGCTGGTGGGTTGGGCGTGTCACCATGTCGCAGGGAGCGAGCAAAGCGCCAAGGAGATCGCCGGCTATTTTTCGATGGTCACCGACATTTTCCTACGCATGATCAAGATGATCATTGCACCCCTGGTGTTCGCGACCCTGGTCGGCGGTATCGCCAGCATGGGCAACTCTCGTTCCGTCGGGCGCATCGGGGCCCGGGCGATGGCCTGGTTCGTGACGGCATCGATCGTTTCGCTGCTGATCGGGATGGGCCTGGTGAATCTGTTTCAACCGGGCGCCGGGCTGAACCTTGACGTTGCGCAGCATGCATCTGCTGCGGTGCCGGTCAACACCGGGGATTTCAGTCTCAAGACGTTCATCGGCCACGTGTTTCCCCGCAGCATCGCCGAAGCCATGGCGAACAACGAGATTCTGCAGATCGTGGTGTTCTCGCTGTTTTTCGGCTTTGCACTGGCCGGGGTCAAGCGGGCGAGTTACACCCGGATCACAGACTCTATCGAAGAGCTGGCGAAGGTAATGTTCAAGATCACCGACTACGTCATGGCCTTCGCACCGATTGGTGTGTTTGCCGCCATTGCCTCGGCCATCACCACCCAGGGGCTTGGTCTGCTGGTCGACTACGGCAAGCTGATCGGCGAATTCTACCTGGGTATCCTGATTCTCTGGGCGCTGTTGTTCGGTGCCGGCTACCTGTTCCTCGGGCGCTCCGTGTTCCGACTCGGAAAACTCATCCGCGAACCGATTCTCCTGGCCTTTTCCACCGCCAGCAGTGAGTCCGCCTACCCGAAAACCATCGAGGCGCTGGAGAAGTTCGGCGCGCCCAAGCGTGTGTCCAGCTTCGTATTGCCCCTGGGTTATTCGTTCAACCTGGACGGCTCGATGATGTACCAGGCTTTCGCCATCCTGTTCATCGCCCAGGCCTATAACATTGACCTGAGTTTCACCCAGCAGATGTTGATTCTTCTGACGCTGATGATTACCAGCAAAGGCATGGCCGGCGTGGCACGGGCTTCGGTGGTCGTGGTCGCGGCCACCTTGCCGATGTTCAATCTTCCTGAGGCGGGGCTGTTGCTGATCATCGGCATCGACCAGTTCCTGGACATGGCACGCACGGCTACCAATGTGGTGGGCAACAGCATTGCAACGGCGGTGGTCGCTCAATCCGAACCTCACGAGGAGGCGGCCGAGGACCGAGGCACCGCCCCCGTCCAGTCTCGATCCAACCCGGTTCCGGTTGTGTAGGGAGCAACGCCATGAAGGTGAAAGCGAAGTCGACCCGGCAGACGCCTGCGGTTCGGAAGCTGGGCATCGTCGGCGGGCTTGGCTCGCTGGCCGGTGGCGACCTGTTCTACAAACTGCTCAAGTCCAGAGCGGTGCTCGAGGATCAGGGCCGCTACCATTTTCTGGTCGAGCAGCACCCGTTCAAGGACGTGCTGCTGCCCCTGGACACGAATGCGAGCATGACGTCGCGCAAGTTCTATGTGTTCCAGGTGTGCAAGTTTTTTGAGGATAATGGCTTCGATGCGGTGCTGCTTCCATGCTTCGCCAGCCATACCTTCCGTGCGGAAATCCAGGACGAGTTGGGCATTGCGGTGCTGGACATGATGGCGGCCCTGGCTCGCTACGTCAGGCGCACTGTCCAGCCCCGGGCAACGTTGGGTGTCATTGCCTCCGATTTCGTGCGCCACTGTGGGATGTTCGAGCGGTACTTCGCGGAGGACTTCCGGATCGTTTACCCCGACGCCGAAGCTCAATCGGCCTTGATGGAGGCCGTGTATGGCGTCGATGGCATCAAGGACGGTTATCTGGAGGGCGCGCCACTGGAGGCGCTGTATCAGGCGTGTCTGTCGTTGCAGGCCCAGGGGGCGACGGTGATCCTGCCCGGCATGACCGAGCTTTCATTGGTCTGTACCGATCTGCAGCGACGCGGCATGGCCGTGCTGGACATCAACTCGATCTACGCTGACTTCGCGACGCAGCAGCGGACACCACCAGGTCGAGCGACCTTCAAACTAGGCATCATGGGCGGCGTCGGGCCGGCCGCCACGGTGGATTTCATGGCCAAGGTAGTGGCCAATACCCCGGCGGACAGGGACCAGGACCACATCCGGATGGTGGTCGAGCAGAACCCGCAGATACCGGATCGGACGGCCAGCCTGCTGCGGGGAGAAACCGATCCGACCCTGGCGATGTACGCCACCTGCAAGCGTCTTGAAAGCGCAGGCGTCAATGCCATCGCGATTCCCTGCAACACCGCCCATGCCTTTGTCGAACGCATCCAGACGAACCTGCAGGTGCCCATCGTGAACATGTTGAGCGAGACGGTGGAGTGGATCCTGCACCGGCACGGGGCGGACAGGGTCATCGGGCTCCTGGCGACTTCCGGTACGGTACAGAGCCAGGTCTATCACCAGGCTGCACGCCGCGCCGGGCTGCAGATCCTGACGCCGGGGGTCGATTATCAGGCCATGGTCATGGACGCCATCTACGGGCCGCGGGGAATCAAGGCCGGTTTCACCGACGGACTGTGCAGGGAACAGTTGCTGCTGGCGGCCGAGCACTTGTGCGAACTGGGGGCAGGGGTGTTGATTCTGGGATGCACGGAACTGCCCCTGGTGCTCGAACACGGCGAGGCGTTTGAAATCAACGGACATGCGGTGGCGCTGGTGGACCCGACGATGATCCTGGCGTTGAAGTGCATTGCCTTGGCGGAAAAGACAGACAGCCGCTTGCAAGGGGGGAAGTGAATGTCGTGGCGAGGGAGCTTGCTCCCGCTGGAGTGCGGAGCGCTCCCATCATTCGGGGCTACTGCGCAGCCCAGCGGGAGTAAACTCCCTCGCCACAGTGGATCACGTCAAATGTCCTTGCCCCCGCAACGCCGCAATATCCCGCTTGGGCGGCGTGCCAAACAAGCGGCCATATTCGCGGCTGAACTGGGCGGGCAGGTCCAGTGAGGTGATAAGGAAGCGCGAGGCATCGTAGCCATAGGCCTCGCCGCCGAGCCACAGTTGTTTCGCACCCTGGGTCACGAGGACGATGCTCGGTTCGATCATGCAGATGGCAGGCGGCGCGGGGGCATCACGTCGAAACAGGCTGAGTCCGGCGATCGATGTTGCATAGTCCCCTGTCCGCTGGGCCCGCGCGCCAATGTTGTCGGCGAGAGTTTCTTGCAACGATGTGCGCCGGATCGTCATGGTGTGTTCGGGTTTCAGGTTCGGTTGATAGCTTTAGGCAGAACATTACCTCGCCAAGCGAAGCGCTGCCTATATCTCGCGTGCAGGTTCACAGAATCGGGCAAGAATTACAGAGAAATACTCTACCGGTCATCCAGAGATAACCGCTGAAATGGACGTGTGCTGCGGGGCTTTTCCCGAGGCTCGTGCGGACCCGCTCTTGCAGTGCAGCAAAAGTGTTTACCTCAGCGACAGGATGCATACTCGATGACCGATACCTCTTTGCCGAAATCACACGGCCAACCCGCATGGAGTGCCGTGCTTGCCATGGCGCTCGCCGCGTTCGCGCTCGTAGCGTCGGAATTCATGCCGGTCAGCCTGCTGACGCCGATAGCGGCGGATCTGCAGGTCAGCGAGGGGCAGGCCGGACAGGGCATTGCCGTGTCCGGCGCCTTCGCGCTGATCACCAGTCTGTTCATAGCCTCGATTGCGGCCAGGATCGACCGTAAGTGGCTGCTGTCGGGTCTGACACTGCTGATGATCCTCTCCGGGACGGTGGTCGCGCTGGCGCCTGATTACCTGACGTTCATGGCGGGACGCGCCTTGATCGGGGTCGCAATCGGTGGCTTCTGGTCGCTGTCAGCGGCCACGGCCATGCGACTGGTACCGGACAATCAACTGCCGCGTGCCTTGGCCATCGTCAATGGTGGCAATGCCCTGGCGACGGTGGTGGCGGCGCCGTTGGGCAGTTTCCTGGGAGCGATCATCGGTTGGCGTGGCGCGTTCTTTTGCATCGTGCCCGTTGCTGCGATTGCCCTGGCCTGGCTGCTGTTGCGGATGCCGACAATGCGGATCCGGCACACGCAGACGAAACAGGGCAGCAGCAATGTTTTCAGGCTGATGACCCGGGCGCCGGTTGCATGGGGCATGTTGGCGGTCAGTACGTTTTTCATGGGGCAGTTCATGCTGTTCACTTACCTGCGTCCGTTCCTCGAAAGCGTGACCCAAGTGAGCGTCTCTCTGCTTTCGTTCATGTTGCTGGTCATCGGCGTGGCCGGTTTCCTGGGCACCTTCCTGATTGGCGCGTTCCTGAAGAAGGGCTTGTATCGGACCCTGATCATTATCCCCTTGTTGATGGTGGCGATTGCCATTGCGCTGGTGGGGTTCGGCGCGTCTGTGGTTGCCACGACCGTCTTGCTGGGATTATGGGGACTGGTGGCGACTGCCGCGCCTGTCGGGTGGTGGACCTGGCTGGCGCGGACACTGCCGGACGACGCAGAGGCCGGAGGGGGGCTGATGGTGGCAATTGTCCAGCTCGCCATCGGAGCGGGCGCGACGGTCGGCGGCTTTCTGTTTGATCTGAACGGCTACCAGGCGACCTTCGAAACCAGTGCGGCGGTGCTGGGCGTTGCCGCCATCCTGGCCATGCTGGCCGCTCGCGCTACGGCTCGGGAGTCGTTAGCGATGCCGAGCACCGCGGCATTCGGCGCAGCGGGTGGCTGAGCGAATCAGCTGACCGTTGAGCGCTTGCGGTTGGTGGCCTATTGATATCTTGGTAAACTCTGCTCTCATGATTCATCAGGCCGTCAGTTGTGTCTACCGAACGAATTCCCCAGTTGGAGCAAGCCCTTATGGCCGTTATCGCTGCCGCGGGGAAAATGGGTGTCTGCAGCGATGAACTGTGTGCTCAGGCGGTGGGCGGATTGATGTCCGATCACTACTGGAGCTGGGCCAATGCCCTTTATGCACAAGGCGCGGCCGATGAGATCGACAACGCCTTGAACAGGCTGGTGTCACGGCCGATGGCGCAAGTGACGTCGCCCGACGCTGAAGTTGGCAGCGACGTGACACTCCAGTCGGCCTTTCAGGCCAGCAATTAGACCGAGTGCGTTAAACCCAGACCTTCCTCCACCAGCGCAACCAACGCCTCTTCGTCCAGTGCCAAGGGCTCGGACAGCGGCTGTCCGCTCGACTGGACATGCCACCGCGATTCGCCATGTTCACCGACGGTTCGCAGCAGGCAGCGTGTCTGCCCCTTCAGGTGGATTTCAACACAGCCCTCTCCATGAGCGGAGAAGCGGGCAATCGGGTCGAGCTCGATGCGGTGATGGTTCCCTTCCATCAACAGTCGATCAATGGCGTAGTTGTACGTCGAACCGCTGGCATGGCTTTCGAACACGTGAGTGGGATTGCGCCGAATCGTCAACCCGGCTTCGCAGACCGGCGCCAGCCAGGTTTCGATCTGGTGGTACAGCTCATAGACCTGGGCGGGCCAGTGTTCAATCGCCAGGTCGGCATTGTTATCCGTGTCGGCACGGCTTTGCCGGGTTTGCCTCAGCTTGGCCGCCAGCTCGTCTGCTTTGCTCATGTCGATGCTCCCTGTCGTAATGATGAGGTGAGCTTAGCTGATGGGGTCAGGTGTTCAGTTGCGTTGGGTCAGGGAAGGCTTTCGAGTGTCGGGGCTGGTTTTGCTTTGGCAACGCAATCTCCGCGATTCCTTATGGGAGCGACGCTGCTGGCGAAGGCGTCCGGTCCTTTGCATCAAGGCTGGCTGACCCACCGCCATCGCGAGCAGGCTCGCTCACACATTATTCCGGTTGAAGCTGATATTAATGCCGTGCCTGATATTTCGGCGTCGCCCGCGTCGGGGTCTCGTGGTCGCTTTCCCCGGCAGGCTGTGCAGGCATATTCGGTAGCGAAGCGACGTGGACGGTCCGCGCAGGAATCGCGAAGCGCACGCCGATTTTCGCGAATTCTTCCATCATGCCCAGGTTGATCGCCTGTTGGATGTCCATGTAGATGTTGTAGCTGGGGTCCAGCACGATATAAACCGTCTCGAATTCCAGAGCGCTCTGACCGATGCCGCGAAAATGCGAGCGGTCGAAGCGGGTCTTTTCCTGTGCCTTGATGATGCGTTCGACGATGACCGGCACCTGCTTGAGTTGTTCCGTGGAGCAGTCGAGGGGCAGGGCGAATTCGAAAACGATGCGCCGTTCCTGGAGCCGTTTGTAGTTCTGGATGGTGGTGCTGATCATCTCCGCGTTGGCCATCACGATCTGTTCGCCACCCAGGCTGCGGATCCGCGTGGTCTTCAGGCCGACGTGTTCGACGGTACCGGCCAGGGATCCGACGACGATGAAGTCGCCGACTTCGAAGGGTTTGTCCACGGCAATGGACAGCGAGGCGAACAGGTCGCCGAGGATGTTTTGCACCGCAAGCGCGACGGCGATGCCGCCGACGCCGAGGCTGGCGATAAACGCGGTAATGTTCACGCCGAGGTTGGAGAGCATTGCCAACAGCACCATGGCCCAGAGAAATACCTTCGCGCCCCACAGGCTCAACGTCGCCAGGGCACTTTTCTGATGGATTTCGGTGTGGTTGTGGCGGGCGAAATAGTGCAACAGTGTAAGGGCGATTGCCCGGTTGGCCCACAGTCCCATTTGCAGGGCCGCCACCACGAACCAGAGGCTGCTGACCCGGCTGAGCCAACGTTCCGGCAAGTCCAGCACGCCGATGCCGATCAGGATCGAAGCCAGCAACAACAGGGTGTTGCTGGTGCTGGAGAGCACTTCGACGGCGATGTGGCTGAGGTAGGCGTTGGGCTTCTGCGCCCGGGCCCGTACGTTCCTGAGGAGGAAGCCGATGCTCGCCCTGGCGACGATGAAGCTCACTGTCATCACGCCGAGGGCGAGCAGCCAATTGGCGATGGAGATGCCCAGCAACTGGGTATCGGTAAAGATTTCGAGGGAGCTTGAGTCCATGGATCGGTCACCTGCGCCGTTGCTTTTCGGGTTCAGGCCCTATCTGGCGTTAGAGTCTGGACAGGGCCAGGAACTTCGTTAGGTGACGTAAGGTACGGGCCGTTCAATTTTATTACCGGCCTGTTGTTGCGAACATCGGTGGGCGTGGCGACTTACCCGGGCGAGCGTCTCTCTTAACGCAACAGGTGCACCGCCAGCCCGGCCAGCCCGCATGCCACCAATACCTGGATCACGCCACGCTTGTAGCGAAACAATGCAATGGCGGCCAATAGGGCGATGATTGCCGATGGCCAGTCCAGCGCACCGACAAAGCCGTTGGGCCAGAGTACGTGGTAGCCGAAGAAGCAAGCCAGGTTGAGGATCACGCCAACTACCGCCGCGGTAATCGCCGTCAGCGGTGCGGTGAACTTCAGGGCGTTGTGGGTCGACTCGACCAACGGGCCGCCGGCCAGGATGAACAGGAACGAAGGCAGGAAGGTGAACCAGGTCACCAGGGTGGCCGCAACGGCACCGGCGAGAAAGGCCTGTTCGGGGCCGAACACCTGCATGACATAGCCACCAACGAAACCGACGAACGCCACTACCATGATCAAGGGGCCTGGGGTGGTTTCGCCGAGGGCCAGACCGTCGATCATCTGTGTCGGTGTCAGCCAGCCGAAGTGTGCGACCGCTCCCTGATACACGTAGGGTAAAACCGCATAGGCACCCCCGAAAGTCAGCAACGCGGCTTTGGTAAAGAACCAGGCCATCTGCGTGAACGTGCCTTCCCAGCCGAACATCAGGGTCAACAGGCCCATCGGCAAGATCCACAGCAAGGCACCGATGGCCGCCAACCGGATGAGTCTGAAGGTGCTGAACCGGGCATGCTCCGGGGGCGGGGTGTCGTCGTCGATCAACGCTGGCCCGAAGGAGCGATGCCCGGCCGCCTGGCCGCCCAGGCTGAATTTTTCCGGCGCCCAGCGGCCACCGAAATAGCCGATGACCGCAGACCCGAGCACGATCAACGGGAAGGGGACATTGAAGGCGAATATTGCCGCGAACGACGCGACGGCTATTGCCCACAATCCACTGTTCCGGAGCGCACGGGAGCCTATGCGGTGGGCGGCATGGACGACGATTGCCGTCACGGCGGGCTTGATGCCATAGAAAACGCCTGCCACCACCGGCACTTCACCGAAGGCGACGTACAGCCAGGACAAGGTGATGAGGATAAACAGCGAAGGCAATACGAACAGCGTGCCGGCGATGACTGCGCCCCGGCCACGGTGCATCAGCCAGCCCAGGTAGGTCGCCAACTGCTGGGCTTCGGGTCCCGGCAGCAACATGCAGTAGTTGAGGGCATGCAGGAAACGCCGCTCGGAGATCCAGCGTCGGTGCTCCACCAGCTCCTGATGCATGATCGCGATCTGTCCGGCCGGCCCGCCAAAGCTGATGAAACCCAATTTCAGCCAGAACCAGAAAGCGTCGCGCAGGCTGACGGCCGAGGGAGCTTCAAGGGGACGGGAGGTTTTGTCCATGGTCGACGGCGCATTGGCAGATGGAAGGCGGACTACGTTATGGGGCGTTACGCAATTTGGATAGCCCCTGTCTGGGTTTCCCTGTAAAAAACACCTCCTTTCACCGGCTTGAAACACAGGCCTTGAACAATCACCGACCGGATCGAGGTCACTGCTTTCCACAGGGCTGCCCGAGGAGCGGGTCAATGAAACAACGTTTTGCAACAGTCATGCTGCTTGCGCTTACCCTGGGCTGCATGGGAGTGGGCAATGCCCGTGAATCACGCGCTGCCCGGGCGGAGTCCGTCGCGGGAGTATTCGATTACTACGTGCTGTCACTGTCCTGGTCTCCGACGTTCTGCCTGACTCACTCGGGCGATGCGCAGTGCTCCGGCAAAGGCTACGGTTTTGTCCTGCACGGTCTCTGGCCGCAATACGCCAAGGGGGGCTGGCCGCAATCCTGTGAACCGAGGGTGCCGCTGACCGACGCGGAACGGGAGAAGGGCCTGACGTTGTTTGCGACTCGCAAGTTGCTGGAGCATGAGTGGTCCAAGCACGGTACTTGCAGCGGCCTCGGCGCCATGGGCTTTCTGCAGGCGTCCGACAAGGCGCTGGCGGAGGTGAAGGTGCCGTCGCAGCTGCAACCCCCCAGTTCCTCGTATTATTTCGAAGCCGAGGAGATCGCCAGGCTGTTCCGGCAACGCAACCCCGGCATTCCGGCCGACGGTATTGCTGTCATCTGCAGTGGGCCGCAATTGTCGGAAGTGCGGGTGTGCATGGACAAGAGCCTGACGTTCACCAGTTGTGGCAGAGGCGTCAAGACGCAATGCCGGAGCGGGGATATCCGGGTGCCACCGGTGCGCTGAGGGCCGTATCTGACTGTCCATGGTCAAAGTTCTTGTGGCGAGGGGATTTATTCCCTCGCCACACATTCAGCGCTGTGCTGGCCGGCAGGCGATAGGAGATTTTTGGATCCACAATCCCACCCATCGGCTGCACTGCACCGGCAAATTGCCGCCATACGAGCGGTAGGCTAAGCTCTTGCCTATTGGGGGGCTTTGAGCGATTCGCTCATGCTTTGCCCTCCCGGGAATTCGCTTGCCTATCGTCATCCCTGATCCGCTCAATACACCCGGCGGTGCCCTCAAGCGCCTGCCGTTGCTCAAGGCAGCGGTGGCGTTTATCGCGGCGGTCTGCCTGTGCCTGTGCGGCTTGCTTTATCTGCAACTGGAGCAGTCCCGGCACCACGATCTGGACGCTGCGCGTATCGCCTCGGCCAACCTTACCCGGGCCATGGCCCAGCAGGCCCAGGATACGTTCCTGCAGGCAGATCTGGTGCTCGCCAGCCTGACCGACTGGATTCAGGTCGATGGCTTCGGCCCGGCGCTGCAACCGCGCCTGCATAGAACCTTTGCCCGACGCGTGCAATCACTGGAGCAGTTGCACGGCCTGTTCCTGTTCGACAAGAGCGGACATTGGGTCGTCACCTCCTTCGATGACTTGCAAAAAGGCGACGGGGTGGCAGACCGGGAGTATTTCGCTTTCCATCAGCAGAATGCCTCACTGATCGCCCATATCGGGCCGGCCATTCGCAGCCGGCAAAATGGCGATTGGATCATTCCGGTCTCCCGGCGCGTGAATGATCAGGACGGTAATTTCCAAGGCGTGCTGCTGGCCGGGATCAAGATGTCCTACTTCGATAGCTTCTTCAGAAGCTTCAGCCTTGACGACCAGGGCGAGATGGCCCTGGCCTTGACCGACGGAACCTTGTTGGCCCGCCGCCCCTTCGATGAAACGCAGATCGGCCGAGTCATGGCCCAGGAGAGCCTCTTCCGGCATGGCCCCGGCATCCAGAAGCCCGACACCGCAATGATCCGCTCCGCCGACGGTGTCGTCAGGCTATACGATCACCAGCACCTGCTGGCCTATCCGCTGATGGTTACGGTCGCGATGTCCGAGCAGGCGATTCTCGCCGGTTGGTACGGCAAAGCCTTTCAGTCCAGTCTCATCGTGGCCCTGGTGGTCACGGGCATCTGTCTGTTCGGTTGGGTGTTTGTGCGTCAGGTGCGTAACAGTGAGCGGATCGAGGCCGACCTGCGCAAGGCACAGGAAACGTTGAGGCTGATTGCCACCCATGACAGCCTGACGGGGCTGGCGAACCGTCGGTTGTTCGAGCGGGCCCTGGACATCGAATTTGGTCGGGGTGCCCGCCAGCGCAGTCCTTTGAGCCTGATCCTGCTCGATATCGACTACTTCAAGCGCTACAACGATGCCTACGGGCATGTGGCCGGCGACCATTGCCTGGCGCAAGTGGCGAAAGTGCTCAAGGGTTGCTGCCATCGCAAGGCTGATCTGGCGGTGCGTTATGGCGGTGAAGAGTTCGCGGTGCTGTTGCCCGACACCGACCTGCAGGGTGCCATGACGTTGGCTGAGCAGATCCGCCAGAGCCTTATCGACAAGCACATCACCCATTCCGGCTCCCCCACCGGCTACCTGACGGTGAGCCTGGGCTGCCATGCCTTCGTGCCCAGCAGCCTGGACAGCATCGAGGTCTTTATCCAGAGGGCCGATGCGGCGCTTTATCAGGCCAAGCACAGCGGCCGCAACCGGGTGCAGGCGTGGTCGACTGAAAGCGGCTTCGATACGCTGGAGCGTTCGGACCGTTGAGATCCGTTGGAATCATCGCCGACTGACAAGGGTCCACTGCTCAGCATCTCGCCGTTCGCCGATCGGACAGGAGCAGGTATATGGAGACCGCCGCCGATATTCCTTCCAGTGTCACGCGCCACACACCGATTACCCGACGACTGGTGGCCGCGGTCGCCGGGTTGTTTGTCCTGGGGGTCCTGGTGGCCGTTGCGGCACTGTTCAATATTGCCCGGCAGTTGGATGCAGAGGATGTGCGCAAGACGCACTTCTACATTGAACGCGCCGTGGAAAATCGCATCATCGCGTCGAAAAACTACATCACCAGTTACACCTACTGGACTACCGCCTATGAGCACCTCAACGGTGACGTCGATGTGCAATGGGCCTACGCGGAACAGAACATGGGCAAGACCCTGTTCACCAACGATGGCTATGAGGGAGTGTTCGTCGTCGACCGTGAGCGCACCAAATACGCGGTGGTGCGGGGGCAGCATGTCCAGGCGGAGGCGACAACGTATCTCGACGCGCCGTTGAAGGACCTGGTGGATCAGCTCCAGGGGCAATCCGACCTGACCGTTCCTGCGGTCCGCTACACCTTGTTCGAAGGCTGGCCGGCCATCGTCACCGCTTCGGTTATCCTGCCCAATGACGAGCGTCCCCGGGTCGATGCCAAGAGCACGTCGATCCTGTTGTTCGTCGACCAGCTGACCCAGGTCAAACTGCGCGCGCTGGGCAAGCGTTACGGCCTGACCGACCTGAACCTCAAGAAGGATAACGAACTTGCGTCCGGCCAGCCGGCAGTGCCGCTGGACAGCACCGGCTACAGCCTGGTGTCTCGCCTTGAACAGCCGGGCCGGCAATTGCTCTGGTCACTGATGCCGCCATTGGGTGGGGCGCTGTTGATCCTGGCGCTGCTTACTGCCTATTTTTTCCGCTATGCCCTGCGCACGGCGCGGCAGGTGGACGCCAGCTACGACAGCCTGGAACGCTCGACCCAGGCCCTGGAAGCCAGCGAAGAGCGTTTCCGGGCCGTGGCCGAGGCTGCTTCCGACTGGATCTGGGAAGTCGACGCTCAACAACACATCACTTATCTGTCGGGCCGCTTCAACACGGTCACCGGCTTTTCCGCCCAGCAATGGCTGGGCCAGGACATCGAGCAACTCCTGTACTGCGACACCACCCCGATTGCCCTGTGGCTCGGCGACCTGACGGAAGAGCAGAGCGCAAGCAACCTGCGCTGTTCCTACCGTGATCATTCCGGGCAACTGCGCTTCTGCCGGGTTTCGGCGCGGCCGATCTACGCCAGGTCCGAAGTGGTGGGCTACCGCGGCACCGCCAGCGACATCACCGATGAGGTCGCCGCCCACGCCCAGGTCCAGCATCTGTCGCTGCACGATGCGCTGACGGGCCTGCCGAACCGCAACAAGCTGGCGCGGCACCTGGAAGAGGCGCTGGCCGCCAAGGAGCATTCCGCCCCCTTGACCTTGCTGATGGTGGACCTGGACAACTTCAAACCGATCAACGATTCCCTGGGCCATCCGGCCGGCGACGCGGTATTGCTGGAAGTCGCGCAGCGCTTGCGTGACAGCACCCGTGAGCAGGATCTGGTGGCACGGTTGGGCGGCGATGAATTCGTCGTGGTGCTCAGCGGGATGGAGAACACCACTGAGATCGACCGATTCTGCGCTCGACTGATCGATAGCCTGCAGCAACCGATCCACTACGAAACCCATGCCCTGCACATCGGTGCCAGCATCGGTATTGCCGTGAGTCGTCGTCAGGGTTACGTGCCCGGCGAGTTGATTCGCTGTGCCGACATTGCCATGTACCAGGCCAAGTCCGAGGGCAAGAAGACCTGGTGCTATTTCGCCCCACAGATGAACGATCAGATCCAGCATCGGCGCCAGCTGGAAAGCGACCTGCGCCAGGCGCTGAAGAACAACGAATTCATCCTGCATTTCCAACCGCGCTACAAAGTCGACGGCCGGGAAATCGTGGCCGTCGAGGCCTTGGTGCGTTGGCAGCATCCCACCCAGGGCCTGCTCGGTCCCGATGCTTTCATTCCGCTGGCCGAGCAGACCGACCTCATCGTTCCGCTTTCGCGCTGGGTGCTGCGTGAAGCCTGCGAAACCGCACTGACCTGGCCTGGGGACCTGATGGTGTCGGTCAATCTGTCGCCGGCGCAGTTCGAGCGCAGCGATGTGGTGGAGGATGTACGCCAGGTGCTGGTCGAAACCCGTTTCCCTGCGAGTCGCCTGGAACTCGAAATCACCGAGAACGTGATGCTTAACGATGTGGACGGCGCCCTGCAGGTGATGAATGCCCTGAAGGAGCTGGGCGTGCGGTTGAACATGGATGATTTCGGGACCGGCTACTCCTCCCTGGGGTACCTGCGTACCTACCCCTTTGACGGGATCAAGATCGACAAGCGTTTCATCGCCTCCATGAGCAACAGCAGCAACGACCGCGCGGTGGTCCAGGCGATCATCAACCTGGGCAAGGCAATGGGCCTGACCGTCACGGCCGAAGGCGTGGAAACCCTGGCCCAGCTGGGTTCGCTTGGCTCGGATCAATGCCATGAGGTACAGGGCTATTTCCTCAGTCGTCCGATCGATAAGCAGGCATTTTCCGACTTGCTGGAAAACTCTCGGCCGCTGTCGAAAACCGGCTCCTGAATACTCCTGACGTCCTGGTACTTCGAGGTCCTGGCCCATGAAAAAACTGCGCATCGCGACTTTCAATATCAACGGTATTCGCGCTCGGTTGCCCAACCTGCTGGAATGGCTGGAGCGGGAGAAACCCGACATCGTTTGCCTGCAGGAGCTCAAGGCGCTCGACAGGGATTTCCCGGCGGCCGAGCTGGAGTCGGTGGGTTATGGGGCGATCTGGCACGGCCAGGCTTCCTGGAACGGCGTCGCGATACTGGCCCGTGATGCGCAACCGCTGGAGAGTCGGCGCGGCTTGCCCGGCGATGAA
Organism: Pseudomonas sp. SJZ074; assembly: GCF_007828215.1. Classification (GTDB taxonomy): domain Bacteria; phylum Pseudomonadota; class Gammaproteobacteria; order Pseudomonadales; family Pseudomonadaceae; genus Aquipseudomonas. The sequence continues at coordinate 30,819 of NZ_VIUE01000022.1, read as the reverse complement.
GGCGACAGTCACAGTCGCTATCTGGAGGCGGCCGTGCATGGCGTGCTGGTCGGTTGTCTCTACCTGCCCAACGGCAACCCACAGCCAGGGCCCAAGTTCGATTACAAACTGGCGTGGTTCGAGCGATTGATCGATTACGCCCAGGCGTTGCAGGCCAGTGATCACCCCGTGGTGTTGGCCGGCGATTACAATGTGGTACCCACCGACATGGATATCTACAACCCGCGCTCCTGGCTCAAGGACGCGCTGTTGCAGCCCGAAAGTCGCGAGTGTTATCAACGGTTGCTGGACCAGGGCTGGACGGATTCGTTGCGCCATTTGTACCCGGACGAGCGGATCTACACCTTCTGGGATTATTTCCGCCAGCACTGGCAGAAAAACTCCGGGTTGCGCATCGATCACCTGCTGCTCAACCCCGCAGCAAGCCCCTATCTGAGTGAGGCGGGCGTGGACGCCTGGGTCAGGAACCAGCCGCACCCCAGCGATCATGCACCCACCTGGATCCGGCTGGCTTCACGCAAGCGACGCTGACCGACAAGCCCAACGGGACCGGTTGTCGCTGCAAGAATAATGCCTTATACCTTGCTCCAGCAGATGGCTTACCGTAAGCCCTGCATTGGATAAAGGACACCCTCATGGACACCTCACGACTGAGCGATACGGGCCGTTATCTGCAACGCCTGGGTTTGGACGCACCCCCAGCGCCGACCCTCGACACCCTGCGCCTGCTCCAATGGCGCCACACGGCTGAATTCCCTTTTGAAACCCTCTCGACACTGCTGCGTCTGCCGGTGCCGATTGAGCTCGAAGCGGTGGAGCGAAAAATCTTCGAGCAAGGACGCGGCGGCTATTGCTACGAACTCAATCAATTGTTCCTGGTGCTGTTGCAGACGCTGGGCTTTGACGCCCGAGGCATTACAGGACGGGTGGTGATGAACGCACCCGAAGGTGCCTGGACCGCTCGCACTCACCGTCTCAGCCTGGTGACGATAGACGGCGTGCGCTATATCACCGACGTTGGCTTCGGCGGCATGGTGCCCACCGGGCCGCTGCTGCTGGACAGTCGTGACAGCCAGGCCACTCCCCATGAACCTTACCGTATCGAAGAGCATCCGGACGGCTATCTGCTGCGTGCCAACGTCGCGGGCGAATGGCGGCCGATGTACCTGTTCGACCTACAGCGCCAGGAAGACATCGACTACACCGTGGGCAACTGGTACGTCAGCAGCCACCCGGACTCGCCGTTCATGGGCCGGCTGATGGCGGCCCGCACTGGCGATGGCCTGCGCAAGACCCTCAACGGCAACAGCTATGCCGTGCACCGGATAGGGCAGAAGAGCGAGCGGCGGGAAATCACCGATGCCGATGAACTGATCGATTTGTTGGAAAATGAATTCGGTCTGCGTGTGCCGCCGCGCGAGCTGTTGCGGCCAGCAGTGTCGGGGCTGCTCTGACAGTGGGATGGGCATCCTGAGGATGTGATGACCTTTAGGTCGTAATGTGGCTAAGAAGTTGTATACAACTCTATGGACATTTGTCATGAGTTTTGAATACAGTGTGCCCATAACAAAAAACAGGGAATCCCCGAACCATGAAAACGCCCCATGTTTCACTTCCACGGCCCGAGGACGAAAACCTTGGTATCGGTGCGAATATGGCTTACGGCCTGCAGCATGTGTTGACCATGTATGGCGGCATCGTCGCGGTGCCCCTGATCATCGGCCAGGCGGCTGGGCTGTCTTCGGCGGACATCGGTCTGTTGATTGCGGCGTCATTGTTTGCGGGGGGGCTGGCGACCTTGTTGCAAACCCTTGGCCTGCCGTTTTTCGGGTGCCAGTTGCCCTTGGTGCAAGGTGTATCGTTTTCTGGGGTCGCGACCATGGTGGCGATTGTCGGGACTGGCGGGGAGGGGGGCTTCCAAGCCATCCTGGGGGCCGTGGTCGCCGCGTCCCTGATCGGTTTGCTGATCACCCCGGTGTTTTCGCGAATCACCCGTTTCTTTCCGCCGCTGGTCACCGGCATCGTCATCACCACCATTGGCTTGACGTTGATGCCGGTGGCGGCGCGCTGGGCCATGGGTGGTAACAGTCACGCCGCTGATTTCGGCAGCATGGCCAACATTGGTCTGGCCGCCGTCACGCTGGTGCTGGTGCTGTTACTCAGCAAGATGGGCAGTGCGACGATTTCCCGGTTGTCGATTCTGTTGGCGATGGTGGTTGGTACGGTGATCGCCGTGTTTCTCGGCATGGCTGATTTCTCATCCGTCAGCGAAGGCCCGATGTTCGGCTTTCCCACGCCATTCCATTTCGGCATGCCGACGTTCCACGTCGCCGCGATCCTGTCGATGTGCATCGTGATCATGGTGACCCTGGTGGAAACCTCGGCCGATATCCTGGCGGTGGGCGAGATCATCGACACCAAGGTCGACTCGAGGCGCCTGGGTAACGGCCTGCGGGCGGACATGCTGTCGAGCATGATCGCGCCGATCTTCGGTTCCTTCACCCAGAGTGCCTTTGCGCAGAACGTCGGCCTGGTGGCGGTGACCGGAATCAAGAGCCGTTTCGTGGTCGCCACCGGTGGGTTGTTTCTCGTGGTGCTGGGGCTGTTGCCATTCATGGGCCGGGTGATCGCTGCGGTACCGACCTCGGTCCTGGGTGGCGCAGGCATCGTGCTGTTCGGTACCGTGGCTGCCAGTGGCATTCGAACCCTGTCGAAAGTCGACTACCGCAACAACGTCAACCTGATCATCGTTGCCACCTCCATCGGTTTCGGCATGATTCCTATCGCCGCGCCAAACTTCTACGACCATTTCCCGACCTGGTTCGCGACGATCTTCCATTCGGGCATCAGTTCCTCGGCGATCATGGCGATCATCCTCAACCTGGCCTTCAATCACCTCACCGCAGGCAACTCCGACCAGCAGTCAGTCTTTGCCGCCGGCACCGAGCGGGTGTTGCGTTACCAGGACCTGGCGGCGCTGCGTGAAGGCGATTACTTCAGCGACGGCAAGCTGCATGATTGCGATGGCAATGAAATTCCGGTGCTGGCAGAGCCTTCCCACTCGACTGCGGAGCATGGGCCGATGCGGTTGAAAAGCGGCGAACATGCCTGACTGGGCCAGTTGAACATCAGCGGCAAATCCCCTGTGGGAGCGGGCTTGCTCGCGAAGGCGGTGTGTCAGGCAACATCAGTGTGATCGACAGACCGCTTTCGCGAGCAAGCCCGCTCCCACAGGTTTTGTGGTGTTCACATAATAAAAAACAGCCTGTGATCCTCGATCACAGGCTGTTTGTCTATTCGCTTACCAGCGACCGTAATGGCCGTGGGGCGGGCCGTAGTAGTAGCCCCGTGGTGGCCCGTAATACACCGGTGCTGGGCGATAGTAGATAGGCCGCTCGATGTACACCGGCTGTGGCTCGTAATAGACCGGTGGGGGTTGTTGTACATAAACCGGTTGCGGCTGGACGTAGACCGGTTGTTGCACGTACACCGGCCGGTCACGGTTGATGAGCGCCGAGCCGACAATAGCCGAGCCGACGATTGCACCGAACACTGCGGGACCCTCCCAACCACCGCGACCATGGGCGGATGCCTGGCCGGTGACCGCGAGTGCCCCCACGAGCAGGGCGATGACAGGGAGTTTACGATTCATGGTGGTTCCTCGTTTGGCCCCGTTTGCAACAGACCGCTGAAAGGTCACGGGGGTACTTGCTCTGACAACGATTTTCCCAGGATTTGCAGCGCCGTTGGGTAAATATTGTGTAAGGTCGGGCGGGCGGTGATCCCGCTTGTCAGAAAGTGGAATGCAAGGAAATAAACATGCAAATCAATCCCAACAAAGACACCCAACTGTGCATGTCGCTGTCGGGGCGGCCCGGGAATTTCGGCCTGCGTTTTCATAATCACTTGTATGAGCAACTGGGCCTGAATTTCTATTACAAGGCCTTCAGCAGCCAGGATCTACCTGGTGCGGTCGGCGGTATCCGCGCCCTGGGCATCCGCGGGTGCGGGGTGTCGATGCCGTTCAAGGAGGCCTGCATTGCCCTGGTCGATGAACTGGACGCCTCCGCCGCCGCGATCCAGTCCATCAACACCATCGTCAATACCGATGGCCATTTGAAGGCTTACAACACCGACTACATCGCGGTTGCCCAATTGCTGCAGACCCATGCCGTGCCCAAGGACTCGACCTTTGCCCTGCGCGGCAGCGGCGGGATGGCCAAGGCCGTGGCCAGCGCCCTGCGTGATGGCGGCTACCAGCAGGGGCTGATCGTCGCCCGCAACGAAACCGCCGGACGGGCCTTGGCCGAGTCCCTGGGATATGAGTGGCAAGCCGAGCTGGGTGAGCAACGGCCGCGGATGCTGATCAATGTCACACCGATTGGCATGACCGGAGGGCCGGAAGCCGATCAGCTGGCGTTCGAGCCCGTTGCCATCGCCGCAGCCGAGACCGTGTTCGACGTGGTGGCAATTCCATCGGAAACCCCGCTGATCGTGCGTGCCCGGGCTGAGGGCAAACGAGTCATCACCGGGTTGGAGGTAGTTGCCATCCAGGCCCTGGAGCAGTTCGTGCTTTACACCGGCGTGCGGCCGAGCCTGGAGCAGTTCGAGAAAGCCGTGGCGTTTGCCCGGTCCGCTTAGGGCTTATTCCAGACGCGCGAGGCGTTCCTCCAGCGCCACGATCCGCGCTTCGAGCTCTTCGATGCGCTCCAGCGAGACGCCGCTGCCGGCACCGCGTTCCACCGGGTGCTGGCGGGCGGCGAGGATCGCTTCGATGTCCGCCGGGTCGCCCATGGCATGGACATAGCGGTCTTCCCGCTGGCCGGCCTGGCGTGGCACCAGCAGCGCCAGCCCGCGGGCGATCAGGCGTTCAAGTTGATGCAGCACTTGGTCGGTGTCTTCGAAATCATGCATGCGGCCACTACGGGTCAACAACTCATTGACCGTTTGCGGGCCGCGCAGGAACAACAGGCCCATCAGGATGACCTGGGCCGGTACCAGTTCCAGGGCCTTGTCGACCCGATGCTCCCAGCGGTCGGCGCGGCTGCCCATGACCAGTTTGGTAAAGCCGCGACCCTCCAGCGCCCGCAAGCTCTGGCCGACCTGCCCCGGGGTGAGGTTCATCACCGGTTCACGGCTGGTTTTCTGGTTGCAGGCCAGTACCAGGGCGTTGAGAGTCAGTGGGTAGGTTTCCGGGTTGGTGGCCTGTTTTTCCACCAGGGCACCGAGGATGCGGATTTCCATGCTGTTGAGCCTTGCTTGTTCGGCCTGGCCTTGTTCTTCGATGCTCATCGCGCGTCCCCTATGCTGTGAAGCCGCCTAGCCTAATCCTTGCGCAATAAAAGACAAGGTGTGCAACAAGCCGTGGCTATAATCGCCTCCGTTTGCTGTGTTCCTTCCTTTCACCTGCATGAGATCGCCATGACTATTTCTCTTTATGCCGCTTCCATCCCGGTTTTCAAGCAGATGCTCAACGCCATGAGTGACGTCCTGAATAAGGCCGAAGCCCACGCGACTGCGAAAAACATCGAGCCGAACGCTTTCCTGCAAGCCCGCCTCTACCCGGACATGTTTCCGCTGGTGCGTCAGGTGCAGATTGCCGTGGATTTCGCCAAGGGCGTGTCCGCTCGCCTGGCCGATATTGAAGTACCCAAATATGACGACAGCGAAACCACCTTCGCTGAGCTGCAAGCCCTGATCGCCAAGGTATTGGCCTTCATCGACGGCATCAGCCCCGAGCAGATCGATGGCAAGGAAAATATCGAGATCGTCACCCGCCCGGGCACGCCGAAGGAAAAACGCTTCACCGGCCAGAATTACCTGCTGACCTATGGCCTGCCGCAGTTCTTCTTCCACGTCACCACCACTTATGCGCTGCTGCGTCATAACGGTGTGGAAGTGGGCAAGCGCGACTATATGGGCGCGTTCTAAGCGCGCAGCCATGAAAAAGCCCGGGACGGTGTGAGCCGTTCCGGGCTTTTTTTGCCTGTTGGTCACCGGTGAAGGTGCCGCCTATCCCCACAGAGGATTCAGGGTGGATACAAATCCCGAGACCACTCTAAAACAAATGTGGGAGCGAGCCTGCTCGCGATAGCGACGGCACCTTCACCGCAGCCATCAAGCCGTACGTGCGAGCCTCTGTTCCTCACCCAGGCAAGCCGCCGCGGTGAACAGCACATCGGTGGACGAGTTCAACGCCGTCTCCGCCGAATCCTGCAGGACACCGATGATGAATCCCACGGCAACCACTTGCATGGCGAGTTCACTCGGGATACCGAACAGGCTGCACGCCAGGGGAATCAGCAGCAGTGAACCACCGGCCACACCGGACGCGCCGCAGGCACAAATGGCCGCGACGACGCTCAGCAATACCGCTGTCGGAACATCCACCACGATCCCCAGGGTATGCACCGCAGCCAGGCTCAGCACGGTGATGGTGATAGCGGCGCCGGCCATGTTGATGGTCGCGCCCAGTGGAATCGATACCGAGTAGGTATCCTCGTGCAGGCCCAGGCGTTTGCTCAGTTCCAGGTTCACCGGAATGTTGGCCGCTGAACTGCGGGTGAAGAACGCGGTGATGCCGCTTTCGCGCAAGCAAGTGAACACCAGCGGATACGGGTTGCGCCGCAGTTTCCAGAACACGATGAGCGGGTTGATCACCAGTGCGACGAACAGCATGCAGCCGATCAGCACGGTCAACAGATGCAGGTAACCGAGCAGGGCGCCGAAGCCGGAGGTGGCCAGAGTCGAGGCAACCAGCCCGAAGATCCCCAGCGGGGCGAAGCTGATCACCAGACGCACGATCGCGGTCACGCCGTTGGACAGATCATCGAGCATGGTGCGTGTGGTTTCGCCGGCGTGGCGCAGGGCAATTCCCAGGCCGATGGCCCAGGCCAGGATGCCGATGAAGTTACCGTCGGTCAGCGCCCGGACCGGGTTATCCACGACGCTGAGCACCAGGCTTTGCAGCACTTCGCCGATGCCACCGGGAGCGGTGACAGCTACGTCCTGGGCGGACAACACCAGGCTGGAGGGGAACAGGGTGCTGGCTACCACCGCAACTACCGCCGCTGCGAAGGTGCCCAGCAGATACAGGAGCAGGATTGGCCGGATATGGGTCTGCTGGCCTTGCTTATGGTTGGCGATCGAAGCCATGACCAGCACGAACACCAGGATGGGGGCGACCGCCTTGAGGGCGGAAACGAAGACCTTGCCGATGAATGCGGTGGATTTCGCCACATCCGGCGCCAGCCACGCCAGGGCGATACCGATGATCAGGCCGATGACGATTTGCGTCACCAGGCTGGTGCGTTTGAAGCGTTGTAGAAGGGAAGGGGATAAAGCAGTCATACGGCTATCCATGTGTTTTTTGTTGTGGGCAACGGTCCGCGTTCAGGGCAACAAGCGGGCAGGCCACGTGAGCGGGACCGGAAGAATGTTCGATGTTTGCGGGGCGCGGACTTTAGCACAGCCCGGTAAAGAATCTGACGGACCTGTGACGATCCGTCACTCGGGTGTTTAAGCACATTTGTCTGTGGCCCACATTCTGTTAGGCTTTGATTCTCTCACCTCTCTCTTCCTCCAGCGGGCCCTCAGGCCAACGCTGGTGTTGTCGTTTTCTCGGAGTTCTGCATGTTGTTAGCCATTTTCCTGTTGTCGGCTGCCGGTTTCACGGTGCTGACCACGGAATTCATCATTGTTGGCCTGCTGCCATCCGTCGCTCGCGACCTGCACGTCAGCATTCCCCAGGCCGGGTTGCTGGTGACGCTGTTCGCGTTTACGGTGGCGGCGTTCGGGCCATTCCTGACAGCCTGGTTTGCCCGTTTCGAACGGCGCAGACTGTTTATCAGCGTACTGCTGATGTTCGGCCTGGCCAACACATTGGCCGCCGTTGCCCCCGATATCTGGGTCATGGCCCTTGCCCGGTTGATCCCGGCCCTAGGCCTGCCGGTATTCTGGGCGCTGGCCAGCGAAACGGCGGTGGACATCGTCGGGCCGCAGCACGCCGGGCGGGCCATTGCCCGGATCGGCTTTGGCATTGTCTGCGCCACGGTATTCGGAATCCCGGTGGGAACGCTGGTTTCCGATGCGTTCGGTTGGCGCAGTGCTTTCGCGATCCTCGCCGTCATCGCCTTCGCCAAGGCGCTGTTGCTGTTCATCTACCTGCCGAAGACGAACCTGCACCTGCATCAAGTCAGCTTCCGCTCGCAGTTCAAGATCCTGCGCAGCCCGTTGATGCAAGGCCACGTGCTGTTGTCGATCCTGGTATTCAGCGGCATGTTCACCGCCTACACCTACCTGGCCGACATCCTCGAACGTCTCGCCGGGTTCGATGGCACGCTGGTGGGCTGGTGCCTGATGGGGTTCGGCGCAGTGGGGCTGGTGGGCAATTCCCTGGGTGGCCGAGCGGTGGACCGGCATCCGCTGATCGCGTCGATGGTGTTTTGCCTGTTCATGATCGGCGGCATGGTGGCGTTGGTGCCGAGCATTCATTCGAGCCTGTGGCTGGCCGCGGCGATGGCGATCTGGGGTGTGACCCAGGCCGCGCTGTTCCTGGTCAGTCATGTGCGACTGATGAAGGCCGCCCCAGAGGCGCCAGCCTTTGCCGCGTCGCTCAACATCGCTGGCGCCAACCTGGGGATTGGTTTGGGGGCGATGGTCGGCGGGCGGGTCATCGATACGCTGGGCCTGGGCAGCGTCGGTTTTGCGGCGGCCGGTTTCATCCTGCTATCGATCCTGCTGGCGTTGCTGCTGATGACCTTCAAGCCCCGACACGCGTCTAGTGGAACAACTCGCGACGTGCACCTTCGGCAATCGCGACGATGCCCGGGTGGCTGACCTTGCGCTCCACGGAGATGGCATAGAACGACTCGCTCACCGCGTCGGTCTGGCCGATCTCCTGCACACCATACTGGCGCTTCACTTCTTCGGCGATCACGCTCGGGCCGATGAAAATGCCGCTGCCTGACTGACCGAAGGCCTGCATCAACGCACTGTCATCGAATTCACCGACGATGCGCGGCTGGATCTGCTGCTCGGCGAACCAGCGTTGCAGGCGGCTGCGGACCACGGTTTCTGGACCGGGGATCAGCAGCGGGGCGTCCTGCAGGCCTCGGGGAAAATCCTGCCCGTAGCGTTCGGCCAATGCGGCGGTGGCGAAGAAGCTGATGCCGCATTCCCCCAATTTCTGGCTGTAGCCTTTGATGTCCAGGTGACTGGGCATCGGGCTGTCGGAAATCACCAGGTCCAGGCGCTGGATCGCCAGGTCCGCCAGCAGCCGTTCGAGTTTGTCCTCGCGACAGGTGACGCGCAGCGGTTCGCTCAGTTCCATGGTCGGCGCCAGTAGTCGATAAACGATGGATTTGGGTACTACATCCGCCACCCCCACCCGGAACAACGTCTGCTGTTCGTTGGGCTGGGCACGCAACATCAGCTCCAGTTCGCCTCCCAGTTGGAACATGTGCTCGGCGTAGGGCAGCGTCTGGCGACCGGCTTCGGTCAGCTCCAGTTGTCGTCCGACACGGCGGAACAATTTGATGTTGTACGTCTGCTCGAACAGGGAAATCTGCCCGCTGATGGTCTGTGGGGTCAGGTTCAACTGCTCGCACGCCCGCACGATGCTGCCTGTCTTGGCTACGACCCAGAAGTAATGCAGTTGCCGATAATTGAGCATGGTTCACTTGGTTTCGTAAAAATCGAAGTATAACCGCTGAAAATACGAATTTTCCTGAAGTATCGACGTCTCTAGAATCCCTGGCCATTGGTGAGCCATCTTCAGGTTCCGTCTTTTCACAGAGGCTTCTATTCATGACGTACAAATCCCTGGGTCTTGCAGCCCTTCTGGCGATGTCTTCAATGGCACTGGTGGGCTGTGAGCAGGCTGAGAAAAGTGCTGAACAACTGGCCCGGCAGTTGAAGGAACAAGCGGTCGACGCGGCCCGGAAAGCCATCGACGATACCCACAAGGCTGCCGAGCAGGCGCTGAACGACGCCACTGGCGGGTTGATCAGCCCCAAGAAAGAACCGAAGGAGGATGCTGACAAAGCCGAATCTTCCACCCAAGCCATCTAACTCCGTCACATCGAGCCAGGACTGACCCATGGATTATCTTCTACAACTCGCTGCCAGCCCCACTGCCTGGATCGCCCTGGCGACCCTGGTCGTCATGGAAATCGTGCTGGGCATCGATAACCTGATCTTCATTTCGATCCTGACCAACAAGCTGCCCGAACAGCATCGTGCCAAGGCGCGGCGGATCGGGATCGGCATGGCGCTGATCCTGCGCCTGGGCTTGTTGAGCACCATTGCGTTCATCGTGCAGTTGACGGAGCCGGTCATCGAAATTCTCGGCCAGGCGTTCTCCTGGAAGGACATGATCCTGATTGCCGGCGGTCTGTTCCTGCTGTGGAAGGCCACCACCGAGATCCATCACAGCATGGATCCTGCGCCAAACGATTCCAAGACGGCCACGTCAGGCGTGACCCTCGGGTTTGCCGCCGCTATCGGTCAGATCCTGATGCTCGACCTGGTGTTCTCCATCGACAGCATCATCACGGCCGTGGGCATGACCGAGCATTTACCGATCATGATCATCGCGGTGGTGGTGTCGGTACTGGTGATGCTGTTGGCGGCCGAGCCGCTGGCCCGCTTCATCAACAATAACCCGACGGTGGTCATGCTGGCGTTGGGCTTCCTGATCATGATCGGCATGACGCTGATCGCCGAAGGCTTCGGTGCCCATGTGCCCAAGGGCTACATCTACGCGGCGATGGCGTTCTCGGCTGCGATTGAGGTGTTGAACATGATGGCCCGTCGTGCCCGGCAAAAGGCGTTGGGCAACGAGGCCTGATTGCAGGCATGTAGAAGCCGCCCGGGTTCAGCCCGGGCGGCTTTTTTCTTTTTTTGAAGAAAGTAGCAATCAGTGCGCGGCGGCGTGGCGCCGGCTGGACTCTTTGGGCTTTTCCGTGCGCAATGGCGACGGATGATGGCGACGGGTAATCCGCAGCACGCCCCACAGCATGGCTGCCGCTACGCTCAGCCAGCCGAATACCAGCATCAGGATAGTCGTTGTCAGGCTCATGCGGGCCTCCCTCAGCCCCGGTCCGGGGCAAACGCTCTCAGTTCAATGGACAGTCTAGTCGTTCAAGTGTTGCAGGCAGTCGTTCGCGGGCATTGGCGGCGGAGCGGTTCGTTCTATCGCGGTAGCGAGACTGCTGTTTAAAGCTATACCCAAGCCAGTGGGCGCTTTATGATCGACGGCCCAAGCCTGGCCCGTTCATCGGGTACCTGAACTAGAGACTCATCATGTTGCCGGTCATTCCCTCTTTTCGATCACTGGTATTCGCGACGGCCTGCCTGGCGGCCCTGGCCGGTTGCGCGGGCAGTGTGTCGCCGCAGATCCAGCGCCTGCCCGAACGGGTGGAGCTCAACAGCGTGCCCTTCTATCGAGGCGATATGTATCAGGGCGCCCCGCAATCCCTGGCTGCCGTGTTGACTGCGCAAGGTACGGTGATTACCCCGGGGTTGCTGGAAAAACCATTGCACCTGCCAGGTGGTGAGGCCGGTTTGCAGCAGAATATGCAAACCCTGGCGCGAGAATACGGGTTGGTGGTATACCCCCTCGACAGTGAATTGTCCGCACTGTTGGAGCAGGTGGCCGCAGGCAATCCGGTGTTGCTGCGCTACACCGAAGGCACGGCACTATGGGGTGGGCCTCGGTACGGGATTCTGGCCGGCTATAACCGGCAGAAACGCACGGTCTTGCTGCGTTCGGGCATGAACCGGCGGCTGTTGATAAGCTTCAGTGGGTTCGAGTCGGCCTTCAAGGATGCCGGCGGCTGGGCGGTACTGCTCCAGCGGCCGACGCAGCTGCCAGCCAATGTCAACCCACAGCGCTGGTTGAAAGCGGCGGACGAGCTGGCCGGGGCAGGGCAGGAGCAGGCAGCGGCGCGCGCCACCAAGACCCTGGGTGCAGCGCACTGATGGTTTGCCCCGTTCGTCACCTGTCGGGCACGACCCGGCACGCCTGAAACTCTTATCGTCAGGGCCCGGACTGTCCGGGCCATGATTCGAGGAGGCAGGTATGGCACAGTCGAAAACACCCACGGGACCCCATTCTTCCGAGCATTCGTCCGCTGATGATGAACTGGGATTCGATCCGGATTCCCCGGATCTCGATGATCCGCAAGTCGATCCGATAGGGCCGGCCAAGGCCCCTCGTGACGAGCAAGACAAACGGGGCGAGCCCGAGGCCAAGGCCAAGGCCTATGATCCGCTCGGTGATCTGAAACACTGAAGCAGAAGAAGCAAGTCAGGGAATGTGCAGCGGACCATGGCGAGGGAGCAAGCTTCCTCGCCACATGCATGCTCTATGCGGGGCACTGTGACGCTTATTTCGAAGCTTCCACCACGGCGCTCTGGCGACTCTTGAGGTTCTTCGCCGCCTTGTACTGCATGGCCACTGCCGGAACGTTGGAGCTTTTGCCCGTTTCCACCCAGCTTCGAATCCGGCTGGCGTCAGCGAAATGGGTGTATTTGCCATAGGCATCGAGAATAACCAGGGCCATCGGGCGATTGCCCATCTTCGTCACCAGCACCAGACAGTGACCGGCCTGGTTGGTGAAACCGGTCTTGGTCAACTGGATATCCCAGTTGTCCTTGTGGATCAGGTGATCGGTGTTGCGAAAGCCCAGGCTGTAAACCGGCTTGCGGAAGGTGACGGTTTTCTCCTTGGTGGTGCTCAATTCGCTCAGCAGGGGGTATTTGCGAGCGGCGATCAGCAGCTTGGTCAGGTCCCTGGCGGTGGAAACGTTATGGATCGACAGACCCGTCGGCTCGACATAGTGGGTGCTGGTCATGCCCAATGCCTTGGCCTTGGCGTTCATGGCGGCGATGAAGGCTGCGTAACCGCCCGGGTAGTGATGCGCAAGGCTGGCGGCGGCGCGGTTTTCCGAGGACATCAGTGCAATCAGCAATACGTCGCGACGGGACAGTTCGCTATTGAGCTTGACCCGGGAAAACACCCCTTTCATTTCCGGAGTGTTGGCGATGGTGATGGAAATGTACTCGTTCAGGTCCTGCTTGGCGTCCAGCACAATCAACCCGGTCATCAGTTTGGTCACCGATGCGATGGGTACCACTACATCCGGATTGCTCGAATAAACCACTTTATCCGTCTGCAGATCCAACAACATCGCGCTGCCGGAAGCGACCTGCAATTTTGACGTGTCTCGTGGGGCGGCGATGGTTTCCTGCGCGTTGATGTTCTGCGTGATAAGCGCGCCTGAGAAAGCGATGAACAGGCTGAGAATCGAAAGACGGATTTTCACGCGAATAGACTCGATAGAATTGAGGAGGCCGTTCAGCAACGGTTTTGGAAAAAAGCGCTGCATTTTATGAGTATGGGCGACAACAGCGCTACGTGCCTGTACCGCTGGGCCTCGAGAATAAATAAAGTTTAATGAAAGAAGGGTGCAAACCAATGTGGGAGCGAGCCTGCCCGCGAAGTGGTGTACCAGTCAGCCATGAAATCGCTGACACGCCGCCTCGCGAGCAGGCTCGCTCCCACAGGGTTTCGCTTTTGCCGGGAAACTCAGCTATGCAGCGTCTCGGCCGCGTACAGCGTGTTTTCCAGCAGACAGGCCCGGGTCATCGGGCCCACGCCGCCAGGTACCGGTGTGATCCAGCCGGCGCGGGGCAGGGCGGTCTCGTAGACCACATCGCCCACCAGCTTGCCGTCATCCTGGCGATTGATGCCCACATCGATGACGATGGCGCCTTCCTTGATCCACTCGCCCTTGACCAGGCCTGGTTTGCCAGCGGCCACGACCACCAGGTCGGCGCGTCCCACATGGCTGGCCAGGTCCCGGGTGAAGCGGTGGGTCACGGTCACGGTGCAGCCGGCCAGCAGCAGCTCCATGGCCATTGGCCGGCCAACAATGTTGGATGCGCCCACCACGACGGCATCGAGGCCATAAAGGTCCACACCGGTGCTTTCCAGCAACGTTATGATGCCTTTGGGCGTGCAGGGACGCAGCAGCGGGATGCGCTGGGCCAGGCGACCGACATTATAAGGGTGGAAGCCGTCGACATCTTTATCCGGGCGGATGCGCTCCAGCAGTCTGGAGGCGTCCAGATGTTCAGGCAGGGGCAACTGGAGCAGGACGCCGTCGATGTTCGGATCATCGTTCAGGCGATCGATCAGATCGGCCAGCGCTTGCTGGGTGGTTTCGGAAGGCAGGTCGTAGGCCTGGGAAAGGAAACCGACCTCTTCACAGTCTTTACGCTTGTGCGAGACATAAACCTGAGAGGCGGGATCGCTGCCGACCAGGATCACCGCGAGACCGGGCGTGCGCAGACCTTGCTGGCGACGCTCGGTGACGCGTTGGGCGATCTGCTGGCGCAGGCTGGCGGCGATCGATTTGCCGTCGATAAGTTGTGCAGTCATTGCGCGTGGTTAACCATCGAGAGGGGAAAAAAAGAGAGCGCATTCTCGCATGCCGAGGCGTGAGGGCAAAGGCGCTTGGTCTGCAAATTCCTCTAACCCCTTTAATTAAATGAATTTTTTTTAAAAAAGAGTTGACGGCCTATCGGGCCGTCTATAACATTCGTCGCACTTGTCGGGCACAGCCTAGCACTGGTTAAGAAGGTGGAGTGGAGTTGGTTGTTTCAACTCGGCGAAACTGAAAGCACTTAGTTTGTAATCGTCAAAGAATACAGATTAAAAAGGCGCCCGTAGCTCAGCTGGATAGAGCATCCGCCTTCTAAGCGGATGGTCGCAGGTTCGAGTCCTGCCGGGTGCGCCATTAGGCAGCTTTGGCACAAGTAACGCAACATGGCAATATGGTGGGCGTAGCTCAGTTGGTAGAGCACGGGATTGTGACTCCCGTTGTCGTGGGTTCGATCCCCATCGTCCACCCCATATTCTAGAAAGGCGCCAGATCTAACAATCTGGCGCCTTTGCTTTAAAAGCTTGATACGCGGATGTGGTGGAATTGGTAGACACACTGGATTTAGGTTCCAGCGCCGAAAGGTGTGAGAGTTCGAGTCTCTCCGTCCGCACCATACAAGTCGCTATTTGAATAGCAGAAAACGGCGCAGTACCTGAAGAGGGCTGCGCCGTTTTTGTTTTCGGCATTCAGGTGGTTTGTTGCCGGTCTGTTTCGCGGCAGGTTTTGGCGATGGGTTGTTGCGATTGTGTTTCGCGATGATGCGCGGTATGCCCGTCGGTCTCCTGGCGGAACTCGAGTGCCGGGGAGGTGCAGGTTCACGCTTCTATATATAGAAGCGTTGGTGCAGAGCCTCTGGAATGATCGGCTGTATTTGCAATCCGGGCGAGGCATGACCGTTTGCCTTGCCCCCAATGCCGGCGCCTGTTTTCCAGCCATTTTCAGTAGGGTGACTTCTTGGGTTTGACCTACTAGAATGCATGCCCTTGATTCTGGGGTCGGAAAATGCCCGGCCAACGTCTGTGCAACGAGGAATATCCATGCAAGTTTCTGTTGAAAATACTACTGCTCTTGAGCGCCGCATGAGCATCACCGTGCCGGCTGAGCGCATCGAGACTCAGGTCAACAAGCGTCTGCAGCAGACTGCCCAAAAGGCCAAAATCCCAGGTTTCCGTCCAGGCAAGGTGCCAATGAGCGTGATCCGTCAGCGTTACGAAGCTGATGCGCGCCAGGAAGCCGTGGGCGACGTGATCCAGTCTTCGTTCTACGAAGCCGTGGTCGAGCAGAAACTGAACCCGGCCGGCGCGCCATCGGTCGAGCCTAAAGTGCTGGAAAAAGGCAAGGACCTGGAATTCGTTGCCACTTTCGAAGTGTTCCCCGAGTTCACCGTTGCCGGTTTCGAGTCGATTGCCGTCGAGCGCCTGAGCGCTGACGTGTCGGATGCCGACCTGGACAAGATGCTGGACATCCTGCGCAAGCAGAACACCCGTTTCGAAGTGGCCGATCGCGCAGCCCAGAACGAAGATCAGCTGAACATCGATTTCGTCGGCAAGGTCGACGGTGAAGTATTCGCTGGCGGTTCCGCCAAGGCCACCCAACTGGTGCTGGGCTCCGGTCGCATGATCCCGGGCTTCGAAGATGGCCTGGTCGGCGCGAAAGCCGGCGAAGAACGCGTGCTGAACGTGACCTTCCCAGAGGACTATCAGAACCTGGACCTGGCTGGCAAAGCCGCCGAGTTCACCGTGACCGTAAACAGTGTTTCCGAGCCTAAGCTGCCTGAGCTGAACGAAGAGTTCTTCGCTCAGTTCGGCATCAAGGAAACCGGTCTGGAAGGTTTCCGCGCCGAAGTTCGCAAGAACATGGAGCGTGAGCTGCGTCAGGCCATCAAGTCCAAGGTCAAGAACCAGGTCATGGACGGTCTGCTCGCTTCGAACCCGATCGAAGTGCCGAAGGCCCTGCTGGAGAACGAAGTGAACCGTCTGCGCGTGCAGGCTGTTCAGCAGTTCGGCGGCAACATCAAGCCTGATCAACTGCCGGCCGAGCTGTTCGAAGAGCAAGCCAAGCGTCGTGTCGTACTGGGCCTGATCGTTGCAGAAGTGGTCAAGCAATACGAACTCAAGCCTGACGAAGCCCGCGTTCGCGAGCTGATCCAGGAAATGGCGTCGGCTTATCAGGAACCTGAGCAAGTCGTGTCCTGGTACTACAAGAATGACCAGCAACTGAACGAAGTCCGTTCGGTTGTGCTCGAAGAACAAGTTGTGGATACTGTTCTGCAGAAAGCTAGCGTGACCGATAAAGCGGTCTCTTACGAAGAAGCGGTCAAGCCGGTGGAAGCTCCACAAGCCGATTGATTGCTCTGCGGTAAGAAATACACACCATAAGCCAGCCTTCGTGCTGGCTTATGCGTATTCAAGACATAACTATTTGGGAGTGACTGCGAGACATGTCCCGCAATTCTTTTTATCAGCAGAGCTCTGACATCCAGGCCGCAGGCGGCCTGGTCCCGATGGTTATCGAGCAGTCCGCCCGTGGCGAACGTGCCTATGACATCTATTCGCGTCTGCTCAAGGAGCGTGTCATCTTCCTGATCGGGCCCGTTGAAGACTACATGGCCAACCTGGTTGCGGCGCAACTGCTCTTCCTTGAAGCGGAAAACCCGGACAAGGATATCCATCTTTATATCAACTCCCCCGGCGGTTCGGTGACTGCAGGCATGTCGATCTACGACACCATGCAATTCATCAAGCCGGATGTTTCCACCATCTGCATCGGCCAGGCCTGCAGCATGGGCGCCTTCCTGCTCGCCGGCGGCGCAGCGGGCAAGCGCCATTGCCTGCCTAATTCGCGCATGATGATTCACCAGCCATTGGGCGGTTTCCAGGGCCAGGCGTCGGACATCGACATCCATGCCAAGGAAATCCTCCATATTCGTTCGCGTTTGAACTCGCTGTTGGCTCATCACACCGGTCAAAGCCTCGAAACCATTGAGCGAGACACCGAGCGTGACAACTTCATGAGCGCCGAGCGTGCGGCCGAATATGGCCTGATCGACTCCGTGATCAACAAGCGTCAAATGCCTGCCTGAGCCATTCAAAATGCAGGTGGTTGGGATGACCGGCCGCCTGCGGGCTTGAAAAAGCCCGCAATTGCCTTCATCTTGTGTTGCAAGCCTATCGGATTTGGATCGATCGAATGACTGACACCCGCAACGGCGAGGACAACGGCAAACTGCTTTATTGCTCTTTCTGTGGCAAAAGCCAACATGAAGTACGCAAATTGATTGCCGGCCCCTCGGTCTTCATTTGCGACGAGTGCGTCGACCTGTGCAATGACATCATCCGCGAGGAGGTGCAGGAAGCCCAGGCCGAAAGCAGCGCGCATAAGTTGCCTTCGCCTAAAGAAATCAGCGGCATCCTTGACCAGTATGTAATTGGTCAGGAGCGTGCGAAAAAGGTATTGGCCGTAGCGGTTTACAACCACTACAAGCGCCTCAACCAACGTGACAAGAAGAATGACGACGTCGAACTCGGCAAGAGCAACATTCTGCTGATCGGCCCGACAGGCTCGGGTAAGACCCTGCTTGCCGAAACATTGGCCCGTTTGCTGAACGTTCCGTTCACCATCGCCGACGCAACCACCCTTACCGAGGCGGGTTACGTAGGGGAGGATGTCGAGAACATTATTCAGAAGTTGTTGCAGAAGTGCGACTACGATGTGGAAAAGGCCCAGATGGGCATTGTCTACATCGATGAAATCGACAAGATTTCCCGCAAGTCCGACAACCCGTCCATCACCCGGGATGTATCCGGTGAGGGCGTGCAGCAGGCCTTGCTCAAGTTGATCGAAGGCACGGTCGCTTCCGTTCCGCCCCAGGGTGGTCGCAAGCATCCGCAGCAGGAATTCCTGCAGGTCGACACTCGCAACATCCTGTTTATCTGCGGTGGTGCGTTCTCCGGTCTGGAGAAGGTCATCCAGAACCGTTCCACGCGCGGCGGCATCGGCTTCAATGCCGAAGTGCGCAGCAAGGAAGAGGGCAAGAAGGTCGGTGAGTCCCTGCGTGAAGTCGAGCCTGACGATTTGGTCAAGTTTGGTCTGATCCCGGAATTCGTTGGTCGTCTGCCGGTCCTGGCGACGCTGGACGAGCTGGATGAGGCTGCGTTGATGCAGATTCTGACCGAGCCGAAGAACGCCCTGACCAAGCAGTATGCCAAGCTGTTCGAAATGGAAGGCGTAGACCTGGAGTTCCGTTCCGACGCGCTGAAGTCGGTGGCCAAGCGAGCCCTGGAGCGCAAGACCGGTGCCCGTGGGTTGCGCTCGATTCTCGAAGGCGTATTGCTCGACACGATGTACGAAATCCCCTCGCAGTCCGAGGTGAGCAAAGTCGTGATCGACGAAAGTGTCATAGAAGGCAAGTCCAAGCCGCTGTATATCTACGAAAACAGCGAGCCGGCTGCCAAGGCTGCACCGGACGCCTGATCGTCCTGCTGCCGGAACAAAGGAGGGGCCTTCGGGCCCCTTTGCTTTTATGTGGCGAGGGGATAAATCCCCCTCGCCACATAAAGTTGTACATGACTTTTATTTCTTTTAACCGTCTGGCATTTGCCTTAGCGCTTGTTTTTTTTCAAGGCTGCCCCCATCTTGGTTTCAAGCTTACTTCCATCTGTTTCCGGCCTTGTGGCCGCCGTTGAGGCGAAATCATGAAGACAACCATCGAATTGCCTCTCTTGCCATTGCGCGATGTCGTGGTATATCCGCACATGGTTATCCCGCTGTTCGTGGGGCGCGAGAAGTCCATCGAAGCCCTCGAGGCCGCGATGACGGGTGACAAGCAGATTCTGCTGGTGGCCCAGAGAAATCCTGCTGACGATGATCCTGGTGAGGACGCACTTTATCGCGTAGGCACCATTGCAACGGTCCTGCAATTGCTCAAGCTGCCCGACGGCACCGTCAAGGTCCTGGTCGAAGGCGAGCAGCGCGGGGCGGTCGAGCGTTTCAGCGAAGTGAACGGTCATTGCCGCGCTGAAGTGTCACTGATCGACGAAGCCGACGTACCCGAGCGTGAGTCCGAGGTGTTCGTCCGCAGCCTGTTGTCCCAGTTCGAGCAGTACGTACAGTTGGGCAAGAAAGTGCCAGCTGAGGTGCTGTCGTCGCTGAACAGCATCGATGAGCCCGGCCGGCTGGTCGATACGATGGCCGCCCATATGGCGCTCAAGATCGAACAGAAGCAGGAAATCCTCGAGATCATCGATCTGTCCGCCCGTGTCGAACACGTGCTGGCATTGCTCGACGGCGAGATCGATCTGCTGCAGGTCGAGAAGCGCATTCGTGGTCGCGTCAAGAAACAAATGGAGCGTAGCCAGCGCGAGTACTACCTGAATGAGCAGATGAAGGCCATTCAGAAAGAGCTGGGGGACGGTGACGAAGGCCATAACGAAATCGAAGAGCTGAAAAAGCGCATCGATGCCGCTGGCTTGCCCAAGGATGCCCTCGCCAAAGCCCAGGCCGAGTTGAACAAGCTCAAGCAGATGTCGCCGATGTCCGCTGAAGCCACCGTGGTGCGCTCCTACATCGACTGGCTGGTGCAGGTGCCGTGGAAGGCTCAGAGCAAGGTGCGCTTG
The DNA here is from genome assembly GCF_007828215.1 of Pseudomonas sp. SJZ074. Classification (GTDB taxonomy): domain Bacteria; phylum Pseudomonadota; class Gammaproteobacteria; order Pseudomonadales; family Pseudomonadaceae; genus Aquipseudomonas. The sequence goes on along the minus strand of NZ_VIUE01000022.1, from coordinate 10,754 downwards.
GACCTGGCCCGTGCCGAGGACATCCTCGACGCCGATCACTACGGTCTGGAGGAGGTCAAGGAACGTATCCTTGAATACCTCGCCGTGCAAAAGCGCGTGAAGAAAATCCGTGGCCCGGTGTTGTGCCTGGTTGGTCCTCCCGGGGTCGGTAAAACCTCCCTTGCGGAGTCGATCGCCCACGCCACCAATCGCAAGTTCGTGCGAATGGCCCTCGGCGGCGTGCGCGACGAAGCGGAAATCCGTGGTCATCGTCGTACCTACATCGGTTCGATGCCAGGAAGATTGATTCAAAAGATGACAAAGGTCGGCGTGCGCAATCCGCTGTTCCTTCTGGACGAAATCGACAAGATGGGCAGCGATATGCGCGGCGATCCCGCTTCCGCATTGCTCGAAGTGCTCGATCCGGAGCAGAACCACAACTTCAACGATCATTATCTGGAAGTCGACTACGATTTGTCGGATGTGATGTTCCTGTGCACCTCCAACTCCATGAACATTCCGCCGGCGTTGCTGGATCGCATGGAGGTGATCCGTCTGCCGGGCTACACGGAGGACGAGAAGATCAACATCGCCGTCAAATACCTTTCGCCGAAGCAGATCCAGGCCAACGGCCTGAAGAAAGGCGAGCTGGAATTCGACGAGGAAGCGATTCGCGACATCATCCGTTACTACACCCGCGAAGCCGGTGTGCGGGGCCTGGAGCGGCAGATTGCCAAGGTCTGCCGCAAGGCGGTCAAGGAGCACGCGCTGGAAAAGCGCTTTGCAGTCAAGGTGACTTCAGACCTGCTGGAGCACTTTCTGGGCGTGCGTAAATTCCGCTATGGCCTGGCCGAGCAGCAGGATCAGATCGGTCAGGTGACCGGCCTGGCGTGGACTCAGGTCGGTGGTGAGTTGCTGACCATTGAAGCCGCCGTGGTACCGGGCAAAGGCCAGTTGATCAAGACCGGTTCCCTGGGCGATGTGATGGTCGAATCGATCACCGCAGCGCAGACGGTCGTTCGCAGCCGCGCCCGGAGCCTGGGCATTCCCCTGGACTTCCATGAGAAGCGTGACACGCATATCCACATGCCCGAGGGCGCTACGCCCAAAGACGGCCCCAGCGCCGGCGTAGGCATGTGCACGGCCCTGGTATCGGCATTGACCGGCATTCCGGTGCGTGCCGACGTTGCCATGACCGGTGAAATCACCCTGCGTGGACAGGTACTGGCCATTGGCGGGCTGAAAGAAAAACTGCTGGCAGCACACCGCGGCGGGATCAAGATCGTGATCATTCCAGAAGAGAATGTGCGCGATCTGAAAGAAATTCCTGACAATATCAAGCAGGATCTTCAGATCAAACCGGTTAAATGGATTGACGAGGTCCTGCAAATTGCGCTGCAATACGCGCCGGAGCCCTTGCCGGATGTGGCTCCGGAGATTGTCGCGAAAGATGAGAAGCGAGAGTCTGACTCTAAGGAAAGAATTAGCACGCATTAATACGCATTTGCCTGGGGGGCTTCCTTGACAGTTTTTTAGAGCCCTTGTTATAAAGCGGCTCTTAAGTGTCTGTAGGCCATTCAGCACTCGTTTTTGCTTTCACCAAAAAAACTTAGAATCATCTCAAATAGATATAAGGGGACTTAGAGTGAACAAGTCGGAATTGATTGATGCTGTCGCTGCATCCGCTGATATCCCGAAAGCTGCTGCTGGCCGCGCGCTGGACGCTGTAATCGAATCCATCACTGGTGCTCTCAAGGCTGGCGACTCCGTTGTTCTGGTTGGTTTCGGTACCTTCGCCGTTACCGATCGTCCAGCTCGTACCGGTCGTAACCCACAGACTGGCCAGGCTCTGCAGATCGCTGCTGCCAAGAAGCCAGGCTTCAAGGCCGGTAAAGCACTGAAAGACGCCGTTAACTAAGTTTCATTGAGTTTATCCGGGTCGGGGTCATGCCTGGCTTGGCAGCGGAGCGGTAGCGGGGATCGGTTCCAACCGGTCTGTCGTACCAGGGCTCGCGGGTTCGAGCCCGGTCCGCTCCGCCAGTTACGAGAAGGCGCATCTTCGGATGCGCCTTTCTTCTATCCGGATTCTACCCACGCTCCACGGTTGCCTAATTTGAAGTTCAACCGTTTCTGGGGGACGCATGCTGCAGAATATCAGGGACAATTCACAAGGCTGGATTGCCAAGACCATCATCGGGGTCATCGTCGCATTGATGGCGTTGACCGGTTTCGATGCCATTTTCAAAGCCACCACCCACAGCAATGACGCGGCCAAGGTCAACGGCGAGAACATCAGCCAGAACGAGCTGAGCCAGGCGGTCGACATGCAACGCCGTCAGCTCATGCAACAGCTGGGCAAGGACTTCGACGCCTCTCTGCTTGACGAAAAGATGCTCCGCGATTCGGCGCTCAAGGGCCTGATCTACCGCAAGTTGCTGCTGCAAGGCGCGCACGATGCGAAGTTCGCTTTTTCCGAAGCCGCGTTGGATCAGGTGATCCTGCAAACGCCTGAGTTCCAGGTGGATGGCAAATTCAGCCCGGAACGTTTCGACCAGGTGATTCGCCAGCTGGGTTACACCCGCCTGCAGTTCCGCCAGATGCTGGCCCAGGAAATGCTGATCGGCCAGTTGCGCGCTGGTCTCGCTGGAAGCGGTTTCGTGACCGATGCCCAGGTGCTGGCGTTCGCCCGTCTGGAAAAACAGACCCGTGATTTCGCCACCCTGACCCTCAAGGCCGATCCGTCGGCGGTGAAGCTGACCGATGACGAGGTCAAGGCCTACTACGACAAGCACGCCAAGGAATTCATGAGCCCCGATCAGGTGGTGATCGATTACCTGGAACTGAAGAAAGCCGCTTTCTTCGATCAGGTCAGTGTCAAGGATGAAGACCTGCAAGCGGCGTATCAGAAAGAAATCGCCAACCTCTCCGAACAGCGTCGGGCGGCCCATATCCTGATCGAAGTGAACGACAAGATCAGCGAAGCCCAGGCCAAGGCGAAGATCGAGGAAATCCAGGCGCGCCTGGCCAAAGGCGAATCGTTTGAGGCTCTGGCGAAGGAGTTTTCCCAGGACCCGGGTTCGGCGAACAATGGCGGTGACCTCGGCTATGCTGATCCCGGCGTCTACGATCCGGCGTTCGAAAAGGCGCTGTATGCGCTGAGCAAGGATCAGGTTTCGGCACCGGTGCGCACCGATTTCGGTTTTCACCTGATCAAGCTGCTGGGTGTCGAAGCGCCTGAAGTACCAACCTTTGCCAGCCTCAAGGACAAGCTGACCCGCGAGCTGAAAGCTCAACAAGTGGAGCAGCGTTTCGTTGAGGCGACCAAGCAATTGGAAGATGCTTCGTTCGAAGCTTCCGATCTGGCGCAGCCAGCCCAGGACTTGAAATTGACCGTCCACACGTCGGCGCCGTTCGGCCGCGAAGGTGGAGAAGGGATCGCGGCCAACCGTGCTGTGGTCACTGCTGCGTTCAGTCCGGAAGTGCTGGATGAAGGTGCCAACAGTACTGCCATCGAGCTGGATCCGGAAACCGTCGTGGTGCTGCGTGCCAAGGAGCATCGCAAACCCGAGCAACTGCCGCTGGAAAGCGTGGAAGCAGCCATCCGTACCCAGCTGGCCAAGGAACATGCCAGCGAGGCCGCCAAGACCCGGGCGGACGAGTTGATCGCCAGCTTGCGCGAAGGCAAAACGCCGCTGGCCAAGGCTGTCGACGGTCAAAGCTGGAAGGTTGTCGAGGCGGCGACTCGCAGTCAGGAAGGTATCGACCCGGCGGTGCTGCAGGCCTTGTTCCGCATGCCCAAACCCGAGTCCAAGGACAAGCCGACGTTTACCAGCGTGACCTTGTCCGACGGCAATCTGATGCTGGTGCAACTGCGTGGCGTGAACGAAGCCGCGGCACCGACCGACGCGGAGAAAGCTGAATATCGCCGCTATCTCGCGTCCCGTGTTGGCCAGCAGGACTTTGCGGCTTATCGCAAGCAGTTGGAAAGCGAGGCGGACATCAAGCGTTACTGATGCCTTGATGGCTTGCTGATAAAGACCTCGGCCGAAAAGCCGGGGTCTTTTTGTAAGTGCCTGTTGCCAAATGACAGGATGTTCATCGGTCCACTGGATTTACGTCTTTTTCCCGCAAACATCCCCCAGTAGACTTGTAACCCCTTTGAGACATGAATACCCACGCTGCCGATGGGCGTTCTGTTGCACAATACGCCCCCGGACCGTTTTCCTCAGGATGTTCAATGTTCAGATCATTTCACATGCGCACTGTCGGATTGGCACTGATACTGGTCGCCGCAGCCGGTTGCTCGTCGAAGAAAGCCGCTATTTACGAGCATGAGAACTTCGATGACTCCGGTACGTTCTCCCGTACTTATCCGGTGAGCGACACGGTGACCTGCGAAGCGGGGCGCCGGGCCTTGCTCAGCCAGGGCTATATCATTACCAGCAGCGATCCGAAGCTGGTCAGTGGTCATAAGAGCTTCCAGCAGACCGGTGATACCCACATGGAGATCAGCTTCAACCTGGTCTGTGCTGAAGACGGCGGTACTGGACATCATGCGACCATGTTCGCCAACGCGTTGCAGGACCGTTACGCGCTGAAGAAAGTCAACAATTCCGCCAGCCTGGGTGTGGGTGTGTTGGGGTCGGTGTCAATGCCGATCGGGTCGTCGGATGATTCGATGGTCAAGGTGGCCAGCGAAACCGTCTCGGCGACCAAATTCTACGAGCGCTTCTTTGCCTTGGTGGAGATGTTCCTGCCTGCTGAAGCGAAGAAAGGCGCACCGGCTGCCGAAAAGCCGAATACTGAGCTGGGGGTTCCGGAGCCCAAGGCCGAACCGGCTGCGTTGACACCGGCTCCGGCGCCCGTTGCGCCGGCAGAGCCAGCGGCCCCAGCCCCAGCTGAGGTCGCACCTGCAGCGTCCGAGCCTGTCGCACCGCCGCCGGAACCTGCGCCGATTGCACCCAGCGAGCCCGCGCCCTACGTAAGCCCTGAATCGACGCAGGAAGTGGTCACGCCGCCCCCTCCCAGTGATCTGCCACCGCCGACCGAGGCGATTCAGCCGCTTCCTTCATCCTGAGAGACATGGCAAGGCAGTCATTCCTTGTCACACCTGTATAGGTTGATTTCCCATCGCTGTGCTACGTTTGAAACATGAAGCCTTTGCTTCATGTTTTGTTCATAAAGCAGCTTTATTCTGACACCAAGGCCATCAGGCATCGGTCAACGACATGGGAAGGATTCAAAATGGATGATTATCAGGAAGAGCTGCTGGAATATCAGGCCTACGAGCTGGATCCGCTGGAGCCTGCCGAGGATGCGACGGAGTTATAAGAGCAGCCGCAAGCGGCAGGCTTGAATTTCAATTCGCCCTCTGGCTGCGACGAAACTCCCCCGGCGTCTGGCCATTCCAGCGTTTGAAAGCGCGCTGGAATGCCTCGGCCGAGGCGAAGCCCAACAGGTAGGCGATTTCGCCGAACGCGAGTTCGGTATCTCGGATGTAGGTCATGGCCAGGTCGCGGCGCGTGTCATTGAGGATCGCGCGAAATTGCGTGCCTTCCTCTGCCAGTTTTCGGCGCAGTGTCCAGGTCGGCAGCTTCAGGCGCGCCGCCACTTCCTCCAGGTCGGGTTCCCGGCCACCGTTGAGCAACGGCCCCAGCAGTTGAATGATGCGTTCGCGCAGGCTGCGGGTGCGGGTGAGTTGTTCCAGTTCCCGTTCACACAGTTGAACCAAGTGCCGCCAGGTGCTGGGGCAATGCTGTGGGTTGCGCCGGGCGAGGGCTTCCAGGCCCAGGCGCAGCTGATTCTGGTCGGCACCGAACAGGATCGGGCAATCACCAAGCGTACGGTAGGCGTCCAGGTAAGCCGGTGCCTCGAATTCGATCTCGATGCGCTCGGCTCGTAACGGGGTGTCGCTTACGCTGGACAACTGCTGGAGCCAGCCGGCGACGATCGAGTCCACCACGAAGCGGTTATAGGCGTTATAGGGGCTGATGGAGTAGAACCGCAGCCAGGCACCCCGGGCATCCTCGTGGAAACTCGATTGGCCACGATAGTTGGAGCCATACAACGGTTCGAAGCGGATCAGGCAGCGTGCCGCTTCGCGTACCGTCGGGGCCTGGGCCGCAGTGACGCCAGCGAGGCCGGCCTGGCTCAAGCGGCTGAGCTGGCCCATGCGCAGGCCCAGGGCGGCATCCTGGGTTTGTTGGATCGCAGCGTGACCGAGGCGCATATAGCGTGGAATCGATAATCGCGCCCCGGGCTCGGCCAGGCGTGCGGCGTCGAGGCCGTACTGTTCGAGCAGGGGATGGGGATCCTGGCCATGGCTGGCTACCGCATCGGCCAGGCTGTGGACGAAGCCCACGGACAGGTCGCCCAGGCGCATCGGCTTCATGCTCACAACCACAGGTTCAGCAGGCGGGCGCCACGGGCATCGCCGTCGGGGAAATGCTGGCCGTCGTGGCTGATGAAACTCTGGCCGGCGCTGCCGTTGTCCCAGAACTGGCCGCGCAGGAACACGCTCACACCGCCCTTGGCCTGGCTGATGGGCAACTGACTGGTCAACGTCAGGCGGTGCCAGGCCTGGCCTTCACTCATTTCACCGGGCTTGAGGCTCACTTCGCTGGGCGTGGACAGGCCTTTATAGCCGTTCCAAGGTTTGTTCCAGCTGTCACGTCCACTGACAAAGGCGGGCACCGCGATCAGTTGCACGCCCTGATCGTTGAGTTGTCGATAATAGCGCGGATACCAACTGTCGCTGCCGATCAGCACGCCCAGGCGTCCAGCGGGGGTATCGACGACGCGGAGCGCGTCCTGGCGGTCGGCTTCCAATACATCCCGTTGCTCGAACACCGGATGCTGTTGACGCTGGGGCTGCCCGAGCGGTCGACCGTCGCGGCCAAACACCAGGCTGCTGTTATACAGCGCGCCGCGGCCGATCTTCAGTTCACCTTCGCTGACGCTGGGCTCGGGCAATACGATGGAGCCGGCCACCAGGGTCACGCCGAACTCCCGGGCCAACCCACCGAACATGGCCTGGTAATCGCGGGCCATGCTGTCGGCTTTCATGCGCAGGTAGGCGTCGTCCAGGCGGTTGTCGCCTTGGGCACTGATCAACCCCCGGATGAATGCCAGCGGGTTGCTGATCGCCAGCCAGTTCATGGCGTCCTTCAATGTGCCGGCCTGATACAGCTCGTCCTTTTCTCCGCTGATCATCAACCAGGTGCCGATGTGTTCGGGCAGGACCACGACGGTCTTGTCGCTGAGCAAGCCCAGCTCGCGAGCGGTCTGCAGATAGGCCGCGAGTTTGCGGCGCAAGTGCCCGGGGTTCTGGTAGTCGGTGGGGAACAGCTCAGGCTGGATGCCCAGCAAGTTGCCTCGATCGGCGCGAACGCCCTGGTCGACTGCCAGGTCGATGCGCAGGTCCGAGAGGTAGTGCCCCGTCGGGCGATCCGCCGTCCACAGCGCATAGCTCGTCAGGGCGGCGATCAGGGCCAGTGAAAACAGCAGGTACAGAAGTTTACGCATGGAGAGCAGTCAGCGGCCGTGTACGGTTCTTACGGGGCAGGGTACGGTAAAACCTGGAATTAGCAAAAGAGAAGTCCTTGTGTGGGAACCAGCCTGCTCGCGATCGCGGCTGACACATCGCCATCGCGAGCAGGCTGGCTCCCACATTGGGCAATGGACAGGTTTGACACTCAGTGATTCTTGGCCTTTCTGATCCGCAGCATGATCAACAACATGATCAGCAGCACCGGTGGCGCCATCCCCAGCAATGCTTCGCGCGCCGATAGGTCCGCACCCAGCGTATGCAGTCCGCTATAGACCAGCTTGAACAGGTTGATCAGGTAGTAGGTGATGGCAATGATCGACAGCCCTTCCACCGCCCGCTGAATCTTGACCTGTGCATCGGCCCGGGCATTGAGACTGCGTAGAATCTCCGCGTTCTGGTCTTCCATTTCCACTTGTACCCGCGCCTGGAGCAGGTCGCTCAGGTTGGCAATGCTCATGGCCAGTTGTTCCAGGCGCTGCTCGGTCGCTGCGCAATAGCGCACGGTCGGCTTGAAGCGTCGCTCGATAAACACGCCCAGCCTCTGGCAGTCGCCCAAATGGCTTTCACGCAACTCGGCCAGGCGCTCGAAGACCAATTGTGCGTAAGCCCGGGTAGCGCTGAAACGGTGGCGACTTTTCACCGAGCTGCCGACGATCCGGCGAGACAGTTGCGCGATGTCCTCCAGCAAGGCCTTGGCGTGCACGCCGCTGGCGTTGGCGTTGCGTTCGGAGAGTGTCACCAGGCTGCGGTCGAACTCGTTCAGTTGCGGGTCCAGCGCCTTGGCGACGCTGAGAGACAAGGACCCATTCAACTGGGAGTCACCTGGGTGCGCTCCTCCATTGGTACTGGATCGCTGCACATTTGGATCAATAAGTTGTCAGTTTCGGTCATTGAGCGCGCTTGTCCCGGCTTTTAGGCTGTGGGCATGACTGATGGACGCCGCAGAGCTTCCGCACTTTTCGTGTTCGCCCGTTGTGGAGTTACCGATGACCGCCCCTCACTACCCGCATCTGCTGGCCCCGTTGGACCTGGGTTTTACCACACTGCGCAACCGTACCCTGATGGGGTCGATGCACACGGGGCTTGAGGAAAAGCCCGGTGGTTTCGAACGCATGGCGGCGTATTTTGCCGAACGTGCCCGTGGTGGCGTAGGCCTGATGGTAACCGGCGGGATCGCGCCAAACGACGAGGGCGGCGTGTATTCCGGCGCCGCCAAGCTGACCACCGAAGAAGAAGCGCTCAAGCACCGGATCGTCACCCGGGCCGTACATGAGGCCGGTGGCAAGCTCTGCATGCAGATCCTTCACGCCGGACGCTACGCCTACAGCCCCAAGCAAGTGGCGCCGAGCGCGATCCAGGCGCCGATCAATCCGTTCAAGCCCAAGGAACTCGACGAGGAAGGGATCGAGAAACAGATCAGCGATTTCGTCACCTGCTCGAGGCTGGCCCAGCAAGCTGAATACGATGGCGTCGAGATCATGGGCTCGGAAGGGTATTTCATTAACCAGTTCCTGGCGGCTCACACCAACCACCGTACCGACCGTTGGGGCGGCAGCTACGAAAACCGCATGCGCCTGCCGGTGGAAATCGTGCGTCGGGTGCGCGAGGCGGTAGGGCCCAACTTCATCATCATTTTTCGCCTGTCGATGCTCGACCTGGTGGAGGGCGGCAGCTCCTGGGAAGAAATCGTCCAGTTGGCCAAGGCGATCGAGCAGGCAGGCGCGACGATTATCAACACCGGTATCGGCTGGCACGAGGCACGCATTCCCACCATCGCCACCAAGGTTCCCCGGGCGGCGTTCAGCAAGGTCACGGCCAAGCTGCGCGGTTCGGTGAGTATTCCTCTGATCACCACCAACCGCATCAACACGCCGGAAGTGGCCGAACAGATCCTCGCCGAAGGTGACGCCGACATGGTGTCCATGGCACGGCCGTTCCTGGCGGATCCGGATTTCGTCAACAAGGCTGCCGCTGGCCGGGCGGATGAAATCAATACCTGTATCGGTTGCAACCAGGCCTGCCTCGATCACACCTTCGGCGGCAAGCTGACCAGTTGCCTGGTGAACCCGCGGGCCTGCCATGAAACCGAACTCAACTACCTGCCGGTCACCCAGGTGAAGAAAATTGCCGTGGTCGGCGCCGGACCCGCCGGGTTGTCCGCGGCCACGGTGGCGGCCGAGCGTGGGCATCAGGTGACGCTGTTCGATTCGGCCAGCGAGATCGGCGGCCAGTTCAATGTCGCCAAGCGCGTGCCGGGCAAGGAAGAATTCTTCGAGACCCTGCGTTACTTCAAGCGCAAGCTGCAGACCACCCATGTCGAGTTGTGTCTCGACACCCGTGTGGATGTGGAGCAATTGGTGGCAGGCGGTTATGACGAGATCATTCTCGCCACGGGCATCGCGCCGCGGGTGCCGGCGATTCCCGGTGTGGAGCACGCCAAGGTGCTGAGCTACCTGGACGTGATTCTGCAGCGCAAGCCGGTGGGCCGCAACGTGGCGGTGATCGGCGCCGGTGGTATCGGCTTTGATGTGTCGGAGTTCCTGGTGCACCAGGGCGTCGCCACCAGTCAGGACCGCGAGGCGTTCTGGAAGGAGTGGGGGATCGACACCCAGCTCCAGGCACGCGGCGGCGTGGCCGGGATCAAGGCCGAGCCCCATGCGCCGGCGCGGCAGGTGTTCCTGTTGCAGCGCAAGACTTCCAAGGTCGGTGACGGCCTGGGCAAGACCACCGGCTGGATCCACCGCACGGGGCTGAAGAACAAGCAGGTACAGATGCTCAACAGTGTCGAGTACCTGAAGATCGACGACGAAGGCCTGCACATCCGTATCGGCGACAGCGGCGAGCCGCAGGTGCTTGCAGTGGACAACGTCGTGATCTGTGCCGGCCAGGATCCGCTGCGTGAATTGCAGGAGGGCCTGGAAGCGGCGGGTCAGACTGTTCATCTCATCGGCGGCGCCGACGTAGCGGCGGAATTGGACGCCAAGCGGGCCATCAATCAGGGGTCGCGGTTGGCGGCGCAGTTGTAATTCTTCCCCAGGATTACCGCAAATCCCCTGTGGGAGCGAGCCTGCTCGCGATAGCGTCGGTCCAGTCACTAGAGAGGTTGGATGAGCCGCCGTCATCGCAAGCAGGCTGAACTGGCTTAATGATCCCGGACACCTCTTAAGGGCGATATGATTCGCCCCATCAGGAGGATCCATGCAAGAGCGAAAGACCTACACCCGCG
>NZ_VIUE01000021.1 GCF_007828215.1 Pseudomonas sp. SJZ074 | reverse complement strand
TCCACAGCCATAACAACTACCTGCCGCCAATAGCCATGGAGCAGCAGGCAGCTTGATCACCGTAATCGGTGTCCGGAAAAACTTGACCAGAACAGCTTGCTCGCGAAAGCGGTGGGTCAGCTTGATGTGATATTGACTGCGAAGCCGCCATCGCGAGCAAGCCCGCTCCCACAGTTTTTTCCGGCGCCCACAGATCCAACGTACCCCCACAGATCCTCTGTGGGAGCGAGCCTGCTCGCGAAAGCGGTGGGTCGGTTTGCAATGATGCTGAGTGGTGCATTCACCTGTGCCTCAACCACTGTAGAAAGCGGTTTCTCTTGGGCTCCACGGTTTTCTGCATGACCACGGTCTCGCGGATTTCCTCGCGCTGGCCTTGCAGGTTGCTCAAGGCCGCTTTCAACTCGCCGAGGTGTACCAGTTCCCGGCACAGGGCGTTTTTTTCTATGCGGAACAGCCGGCCGCTGGTGATGCCACGGAATTCGCCTCGCGACGGATTGGCGGCCAGAATCCCCTCCTCACCGAGGATTTCCCCTGGTCCCATGCGTCCGGCCTCGACCATTTTCTCGCCGTCATGGATCGAGACGGAAACCACTCCGCTACTGATAACCATCAGGCAATCGGCAACCTCACCGAATGCCAGGATCACCTCATCGGCCTGATAGTCCACCGGAGCCATGTCGTCGGCCAGACGGGCGCGCTCATCGTTATCCAGCGCGCGGAAAATACGCACGTCCTCCAACAACTGGCGCTGGCGGCTCCAGGGCTCAGCGCCCAGCCCACTGCCCCAGATGACACCGGAGGCTTCGAGGTGGCGATGGGCAAGGTCGAACATCAGGTTGCAGACTTCCGTCTTGTGCCTGGCCGAGGCGATGAAGCCCTTGAGCTCATATTCGGTGTATTCCAGATGGGAAGCCTTGACCGAGGCCTTGGCGGAGAACGCCGGCAGTAACGCCCGGGTGCCATGCAAGGCTTTTTCCAGGGCATCGATGACGCGACGCGGGCGCACATGGCTGGGCACTGCGATGCAGACGCTGACGCCGTGCGCGTCCCCTGGCCGGCTGAAATTGAGCAGGCGCGCCTTGGCCGCCAGAGAGTTGGGCACCACGGCCATGCCGCCCGTATCGGTCATCAGGTGAGTCGAGCGCCAATCGATCTCCACCACCCGGCCCTTGATGCCGTCGATGGAGATCCAGTCATCGATCTGATAAGGCTTGGTGGTGTTGAGCACGATGCCGGAAAACATGTCGCTGAGGGTGCTCTGCAACGCCAGACCCACGACGATCGCCATGGCTCCGGAGGTCGCCAGCAACCCTTTGACCGGTAACTGCAAGACATACGCCGCGGCGCCGATAATGCCGATCAGGAAAATGACCGCGCCCATCAGGTCCTGGAGCAAACGCGCGCTGTGGCCAACCCGGGACAACAGGCCGTTGCCCAGCAGCACCGTCAGCGTCCTGGCCGCGAACAGCCACCAGCCGATGCCCAGCACGGTGCCCATCAGGTTCAGAATCGCATCGTCGGACCATAGCGGAGGTTGCAACGGGCTGATGCCGCCGGCGGTCATGACCCAGCAGAACATCACGAAAACGCCGACACGTGCGCACATCCGCAGATGACGTCGCGAAGCACCGATGAACTGCCACAGCGCCAGGTCGATCAAAATAAGAATGACGCCACAGACCAGCGGATGATGTTGCGCAAACGTGATCATGACGGACCTCCCCGGCGCGTAACCGGATGCACTGTCATGCACTGTAAAGGACGGGCCTACGATGGACATTTCTACATCGGTGCTAGCGGTTCATACCTGGGTATGAGCGCTCGGGCACTCAAACATGTCCCAAGTGCGCGTTTTCCGGGCAAACAGTCATTTACGCACCTGGCCCACGCCACTCCAGCTGTCTAAAGTGGGCTTTTTTTCCCTTGCGGTGTTTTCATGAATCTCTGGTTCCGACTGTTGCTGATGCTGTTTCGTCGTCCCTGGCGCAAGCCGACGGCCCCCCTGGACACTACCGTGGTGCGCATGCGCGTATGGCCGCTGGACCTGGACCTCAACCGCCATGTCACCAACGGCCGCTACTTCACCCTGGCCGACGTTGGCCGCATGGATTACGTGCTGCGCAGCGGCGCCTACAAAGTGGCGCTGCGCAATCGGGCGGTGCCCATCGTGGGAGATGTCTGGGGCAAGTTCCGGCGGGAATTGAAACTGTTCGAAGCGTTCGAGGTGCATACCCGGCTGCTCGGCTGGGATGATAAATGGACCGTCATGGAGCACCGTTTCATGAGCCGCGGGCGTGTGGTCGGGGTGGTGATCATGCGTGGTCTGTTCCGCTCGGCCAAAGGCACGGTGGCACCGGGTGAGTTTGTCCGCGAACTGGGCTTGGCCCAACAGTCGCCGGCCATGCCGCAATGGCTGACGGCCTGGGCGCAAAGCTGCGATGACTTGAGCCTTGGGCTTCGACTGGAAGAAGGTGTACGCATCGACGCACGTTAGCCAGCCCCCCTCGCCACAGGTGTTCACCCTTCCCCTCGGCCAGGGGCATGCCCCTGGCCGATCCCCGCCTATACTCTTCTGCCAATCCCCCCTGGGGCCTGCACTTCCAACAATAAAAAGCAGAGGTGGAACATGGTCTGGCAACAAGTCTACGATCCCTTCGGTAATGCGGTGCTGTCGACGCTCCTGGCGGCGGTCCCGGTGGTGGTGATGCTGGCGTCCCTGGCGTTCTTTCATATCAAGGCCCACTTGGCGGCATTGCTGGCCCTGGCGTCGGCGCTGCTGATTGCGATTTTCGCTTTCGGCATGCCGGCCGGCATGGCCGGTTCGGCGGCGCTCTATGGCGCGGCCAATGGGTTGCTGCCCATTGGCTGGATTGTCCTCAACATTATCTTCCTGCACCGGCTGACCACCGAAAACGGTTCGTTCAAGGTCTTGCAGGACTCCCTGGCGCGCATCACCGACGACCGGCGCCTGCAACTGCTGCTGATCGCCTTCTGTTTCGGGGCGTTTTTCGAGGGGGCGGCGGGCTTCGGTACACCGGTGGCGGTGACCGGGGCGATCCTGATCGGGCTGGGTTTCTCACCCCTGGCCGCCTCGGGCCTGGCGCTGATCGCCAACACCGCGCCGGTGGCGTTCGGCGCCTTGGGCACTCCCGTCATCACCCTGGCCAAGGTCACCGGGCTGGATGAAATGGAGCTGTCGATGATGGTGGGCCGGCAGTTGCCGTTCTTTTCGGTGATTGTGCCGTTCTGGCTGATCTGGGCCTTCGCCGGCTGGCGCAAGATGTTGGAGGTCTGGCCGGCGATCCTGGTGGCCGGCGTCAGCTTCGCCATCCCGCAGTTCGTGGTCTCCAACTACCATGGGCCGATGCTGGTGGATGTGGTCGCCGCGCTGATTTCCATGGCCTGCCTTACCGGGTTCCTCAAGGTCTGGAAACCGGCCACGGTACATACTTCCGCAGCGTTGTCGGGGCGCCACGACGATTCGAAGATCGACGCCAGTGAAGAACAGCCACCGGTGACCGGCACGGCGTTTTCCAGCGACAGCCGACCGGCGGTGCTGCGGGCCTGGATGCCGTGGATCATCCTCACGGTGTTCGTGTTCGCCTGGGGTACTCAGGGCTTCAAGAACCTGTTCGATACCCGCCCGGCGATCGACCCACAAACCCAGTCGGCCAGACTCGACCCCCAAGGCAAGCCGATGCGCGAGGCGAATCCGCTGTTCTCGCCCATGGTGACCTTCACTACCCTGCACCAGCAGATCGAAAAAGTCCCGCCCGTGGTCCCGCAGCCTAAAACCGAGGAAGCGATCTACAAGTTCAACTGGTTCACCGCCACCGGCAGCGGCATCTTCCTGGCGGCGATTCTCGGTGGGTTGCTGATGGGCTACTCGATCCCGCAACTGCTGCGCCAGTATCTGCGAACGTTGTGGGTGGTGCGTTACTCACTGATCACCATCGTGGCGATGCTCGCGCTGGGGTTCCTGACGCGCTATTCGGGCCTGGACGCCACCATGGGCCTGGCCTTCGCCGCAACGGGCATTTTCTACCCCATGTTCGGCACCCTGCTGGGCTGGCTCGGCGTGGCATTGACCGGCTCGGACACCGCTTCCAACGTGCTGTTCGGCGGCTTGCAACGGGTGACTTCAGAGCAGTTGGGCCTGAGCCCGGTATTGATGGCCGCCGCCAACAGTTCCGGCGGGGTCATGGGCAAGATGGTCGATGCCCAGTCGATCGTGGTCGCCTCCACCGCCACCCGTTGGTATGGCCATGAAGGGGAAATCCTGCGCTACGTGTTTTTCCACTCGGTGGTGCTGGCGATCCTGGTGGGCGGGCTGGTGACGCTGCAGGCGTATGTGGAGCCGTTCAGTCGCATGGTGGTTGGCGGGCATTGACCGGCACGTCTACCGATCATTCCCACGCGCTG
This sequence comes from Pseudomonas sp. SJZ074, assembly GCF_007828215.1. Classification (GTDB taxonomy): domain Bacteria; phylum Pseudomonadota; class Gammaproteobacteria; order Pseudomonadales; family Pseudomonadaceae; genus Aquipseudomonas. The sequence continues at coordinate 108,367 of NZ_VIUE01000021.1, read as the reverse complement.
CGTGGGAATGATCGAGCTGACTTTTACTGAACGTTCTTCAGCTTGACCACATCCCCGGACACCGACGTGGTGTAACCGGTCAGGACCCAGGCCCAGAACCAGTTTTCCTGCACTTGGGTGTTGATCATGGCGTCGCCGCCCTTGGCCTGGATCGCGGCGGTCTGCGCGCGTACGAAACGGTTGTTCTGGCGGATCGGGATTACCCCGAACAGTAGCAAGCCGGTGGCCTTCGCTTCACTGTGGCCGACAACGGTGTACTGGCTGCTGTCGTACTGCTGGGTCTTCATCGGGGTGCCGGTGCAACCCGCCAGGACCAGGCCGAACAGTGCGGTGGCGACAACTTTACTGAAACTTTTCATGACTACTCCATGGGGAAACGCCCGGGATCCATCTCTCGGGCGGCGCGTACTCTACCCGATCAACATCAAATTGACATTATCTACGCGCGACACCCAGCCCCACCCTGAACCCTCCAGTTAGAGCCATTCGTCAGTTGCTCCTGCTATCCCCTCCAGCGAATCAGCACCGCGTCGATAACCAGACGATTGCGCCACGGAAGGCAAATCCTGCCCTTGCCGGCTGACATTGATCTGCACCGGCTGTACCGTTGGAGCGCTTGACCATGATTGACCTGACTGTCTGGAACATCACCCTGCCGATACAAACCCCGGCCCTGACCATTGCGACCAAAGCGGTTCCGACCCTGCGCAACCAGTACTTCACCAACACCGGTGACAAGATTGTGTTCTGGGCCCCGGTGACCGGCTCCCACACGGGTAAAAGCGAGTTCCCGCGTTCCGAACTGCGGGAGACCTCAAAGGACGGCAAGCTGCGCAACTGGCGATACAACAGCGGGATCAACACCCTCAAAGGCACCCTGGCCGTGAATCAGGTGCCCTCGGCCGGTCGCGTGGTCGTCGCGCAGATCCACGCCAAGGACGCCCCTGCCCCCCTGCTCAAGCTCGTCTACCGCTTCACCAAGGGGGTCGGCAACCTGGATGTCGAATACCGGGTCAAGCCCAAGGATGCAAAAAGCCCGGTGATGTTCACCGTGCCGAACGTTGCCTTGAACAAAGTCTTCACCTATTCCTTGCAGATGGACAAACAGGGCAAGGTCTCCGTGCTGATCAACAACCTGGGCAAACAGGTGAAGCTGGACCCGTCCTGGTATGGCTACAACTTCTATTTCAAGGCGGGCGTCTACACCCTGGACAACGTCGGCTATGCCAGCGAAGGTGGAAAAGTGACCTACACCAAACTGGACGTCAGTCATCTATGACCGACGCCCAGCCCGGCGCCAAAGTTTCAGGCCTTTGAGGGGACGGCTGCCGCTTGCCGGCCACTGAAGGCAAACAGGAAGCAGACAAACACCAGCAGCGCAAACCCGGCCGGGAACAGCCAGATGCTGGTCCAGTCATGAGCGCCCGCCTCGGCAAAATGATCGGTGACCTGCCCCGCCACCCGAAAGCCGATCAACATGCCCAGGCCATAAGTCGCCAGGGTAATCAACCCTTGGGCTGAACTGCGCAGATGCTCCGGCGCCTTGGCGTCGGTGTAGATCTGTCCCGAAACAAAAAAGAAGTCATAGCAGATGCCATGCAGGGCAATGCCGGTGAACAGCATGAACGCCAGGTCAGCGTTGTTGCCGTAGGCGAACAGCAGGTAGCGCAACGCCCATGCCAGCATCCCCACCAACAACGCCAACTTGATCCCGAAGCGCTGGATGAACAGCGGCAACAGCAGCATGAACAGCACCTCGGACACCTGCCCGATGGCCATCTTCGCCGTGGGGTTGGCCATGCCGGTTTCGGCCAGGAACGGGTTGGCGTTCTGGTAATAGAACGCCAGCGGAATGCAGATCAGGATCGAGGCGATGAAGAACACCAGGTAACTGCGGTCCTTGAGCAGCCCCAGGGCATCCAGGCCCAACAGTTGCCTGATTCCGCCGCCGGCTTCGGCCTTGAGCGGCGCAGTGGCCGGCAGCGTGAGGCTGTAGATGCCCAAGGCCAGCGAAGCGATCGCCGCCATCAGGAAGGTATTGCGTAAACCGCCCGCCGCAATGGCTTCCCGTGAATCCCAGGCGAACACGAAACTGATGACCACCCCCGCGACGATCCAGCCGATAGTGCCCCACACCCGCACACGGGAGAATTCCAGCGCCGGATCGCGCATCTGCCGGAACGCCACGGAATTGACCAGGGCCAGGGTCGGCATGTAGACCACCATGTACGCCAGCACGTAGGGATAGAAACCGCTGAAGTCCCGCGCCGAATACAGCTGATACAGCAGCACCGCGCCCAGCAGGTGCAGCACTGCCAGAATACGTTCGGCATTGAAATAGCGGTCGGCGACCAGACCGATCACGAACGGCGCGATGATCGCACCCCAGGACTGGGTGGAAAACGCCATGCCGACCTGTCCACCGCTGGAGCCCAGGGTGCTGGAAAGAAAGGTCCCGAGGGTGACGAACCAGCCACCCCAGATAAAGAACTGCAGGAACATCATCGCGCTCAAGCGTGCGTTCATCGTGGTCATGACAGTCACCGTCTGTTTGTTGTTCTTGTATGCCAGCCCGTTGGTAAAAAGCTTTTTTGTTGAGAGGAGCTTTTGTGGCGAGGGATTTCATTCAGCTTTGCCGTCGTTTACCCGGACAGCCCCAACAGCCGCCGATTGGACGCCTCATCCGCCCTCACCCCGGCAAAATCATCGAACGCCTTGCGACTCTTGTTGATCATGTGCCGTTCAATGAACGCCGCCCCTTCGGCGGCGCCCTGTTGCGAATCCTTCAGGCAGCACTCCCACTCCAGCACCGCCCAGCCGCTGAAGTCGTACTGGGTCAATTTGCTGAAGATCGATTTGAAATCGATCTGCCCATCGCCCAGGGAACGGAACCGGCCGGGGCGATCCACCCAACCCTGATAGCCGCCGTACACCCCGGACCGGGCATCAGGACGGAACTCGGCATCCTTGACGTGGAACATGCGGATGCGCGCGTGGTAGCGGTCGATGAAACCCAGGTAGTCCATCTGTTGCAGCAACAGATGGCTGGGGTCGTAGAGGATGGCCGCCCGTGGGTGATGATCGACGGCTTCCAGGAAGCGCTCGAACGAGGCGCCGTCGTGGAGGTCCTCGCCGGGATGAATTTCGTAGCACAGGTCCACGCCGGCCGCCTCGAAGCCATCGAGAATCGGCAACCAGCGTCGGGCCAGCTCGGCGAACCCTTGCTCGACAAGCCCGCTCGGGCGTTGTGGCCATGGGTACATGTACGGCCACAACAGCGCGCCGGAAAAGGTCGCATGGGCCTTGAGCCCCAGGCGTTGGCTGGCCCGGGCCGCCAGCTTGAGCTGGTCGATGGCCCACTCGGTCCGGGCCTGGGGTTGGCCGCGCAGATGGACCGGGGCGAAGTCGTCGAACAGCGCGTCGAACGCCGGGTGTACCGCCACCAGTTGGCCTTGCAGGTGCGTCGACAGTTCGCTGATCTCGACCCCGGCCGCTGCACAGGTGGCCTTGAGTTCATCGCAATAGGCCTGGTCGTCGGCGGCCCGGGCCAGGTCGATGTAACGCGTGCCCAGGGTCGGCAGTTGGATGGCTTTGTACCCTTGTGAGGCGGCCCACCGGGCGATGTTCGCCAAAGTGTCGAACGGCGCCTCGTCGGACATGAACTGGGCCAGGAAAATAGCCGGCCCGCGCAGGCCGCCCGGTGTTTGATCGGCGGTATTCACAGCAGCGATTCTCCGGTCTGCAGCGCGGTCCACTTCGCCTCGCCACGATGATTGATGAGGGCGGCCTCGATAAACGCCATGCCGCGCAAGCCGGTTTCGATGCCGGGTACGCCAGGTGCATCGGGACCCTCGATCCGTTCGCGAATGGCCCGGGCGAAATCGCCGTAGAGGTTCGCCATGGCTTCCAGGTAGCCCTCGGGGTGCCCCGCCGGCAGACGCATGCGGCGCGTGGCGGCCTCGCACAACCAGCGCTGGCCGACGCCGCAACGCAGGATGCTCAGGGGTTGGTCGAGGGCACGATGAATCAGGCTCGACGGTTCCTCCTGGCGCCATTCCAGGGCGCCTTTGTCACCATAGACGCGGATCTTCAGCGGATTCTCTTCACCGGCGCAGACCTGGCTGGCGATCAACACGCCACTGGCGCCACCACTCATGCGCAGCAACATCGCGGCGTCATCGTCCAGTTGCCGACCGGGAATGTGAACGCCCAAGGCCGCACAGAGTTGTTCGACGTGCTGCCCGGCCACGAACTCCGCCAGGGAAAACGCGTGGGTGCCGATGTCGCCGATGCAGCCGCCCAGGCCGGACTGCTGGGGGTCATCGCGCCACCCGGCCTGTTTGTTGCCCTGCCCGGCGACGTCCTGGCTGAGCCAGCCCTGGGGGTACTCGACCAGCACTTTGCGCACGGTGCCGATCACGCCGGTGCGCACCATCTCCCGCGCCTGCCAGACCATGGGATACCCCAGGTATGTGTGGGCCAGACCGTACAGGCGGTCGCTGCCTTGCAGCACGTCCTTGAGCGCGAGCAGCTCACGCAGATTCAACGCCGCGGGCTTTTCGCTGAACACATGGAAGCCCGCCTTCAACGCCTGGCTGGCAATCGGAGCGTGCAGGTGATTGGGGGTGACGATAACCAGCAGCTCCATGCGCCGGTCCGCGGGCAATGCCGCTTCGGCGTCCAACAGTTGCTGCCAGTCGCTGTAGCAGCGGGAAGCGGCGAGCCCCAGGGCCGCGCCGGTTTGTCGATTGTTGCGGGCATCGCGGCTGAACGCCCCACACACCAGCTCGAAACCGCCATCCAGGCCCGCGGCCTGGCGATGGGCCTGACCGATGAAAGCGCCCTCTCCGCCGCCCACAAAACCCAATCTTATTTTCGGTGCTACAGGACTCATCGCGATTCTCTCAAGCCGGGGCTGACGACAATGTAACCGGTTACATCACAGCGGAATCTAGGCGCAGTTCTGCGACATGTCAAACCCCAGGTCTTCAAGCAGGGACGTTTGTGAGGCGCCCAACCTGCGGTAAGCTCCCCTTCGCGCCGCTATGTTCCGGCGCTCGATCGAGGTGCTCTTGTCCAATATCCGTGAAGTGGCCCGGCTGGCCGGCGTGTCGGTGGCTACGGTGTCCAGAACGCTCAAATCGCCCGAACGGGTGCTGCCCGAGACGCGGGACAAGGTCAACGCGGCGGTGGAACAGGCCGGCTATCGGCCGAACCTGATGGCCGTGCAGTTCCGCTCCCGGCGCACCGGCAACCTGGTGATCCTGGTGCCGGCCATTGCCAATACATTCTTTGCCCGGGTCATCAGCGGTGCCCAGCAGTCCGCCCAGGCGGCGGGTTATCGGCTGCTGTTGTGCGACACCCGGGGCCAGGCAGAAGTCGAGCGGGAATTCGCCGCGCTGGTCTATGCGCACCAGGCCGACGGCGTGATCCAGTTGCGCGCGAGCAATCCTTTCGCGTCACTTCCCCCAGGCGCCGAAGCCCTGCCGCTGGTCAATGCCTGCGAAGTGGTCAAGGGTGCCGACTATCCCACCATCAGCCTCGACAACCGCGCCGCGGCTCAGGCCATGACCGAATACCTGATCGGCCTCGGTCACCGCCGCATCGGCATCATCAAGGGCCCCCGCAGCAGCCCCCTGACCCTGGACCGCGTGGCCGGTTACGAGGACGCCTTGCGTCAGGCCGGCCTGACCATCGACCCAGGCTTGATCTGCCACGGCGACTTCACCCTGAATGCCGGGTACGACGGGGCCGGTGCGATGCTGGCGCTGGCCGAGCGACCCAGCGCGCTGTTCTGCGAAAACGACGAGATGGCCATCGGCGCACTCAAGCGCATCAAGGAATCGGGGTTGCGGGTGCCCGTGGACATTTCCCTGGTGGGGTTCGACGACATCCCGTTCGCGGCGTATTGCGATCCGCCGCTGACCACCATTTCCCAGCCTGCCGAGACTTTTGGCCGCAAAGCCGTGGAGATGCTGATCGCGCTGATCGAGAAAAAGCCTATCCCACAGCAGCACGTACTGCTCCCATTCGAGCTGACAGTTCGCGGCAGCAGCGTAGCTCCGGGTCCCGGCACTGCCTGACCAGGCACATCGGTTCTATCGACTCGCCATCGGCCCCGTTTCAACTACAGTGGAAGGACTCTGCATAAAGCCATAACAAGACGGAGAGTTTTCCATGCGAGTCAATAAGCGCTTCACCCTTCTGGCCGCCGCGGCAGCCTTGGTGGTCACGACCACGGTCCAGGCCGCACCGGTGTACATCAACATCCTGACGGGGGGCACCAGTGGGGTCTACTACCCGATCGGGGTGGGGCTGTCGCAGATCTATAGTACCGGCATCAAGGACGCCAAGACCTCGGTGCAAGCCACCAAGGCTTCGGTGGAAAACCTCAACCTGCTGCAGGCCGGGCGCGGAGAATTGGCCCTGGCGCTGGGCGACTCGGTGGCTGACGCCAAGAATGGCGTGGAAGATGCCGGCTTCAAGGCCCCCCTGACCAAACTGCGCGCCATTGCCGGCGCCTACCCCAATTACATCCAGATCGTTGCCAGCCAAGAGTCGGGCATCAAGACGTTGGCCGATCTCAAGGGCAAATCCATCTCCGTGGGGGCGGCGAAATCCGGCACCGAGTTGAACGCGCGGGCCATTCTCAAGGCAGCGGGACTGAACTACAGCGACATGAAGGTCCAGTATCTGCCCTTCGCCGAATCGGTGGACCTGATCAAGAACCGTCAGTTGGACGCCACGCTCCAGTCTTCGGGGCTGGGAATGGCGGCCATCCGCGACCTGGCCTCGACCATGCCGCTGAACTACGTGTCGATCCCGACAGAGGTGGTGACAAAAATCGGCAACCCGGCCTACCAAAGCGCAATGATCCCGGCCAATACCTATGACGGCCAGACCGAAGCCGTGCCCACCGTGGCCATCACCAACATCCTGGTCACCCGTGAAGACGTTTCGGACGAGGTGGCCTACCAGATGACCAAGCTGCTGTTCGAAAACCTTCCCCGTCTCGGTAGCGCCCACTCCGCAGCCAAAGACATCACCCTGGACAAAGCCGCGAAAAACTTGCCTATCCCCCTCCATCCCGGTGCCGAGCGCTACTACAAGGAAGCCGGCGCCCTGTAGGCCGATCCGGCACAGCGGCGACGATCGTCGCCGCGCTCTCCCGGTTCGCACCTTCGATGCAGGCAAGAGGACACCCTTGATGAGTGAGATTCAGCCCGGCATTCCTGCCGACCCTCGGGACTGGCCCAGGACACTGTTCTACGTGGCCCTGCTGTTTTCGGTATTCCAGATCGTCACCGCGGCGTTCGCCCCTGTCTCCAGCCAGGTACTGCGTGCCGTGCACGTGGGTTTCCTGTTGTGGGTGGTGTTTTTGAGTTATCCCGCCCATGGCATCGGTCGCCCCTGGCAACCACTGGCATGGGTGTTGTCCCTGGCCGGCCTGACCACGGCCCTGTACCAATGGATATTTGAAGCCGATTTGATCCAGCGTTCCGGTGACCTGACCGACACGGACCTCATCGTCGGTATCGTGCTGATCGTATTGGTATTCGAAGCCGCTCGGCGGGTGATGGGCATCGCGCTGCCGTTGATCTGCGGTCTGTTCCTGGCCTATGGGCTGTTCGGCGAATACCTGCCGGGTGATCTGGCCCATCGCGGCTACGGCTTCGATCAGATCGTCAATCAATTGTCCTTCGGCACCGAGGGGCTGTACGGTACGCCGACCTACGTGTCGGCCACCTACATTTTCCTGTTCATCCTGTTCGGCGCTTTCCTTGAGAAAGCCGGGATGATCAAGCTGTTCACCGACTTTGCCATGGGTCTGTTCGGCCACAAGCTCGGCGGCCCGGCCAAAGTCGCCGTCGCCTCCTCCGCCTTGATGGGAACCATCACTGGCTCCGGTATTGCCAACGTGGTGACCACCGGGCAATTCACCATCCCGCTGATGAAGCGCTTCGGCTACAAAGCCGCGTTCGCTGGCGGCGTGGAAGCCACCTCCAGCATGGGCAGCCAATTGATGCCGCCGATCATGGGTGCCGTGGCGTTCATCATGGCCGAGACCATCAATGTGCCGTTCGTTGAAGTCGCCAAGGCCGCCTTGATTCCCGCGTGCCTGTACTTCGGCTCGGTGTTCTGGATGGTTCATCTCGAAGCCAAGCGCTCCAACCTCAAAGGCTTGCCCAAGGACCAATGCCCCAGCGCACTGGACGCCGTGAAAGACAACTGGTACCTGCTGATCCCGCTCGCCGTCCTGATCTATCTGCTGTTTTCCGGGCGCACGCCGCTTTTTTCCGGCATGGTGGGGCTGGCGCTCACCGCCATCGTGATTCTCGGCTCGGCAATCATCCTGCGCGTGTCGAGCTTTGCCTTGCGCTGCGCTTTCTGGATCGCGTTGGGCATTCTGTGCGTGGGTTTTTTCCAACTGGGCATCGGTGTCATCTTTGCGGTGATCGCGGTGTTGGTCATCGTCTGCGGGTTCATCAAAGGCGCGCGGGAAACCCTGACCATTTGCCTCGATGCCCTGGTGGACGGCGCGCGACATGCGGTGCCGGTAGGGATTGCCTGTGCCCTGGTGGGCATCATCATCGGCGTGGTATCGCTGACGGGTGTGGCGTCGACCTTCGCCGGTTATATCCTGGCCATCGGCAAGGACAACCTGCTGCTGTCGCTGATCCTGACAATGCTCACCTGCCTGGTGCTCGGCATGGGCATCCCCACCATTCCCAATTACATCATCACCAGCTCGATCGCCGCGCCCGCCCTGCTGGAATTGGGCGTGCCGCTGATCGTGTCGCACATGTTCGTGTTCTATTTCGGCATCCTCGCCGACCTCACGCCGCCCGTGGCGCTGGCTTGCTTCGCGGCTGCGCCCATCGCCAGGGAGACCGGCCTGAAAATCAGCTTCTGGGCGGTACGCATCGCACTTGCCGGCTTCGTCATTCCGTTCATGGCAGTCTATAACCCGGCACTGATGCTTCAGGGTGACAACCTGTGGATGACCGCTTACATGCTGATCAAGACGATGCTCGCCGTCGGGCTCTGGGGCATGGCGTCTACCGGCCATCTGCAACAGAAGATGCCGATCTGGGAGCGCCTGCTGTGCTTTGCTGCGGGCGCCTTGCTGGTCGTCGCGTTGCCGCTGACCGATGAGATTGGCTTCGTGCTGGCCGGGCTGTTGATTTTCCAGCACCTATGGCGCTCGAGACGCATCGGACGGGCCCTGGCGTGATGGGTTTATGCCTGGGTCTGGCCGGTGTGGTCTGGGCCCAGCTTCCCCCGCGGGATTTCACGCTGGCGTGGAATCACACCATCGAGAAAATCCGCTGGGAGGAAGACTACCGGGTTACCGCGCAGGGGTTGGTTCTGGGGGAAGCCAGGGTCAAAGGCAACGGCGCCGGCATGGAGGTCCCCGACGGCGCCTGGCTGAAAAACGGCAGCTGGCATTACCTGCGCCAACTACCGCCGCTGCAACCGCTGAGACTGGGCCGTACACCCCAGGCTGGCGATTACCAGCTATGTTTGAATGGACATTGCAAACCCATGAGCCATTGGCTGGGGCCACCTGCAGCAGATCAGCCATTCGTGGAATTGTGGAGTTGCAGCTCGTCCTGAACCGAGCCACTGCGGCGAGGCTTTTCATCCCTCGCCACCGCGACCGGCGTGATGGTTGTTGTCCAAGCCGTTCAATCAACTGAATGTGGCGCCCCGGGTATTCACGAACAACGAATACAACGAATGACTGCCGGCCATGAACAAGCGATTACCCTCCCGCCCGCCGAAGCAGACATTAGGACAGCGTTCCGGCAGGGAAATGTGACCGATGGCTTTGCCTTCCGGGTTGAATACCCGTACGCCATCGAGCTTCTCCAGGTCAGCCTTGGGGTCGCCGTTACCGCCCCAACCGCACCAGAGGTTGCCGCTTTCGTCGCACTTGATGCCATCGATGGCGGCGTAGTCCAGGCCTTCGATGTGCTTGCGCCGCTCGCCCAGGGTACCGTCGTCCTTGACCGCGATTGCCCAGATCAGACGGTTCGGCTTGGCCCTGCCCTCTACCACATAGAGAGTTTTCTCGTCCGGGGAGAAACACAGGCCGTTCGGCCCCGCCAGGTCATCGATCACCCGGCTGACCTTGCCGGTTTCGCCGTCGATGCGGTACACCGCGTGTGGCTGGGACGGGGTGACCTTGTGGCCTTCGTAGTTGTTGCCGGTCTGGAATGGCGGGTCGGTGAACCAGACCGAACCGTCGCGCTTGCACACGATATCGTTGGGCGAATTGAAAGGCTTGCCTTCGAAACTGTCCGCCAGCACCGTGATGGTGCCGTTGTGTTCGGTACGGGTGACGCGCCGTCCCTCGTTCGAGGTGGTGGAGCCTTCGCACACCAGCAATCGCCCTTGGCGATCACGGCACATGCCGTTGGAGAAATTGGCGTTCTCGCGGTACACCGACAGACCGCCGGTAATCTCATCCCAACGCACAATGCGGTTGTTGGGAATATCACTGACCAGCAGGTAGCGGCCGTCACCGATCCACACCGGCCCTTCGGCCCAACGCAGGCCCGTGGCGAGTTTTTCCACGCTGGCGTTGAAGAGGCGCAGGTCCATGAAGCTGGGATCGAGAATGTTGATCAATGGGTCGGGGTAGCGCTGGCTCAAGGGCTCCGCCTGGCTGAGCCCGGGCAGGTTCCCAAGGGTGGCGGCAGCGGCCGAGACCACCAGGGATTTTTTCAGGAATACCCGGCGGCCTTGGTCGGCAGGGCTTGTCTGCTGTGAAGTTTCCATCGTGCGTCGCTCCGTTAATTATTATTGGACGGGGCGACAGTTTTACTACGTGATAAGACATCGTACAAGAATACTGTCTTTACCCACGATTAAATAGTATGAACACCTGAGCGCTTAAAACCGCCAGATTCTAGATTATTTTGGACACTACGATTTCTTCGCGACTTGTCCCACCGGACAGGATGCGGTACAAATCCCAGATGTTGTACGACAACAATAATCCAATCATCGCTCCGAAGCTCCTCGCTTCGGCGGCCGTTCTCTTGAGAAATCCTGCCATGCCCCGCGCCCTCGCCGCTTCGGACACTCCCGCTCCGTTTCCACGCCATATCGCCGTGCTCGTCCTGCTGTGCATGGGGTGCGCCTTCGCCGGCAACCATGTGGCGGCGCGGGTGGCATTCGATGATGGCGCCGGCGTGTTACTGGCGATCCTGATGCGCTCGGGAGGGACGCTGCTGGTCCTGGCCCTGATGGTGTTGTGGCAACGCCAGGGCCTGCGTCTTCCACCCGGTGCCTGGCGTTGGCAGTTGTTGCTTGGACTGTTGATCGGCACGCAAAGCCTGTGTCTGTACTCGGCCGTGGCGAGGGTCCCGGTGGCACTGGCGTTGCTGGTGGGCAATGTGTTCCCGATTCTGCTCGCGCTGTTGACCTGGGCATTGGGCGGCCCTCGTCCCACCACACGCACCGCCGCGCTGATGGGGATGATTCTGGTGGGCCTGGTGTTCGTGCTGGAGGTGCCGGCGCGGTTATCGTCCGGGCAGGACGTCGGCCCGCAGTGGTTGCTGGGCGTCGGCCTGGCTTTCTGCGCGGCCTGTGCGTTCGCTTGTGCGTTGTGGATCACCGATCACAAGTTGTCCCAGGTACGCGGCTCGGTGCGCAGCCTGCTGACGATTTTCATTGTGTTCAGCAGCGTCAATCTCGCCGGCCTGAGCGGCGTCCTCCCTGGCGGCTTCAACCTGCCGGCCACCAGCACCGGCTGGCTGGCCCTGGCCACCCTGGTGACGCTCTATGGCACCGGATTTATCGTGTTGTTCATTTCCGTGCCGCGCCTGGACATGCCGCGCAATGCCCCGGTGATGAACGTCGAACCGTTGGCGACCCTGCTGATTGGCTGGTTGGTGCTGGACCAGATGCTCAGGCCCGGCCAGGTACTCGGCGGCGCCATAGTGGTGGCCGGGATTGTGCTGTTGACCTATCGCAAGGTCGAACGGGTCAAGGTGACCGAGGCCGGGGCGGTTGTGCAGGACTGAACCATCAGTCTCTCTATTCTTGTGGCGAGGGGGGGTTGTGTGCCGCTGCTGAAACTTGTTTTCCAAGCCGCAGTCCTACCCCAGCCGTGAACACCTCGCCGTCCTGTGCGAAGCGCTTTGCGGCTGATCGGCGACAAGCCTGGCGCCCGCGCCACTCTCCCTCTTGAGCCGTCCGCCCCATGCGCCACCTCGTTCGCTCTTGCCGTTTCGTTTCGCTTTGCCTGCTTCCCTTGCTGCCTCGCCAGCCCTGTCCACGCCCGGGGCGAGAGACAACTGGTGGACGCCATCAACGACTACCGCAGCCAGTCCCGCCGCTGCGAATGGCGCACGGTCCGGGCCTCCCCGCCCTTGGTGCTGCGCTCGCGCCTGGCGTTGCCGATCGGCTTTCGTGACGGTTTGCGGGGGGAAAGGCTTGCCCGCGATGAAGGCGCCTCGGTTTTAGCACGAACCGAATTGGGCTTCATCGCGGGCAGCCTTGCTCCCACAGTCAGAAACGAACGCCAGCCGCCGGCACCACATCAATCCGCGACACCGCGCTGCTCAGACGCCCAAGCCTCTCATTGTGGTTGGCAATGATCTGCTCCGCCGCCAGGCTGCCGTTGTCCACGGTGGTGTGGGCATCGGCCACCAGGACCACTTCATAGCCCAAGGTGTGGGCCTGACGCACCGTGGCGTTGACGCAGTAGTCGGTCTGCATGCCGCAGATCACCAGGCGATCGATGCTTCGGGCCTGTAGCAACGACAGCAGCTCCGTCTGGTAGAACGCGTCCGGTGTGGTCTTGCGCACCCGCAGGTCGTCGGCGGCGGTCAACAGGCCGTCGGCCAGTTGCCAGGCCGCAGAGCCGTACAACAGCGGACCTTGCAGTTCTTCGTGCTGGACCAGGATCACCGGCAACTCCAGAGCCCTGGCCCTGGTGCTGAGGGCGTTGATGGTCCCGATGACGCGCTGGCTCTCGAAACATTCTTCTTCACCGGTGCACAGGGCGCTCTGGACATCGATGATCAACAAAGCGGTGCTCATGGTTTTCCTCTTCAAAACAGTGACGAACAACCAGGGGGCTGCCGGAGTCTGCGGCCCCCCCATCTATTTAATAGCCTAACGATAATCCGGTGTTGCGACGTGGATCGTTGGCCCCATAGAACCGATTCTTGCCCACCGGCTTCCCACCCAGCGACGGTGCGCCCACCAGAATCGCGGCAATGTGGTTGGGGTCCTGGGGACCTGCGAACTTGTGCCCCCAGCTTTCCAGGATCTTTTGCGTGTCGGGGCTGGCGGCGAAGGTTTCCAGGTTGGTCTGCTCGGGCATCCACTGCTGATGGAAGCGCGGCGCGTCGACGGCTTCCTGCAGGTTCATGCCGTAGTCGATCACATTGAGGATCGTCAGCAACGTCGCGGTGATGATCCTGCTGCCGCCCGGCGTCCCCACCACCATGACGGTCTTGCCGTCCTTGGTGACGATGGTCGGACTCATGGACGACAACGGTGCCTTGCCCGGCGCGATGGCGTTGGCCTCCCCCTGCACCAGGCCGTACATGTTGGGGACGCCGATCTTGGCGGTGAAATCGTCCATTTCGTCGTTGAGGATCACCCCGGTCTTGCTCGCCATGACGCCCGCGCCGAACCAGTCGTTGAGGGTGTAGGTGACGGAAACGGCGTTGCCCCACTTGTCGACGATGGAGTAGTGGGTGGTGTTGCTGCCTTCGTGGGGTGCCACGCCGGGTTTAATGGCGTGCGAGTCACCGGCCTTTTGCGGTTCGATGGCAGCCCGCAGTTTGGCGGCATAGTTTTTATCCAGCAGATGGTCGATGGGGTTCTGCACGAAGTCCGGGTCACCCAGATAGCTGTTGCGGTCCACATAGGCATGGCGCATGGCTTCGATCTGGTAGTGCATGCCCTGGGCCGAATGGAAGCCCAACTCCTTCATCGGATAGCCGTCGAGGATGTTCATGATCTGGCACAGCACCACGCCGCCGGAACTGGGCGGCGGCGCCGAGACAATGTGGTAGCCGCGATAATCGCACTCCACCGGCGCCAGCTCGCGGGTCTTGTACTTGTCCAGGTCGGCCTGGGTGATGATGCCTTTGTTGGCCTGGCTGGAGGTGACAAGGGCATCGGCGACCCAACCCTTGTAGAAACCATCGGCGCCCTTGGCGGAGATTTCCCGCAGGGTCCTGGCGAGGTCTTTCTGCACCAGCTTCTGGCCGACCTGCATCGGCTCACCGTTGTGCAGGAAGATCGAACCCGAATCACGCATGTCCTTCTTGAACACGTCCGTGGCCGTCTCCAGCAGGTCGACATCCCCCTGCTCCAGGGTAAAACCGTCCTCGGCGAGGCGGATGGCCGGGGCGATCAGCTCGGCCCGGGGTTTGCTGCCGTACTTCTTCAGCGCCAGCTCCATGCCCGATACCGTGCCGGGCACCTCCACCGCCAGGTGCCCACGAGTGCTGAGATCGAGGACAACGTTGCCGTCCTTGTCCAGGTACATGTCGGCCGTGGCAGCCAACGGTGCTTTCTCGCGGAAGTCCAGAAAGGTCTTGCGCCCATCGGCCAGTTGCAGGGTCATGAAACCACCGCCCCCCAGGTTCCCCGCTGCCGGGTACACCACCGCCAGGGCATACCCCACCGCCACCGCCGCATCCACGGCATTGCCGCCGTTCTTGAGCACATCGACCCCCACATGGGTCGCCAGATGTTGGGCCGTGACCACCATGCCGTTCTCGGCGGCAACCGGGGCCTGGGAGGCGGCCTGTACGTAGAAGCAACTGAGGGTCAGGGACGTCGCAACCAGGGTCCGGGTCAAGGATTCGAACTTCATGAGCCACTCTCTTCTTGTTTTTGAAATCCAAGGAAGTATGGCCCGGTTTGCGAAATGCGCCCGTTCACTGCCGGACGGTCTTTTGCGGTAGGCTCATGCCGTTCATCCTCCCCCGCAATAAGGACATCGCCGATGACGCTGCGAATCGAACGTACTGACGCTCCCACCGACGAGGAGCGCCAGGCTATCCTGGCCCCGTTACGCGCCTACAACACCGCCAAGACCGGCGGAACGGTACCGGAACTGGTCGCCTGGCTGGTACGGGACGAACACAGCGATGAAATCGTGGGCGGACTCTACGGTCGAGTGTTCTTCCGCTGGTTCTATATCGAATTGCTGGTGGTGCCGGAACAGGCCCGCGGCCAGGGCACGGGGTCGGCATTGATGCGCAAGGCCGAAGAACTGGCCAGAGAGAAGAACTGCGTCGGCATCTGGCTGGACACGTTCGACTTCCAGGCGCCGGAGTTCTACCGCAAGCACGGCTTCACGGAGATCGGCCAGATCGACGATTACCCGCCGGGGCACCAGCACTTCTTCCTCCAGAAGCGCCTGACTTGAAACACACATCCTGTGGGAGCGGGCTTGCTCGCGAAAGCGGTCTACCCTTCAACACCATCGTCGGCTGACCCACCGCCATCGCGAGCAGGCTCGCTCCCACACGGTACCCGGCATGGCCGGAAGATTGGGGCCAACACAAATCCCTGTGGGAGCGAGCCTGCTCGCGATGCTCTACCGGTTTACAGGCAAGTCGCCAACGCCGCCAACCGGCGCTTGGCCATGAAGTCGTCGTGCCTGGCGTAGTAGTTCAACGTCGTACCGGTGGCGTCGGTTTCCAGGTCGACAAAAGATTCAGCGGAGCGGGTGTACACCGTCGAGCCGCCTTTCTTGCCCGGTTGCAGGTAAGCCCCGGCGTCGACGCCGAATACCGCCTCATCCTGCCAGGAAAACTGCACGCACTGGGCCACGACCTGTTCCGGCTTGTCCGAGGCCAGCGTCTTGTAAGGTGCCTGGGTCCGAGCCTCGTTCATCGCCGAACCCGCACAACCAGCCAGCAAGGTGGCGGCCAGGGCCACCGTCAGCATTCGCATTGCGTTCACTCATCGAGAAAAAAACGGACTGTAGCACCGCGCCCCAGGTCTTCGTGCGGCTTTACTGAAATTTATACGCGACACCGGACGACGATTCGCGCAACCTGTCACGCCTTTTCGTCACAATCAGGGAGTCACCATGGCGGCAACCGAACAGCAACATGAGCGGGCGCTGGAAAAGTTTCTCGACGAGCGTCCCGAACTGCGCGCCGAACTGGATCACCTCAACCCACTGCTGGCCCAGGCCAAGGGCGAGACAGCGGAGCAATACCGCGCCGAGCGGTTGCATGAAGCCTTCGAAGCCGAGGCCGAGCGCCGGGGGCTGTTCGCCTGGGAACTGACCCTACTGTTGACTGCCGCCTCGCCAGAGGATTACCAGGCCCAGCGGATGGACGTGCACAGGGAAGTGGCAGAAATGGCGGGGATGGATTGGCCGGAATATTGCGAGTTGCACGGACTCAAGACCTAACACTGAGCCCCTCGCCACAAGGATGTCCTCACAATCCTGCAGCGCCAATCGCCCCCCTGCTCATAAAGCTTTATCATGGCCGCAGTTTTGCTGATCGGATCCGCCATGAAGTTCGCCATTGCGCTGTTTTCCGCCGCCCATGCGCCGTCCTCGCGCCGAGCCTTGCTGTTTGCCCAGGCCGCGCTGGCCGGCGGGCATGAGATCGTGCGGCTGTTTTTTTATCAGGACGGTGTCTACAACGCCGACAGCGGCGTGGTCACCCCCCAGGACGAACAGGACCTGCCCAAACAGTGGCGCAGCTTTGTCAGCGATCACCAGCTCGACGGCGTGGTCTGCATCGCGGCGGCGTTGCGCCGTGGGGTGTTGAATGCCGAAGAAGCCCAGCGCTATCAACGCTCGGCCGTGAGCGTCGAGGCTCCTTGGGCCCTGTCCGGGCTCGGCCAGTTGCACGATGCGATCCAGGGTGCCGACCGCTTGATCTGTTTTGGAGGTCCATGATGGCCAAGTCCCTGTTGCTCATCAGCCGCCAGTCCCCATGGTCGGGCCCCGGCGCCCGGGAAGCCTTGGACATCGCCCTGGCTGGCGGCGCGTTCGACCTGCCCATCGGCCTGCTGTTTCTCGACGACGGCGTGCACCAGCTGCTCACAGGCCAGAATGCCAAGGCCGTCCAGCAAAAAGACCTGAGCGCAAACCTGCAGGCATTGCCCATGTTCGGCATCGAAGACCTCTTCGTCTGCGCAGACAGCGCCGCCGAACGCGGCATCGACACCGATGCCCTGGGCCTGGACGACCTGAAGGTGCTGAGCGCACCGGACATCACCGCTCTCATTGACCGTTACGACCAGGTGATCACCCTCTGATGCCGACTTTGCATGTGTTGTCCCATTCACCCTTTGGCGATAACCGTCTCGCCAGTTGCCTGCGAGTCCTGGGAGACAAGGACGCGCTGCTGTTGTGTGGCGATGCGACTTACGCCTTGCAACCCGATACCACGCCGTTTGCCCGGTTGCAGTCCGCCGGCCTGAAGTTGTTCGCACTGGCCGAAGACGTCCAGGCCCGAGGCTTGCAGACACCTGACTGGGCCGAGACCATCGATTACCCGGCCTTCGTCGAACTGTCGATCCAGCATGACAAGGTCAACACCTGGCTATGAACGCGCTGAACGTGGGCGAACGCGCCATCGCGCTGGACAAGGACGGCTACCTCGCCGACCGGGATGACTGGTCAGTCGAGGTGGCCACGGCCCTGGCCGCCGCCGAAGATATCGAGTTGAGCCCCGAGCACTGGGAAATCCTCGAACTGCTGCGGGCCTTCTACGACGAGTTCCAGCTCTCCCCCGCCACCCGGCCGCTGATCAAGTACACCGCGTTGAAACTCGGCGCGGACAAGGGCAACAGCCTGCACCTGAACCGACTGTTCAAAGGCACTCCCGCCAAACTCGCCGCCAGGCTGGCGGGCCTGCCCAAACCGACGAATTGCTTATGACCGACTTTCCATCGCTGACCCTCGAAACTCCGGCCGAACATCCATTCGCACAGTTCGTGCGCATCCTGGGCAAAGGCAAGCGCGGCGCCCGTGACCTGACCCGGGAAGAAGCCCGCGAGGCCATGGGCATGGTGCTCGACGAGCAGGTCGAAGACACCCAGCTTGGCGCCTTCCTGATGCTGTTGCGGCACAAGGAAGAAAGCGCCGAGGAAATGGCCGGCTTCACCGAAGCCCTGCGCGCACGCCTGGATGCCCCGGCGCTGGCGGTGGACCTCGACTGGCCGACCTACGCCGGCAAGAAGCGTCATCTGCCCTGGTACCTGCTGGCGGCCAAGTGCCTCGGCCAGAACGGCGTACGGATCTTCATGCACGGTGGTGGCGCCCATACGGCGGGTCGGCTCTACACCGAACAGTTGCTGGGCTTTCTGCGGATCCCGCTGTGCCGTGACTGGCAACAGGTCGGCACGGCGCTGGACAACGGCGGCCTGGCCTTCATGCCGCTGGTGGACTGGGCCCCCCAGATGCAGCGCATGATCGACCTGCGCAACACCCTGGGCTTGCGTTCGCCGATCCATTCCCTGGCGCGGATCCTCAATCCATTGAAAGCCCGGTGTGGTCTGCAGAGTATCTTCCATCCCGGCTACCAGGCGGTGCATCGCGATGCCAGCGGCTTATTGGGGGATACCGCCCTCGTGATCAAGGGCGACGGCGGCGAGATCGAAATCAACCCGGATGCCGACAGTCACCTGTATGGCACCACCGGCGGCGCGAGCTGGGATGAAGAGTGGCCACGGCTGGCCCAACAACGTCACGTCAAGCCGGAGAGCCTGGACCCCGAACACCTGAAAGCCCTCTGGCGCGGTGATGTGGAAGACAGCTATCCGCAACTGGCGCTGGTCGCCACCATGGCCCTGGCCTTGCGCGGCCTCGGCCTGGCGCGGGAAGCAGCGTTCGAGCAGGCCCGACAGTACTGGGACGCCCGGGATCGATCGATTTAATCGATCATCAACGCCCAACCTTTGCGCTTTTAGTTCGAACCTATCGGAATAGACTCACCTCCAACGTTTATTGGCCGAGGAGATCGAGATGGGTTTGTTAGTCGAAGGCCGCTGGCAAGATCAGTGGTATGAGAGCAAGGACGGCACCTTCCAGCGCGAACAGGCGCAGCGCCGTCACTGGATCACCGCCGACGGCAGCGCCGGCCCCTCGGGCGAGAGCGGGTTTGCCGCCGAAGCCGGGCGCTATCATTTGTATGTGTCCCTGGCTTGCCCCTGGGCCCATCGCACCCTGATCTACCGCAAGCTCAAGGGCCTGGAAGACCTGATCGATGTCTCGGTGGTCAGCTACCTGATGCTGGAAAACGGCTGGACCTTCGACAAGGCCCACGGCTCCACCGGCGACAAACTGGACAACCTGTGCTTCCTGCACCAGCGCTACACCGCCGACACGCCGGACTACACCGGCCGCGTCACCGTACCGGCGCTGTGGGACAAGCACCAACAGCGCATCGTGAATAATGAATCGGCGGAAATCATCCGCATGTTCAACAGCGCCTTCGATGGCCTGACCGGCAACCACCTGGACCTGTATCCCGAACACCTGCGCAGCAAGATCGATGCGCTGAACGAGCGGATCTATCCGGCGGTGAACAACGGCGTCTACCGTGCCGGGTTCGCCACCACCCAACAGGCTTACGAAGAAGCGTTCGACCAATTGTTTGCCGAACTCGACCGGTTGGATGCACTGCTGGGCTTACAGCGTTACCTGGCCGGCGAATACCTGACCGAAGCGGATATCCGCCTGTTCACCACCATGATCCGTTTCGACGCGGTGTATTTCGGCCACTTCAAATGCAACCTGTGGCGCATTGCCGACTACCCGAACCTGTCGAACTGGTTGCGAGAGCTGTACCAATGGCCGGGCATTGCCGAGACGGTGGATTTCACCCACATCCAGCGGCATTACTACGGCAGCCACAAGACCATCAATCCCAACGGGATCGTGCCCAAAGGGCCGGAGCAGGATTTCAACGGGGCCCATGATCGGGCGCGGTTGGCGGGGAAAGGGATTTGGCTGGGGACTGGGACTGATCTGGAAAATCTGTTGTAGCTGGGGCCCCTTCGCGAGCAAGCCCGCTCCCACAGGGGATTGAAGCCGGTCTTGATATTTCGGCTTAGCACAATCCAATGTGGGAGCGGGCTTGCTCGCGAAGGGCGCGCCACGGACTCTAGACCTGCCCCTGAGCCCCTTCGAACCACGCCAGTTTCTCGCGCAGTTGCACCACTTCCCCCACGATAACCAGGGTCGGCGCGTGCACCTCGTGCTCGGCGACCAGCTTTGGCAAGTCCGCCAAGGTACCGGTGAACACCCGCTGGTTGGACGTTGTGCCTTGCTGGATCAGCGCCGCCGGTGTATCGGCCGCACGACCGTGCTTGATCAGCTCGCTGCAGATGCTCGGCAGCCCCACCAGGCCCATGTAGAACACCAGGGTCTGGGCCGGGGCCACCAGGTCCGCCCATGGCAGATCAGTGGTGCCGTCCTTGAGATGGCCGGTGATGAAACGCACCGACTGGGCGTAATCGCGATGGGTCAGCGGAATGCCGGCGTACGCCGCGCAACCACTGGCCGCGGTGATGCCCGGTACGACCTGGAACGGGATGCCCTGGGCCGCCAGCTCTTCGATCTCTTCACCGCCACGCCCGAAGATGAACGGATCGCCACCTTTGAGGCGCACCACCCGCTTGCCTTGCCGGGCCAGCTCGACCAACTGCTGGTTGATCTGGTCCTGGGGCACGGCATGCTCGGCGCGGCGCTTGCCGACGTAGACCCGCTCGGCATCACGCCGGCAAAGCTCAAGGATCGCGGGCGCGACGAGACGGTCGTACAGCACCACATCGGCCTGCTGCATCAAGCGCAGGGCGCGGAAGGTCAGCAGATCGGGATCACCCGGCCCGGCACCCACCAGATAGACTTCTCCCGGTGCGTGCGGCGCCTGGCCGGCGATTTTCTCGCGCAGCAGGCGCTCGGCTTCGGCGCCCTGCCCGGCCAGTTGACGGTCGGCGATGGGCCCCTGGAACACCTCTTCCCAGAACGCCCGACGTTGCTGCACATCCGGGAACAGCCGCTTGACCTGGTTGCGAAACAGCGCCGCCAAACCCGCCAGTTGCCCGTAGGTCGAGGGAATCCAGGTTTCCAGCTTGGCCCGGATCAGCCTTGCCAGCACCGGCGCATCGCCGCCGCTGGACACCGCGATCACCAGTGGCGAGCGGTCGACGATGGCCGGGAAGATCACGCTGCACAGGGCCGGCGCATCCACCACGTTGACCGGCACACAACGCCTGTGGGCATCGGCCGACACCCGGGCATTGAGGGTTTCGTCGTCAGTGGCGGCGATGATCAGCCCGCAACCGTCCAGGTCCGTTTCGAGGTAACCACGCAGGACGCATTCGCCTGCGCTGCCACTGACCAGATCCCGCAGTTGCGGCTCGATTTCGGGTGCGACCACCCGCAACTGCGCGCCAGCATCGACCAGCAGGCGGGACTTGCGCAAGGCAATCTCGCCGCCGCCGACCACCAGGACGCGGCTGCCGCGCAAGTTATGGAACAGTGGCAGATAGTCCATTTAGCCGATGACCTCGATGCCGCCCATGTACGGCTTCAACACTTCGGGCACACGGATCGAACCGTCGGCCTGCTGGTAGTTTTCCAGCACTGCCACCAGGGTACGGCCTACTGCCAGGCCGGAGCCATTGAGGGTGTGGACCAGTTCCGGCTTGCCGGTTTCAGGGTTGCGGTAACGCGCCTGCATGCGGCGGGCCTGGAAATCGCCGCAGTTGGAGCATGACGAGATTTCGCGGTATTTGTCCTGGCTCGGAATCCACACTTCCAGGTCGTAGGTCTTGACCGCGCTGAAGCCCATGTCGCCGGTGCACAGGGCCAGGGTCCGATACGGCAGTTCCAGCAGTTGCAGGACCTTCTCGGCGTTGGCGGTCAGGCTTTCCAGGGCTTCCATGGATTTTGTCGGTTCGACGATCTGCACCATCTCGACCTTGTCGAACTGGTGCTGGCGGATCATGCCGCGGGTATCGCGGCCCGATGCCCCGGCTTCACTGCGGAAGCACGGCGTATGGGCAACGAATTTGATCGGCAGTTGCTTGGCGTCGACGATCTCGCCGGCGACGATGTTGGTCAGCGACACTTCGGCTGTCGGAATCAGGTACAGGTCGGCTTCGCCATCGCGGCCGATCTTGAACAGATCTTCCTCGAACTTCGGCAACTGGCCGGTGCCTTGCAGGGCCGGGGCCTGGACCAGATACGGGGTGTAGGCTTCCTCGTAACCGTGCTCGGTGACGTGCAGGTTGATCATGAACTGGGCCAGGGCCCGATGCAGGCGGGCGATCGGCCCGCGCAGCAAGGCAAAACGTGCGCCGGACAGCTTGGCGGCAGTTTCGAAGTCCAGCCAGCCGAACTTCTCGCCCAGGGCCACGTGATCCTGCACCGGGAAGTCGAACGCAGTTGGCGTGCCCCAGCGACGGACTTCGACGTTGCCCTCCTCGTCTTCACCGACCGGCACCGACTCGTGGGGCAGGTTCGGGATGCCCAGCAGGATCGAATCCAGTTCGGACTGAATCTTGTCCAGGGCCGCCTTGCCGTTGTTGAGCTCGGTGCCCATGCTCTCGACGTTCGCCATCAACGGCGCAATGTCTTCACCGCGCTGCTTGGCCTGGCCGATGCTCTTGGAGATCGCATTACGCTCGGCCTGCAGCCTTTCAGTCTGGGTCTGGACGGTCTTGCGCTGCTCTTCCAGCGCTTCGATGCGCGCGACGTCCAGGGCGAAACCACGGGACGCCAGGCGGTCCGCTACGTCCTGAAGATTGCTGCGTAACAGTTTGGAATCGAGCATGTCGGTCTCTCGTTTAGATAAGTTTGGTCAGGGACAGGCCGGCCCAGGTGGCGAGCAGCCCGCCGAATACGCTGGCAGCCGCATAGCCCAGGGCCAGCGGCACCTGCCCGCTTTCCAGCAGGCGCACCGTATCCAGTGAAAAGGACGAAAAGGTCGTCAGGCCGCCAAGGAAGCCGACGATCAGCCCCGCGCGCACTTCGACAGGCACTTCGGGACGAATCAGGAACAGACCGTATAGAACGCCGATCAGCAGACAGCCCACGATATTAACGGTCAGCGTCGCGGTATAGAAGTGCCGTGGCCAATTTGCGTTGACCCAATTGCCGGCAGCGAAACGCGCCAGGGTGCCGGCAACACCGCCAGCGGAAACCGCAAGTATCAGGGGAATCAAGGCTTCCTCCGCTGCCGTGGACTCAGTCGGTCCAGTTGCGCCAGGTGGCTGAGCTTCTCGCCGATCTTCAGTTCCAGGCCACGGGGCACCGGTTGATAGAACGACTGGGGTTCGAGTGCTTCGGGAAAATAATCTTCGCCAGCGGCATAGGCGTCCGGCTCGTCATGGGCGTAACGGTATTCTTCGCCATAGCCCAGCTGCTTCATGAGCTTGGTCGGCGCGTTACGCAAGTGCAATGGTACTTCGAGGGAGCCATGTTCGGTGGCGCTGCGCATCGCCGCCTTGAAGCCCATGTACACCGCGTTGCTTTTCGGCGCACAGGCCAGGTACGTGATGGCCTGGGCCACGGCGAGCTCGCCTTCGGGGCTGCCCAGGCGCTCCTGCACATCCCAGGCCGCCAGGCACAGGCTCAGGGCCCGGGGATCGGCATTGCCGATATCCTCGCTGGCCATGCGCACCACCCGCCGAGCAAGGTACAACGGATCGCAGCCACTATCGATCATCCGGGCAAACCAATACAGGGCAGCATCGGGGTTGGAGCCCCGTATGGACTTGTGCAACGCCGAGATCTGGTCGTAGAACGCCTCGCCGCCCTTGTCGAAACGCCGCCGGGTATCCCCAAGCAGGCTTTGCAGCAGCTCGACCCCGATCTCACTGTCATCCTCGGCCAGGTCCGAAGCGTTCTCCAGCAAGTTGAGCAAACGTCGGCCATCGCCATCGGCGGCTGAACACAGGATCTGGAAACCTTCATCGCTGAGGCTCAGCTTGCGCTTGCCCAGGCCCCGTTCCTCGGTCAGCGCCCGGTCCACCAGTTTGCGCATCGCGGCCTCGTCGAGGCTCTTGAGCACATAGACCCGCGCCCGGGACAGCAAGGCATTGTTGAGTTCGAACGAAGGATTTTCGGTGGTCGCGCCGATGAAGATCAGCGTGCCGTCTTCGACATACGGCAGGAACGCGTCCTGCTGGGACTTATTGAAGCGGTGCACTTCGTCGACAAACAGAATGGTGCGCTTGCCGTACTGCCCGGCCTGCTGCTTGGCGACTTCCACCGCCTGGCGGATCTCCTTGACCCCGGCCAGGACCGCCGAGACCGTTTCGAAATGGGCATCGGACACTTCCGCCAGCAACCGGGCCAGGGTGGTCTTGCCCACGCCCGGCGGCCCCCAGAAGATCATCGAATGCAGCGCCCCCTGCTCCAGGGCTTCGCGCAGGGGCTTACCCCTGGCCAGCACGTGCTCCTGGCCGACGTACTCATCCAGGTTGGTCGCACGCAGGCGGGCGGCCAATGGCTGGGCAATCGGGGCGCTTCGAAACAGGTCCATCACTGCTTATGCAACCTCACTTGATCCTGATGCCGGAGATTCTTGTGGAAGCGGGCTTGCTCGCGAACGCGGCAAATCAGTCAACATTCATGTTGAATGTTACTTCGCATTCGCGAGCAAGCCCGCTCCCACAAGTAGGGTGTGCTTATTCCTGGATTACATCGGCACCCTTGGGGATGTCGAACTTGAACCTGGACGCCGCGATCGGCTCGTTGGCCTTGACCCCGCTGAACAGGATATTGGTGCGCTGGCCGACGCTGTCGATCAACTGCATGTCATTGACCAGGCCATTGCGGAACGACAGGCGCAGGCTGTCGAACAGGCTGTCCTTGGTCTTGGGCTTGAGGGTGAAGTCGATCACGCCGCCCGCTTCCTTGGCCGTGATGTCGAAGCTCTGGCTGATCTTGGAAATATCGCCCGACAGCAACAAGGCCGGCGTCTGGGTCAGGCGCTGGTCGAGATTCTTGATGGTGACTTGCTCCAGGTCCGGGTCCCACAGGGAGACTTTCTTGCCGTCGGACACCATCAGCTGTTCAGCCGGTTCATTGGTGTGCCAGTAGAACAGGCCCGGGCGCTGCAGGGCCATGTCGCCGGCGGTTTCCTGCAATTGGGTGCCGCTGCCGTCGAGGGTCAGCTGGGAGAAACGAGCGGTCAGGGTCTGGGAGCGCTCCAGCAACTGGGTCAGGCGGGCCACGTCATTTTCGTCGGCGTGGGCCGACAAGGTGGTCAGGGCCAGTACGGGCAACAGCAGCATGCGAATCAGGCGCATGGGAGTCCTCATGAAGTCGTGGGGGTTCGAGCGGCGCTTCGACAGGCCGCTCGTTCATTAGTCGCGCATCGGGCCCGGCGCCAGCACTTCGCGCGAGCCATTGGTGTTCATGGCCGTCACGACCCCGGCCATTTCCATGGCTTCGATCATGCGGGCGGCACGGTTGTAGCCGATCTTGAGCTTGCGCTGGACGGCGGAAATCGACGCCCGGCGGCTTTCCAGGACGAACTGCACCGCCTCGTCATAGAGCGCATCGGTTTCCGCGTCCTCGTCGCCCCCTCCGCCACCGCCCTCGAAACCGCTGCCGGCTTCTTCGACGCCGTTGAGGATGTCGTCGTTGTATTCGGGAGCGCCGCGCAGCTTCCAGGCTTCCACCACGCGGTGCACTTCGTCGTCGGAGACGAACGCGCCGTGTACCCGGATCGGCAGGCTGGTGCCCGGCGGCATGTAGAGCATGTCACCGTGACCGAGCAATTGCTCGGCACCACCCTGGTCGATGATGGTCCGCGAGTCGATCTTGCTGGACACCTGGAACGCCATGCGGGTCGGGATGTTGGCCTTGATCAGGCCGGTGATCACGTCCACCGACGGCCGCTGCGTGGCGAGGATCAGGTGGATACCGGCCGCACGGGCCTTCTGGGCGATACGGGCGATCAGTTCCTCGACCTTCTTGCCGACGATCATCATCATGTCGGCGAATTCGTCCACCACCACGACGATGGTCGGCAGCTTGTGCAGCAGCGGCGCCTCGTCGTGGATGTTTTCGCGGTGATACAGCGGGTCGGTCAATGGCGTGCCCGCCTCCTCGGCTTCCTTGACCTTGGCGTTGAAGCCCGACAGGTTGCGCACGCCCAGCTTCGCCATCAGCTTGTAGCGACGCTCCATCTCGGCGACGCTCCAGCGCAAGGCGTTGGCGGCGTCCTTCATGTCGGTGACCACCGGACACAGGAGGTGCGGAATGCCTTCGTAGATCGACAATTCCAGCATCTTCGGGTCGATCATAATCAGCTTGGCGTCTTCCGGGCCGGACTTGAACAGGATCGACAGGATCATCGCGTTCACCCCCACCGACTTACCGGAACCGGTGGTACCGGCCACCAGCAGGTGAGGCATCTTCGCCAGGTCGGTGATGACCGGCTTGCCGCCGATGTCGTGGCCCAGGGCCAGA
Organism: Pseudomonas sp. SJZ074; assembly: GCF_007828215.1. Taxonomy (GTDB): domain Bacteria; phylum Pseudomonadota; class Gammaproteobacteria; order Pseudomonadales; family Pseudomonadaceae; genus Aquipseudomonas. The sequence continues at coordinate 81,921 of NZ_VIUE01000021.1, read as the reverse complement.
GTGACCGGCGACTTGTGGTTATCGTACTCAGGGGTCGACAGCACTTCGGAGAAGCGCACGATCTGACGGTCCTCGTTGGGAATCTCGATACCCACGGTGGTCTTGCCGGGAATCACTTCCACCACCCGTACGCTGGTCACGGCCAGCGAGCGCGCCAGGTCCTTGGCGAGGTTGGCGATGCGACTGACCTTCACGCCGGCGGCCGGCTGGATTTCGTAACGGGTGATGACCGGGCCCGGGTGAATCGAATCCACCGACACCTCGACACCGAATTCCTTGAGCTTGATCTCCAGCAGATGCCCCACGGCCGCCAGGGATTCGGGAGAATAATTGAGCTGTTTCTTTTCCGCCGGGTCGAGGATCGAGATCGGCGGCAAGGTGCCTTCCACCGCGCTGTCGACGAACAGCGGCACCTGTTTTTCCTTCTGCACGCGCTTGCTCTGCTCAGGCGGCTTGGCCGGCGCCATGGTAATGACCGGCGGCACCTGCTTCTCGCGCTCGGACATGTGCTTGCTCAAGGCCTGCTCACGCTCGATCAGGCGCTCCTTGACCTTGGCCTGCTCGCGCTTGTCAGGCACCGTCGGGGCCACCACGTCATGGACCCGGTCGTCCACTTCACGCAGTTGCGCCACCAGTTGCTTGCGCTCGGTGCGCGCCGCCCACCAGCGATTCACGGCGCCCTGGATCAGTTCGATCAGGTCGAGGGTGATCTTGCCGGTGACGTCCATGACCTTGAACCACGACAGGTCAGTGAACACCGTCAGGCCAAACAGGAACAGGGCGATGAACAACAGCGTGCTGCCCTGGATGTTCAGGGCGTTCCTGGCCAGGTCGCCGAGGCTTTCCCCCAGGGCACCACCCGCCCCGGCCGGCAGACCGGTGGGGGCATGGAAATGGATATGGGCCAGCGCGGCCCCCGACAGCACGAGGAACACCAGGCCGATCAGCCGCCAGGAAAACAGCCAGCCGCTCCACTGCCACGGCTCGTGGCGCTGGCGAAAGATCTGGTAGGCCTTGATTGCCAGCAACAGCGGGAAGATATAGGCGAAGTAACCCAGCACCATGAACAGGATGTCGGCGCTGTAGGAACCGGCCGGGCCGCCGAAGTTCTGCACGTCGTCGATCTTGCTGTTATGGCTCCAGCCCGGATCGTCCTTGCCGTAGGTCAGCAAGGCCATCATCAGGAACAGGCACAAGGCACCGATGGCGATCAATGCACCTTCCTTGAGCCGGTAGTGCAATTGCTGACGCCAGAGCGGAACGACTGTTTTAGGTGCTGCGGTGGATTTCTTCAAAACGCTTCTTTTCCTGCGCCAATGGCGCGTCCATCTGTTGAATGACTATAAAAAACTGCTCATTACAAGCAGGTAAAAAAGTGAATGTGCACAACCGGTACTACTTTTACCACTGAGAGGTGCGTCCAGAAAACCGCAGGTGTTGCCGAAGATGTTGATCCTTAGCCCATCCTGCGTTCAAAACTCAAGCATTGTACGGGTTTGTCGGCTCCAAGGCATTGCCCGCACGCCGGGTGACAAGGTCGCCGGAAACAGGGCCGCACAAGCGCCAATTGGACCATGCATTGTCTTTTGTGACAAAGGCTTATGAGGTGTTTTTATGAACGAAGTGAAGCATTCACGCCTGATCATTCTCGGCTCCGGCCCCGCAGGGTACAGCGCAGCGGTCTACGCCGCCCGAGCCAACCTCAAACCCGTTGTCATTACCGGCATACAGGCCGGTGGCCAGCTCACCACCACGGTCGAAGTCGACAACTGGCCCGGCGACGTCGAAGGGCTGACCGGCCCGGTCCTGATGGAGCGCATGCAGCGGCATGCCGAGCGCTTCGACACGCAGATCGTCTACGACCACATCCACACCGCCAAGTTGCAGCAGCGACCGTTCGAGCTCATCGGCGACAGCGGCACCTACACCTGCGATGCCTTGATCATCGCCACTGGCGCCTCAGCCCAGTACCTGGGGCTGCCATCGGAGGAGACCTTCGCCGGCAAAGGCGTTTCCGCCTGCGCAACCTGTGATGGGTTCTTTTACCGCAACCAGGTGGTGGCCGTGGTCGGCGGTGGCAATACCGCGGTAGAAGAGGCCCTGTACCTTTCGAACATTGCCAGAGAGGTGCATTTGATCCACCGCCGGGACAAGCTGCGCTCGGAAAAAATACTGCAGGACAAACTCTTCGAAAAGGCCGCCAACGGCAACATAAGGCTGCACTGGAACCAGAACCTCGACGAGGTGCTGGGGGATGCCAGCGGCGTGACCGGCGCGCGCCTGCGCAACAGCCAGAGCGGTGAAACCAGCACCTTGCAACTGGCCGGGGTATTCATCGCCATCGGCCATAAGCCCAATACCGATTTGTTCCAGGGCCAGTTGAGCATGCGCGACGGCTACCTGCTCGTGCGCGGCGGCAGCGAAGGCAACGCCACCGCCACCGATATCGAAGGCGTGTTCGCGGCCGGCGACGTGGCCGACCACGTGTATCGCCAGGCCATCACCTCGGCCGGTGCCGGCTGCATGGCCGCGCTGGATGCGGAGAAGTATCTCGATGACATCCCGGCCGTTTGACGGTTATCTTTGGACAAGCGTTCAGTTGTGGCGAGGGGACTTATCCCCTTGCCACAATTTGTCCGCGCACAATCTCTGGTGCCCCTCCCCTTCTGCAAGTTCGGACAACAATGCTGACGTGGTTACAACGCAATACCTTTGATTTTCCTCCCTTGGAAAAAGCCATGCGCGATCCCAACGGGTTGCTGGCCGCGGGCGGCGATCTGTCTGCCGACCGGCTGATCCAGGCCTATCGCCATGGATGCTTCCCTTGGTTTTCCGAAGGACAACCGATCCTGTGGTGGTCGCCCGACCCTCGCACAGTGCTGTTTCCCGACGAACTGCACGTCTCGCGCAGCCTGGGCAAGCTCCTGCGCAAGCAGCGCTATGAAGTGACGTTCGACAAGGACTTCGCCGCGGTCATCCAGGCCTGCGCCGCGCCGCGGGCGTATGCTGAAGGCACCTGGATCACCGAAGCCATGCAAACCGCCTACCTGGAGCTGCATCGGCGCGGCTATGCCCATTCGGTGGAGGTCTGGGACCAAGGCTTGCTGGTGGGCGGCCTGTACGGCCTGGCCATGGGCCGATTGTTTTTCGGCGAATCCATGTTCAGCCGGGCCGACAACGCGTCGAAATTCGGCTTCGCCACTCTGGTCCAACACCTCAAGGCGGGCGGTTTTGTGCTGATAGACTGTCAGATGCCCACCGAGCACCTGCACAGCCTGGGCGCGCGGTCGATCGCTCGCACGGCTTTTGCCGGCTACCTCAAGACACACCTGGACCAGCCCAACCACGCAACCTGGGTTTGCTGAGCGACATTTGCCCCAGTGGCTTACACTTAATCCAAAGCTTATCCCGAGGGTTGATCATGACCGAGTTGGCGCGCTTGAAGTTTTATGCCACTCAACCTCACTCTTGCAGTTATCTGCCCGAAGAGCAGGCCACGACGCTGTTCCTCGACCCTAGCCAGCCCATGGATGTGCATGTCTACGCAGACCTGTCGGAAATGGGCTTTCGGCGCAGTGGCGATCATCTCTACCGGCCCCATTGCCAGCATTGCAATGCGTGTGTGCCGGCGCGCATTCCCGTGGCGCAATTTGCCCCCGACCGCCAGCAGAAACGCATTTTCAAACGCAACGCCGATCTTCAGGTCCGGCCGGCCAAGCCACAGTTCAGCGAAGAGTACTTCGACCTGTACCAGCGCTACATCGAGCAGCGCCATGCCGACGGCGACATGTACCCGCCGAGCCGCGATCAGTTCTCGACATTCCTGGTGCGCGACCTGCCCTTTTCCCGCTTCTATGAATTCCGTCTCGAAGGGCGACTGGTGGCGATTGCCGTCACGGACTTGCTGCCCAACGGACTTTCAGCGGTGTACACCTTCTATGAGCCGAACGAAGAACGGCGCAGCCTGGGACGCTATGCCATCCTCTGGCAAATCAACGAAGCACGACGCCTGGGCCTGGAAGCGGTGTATCTGGGCTACTGGATCAAGAACTGCAAGAAAATGAACTACAAGACCCAGTATCGGCCGATCGAACTGCTGGTTAACCAGCGCTGGGTTGTCCTCAGCTAGTGTCCTGCCTCGGAATCAAGCCGTTCATTTTTGGCGGTGCCTGAGACAGGACACCAGAACCCCTTGGCTTGCCCCCCCTTTTTCGGGCACAATGCACGCCGCTTTTGCCTGGCGCAGTTGCACCGGGCCATTCACTGGACACCGAGGGCTTTACTGCATGTCGAAAGAAGACAGCTTCGAAATGGAAGGCACTGTCGTCGACACCCTGCCCAACACCATGTTTCGCGTGGAGTTGGAAAATGGGCACGTCGTTACCGCGCACATCTCCGGCAAGATGCGCAAGAACTACATTCGTATTCTTACCGGCGACAAAGTGCGTGTCGAGCTGACGCCCTATGACTTGAGCAAAGGGCGCATCACTTACCGCGCTCGCTAACAGGTCAATACAAAACGCCCGGCTTATACCGGGCGTTTTTGTTTGCCTGGAATTTGATAAGCACCACAAGCCCGCTTCCACAGGGCAGTGTTTTTCCCAGGATAAGCAAAAAGGCGCCTTCCGGCGCCTTTCTGCTTATTACAGGTTTCGATCAGGCCATTTCGGCCGTGGTTTCGAAGTCGAAGGTCAGCTCGCCGTCCTTGATGTCGATGTGAACCACACCGCCATGCTCGGCCAGTTCGCCAAAGAGGATTTCCTCGGCCAGCGGACGCTTGATCTTGTCCTGGATCAAGCGAGCCATCGGCCGCGCGCCCATCGTCACATCGTAACCGCCCTCTGCCAGCCAGCTGCGGGCCGCATCGGTGACTTCCAGCAACACACGCTTGTCTTCGAGCTGCGCCTGGAGTTCGGTGAGGAACTTGTCCACCACGCTCTTGATGACCTCATGGCTGAGGCGACCAAACTGGATGATGGTGTCCAGACGGTTGCGGAACTCAGGCGTGAAGCTCTTCTTGATCACTTCCATCGCATCGGACGAATGGTCCTGATGGGTGAAGCCGATCGAAGCGCGCGCCGCGGTTTCGGCACCGGCGTTCGTGGTCATGATCACGATCACGTTGCGGAAGTCCGCCTTGCGCCCGTTGTTATCGGTGAGCGTACCGTGGTCCATGACCTGCAGGAGCAGGTTGAAGACTTCCGGATGCGCTTTCTCGATTTCATCGAGCAACAGCACGCAGTGGGGCTGCTTGGTGATGGCTTCGGTCAGCAGGCCGCCCTGGTCGAACCCGACATACCCTGGAGGCGCACCAATCAGACGCGAAACAGTGTGGCGCTCCATGTACTCGGACATGTCGAAGCGCACCAGCTCGATGCCCATCGCCTTGGCCAGCTGCCGTGCAGCCTCGGTCTTGCCGACACCGGTTGGACCGGCGAACAGGAAGGAGCCGACCGGCTTGTCCGGCGACTTGAGGCCGGCGCGGGACAGCTTGATGGCGGTCGACAGCGAGTCGATTGCCGCATCCTGGCCGAACACCGTCAGCTTCAGGTCACGCTCAAGGTTACGCAGCAGCTCTTTGTCGGAACTGGTGACGTGCTTGGGCGGAATACGTGCGATCTTCGCCACGATGTCCTCGACCTGAGGCACTTCGATGCGCTTGACGCGCTTCTCTACCGGCTGCAGGCGCTGATAGGCACCCGCCTCGTCGATCACGTCGATAGCCTTGTCCGGCATGTGCCGGTCGTTGATGTAGCGCGAGGCCAATTCCGCCGCGGCCCGCAGGGCTTCATCGCTGTACTCGATACTGTGGTGCAGCTCGAAACGCCCCTTCAGGCCGCGCAGGATACCGATGGTGTCTTCCACCGAAGGCTCCGAGACGTCGACTTTCTGGAAACGCCGGGCCAGGGCACGGTCCTTCTCGAAGATCCCGCGGAACTCCTGGAAAGTGGTCGACCCGATGCAACGGATATCGCCCGACGACAGCAGCGGCTTGAGCAGGTTCGAGGCATCCATGACCCCGCCGGACGCGGCACCCGCACCGATGATGGTGTGGATTTCGTCAATGAACAGGATCGCCTGCGGACGTTTCTTCAACTCGCCCAACAGCGCCTTGAAGCGCTTCTCGAAATCGCCGCGGTACTTGGTACCGGCCAGCAGGGCACCCAGGTCGAGGGAATACACCACGCTGTTGGCCAGCAGGTCCGGCACCTGGTTGTCGACGATGCGCTTGGCCAGGCCTTCGGCAATCGCGGTTTTACCCACGCCCGCCTCGCCCACCAACAACGGGTTGTTCTTGCGACGCCGGGCCAGGATCTGCGCAACGCGCTCGACCTCGACTTCGCGTCCGACCAACGGATCGATACGCCCCTGACGCGCCAGTTCGTTCAGGTTGCTGGCATAGGCATCCAGCGGATTGCCCGAAGAAGAAGACTCACCACCCTCCTCGTCCTGCATATCCTGTTCACCTTCGGAATGATCGCCATGCCCCGGCACCTTGGAAATGCCATGGGCGATGTAGTTGACGACATCTATGCGCGCAACGCTCTGCTGCTTGAGCAGGAAGACCGCCTGGCTTTCCTGCTCGCTGAAGATGGCGACCAGCACGTTGGCACCGGTGACCTCACGCTTGCCCGAGCTCTGCACATGAAAGACAGCACGTTGCAGGACACGCTGGAAGCCCAGGGTTGGCTGGGTTTCGCGATCCTCGTCATGGACGGGGATCAATGGCGTGGTGGAGTCAATGAACTCCTGCAGATCATGCTTGAGTTTATCGAGGTTCGCGCCACAGGCACGCAATACGGTGGCGGCAGCCTCGTTATCCAGTAGGGCCAGCAGCAGGTGCTCGACGGTCATGAATTCATGACGCTTCGAACGGGCCTCCTTGAAGGCTAGATTGAGGGTGACTTCGAGCTCGCGGTTTAACATGGCTTCACCTCATACCCAAGTGGTCGGCGTTAACCGTCCTTCTCGATTTCACAGAGTAGCGGATGCTGGCTTTCCCGGGCGTACTGGTTGACCTGCATGGCCTTTGTTTCGGCAATGTCGCGGGTAAACACTCCACACACTGCCCGTCCCTCTGTATGAACGGCCAGCATGACCTTGGTCGCCAGCTCGCGATTCAGGTTAAAAAACACCTCGAGCACTTCGACGACGAAATCCATCGGTGTGTAGTCATCGTTGAACAAAACCACCTTGTACATCGGTGGCGCCTGCAACGTAGGCTTTGCTTCCTGAACAGCAATGCCTGCGGAATCGTCGTCGTGTAGATCCGGGCGATCCTGATTGAATGTTAGTCGAATCTGGCTGATTGCATGCATGGAAAGAAAGGTTCGTTTAGTTGGCAAATACAGTGATGGGGGCATTGGCTGGCGATTTCAACCGCCGCTGCCAGGTCACCTTGACTATCGGCAAAACGGTGTTACAACCAATAGAGCCCATCGTGGGTTAAAAAGGTCCGTGGAATCGATCCTTAAAACAAGATTAGATTGCGGATGAACTGGATGATACTCCAGTGATGGAGTGCGTTGCAGAGGGAAATGGTCTATGTCGGTCGTCAAGATGAGTGGCAAGGTGAAATGGTTCAACAACGCCAAGGGCTACGGCTTTATTCTGGCGTCTGGCAGGGATGAAGACCTTTTCGCGCATTTCTCGGCCATCAGGATGGAAGGCTACAAAACCCTGAAGGCCGGGCAACCTGTCACATTCGAAGTGATCCAGGGCCCCAAGGGGCTGCATGCGGTCAATATTTCGCCGGTCGAGGTCGAAAGCACCTCTGCCCCCGAAAAAGTCAAAGTCAAAACCAGAGTCACTGAAACCCATTGACCTGCTGTAGTCATCGGTCAAAAAAGACGCCCGGCTCGATCACTCGAGCCGGGCGTCTTTTTATGCGCGTCGATCCGCTTACATGTGTGAGATCAAGGCATCGCCGAAGCCCGAGGACGATACCAGCTTGGCGCCTTCCATCAGGCGTTCGAAGTCATAGGTCACGGTCTTGGCCGAAATCGCGCCATTGGTGCCCTTGATGATCAGGTCGGCCGCTTCGGTCCAGCCCATGTGACGCAGCATCATTTCTGCCGACAGGATCAGCGATCCCGGGTTGACCTGGTCCTTGCCCGCATACTTGGGCGCGGTGCCGTGGGTCGCTTCGAACATCGCCACGGTGTCGGAGAGGTTGGCACCCGGCGCGATACCAATACCGCCCACCTCCGCCGCCAGGGCGTCGGAGAGGTAGTCGCCATTGAGGTTCAGGGTTGCGATCACGTCGTATTCAGCCGGACGCAACAGGATCTGCTGGAGCATCGCATCGGCGATGGCGTCCTTGACGACCACGTTCTTGCCGGTCTTCGGATTCTTGAATTGCATCCACGGCCCGCCATCGAGCAGGGTCGCGCCGAACTCCTCGGCAGCCACTTCGTAGGCCCACTCCTTGAAGGCACCTTCGGTGAACTTCATGATGTTGCCTTTGTGTACGATGGTCAGGGACTCGCGATCATTGTCGACCACATATTGCAAGGCCTTGCGGGCCAGGCGCTTGGTGCCCTGCTTGGAAACCGGCTTGACGCCGATGCCGCAATCTTCGTCGAAACGGATCTTGGTGACGCCCATTTCTTCTTTCAGGAACTTGATGACCTTGGTGGCCTCCGCCGAACCGGCCTTCCACTCGATGCCCGCATAAATGTCTTCGGAGTTCTCACGGAAAATCGTCATGTCCACGTCGCCAGGCTTCTTCACCGGACTCGGTACGCCTTCGAACCAGCGCACCGGGCGCAGGCAGACATACAGGTCCAACTGCTGACGCAGGGCCACGTTCAACGAACGGATACCGCCGCCGACCGGCGTGGTCAGGGGACCTTTGATGGAAACCACGTAGTCCTTGACCGCATCCAGGGTTTCCTGGGGAAGCCAGGTGTCCTGGTCATAGACCTGGGTGGCTTTTTCACCAGCATAGACCTCCATCCAGGAAATCTTGCGCTTGCCGCCGTAGGCCTTCTGCACCGCAGCGTCCACAACCTTGATCATGACCGGGCTGATGTCGACGCCAATGCCGTCGCCTTCGATGAAGGGGATGATCGGGTTGTCGGGAACATTAAGAGAATGGTCTGCATTGACGGTGATTTTGTCACCGACGGCTGGAACCTGAATCTTTTGATACCCCATGCTGAACTCCATTGCTTGGATTGAACATCTGGCTGCGTTCGAGCGTACCCCAGTTGAATCGACGCGCAAACCCTACGTTAGACCCATCGGCGGGAAACTCGCCCAGTTCGCCGTGTACAAGCCTGAAAAACAAGGGAAAAGCGCCAAATGTGAGCATAGCCCATACCTCTGGGCCTGCGACGTTTAGACCAATGGACGTGTACGGAGGTCTATGAACCATCGGCAGATTGCCAGCTACCTATGTATAATGCCGCCGCTGACCGCAGGGTCACGACGGCTGACTGCTCTACCAAGAGCCTTCCCGCCAGTTATAAAGCCGGACCGTTACCGCGGCCCGACCGCTTGACGCTCGACTGATGCACCCAACATCACCGCGAAGAAACCTCGACATTCGGCTCACGGCTGACTTTGAACGAACGCGCTTACCCGGCGCCCCTCGAGTTTCTGCGCATGCTTTAGCAAAGAAGAGAGTTAATCCGAATATGCCCACCCGCTCGAAGATCATCTATACCTTCACCGACGAAGCGCCCGCCCTCGCCACCTATTCGCTGCTGCCAATCGTCGAAGCCTTCACCGCTTCGGCCGATATCGCCGTGGAAACCCGCGATATCTCCCTCGCAGGGCGCATCCTGGCCAGCTTCCCCGAGCAACTGGGTGACAAAGCCGTAGCCGACCACCTCGCCGAACTGGGCGACCTGGCCGTTACGCCTGAAGCCAACATCATCAAGCTGCCGAACATCAGCGCCTCGGTGCCGCAACTGCAGGCCGCGATCAAGGAATTGCAGGCCCAGGGCTACGCACTGCCGGACTACCCGGAAACCGTGACCAGCGAAGCCGACAAAGAAGCCAAGGCCCGCTACGACAAGGTCAAGGGCAGCGCCGTGAACCCGGTCCTGCGTGAAGGCAACTCCGACCGCCGCGCACCGCTGTCGGTCAAGAACTATGCCCGCAAGCACCCGCACAAGATGGGCGCCTGGACAGCCGACTCCAAATCCCATGTGGCCCACATGAGCACCGGCGATTTCTACGGCAGCGAAAAAGCCGCCCTGATCGACGCCGCCGGCAGCGTGAAAATCGAGCTGATCGCCCAGGATGGCACCGCCACCGTCCTGAAGGAAAAGACCACCGTACAAGCCGGTGAGATCCTCGACTGCGCCGTGATGAGCAAGAATGCCCTGCGCAACTTCATCGCCGCCGAAATCGAAGACGCCAAGGAAAAAGGCGTACTGCTGTCGGTTCACCTCAAGGCCACCATGATGAAGGTCTCCGACCCGATCATGTTCGGCCAGATCGTCGCCGAGTTCTATAAGGACGCCCTGGCCAAGCACGCTCAGGTGCTGGAGCAGATCGGCTTCAACCTGAACAACGGCATTGGCGATCTGTACGCCCGCATCAAGGCCCTGCCGGCCGAGCAGCAGGCGCAGATCGAAGCTGACATCCAGGCGGTCTACGCGGTGCGCCCATCCCTGGCGATGGTCAACTCCGACAAGGGCATCACCAACCTGCACGTACCGAGCGACGTCATCGTCGACGCCTCGATGCCGGCCATGATCCGTGACTCCGGCAAGATGTGGGGCACCGACGGCCAGTTGCACGACACCAAGGCCGTGATTCCGGATCGCTGCTACGCCACCATCTACCAGGCAGTGATCGAAGACTGCAAGGCCAACGGCGCCTTCGACCCGACCACCATGGGCAGCGTACCGAACGTCGGCCTGATGGCCAAGAAAGCCGAAGAGTATGGCTCCCACGACAAGACCTTCCAGATCAAGGCCGACGGCGTGGTCCGTGTCTCGGACAGCAACGGTCGCACCCTGCTGGAGCAGAACGTCGAGGCCGGCGACATCTTCCGCATGTGCCAGACCAAGGACGCGCCGATCCAGGATTGGGTCAAGCTGGCCGTCAACCGTGCCCGCGCCAGCGACACCCCGGCCATCTTCTGGCTGGACCCGATGCGCGCCCATGACGGCGTCGTCATCGAGAAAGTCCAGACCTACCTGAAGGACCACGACACCAGCGGCCTGGACATTCGCATCATGTCGCCCGTCGACGCGATGAAATTCACCCTGGCTCGCACCCGCGAAGGCAAGGACACCATTTCGGTGACCGGCAACGTATTGCGTGACTACCTGACCGACCTATTCCCGATCATGGAACTGGGCACCAGCGCCAAGATGCTGTCCATCGTGCCGCTGATGAACGGCGGTGGCCTGTTCGAAACCGGCGCTGGCGGTTCCGCGCCGAAGCACGTTCAACAACTGCTGGAAGAGAACTTCCTGCGTTGGGATTCCCTGGGCGAGTTCCTGGCCTTGGCCGCTTCCCTGGAACACCTGGGCGTGACCTACAACAACCCGAAAGCCCTGGTGCTGGCCAAGACCCTCGACCAGGCGACTGGCGAGTTCCTGGACCGCAACAAGTCGCCTTCGCGCAAGGTCGGCGGTATCGACAACCGTGGCAGCCACTTCTACCTGACCCTGTTCTGGGCCCAGGCACTGGCCGCCCAGGATGACGACGCAGCCCTCAAGGCGCAGTTCACCACCCTGGCCAAGACGCTGACCGACAACGAAGAGAAGATCGTTGCCGAGCTCAACGCCGTTCAAGGCAAGCCGGTGGACATCGGCGGTTACTACTTCGCCAATCCCGAGCTGACCAGCAAGGCCATGCGTCCGAGCGCCACCTTCAACGCGGCAATCGCTGCGCTGGTATAAGGTTGTAAGGAAGCACCACGAACCCCGGCCTTGTGCCGGGGTTTGTGTTTCCAGGCATACCATCTTTTCCCTGTGGGAGCGGGCTTGCTCGCGAAAGCGGCTTATCATCCGACATCTTCATTGGCTGATACTCTGCCTTCGCGAGCAAGCCCGCTCCCACATTTGACTACCCGCGTCTGGCTTGACAGAACAACGAGGCAGCCTAGCCTTGAAAGCATCGTTCTAAGTACGCCTCTTCACTGAAGGCGCATGAAGTAACCATCAGCGTTGAAGGCCTCGGCGTGACCCGAACACAGCTCTTTCAACCTTTGGCGGATGCGAGATGTCTCGGCAAGAGAACGAGAGAGCGTCAGATCGGGCGTCATTCTGATTGCCTGCAGGTGTATCGACCTCAAGTGAGCGAAACCGGATTGCTGAAATCGGCTACATAGCGATAGCAGCCCTTAGGTGGTTTGAGTTTTCTGCGAAAAATACGCACTTAAAACTCACTACCTGACTCCTAGACCGAGGAAATACACCGTGAAAAAGACTGCGCAAGTCATTATGAACGCCCAAATACCCTTCTCAATTGGAAATTTAGACCGCCAACAACTGCGAGGCGCTCCCACCCTATTTAGGAGAGAGCGCCTTGATGAGCCTTTTGAATACCCTAAAATAGAGGAGTTCCCCGACCATTACGCCATACGCTGCTCTACAGACATCCGCCCCAATCGCCATGGACAGATATATAACTACACCCCCGCCACGCAACAACTAACCTTTACAAGCCCAGATACCACATACACATTCAATTTAAATAAATTCGGAAATCAAGTTATCTACTCAACCAACTCACCCGGCGCAAGCGTCAGGGCCCCGTCTATTGTTTTCGAGGACTTCCCAGGGTTAATTCAGCTTGAAATGCGCATACCCGGTAAAAAAATCGATCAAAAGACAGATGAGGACGGATGGCTCGAGGTACAAATCAATGACCAGGTCGTCAAACATCCCTCAACCAGTCCCGTACTTCCTGCCCCGAAAAAAACAGCCTTACCGGTCGTTATCAACCCCACGGACAAATTTTCTTTTTTAGGTAACGTCACGCTCTATCTTTCAGGCTGCGATGTATACCAAGAGTACCCACCAGGAGAAATGGGCAAAATCGACAAATTCGTAGGAACGATGTCTACCGATCTCTACCTGACACCGGACAAAAGCTATCCACCTGGCGTAACGACCCTGACTATAGAAGACGGATTTTCGGATGCAACTGCCGTCATCGAATTTAACCACGACACGTCAAAAAAACAGGTAACCATGACAATCAAATCATTTAGAGGCACAGGCAAACTTTGTGACATACGGGACTTTCCTTACCTCGACAAATATTATCCGAATGCGATATGCATCGCTCTTTAGTTTCGACCGACCGGCCGTTATCGCGAGCAGGCTCGCTGCCACAGGGCAGCAGCGGACGCAGCATTTGTAAACACCGGAAAATCCCTGTGGGAGCGGGCTTGCTCGCGAAAGCGGTATATCATCCAACACATTCACTGACCGACACTGCGCCTTCGCGGGCAAGCCCGCTCCCACAGAGGCCCAACCCGAGCAATAGAGGAACCCCATGGACTGGCAACCCCACATCACCGTCGCCACCATCGTCGAGGACAACGGCCGCTTCCTTATGGTGGAAGAATCCAAGGGCGGGCGCGCGGTGCTCAATCAGCCCGCCGGCCACCTGGACCCGGACGAGACCCTGGTCGAAGCCGCCGTGCGCGAAACCCTGGAAGAAACCGGATGGGACGTCGAGCCCACCAGCGTGGTCGGCATCTACCTGTACACCGCTCCCAGCAATGGCGTGACCTACCAGCGGGTCTGCTTCGCCGCCAAAGCCCTCAAGCACCACCCCGACTATCAACTGGACGATGGCATCCTGGGCGCCCGCTGGCTGACCCGCGACGAACTGCTCGAACAGCGCAATCATTGGCGCAGCGAGCTGATCATCCGCTGCATCGACGATTATCTGGCCGGCCATCGCCACAGCCTGGCACTGATCCGTCCTTCCCTTTAGCCTTGCGCGCCCGGGCCTGATAGAATCGCGTCCTTTTTCAAGACACTCATTGAATCCCTATGCGTGATCCAGCTCCTTCCGGCACCACCAAGAAGCGCGTTATTGTCGGCATGTCCGGCGGCGTGGACTCCTCCGTTTCCGCCCTTCTGCTGATCGAGCAGGGTTATGAGGTGGAAGGCCTGTTCATGAAGAACTGGGAAGAAGACGACGGAACCGAATACTGCACCGCCATGGACGACCTCGCGGACGCCCAGGCCGTGTGCGACCGGATCGGTATCAAGCTGCACACCGCCAACTTCGCCGCCGAGTACTGGGACAACGTGTTCGAGCACTTCCTGGCCGAATACAAGGCCGGGCGCACGCCGAACCCGGACATCCTCTGCAACCGCGAAATCAAGTTCAAGGCGTTCCTCGACTACGCAATGATGCTGGGCGCCGACCTGATCGCCACCGGTCACTACGTGCGCCGCCGCGATGTCGACGGCCGCACCGAGTTACTCAAGGGCCTGGACCCGAACAAGGACCAGAGCTACTTCCTGCATGCCGTCGGTGGCGAGCAGATCGCCAAGACCCTGTTCCCGGTAGGCGAACTGGAAAAGCCCGAAGTGCGCGCGATCGCTGAAAAGCACCAACTTGCCACCGCCAAGAAGAAGGACTCCACCGGGATCTGCTTCATTGGCGAGCGCCGTTTCAGCGACTTTCTCAAGCAATACCTGCCAGCCCAGCCGGGCGAGATCAAGACGACTGAAGGCGAAGTCATCGGTCGCCACCACGGCCTGATGTACCACACCATCGGCCAACGCCAGGGCCTGGGCATCGGCGGGCTGAAAGACGCCGGCGAAGAGCCGTGGTACGTGCTGATCAAGGACCTGGAGCACAACGAGCTGATTGTCGGCCAGGGCAACGACCATCCCTGGCTGTTTTCCCGCGCCCTGCTCGCCTCCGACATCTATTGGGTCAACCCGATCGACCTGAGCGAGCCGCGCCGCCTGACGGCCAAGGTGCGCTATCGCCAGAGCGACCAGCCTTGCACCCTGGAAAAGACCGCCGCAGGCTACCGCGCCACCTTCGATGATCCACAACGGGCGGTGACGCCCGGCCAGTCCGTGGTGTTCTACGACGGTGAAATCTGCCTGGGCGGCGGCGTGATCGAAGTCGCAGAGCCGTGGAGCAGCAAGGCATGAGCCCGACCCAGGAACAGCTGACAGCGCTGGGCGGTGTGTTTCTCGCCGCCGTGCTGGTGGACCGGATCGCCAAGACCGGCCAGACCTCCGAGGCGGGCCTGAGCTGCATGCTCGGCAGCCTGCTGGTACGCGACCCCAAGGACACCCTGGAAGTCTATGGTGGTGACGACCTGAACCTGCGCGAAGGCTATCGCGCGTTGATCGGTGCCCTGGAGCGCGACCCCAGCGCCCTGCAACGCGAGCCGCTGCGCTATGCCCTGTCGATGCTGGGCCTTGAACGCCAGCTCGCCAAGCGCGACGACCTGCTGGACACCATCGGCAAGCGCCTGCCGCAGATCCAGTCCCAGGTCGAGCATTTCGGCCCCTCCCATGAAAACGTCATCGCTGCCTGCGGCGCGCTGTACCAGGACACCCTGAGCACCCTGCGCCAGCGTATCCAGGTCCACGGCGACATGCGCAACCTGCAGCAACCGAGCAACGCCTCGAAAATTCGCGCGCTATTACTGGCGGGCATTCGTTCGGCACGCCTGTGGCGACAACTGGGCGGGCATCGCTGGCAGCTGGTGATCAGCCGACGCAAATTGCTGAAAGAGCTTTACCCGTTGATGCGCAACGAATAAGTCGCCTCAACCCATTTTTTTGCTTCATTACGCGTAATACGCCGGTCAGTTGGCGACGGACCGGCGATTGTTTTCATGTATGATACGCGCCCCATTTCGTTGCCCGACTGTCCGAGAACACCCCATGCAGCTCTCTTCGCTCACTGCGGTTTCCCCTGTAGACGGCCGCTACGCCGGCAAAACCCAGGCCCTGCGCCCGATTTTCAGCGAGTACGGCCTGATCCGTGCCCGCGTCCTGGTTGAAGTGCGCTGGCTCCAGCGCCTGGCCGCCCATCCCGCCATCGGCGAAGTCCCGGCGTTTTCGGCCGAAGCCAACGCGGTGCTCAACGCCCTGGCGGAGAACTTCGAGCTGGAGCACGCCGAGCGCGTCAAAGAGATCGAGCGCACCACCAACCACGACGTCAAGGCGATCGAATATCTGCTCAAGGAGCAGGCGGCCAAGCTGCCGGAACTGGCCAACGTCAGCGAGTTCATCCACTTCGCCTGCACCAGCGAGGACATCAACAACCTGTCCCACGCCCTGATGCTGCGTGAAGGCCGCGACGACGTGATGCTGCCGCTGATGCGCCAGGTCGCCCAGGCCATCCGCGAGCTGGCGATCCGCTTCGCCGACGTACCGATGCTGTCGCGTACCCATGGTCAACCGGCATCACCGACCACCCTGGGCAAAGAGCTGGCCAACGTGGTGTATCGCCTGGAGCGCCAGATCGCCCAAGTCGCCGCCGTGCCGCTGCTGGGCAAGATCAACGGCGCCGTGGGCAACTACAACGCCCACTTGTCGGCCTACCCGCAGATCGACTGGGAAGCCAACGCCCGCGCCTTCATCGAAGACGAATTGGGTCTGAGCTTCAACCCATACACCACCCAGATCGAACCGCACGACTACATCGCCGAGCTGTTCGACGCGATCGCGCGCTTCAACACCATCCTGATCGACTTCGACCGCGACATCTGGGGCTACATCTCCCTGGGCTACTTCAAGCAGCGCACCATTGCCGGCGAAATCGGTTCCTCGACCATGCCGCACAAGGTCAACCCGATCGACTTCGAAAACTCCGAAGGCAACCTGGGCATCGCCAACGCACTGTTCCAGCACCTGGCGAGCAAACTGCCAATCTCCCGCTGGCAGCGCGACCTGACCGACTCCACCGTGCTGCGCAACCTGGGCGTGGGCTTTGCCCACAGCGTCATCGCCTACGAAGCCAGCCTCAAGGGCATCGGCAAGCTGGAGCTGAACGAACAGAAGATCGCCGCCGACCTGGACGCCTGCTGGGAAGTCCTCGCCGAACCGATCCAGACCGTGATGCGTCGCTACAACATCGAAAACCCGTACGAAAAACTGAAAGAACTGACCCGTGGCAAGGGCATCAGCCCTGAAGCACTGCAGACTTTCATCGACGGCCTGGACATGCCTGCCGATGCTAAGTCGGAGCTGAAGAAGCTGACCCCGGCCAGCTACATCGGCAATGCGGCGGCACAAGCCAAGCGCATCTGATACACGGTTGCACCCTTGAGACGCCCGGCCGCGCCGGGCGTTTTTATTCGCGTCTGAAAAGTATATTTTTTCAATAGGTTACACATGAATCCTGACATTCCTCTGCAACTCCTGGGCGGCATCACGGCACGGGAGTTCCTGCGCGATTACTGGCAGAAAAAGCCGCTGCTGATCCGCCAGGCGATTCCTGACTTCGAAAGCCCGATCGACGCCGACGAGCTGGCCGGCCTGGCCTTGGAAGAAGAAGTCGAATCGCGCCTGGTGCTCGAGCACGGCGAGCGCCCGTGGGAACTGCGTCGCGGCCCGTTCGCCGAAGACGAATTCAGCAAACTGCCGGAGCGCGACTGGACCCTGCTGGTGCAGGCAGTCGACCAGTTCGTCCCGGAAGTCAGCGAACTGCTGGAACACTTCCGCTTCCTGCCGAGCTGGCGCATCGACGACGTGATGATCAGCTTCGCCGCCCCAGGTGGCAGCGTCGGTCCGCACTTCGATAACTACGACGTGTTCCTGCTGCAAGGCCACGGCAAGCGCAACTGGAAGATCGGCCAGATGTGCGACTCCCACAGCCCGCTGTTACCCCATGCCGACCTGCGCATCCTCGCCGACTTCGACGCCACCGACGAATGGGTCCTGGAACCGGGTGACATGCTCTACCTGCCGCCGCGCCTGGCCCATTGCGGCGTGGCCGTGGATGACTGCATGACTTACTCGGTCGGTTTCCGCGCACCGAGCGCCGCCGAAGTGTTGACCCACTTCACCGACTTCCTCAGCCAGTTCCTGCCGGACGAAGAACGCTACACCGACGCCGATGCGCGCCCAGTGGCCGATCCGCACCAGATTCAACACGACGCCCTCGACCGCCTCAAGGGCCTGCTGGCCGAGCACATGAGCGACGAACGCCTGCTGCTGACCTGGTTCGGCCAGTTCATGACGGAGCCGCGCTACCCCGAATTGGTGGTAGGCCCCGAGCTGGAAGAGGACGACCTGTTGGCCGGCCTGGAACAGGGCGCCGTGATCATCCGCAACCCGAGCGCGCGCCTGGCCTGGTCGGAAGTCGATGACGACCTGCTGCTGTTCGCCAGCGGCCAGAGCCGCTACCTGCCGGGCAAGCTTCGCGAGCTACTGAAAATGATCTGCGCGGCCGATGCCCTGCACATTGAAAACCTCAGCCCATGGCTGGCCGATGAAGACGGTCGCGGCCTGATCCATGAGCTGGTCAAGCAAGGCAGCCTGGGGTTCGCCGATGAATAAAATCCACGTTCGTGTCGCAGACTGGCAAAAGGAAAACGCCGAGATCCGGCGCATTCGTGAGAGCGTATTCATTGTCGAGCAGTCCGTCCCGCCCGAGCTGGAATGGGACGCCGACGATCAGGGCGCGGTGCATTTCCTCGCCTTCGAAGGCGACTTCCCCATCGGCACCGCCCGCCTGCTGACCGACGGTCACATTGGCCGGGTCTCGGTGCTCAAGGACTGGCGCGGTCTGAAGGTGGGCGACGCGCTGTTGCATGCAGTCATCGCCGAAGCCGAAAAACGCGGGCTCAAGCAACAGATGCTCAGCGCCCAGGTGCATGCCACGCCGTTCTATGAGCGACTGGGCTTTGCCGTGGTCAGCGAGGAATTCCTGGAAGCCGGGATTCCCCATGTGGACATGGTGCGACACTCGGCCTGACACAAATCCCCTCGCCACAAAGTAATCACTCAGCTCACATCAAAACGCCCCGCCATCCCCGATGCCGGGGCGTTTTGCCGTCTATCATTCAACTTGCCCCACCCTGGGCCGACAAACTGGCAATATCAAGCCTTTGTCTCGCGGAGAAATGGAATGTCGCTACGCACCCTCCTGGCCACCCTGCTGCTCGGTTGTAGCCTGTCGGTCATGGCCGACACGCAAATCGTGCCATTGAACTACCGCACCAGCGCCGACCTGCTTCCGGTGGCGCAGAACTTCATCGGCAAGGACGGCCAGGTCAGCGCCTATGGCAATCAACTGATCGTCAACGCCGCCCCGGGCAAGATCGAAGAGCTGCGGGAATTCCTCGCGCAATTGGACACCGCGCCCAAGCGCCTGCTGATCACGGTCGACACCAACGAGAACAACCTGCAAGGCGACCAGGGTTACTCCATCAACGGCGCCGCCCCCGGCCAGACCCGCATCATCAACCGCAGCACGGCCAGCCGTGACGGTGGCGTGCAACAGGTGCAGGCCAGCGAAGGCCAGCCGGCGCTGATCCAGGTGGGCCAGAGCGTACCGTTCACCAGCAGCCAGACCGACACCTATGGGCGCATGCAAAGCCAGACCGAATACCGCAATGTCACTCAGGGTTTCTATGTCACGGCGAGCGTCACCGGCGAGACCGTTCATCTGAGCATCAGTACCAACCGTGACCGCATGAGCCAGGAACGTCCCGATGTAGTGAACGTTCAAAGCACCGACACGACGGTCAGCGGCCGACTGGGCGAATGGATCACCTTGGCCGGCGTGAATCGCCAGACTCAGGCCGATAAACAGGGCCTGACCCGCAGCTACTCGACACAAGGCCGCGACGACATGATTCTGCGGGTTAAGGTCGATACCCTGAACTGAAGCACCAAAAACTGACTGATGAGTCGTATTAGACCAAAGATGTAGTGCTTGAAAAAAAGCACTACAAAACGTTTGACGAGCCAAAAAACCGAAGGCATGATGGCCTCGCTCCCGCTAATCAGGGGCCCTGGCAAGGGCCTTCGGGTCGCCGCTTGCACCTACCCCGCAAGCCGATCCGTGTCTGTACTGCCCACAAGGTGTGTTTGACGAGGTTGCGACTGGAACGAAGTTGTCCCGAGGGACGGAAGCGTAACTAGGTAACCCGGCATCACTCTGAGTTCGTACCAGGGCCCACGACGCCCGAATGCGCCCGCAGTCCGCCTCTACCTGCTCACTTTCCCCTCGAGCCCATCGTTCATCCCGTCGCCTCCCCGCCTGAACCGACTTGTACGCCCGGCCCCCTGGCCAGCGAGCAGCCTTCTTCGCCAATGACTGGCGAATCGGCAGGAGCAGGAATCTTCCACACCCGACGATGCGACGAGGTTTATTTCCATGGCACTGACACGCGAACAGCAAATTGCAGCCCTTGAAAAAGACTGGGCTGAGAACCCACGCTGGAAAGGCGTGAAGCGCAATTATTCCGCTGCTGACGTCGTCCGCCTGCGTGGCTCGGTTCAACCTGAGCACACCTTTGCGAAAATGGGCGCCGAAAAGCTGTGGAACCTGGTGACCCAGGGCGCCAAGCCAGCCTTCCGTCCCGAGAAAGATTTCGTCAACTGCATGGGCGCCCTGACCGGCGGCCAGGCCGTACAGCAAGTCAAGGCCGGCATCCAGGCGATCTACCTGTCGGGCTGGCAAGTGGCCGCGGACAACAACTCCGCCGAGTCGATGTACCCCGACCAATCGCTGTACCCGGTGGATTCGGTTCCGACCGTGGTCAAGCGCATCAACAACTCGTTCCGTCGCGCCGACCAGATCCAGTGGAAAGCCGGCAAGAATCCAGGCGATGAAGGCTACATCGACTACTTCGCACCGATCGTGGCTGACGCCGAAGCCGGTTTCGGCGGCGTCCTGAACGCCTACGAGCTGATGAAGAGCATGATCGAAGCAGGCGCCGCCGGCGTTCACTTCGAAGACCAACTGGCCTCGGTGAAGAAATGCGGCCACATGGGCGGCAAGGTATTGGTACCGACCCAGGAAGCCGTGCAGAAGCTGACCGCTGCCCGTCTGGCCGCCGACGTTGCTGGTGTACCGACCATCATCCTGGCCCGTACCGACGCCAACGCCGCTGACCTGCTGACTTCCGACTGCGACCCGTACGACCAGCCGTTCGTGACAGGTACCCGCACTCAGGAAGGCTTCTACAAGGTGCGCGCCGGTCTCGACCAGGCCATCGCTCGTGGCCTGGCCTACGCGCCGTACGCCGACCTGATCTGGTGCGAAACCGCCAAACCGGACCTGGACGAAGCTCGTCGCTTCGCCGAAGCGATCAAAAAGGAATACCCGGACCAGATCCTGTCGTACAACTGCTCGCCTTCCTTCAACTGGAAGAAAAACCTGGACGACGCGACCATCGCCAAATTCCAGCGCGAACTGTCCGCCATGGGCTACAAGCACCAATTCATCACCCTGGCCGGCATTCACAACATGTGGCACAGCATGTTCAACCTGGCGCACGACTACGCCCGCAACGACATGACCGCCTATGTGAAGCTGCAGGAGCAGGAGTTCGCCGACGCCGCGAAAGGCTACACCTTCGTGGCTCACCAACAGGAAGTGGGCACCGGCTACTTCGACGACATGACCACCGTGATCCAGGGCGGCGCTTCGTCGGTGACCGCACTGACCGGCTCGACCGAAGAAGAGCAGTTCCACTGATCGATGAGTAACGGCCCTTGCGGACCGGATAAAAACTAACCGCAAAGCCGACGATTTGAAGCCCCGACTGGTTCGGGGCTTTTTTTTGCCGTTTTTTTTACACTTTGAAGTGACTGACCAGTTGCTGCAACTGGTTACCCAGGCGCGCCAGCTCGACGCTGGAAGCGGCGGTTTCTTCGCTGGCCGAGGCGGTCTGTTCGGACACATCGCGCACGCTCAGGATACTGCGGCTGATGTCCTCGGCCACCGAGCTTTGTTGCACCGCAGCAGCGGCAATCTGCTGGTTCATGGCCTGGATGCCAGAAACCGCCTGGGTGATGTTGCCCAGAGAGACGCCAGCCTTGCCGGCCAATTCCACGCTGCTATCGGTCAGTTCGCGGCTATTTCGCATGATGCTCGACACCTGGCGTGTGCCGTTCTGCAAGCCCGCCACCAGGCTTTCAATCTCTTCGGTGGAATGCTGGGTACGCTGGGCCAGCCCACGTACTTCGTCGGCGACCACGGCAAATCCGCGCCCGGCGTCACCCGCGCGGGCAGCCTCAATGGCGGCGTTAAGGGCCAGCAAGTTGGTCTGCTCAGCCACCGCCTTGATCACGTCCATGATCTTGCCGATGCGTGCGCTTTCTTGTTCCAACTCATCCATGGCGTCGACGGAGCGCCCGACTTCGCTGGCCAAGCGCTCGATCTGAACGATGGCCTGCGCGACAACCTGGTCGCCAATACGCGCCTGTGCATCGGCCTCTGAGGCAACCGTGCAAGCCTGTTCGGCATTACGCGCGACTTCATGCACGGTGGCCGACATTTCGTGCATGGCGGTAGCCACCTGGTCGGTCTCGGTCTTCTGACTATTAACCCCGGCGCTGGTCTGCTCGGTGACGGCCGATAACTCTTCGGCGGCGCTGGCGATCTGAGTGACGCCATCGCGGATGCCACCGATCAAGTCGCGCAACGTGGCGCCCATGCGCTGGATACCTTGCTGCAAGACACCCAGTTCATCACGACGGGTCACGACCATGTCTTGCGTGAGGTCGCCTGCTGCAATGCGATCGACCACAGCCAATGTGTCCTGCAACGGCCGCGTAATCTGGCGAGTGATGATCATGGCCGCAAGAATCCCCAACAGCATCGCCAAGGCAGTACAGCTCAGTTGCAGGATGCGGGCCTGGGCGCTGTCTTCGTCACGGGAGACCAGTTGGCTGGCATACATTTCTTCAGACAGACGGGTAATGGTGCCACCCAAGTCGATGGTGTCCTGCACAGCCTTGCCAATGGCCTGGTTGCTGGCGGTGAAGTCCTGCACCGAACGGCGGTAAGCAATCAGTGCGGTTTCCAGCTGCTTGATGGTGTCGGCATAGGCCGGGCCGAAAGCGCCGTTGAGGGTTTCAATGCCCTTGAGCGTATTTTCGATCTGGCGGCTGGCGGCTTGTTCGGTGGCGCTGTTGGGGTTGCCGGTGTAGCCACGCACTTCATAGCGCACCAACGCCACGTCCTCCTTGGCCTTGAGGATGATCCTGTACAACTCGAAACGTCGCTCATCCGAAGCAGGCATTGCTTCTACGTCATTGATGACCTTGGCAATCAGCGCGCCCCCCTTGACCGCATTGACCCCCATCTCCTTGCGCATGGCTGCGTCTTTGCGATAAGCCTCACGCATCGTATTCAGTGCCACTTGATACTGCGCGCTGGCCTGCTCGATCAGCGCAAGTTTTTTCAGGTTGTCAGGTTTCTTCAACTCGGTTGCGAGGCTTTTCTGCTTGGCGACAAACTGCTCCAGCGCCGCCTGGATCAGTGCCCCCTTTTGTTCATCGCCCTTGTCCAGCTGGTATTGCAAGCGAGCCGTGCGCAACTCATCAAGACGGTTGCCGAGTTCGGTAATGCTGGTCATTCGATCAGTGCGCTCGATCATTTTTCCCAGACTGAACCAGCCGGTCGCGGCAAGGACAGCGGTCAGAAGCAGCACAACGGCAAAGCCCAAAGCCAACTTGAGCATAACGCTGATATTCGCGATCCAAGAATTCATGACATTCCTTTGGTAATCAGCCGCGAACGATGAAGACTGACGCAGCTATTAAGGGAGCGATTACCTAACCAATATTGATATAGATGATTAGATAAGTGAGCTGCAAAGATAGCCATTTGCCACCAATCGTTCAAGGCTCTAGGTTAGGCCTCGTGCCGATTTTTGTTGGCAAAGAGGTTTCGCTTGACGCTCCAATGCTCCGGGACCGCGCCGCTGACGGCGCGAACAAGCCTGGCTTCTATGGGAGCGACCCCTCATGCAGATCCAACCCCTTACCGACCCTTTCCCTTTGGCGCGCCGATAGAAAAATTGATCGAACGCAGTAACAGGCAGTCTGAAAAAGAGTAAAACGGCCAGCGCTGACAATTGCAGTCGCAACCCTGTAAGAAAAGTTCTCAGCTACTGTGCCGGGTTATTGATGAAAAACCCGGACAAACAATAATAATTATCATTTGAAAGGCATTATCATTGTTGCAGCACGAATAAAGCAGAATGGATGAATAGTCGGCCAATGCCCGCAGGGCCGGGGTTGCGCAGCTTTGGAGGAGCGCTATGTCCTTATTCCAATAAATAATTTCGCTATAGGAATTTTACTTGCCCGGTGTTTAGCCATAAAATCACCGCGATTGATTGCTGCGACATATCGTCACTGCGTTATTTCTTTCAAGCTCAGAGGCCCTTTGCCCTCTGTTAAGGATTTCCAGCATGCCCGAAGCGACAGGACTCATGGCCCACAACTGGGGCTTTGCCATTTTCCTTCTGGGTGTCGTCGGCCTGTGTGCCTTCATGCTCGGGCTGTCGAGCCTGCTCGGGTCAAAAGCCTGGGGCCGCAGCAAAAACGAACCGTTCGAGTCCGGCATGCTGCCTACCGGTGGCGCCCGCTTGCGGCTCTCAGCCAAATTCTATCTGGTCGCGATGCTCTTCGTGATCTTCGATATCGAAGCCCTCTTTCTCTTTGCCTGGTCTGTGTCCGTCCGCGAAAGCGGCTGGACCGGATTTGTCGAAGCTCTCGTTTTCATAGCAATTCTGTTGGCAGGTCTTGTCTACCTATTCCGGGTGGGGGCACTTGATTGGGCTCCGGAAGCTCGGCGCAAGCGGCAAGCGAAGCTGAAACAATGAGGCTTTGGCAATGCAATACAATCTCACCAGGATCGACCCCGATGCTCCTAACGAGCAGTATCCGATTGGCGAACGGGAAACCGTCTCCGATCCGTTAGAAGATCAAGTCCACAAGAACATCTTCATGGGCAAGCTCGAAGATGTGCTGAACAGCACGGTCAACTGGGGTCGCAAGAACTCCCTGTGGCCGTACAACTTCGGCCTTTCGTGCTGCTACGTGGAAATGACCACCGCCTTCACGGCGCCCCACGACATCGCGCGCTTCGGCGCCGAGGTAATCCGGGCATCGCCGCGTCAGGCGGATTTCATGGTTATCGCCGGTACCTGCTTCATCAAGATGGCGCCGATCATCCAGCGTCTCTATGAGCAAATGCTCGAACCGAAATGGGTGATCTCCATGGGTTCGTGCGCCAACTCCGGTGGCATGTACGACATCTATTCCGTCGTTCAAGGGGTGGACAAGTTCCTGCCCGTGGACGTCTACGTGCCTGGCTGCCCGCCCCGCCCCGAAGCTTTCCTGCAAGGCCTGATGCTGTTGCAGGAATCGATTGGCCAGGAGCGTCGCCCACTGTCCTGGGTCGTTGGCGATCAAGGCGTCTATCGCGCCGAGATGCCATCGCAAAAGGAACAGCGCCGCGAACAGCGTATCGCAGTCACCAACCTGCGCAGCCCCGACGAAGTCTGATCCAGCTCTGTTCCTGAACAAGAAACACGAACCTGGCTTCATTCTTTACGTTGACCGAAAGCGATAAATAACCATGACTACAGGCAGTGCTCTGTACATCCCGCCCTACAAGGCAGACGACCAGGATGTGGTCGTCGAACTGAACAACCGTTTTGGCCCCGAGGCGTTCACCGCCCAGCCGACCCGCACCGGCATGCCGGTGCTTTGGGTTGCTCGCGCCAGACTCGTCGAAGTCCTGACCTTCCTGCGCAACCTGCCCAAGCCGTACGTCATGCTCTATGACCTGCACGGCGTGGACGAGCGCCTGCGCACCAAGCGCCAGGGCCTGCCCGACGGCGTCGACTTCACCGTGTTCTATCACCTGATGTCGATCGAGCGTAATAGTGACGTAATGATCAAGGTCGCCTTGTCCGAGAGCGACCTCAGCGTGCCGACCGTGACCGGCATCTGGCCGAACGCCAACTGGTACGAACGTGAAGTGTGGGACATGTACGGGATCGATTTCCCCGGCCACCCGCACCTGTCGCGCATCATGATGCCGCCGACCTGGGAAGGTCACCCGCTGCGCAAGGACTTCCCGGCCCGCGCCACCGAGTTCGACCCGTTCAGCCTGTCCCTGGCCAAACAGCAGCTCGAGGAAGAAGCCGCGCGCTTCAAGCCTGAAGACTGGGGCATGAAGCGTTCGGGCGCCAACGAGGACTACATGTTCCTCAACCTGGGCCCGAACCACCCTTCGGCCCACGGTGCGTTCCGCATCATCCTGCAACTGGACGGCGAAGAGATCGTCGACTGCGTCCCGGACATCGGCTACCACCACCGTGGCGCCGAGAAAATGGCCGAGCGCCAGTCCTGGCACAGCTACATTCCGTACACCGACCGCATCGACTACCTCGGCGGCGTGATGAACAACCTGCCGTACGTGCTTTCGGTCGAGAAACTGGCCGGGATCAAGGTACCGGACCGGGTCGACGTCATCCGCATCATGATGGCCGAGTTCTTCCGTATCACCAGTCACCTGCTGTTCCTGGGCACCTACATCCAGGACGTCGGCGCCATGACGCCGGTGTTCTTCACCTTCACCGACCGCCAGAAGGCGTACACGGTGATCGAAGCCATTACCGGTTTCCGCCTGCACCCGGCCTGGTACCGCATCGGTGGCGTGGCCCACGATCTGCCACGTGGCTGGGAAAAGCTGGTCAAGGACTTCGTCGAGTGGATGCCCAAGCGTCTGGACGAATACACCAAGGCCGCCCTGCAGAACAGCATCCTCAAGGGCCGTACCATCGGCGTCGCCGCCTACAACACCAAGGAAGCTCTGGAATGGGGCGTCACTGGTGCTGGCCTGCGTTCTACCGGTTGCGACTTCGACCTGCGCAAGGCACGCCCCTACTCCGGCTACGAGAACTTCGAATTCGAAGTACCGCTGGCGGCCAACGGCGATGCCTATGACCGCTGCATGGTTCGCGTCGAGGAAATGCGCCAGAGCGTCAAGATCATCGAGCAATGCCTGCGCAACATGCCGGAAGGCCCGTACAAGGCGGATCACCCGCTGACCACGCCGCCGCCCAAGGAGCGCACGCTGCAGCACATCGAGACCCTGATCACGCACTTCCTGCAGGTTTCGTGGGGTCCGGTCATGCCGGCCAACGAGTCCTTCCAGATGATCGAAGCGACCAAGGGCATCAACAGTTATTACCTGACGAGCGACGGCGGCACCATGAGCTACCGCACCCGGATCCGCACCCCAAGCTACCCGCACCTGCAGCAGATCCCTTCGGTGATCAAAGGCAGCATGGTCGCGGACTTGATCGCGTACCTGGGTAGTATCGATTTCGTTATGGCCGACGTGGACCGCTAAGCATGAACAGCACGCTTATCCAGACAGACCGTTTCGCCCTGAGCGAAACCGAGCGCTCGGCCATCGAGCACGAGCTGCATCACTACGAAGACCCGCGCGCGGCGTCGATCGAAGCCCTGAAGATCGTCCAGAAGGAACGTGGCTGGGTGCCTGACGGCGCGCTTTACGCCATCGGCGAGATCCTCGGCATCCCGGCGAGCGACGTCGAAGGCGTCGCCACCTTCTACAGCCAGATCTTCCGCCAGCCTGTAGGCCGCCACATCATTCGCGTCTGCGACAGCATGGTCTGCTACATCGGTGGCCACGAATCCGTGGTCAGCGAAATCCAGAGCAAGCTGGGCATCGGCCTGGGCCAGACCACCGCCGACGGCCGCTTCACGCTGCTGCCGGTGTGCTGCCTGGGCAATTGCGACAAGGCCCCGGCGCTGATGATCGACGACGACACCTTCGGTGACGTCAAACCAGACGGCGTCGCCAAATTGCTGGAGGGCTACGTATGACCCTGACTTCCTTCGGGCCCGCCAACCGCATCCAGCGTTCGGCCGAAACCCATCCCCTGACCTGGCGTCTGCGTGACGACGGCGAAGCGGTGTGGCTGGACGAGTATCAGGCCAAAAACGGCTACGCCGCTGCGCGCAAGGCGTTCACCCAGATGGCCCAGGACGACATCGTCCAGACCGTGAAGGACTCCGGCCTCAAGGGTCGCGGCGGTGCGGGCTTCCCTACCGGCGTGAAGTGGGGCCTGATGCCCAAGGACGAATCCATCGACATCCGCTACCTGCTGTGCAACGCGGATGAAATGGAACCCAACACCTGGAAGGACCGCATGCTGATGGAGCAACTGCCCCATCTGCTGATCGAAGGCATGCTGATCAGCGCCCGTGCGCTGAAAACCTACCGTGGCTACATTTTCCTGCGCGGCGAATACACCACCGCCGCCAAGCACCTGAACCGTGCCGTGGAAGAAGCCAAGGCCGCGGGCCTCCTGGGCAAGAACATCCTGGGCAGCGGCTTCGATTTCGAGCTGTTCGTCCACACCGGCGCCGGGCGTTACATCTGCGGTGAAGAAACCGCACTGATCAACTCCCTGGAAGGCCGCCGCGCCAACCCACGCTCCAAGCCACCCTTCCCGGCAGCCGTGGGCGTGTGGGGCAAGCCGACCTGCGTGAACAACGTCGAGACCCTGTGCAACGTGCCGGCGATCATCGCCGACGGCGTGGACTGGTACAAATCCCTGGCCCGCGACGGCAGCGAAGACATGGGCACCAAGCTCATGGGCTTCTCCGGCAAGGTCAAGAACCCCGGCCTGTGGGAACTGCCTTTCGGCATCACTGGCCGCGAGCTGTTCGAGGATTACGCTGGCGGCATGCGCGACGGCTACAAACTCAAGTGCTGGCAGCCCGGTGGTGCCGGTACCGGCTTCCTGTTGCCGGAACACCTGGACGCGCAGATGTACGCCGGCGGCATCGCCAAGGTGGGCACCCGCATGGGTACCGGCCTGGCCATGGCGGTGGACGACAGCGTCAGCATGGTGTCGCTGCTGCGCAACATGGAGCAGTTTTTCTCCCGTGAGTCCTGCGGCTTCTGCACCCCTTGCCGCGATGGCCTGCCCTGGAGCGTCAAGCTGCTGATGGCCATCGAGAACGGCGAAGGCCAGCCCGGCGACATCGAGACCCTGCTGGGTCTGGTGGGTTTCCTCGGCCCAGGCAAGACCTTCTGTGCTCACGCACCGGGTGCCGTGGAGCCGTTGGGCAGCGCGATCAAATACTTCCGCTCTGAATTCGAGGCCGGCATCGCGCCTACCCGCGCAGGCGATCTCAATCAGGTGGTCACGCCGACCATGGTCGGCGCGTAACACGCTTAAGAAGGCGAAGGGTCCGTGCCCTTCGCCTTTCGTCCGATGACGCCTTTGCAGGCTGTTTGGATTCGGACGAACGACAAGATTCCATTAGCCACGCCCGCTGACACCGGGCCAACGAAGAACTTTGAACCATGGCCACTATCCACGTAGACGGCAAAGCGCTCGAAGTCGACGGGGCAGACAACCTGTTACAGGCATGTCTGTCGCTAGGCCTCGACATCCCATATTTCTGCTGGCATCCCGCGCTTGGTAGCGTCGGGGCCTGCCGCCAGTGCGCGGTCAAACAGTACACCGACGAAAACGACACCCGTGGTCGGATCGTCATGTCCTGCATGACCCCCGCCACCGACAACACCTGGATCTCCATCGACGATGAAGAATCCAAGGCGTTCCGCGCCAGTGTCGTCGAATGGCTGATGACCAACCACCCGCACGACTGCCCGGTCTGCGAGGAAGGCGGTCACTGCCACCTGCAAGACATGACCGTGATGACCGGCCACAACGAGCGCCGTTATCGCTTCAAGAAACGCACCCACCAGAACCAGCAACTGGGTCCGTTCATTTCCCACGAGATGAACCGCTGCATCGCCTGCTACCGCTGCGTGCGCTACTACAAGGACTACGCCGGCGGCACCGACCTGGGCGTGTTCGGTGCCCACGACAACGTGTACTTCGGTCGCGTTGAAGACGGCACCCTGGAAAGCGAGTTTTCCGGCAACCTCACCGAGGTCTGCCCGACCGGTGTGTTCACCGACAAGACCCACTCCGAGCGCTACAACCGCAAGTGGGACATGCAGTTCTCGCCAAGCATCTGCCACGGCTGCTCCAGCGGTTGCAACATCAGCCCGGGCGAGCGCTATGGCGAACTGCGTCGCATCGAGAACCGCTACAACGGCTCGGTGAACCAGTATTTCCTCTGCGACCGTGGCCGCTTCGGCTACGGCTACGTCAACCGCACGGACCGCCCTCGCCAACCGCTGTTGGCCGACGGCACCAAGCTGAGCCTGGACGAAGCCCTGGATAAGGCCGCCGAACTGCTGCGCGGCCGCAACATCGTCGGCATCGGGTCGCCACGGGCCAGCCTGGAAAGCAACTACGCACTGCGCGAACTGGTCGGCGCCGAGCACTTCTACAGCGGTATCGAAGCCGCTGAGCTGGAGCGCATCCGCCTGGTGCTGCAAGTGCTCAAGGACAGCCCGCTGCCCGTGCCGACGATGCGCGACATCGAAGACCACGACGCCGTGTTCGTCCTCGGCGAAGACCTGACCCAGACCGCCGCCCGCATGGCCCTGGCCCTGCGCCAGTCGGTCAAGGGCAAGGCCGAGGACATGGCCGACGCCATGCGCGTCCAGCCGTGGCTCGACGCAGCCGTGAAGAACATCGGCCAGCATGAGCTGAACCCGCTGTTCATCGCCAGCCTGGCCGAAACCAAGCTCGACGACGTCGCCGAGGAATGCGTCCACGCTGCCCCTGACGACCTGGCGCGCATCGGTTTTGCCGTGGCCCACGCCCTGGACGCCAGCGCCCCGGCCGTCGAAGGCCTGGACAGCGAAGCGACCGCCCTGGTCCAGCGCATCGCCGATGCCTTTCTGGCGGCCAAGCGTCCGCTGGTGATCGCCGGTACTTCCCTGGGCTCCAAGGCCCTGATCGAGGCCGCCGCCAATATCGCCAAGGCCCTGAAGCTGCGCGAGAAGAACGGTTCCATCAGCCTGATCGTGCCGGAAGCCAACAGCCTCGGCCTGGCCATGCTCGGTGGCGAATCGGTGGATGCCGCCCTGCAAGCGGTGATCGACGGCAGCGCCGACGCCATGGTGGTGCTGGAGAACGACCTGTACACCCGCACCGACAAAGCCCGTGTGGACGCCGCATTGAACGCCGCTAAAGTGGTGATCGTGGCCGACCACCAGAAAACCGCCACCACCGACCGCGCCCACCTGGTGCTGCCGGCGGCGAGCTTCGCCGAAGGCGACGGTACGCTGGTCAGCCAGGAAGGTCGCGCCCAGCGCTTCTTCCAGGTCTTCGACCCGCAATACCTGGACGCCAGCATCCTGGTCCACGAAGGCTGGCGCTGGCTGCATGCGCTGCGCGCCACCCTGCTGAACCAGCCGATCGACTGGACGCAACTGGACCACGTCACCGCTGCCTGTGCCTCCAGCACCGCGCAACTGGCCGGCATCGTCGACGCCGCACCGTCCGCTTCGTTCCGCATCAAGGGCCTGAAACTGGCCCGTGAACCGCTGCGCTACTCCGGCCGCACCGCCATGCGCGCCAACATCAACGTTCACGAACCACGCACCCCGCAGGACACGGACACCGCGTTCGCCTTCTCCATGGAAGGTTACTCGGGCTCCGCCGAACCGCGCTCGCAAGTGCCGTTCGCCTGGTCGCCGGGCTGGAACTCGCCGCAGGCCTGGAACAAGTTCCAGGACGAAGTCGGCGGTCACCTGCGTGCCGGTGACCCGGGCACGCGCCTGATCGAAAGCCAGGGCGATGGCCTGAGCTGGTTCGCCAGCGTACCGCGCGCCTTCAACCCGGCACCAGGCACCTGGCAGGTCGTGCCGTTCCATCACCTGTTCGGCAGCGAAGAGAACTCTTCCAAGGCCGCGCCGGTGCAGGAACGCATCCCGGCTGCCTACGTGGCCCTGGCCAAGTCCGAAGCCGATCGCCTGGGCGTCAACGACGGCGCCCTGCTGAGCCTGAACGTCGCCGGCCAGACCTTGCGTCTGCCGCTGCGCATCAATGAAGAACTGGGCGCCGGCCTGGTGGCCCTGCCGGCCGGCCTGGCGGGCATTCCACCGGCGGTGTTCGGTAAAACCGTCGACGGTCTGCAGGAGGCAGCGCAATGAGCTGGTTCACCCCTGAAGTGATCGATGTGATCCTGACGGTCCTCAAGGCCATCGTGATCCTGCTGGCCGTGGTGGTCACAGGCGCGTTGCTGAGCTTTGTCGAACGTCGCCTGCTGGGCTGGTGGCAGGACCGCTACGGTCCTAACCGCGTCGGCCCGTTCGGCATGTTCCAGATCGCCGCCGACATGATCAAGATGTTCTTCAAGGAAGACTGGACACCCCCCTTTGTCGACAAGGTGATTTTCACCCTGGCGCCGGTGGTGGCCATGAGCGCCTTGCTGATTGCCTTCGCGATCATCCCGATCACCCCGACCTGGGGTGTGGCGGACCTGAACATCGGCCTGCTGTTCTTCTTTGCCATGGCCGGCCTGTCGGTGTACGCGGTGCTGTTCGCCGGTTGGTCGAGCAACAACAAGTACGCCCTGCTGGGTAGCTTGCGGGCATCGGCCCAGACCGTGTCCTACGAGGTATTCATGGGCCTGGCGCTGATGGGCGTGGTGGTCCAGGTCGGCTCGTTCAACATGCGCGACATCGTCGAGTACCAGGCCCAGAACCTGTGGTTCATCATTCCGCAGTTCTTCGGCTTCTGTACCTTCTTCATCGCTGGCGTGGCCGTGACCCACCGTCACCCGTTCGACCAGCCGGAAGCGGAACAGGAACTGGCCGACGGTTACCACATTGAATACGCCGGCATGAAATGGGGCATGTTCTTCGTGGGCGAGTACATCGGTATCGTCCTGATTTCGGCATTGCTGGTGACGCTGTTCTTCGGCGGCTGGCACGGTCCGTTCGACATCCTGCCGCAACTGTCCTTCGTGTGGTTCGCCCTGAAGACCGCGTTCTTCATCATGCTGTTCGTCCTGCTGCGCGCCGCCATCCCGCGCCCGCGCTACGACCAGGTGATGGACTTCAGCTGGAAATTCTGCCTGCCACTGACCCTGATCAATTTGCTGGTGACCGCTGCGATCGTGTTGATGAACACGCCTGCGGCCGCGGTTCAGTGAGGATTTGACCCATGTTCAAATATATTGGCGACATCGTTAAGGGTACCGGTACCCAACTGCGTAGCCTGGTCATGATCTTCGGCCATGGCTTCCGCAAGCGCGACACCCTGCAATACCCGGAAGAGCCGGTCTACCTGGCGCCGCGTTACCGCGGCCGCATCGTCCTGACCCGCGACCCCGACGGCGAGGAGCGCTGCGTGGCGTGCAACCTGTGCGCCGTGGCCTGCCCGGTGGGCTGCATCTCGCTGCAGAAAGCTGAAACCGAAGACGGTCGCTGGTACCCGGACTTCTTCCGCATCAACTTCTCGCGCTGCATTTTCTGCGGCCTCTGCGAGGAAGCATGCCCGACCACCGCGATCCAGCTCACGCCGGATTTCGAAATGGCGGATTTCAAACGTCAGGACCTGGTGTACGAGAAAGAAGATCTGCTGATTTCCGGTCCCGGTAAAAACCCTGATTACAACTTCTATCGTGTTGCAGGTATGGCCATTGCCGGTAAGCCGAAAGGCGCCGCGCAGAACGAAGCCGAACCGATCAACGTGAAGAGCTTGCTGCCTTAAGGAAGAAAGATGGAATTCGCTTTCTATTTCGCATCGGGTATCGCTGTGGTGTCCACGCTTCGTGTGGTCACCAACACCAATCCCATACATGCCCTGCTCTACCTGATCATTTCGCTCATCGCCGTGGCCATGACCTTCTTCGCTCTCGGCGCGCCGTTCGCCGGGGCCCTGGAAGTGATCGCCTACGCCGGCGCCATCATGGTGCTGTTCGTGTTCGTGGTGATGATGCTGAACCTCGGCCCGGCCTCGGTCCAGCAGGAGCGCAACTGGCTCAAGCCCGGCATCTGGGCGGGGCCGGTGATTCTCGCCGCCCTGCTGCTGGGTGAACTGCTGTATGTGCTGTTCGCTCACCAGAGCGGCCAGGCCATCGGCCACACCACCGTAGGCGCCAAGACCGTGGGCATCAGCCTGTTCGGTCCGTACCTGCTGGTGGTCGAACTCGCCTCGATGCTGCTGCTTGCCGCAGCCGTCACGGCGTTCCATTTGGGCCGTAACGAGGCGAAGGAGTAATCACATGCCTGCTATCCCTCTCGAACACGGTCTGGCAGTTGCCGGCATCCTGTTCTGTCTCGGTCTGGTCGGCCTGATGGTCCGCCGCAACATTCTGTTCGTGCTGATGAGCCTGGAGGTCATGATGAATGCCGCCGCCCTGGCCTTCATCGTCGCGGGCGCTCGCTGGGCGCAGCCCGATGGACAGATCATGTTCATCCTGGTGATCAGCCTGGCAGCCGCCGAGGCCAGTATCGGCCTGGCGATCCTGTTGCAGCTGTATCGCCGCTTCCACACGCTCGATATCGACGCTGCCAGTGAGATGCGCGGATGAACATGATCTTTCTGACTTTCGTATTTCCCCTGATCGGTTTCCTGCTGCTGGCGTTCTCCCGTGGACGCTGGTCGGAAAACCTCTCGGCGCTGGTTGGCGTCGGCTCCATCGGCCTGTCGGCGATTGTTGCCGCCTACGTGATCTGGCAGTTCAACGTTGCACCGCCCGAAGGTGGCCACTACACCCTGGTGCTGTGGCAATGGATGGCGGTGGAAGGCTTCACGCCGAACTTCGCCCTGTACATCGACGGCCTGTCGATCACCATGTTGGGTGTCGTGGTCGGCGTGGGTTTCCTGATCCACCTGTTCGCCTCCTGGTACATGCGCGGTGAAGCCGGTTACTCGCGTTTCTTCGCCTACACCAACCTGTTCATCGCCAGCATGCTGTTCCTGGTGCTCGGCGATAACCTGTTGTTCCTGTACTTCGGCTGGGAAGGCGTGGGCCTGTGTTCGTACCTGTTGATCGGTTTCTACTACAGCAACCGCAACAACGGCAACGCGGCACTCAAGGCGTTCATCGTCACCCGCATCGGCGACGTGTTCATGGCCATCGGCCTGTTCATCCTGTTCCAGCAACTGGGCACGCTGAATATCCAGGAACTGCTGGTCAAGGCACCCGAGCACTTCAAGGTCGGCGACTTCTGGATCGTCCTGGCGACCCTGATGCTGCTGGGCGGCGCCGTCGGTAAATCCGCGCAACTGCCACTGCAGACCTGGTTGGCGGATGCGATGGCCGGCCCTACCCCGGTCTCGGCCCTGATCCACGCCGCCACCATGGTGACCGCAGGCGTCTACCTGATCGCCCGTACCCACGGTCTGTTCGCCCTGGCGCCGGACATCCTGCACCTGGTGGGCATCGTCGGTGGCGTGACCCTGGTCCTGGCCGGCTTCGCCGCCCTGGTGCAGACCGACATCAAGCGGATCCTCGCCTACTCGACCATGAGCCAGATCGGCTACATGTTCCTGGCCCTGGGCGTCGGTGCCTGGGAAGGCGCGATCTTCCACCTGATGACCCACGCGTTCTTCAAGGCGCTGCTGTTCCTTGCCTCCGGCGCGGTGATCGTGGCCTGCCACCACGAGCAGAACATCTTCAAGATGGGCGGCCTGTGGAAGAAGCTGCCGCTGGCCTACGCCAGTTTCATCGTCGGTGGCGCGGCCCTGGCGGCCCTGCCACTGGTCACCGCCGGCTTCTACTCCAAGGACGAGATCCTCTGGGAAGCGTTCGCCAGCGGTAACCAGGGCCTGCTCTATGCCGGCCTGGTGGGTGCGTTCATGACCTCGCTGTACACCTTCCGCCTGATCTTCATCGCGTTCCATGGTGAAGCCAAGACCGAAGCCCACGCCGGCCATGGGATTGCCCATTGGCTGCCGCTGTCGGTGCTGATCGTGCTGTCGACCTTCGTCGGCGCCATGATCACCCCGCCGCTGCACGGTGTACTGCCGCAGAGCGTCGGCCATGCCGGCGGCGAAGCCAAGCACAGCCTGGAAATCGCCTCCGGCGCCATCGCCCTGGCGGGTATCCTGCTGTCCGCCCTGCTGTTCCTGGGCAAGCGTCGCTTCGTGACCGCGATCGCCAACAGCGGCCTTGGCCGTGTCCTTTCGGCCTGGTGGTTCGCTGCCTGGGGCTTCGACTGGATCTACGACAAACTGTTCGTCAAGCCATACCTTGCGATCAGCCACATTCTGCGCAAAGACCCGCTCGACCAGACCATTGGCCTGATCCCGCGCATGGCCAAGGGCAGCCACACCGCCCTGAGCCGTACCGAGACCGGTCAACTGCGTTGGTATGCGGCTTCCATGGCGGCTGGCGCCGTGCTGGTTATCGGCGCCATCGTGCTGGTAGCGGTCTGATATGAACCTTGCGAACTTGCGAAAGGAAACGAGCCCGTCATGATTCTGCCCTGGCTAATCCTGATCCCCTTCATCGGCGGCCTGCTGTGCTGGATCGCGGAGCGCTCCAGCTCCACGCTCCCGCGCTGGATTGCGCTGCTGACCATGTCCCTGGAACTCGCGCTCGGCCTCTGGCTGTGGGCGACCGGCGACTATTCATTCGCCCCTGCCCCCGGCGCCAACCCGACCTGGGCGCTTGAATTCAAGCACCTCTGGATCGAACGCTTCGGCATCAGCGTGCACCTGGCCCTCGACGGCCTGTCGCTGCTGATGATCCTGCTGACCGGCCTGCTGGGGATCCTCTCGGTCCTCTGCTCCTGGAAAGAGATCCAGCGTCACGTCGGCTTCTTCCACCTCAACCTGATGTGGATCCTGGGCGGTGTCGTCGGCGTGTTCCTGGCGCTGGACCTGTTCATGTTCTTCTTCTTCTGGGAAATGATGCTGGTGCCGATGTACTTCCTCATCGCGCTCTGGGGTCACAGTTCTTCGGACGGCAAGAAGACCCGGATCTACGCGGCGACCAAGTTCTTCATCTTCACCCAGGCTTCCGGCCTGATCATGTTGGTGGCGATCCTGGGCCTGGTGCTGGTCAACTTCAACAACACCGGCGTGATTACCTTCAACTACGCCGACCTGTTGAAAGTACAGATGTCGCGCAGCACCGAGTACGTACTGATGCTGGGTTTCTTCATCGCCTTCGCGGTGAAGCTGCCGGTGGTGCCGTTCCACTCCTGGCTGCCGGATGCCCACGCCCAGGCGCCGACCGCCGGTTCCGTGGACCTGGCCGGTATCCTGCTGAAGACGGCAGCCTACGGCCTGCTGCGTTTCGCCCTGCCGCTGTTCCCCAACGCCTCGGCCGAGTTCGCGCCGATTGCGATGACCCTGGGCCTGATCGGAATCTTCTACGGTGCGTTCCTGGCGTTCGCCCAGACCGACATCAAGCGCCTGATCGCGTTCTCCAGCGTCTCGCACATGGGCTTCGTGCTGATCGGGATCTACTCCGGCAGCCAGCTCGCCCTGCAAGGCGCGGTGATCCAGATGCTCGCCCACGGCCTGTCGGCGGCGGCGCTGTTTATTCTCAGCGGTCAGTTGTACGAGCGCCTGCACACCCGCGACATGCGTGAGATGGGTGGCGTGTGGTCGCGCATCGCCTACCTGCCGGCCATCAGCCTGTTCTTCGCAGCCGCCTCCCTGGGCCTGCCGGGCACCGGCAACTTCGTCGGCGAGTTCCTGATCCTGATCGGCACGTTTGCCAGTTCGCCGTGGATCATCGCCATCGCCACCTCCGGCCTGGTGTTCGGTTCGGTCTACTCACTGATCATGATCCACCGCGCCTACTTCGGCCCGTCGAAGTCGGACGAAGTGCTGCGCGGCATGGACGGTCGCGAACTGATCATGGTGCTGGGCCTGGCGATGCTGCTGGTCTACCTCGGCGTCTACCCGCAGCCGTTCCTCGACACGTCTGCCGCCACCATGCATGGCGTGCAGCAGTGGCTCGGCACCGCCTTCTCTCAACTCGCTTCGGCCCGGTAAGAGCGCTATGGAATTCACGATTCAACACTTTATCGCGCTTGCACCGCTGTTGATCACCAGCGCCACGATCATCGTGGTGATGCTGGCGATCGCCTGGCGGCGCAATCACTCACAGACCTTCCTGTTGTCGGTGGCAGGGCTGAACCTGGCCTTGCTGTCGATCCTGCCGGCCCTGAAAGTCGCGCCTCTGGCGGTCACGCCATTGCTGCAGATCGACAGCTTCGCCTGCCTGTACATGGCGTTGATCCTGGTCGCCACCCTCGCCTGCGTCACCCTCGCCCACGCCTACCTCGGCGACGGCGGTTCGGGTTACCCGGGCAACCGCGAAGAACTGTACCTGCTGATCCTGATGGCCGCCGCCGGCGGCCTGGTCCTGGTCAGCGCACAGCACCTGGCCAGCCTGTTCATCGGCCTGGAACTGCTGTCGGTGCCGGTCTACGGCCTGGTGGCCTACGCCTTCTTCAACAAGCGCTCCCTGGAAGCCGGCATCAAGTACATGGTGCTGTCGGCCGCCGGTTCGGCGTTCCTGTTGTTCGGCATGGCGCTGCTCTACGCGGAAGCCGGTACCCTGAGCTTCGTCGGCATCGGCCAGGCCCTGGCGGCCACCGGCCTGCCCAGCCCGATCGCACAACTGGGCCTGGGCATGATGCTGATCGGCCTGGCGTTCAAGCTGTCGCTGGTGCCGTTCCACCTGTGGACCCCGGACGTCTACGAAGGCGCCCCGGCGCCGGTGGCGGCGTTCCTGGCCACTGCCTCGAAAGTAGCAGTGTTCGCGGTCATGGTGCGTCTGTTCCAGATCTCGCCCGTGGCCAGCAGCGGTGTGTTGAGCAACGTACTGACCATCATCGCCATTGCGTCGATCCTGTTCGGTAACCTGCTGGCACTGACCCAGAGCAACCTCAAGCGTCTGCTGGGTTACTCGTCCATCGCCCACTTCGGTTACCTGCTGATCGCCCTGATCGCCAGCAAGGGCCTGGCGGTGGAAGCCATCGGCGTTTACCTGGTCACCTACGTGATCACCAGCCTCGGCGCCTTCGGCGTGATCACCCTGATGTCCTCGCCGTACAACGGCCGCGACGCCGACGCGCTGTACGAATACCGCGGCCTGTTCTGGCGCCGTCCGTACCTGACCGCCGTGCTGACCGTGATGATGCTGTCCCTGGCCGGCATCCCGCTGACCGCCGGCTTCATCGGCAAGTTCTACATCGTCGCCACCGGCGTCGAGGCTCACCAATGGTGGCTGGTCGGCTCCCTGGTGCTGGGCAGTGCCATCGGCGTGTTCTACTACCTGCGCGTCATGGTCACCCTGTACCTGATGGAACCCAACCTGCGTCGTCACGATGCCGAGCTGCACTGGGAACAGAAGGCAGGCGGCGTGATGCTGCTGGCCATCGCCATCCTGGCGTTCTTCCTCGGCGTGTACCCGCAGCCGTTGCTGACCCTGGTCCAGCAGGCGGGCCTGACGGGCTGATCGCCTGGGCAGTGTCGTTGTGAAAAAAACCCGCGTCGCGAGATGCGGGTTTTTTATGCCTGTATTCCTGAAAGCAACCGGAGATCTGTGGCGAGGGGGTTTATCCCCGCTGGGCGTACAACTGGCCGAGAACCTTGATCAGATAACTGAACGCAGTTGCCTGACCCTCGAGGCCTTGGCTGATGTCGACGCCGACCGAGTGACAGATCACTTATCGGTCCTAGCCTGGACTGATAGCCTTAGTACTGACACTCCGTTGCCAGTACCGCGCTGATGGAATTGAAGCGGATAAACAATCTGTACAAGACAATCGTGGCGAGGGAGCTTGCTCGGCTTTGTGCCTCGTCCGCCTCCCGCGGATTCGCTACTATGTACGCTCCCCTGCCCTATCAGTCACCGAGCCCACACCAATGCCCACCTCCAAGGACATGGCCAACGACAGCCCTGCACCGATGATTCCCGAGCAGCGTCGGGAACAGATCCTGCGTCAGTTGCGCAAGCATCAGGTGCTGAGCGTTCATCAGTTGATGGAGATGTTCGATTGCTCGCACATGACCGTGCGCCGCGACATCGCCCTGCTGGAGCAGGAAGGTCGAGCCTATTCGGTGACGGGTGGGGTGCGCATCGCCAGCCAGTTGCACAGCGAGCCGAGCCACCAGTCCAAGGCCGTGGTGGAACTGCCGCAGAAACAGGCCATGGCCAAACTGGCGGCCAGGCTGCTCAAGGATGACATGACGGTGTACCTGGATGCCGGCACCAGCACGCTGGAGATCGTGCCTTACATCAAGGCGTTGTCGGGGATGACGGTGGTGACCAACGATTTCGGCGTGGTCCAGGCGCTGATGGAAGCACCGCAGGTGACCGTGATTCATACCGGCGGGCAGTTGGATCATTCCAATCACTCCTGCGTCGGCGGGCTGGCGGTGGCGACCTTACGTCAGATAGTGACGGACATTGCCTTCATGTCCACCAGTTCGTGGGACCTGCAACGGGGCATCACCACGCCATCGGCCTTGAAAGTGGAGGTCAAGCAGGTAGCGATGCAGTCGGCCTCGCAAGTGGTGCTGGTGGCCAGCAGCTCCAAGTACGGCACCTTCAGCATGTACCGCATCGCCGGGCTGGAACAGTTCGACTTCATCATCAGCGACAACGCCCTGGCTCAGGCGGCGGCCGATGGCATCCGCAAGCAGGGGGTTGAATTGCTGTTGCCGTGAGGGGCCTGCTCCGGGTGGGCGATCCGACGAAAGCGCTGGGTCAGCAACATCTGTTTGACTGACACTCCGTCTTCGCGAGCAAGCCCGCTCCCACAATGGGCCAGTGCACGCCCGTTAGAACCAAACCTATCCATAAGCCACGCCGCGGCTTTTGATCTTCCGCCCCTTCGGCAGGCTGAGCGCAGGCGTTCAGCAGGGGGATGGCGCACAGCGCCGTTCGACGCAGTCGAACCCATCGAGTGGAGGTCAAGCGCAGCGGACCGGAGCCGATGCCCCCCTGATGAATGCCGGAGCGAAGGAACCCCGAGCCTTGGCGAGGGGCCGTACGCTGGGGCGGAGCGTTCTTTGCCTACTTTCTTTGGCGTTTGAAAGAAAGTAGGTCGCCGTAAGGGCGAAACCATAGGTGGCCGTTACGCAATAATGGATATGTACACGGTCAACATCAGACCGCCATCGCGAGCAAGCTTTGCTCCCACAAAAGGCGAGTTCACCCCCTTTTGTGGAGCAGACAAAATCAGCGTGCCTTCCAATCCCGCAACCATTGCAAGCCGGCCGAAGTATCTCCGCGCGGCCGA
Source organism: Pseudomonas sp. SJZ074 (assembly GCF_007828215.1). Classification (GTDB taxonomy): domain Bacteria; phylum Pseudomonadota; class Gammaproteobacteria; order Pseudomonadales; family Pseudomonadaceae; genus Aquipseudomonas. Next base: position 40,845 of record NZ_VIUE01000021.1, on the reverse strand, counting down.
TATTCGCAACCCACCCAGCCGTCATACCCCAGCTCATCCAGCAGCTCGAACAGGAACGGATAATGGACTTCCCCCAGGTCCGGCTCATGGCGATCCGGCACGCCGGCAATCTGGATGTGGCCGATGCCATTGAAGTCACGCCGCAACTTGCTCGCCAGATCACCCTCGACGATCTGACAGTGGTAGCAATCAAACTGCACCTTGAGGTTATCGGCCCCCACCTCCCGGCAAATGGCATGGGCCTGGTCCTGGCGGTTCAGGAAAAAGCCCGGCATGTCCCGGGTGTTGATCGGCTCCAGCAACACCGTGATCCCAGCCTTCGCCGCCTGGGTCGTGGCGTAGGCGAGGTTTTCCAGGTACACAGCGTGGTGCCGGGCACGCTCGGCTTCGGACGGCAGCAAGCCGGCCATGACGTGAACGTTTGAATTGCCCAGCGTCGCGGCATAGCTCAGGGCCCGGTCGAAACCCTCGCGGAATTCCTGCTCACGTCCTGGCAGAGTCGCAATACCCCGCTCCCCTGCCGCCCAATCCCCGGGCGGTGCGTTGAACAACGCCTGGACAAGGCCATTGTCATCCAGCCGCTGCTTGAGCACCTCGGGGCTGTACTCGTAGGGGAACAGGTACTCCACGGCATCGAAACCATCGGCCGCCGCAGCCGCGAAACGGTCGAGGAAATCATGTTGCGGGTAGAGCATGCTGAGGTTGGCTGCGAAACGAGGCATACCGACGCTCCTGGAATAAAAAGGTTAGACGAAAGGCCAGATCAACAAGGTGATACCAAAACCGAGTGTACCGAGCAGCGTGGTGATCACGGTCCAGGTTCGCAGGCCGTCCGCCACGTTGAGCCCTGCCAGTTTAGTGAAGATCCAGTAGCCGGCATCGTTGATGTGGGACATCGCCAGTCCGCCACCGCCCATGGCCAGGCACAGCAGCGCCAGGTGATTGGGGGTCAGACCGAGCGTAGCGATCAACGGGCTGATGATACCGGCGGTGGTCACCAGCGCGACCGTGGTCGAACCCTGCACGGCGCGCAGCAACATGGTCAGCAAGAAGCCCAGCGCCAACACCGGCAGCCCGGTGGTGCGCAACATGTCGGACACCACCGCTCCGATCCCGGTGTCCACCAGGACCTTGCCAAAGACGCCACCGGCACCGGCGATCAGGATCACCATCGCCACCCCGGGCAACGCCGAGCCGATCACATCGGACACTTGGGTGCGACTCCAGCCCCGCCGTGAGCCCAGCAGCCAGGCGCAAAGCAAGGTGTCGATCAGCAAAGCCACCAGCGGCGCCCCCAACACCGTCATGACACCGCGAACCGTGGATTCCACCGGCAGCAGCGTGGTCGACAGCGTGCCCAGCAGGATCAGCACGATTGGCAACAGGATCAGCCCGACAATCAGACCGAAGCCCGGTGGCGGCGCCGCTGGCAGCCTGGCGACCAGCGAGCCGGTGGATTCTTCCAGCCCCATATGGGACACGGCGATGGCGGCTTGCAGCGGATCCCTGCCGTTGCCATTGCTCCAGGCGGCGAGGTCTTCGTTGGTGACATGGGGACCGTAGACTTCGGCGCGGATGTCGTCGGTCATCGGATAGAAGCGACGGGTCATGCGCCCCGCCACTTTATAGCCGACAAAACACAGGAATGCAGTCAGCGGCAGGCCGAACATCAACACCCTGCCCAGGTCCGCGCCTAACTGGCTGGCCGCCGCCACGGCCCCCGGATGTGGCGGCAGGAACGCATGCACCGTGAGCAATGCCGCGCACATCGGCAAGGCGAACACCAGCAACGGCTTGCGGGCGCTGCGGGCCACGCCATAGGCCAGCGGCATGAGGATGATGACACCCACCTCGAAGAACACCGGCACGCCGATGATGAAACCGGCAATGGTCAGGGCCAGCGGTGTACGCCGGTTGCCAAAACGTTCGATCAGGGTTCTCGCCAGGGCCTCGGCGCCGCCCGACAGCTCGATGATCCGCCCGATCATCGCGCCCAGGGCAATGATGATCGCGATATGGCCGAGGGTCTTGCCCATGCCGCCTTCGATGGTTGCCACCAGGTCGGCCGGCTTCACCCCGGCCACCAGCGCCACCAGGATGCTCACCAGCATCAGCGCCACGAACGGTTGGAACTTGTACTTGAGCACCAGGAACAGCAACAGCGCAATCCCGGCACCGGCCGTGATCATCAGGATGACCGGGCTCATGGGCGCGCCCCTCCGCAGAGGAACGGGAGAACGCTTGCACGACAAACACTGCGGTTGAAATGGATCATGGAGTGAACCCTGTTGTTATTGTGTTTTCAGCCAGCCCGCACGGTACCGCTGTCGAGGGAATCGATTCCCTCGACACTGGCTGTGCAAGGCTTTGGTTCTTGTGGCGGATCCCTTACCAATCGGCGCCGAAGATCGCGCGCAGCTCATCCAGTGCCGCCTGATCGAGCGGCTCGGGTCTGGGATTGCTCATCAGCCAGAGCCGCGCGGTTTCTTCCAACTCTTCCAGGGCGTAGCTGGCCCGGGACACCGAACTTTCCCAGACCACCGGGCCCAGGCGTTCGAGCATCACGCCGCGAACCCGATTGGCCAGTTGCGCCACCTGCTCGGCCACGTTGGGCGAGCCGGGGCGCTGGTAGCCGATCAATGGAACATGCCCGACCTTCATCACCTGATAAGGCGTGAGCGGCGGCAAAATGTCATCGTGGCGCCAGACCCCGGCCAGGGTCAGCGCCACCAGGTAGGTGGAGTGGGTGTGCACCACGCCGCCGACCGTCGGGTTGCGGTCGTAGACCTGGCGATGCAACGCCAGGGTCTTGGAGGGCTTGTGCCCGGACAGCCAATCGCCGGCGCTACTGACCTTGGCGATGGCCGCTGGATCGAGACGTCCCAGGCAGGCATCGGTCGGCGTGATCAGCCAGCCATCGTCGAGCCGGGCGCTGATGTTGCCCGCACTGCCGACGGTATAGCCGCGTTGATAGAGGCTAAGGCCGACTTCGCAGATTTCTTCGCGCAAGGCGCTTTCCGGGCTCATCGAGCGCCTCCGGACAATTGCGCGAGGGCCTTGGCGAAGAAATCGCGACCGCCGAAATTACCCGACTTGAGCGCCAGAGCCAGCGGTTGCGGGCCGCTGCTGAGGGTGGCTGGCACACCGGGATCGATCTGCGCACCGATCTGCAGCAGCGTCACCTCCAGCGCCTTGACCACCGCGCCGGAGGTTTCGCCACCGGCAATCACGAAACGCCGTACACCCTGCTCGCGCAAACCTCGGGCGATGTCGCCCAAGGCATTCTCCACCAGCGCACCGGCCCGCCCGGCGCCCAACTGTTGTTGTACGAGCCTGACTTCATCGGCGTTGTTGGTGGCATAGATCAGTACGGTGTCCGCCGCGTCACGGGCAAACGCCAGGGCTCGGGCCACCACCGGCTCACCGGCCGCCAGCGCCACGGGATCGATGCGCAAGGCTGGCCGCCCAGCTTCGAGCCAGGCGGCCACTTGTCCATTGGTGGCGATGGACGCGCTGCCGGCCAAGACCACTTCACCGCCAGGGACCTGGGGCAACGTCGACACATCGAAATCCCTCAGCTGGCCGGCTCGCCGGAAGTTGTCCGGCAGCCCCAGGGCCAGCCCGGAGCCGCCCGTCAGCAACGGTAGGTCCGCGCAGGCCGCGCCGAGGGTGTACAGGTCCGCATCGGACAACGCGTCAGCGATGGCCATGCCGACGCCCTGGGCACGCAACCCGGCGATCTTCGCCCGCACGGCGTCCACGCCCTGGGCGACACTGTCGTAGCGCAACAGGCCGACCTCGAGGGAAGTCTGGGCTTGCAGCACACGCACCAGGTTGGCGTCGGTCATCGGCGTCAATGGGTGGTGTTGCATGCCCGACTCGTTCAGCAATTGGTCCTGCACGAACAGATGGCCGCGGAAAATCGTTCGGCCGTTTTCCGGAAACGCCGGGCAGGCCAAGGTGAAATCACTGTCCAGGGCCTTGAGCAAGGCTTCGCTCACCTGGCCGATATTGCCTGCGGCGGTCGAATCGAAGGTCGAGCAGTATTTGAAGAAGATCTGCTGGCAGCCGCGTTCACGCAACCAGGCCAGCGCCGCGAGGGATTCGTCGATGGCCTCGGCCACAGGCAGGGTCCGCGACTTGAGGGCAATGACGATCGCATCGGCCGCCAGGCCTTCAGCGTCTTCGGCACCGGGAATGCCGATGCGCTGCACCGTGCGCATGCCGCCGCGCACCAGCATGTTGGCCAGGTCCGTGGCGCCGGTGAAGTCGTCGGCAATGCAGCCCAGCAGCGGGCGTGCGTTGGAAGGGGTCATGGCGGCTCCTCAAATCGCGTCGGGGTTGGCGGTCGGCAGGTCGATGCCCGGGAAAATCTTGATCACCGCCGAATCATCCTCCCGCCCGAAGCCGGCGCTGGAGGCCTGCATGAACATCTGGTGCGCGGTGGCCGACAGCGGCAACGGGAATTTGCTGGCGCGGGCGGTATCGAGCACCAGGCCCAGATCCTTGACAAAGATGTCCACCGCCGACAGCGGCGTGTAGTCAGCCTTGAGGATGTGCGGCACGCGGTTCTCGAACATCCAGGAGTTGCCGGCACTGTGGGTGATCACTTCGTACAGCGCATCGGCATCCACGCCTTCGCGCAGCCCCAGCGCCATGGCTTCGGCCGAGGCGGCAATGTGTACGCCGGCCAGTAACTGATTGATGATTTTGACTTTGGAGCCCAGGCCGTGGACATCGCCCAGGCGATAGACCTTGCCCGCCATGCCCGCCAGGACCGCTTCGGCCTTGGCATAGGCCGGGGCCGGGCCCGACGTCATCATGGTCATCTCGCCGGCCGCTGCCTTGGCCGCGCCGCCGGAGATGGGCGCGTCGAGGTACAACAGGCCGGTCTGCGTCAGGCGCTGACCCAGTTCCACGGCAAAGGTCGGCGCCACCGTGGCACAACCAATGACCAGACTGCCCTCGCGCAAGGCTTGCACGGCACCGTTCTCGCCAAACAACACGGTGTCGGTCTGCTCGGCATTCACCACCACCGTGATGATCACATCGCATTGAACCGCCATGTCGGCAGGCGACACACAGGCCACGCCGCCCTCGCCGGCAAATTGCTCGGTAACGGCGGCGCGCACATCACAGGCATGCACATTGAAGCCTGCGCGCAGCAACGAGCGGGCAATGCCCAGGCCCATCGCGCCGAGCCCGATCACACCGACATTCTTGTTATTCATGAGGCACTCCGGAAAAGACAGCGAACCGTTCTGTGGGTGTTGTAGCGAGCTTTGTCCTACAGATTGGTTTCGATCATCCACCAATGAACAGATCTTGTGAAGTATTTTTTCAATCTAACATTTTTTAACACGCTTATTGCACTTCACCCGTTGCCCAGGCAGGACTACCCTGAAACGCCAAAGAGTCCTGAGGAGACATGAGGTTGAGCGTCGATATCGAGTGCGTGGTGGTGGGCGCGGGGGTTGTCGGTCTGGCCGTGGCCCGAGAGATGGCCCAGGCCGGCCATGAGGTACTGTTGATCGAAGCCGGTGGCGCCATCGGCATGGGCACCAGCTCGCGCAATTCCGAAGTCATCCATGCCGGCATCTACTACCCACCGGGCAGCCTCAAGGCCCGGTTGTGCGTCGAAGGTCGGCACCGACTCTATGCCTATTGCGAAAGCCACGGTGTGACGACTCGCCGGCTCGGCAAGCTGATCGTCGCCAAAGACCCGGCGCAGGTGGCCGGGCTCCAGGGGTTGCTGGAACGCGGCTTGTTGAATGGCGTGGACGACCTGCGCCTGCTCGATCGGGAGCAGGCGTTGGCCCTGGAGCCGGCGCTGGCGTGTGTCGCCGCGTTGTATTCGCCTTCCACGGGCATTGTCGACTCCCATGCATTGATGCTGGCCTTGCAAGGCGATGCCGAAGCGGCCGGCGCGACCATTGCTTTCCACACGCCATTGCTGGGGGCTCGCATCGGCACCGGGCGCTTCGTGCTGGAATTGGGTGGCACCGCCCAGATGAACCTGTCCTGCCGCCAATTGATCAACGCCGCCGGCCTCCAGGCGCCTGCCCTCGCCCGTCGCACGGAAGGCCTGCCGGCGCAAACGGTACCCCCTGACTATCTGTGCAAAGGCAATTACTTCAGCCTTGCCGGACGTGCGCCCTTCCGGCATCTGGTCTACCCAGCCCCGGAAGCCGCCGGGCTGGGCATCCACATGACCCTGGACCTGGCGGGCCAGGCCCGTTTCGGACCCGACGTCGAATGGGTCAAACACGAGGACTACCGGGTCGATCCCGGTCGCGCCGAAGCCTTCTATCCAGCGATTCGCACTTATTGGCCCGACCTGCCCGATCACAGCCTGCAACCAGCCTACAGCGGCCTCCGCCCGAAGATCTCCGCGCCCGGTGAACCCGCCCACGACTTCCTCATCAGCAGCGCCGCCGAGCACCAGGTACCCGGGCTGATCAACCTGTTCGGCATCGAATCGCCGGGACTGACATCTTGCCTGGCAATTGCCGGGCGGGTGCGGCAGTTGCTCGATGACTGACTGTCACAAGCGGGCTTGCTCGCGAAAGCGGTGTGTCAGTTGACGAAGATGTTGGATGTCAGTCCCCATTCGCGGGCAAGCCCGCTCCCACAGAGAGTTCTGGTCAGCGCAGCGCAAAGTGCAAGGCGCTTTGGCCCCTCTTCATGCAGCCTGCACGATGACAAAAATGGCGATCATTTCAACTCTTTGTTTTAAAAGGACTTTATAAAGCCACCTGGCTGGCACGGCCGATGCAACTCTCGGTTAACACGACGTCGGCGCTTGAAGCCGGCTCGTAACCGTGAATTGCCGAGGAGCTGTATATGAACGCCATCGATCTGTTGAAAGCTGACCATGAACGCGTCAAGGGCATTCTTGCTCAACTGAGCGAATCCACCGAACGCGGCGTCAAGAAACGCACCGACCTGTTGGCGAAGCTGGAAATGGAAGTCACCATTCATACCCGGCTGGAAGAAGAAATCCTGTACCCGGCCTTCAAGCAGGCAGGTGGCAAGGATGAGGCCGAAATGTATTACGAAGCCAAGGAAGAACATCGCACGGTCGATTCGCTGGTGCTGCCGGACCTGAAGGCCACCGATCCTTCCCAACCTGAATTCGCCGGGCGGGTGAAAGTAGTCAAGGAACTGCTTGAGCACCATATCGAAGAAGAAGAGAAAGAGATGTTCCCGCAAGCCAAGAAGGTGCTGGGCAAAGCCAAGCTGGATGCCTTGGGTGAACAGATGGAAACCATGAAGGCGCAGTACAAGAAAGAACTGAGCAGCGCCAACATGGCCGCCTGATCAGGCATTGCCGATGTCTTCAGCCGTCCCGGGACGGCTGAAAGCTCAGCTAGCGCATGTGTTCCCGTAGAAATGCCACCAGCGCCTGCACCGGGCGCGAGCTCTGGCGATGTTGCGGATACACCGCCGACAGTGCCAGGGGTTCGGTTTCGAAACCCTCCAGTACCTTGACCAACCGTCCGTCCTTCAGCGAATCGCCGAGGATGAAGGTCGGGAGATAGGTAATGCCCATGCCGGCGATGGCCGCATCCCTGAGCAGATCACCGTTGTTGGCGCGCATGCGTCCGGCGACCTCCAACACCAGCGGTTTCCCCCCTCCTCCAAAACGCCACTGAACCTGACGGCTGTGGCCATAGGGCAGGCATTCGTGGTTGCGCAGGTCTTCGGGGCGCGAGGGTGTGCCCCGTTGCGCCAGGTAGGACGGGCTGGCGCAATAGACTCGGTCGATGGTCGCAATGCGACGGGCGATCAAAGTCGAATCTTCCAGCACGCCGATTCGTAGCGCCAGGTCGTAACCCTCCCCCAGCAAATCCACCGAGCGGTCACTCAGGTCCACTTCAACGCTGACCTGCGGATAACGCTGCAAGAACAACGGCAGCAGGCAGCCCAGGTGTGCCACCGCAAAAGACAGCGGCGCGCTGAGCCGAAGGGTACCGCGAGGTTCGCTGGTCTGGCCGCTGATGCCCTGCTCCACCTGCTCGATTTCGCTGAGCAGACGCAAGGCCGCTTCGTAATAGCGCTGGCCCAACGGGGTAACGTCCAGCCGCCGCGTCGAACGGTTGAGCAGGCGCACCCCCAGTCGCTGTTCCAGCGCCATGAGCTTGCGGCTGACGAATTGCTTGGACAACCCCAACTGGTCCGCCGCCGCCGTGAAGCTACCCGACTCCATGACCTGGGCAAAAATGCGCATTTCTTCGAAGGGGTTCATTGTCACTCCAGGGGTGGACAGTGAGAGGGCTCAGCTGAGCATTGTGGTCGGGGTGAGACAGGTTGGGAAGGGTTGGGTGGGCTGACGCCATCGCGAGCAGGCTCGCTCCCACACGAATTTTGTTCTGAACATTGCACCTGAGAACGCCCGATTCCCCTGTGGGAGCGAGCCTGCTCGCGATGGCGACCTGTTAGTCGACCAAAAAACCAAAAACGCCCGCACAAGGCGGGCGTCGTCCAGCGACAACCACTGATGCTTACTTGGCAGTCAGCGCCGCGTAGCTGTTCATCAGGTTGCGGTAGTTCGGAATGCGCTGGGACAGCAGGTTGCCCAGGCCTTCAATGTCGTTGCGCCAGTCGCGATGCAGTTCGCAAGCCACCGAGAACCAGTTCATCAGTTGCGCGCCGGCAGCGGTCATGCGGGCCCAGGAAGCCTGCTGCACGGTTTCGTTGAAGGTGCCCGAGGCATCGGTGACCACGAACACGTCAAAACCTTCGGCCAGTGCCGACAAGGTCGGGAACGCGACGCAGACGTCGGTCACCACACCGGCGATGATCAGTTGCTTGCGACCGGTAGCCTTGATCGCCTTGACGAAGTCTTCATTGTCCCAGGCATTGATCTGGCCTGGACGTGGGATGTACGGCGCGTCCGGGAACATTTCCTTGAGCTCCGGCACGAGCGGGCCGTTAGGGCCTTTTTCGAAGCTGGTGGTCAGGATGGTCGGCAAACCGAAGAACTTCGCCAGGTCGGCCAGGGCCAGCACGTTGTTCTTGAACTCGTTGGGCGAGAAGTCCTGGACCAGGGAAATCAGGCCGGTCTGGTGATCGACCAGCAGGACGACTGCATCATCTTTGTTCAGGCGGTTGTAGACAGGGGCATTGCTCATGGGATGACTCCTTTGGGATGGATGTTACAGACCCTGTGGGAGCGGGCTTGCTCGCGAAAGCGGTGTGTCAGCTTGCGACGTCGTCGGATGTGCCGACGCATTCGCGAGCAAGCCCGCTCCCACAGGGGGGGATGTTGATGTCTGTCAGAAAGCGAAGCAGGAACAGCCAAACGCGCCCCAGAAGCCTTGGAAATCGCTGACCGGGACGTTCGACAGCCGCGCCCGCTCATGGCTATGGGAATGCACCGTGCAAGGACCGCTGCACTGGTGCACCTGGGCCTGCAACGGCGAGGTCGGGCGCCAGTGGCCTGGTACCTTGACCACTGGGGACCAGTCCGGCAGTACCGGGACGCTGGCAGGGCCGAGTTTTTCGAAGTCGTCGGCGGCATACACCACCTTGCCGTCGACCACCGTCAGCACGGACTCGATCCACTTGATGGCTTCTTCCTCGACGCTGAAGAAGTCGGCGCTCAGTGCCGCCAGGTCCGCCAGTTGGCCGACTTTGATCTGGCCCTTCTTGCCCTGCTCTGACGAAAACCAGGCGCTGCCATGGGTGAACAGCTCCAGCGCGGTGAGGCGCGGCAGGCCCTCTTCGTGCAGCGCCAGGCCACCGACGGTGCGACCGCTGACCATCCAGTACAGCGAGGTCCAGGGGTTGTAGCTCGATACCCGGGTGGCGTCAGTGCCGGCACCCACCGGCACGCCTTCGGCCAGCATGCGCTTGATCGGCGGCGTCGCTTCGGCCGCCTTGGCGCCGTAGCGGTCGACAAAGTATTCGCCTTGGAAGGCCATGCGGTCCTGGATGGCGATGCCGCCGCCCAGTGCACGGACCCGCTCGATGTTTTGCGGGGTGATGGTTTCGGCGTGGTCGAAGAACCATGGCAGGCCGTTGAACGGGATGTCGCGGTTGACCTTCTCGAACACGTCGAGCATGCGGCTGATGGACTCGTTGTAGGTGGCATGCAGGCGGAACGGCCAACGCTGCTCCACCAGGTGCCGGACCACCGGCTCCAGGTCCTGTTCCATGCTCGCCGGCAGGTCCGGGCGTGGTTCCAGGAAGTCTTCGAAATCCGCTGCCGAGAACACCAGCATTTCACCGGCGCCGTTGTGCCGCAGGAAGTCATCGCCCTGGTGCAGCTTGACGCTGCCGGTCCAGTTCTTGAAGTCGTTGAGCTCTTCCTTGGGCTTTTGGGTGAACAGGTTGTAGGCGATGCGCACCGTCAACTGTTCTTCCCGGGCCAATTGCTCGATCACCGCGTAATCGTCGGGGTAATTCTGGAAACCACCGCCGGCGTCGATGGCACTGGTCAGGCCCAGGCGATTGAGTTCGCGCATGAACTGGCGAGTGGAGTTGACCTGATACTCCAGCGGCAACTTCGGCCCCTTGGCCAACGTCGAGTAGAGGATCATCGCGTTGGGACGCGCCACCAGCATGCCGGTGGGTTCCCCCTTGCTGTCGCGCACGATCTCACCGCCCGGCGGGTTCGGCGTGTCACGGGTATAGCCGGCCACCCGCAACGCGGCGCGGTTGAGCAAGGCGCGGTCATACAGGTGCAACACGAACACCGGGGTATCGGGGGCGGCCTGGTTGAGTTCTTCCAGGGTCGGCATGCGTTTTTCGGCGAACTGGAATTCGTTCCAGCCGCCCACCACGCGCACCCATTGTGGCGTCGGCGTGCGGTCAGCCTGGTCCTTGAGCATGCGCAGAGCATCGGCCAGGGACGGCACGCCTTCCCAGCGCAGTTCCAGGTTGTAGTTCAGGCCGCCGCGGATCAGGTGCAGGTGCGAGTCGTTAAGCCCGGGGATGACGGTGCGGCCCTTGAGGTCGATGACCTGGGTACTGCCGCCACGCAGGGCCATGGCCTCGGCGTCGGTGCCCACGGCAACGAACTTGCCCTGGCTGATGGCCACAGCACTGGCGCGGGGCTTTTCCCGGTCGACGGTGTGGAACTGGCCATTGAACAGAATCAGATCGGCGTTCATAGGGTTTCCTTTAACGATAGATGTGCAGATGAAAAAATGGGTGGTGAGAGTTAGAGAGGTCGCTTCGCGACCTCACGGGGATAAATCCCCTCGCCACAACTGCGCTAGCCAAGAGAACTCGGTGATGTTCAGGGCTCCAGGTGTTCATGGGCCTTGGAGGCCTCCATCCAGGGTGCGAACAAACGGGTCGCCAGCGGCATGCACACGTAGCAGACCGAGAGCACGATGGTCAGGGTGATCAGGAACGTGGCGACGACATAGTTGGATAGAAATGCGTTGAGCTGCAGCACCGGCCCCCAGATCAGCGGCACCAGCAAGGTGTGTGGCAGGATCACCAGCAACGTCACCACGGCCTGCTTCCAGCGCGGTGGCGGTGTAGCGGCATCCGCCAGCGGGGTGAACCAGAACTCCTTGTGGGGCGCGACTTCGGTCTGGTCGCCGTCGGCCAGCAACGGCGCGGCCTCCTCCACCAGTTCGCGGCGCTCAGGCGAATCGAGCCAGCGCTGCAGGGCCTCGGTGGAAAGGAAGCGCAGCACGCAAGTGAACAGCGACAACCCACCCTGCTTGCCCCGCACCACATCCACCCCCAGGTGGCCCGGCCAACGACCGGCCACGGTCACGATGCGTCGTAACCAGGCCTCATAGGCCGCGTCCTGGCCGGCCTTGATCCGGTGTTTGACGATCAGGGTGACGATTTCGTCGGAGCCGGGTGAGGCAGCGCCCGTTGTGGACTCGACAGCTTGAGATTCAGACATGGCGTAACACTCCGGTAAAACGCGCGTTCAGCGCCAGGCGACCCGGCCCGGCGATGAACACGCCGGTAAAGATGATCAGCAGCAGCCAGCCGAACTGCCCTTCTTCGAGGCTCCATTGCGGGTGGACCACCCACAGTGCAACGGCCAACAGGAACAGGACGGGCAGGCACGCCAGGCGCACCAGGACACCGGCCGCGATCAGCAACGGACACAGCACTTCGGCGAAGATCGCCAACATCAGGGTGAGGCTCGCACCGAGGTGAAACGGGTCTTCGATGCGGGTGAGTTCGTCGCTGTAGTGCAGCCACTTCGGCAACCCGTGGACCCACAGCAGAAACAGCGCGCCACTGAGGCGCAGGAACAGCAGTCCCCAGTCCTGCAGGGTACGTTCGTCGGTGACGTTCATCGGTGTGCTCCGTCCTGGTCCGCGTAGGCGGCGGCCGGTAATGATTGGGACATATGAGTAGCAATGCGTGAGCGCAACCAGCGCTCCGCCGGGTCGTTGTCATGCACGCCACTCCAGACCATCGACAACTCGGCCGCGTTGATCTCGAACGGTGGATCCTCGGCCCGCAACGCGCAGCCTTCCACCAGCGCGCAGGCCGCGTAGTCGGGCACGGTGGCGATCAGCTCAGTGCCGGCTAACAAGGCCCGCAAGCCACTGAACTGCGGGACGCCCAGCACCACCTTGCGGGTCCGACCAATGCGCGCCAGGTCCAGGTCGATGTTGCCGCTCAGGTCGCCCGAGAACGACACCATGGCATGGGGTCGCGCGCAGTATTCGTCCAGGGTCAGCGGGCCCGGACGCTTGTCGCCGCGCAAGACCTTGCAGGGGATGTCGCGCAATTTCTTGCGCTTGGCGTTGGCCGGCAGATCAGTGGTGTAGCTGACCCCGACGCTGATTTCCCCGCTGCCCAGCAACGACGACATCAACAGGTAGTTGGCCCGGCGCACCACCACGATGATGCCTGGCGCCTCTTCACGCAGTTGACTCAGCAAGGGCGGAAACAGGCCGAACTCGGCGTCGTCCGACAGGCCGATGCGAAACACGTCGCAGCTGGTGGACGGATCGAAGGCCTTGGCCCGACTGACCGCCCCGGAAATCGTGTCCATGGCCGGTTGTAGCTCTTTGAGGATGGCCATCGCCCGAGGGGTCGGCTCCATGCCGCGCCCGTGACGGATCAGCAGCGGGTCATCGAACAGGTCCCGCAGCCGCCCCAGCGCCGCGCTCACGGCCGGCTGGCCCATGAACAGCTTTTCCGCGACGCGGGTCAGGTTCTTCTCGAACATCAACGCCTCGAAGATCACCAGCAGGTTCATGTCGAGACGGCGTAAGTCGTTGCGATTCATCGGTTAGAGTCCTGTGGAATACCGATCATGTTGGATGCTGACCTGTGGGAGCGGGCTTGCTGGCGAAAGCGGTGCGTCAGTCGACGAAGGTGTTGAATGTCGAACCGCATTCGCGAGCAAGCCCGCTCCCACATTCAGGTTTGTGGCCTGCCTCAGCATCAGGGTGAAACCCGCACCGATACGCTTCAGCCGCGGATGAACGCCAGCAAATCGGCGTTCAGTCGGTCCTTGTGGGTATCGGTCAGGCCATGGGGCGCGCCGGGGTACACCAACAACTGTGAGTTCTTGAGCAGCTTGGCGGCGGCGATGCCGGCGGCTTCGATGGGGACCACCTGGTCGTCATCGCCATGGACCACCAGGGTCGGTACCTCGATGTTGCGCAGGTCTTCGGTAAGGTCGGTCTCCGAGAACGCCTTGATGCAGTCGTACGTGTTCTTGTGGCCGGCGAGCATGCCTTGCATCCAGAACCAGTCGATCATGCCTTGGGACACCTTGGCGCCCGGACGGTTGGCGCCGAAAAACGCGCTGGCCACATCCTTGTATAGCTGAGAACGGTCGACCAGGGAGGCCTGGCGGAAACCGTCGAACACTTCGATGGGCAAGCCGCCGGTGTTGGCCGGGGTCCTGAGCATCAGTGGCGTTACCGCCGAGATCAGCCCGAGCTTGGCGACGCGAGCAGCGCCATGCCGGCCGATATAGCGTGCCACCTCACCACCGCCGGTGGAAAAACCGAGCAACACGGCGTTCTTCAGGTCCAGCCGCTCGATCAACTCGGCCAGGTCATCGGCGTAGGTGTTCATGTCGTTGCCATCCCACGGCTGGCTGGAGCGCCCATGCCCACGGCGATCATGGGCAATCACCCGGTAACCGTTGGACGCCAGGAACATCATCTGCGCTTCCCAACTGTCCGAGTTCAACGGCCAGCCATGGCTGAAGACAACCGGCTGACCATTGCCCCAATCCTTGTAGTAGATCTCGGTGCCGTCGCGGGTGATGAAGGTGCTCATGACATGACTTCCTTGGGGGTGGAGGCCTCCATGGTCCGGTCAGAGGGGATGTATGTGTGAGTTAAACGTTGTTAATTTTTTTGATTGAGGTCAGGACTGTGGGTGCTGTTTGTGGCGAGGGGATTTATCCCCTCGCCACAGGGTGTATCACTGCTGGCTATGAGAGAAGGCTCTAACCGTTGCGCCTGAAGCCGAACCTGAGGAACATACTCGGATATACCTTTTGCACCAGACCAGACATCGAGAACACAATGAGCCCCCCCTCTGCCTTGCCCGTCGAACAGACGCTGCATTTCGGCCCGTACCATGTCCATCCGCGCCAGCGCCTGGTGCTGGAGGGCGGGCAGCCGTTGCGCCTGGGGCGACGGGCGGTGGCGATCCTGCTGGTGCTGCTCGAGCACGCTGGAGAGGTGGTAAGCAAGCAACAGCTGATCGCCCGTGTCTGGCCCAGGAGTGTCGTGGAAGACACCAACCTGCGGGTGCACGTCGCGGCATTGCGCAAGGCGTTGGGGGATGGCCAGGCCGGACAACGCTACATCGTTACCGTGGCGCAGCGCGGCTACAGTTTTGTCGCGCCGGTGTCGACCGAGCCGCTCGTCCCCATGGCGGATATCGCGCCTGCGTCACTGGCTCACAACCTGCCACCGCGTCGTAACCGGATGATCGGGCGCCAGGCGGTGGTGGAAAACCTGGTGGCCCACCTGCCGCGCAAACGCTTCATCACCCTGGTCGGGACCGGTGGCATCGGCAAGACCACGGTCGCCCTGCGGGTCGCCGAGCGGCTGATCGATCACTACCGCGACGGCACTTATCTGCTGGACCTGTCATTGCTCAACGATCCGGCCTCGATCGCCCCGGAGCTGTGCGCGCTGTTGGATCTGCCGCCGGACAGCGATACGCTGGCGACCATCGCCCGACAGCTCAAGGACCGGCATCTGTTGCTGGTAATCGATAATTGCGAACATCTGATCGACGCCACCGCCCAGCTCTGCGAAACCCTGCTGCGCGGTGCCCCGCACTTGCACATCCTGGCGACCAGCCGTGAAGGCCTGCGAGCCGAGGGCGAACACGTGCAGCACCTGGACGCCCTGGCCTTCCCGCCCCGAGGGACCTCCATCGAAGGTTACCCGGCCCTCGAATACCCGGCCCTGCAACTGTTTGCCGAGCGGGCCATGGCCAGCCATGACGACTTCGAACTGACCGACCGCGAGGTGCCCCTGGTGGCGGACATCTGCCAGCGACTGGACGGGATTCCCCTGGCCATCGAACTGGCCGCCGCGCAAGTGGGCCGCTTCGGGCTGGAGGCGCTTCATCGGCAGCTGCAAGACAGCGTCGCCCTGCTCCATAACGACAGCGACGTTGCGCCGCGCCAACAAACCCTGCACGCCACCCTGGATTGGAGCTTCGCACTGCTCACGGTGTGCGAGCAGATCTGCCTGCGGCGGCTGTCGATGTTCATGGGCAGCTTCAACCTGGCGTCGGCCGCCGCGGTAATCATCGGCCCGCACGTCGCGCCCGATCAGGTGCTGGTGTCGATCAGCCAATTGGTCGCCAAATCCCTGCTCAACGTCGAGGTCGGCGATGAAGAGGTGCGCTATCGCCTGCTGGACACCACTCGCAGCTATGCCTTGGAGAAGCTGGCCGAAGCCGGCGAACTGGCCGCCAGCCAGGAACGCCATGCCGAACGCTGCCTGGCCCTGATGGAGCAAGCCGAAAAGGATTGGGAAAGCACCGCCACGCCGGTGTGGATTGCGCGCTACGCGGCCTATCGCGATGACATCCGGGCGGCCCTCGACCGGGGGTTGGGCCCGCAGGGCGCCCATCAGGTGGCGATCCGCTTGACCGCAAGCACCCTGCCCCTCTGGCAGGAGCTGTCATTGCTCAAGGAGCATGGGCTTTACGTCAACAAGGCACTGCAACTGCTGCGAGCCACCCCGTCGCCATGCCCCAGGCTGAGCCTCGCCCTGGAGTTGGCCCACGCCAGTTTCAACTACCACACCGAGGGCGGTACACCGGCCACGGTTCGCGCCTTCGTCACCGCCCGGCAGTTGGCGCAACAATGCCAGAACCGCGCCGGCGAGCTCAGGGCGGTGTCGGGGCACATGGCGGTCAACCTCAGTTGCGGCCATTACCAACAGGCACTGGAACGGAGCCAGGACTTCGACCGCCTGGGTACCCAGGGCGACCCGCTCCTGTCCTTGAGCGCCCAACGCTTGCGGGTGCTGGCGCTGCATTTTGCCGGCGACCAGGGTGCCGCCCGACAAGATGCCGAGCAGGTCATCCAGCGCCTGGCCCAGAGCGGCCATCTCAGCCGTTTCACCCATGGGTTCGGCGTGCAATACGACCAGAGCGTCGCGTCGCTGACCATACTGGCGCGCATTCTCTGGCTGCAAGGCTTTGCCGAAAAAGCCCGGCGAGCCGCTAATCTTGCCCTGCAAATTGCCTTGCAGATCAATCACGGCACCTCAATCTGCTACACCCTCGCGCTGGCCGGTTGCGTGATTGCACGCTACAACGGCGATCATTCAGTCGCGACGGAAAGGCTCGCTACGTTGCGCTACCAGGCCAAGAAACATTCGGTGATGCTGTTTCATGACTGGGCCCACCACTATGACGGTGCATTCAATGACGCGTCCCTCGAGGCGAATCCGGTCAATGGGCTGATCCAGGACATTGTCGTGACCCTGCGGACCGATCGGGTCAGCCCCGGGCAACTCGCTCGCGCCCGCAACGGGGCCGCGGGCTGGTGCACGGCCGAGATCCTGCGGGCCGAGGCGCAGGTCTTGCTGGCACGCAACGACCCCGCCCTTGACCACAGCGCCGAGGAACAACTGGTAACCGCCCTGGGCGTGGCCCGCAGTCAGGGTGCCCTGGCCTGGGAGCTGCGCAGCGCCATGACCCTGGCGCGGCTATGGCAACGCCAGGGCCGGGAACGGTGCGCACGAGAACTGCTCGAGCCGGTCTATCGCCGCTTCACCGAAGGCTTCGATACCCCGGATTTAGTGGAGGCCGACGCGCTGCTCCACACGTTGCCTCGACGGTGCGAGGCTTGAGCGGACAGGCTTCCATGCGTTCTGCAACACATAACGCCGATGATACAAATGCCATTGACCACTGCGCCGCAGTTTTTCCATGGCATAGGCACGCGTGGTGTGAAGCCAGTGGAAACGCACTCCACGGGCGCATTGTTCGACCCTCAATAGCGACTGGTTGGCCAGCCGTGACAGTAGCCTGGGCAACTGCTCGACACCCAGTTCCGGACAACTGATCACGGCAATGGCCGCCTTGGCAGTAAAAGGCCGCTCGAACACCGAGAGGCGCTGCAATACCTTCTGCTCCGGCGCACTCAAACGCTCGAAACTCCAGTCCAGCAAGGCTTCCAGGCTCCGGTGACGGGGCACGGCCGTGCGCCGGCCAAAGCTCAGGAGCGATAGCCCGAAGTCCAGTTGCTCCAGTACCCCGGCCACACCCAAGGCACAGACTTGGGCTGCCGCCAGTTCAAGGGCCAGCGGCAAACCGTCCAGGCGCTGGCAGATTTGCGCCATCGCCACCAGGTCGCGGTCGCTGGGTTTGAAACCCTGCTGCCGGGCGCCGATCCGCTCCTTCAGTAATTGCACCGCCGGACACGCCAACAATTGCTGCTCGGGCTCAAGAGGCGATGCCACCGTCAGGCCTGGCAGCTGCACGATATGTTCGTCGGTGAGGCTCAGTGGCTCACGACTGCTCAGCAACAGCGACACGCCCGCTGCCGACGCCCGAAGCGCCAGGGCCAGTTCACGACAGGCCTCGAGTTGGTGCTCGCAGCCGTCGAGCACCAGCAGCATCCGGCGATGTTCGAGTCGCTCATTCAGCGAGTCGGGTTCCAGGCCCAGCGTGCAAGCAATCCGTGCCCGTACCTGGCAAGGCTCGGTGACGGCCGCCAGGTCGACGAACCACGCACCGTCGTCAAAGTGTTCCAGCAACAGCTCCGCGGCCCGCAGCACCACGGTGGACTTGCCGACACCACCCGGACCGGTCACGGTGGTCAGGCGCTGGCGCGGCACCTGGGCCAACAACCGGCCCAGCACTTTATCGCGGCCGATCACCGGGCTCAGCCGCGCAGGCAGGTTGTGCGTTTCGCGGATGGACGAAGCCAGTGGCGCGGCAAAGCAATAGCCCCTCCGCGGATCGTTGAGGATGTACCGGCATCCGTCCCGCCCGTCACCGAACGCCCGACGCAGTGCCGCAATGTGCACCCGCAGGTTGATGTCTTCCACCACACTGTCCGGCCAGACCTCGGCTATCAGCGCTTGCTTGCTGATATAGCTGCCGGCGTGATCCACCAGTATCTGGAGAACGTCCAGCGCCCGCCCGCCCAAGGTGAGGGGTTCGCCGTTTCGGGTGACCAGCCGCTGCTGCCGGTAGAAGGCAAACGGACCAAAGCCCACCGCCATTTCGGTATCGGGTTTGACGAAACTGTTCATGCTGATTCAGCGCCGAAGAACCGGTATGGGCATGGCGTCGCGGTCAGCGGACGCGTCTGCCCTGGCTCTCTTGCATCCTTTCCAGAGGGTTCGCCGTTATCTTGGCAGCCCACGACCGGAGAACAATGCTGGCACAGGGTCCATGACGGACATCACGGTGCCCTGGACGGACACCGGAGGCTCAACTGAACTGCTGGCGATACTGCACGGGGGTCAGGCCGAGTTTTTCACTGAACAGTGAGCGCATGTGCCGGACGCTGCCAAACCCACTGCGAAACGCCACGGTCTTCAGGGGCAAGTCGGTGCTTTCGAGTAAGTGGCGGGCCCGGTCGATCCGCGCACCTTGCAGGAACTCCATTGGCGTCATTGTCACTTCGCGGGCGAACATCCGGGCGAAATGCCGCGGGCTCATGGAGGCCAGCGTTGCCATGCGCTCGACGGTGAACGGCTCTTCCAGGTGCTCCATCACATAATGCTGCACCCGGGTGATGGCCGACTCCTGGGCCGCCACCGCCGCCACCAGGGGACTGAACTGGGCTTGCCCGCCTTGGCGCTTCATGACCACCAGCAATACCTTCGCCACATCCAGCGCCACTTTGCGGCCATGGTCCTGGGCGACGATGGCCAATGCCAGGTCGATACCGGCGGTGACGCCCCCGGAAGTGAACAGGCGCCGGTCCTGCAGGAAGATCTTGTCGGTTTCCACCCGTGCCTTGGGGAAACGCCGGATCAGGCGTTCGGTGTAATGCCAATGCGTGGTGACGCGGTAGCCGTCGAGCAGCCCCGCCTCACCCAGTACAAAGGCCCCTGTGCAGATGGAGCCGTAGCGCGTGGCCCGTTGCGTCGCGGCGCGCAGCCAGATATGCAACCCCGGATGCCGATCGTTGTAGGCCCCTGGCCCGCCCGGCACCAGCAATACATCATAAGCGGCCCAGGCCTGGTCGATATGCATGTCGGCTTCCACCGCCACACCGTTGGACGCGCGCAACGCGCCGCGCTCTGTGCCCAGGGTCAGCAATTGGTAGCGTTGGTCCGGCTCAAGATAGCGGTTGGCGATGGAGAACACCTCCATCGGCCCGGCCATGTCGAGTAGCAAAAAATCCGGGAACAGCACCATTGCAATGGTTTTCATCAATTAACACGCCAAAAAATCCAGAGGAACGCAGCAAAATTCTAGCTCGCCTGATGAGCCCTGTAGGAGCGAGCAGGCCCACAGGTCCGATGTGACATCAGACGCGGCTTCGACATGTTAGCGCACCGCGCCGGCTGATGGTCCTACTATTGTCCACCTATAGGTGACAGTCTTTCGTTTTTCACCTACTTATTAATCAGCAGCATAACCATTAACCTTTCTTCTGTCCCCGGCGAACGGCCAAAGCCGTCGCCCACTGAACCAGGAGAACTACCATGCTGACCCTTCGCAAAGCTGCGGACCGCGGAATCGCCCGTCACGGCTGGCTGACCTCGTTCCACACCTTTTCTTTCGCCAACTACCGTGACCTCAATCAACAAGGCTTTTCCGACCTGTTGGTCATCAATGACGACCGAGTCGCCGCCGCCAAGGGTTTCGGCCAACACCCCCACCGGGACATGGAGATTTTCTCCTACGTACTCGAAGGTGCGCTGGAGCATAAGGACACCCTGGGCACGGGCTCGGTCATTCGCCCAGGCGACGTGCAACTGATGAGCGCCGGCAGTGGCGTGGCCCACAGCGAGTTCAACCACAGCGCGGACGAGCCAGTGCACTTCCTGCAGATCTGGATCGTGCCGAATGTCAGCGGTGCCAAGCCACGCTACCAGCAGGAGCATTTCAGCACCGGGCAGAAACGCGGTCGCCTGCAATTGATCATCTCCCCGGACGGCGCCGATGGTTCCCTCGAAGTGCGCCAGGACGCACGGGTCTATGCCGGACTGTTCGATGGCAGCGAAAGCGCCACCCTGACATTGACGCCTGAACGCTATGCCTACGTGCATGTCGCCCGGGGCAATGTCGAGCTCAATGGCGTGTCATTACAGGAAGGTGACGGCGTGCGAGTACGGGAAGAACAGGTACTGACGCTGAGCAATGGCCAGGATGCCGAGGTGCTGGTATTCGACCTGCGACCCAGGGAGTTGCCACAAATGCCATGATTTTTCCGCGGGGCAACCCGCGGAGCTTCACAAACCCGGGGTCTGGTTGCCTGCATCAAGCCTTCTGGCTCGCTTTCAATGATGATCAGGCCTCACGTTTTCATGTCTGGTGCCGATAAAGCCCTGGATAGCCAACGTTGAGAGGCACCGCTAACGTAGGATCGTTTCCGACAACCAGAAAGTGGGTGAAATTGCCTACAAACCAAGGCTGTCTGAACAGCGGTGAACTGTGCGCTCGCTGCGCAATGTTGACTCAATGTTACAAGCCAAGCAAAATGATTTCACTTGGCCACTAATCTCTGGCATTGCTTATTCATGGAAGAAGCATGAAAACGGTTATCTCACTCGTTACTTTTTGCGTAGCGTGTCATGCGACAGCGGACATGCAGAAAATCCAGTACAGCTACGATGATTCAGACGCCGAATACTCCCTTGTTTCGTTTGTCGAGAGTGGTACCGCCATTCAGGCCATCGTGCAAAGGGAAGGCGCGTATTTCACCAGTTATACAAAAGTGGAGCTCGATTGCGCCAATCGCAATGCTCGCCACACGGGGATGTACAACAGCCTGGAGGGGTTGGAAAACGTCCAGTTCGACCAGATGCAAGAGCGAATAGTTGAAGGCTCCATCGCCGGTGAAGTGGGCAAGATGCTGTGCAAAGGCACGACCCTGAGCGCATCGCAAGCCGATAATCCGCCTGCCGAAGAACAAACGGACGATAGAACCTGAGCCCAACGCGCATTACACCTTCGCCTCCGTGCGAAGGCCACTGCTGAGTGAAGTTCTCGGACATGGAATGTCTGCATAGTGGATGACGAAGCCTTGCGGCGATTCGCCTTCCACTGCTGAGCCCCTTTATTTCTGCGTAGACAGAAAGAGGTCCCTGACCGACAACCTGAAGTACCCGCCCCTTCACCAGCGGGTAGGAAACACTTATGCAAATGTCGCTGTTGGCTTTCGTCCTTGTCACGCTGCTTTGGTTTGTCTATGCGGTTCCCGGCATGATCGATTACGACTCCGACCTCTCATTGATCCTCGCCGCCGCCGGTTCGATTATATGGCTGTGCGCTACGGGCTGCATTGCCTTGTACATAGCCCAGAAAATGCGCAGGACCTGAGCACAACACCTGGCTTGCCCCACCGATGAGCGCGAGCCAGGTTTCGCCCTCCGCAAAAGGCGTCCAGCCGCGACGCTCACACCGACGTTTGCTTTCGCCCAAACGACGAACGATAGCTGCCAGGCGGAACGCCGAAGAAATCCCGGAATCGCCGCTGGAAATGCGGAGAGCTGACGAAGCCCGTCGCCACCGCGACTTCTGTCATCGATCGATTGGTCTGCTGGATGAGCTGGCGTGCCCGGGTCAGGCGTAACTCCAGGTAGTAACGCGTCGGGGTCGCCCCGAGAAAACTGCAGAAGCGCCGCTCCAGCTGGCGCTTGGAAATTTTGACGCAGGCCGCCAGCTCATCGATGGTCAACGGCTCTTCGATGTTCTGCCACATCAACTCCAGCGCCAGCTTGAGGCTTTCCGGCAGCCGCGGGTCCGTCTCGACGAAGACCGGCGGCAGATCCGACGCATCGCCCGATTCGTCACACCGCAGGATTTCCTCGATGGCCCCCACCAGGGCCTCCCCTCCCGTCTGACGGATCAGCTGGAGCATCATGCGCAGCGAACTGTTGGCACCGGCACAACTGACCCGTCCGCGATCGACGACATAGGCCCGGCTCGACACCTTCACATGGGGGAAGACCTCCATCATCATCGCACGGCTTTCCGGGTGGACGGCGCATTCGAAACCGTCCAGCAGGCTGGCATCGGCGACGAAGAATACGCCATTCCACAGCCCGCCCATGACCGCCCCGTATGCCGCATTGGCGCGTAGCTTGCGCCGCAGCAGGGGCACCCCTTGCAGCTTCACGCGAAAGCCGCCGGCGACGATGAGAATGTCCTGGTTTTCCGGCAATTGCGCCAGCTCGATGTCGGTGGAAATGACAATACCCAGGTCACTCGTCACCTGGTTACCCGACACCCCTACCGTCAGGATCTCGTAGAGGGGCATATCACACATCAGGTTGGCCGTCACCAGAGCGTCCACCGCACCGGTGAAGGACATCATCGAGAAATTGTCCATCAACACGAATGCGACACGGGTCGGCGCCTGATCAACCCCCGGCGAGCCGAGTGGCCGATAAGCCATGTTCTTGTTTTTAAGTACGCTCTCGAATGCGCTTGGCATAGGGCCTCTTCCTGAAGACGATCAGACTGGCGTCACTCTCGCATCTCGGACAAAGGGCCATGGTATGGGGAACGTCGCTATCGTATGGATTAGCGACGCGGATGCCTATCGACGCCCCCTAAATACCTGCCGCTCTAAAGTCTGTACGCCTTTAGTCGATAGACTGAACGTAGACATGGGCGCTTTCCCTTCCAGCACTCGCAACGCGCACTGCCATTGTTTCCGCCGACCCAACACTTATAAAACCCGCGGGAGAAGTCATGAATATCAAACAGAAGCTGACATGGGCGTTCGCGACCATCGCCTGCCTTCCGGTCATCCTGGTGGCAGTGCTCGTCGTACTGAACCTGCGGGACGCGGCGAAAACCAACTTCCTCGACAGCAGCGGCCGGGAAATCCGTCAGATCGACAATGGCATGAAGACTTTCTTCGATGGCATCAGCCAGAACGTCGAATTCTTCGCCAAGGACCCGCGGATCGTGGCGGCCAAGGACCTGAAAAACTATTCCTCCGCCGACGCTGCGCAAACGCCACTCCCAGAAACCAATAAACAGATCCTGGATATCTTCGACCGCTTCGCCAAGAGCCATCCGACCACGGCCTATCTTTCCGTGGGCCTTGCCGATGGCGGCTATGCCAGCTGGCCGGACGACCCCAAGATCTCCAACTACGATCCGCGCGTGCGCCCTTGGTACAAGGCCGCCATCGCCTCGCCTGGCGTGACTGTGCGCACAGACGCCTATTACTGGGCGCCGGATGATATATCGCTGATCGGCATCGTTCACACGGTATCCGACGCTGCCGGCAAACTGGTAGGCGTCGTCGGCCTCGACGTGTCGCTCAAGCAACTGACCGAACTGGTCAAGAACATCAAGCTGGGCGAAAGCGGCTACCTGATGCTGATCGAGGGGAACGGCAACGTCCTGGTCGACGCCAGCGATGCCAAGCACAACTTCAAGCCCCTCGCCGACCTCGGCCCCAACTATGCCGCGCTGGCCAAGAGCAGCGATGGCGTGACCCAGGTCGAGATCGATGGCGTGTCCTACATGGTCAACATCGTGACCTCCAAGAGCCTTGGCTGGCGCTTCATCGGGCTGATCAAGAGCGACGAAGTCATGGCCGAAGCCTCCAGCCTGACCTGGTTGATCGCCATTATCGCTGCGGTACTGGCGGTGATCTTCGCCGTGGTCGGCGCAAGTTTTGCCAGCGTCATCGTGCGACCGATTCGCGGCGTTGCAAACGGCTTGCAGGAAATCGCCGAAGGCGAAGGCGACCTCACCCGTCAACTCTCGGTACAAGGCAAGGACGAAACGGCCACCCTGGCAAGCTGGTTCAACCAGTTCCTGGGCATGATCGCTCAGCTGGTACAGCGAATCGGCAGTGCCTCCTCCGACTTGCAAAGTGCGGCGGCCGACACCAGCGAAGTCGCCACCAACATGAACGAAGCCGCCGGTCGCCAGCGCCAGGCAGTGGAACTGGTCAGTACCGCCTTCAATGAAATGGTCGCGACCGCCAACGAAGTGGCCCGCTCCTGCAGCCAGGCCGCCGCCAGCGCAGACACCGGCTACCGTGACGTGCACGACGGCCAGCATCACATCGGCGAAGCCACCGGCAGCGTGCTGAAACTGAGCGAAGACCTGCAGCAGTCGACCCAGACCATGCAGGCGCTCGAGCAAGACAGCAAGAACATCAATACCATCCTCGACACCATCCGTTCGATTGCCGAGCAGACCAACCTGTTGGCCCTCAACGCCGCCATCGAAGCCGCGCGCGCCGGCGACCAAGGCCGCGGATTCGCCGTCGTGGCCGATGAAGTGCGGGCCCTGGCGCGACGCACCGCCGACTCCACCGGCGAGATCGACAGCCTGCTCGGTAACCTGGCCCGCCGCACCCAGGAAGTGACCCATCAGATGCAGAGCAGCCTGCAAGTGTCACAAACCAGCGTGGAACGTATCCAGCAGGCCCGCGACAGCTTCGACAAGATCCGCAACTCGGTGGACTCGATCCGCGACCAGAACACTCAGATCGCCACCGCCGCCGAGGAACAGCACCAGGTGGCCGAAGACATCAACCGGCACATCGCGCAGATCCATGCCGATGCGCAACTGGTCGAGGAATTTGCTCATTCGGCGCAGACCGGTTCGGGCCGCCTGACGGACATTTCCGGTCAACTGAGGGGCCTGGTCGGACGGTTCAAGTTCTAAGCAAGGTTGCCTGAAAGAGCCAGGGACGGCTCAAAGGTTGAACATGTCGCGACGTCCCTGGCTCGTTCAGGACACCTTCAGCCAAACGGGCACCTACCTCTGAACAGTCCCCGGCAGCGCGAACCCTGAATCGGTTCTCGCTCTACAGCCGAGGACTTACCCTCCCGACGCCAGTCGAACAATCGCTTCCCGGCTTCCTGCCTGCTCGCGAAGAATGAATTTCTGGATTTTCCCCGTCGCCGTTTTCGGCAGTTCCATGAACATGACCCTGCGTGGACACTTGAACCGTGCCAGACGCTCCTGGCAGAAGGC
Organism: Pseudomonas sp. SJZ074; assembly: GCF_007828215.1. GTDB lineage: Bacteria > Pseudomonadota > Gammaproteobacteria > Pseudomonadales > Pseudomonadaceae > Aquipseudomonas. The sequence goes on along the minus strand of NZ_VIUE01000021.1, from coordinate 15,273 downwards.
AATCAATTGCGCTTCGTCGGGGGGCGTTGCGCCGACCTTCAGTTCGATGAAGGCACAAGGCACCTCGCCCCATTTATCGTCGGGCTGGGCAACCACTGCGGCGTGCAACACAGCCGGGTGGCCATGAATCACGTCCTCGATTTCGATGGAGGAGATATTTTCCCCGCCCGAGATGATGACGTCCTTACAGCGATCGGTGATCTGCACATAACCGTTTTCATGCACGACTGCGACGTCGCCCGTATGGAACCAACCGCCGGCAAAGGCCTTTTCATTGGCACGTGGATTTTTCAGATAGCCCATCATCACCGTATTGCCGCGAAGCAATAGCTCGCCGGTGGTTCGACCATCGTGCGGTACAGGTTCAAAGCTCTCGGCATCCGCAACCATCAACCCTTCGAATGCTGCCGCTCGCGCGCCCTGGCGCACCCGAAGCGAACTCTGCTCAGACGATGGGCGATCAGACCAGCCGTCCTGCCATACGCAACTGACAGGCGTGCCACAGACCTCGGTAATGCCGTAGACGTGGTCGACATCAAAACCCAGAGAGGCGACCGCGTTCAGTACCGCCGCAGGTGGCGGGGAACCTGCAGTCAATACACGAACGGGAGACGCCAATGGTGGTCGCTCCGTCGAGTTGGCAATCATTGCCATGACAATGGGCGCGGCACAGAAATGATCGACCCCATGGCGGTCGATCGCCTCGAACACGGCGTCTGCCGAGACCTTGCGAAGGCACACGTGCGTACCCGCCGCCGCCGTGATTGCCCAAGTAAAACACCATCCGTTGGCATGGAACATGGGGAGCGTCCACAAATAGCGCGGCGCGTTGGATACCGGCCAGTTGGTGAGTTGCAGCAGGCTCATCAGGTACGTTCCCCGATGACTGGCGACAACCCCTTTAGGGTCGCCGGTGGTGCCAGAGGTGTAATTGAGTGCGATGGGTTGCCATTCATCAACCGGCCACACGCCAGCAAACCCAGGATCGCCTTCATGCAGCAGCGACTCATAATCGATCTCACCGATCGCTGGGCCCACAGGCGCCAAATGATCGTCGATATCGACGACTGTCGGGCGCTCTGCGAGCAGTTCGATAGCCGCCGCGGCCAGCGCGGCAAATTCGCGATCGACAAAGAGCACCTTGCACTCCGCATGGCGGAGAATGAACGCCACGCCCTCCGCATCCAGCCGATAGTTGACGCAGTTCAGAACCGCGCCGGATAAAGGCACGCCGTAATGTGCTTCGAACATCGCGGGCGTGTTAGGAGACAGGATGGAAACGGTGTCGCCCCTCCCGATTCCCCTGGCAACGAGCGCAGATGCAAGACGAAAGGCACGGTCACGGGTTTCAGACCAGGTTCTTCGTAGATCGCCATGAATGACCGCTACCCGACTCGGGTGCACCAGTGCCGCGCGGTCCAGGAACCCGAGAGGCGTGAGCGGCAGATGGTTCGCAGAACTCCGGTCGAGACCGTACTCATAGGCTTCACGACTCATACCATTGACTCCTTATTATTGTGATGGAACGTTGCGAACGCGCTTACCGGCTCTCGATCAGTCACCAGGCTGTTTTCTATGCTGGCCTCGTCCGCGTAGCCGAGACTCATCCCGCACACCAGCATCTGGTCGGATGGGATGGCGAGTAACTCGGCAATCACTTGGTGGTACTTCAAGAAGGCGGCTTGGGGACAGGTGTGCAGCCCTCTGCCACGGGCCGCGACCATCACGCTCTGCAGGAACATGCCATAGTCGAGCAAACTCCCTTTGCAAAGCACTCGATCGATGGTGAACAACAGGCCAACCGGCGCATCGAAAAAGCGATAATTGCGGCCGTGCTGCTGATGCATGCGTTGCTTGTCACCCTTTTCGATACCCAGCAGGCCGTACAACGCCCAGCCCACCTGTCTTTTCCTGTCGATGTAAGGAGCGACCCATTGGCGCGGGTAATACTCGTAGGCATCTGCAAGACGAAGGTTCAACGCAGGGTCGTCATCGAGCTGGGCGATGACCTGGGATAGCCGTTCCTTGACCTCCCCCGTCACCACGTGGACCCGCCACGGCTGCATGTTCACACCAGTGGGGCAGAAACGAGCAATGTCGAGAACCGATTCGACCTCTTCAAGCGGCACCGGGGTCGGCAAATAGGCCCTCATGCTGCGACGCGTGGTAATCGCCCAATCCACCGTTCGACTCAACAATTCAGGCGAGAGTGGAGGCTGTGATAAGCGGTTCATGCTCTTGTCCCATGGGTGACGGATTCAGGAAAACGCTGGCGCTTCAATCGTAAAGTCAGCCAGGCAACGCAGCGGTATTTCGCGCGCGAGCCGAGTCGGCGCGGGTCTGATTGATCAGGGAAACGGCGGCGGCGCCAATGAGACCGGCCAGGCTGATCGCCATGAAGTTTTGTTCGAGGGGCAGCTTGATCGACACCAACCAACCGATGAGCACCGGCGCGACGATAGCGCCGACCCGGCCAACCCCGGAGGCGAAACCAACGCCGGTGGAACGAATGGTGGAGGGGTAGAAATCGCCCGCGTAGGCATACGCTAGAAGCTGTGTTCCAAGCGTCGATGCACCGACGATGAACACAACGGCAAATAACAAGGTGGTGGACCGGGTGTAACCCAATAGCGTCAAGGCGATAGCGCCGATCAGATAGAACGCGACCAGTACATGCTTGATGTTCAGCTTGTCGCTGAGCCAGCCGCCCCCGAGCGCACCCACTATCGCCCCCAGGTTGAAGACGATGACAAAGTTCAGCGCTGATCCAAGGCTGAACCCGGCCATGGCCATCAACTTGGTGAGCCAGGCGTTGAGTGCATAGACCATGAACAGGCCGGTCATGAAAGCCACCCAGATCATCACGGTGCTGAACCCGCGGCCGTCTCGAAAGAGATTTCGAACCGGCGCCTCCTGCTTGTCCAAGACATCTGCATGACCGGTCATTACCGCGTCATCGCTGATCACCAGCCCCGGATCGATTTTCCGGACAATTGCACGCAGCTCGCCCTGGCGCCCCTGCTTGAGCAGATTTGCGATGGACTCGGGCATGCTTTTCAAAATGAATGGGATCAAGAACACCGGCAGACCCGCGACATAAAAAACCGACTGCCAGCCATGGTTTTCGATGAGTTGCTTGGCGGTCAGGGCCACCAGAATTCCCCCGATCGAATAACCTGCGAATACTAGCGTCACCAGGCGGGTACGCAGCTTGATGGGAGAGAACTCACCCATTTGCGCCGTACAGATCGGCAGGACACCGCCAATGCCAAGACCGGCGATAAACCGCGCGATGCTGAAACTGATCGGATCGCTCGTGAGGCCCGCTGCTGCGGTGAAAAGGCTGAACAGCGCCACGCAAATGGCAACCATCCTCGGCCGACCGATCCGGTCTGCCAGCGTCCCGAGAAAGATTGCGCCGAGCATCGTTCCGAACAGAGCGGACCGGCCATGACGCCGGCACTGGTCGGATCAATGTTCATGTCAGCCATGATCGCGGGCAGTGCGGCACCTACGACAGCAAGGTCATACCCATCGATAATCAGAATGAGCACACACCAGAACAGAATAAATCCATGGAAGCGATTGAACGTTGAGTTGCCCGTGAGCGCATACACATTGACCGATTGCATAGGGTATCTCCTTCGATCTTGTTCTTATTGGAGAAGAGCACAGGGGGTGGCCGATCTGATGGGCTACCTGTGACGCATCCTAAGATTCAAAATGAAGTTGGCCCATGCCCGAAGACATCGTTGTGCATGACCGATCCGGGCACTCGATGGTGTTGACCCCGTTCAATTTATCTATCGGTGATATGACGCAGCGCGCCGCTCCAGCCGCACTCCCCACTAGGGAGCGCCAGGATGACTGCGATAGGCCCCAGGGCTGACGCCCGTCCACTTCTTGAAGGCGCGGTGAAACGCACTGGTTTCCTGAAATCCGGTGAGGGCCGCCACGTCGCTGACACTCAGCGCAGCCTGGCCCAAAAGATTGATGGCCATGTCCCGTCGAAGATCGTCTTTCAGGTGTTGATAACTGGTGCCCTCAGCCTGGAGACGGCGCTGGAGTGTCGAACTGGAGATTCGAAGGTCTTTGGCGATGGCCTCCAACTCCGGCCAATCGTCGGGGCTTTGTTCCCGCAGACGATGCCGAATCAACGCACTCAGGCTTTCATCGTTGCGATACTTCACTAACAGATTAGCCGGTGCTTCTCGAAGGAAGGCGGACAGATGACTGTTGTTCTGGGCAATTTTCAGGTTCAGAAAGCTACGGTCAAAGCAAACCCAGGTGCTCGCCGAATCATATTCAATGTCGGCGCAAAACCGCATCCGGTAGTCACTGTCGTCCTCTGGACGAGAGGGCCGAAAGCGCGCTTCTTGCAGTGGAATTCGTCTATTGGCTAGCCAACAAAGCAGGCCATGCACCAGGATCAACCAGGTGCCGTAGGCGAATAGGCGGCGCTCGATCCCATGGTCATGAATGATGATCCGCGCTTCGTCCCCCTCGATCTCCAGCGTCCCGTAAATGTCATCCAGGATGCTGCGAAGAAAGGCCAACATGCGCTGTAAAGCCTGTTCCAGGGAGCGGCATCCGATGACCGCATGACACATCAACTGGAAACTACCCCTGCGCATCGGATGACTATCGATCCCGAAAAACTCGTCATCCAACTGGTCTGACAAGGCGATCCACAGACGTGAAAAAGCGGACGCCTCGACTCGCGCTTGCGGGGCCTGCAGAAGTTCAGGATCAATACGGGCGAACTGCAGAATCGGTTGTACATCCAGGCCACGTCGAATCGCCCCGGACAACGCTTCATGTACCAAACCGATTGAAGTGGTTCCCTTGTATTGAACCTGTGTCATCTCTTCTCCATTAAAGCCATGTGCGGACGAGACTGCCTTCAGCGGTCCGCGCTACATGGCTTGGCCGGCTCGATCATCGCTACGTTCCGTTGCCCGCGCCCTGCTGTCAACGTCCAAAACGTTCACTTGGGCTGAGGTATTTGAACATTGCCGCGGTCAAGTACGCGCTCCAGGATCAGAGCCGTGTGCGGAAGAATCGTGGTATGGAAAATCAATGACGGGATTGGCCCCATGATGCAAGCAATGCTCTTCTGGGAAGACTTCAAACCAGGCAATACGTGGACGGCATCGCGGTCTGAAGCGATGAGTGAGGAAGAGATCATCGCCTTTGCCTCGGAATATGACCCCCTGGACATTCATGTCGATCCAGAACAGGCTCGCAAAAGCCCTCTCGGCGTTCACTGTGCCAGCGGGATACAAACCTTCGCGATCGTGCAACGCCTCATGTGCGAGGTCTTGTATCTGCGGACCCGCATTGTCGCGGGTGGACAGTTCGATAAACTCCGGATGCTGTCCCCAGTACTACCGGGGGATGTGATCAGCATTGGCGCCAAGGTGCTGACCTCAACGTCCCACCCCCGGAGAAATGACCGAGGCTGGGTCGTCCTGGCGGTTGAAGTTTTTACCGACAACCTTAGAAAAGTTCTCACCTACGAGGTATCGGTGCTGATCATGCGCCGTTCTGAGCCCGGCTCCGAAGTGGATTGAACGCTGCTCACTCATCCAGCAGCGATCCCGACCTCCTGCGAACACTGGAAGACCGCAGCAGTCATGGCTGAGCAGTTGTCGCGGACGCCGTTCGATTGCCAAACATCGCCTCGAAACGCGGCTTGTTGGCAGCATAGTATTCAGCCACCACCTCGTCGGCAGAACTGTCACGGGCAGTCGCCATCAGCTTCTCAAGATCGGTCTGTGGGATCTTGAAGTTGGCGAAGAACCGGGCCACATCGGGATGTTCGGCGCTGAAACCTTTGCGGGCAACCGCGTGGATCTGCTCGGCACCACCGAAAATCTGCTTCGGATCATCCAGGTAGCGCAGCGACCACTTGGAGAACATCCAGTGCGGGCTCCAGGCGTTGATCAACGACCATTTATCACGCTTGAGATTACGATCCAGCTCACTCAGCATGCCGGACTCGGAAGAAGCGACCATCTTGTAGCCATCGAGCTTGTACTCCCGGATGGCTTTCTCCGTGAGTTTGTACTGACCATTACCGACTTCGGAGGTGAGGATCTTGCCGCCGAGTTTTTCCCGCACTTCGGGCTTGTTGAGGTCTTCGACACTGGCGATCTCACTGGTGGGAATGGACGTCGGCACTGCCATGCCGATTCGCCCTTCGTACAAGGAGCCGAGGTCTTCAAGCTTGTTCTTGTACTTGTCATAAAAAGACTTGTGAGTGCTCGGCAGCCAGACCATCGGAATCAGGTCGATACTGCCGTTCGCCAGCGCCTGGAACTGAATACCGATATCGGCCAGGACCAATTTGACCGGCTGTTTCAGCTGGTCCCGCAGTGCCGTGTCTGCCAGTTTTACAGCGATTTCCGTATCCGACCAATTCACCCATCCAATCCGGATGGGCGTGGGTTCCTCGGCGTGAGCCGTCAGGCAACCGGACGCCATCGCCAAGCCTGCGAGCCAACCGATACACGTTTTTCTGGGTAACGTCATCATGATGCATCTCCGCGTCTGTATTAATAGTTATTAGCAGGGCAGCAGAAAGACTCATATTCCCTCATGAAGCGCAGGGTCCTGCACCTCGAGGAAACGCTTGGATCTGGTTATGCAAATGAATCAGGCATTCAGGTCGTTCCACCTGGTTGCGAACCGATACTAATCCTGGCTTTTTTGTCACGCAAGAAAAAATGTACACCTGTGTCAAACCACATTGACACACATGAACATTGAACATACGGTTATGTCAAAACCCAACCTGATGTTCTGTTCCCGGAGCGCAACCCATGTCCAGCGATCCCTTGCTGCAGCCCTACAAGATCAAACACCTGACGCTCAGAAACCGGATCATGACCACCTCCCATGAGCCAGCCTACCCTGTCGACGGCATGCCGAAGGACCTGTATCGGGCGTACCACGTTGAACGGGCAAAGGCCGGTGTGGCGCTGACCATGACCGCCGGCTCCGCCGCGGTTTCCCGCGATAGCCCGCCGGTGTTCAACAATGTGCTGGCGTACAAGGATGAAGTGGTCAAATGGATGAAGGAGCTGACCGACGAATGCCACGAATACGGCGCGGCGGTCATGATCCAGCTGACCCACCTGGGGCGGCGCACGCGCTGGGACAAGGCTGACTGGCTACCGGTGGTTTCGCCTTCACACCGTCGGGAAGCGTCGCACCGCTCTTTTCCGAAAAAACTGGAAGACTGGGACATCGATCGCATCATCAAGGACTATGTGGACGCCGCCGAACGGATGAAGGCCGCCGGGCTGGATGGCTTGGAACTGCAAGCCTACGGGCATCTCATGGACCAGTTCTGGTCGCCACTGACCAACGACCTTGACGGCCCCTACGGCGGTTCGCTGGAGAACCGGTTGCGCTTTACCTTCGACGTCCTGCGCGGCATCCGCCAGCGCTGCGGCGAGGATTTCCTGCTGGGGGTTCGCTACACCGGCGATGAAGATCTGCCCGGCGGTTTCGGTGCCAAGGACGGCATCCAGATCTCGCACATGCTCAAGGACAGTGGCCTGGTCGACTTCCTCAACGTCGTTCGCGGCCACATCGACACCGATGCCGGCCTCACCGATGTGATTCCGATCCAGGGTATGCGCAATTCCCCGCACCTGGATTTTGCCGGCGAGATCCGTTCGGCCACCGGCTTCCCTACTTTCCATGCCGCGAAGATTCCCGACGTTGCCACGGCGCGCCATGCCATCGCCTCCGGCAAGGTGGACATGATCGGCATGACCCGGGCGCACATGACCGACCCGCACATCGTGCGCAAGATCATCGAGAAGCGCGAAGAAGACATCCGTCCCTGCGTCGGCGCCAACTACTGCCTGGACCGCATCTATCAGGGCGGTGCCGCGTACTGCATTCACAACGCCGCCACCGGGCGCGAAACCACCATGCCCCACGAAATCCCCAAAGCATCGGTCAAGCGCAAAGTGGTGGTGATCGGCACCGGCCCGGCGGGCCTGGAAGCGGCGCGGGTCGCCGGCGAACGCGGCCACGACGTTACGGTGTTTGAAGTCGCCGATCAACCCGGCGGCCAGATCCGTCTGACGGCGCAGAGCGAGCGGCGGCGCGAGATGATCAGCATCATCGACTGGCGCATGGCGCAATGCGAACGGCTGGGCGTGAAGTTCCGTTTCAACACCTGGGCCGAGGCCGAGACAGTGCTGGCGGAAAACCCGGACGTGGTAATCGTCGCCACCGGTGGCTTGCCGCACACCGAAGTGCTCGAGCGCGGCAATGAACTGGTGGTGTCGACCTGGGACATCATTTCCGGCGACGTCAAACCCGGCCAGAACGTGCTGATTTTTGACGACGCGGGCGACCACGCGGCGCTACAAGCGGCCGAGGTCATCGCCCACAGCGGGGCGAAACTGGAGATCGTCACACCAGACCGCTCGTTCGCGCCGGAGGTGATGGCGATGAACCTGGTGCCCTACATGCGCAGCCTGCAAGACCTGAACGTCACCTTTACCGTTACCTATCGAGTCGACTCGGTGGAGAAACGCGACGGGCAATTGGTGGCGAACCTCGGCAGCGATTATGGCCAGGTCCATAAACAGCGAGTGGTCGATCAGGTAGTCATCAACCACGGCACCCTGCCCCTCGACGATCTGTACTTCGAGCTGCGTCCCCATTCGCGCAACAACGGTGCGGTTGAACAACATGATCTGATCGCCGGGAAAACCCAGAACATCGTGACCAACCCCGAGGGCTGTTTCCAGTTGTTCCGGATTGGCGACGCCGTGTCGGCGCGTAATACCCATGCTGCCATCTACGATGCGCTGCGGTTGCTCAAGGACATTTGAGGTCATTCAATGGCGCGGGGCTGTGTTTCCATCAGGCATGCAGCCCTTTGCGAGCGACCGCCGCGCCGGCTTGCAATGCCCGGCCGACGTGTTCTTCGAAGCGACTGTCGATCATTGATTGCAACGCTGCAGCCGTGACGCCTCGATAAGCAACCAAGGCCTCGATCATCGCCAAGGCATCATGGTTTTGCAGAAGCTGGCTGCTGTTGACCACGACGTTCTTGGCAGCCATATGCGCGATATCCGCAGGCAGGCCGGTCGCTACCGCCTGGTTGGTCAAAGCCGTCATCAACAAGGCCGCAAAGGCAGGGCCGGTGCCCGACAGCGCGGACAGGTAGTCGATGAAGCCTTCTTCCTGAACTTCAGCCGCAGTGCCCACGGATTCGAACAGCCGTTGCACCAGAGCCCTGGTCGCCGCGCCCACCTCCCCCCAACAAAACCATGGCGTAAAGGATTGCCGGATTTCCACCGCCGCGTTGGGCATCGCCCGCACGACCACCGAAGCCGAGGTCTGTGCGGCAATCGCCTGCGCCGTGATCCCAGCCATCAAAGAAACGATGGTCTTGCCCGTCGCGTCGATGTCCAGGCCGGCGAAATGTTCGGGGCGTACCGCGATGACCACTACGTCGCTATGTGCAACCAGCGCCTGGTTGTCCGTGACCAGACAGACGCCTTGTTGTGCCAACGGATGACTGCCTGAACGATTTGAAATGATCAAATTGCCGGGTGGCACCAGGGACTTCTCCATGATCGCTTTCGCAATCGCCCCGCCCAACCAACCCGTTCCGCCAATGATACCGAGCGTTTCGCTGATCATTTTGCGACGACCTCTTCGAAAGTTTCCGTCAAGGGAACGAAAACCCCAGGTTCTTTTTCCGCGTAACCGAACTTTCCGTAAAAACGATCCAGCTCGCGCTGTTTGGGAACCTTGCCGGTGAAAATGCTCACGTAATGAGGAATACGCTCAAAACGCGTGGTGATCAGCTCACTGGTGTTCATGCTGATATAGCCGATCTGGGTCAGGTAAATCGTTCGGGCCCGGGTATCGGCACCCTGGCTGTCATAGCCAAACCGCTTGAACATGCTCGTCAGGGCGCTGATACGCTGTTCGTCCACGGTGGCGACCTCCTGAGCCACCTCAGCCGACTGCAGCGCCCAACTGCGCACGGCAAACTCGAATTGCGAATCGAACAGTTGCGGGTTGAGCCAACACTCGAAGACATTCAGGATCGCTTCGGAAATGCTCTGCGCATAGCTTTCGCTCTGCCGGATCAAGCCTCCCGTATTGGTCTCGCGCCAACGGGAAAGCAAGGCGGCCAACAGCTGTTCACGGTCCTCGAAAAACCAATAGAAACTGGTTCGCGACAAACCCAGGCGCTTGGCGAGCGGCATAACCCGGACCGCATCGATCCCCGACTCCTTCAAGGCATCGTAGGCAGCCTCCAGCCAGCCCTCCGGCGACCCGCGCCAACCGGTGTCCTGGGCCTTGCCACGGGCCTTCCCCAACTGGGACATCTCGCTCACCTTATTCAAAAAAGTGAGCTGAATGTACCCTGCCGCCCGAAGAATGTACACCGGAGTACATTTTGCCGACTCGTAGGTCTAAGTGAAGCCGAATCCAAAATAAAAGCGATTGGAGAATGTATTCTATTCTTGCACTCAGGCCTGCGCCGGACACCGACATGCCCCACGAATCAGAGCTCCTTCAAAGCTGGCATCACAACGCCCAGGCCTGGATCGACGCCGTGCGCACCGGCGCCATCGCAAGCCGGCGCGAAGTCACCGATCAGGCCATCCTGCTGGCAATACTCAGCCGCCAACCCGGGCGCGTGCTCGACCTGGGCTGCGGTGAAGGCTGGTTATTGCGTGCCCTGGCTGGACGGGGTATCCAGGCCGTTGGGGTGGACGGCGATGCCACGCTGGTAGAGTCCGCACGGGCGGCCGGCTCTTCCCCCGTGCATCTGGCAAGCTATGAAGCGCTGGTTCAGGCGAAGGTAGATATCGGCAGCGACTACGACCTGGTCTGCGCCAACTTCGCGCTGTTGCATCAGGACATCATCCCCCTGCTCACCACCATCAAGGCTCTGCTCGTCGCTGGCGGCGCCCTGGTGATCCAGACCTTGCATCCGTGGGTCGCCGCCGCGGGCGACTATCAGGATGGCTGGCGGCAGGAACACTTCGACGATTTCAAGGGACAATGGCAGCCCATGCCGTGGTACTTGCGCACCCTGCCTAGCTGGTTCAATGCCCTGGACATGGCCGGCTTTCGGCTGACGGGCCTGCAGGAACCGCAACACCCTCAGCGTGCGGTGCCGCAATCATTGTTGTTGGTGGCTGAATGAGGGTCGCCGATGCACCGGATTACTTCGGCGCATAATCCTTGCACATCCCCTGCGCGGCGCCTGCCAGTGGCGAGTTGACGAGGTTATCCGCCATGCTCTTCACCTGGAATTTATAAGCCGGATCGGATTTTATTTTCCTGACTTGCGCCTTGGTCGCCTCGTCGATCTTCGGGTCTGCAGCCATGGCATTCTCCACGTCCCCCTTGAGGCCAGGGTTGGTTTTGTTGCACACCTGCTCCATGGCAACCAAGGCGACCAGCCCCTGATGCTTTTCATCCTGCTGACTCGCGAAAACGCCGCCAGCAAAACCCATCCCTGCCAAGCACAGTGAAAGTGTGGACATCCTTAACAACGACATTCAAAGCTCCTTGATCGTAGAACCCAGACCATCTGTCGGCCAAAACGTGCGCACTTTATCATCACGCCGTTTGACGAACATCCCTCGCCCGCAGAGGCGCGAGCAGTGTGCAAAGTGACAACGCGCATTGTATAAAACGGGTCCACAAGACCATGGAAGGACGATTATCTTGATGAACACCGCACACTCACCTACGCCGGCAGCCAGCTCCGGCACGCCATGGCTGACAACTGCGATAGCGCTTGGAACGTTCATCGTAGGCATCGGCACCACCTTTGTGGTGGGGGGTATGAATTTTGGACAACAAAAAAACGCGCTAGAGAACCAGACCGCGCGTAATCAGGAACTGCAAAAGCAGAACGACGAGCTCGCTGCCTTGCTTCAGAAATGGAGAGAGGCCGTGGCGCAACGAGACGAACTGCTTGCATCGACCCAGTCCAGACTGGCGGCCATGCAGAATGACCAATGCGAAGCCATACGGAGTGAAATCAACGATCTGGAAAACAGTCTCAGCTGGGCCGACAACAATCACATGTCGGAAGTGAGGCGGTCGGAAATTAACCGTCTGATCACGCAGCATCAACAGTCGTTGCAAAGTTGCTTTGCCGCGAGGCGATAGCGACGTCACGGAGCGCGACAGGTTTTTCGAATCAGAATCGGCCCTTTGGGCAAGCGCTGCCGTACCACAATTCAAGCGTCCGAGGATGAACATACGTTCATCCCAATCATGGTCAAACGCGTCTACCCTGCGGGTTACAACATAGTGACTACAGGAGTACCCACCATGTTCTCGCACGAAAGCACCCCGTTGATCTTGATGTTCGTCATATTGCTGTTGTGCTTGTTTGCAGCAGTTCTACATCCCGTTCACGCTTTCTTTGGCTGGGTTCGCAGGTGCAAGAGAAGATCAGCCGCCGAAATCTCGCACGAGGTGGATTCGCGCTGAATGTTTGCCCGGAAAAGTCCGGCAGAGTCCGTAATGCTGTTCACTTAAGGAAGTAGATGAACCTGTGGCGAGGGGATTTATCCCCGCTGGGCTGCGAAGCAGCCCTAAGGCCCTACGACTCGGTGTATCAGGTGGATTGAGTCGTCCGTATTGGGACTGCTTCGCAGCCAGCGGGGATAAATCTCCTCGCCACAATGAACCGGGCAAGTCTTATGTGAACAGCATTATGGCAAAGCCCGGGCTTTCTATTGTCCTCTTTGCAGTAGGGCTTAAACCAATTGAAAGGATCTGGAAGCCGATCAGGTGCTTACACGGACCGACTACAAGGAAGTGCCCCCGCGCGTGGACTACACGCTGACGCCCCTCGGTCGTAGCCTGGCGAATGCGATCATCCCGCTGCACACCTGAGGAACCGATAACGCGGCGCAAATGACGTTTTTGTAGGGGGAAAAGTAGGGGGAGTCCATTTCGTAGGCAAAATTACCATCAAAGGACTCGAATCGCTGACCGCTGATGACACCGGCCGAATTCTCGGGGAGGATGGCAATCTGGCCGGCCGAAATCTACAAGTAAGGACGGCATGTTGGTCAGTTTTTTCTATCGGTATCGGTGGGGCGAGCAGAACAAAGACTAGGCTGGGGGTCCTGACCACGCAAATTCCTGAGGAACATCCGCAAGACACGCAACTAGCTGAACAAAAGCCGCAGTCATATCTGGTATATGCCGCAATCCGCCCCACTGGTTTCTGGGCAAAAGCTCTACGACCTGTTCAAGCCGAGCTACCTCCTTGCGACCGCTCTGCGCCTGCTTATCATCGACTTCAAGAACGAAGATAAAGGTCGACATCTCCGCTTCTGTCAGGCGATTCAACAACGGGCCATCTAGGACAAGATCAAGTCCAGGTATGATCCGGAAACTATCTGCAGCGATCTCGTCAAACCGCCAGATCTTGGACTTAAATACCTCGGGCGCCGAGTCAAGGGTAAGAGTTGCATTAACGAAACGATCACTCGTCTCGTTCAAGATGCGAAGCTCGCGTATCACAGGGATGGCGTTTTGGAAATCTGCAAGGTTCAGCTTCGCCACCAAGGTGGCAAGGATTTTTGCGGCCTATAGCCGCTCACCTGCATAAGGCATGGAACCCAGAGTAAAGTGAGCAAGCGAGACAATCACTTCGCAGTGATGAATCCATCACAGAGACTGTCCAGCAACCCCTGGCCGCCTTTGGAATTGAAGAACTCAGTCGACTGCTTCACCTCCATTTCGTACATGGGGTTTGCAGCGACATCACGGATGTGTTTCGCCATCTCGTCAGTTATGTCCGCTTTCTGTTCTGTCATGAATTTTTCTAAAGTGATACCTGCTTCTGGATGCTTTTTTGCGCATGCTTGGGTGGCTGCGACAGCCATAACCGCAGTGTCGTGATCCGCGACAACATCCGTGGCTGCCGGAGCTGGAACGGCATAAGCGAGGGCAATCACCGCGATGACCGCATCACTGCGGACTTTATTTAGAAACATTCAAATCTCCATATCTCAAGTATTGGCATTAATGCCAAGACGTATCGGCCAAGCTCGCTGGTTCCTTTAGCGATTTAGCCGCGCACCTCTAACGCCCCCGAATGCACTCTCCTCCGCGCCCAACGGCAACCAGCGAAGCAGATGAGTGCATCCGAGTTTTGTTGGATAAGGAGCAAAGGAGGTGGCCATGAGTGATTGGCTCAAGTGCAGCGAAAGACTGCCGCCAGAAGGCAAGAAATACGATTCCCTGTGTCTGCTCGAGTACGGCCAGATGCAGTCATTGAATGGCTGTACGACGAACGGATTCGCTATGAGTAAGCGCAAACTTTGCAATCGGCGCGTCCAGATCGAGCAAAGCATGCTAGCCCTGGTCAATGCCCACCACGCCGCAGTGATCAACATTGACCCCAGCGGCCTTTCAAAGCCGGTGGCTGACGCGCTCTGTGATGTTGCTCGCCATTGGACGATCTACATCGCCGGCATCTACGTTCGCCAAGACGGCTCCCAGTACATCAAATCAATCGACATCAGGCCGGACGGCGTGCACATGGCGGAAGGCTCTCGGATGTCCTTGAGCACTTCTACGAAGAGGTGAAGGCGGACTGTAACCCGAATCACCGGATCGGCATGGGCTGGCTGGCGGTGCCCGGCGATACGCCGGTACCCGAGGAGCGATTGTCTGCGCTGCTGGCTGCCGTCGGCGCCTGGAGGCAGGTGAAGGCAGCAGCGTGAGACGGTTTCGCATCCAACAACGCAAACGACAGACCTGGTTGGACTTGCCGGCCAGCGGAATTGAAGAGGTAGGCCATGGCCCAAGAACAGCAGCCGACGGCGGAAGCCATCAAGCAGCGCCGAAAGCGCGAGAAGGAAGCAGCCAAGAACGCCGCGCTTGGCATCGAGAAATTCACGGTTGAGGTAGCCGGCGTGTTCAAGCCGGACCTGAAACAGGTCATGAAGGCCCACGGCATCGACAATCAGCAGGACGTTCACCAGCGGCTGCTGATGGACTTAATCGCGGCGGACTTCGAAACGCAGGCGCGGATGCTGCGGTGTGTCACGACACCTTTTGTCGTTAGCGAAAAAGTGTCGCGAATCATCAGGGATGACAGGACTGAAATCACTCACTGATGATCCTCCAGAGCCTGAAGACGGTATCCGTCCGGCCAAGTCACCTACCAAGCCCCGCAAAGCCAAGACATGGTGTGCACTTAAATTAGTGGACACCAGTTCTAGCCTTTTAAGCGGG
>NZ_VIUE01000020.1 GCF_007828215.1 Pseudomonas sp. SJZ074 | reverse complement strand
CCGCTTAAAAGGCTAGAACTGGTGTCCACTAATTTAAGTGCACACCATGTCTTGGCTTTGCGGGGCTTGGTAGGTGACTTGGCCGGACGGATACGTAACTTCGTCATACAGGCTCATTTAGAAGTGAGTGAGCAAAACCGCTGCCCCTCATTAGCGACGAAAATTTCGTCATGACGAAAAAACACACTATGCAGGCGCTATGGAGGGCTAAGGCAGGATAGGCCAAACACCGGAACACTGTGCGCACAACACCGTTACGGACGATCCAAGAGAATCGATATAATTCACCAGTCGCAGTTAGGACCGACTCGACCCGTCGTTTGCATCGGACTTGACCAGCAACCGGGTGGATCGAGCGGCGGAAGTCTGCCAAAAGAGCCAGTCGAAGGCGTCCAGGAAATCAGGGGCGATTCAGTTTGTTGCTTCGAATACCCCGCAGCGACTGCTATTTAATGGAAGTCTGGATCGTAGCCGTCTTCATTGTATTCTTGAATGAGGGACTGAGACGGCCTCACACCAACCTCAACGTTAGCCCAATCTCTTACGCTTTTTGCCACACCATGGAAGCCGGGAAAGAGCGTTGAGCCATCTACGCCAAGGCGCGAGCAAAGGTCGAGTAAGGCGGGAGCTTCCTCAATCGGCAAGGTCATTTTGACAAGTGGTGTGTGGCTCCCTGCCATGCTGTAAATCTCTTCAACATCCTCTAGCGCTTCTACCTGATACAAGTCGTCTGGGTTATATCCCTTAACCTCATGCGTAGTGAATAAACCAGACTGAGCCGCCTGATTTTTGCTCGTTCCCCCTGGAGTTCTAATCACCTTCACTGTTTTCCAGTGCATCGCATAAGTGGTGTCCAGAGCCCAGATTGCCAGCCTCGGCATCTCCCTGTTATCAATCTCAAGGTTTGCCGATGAGGCAGCGAAGTAACAAGCGACAAAGCTTCTCTCAGTCCAGTCTAGGAGGCGAGTGGGCACATCGTAGTGTTGAGCTACGGCCATGATTTCGTATAGTTGAGTAGACGGCCAAGGGGTATGCGGGCTTTGGAGCGAACCCCAACCATCGGCAAGTGTTCTGCTCAACTGTTCCGTGTAACCCGGAACATTTAGCCCTGAGCGATCACAGCCGATCAGAAATTTCCTCAAGATCTCCAGCTCGAAGGCTACTTGCCCAGCCGTTGAGACATCAAACATCCTTCTTGGCGAGCCATAGGCGAATGATCCTGTTCCACGCCTGCACACTGATGGTGTCAGCTTGTACTCATCACTTGGCTGGCCTCTAAAGATGAATCTTCCAGTACCCCAAATAGGGTTTAGAGGGGACAAGTGGTCCAGCAACTGGCGTGCAGTGTGGAAAGGTATCTCTGTTGGACTTGCCATCGCTCCTTCACTCCGCTTCCGTTTGGTGATTTCCAGTGTAATGGCCTTTTGACAGGTAGGCTATTGCAGTTCACTCAGGTTATGGCCGCCCTTGAACGGACGTTAAGAGCGGTACAGCACGCATGCCTATCGTTAGTCGATTGCGGCCGTTTGAAGCGCTACGGATTCGAAGACACCTCCAAGCCTCAACGTACCTGTTGTTAGACCATTGCTGAACAGTCTGCTTTTTGCCGTTTGCCGCCCTCCACCAAGGCCCGCTATGGGTCGACTTCTGAGAGCCAGGCTACCCAGTATGCTGGTCAAATCCGACGTAAACGACTGGTCAGGTCGAATGAAAATGAGTGGGCAAGTGAATGCAAACGGGTGGTACGGTAGAGCGCAATTACCCAGTCCCCTCACCATGTTGCAAAGGTGTAGGTGGACTAGTGCAGCAACAATATCAGGGCCCGTTGAGAAAATTGGAGTATCCGACAATCAGCCGAGGGACCTCAAAATCTCAACCCCCTTATCAGCACTTCCAATTAATCGGCTGTATAGCGGAGGAATTCGAATCCGCCGCCGCCGCGCCACCCTTCGACTTTTGTAATACCATCAGTGTCCCCGTCTATTACATAACGAAGCCGCCGAACAACTATATCTACAATATGATCACCAGCTTCAATACCTATGTATCGACGATTCATTTTGTGAGCTACCGCAGCAGTGGTGCCCGAGCCTAAAAAAGCGTCCAGCACCAGATCTCCAGGATTAGTAGCGATAGACAAAACCTTTCTGATTAGTTCTTCTGGCTTCGGGGTGTCAAAAACGGTCTCATCAGGAAACATTTTTAGCAGGTGTTTTTTGGCGCTCTTACTCGTTCCACATTCTTCCGCAAGCCAGATTGTCTCAGGCGTGACCTTTATAACCTTATCCCTAAGAAACTTTTTGACTCTAGGCACGCCAGTACCGTCCTTTCCGAACCAAACGTTATTTTCAGCTATTTCCTTATCCATTCTGGCTTTGTTATACGCCCAGCATCTACCGTTAGGAGGCGAATAAACTCGACCGCTCGGAGACGTTATCTCATAGAACTGGCTAGGCACTGCATGACCTGCCTGTACATTCGCTGAAACAGATTGCCAAGGGCCCCGTGGATCATTGTCGGGATTTTTATACCGATCTATTATTTCTTGCGTGCCGGGCAATTTGTTGGCCACAGCCGCAAAGCGCTTACAGTTCTTGGCATAAACGAGAATATATTCATGATTATTGGAAAAGGCTTTCCGATTTTCACGCGTAGTTCGTTGCTGCCATATTACAGTGGTAACAAAATTTTCTCGGCCGAATATTTTGTCTGCCGCCACTTTTAAATAATGAACCTCTCCGTCATCGATGGAAATCCAAATACTCCCGTCATCTGCGAGGAGATCCCGTAACAACTTAAGCCTGACCTCGATCATCGAGAGCCACTCCAAATGCTCTCGATTATCCATATAATGACTATAGTCCTCGCCATTATTATAGGGCGGATCTATATACACACACTTGACGGCGCCGCAATATTTTTTTGAAAGATCCTGTAGCACCAGGAGATTGTCTCCGTGTATAATCTCTCCGCTTACACCACCCTCATCGCAACTATGTTTCTTAATCTTTTTCAACATTTTGCAATTTGCTCACTAGCCATCAAGTCTCAAAGGGGACAACTTTGAATCAGATAGCGCCCCCTGAAAACTTTGAATCGCTTATCAAAAATGAGCGGATTATACCATCGCTTACCAATAACAAGAAGTACTTTTTCCGATCTCTCAATTATCTTGGGAGCAAACTAAGGATGCTTGACGCTATCGGTGAAGTTATTGATGAGCTTTCATCGCCTAATGATGTAGTTGCAGATTTGTTTGCTGGCTCTGGCTCCGTGTCCAGATTCCTGTCCCAAGCCAGAACGGTAATTTCGGCCGACATTCAGGAGTATTCTCGAGTCATATGCTCAGCTGTTTTAAATCCAAGCAATTCCATTCAGCCTGATATATTTATTGACAAGTGCCGTTCTTCAACCATGCACGCTGCATTAATTGAATCATGCACAGAAGTTTTAGAGTATGAGAGCGAAGCAATTTCAAGAGCACTTGAAGGGCTGCCTTTGCAACTGTGTGAGTTTTTGGAGGAGGCGTCTTTAATAAAATCCGCCGATGAAAACTACCTCAACTGCTCTGGACTTCTGGAATATGCCCTAAAAGCTTCACATAAAAAACTTATGCGACTAGAGAGCAAGTTCGAAGGCTTGTGCACTGCTACTCTATACTATGGCGGCATCTATTTTTCATTTAAACAAACGGCAGCTATTGATGCCATCCTTTATGAAATAGAAAACTCTGAATCTCGCGATAAAGATACGTTACTTGCAGCATTGCTCAGTGCTGTCAGCAATGCAGTAAATACAATCGGCAAACAGTTCGCTCAACCAATACAGCCCCGCATGTCTAATGGACAGCCCAAGAAAGGCATAGCCGCAAAAGTCAAGAAAGATAGAGAGATCGATATTTTTGATGTTTTTTCCGAGAACCTAAAAAAATATGTAGGGTTGCAATGTAACAACCTTCCACATCAAGCTCTATGCATGGACTTTTCGGACGCGCTAGATCAATTACCCAAAAACACTCGGGTTGTATATGCTGATCCACCCTACACGCGTGATCACTACAGTCGTTTTTATCATGTCCTTGAGACACTTTGCCTTAGAGACTCCCCAACCGTTTCACGAACCAAAATTGGCGGAAGTTTGCGCCTCAGTCGTGGGCTTTATAGGGAGCAGCGCCATCAATCTCCATTCTGCATCCGTTCACAAGCCCCCCAGGCCTTCACTACACTATTCAGTAAAGTTTCGAAGTTGGGAGCAAGCTTAGTCCTCTCCTATTCCCCGCACGTTGTCCGTGAAGGAGAACACCCGAGAGTTATGACGATAGAAGATTTGACAGCGCTTGCTCGTAGCCACTTCCAAGAAATTTATACAGTGTGCCCTGGAGAGTTCAAGCACAACAAATTAAATAGCCGAGAAAATAGTTTCGAGCAAAAGCCGCATGGTGAAATTCTAATAATTTGCAAAAATTAGTTTTTCAAAAACCTTGCGAGTGGCGTTGCATCAATAACCTCAGGCGAGTTATTCACTGAAGAAACCACTCGCCTTACACTTTCTCCACCCGCGTTTTCATCAAGCCAGTTCCGTAGAGACTCATAAGAGCGAGTTCCAGGCATACTCAGATAGTATGCAAACATTCGGACAGAAATTCGAACAAAGACCCCTATCGGTCGCCCTTCGACTGGATAGTCCAATCCCGACGCCGCTTCGAGTTCGACTCTAAAATTGTCACTTGCCACAGTCACACAAGGACGATCTTCTAGATTGCCATATTCTCCCGAGTCGTAAATAGCTCGGAGCACTAAGCGCTTAGAGTTGTCACCTCGAATACCACCAAAGAAACCTACAAAGGTTTCAAGTGTAAAGTTAGCTTGCTTCCAGCGTCGACCACTTTTAGGAATTTCTGCAACCAGAAAAATGGCGTCGGAACTGAAACTCCAGTCATCTAAGTCTTCTGCCGCCTCCATATCAGCGACATCAAAGACTTGAACTTCTTGAAGCTGTTTCTCTCCAACAACGTCTACATTTTCCAGATCGTCAAGAAATACAGCTTTGCGGATGTTGTTTAGCTTAGCTCGTTCCGACACAACCTCGCTATCAAGCGAATGCAAGTTATTCCTGTTTGACTCAATCCAAGCATCCCAGTTTTGCTCAATGGAGTTGATCTCTTCAGCATCGACTTGTGCAACGGAGAATACTTCGCGATTTTTTCTGAGACCACCGACCGTAAGGTTGCCAGACCCTGTGACCACCACACCACCTTGATCGTTTTTAAACCAGCAAACTTTTGGATGGAAGACTGCCCCTTTTTTGTCATGAACAAAGGCCGTGATCTCAAGCCCATGATGACGACCCTGAAGGGCTTGCAGTGCACCTATAGCTGCTTCATTCGTGATTGCATCCATACCTACGACGAGCTGAATAGGGTTTTTTCCAAGCATTTGGCTAAATGAAGGCGCGCCCATTAGCAAATCAACACCGCCTTTTGAAACGAAAGCGTAAGCGCCAGCAGCGGACGTCGCGCCCTCGCCCGCTGCGTTCAGGGCCTCATGTAGTGAGACAGAGGCTTGGTAATCGGGGTCTTGGATGCAAATTTGGGTGGTCATGCATGTCGTCCATGGAAGATTTTGTTATCCAGCGCAGGTACACTGGAGGTACAGTGCTAAACTTTTTGGAGCTTCGCTTGATTACTGCTGGATACAGAAGCCAATTTCTCGCTCTGATACCCAGTTTTACGTAGGCTACGCGAAACTCTACTAGCCTTTTAGTATCACGCGCAAACTCATAATCCTTTGGTCCACGGTTCGAGTCCGTGTGGGCCCACCAACTTGAAAGCCGCGCAATGCGCGGCTTTCGCGTGTCTGGCGCCTGGATTTTAAGCCCCCCTCCCTTGCTCCCCTGGTTCACCAGAAGCAATACTCCGTGGGCTGACAACGGTGAAAGCCATCCCGCGCCGAATCCTTTCACTCAAATCCCTCACCGAGACGCTCATCATCGCCACCCTCCCCCGACTGTTCCTAGAGCTATTCTGGCAACTCGCCATCCTCCTGGTTCCGGCCTTTTTCGTCACGGTCATGCCACCCCCGCTGGCACTGCTAACGGTGCTGCTCTTCGGCCTGTTGATGGGCATCGCGGCGAGACTGGGTTTCTTATCAGTGGGACGGGGCTGTGCCCGGTTGATGATCGGCGCCGTCTTTGGCCTGGGTTTCAGCCTGGGCAGGGCGCTGCCCGAGTGGTGGGGTATTTTGGCGGCAATCGCCGCCATCATCGGCGGGCTCGCCTGCGTCAGCAAATGGGAGCGCCGTCTCGGCCTGGTGTCGGACCCTATCAAAGGGCCAAGTGCCTGGGGCGGATCCGAGCCGCAACTGACTCCTGAGGGTGAGCCGATCCGGACGTTCAACCACGGCGAAATCGCCATGGGCGGCCCGACCTATTGCGACTATCTGTTTCCTGATGGCGTGCTCCTGCAAGGCCTTGGTTCCTCAGCGGTGTTTTCCAGCGATGGGCGTTATTTCGCCGCACCGGTGCCGTCCCGGCAGGCCTGGGGGCTGGTCGTCCTGGATCGTCAACAGCGCCGGGTCTACCGCTGCGACAACAGTGAGTTCTGGGAACTGGACACGTTGGACCTTGATCGCCTGAGCGGTCGTTATAGCCCGTTGGTGGATAACAGTGTTCGCCAGACTCGGATCGATGAGCTGTTGCAAGCCGCCAGCGCCAACGATCTGCTACCCGTTGCTGACCTTTGGCTGGAACCTGGCAGTTACCCGGACAATATCGCGTGCACCTTCGAACGGCGCTCCGCTGACGGGCAACAATGCCTGGTAGGTGACATCGTCTTGCCTGCGGCTTTTCGCGATCTGCCCCAGCCTTTGGAACCATTGCGTTCACCGCGCTATGCCATCAGCGTCAATGGACAACCGTCGGCTCTGCTGATGGCCGCCGACACAGCATTGGTATGGAGCACCGATCAACGCGCGCTGGTGTGTCAGGCCCAGGAACAAACCGGGCATCCGAGCGGCGACCGCTACTGGTTGTGGCAGGTTGACCAGGGCTGGCGGGCACTGCCTTCGCCGTGGGTGAAGCGTGAGGCCGAACCCTCTTTCTATTGGCATGACGTGTCGAGCCTCGACGAGCACCATGTGCATATCGAGTCGTACCTCGACTACCCGCGTCCATCCCTCGGCCGCTATGGCTATCGCCTCGATAGCATCCACAGCGATACCGAAATCCAGGCGGGCCATGACGCCCAGGGTCGGGTGCAGGTCGCCGAGTTTCAACTGACCCGAATGAGCATTGCGATGCCGCGGGACGGTCAGGGCCGGCGAGGTGAGTCGTTCATAGCGACGCAGCCAATGCTGGGCGGTATCTGCGCTCACTTGATCTGGCTTTGCGACAACAACGAAGGATTGGGGGCTTATCGCTGTCAGATCGGTGACTGGCAGTTGCCGGGGCGCTGGCTACTGGATCATCGGGTTTCCGACTGCGGTCGTTATCTGGCGCTGTTACCTTTTGCAGATTCGATGACAGTCGCGACCCACGCGGCGGTTGTCGACGTGAAGGCGCGATGCGTGCTGGAAGGGCCCAGCATGTGGGTGGCCCGCCTACTCGATTTCCGTGCCGGCCTACTGAGTCTGGCGGCGATCGCCGGCCGCCTGGATCAGGACCTGAACGGCAATGCGCTGCAACGCTTCAATGTGCCTGCGCCGAAGGTCGGTGGCGATCCTTCGTTCTTTCATCCCGACGAGCAATCCCGGCTGTTCTACACCACCGTGGAGTTGCGGGTGACCGAGTCACAGCTCTACCGCGTTGCCCCTTGGCGCCTGGTGGATCGCCCGCAGGCTGCCATTGCCGAGGGCGATTTCATCCAGCCCTCCTCCACCCATCGGGATGCCGCCTGGCTGTTCGGCAGCGAGACGGAATATGCCGACAGTTGGGTCCGTGCGAATGCACCGCGGCTCGGCGGTCATCTGTTGACCGCATCCGGCTGTGCATTGAGTGACCTTGCGCCCTCGATGATCTGGTCGCCGGACGGCCGCTATCTCGCGCTGACCCGCATGGCCACCGATGTGACGGAGCTCTGTGGAAGCTATCGCGGCTGGCTGTTGCTGCTACTCGACGTTCAAGCGCACACGCTGCGGGTGCATCCACAATGGTTGGGCAACCGTCCGCTGTTTGAAGGTTTCGACGAGCAACATGTGCACCTACGCTGCTTTGAACGGGATTGGGAAGCGGAGGACGATGAGGACCCAGGTTCCTTGCGGTCACTGCCACTGGCGCTGTTGCTGCAACTACCCGGTGAACAATTGGTCTGCCAGGATGGTTTCTGGCTCCAGGCCTCGCACGTACATCTGGCGTCCTACTGGCAAGCCTTGGCATTACCTGCCAGCAACTATTTCGGGCACAAGAGCCTGTAACATGCCCACCACCGATGCCCACGCCGGAGCCCACCTTGTCTGACACCCGCCCTCCCGTCCTCGACGAAATCGACCGTCAACTGATCGCCGCCCTGCAAATCAATGCCCGGGAAAGCGTCGCCATGCTCGCCCGGCAACTGGGCATCGCCCGGACGACCGTGACCTCGCGGCTGGCCCGGCTGGAAAAAACCAAGGTGATTACCGGCTATGGCGTGCGCCTTGGACAACGGGTGGTCGATGGCGGCCTGCAGGCTTACGTCGGCATCAAGGTCCAACCGCGCT
The DNA here is from genome assembly GCF_007828215.1 of Pseudomonas sp. SJZ074. Classification (GTDB taxonomy): domain Bacteria; phylum Pseudomonadota; class Gammaproteobacteria; order Pseudomonadales; family Pseudomonadaceae; genus Aquipseudomonas. The sequence goes on along the minus strand of NZ_VIUE01000020.1, from coordinate 106,318 downwards.
CCGGCAAGGACGTGTTGCGGCGCCTGAGCGCCATGGCCCAGGTCCAGCAGTTATGCGCGGTCAGTGGCGAATTCGATTACGTGGCCTGGCTGCGCACCGACTCACCGGAACAGCTGGACCAGTTGCTGGACCAGATCGGCAGCGTGGATGGCGTGGAGAAGACAACCACCTCGATCATTCTCAGCAGCAAGATCGATCGAGGGCAGCCGGTCTAGGGCCTGTGTCAGCCGAGTCAATGTGGGAGCGAGCCTGCTCGCGATTGCGCAGTGTCAGTCCAGATAGATGTTGACTGGACTGACGCTACCGCGAGCAGGCTCGCTCCCACGGGGACTGCACTTCGTCACTTTGTCTTGTGCGCACTTCATAATGAATCCAGGCAAACCAAAACGACGACACATTGCGTCTTATTAACGTGTTCCACGCTCTCTAGAATGGCCGGCATCTTTCCTATACTCAGACGCGAGCCAGCGTCGGGTCGCCCCACAAGGTCAGCCATGAACAAGCACAATCGCCATCCAGCAGACGGTAAGAAGCCCATCACCATTTTCGGGCCGGACTTTCCTTTCGCCTTCGACGACTGGATCGAGCATCCGGCCGGCCTGGGCAGTATTCCGGCTGACAACCTCGGAGCGGAGGTGGCGGTCGTCGGGGCTGGGATCTCTGGCCTGGTGGCAGCGTACGAGTTGATGAAGCTGGGCCTCAAGCCGGTAGTCTACGAGGCGTCGAAAATGGGCGGGCGGTTGCGCTCCCAGGCGTTCAATGGTGCCGAAGGCATTGTTGCCGAATTGGGGGGCATGCGCTTCCCGGTGTCGTCCACGGCGTTCTACCACTACGTCGACAAGCTCGGACTGGAAACCAAGCCGTTTCCCAACCCGTTGACCCCGGCTTCTGGCAGCACCGTCATCGACCTGGAGGGGCAGACTTTCTACGCGCAGAAATTGGCGGACCTTCCCGCGTTGTTCCAGGAAGTGGCCGACGCCTGGACCGATGCGCTGGAGGACGGCTCACGCTTCAGCGAGATCCAGCAGGCGATTCGCGACCGTGACGTGTCGCGCCTCAAGGAGCTGTGGAACACGTTGGTGCCGCTGTGGGACGACCGCACCTTCTATGATTTCGTCGCCACCTCCAAGGCATTCGCCAAACTTTCGTTCCAGCATCGTGAAGTATTCGGCCAGGTCGGCTTCGGCACCGGTGGCTGGGATTCGGACTTCCCCAACTCGATGCTGGAAATCTTCCGCGTGGTGATGACCAACTGCGACGATCACCAGCACCTGGTGGTGGGCGGCGTCGAACAGGTGCCCCACGGCATCTGGAAACACGTGCCGGAACGCTGTGCACACTGGCCGAAAGGCACCAGCCTGAGTTCGCTGCACCTGGGCGCGCCCCGCAGTGGTGTGAAACGCATCGCTCGCGCCGAGGATGGCCGGTTCAGCGTGACGGATGTCTGGGGCGACACCCGGGAATACGCCGCGGTGCTGGTCACCTGCCAGAGCTGGCTGCTGACCACCCAGATCGAATGTGAAGAGGCGCTGTTCTCGCAAAAGATGTGGATGGCCCTGGACCGCACTCGCTACATGCAATCATCGAAGACCTTTGTCATGGTCGACCGCCCGTTCTGGAAAGACAAAGACCCGGAAACCGGCCGCGACCTGATGAGCATGACCCTCACCGACCGCCTCACACGCGGCACCTACCTGTTCGACAACGGCGATGACAAGCCAGGCGTCATCTGCCTGTCGTACTCCTGGATGAGCGATGCCCTGAAAATGCTGCCCCATCCCGTGGAAAAACGCGTGAAACTGGCCCTCGATGCCCTGAAGAAGATCTACCCCAAGGTGGACATTGCCGCCCGGATCATCGGCGATCCGATCACCGTTTCCTGGGAAGCCGACCCGCACTTCCTCGGCGCCTTCAAGGGAGCCTTGCCGGGTCACTATCGCTACAACCAGCGCATGTATGCACACTTCATGCAAGACGACATGCCGGCAGAACAAAGAGGGATCTTTATCGCTGGCGATGACGTCTCATGGACACCGGCCTGGGTTGAAGGCGCGGTGCAGACCTCACTCAATGCCGTGTGGGGAATCATGAAGCACTTCGGCGGTGAAACTCACGCCGAGAACCCGGGTCCAGGTGATGTATTCAACGAGATCGGTCCGATCGCATTGCCTGAATGAAACGGCCCGAATAAAAGGAGTTGTCGATGCGCGTAGCCCTCTATCAATGCCCACCGCTGCCACTGGATCCGGTCGCCAATCTGCAACGCCTGCATCAGGTAGCGCTGGAGGCCAGGGGCGCCGATGTGCTGGTGCTGCCAGAGATGTTCATGACTGGCTACAACATCGGCGTCGACGCGGTGAATGTATTGGCCGAGGTCTACAACGGTGAATGGGCGCAGCAGATCGGCCGCATTGCCAAGGCCGCCGGCCTGGCGATTCTCTATGGCTACCCTGAGCGCAACGAGGATGGGCAGATCTACAACTCGGTCCAGTTGATCGACGCCCAGGGCGAGCGCCTGGCCAACTATCGCAAGAGCCATCTGTTCGGTGACCTCGATCATGCGATGTTCAGTGCGGGCGACGACTCATTGCCGATCGTGAGCCTCAACGGCTGGAAGCTCGGCTTCCTGATCTGCTACGACCTGGAGTTCCCGGAGAACGCCCGACGCCTGGCCCTGGCCGGCGCCGAACTGATCCTGGTGCCAACCGCCAACATGCAGCCCTATGAGTTCATTGCCGACGTTACGGTGCGCGCCCGGGCTATCGAGAACCAGTGCTTCGTGGCCTACGCCAATTACTGCGGCCATGAAGGTGAATTGCAGTATTGCGGCCAGAGCAGCATTGCCGCGCCGGACGGCAGCCGCCCCGCCCTTGCGGGACTGGATGAAGCCTTGATCGTGGGTGAACTGGACCGTCAGTTGATGGACGACTCCCGGGCAGCCTACAACTACCTGCATGACCGCCGCCCTGCGCTTTACGGCGACTTGCGCAAGCACTGATTGAGAACATCCTCCAATCCGCTAGCATGAGCGCATCTCTGCCTTGGAAGCGCTCATGCCGGCCCCCGACTCCCTCCTCCCCTCTACCGAAACCCTGGCCAACGGCCTGAGGGTGACATTGCGTCATGCATCCGGCCTCAAACGCAGCGCAGCCGTGCTGCGGGTGGCCGCTGGCAGCCATGATGCGCCGCTGGCCTGGCCGGGCATGGCACATTTCCTCGAACACCTTTTCTTCCTTGGAACTGAGCGTTTTCCCACGGGAGAACATTTGATGGCCTACGTGCAACGGCATGGCGGCCAAGTCAACGCGCGGACCAGCGAACGCACCACAGACTTTTTCATCGAGTTGCCGCCCGTTGCCTTCGCCGGCGGACTGGAGCGTCTGCAGGACATGCTTGCCCATCCGCGCCTCGACGAAGACGATCAGTTGCGGGAGCGGGAAGTGTTGCAGGCAGAGTTCATCGCCTGGTCCCAGGACGCGGCGGCCCAGCGCCAGGTTGCCCTGATTGATGGCCTCTCGACAGCCCATCCGCTAAGGGGTTTTCACGCGGGTAACCGTGACAGCCTGGCGGTGGAGCAGCCCGAATTCCAGACGGCACTGCGGGATTTTTACCGACGGTTCTACCACAGCGGTCAAATGACCCTGAGCCTGGCTGGCCCGCAAGGCGTTGATGAGCTGGGCGCACTGGCAGAATCATTCGGCAACGGCTTGCCTGCCGGCGACATAGCTGCCCGGCAGTCACCACCGAGACTGATGGAGTCGTCCGATGCAGGTTATCAACAGGTCAGCGACGGTCGCCTCGATCTGCTATTCGCGTTCGAAGACCTGCCCGACGCTTCGCCCCAGGCCCTGGATTTTCTCTGCACCTGGCTGAACACCGGCAAACACGGCGGCTTGTTGGCCACCTTGCGCCAACGTGGGCTGGTTGACAGCCTCAACGCCACGCCACTGTATGAATTTGCCGGACAGGCGCTGCTGCACATTGAACTCAAGCTCGATGAGCCTCAACGGCAGGACGAAATAGAGCCGTTGCTGCACGACTGGTTGGGATTTTTTGCCGCCCAGGACGACTGGACGTCCTTGCGCAAGGAGTCGGTCGCCATGTTCCACTGCCGGCAGATCACAGGATCGGCGCTGCAACTGGCTCGCTCGGACAATGAAGGACGGGGAGCCTCCCTGTCGGAGAACGATCTCGTGCGGCTCAGGGAAATCCTCAGGCAGTTGCAACCGGCGTCTCACTTCACCGAAGCATGGCAGTTGCCCGCACCCAACCCGTTCCTGCAAACGGCTGCCGAGCCACCCCGCGCCGGACTGATACGCGGCCAGAGGAGCGCCCATCGCGGTTTGCGAACCTTCGCTCAGGATCGCTCCCGGGGGCGGCGGGACCGCTCGCCCATACAGTTCAGGCAGGGGCTGACGGATAACAGCCACGAAGGCGTGGTATACCTGCGCTGGCGTCTGTCAGCTCAGCCACCGCATGACCTTCAAGCCAGGCTGGAACGGCACCTGCAGGATTTGCGAGAAGAGGCCCGGCAGGCCGGGGTGGAGGTCACTGTGGAAGCCACCGAAGGCCAATGCCTGCTGAAGCTGGTCGGTTTGCAGGCACCGATGCCGTTGGTGCTCGAACAGGTTCTAAAAAAGTTGGGAGAGCCGCTGCCCAATGCTGTAAACGAAGCGCCGCTGATACCGATTCGACATTTGTTGAAGGCGCTGGCGGACCATTGCCGGCCGTCGTCTCCACCGGAAACGCTGTCGAAGCCCGACAGCGACCAAAACCTGTGGGCAAGCGCCGAGTGGGACGGCCTGGCCATCGGCCTTTCTGAAACGACCCAGGGCATCATCGGCCCTGCCCTGGCCAGGGTGCCTGGCATCGCCGGCCAGCCCGTCGAACCGGTGCCACTCCTGGCGCAGCGCATCTGGTACACGTTGCCAAGCCAGGGCGACGAACAGGCCGTGTTGCTGTTTTGTCCGACGCCCACCCTGGCGTTGTCCGACGAGGCCGCTTGGCGGTTACTGGCACAGTTGTGTCAAACGCCGTTCTACCAACGCCTGCGGGTCGAGTTGCAGTTGGGCTACGCGGTGTTCAGCGGATTGAGACAGATCAACGGGCAGGCCGGCCTGCTGTTCGGTGCCCAATCCCCCAGTGCCTCAGCGGCTGGGTTGATCAGCCACATCGACGTGTTCCTGATGGGATTACCAGAGTTGATCCGACAGATCGACGATTCGACCTTGCTAGGCCAACAACGGACACTCGCGTCCCAGTTCCACAGCGATGCTCTGCCCTGCGCCCAAGCGGCCGAGCTGCTTTGGCAGGGCAAGCTGGCCGGCCGGCCGTCGGATTACCTTGAGCAACTCAGCGATGCAATCGCAGGGTTGAATCGCGCGCAATTGCTCGATGCCGCCCGCCGCCTGCTCGACGCCGAAGGTGGCCGATATTGCCTGAGCAACGGCGCTTGCCCGGACACACATCGGTACCTGCCGAAATGATCGTTACAGCGTCTGCAACGAGCTTTCTCGGAGAATCGAGGCGTACTAAATTGTTTAATTTAGTAACATAGCTGCCTAAGCATCTGAACATCTCCGAGCGGAGGTGGACTATATGTATAGATCCGAACCGTCCCACCCCAACCAAAGGAGTATTTCCATGTCCTGGTCCAAACCCGCATATATCGACCTGCGTATCGGTTTCGAAGTCACCATGTACTTCGCCAACCGTTGATTGCTGCAGTCGGTTGAACGCGCAGCAAACGCCTCGGTCACCCGGGGCGTTTTTTATTTCGGTTTGCAGATGGAGCGGCCATGTTCGTCCAGATTCTAGGTTCCGCCGCCGGCGGCGGTTTCCCTCAATGGAACTGCAATTGCGCCAATTGCGCCGGCTTTCGCAACGGCAGCCTGCGGGCCCAGGCGCGCACTCAGTCATCCATCGCGATTTCCGATGACGGTGTGAGCTGGGTACTGTGCAACGCCTCTCCGGACATCCGTGCCCAGCTCCAGAGCTTCGCTCCGATGCAGCCGGGCCGAGCCCTGCGGGACACCGGCATCGGCGCCATCATCCTGATGGACAGCCAGATCGACCACACCACCGGCCTGCTCAGCCTGCGCGAAGGCTGCCCGCATCAAGTCTGGTGCACTGACATGGTCCATGAAGACCTGAGCACGGGCTTTCCGCTGTTCAATATGCTGACCCACTGGAACGGCGGGCTGAGCTGGAATCGCATTGAACTCGACCAGAGCTTTACCGTTCAGGCCTGCCCGAACCTGCGCTTCACGCCGCTGCCCCTGCGCAGCGCCGCACCGCCCTATTCACCCCATCGCTTCGACCCGCACCCGGGCGACAACATCGGGCTGATCGTCGAAGACCTGCGCACGGGCGGCAAACTGTTCTATGCCCCAGGCCTGGGCCAGGTCGATGGTCCGTTACTGGAGATCATGGCCGGCAGCGATTGCCTGCTGGTGGACGGCACGATGTGGGACGACGATGAAATGCAGCGCCGTGGCGTTGGCACCCGGACAGGCCGGGAAATGGGCCACCTGGCGCAGAACGGTCCCGGCGGTATGCTGGAAGTGCTGGAGCAACTGCCCGGGCCACGCAAGGTGCTTATCCATATCAACAATACCAATCCGATTCTTGATGAAGACTCACCGGAACGGGCCGAACTTGTACGCCGAAAGATTGAAGTGGCCTACGACGGAATGAGTATTGAGTTATAGGGAGGGTGGGATGAATGTGGGGGTGGGCCAGGCAATGTTGATGTTGGCTGGGCCGGCCTCATCGCGAGCAGGCTCGCTCCCACAGAGGCTTGAGTGACATCGGATATTTCATGCACTACAAAACCCATGTGGGAGCGAGCCTGCTCGCGATGGGGCCGGCCCTGGCCCCACAGAACCCACGGGAATTGCCCGGAGAACCGCAATGACTGATACCCCCCTGTCCCCCGCCGAGTTCGAAGCGGCCCTGCGTGCCAAGGGCGCGTATTACCACATCCACCACCCGTATCACGTGGCGATGTATGAAGGCCGTGCCACTCGCGAGCAGATCCAGGGCTGGGTCGCGAACCGCTTCTACTATCAAGTGAATATCCCCCTCAAGGACGCCGCGATCCTGGCCAACTGCCCGGACCGGGAAATCCGTCGCGAGTGGATCCAGCGCCTGCTCGACCATGATGGCGCGCCCGGCGAAGACGGCGGCATCGAAGCCTGGCTACGGCTAGGCCAGGCGGTGGGCCTGGATCCCGATCAACTGCGCTCCCAGGAGCTGGTGTTGCCGGGGGTACGCTTCGCGGTGGACGCCTATGTCAACTTCGCTCGCCGGGCCAGTTGGCAAGAGGCCGCCAGCAGCTCGCTGACCGAACTGTTCGCTCCACAAATCCACCAGTCGCGCCTGGACAGCTGGCCCCAGCATTACCCGTGGATCGACCCGGCCGGCTATGAATACTTTCGCACCCGCCTGGGGCAGGCCCGCCGTGACGTGGAACATGGCCTGGCGATTACCTTGCAGCATTACACCACCCGCGCGGGCCAGGAGCGCATGCTGGAGATTCTCCAGTTCAAACTGGACATCCTCTGGAGCATGCTCGACGCGATGAGCATGGCCTACGAATTGAACCGCCCGCCCTACCACAGCGTGACCGGACAACGGGTTTGGCACAAAGGAATCCCTTTATGAGTTTCGACCGCAGCAAAACCCCTCGCTGGCGCCCCGGCTATCGCTTCCAGTACGAACCGGCGCAGAAAGGTCATGTGTTGCTCTATCCTGAAGGCATGATCAAGCTCAACGACAGCGCTGCGCTGATCGGCGGCCTGATCGACGGTGTGCGTGACGTCGCAGCCATCATCGACGAGCTGGCCAAGCAGTTTCCCGACGTGCCCGAACTCGGTGATGACATCGAGCAATTCATGGAGGTCGCCCGTGCAGAGCACTGGATCGAACTTGCCTGACCAGCCAGCGATCGGCTTGCCGCTGTGGTTGCTGGCGGAGCTGACCTATCGTTGCCCGCTGCAATGCCCCTACTGCTCCAACCCGCTGGACTTTGCCGAGCAGGGCAAGGAACTGAGCACCGAGCAGTGGTTCAAGGTCTTTCGCGAAGCCAGGGAAATGGGCGCCGCGCAGCTGGGCTTTTCCGGTGGCGAACCGCTGGTGCGCCAAGACCTCGCCGAACTGATCGGCGAGGCGCGCAAGCTGGGTTTCTACACCAACCTGATCACCTCCGGCATCGGTTTGACCGAACAGAAAATCAGCGACTTCAAGAAGGCCGGCCTGGATCATATCCAGATCAGTTTCCAGGCCAGCGACGAGCAGGTGAACAACCTGCTGGCCGGCTCGAAGAAAGCCTTCACACAGAAACTGGAAATGGCCCGGGCGGTGAAGGCCCACGGCTACCCGATGGTGCTCAACTTCGTCACCCATCGGCACAACATCGACAAGATCGACCACATCATCGAGCTGTGCATAGCCCTTGAGGCCGATTTCGTCGAACTCGCCACCTGCCAGTTCTACGGCTGGGCGCAGCTCAACCGAGTGGGGCTGCTGCCTACCCGGGAGCAACTGGTACGTGCCGAACGCATCACCAACGAGTATCGCGCCAGGCTCGAAGCCCAGGGGCATCCGTGCAAGCTGATCTTCGTCACCCCGGATTACTATGAAGAACGTCCCAAGGCCTGCATGAACGGCTGGGGCAGCCTTTTCCTGACGGTAACGCCGGACGGTACCGCATTGCCTTGTCACGGCGCCCGACAGCTGCCGGTGCAATTCCCCAACGTGCGCGACCACAGCATGCAGCACATCTGGTACGACTCCTTCGGTTTCAACCGCTTCCGCGGTTATGACTGGATGCCCGAGCCGTGCCGCTCCTGCGATGAAAAGGAACAGGACTTCGGCGGTTGTCGCTGCCAGGCGTTCATGCTCACGGGCGACGCCAGCAACGCCGACCCGGTATGCAGCAAATCCGAACATCACGGGGTAATCCTCAAGGCCCGGGAAGAAGCCGAGCACGCCACCCAGACCATCGAGCAACTGGCCTTCCGCAATGAACGAAACTCGCACCTCATCGCCAAAAGCTGACCCCTTCAGCGCCGCCCAGGCCGTTGCGGCGGGGATCGACTTCGCCGAGTTGCAGCTCGGCCCACGGGGCCTGTTCTGGAACGAATATCGCCCGGAAGACGGGGCCTGCCGGATCTGGCAATGGCAAGACGCCAAGGCCCGCTGCCTGACCCCGGAGGGCTTCAGCGCGCGCAGCCGGGTCTATGAATATGGCGGCGGATCGTTCTGCCTGGGTGATAACGGCGTGCTGTTCGTCAACGACACGGACCAGCAGCTGTACCACCAACTGTTGAGCGGCGAGACGCCCGTGGCGCTGACGTCGGGCGACTGTCGATACGGCGATCTCGGTTTTGCCGCCGGCCAGGTATTGGCAGTGGAGGAACAGGCCAAGCGGCATCGCCTGGTCTCGATCGGCCTGGCAGATCGGCAGCGGCATTTATTGGCCGAAGGCGCTGACTTCTATGCCGCGCCGACTATGAGCCCCAACGGCCAGCGGCTGGCCTGGATCGAGTGGAGCCGTCCGCATCAGCCGTGGACGGCCACGCGATTGATGCTGGCCGAGCGTACCGCTTCCGGTTGGGGTGAACCACGCTGCGTGGCGGGCAACGCTGAAGAGGAATCCATCCAACAGCCGCGTTTCGATCATGCCAGCCGCTTGTACTGCCTGAGCGATCGCGGCGGCTACTGGCAGCCGTGGGTTGAGTCGAACGACGGCTTGCAACCGTTGCCCTGCGCTGAAGCCGATCACGCTCCCGCACCTTGGCAACTCGGTGGTTGTACCTGGCTGCCGTTGGATGGCACGACATACCTGGCAAGCTGGACCGAAGCGGGTTCCGGGCGGCTTGGCCTGTGCCGCGGGGACGCTGGGCAGGAAGATTTCACCGGCGTCTACACCCGCTTTCGCAGCCTGGCGCTGGACGAGCGGTTCATTTACGCCATCGTCGCATCACCGGTCAGCCCATCCGCAGTCATCGCGATTGAACGCAACAGCCACGACACACAGGTCCTGGCCGGCGGCGTCGCGCCTCTGCCCGTCGAACAGATCAGCCGCCCGCAGACCCTGCACTATCCGTCGACCTCGGGCATGGCCCATGGATTCTTTTACCCAGCCATGGGAGCGGAAACCAAGCCGCCACTGGTTGTATTCATTCATGGCGGCCCCACCTCGGCCTGTTATCCCCTGTTCGATCCGCGCATCCAGTACTGGACTCAGCGCGGCTTTGCCGTCGCGGACCTGAATTACCGTGGCAGCAGCGGCTATGGCCGGACCTATCGGCAAGCGCTGCATTTGAACTGGGGCGTGGTAGACGTCGAGGATGCCTGCGCGGTGGTTGGCTATCTGGATAAACAAGGCCTGATCGATGGCCGCTGTGCATTCATTCGCGGCGGCAGTGCCGGTGGCTACACGACCCTCTGCGCCCTGGCGTTTCACGATGTATTTCGTGCCGGCGCCAGCCTTTATGGTGTCAGCGACCCGGTCGCCCTGGGCCGCGCCACGCACAAGTTTGAAAGCGATTACCTGGATTGGTTGATCGGCGACCCGCAACGGGACGTCGAGCGTTACCGCGCCCGTACTCCATTGCTGCATGCCGACCAGATCCGCGCACCGGTGATTTTCTTTCAGGGCGAACTGGACGCCGTGGTCGTGCCACAGCAAACCCGCGACATGGTCAGGGCGCTGGAGGACAATGGCGTGACGGTCGAAGCGCATTACTACCCGGATGAGCGCCACGGCTTTCGCAAGGCGGCGAACCAGGCCCATGCGCTGGAGCATGAGTGGTTGTTCTATCGGAAGGTGATGGAGCTGTAAGGAAATTAAGAACCTGTGGGAGCGAGCTTGCTCGCGATAGCGGTGGATCAATCGACATCTATGTTGGATGACAGACAGCTATCGCGAGCAGGCTCGCTCCCGCATGGGTTTTGCTGCAATGCTCAGCGCTTGGCGATGATGTACACCGCATGGACGATGCCGGGGATGTAACCCAACAATGTCAGCAGAATATTCAACCAGAAAGCCCCGCCGAAGCCGACTTGCAGGAACACGCCCAGCGGCGGCAACAGAATGGCGATGATGATGCGAATGAAATCCATGATGGGCTCCTGATGGACGATGGCTACATTGCCACATAGCTCATTGACCCGTGACCGCTCGTCAGGGTTCAAACCATCAGTGATGAGTGCGAAGCCTGGCAGGAACAAAAAACGCAGGCAAAAGAAAACCCCGCCGAAGCGGGGCTTTGCAGACTGTTTCCCTGATATCCCTTTCACTCCGCCATCCTGGCGGAATCCTACGTGTCCGTGTTGTTGCTCTGCGCATCCTGCGCGACGTCCATGTGAAGTAGATTAGCCTTGGATCCAATTGACCGATAGAGGGAAATCGGCATCACGTAATGTAAGCATTTGCTTACATTACGCTGTTTTCAGAACTGCGCTGCATCCAGCAGGAACAGCGACTCACTACCTGCCTTCACCGAAGCGCTCAAGGAATGGATTCGCGGCAGCAGGCGGGCGAAATAGAACCGCGCAGTCCCCAGTTTGCTGGCGTAGAAGTCATCCTGGCTTTCCTTGCCCAGCGCCGCCTTGGCCATCAACGCCCACATATAGGCGTAGGCGGTATAACCAAACGCCTGCAGGTACTCCACCGAAGCCGCGCCGATTTCGTTCGGGTTGCTTTTCGCCCGGTCCAGCACCCAGTCGGTCAGCTCATCCAAGGTACCGATGGCATCATTCAATGGCTTGGTGAACTCGGCCAGATCGCTGCTCGCGGTGGCGGTGAAGTGGCGGATTTCGTCGGCGAACAGCTTGTAGAACGCGCCGCCACTGCCGACGATCTTGCGCCCTACCAAGTCCAGCGCCTGGATACCGTTGGTGCCTTCGTAGATCTGGGTGATGCGCACATCACGCACCAACTGCTCCTGGCCCCACTCGCGAATGTAACCGTGGCCGCCGAAAATCTGCTGGCCATGCACGGTGGTTTCCAGGCCCAGATCCGTCAGGAACGCCTTCGCCACTGGCGTCAGCAACGCAACCAGGTCTTCGGCACGCTTGCGGGTGGCCGGATCTTCGCTGAACTTGGCGGTGTCCAGTTGCATCGCCACATAGGTGGAAAATGCCCGGCCGCCTTCGTTCGAGGCTTTCATGGTCAGCAACATCCGCCGCACATCGGGGTGGACGATGATCGGGTCAGCGACTTTGTCCTTGTTCTGCGCGCCGGTAGGCGAACGGCTCTGCAAGCGATCACGGGCGTATTCGATAGCGTTCTGGTAGGAGCGCTCACCGGACGCCAAACCTTGGATACCAACACCCAGGCGTTCGTAATTCATCATGGTGAACATCGCCGCCAGGCCTTTATTCGGCTCGCCGACCAGATAACCGACGGCTTCGTCGAAGTTCATCACGCAGGTGGCAGACGCCTGGATGCCCATCTTGTGTTCGATCGACCCGCAATTGGCGGCGTTGCGCGCACCCAGGCTGCCGTCGGCGTTGACCATGAACTTGGGTACCAGGAACAGCGAAATACCTTTCGGGCCGGCCGGCGCATCCGGCAATTTTGCCAGCACCAGATGAATGATGTTCTCGGTGAGATCGTGTTCGCCGCCGGTGATGAAGATCTTGGTACCACTGACCTTGTAGGAGCCGTCGGCCTGGGGTTCGGCCTTGGTGCGAATGATCCCCAGATCCGTACCGGCATGGGGCTCGGTCAGGCACATGGAGCCCGCCCAGATGCCGGCGTACATGTTCGGCAGGTACGCCGCTTTCAATTCTTCGCTGGCGTGAGCATTGATCGACAGGCAAGCCCCTGCGGTCAGCATCGGGTACAGACCGAAGGACAGGCTGGCAGAGTTGACCATTTCCTCGACCTGGGCCGAAACAGCCTTGGGCATGCCCATGCCACCGTAGACAGGGTCGCCGCCAACGCCGACCCAACCACCTTCAGCGTAAGTCTGGTAGGCCTGTGGGAAACCTGCCGGCGTGGTGACGGCACCGTTCGCCCAATGGCAGCCTTCTTCGTCAGCGGCACGGCTGAGGGGCGCAATGCTTTTGCTGGTGACTTTACCGGCTTCTTCCAGAATCGCTTCGACGGTTTCAGCGTCGACGGTCTCGGCCAATGCCGGCAGTTCGGCCCAGAGCTTCGCGACCTCAAACACTTCATTGAGGACGAAGCGCATATCGCGCAGGGGCGCTTTGTAGTCAGCCATGGCAAACCTCGTAGGATCTAAACAGTTGGTCCGTGGGAAAACGGTTTTTGCAATGGTCGGAGTGTACCTCAACAACTTTTGCGACACATAGGGTCAACCCATGACTATTTTGTTATTTTTAGTCACCAGAAAAGATTGCAGCCTTCGTTAGCTCCTACATGAAAATGCGTATTCCCTGTAAGAGCTGGCGAAGCCTGCGATCCTTGTCGGCACTCCCTCTAAATCAAAGGGCAAACAGCTCGGCAGGCAAACTCATCAGACAATCACTCCCCGCCTCGATGGCGGCCCGATGGGCAGCCGTGCGCGGCAACAGGCGCTTGAAGTAGAACTCGCAGGTCGCCAGTTTGCCTCGGCAGAAATCGGCATCGCCGTTACCACTGTCAAGTTGCGCCTGGGCCACCAATGCCATGCGCAGCCACAGATAGGCCAGGATGATGTAGCCGCTGTACATCAGATAATCCACAGAAGCGGCGCCCACTTCGTCCGGATTTTTCATGGCGGCCATGCCGACCCGGGTGGTCAGTTCGCCCCACTGCCGGTTGAGCCCGTCGAGTTGTGCGACGTAGTCCTTGAGCTGTGGGTGCGCGGTATTCGTGGCGCAGAATGTGTGGACGATCCTGGTGAACCCTCGCAGCAGCTTGCCCTGGCTGCCCAGCACTTTGCGCCCTAACAAATCCAGTGCCTGGATACCGTTGGTGCCTTCATAGATCGGCGCGATGCGGCAGTCCCGCACCAACTGTTCCATCCCCCATTCGCGGATGAAGCCATGGCCGCCAAACACCTGCATGCCATGATTCGTCACCTCAAGCCCTGTCTCTGTCATGAAGGCCTTGCAGATCGGAGTGAGAAAGGCCAACAGATCCTCAGCCTCCTGACGGGCGCTTTCGGCGGCGCCCAGGTGCGCCGTGTCCAGCAGTTGCGCAGTAAAGTAGGTCAACGCCCGATTGCCTTCGTTAAAGGCTTTCATGGTCAGCAACATCCTGCGCACGTCGGGATGGACAATGATCGGGTCCGCGACTTTCTCCGGTGCCTTGGGGCCGGTAAGCGAGCGCATCTGCAAGCGGTCGTTGGCGTATCTGATCGCGCCCTGGAAGCTCGTCTCACCCAGGCACAAGCCCTGCATGCCGGTGCCGAGCCGGGCATGATTCATCATGGTGAACATGCAATTCAGACCCTTGTTGGGCTCACCGATCAGGAATCCCTTGGCGTCGTCGAAGTTCAACACGCAGGTGGCGGAAGCCTTGATGCCCATCTTGTGTTCGATCGAACCGCAGGTCACGCCATTGCGTTCTCCCGCCTCACCCGTGGCGTCAGGCAGGAACTTGGGCACGATGAACAGCGAGATGCCCTTGGTGCCGGCGGGAGCGTCCGGCAGTTTGGCCAGCACCAGGTGAACGATGTTTTCACTCATGTCGTGTTCACCGGCGGAAATGAAGATCTTGCTGCCGGAAATCCTGTAGCTGCCGTCGGCCTGGGGCGCGGCGCGGGTCTTGATGATGCCCAGGTCCGTGCCGCAATGGGCTTCGGTCAGGCACATGGTGCCGGTCCATTGGCCGGCGGTGAGCTTGCTCAGGTAAGTCTGTTTCTGCTCTTCGGTGCCGTGGGCTTGAATGGCCGACATGGCGCCGTGGGTCAGGCCCGGGTACATGCCCCAGGACGTGTTGCTGGAGGCGATCATTTCGCTGATGACCAGGCCCAGGGAACCGGGCAGGCCTTGGCCGCCATAGGCCGGATCGGCGGCCAACCCGTGCCAGCCGCCCTCCACGTACTGTGCGAAAGCCTCTTTGAAACCTGTAGGCGTGGTCACCACACCGTTGTCGAAATGACAGCCCTCTTCGTCGCCGGAACGATTGAGCGGCGCCAGTACGTTCTCACAAAAGCGTGCACCTTCCTCGAGGATCGCGTTGACCATGTCCGGACTGGCATCGCTGGCCCCCAGTTCGGCATAACGGCCATGGAAATCGAAAACGTGGTCGATCAGGAAGCGCATGTCACGCAGGGGAGCTTTGTACTCGGGCATGGTGGTTTTCTCCGGTAGCAGATCGTTCAAACCTACTGCCGGCCACCGGGGCTCACAATCACAGTCCAGACGCTGAATGCGCCGTCATCACTCAACCCGCGGCGGCTTCCATGCGCACCGCGCCACGGCGGTTCTGACCAAAGGCAACCACACAGTTGCGTCCGGCGCCCTTGGCGTTATAGAGGGCCTGGTCGGCGGACTTGAGGACTTCTTCAGGCGTACGCTGCTCGAGGCGCTCCGCGACGCCAATGCTGACCGTTACCGACACGCTGGATGCACCCGCCCCGGAGCGGCGCTGGCGGCCTTGTTGGTCATCCTGGGGGCGACTGTCGGGATTGCGCAGTTGAATGACGTACGTCTCGATGGACTGGCGGATGACCTCAAGATGAGGCATACACTCATCGATGGTTTTGCCTGCAAATACCAACGCAAACTCCTCGCCACCGTAGCGATAAGCCCTACCACCGCCACCGATCTTCGACAGTTTGCTGGCCACCAGGCGCAGCACTTGGTCGCCCACGTCGTGACCGTGGGTGTCGTTGAATTTCTTGAAGTGGTCCACATCGCTCATGGCCAGCACATAGTTGCGACCCAGCCGTTGCATGCGCTCATTCAGCGCCCGCCGTCCCGGCAGGCCGGTCAGCTCATCCCGAAACGCCATCTGATAGGCCTCATGGGCAACCGCCGCAGCGATCATCAGCATCACCTGGCTGCACATGATGTTCAGGGTGAATGGCAGGATGAAGGTTTTCGGCAACATCCAGAACAGCCCCAGCACGCCCACCAATTGCGCGGCGTGCAGGGGCCGGGGATTACGCCAGTACTGCCATGACAGCAACAGGAATACGCCGATGAACACCGGATAGGACAACTGGATCAGGCTCATCCACGCACCATGCAACGCCGGCCAGCGGATCTCCGAAAGCCACAGCAACAAGGCTTGGGGAAAGCTCTGCTCCAAGGCCAGGGCTACACCGCCAAAAGCCAGTAGCACCGCAAAACGCGCCACCATGTCCTGGAACAGGTGGGTACGCTCTTGCCACGCCGCGAACAAGCCGAACAACAGCGGCAGCAACAGGCAGATGAGGTGGAACACCACGGCGGCGTCTTCGCGCACCCTGCCGTTGTCCCGGTAGAAATCGGTCTGGGTGTCCAACAGGAAGTAGCCGATGTACACCGTAACCATCAAGAACAGCTCGCGCTGGCGTCGGTAAACCGCGCAGTACGCGCCGCCCAACAGCAGCACCAGGGTAGGAAGAACGTTGAACAACGAGGTGAAGAAGACGTTGAGATCCTTGACGTAGGCAGCCGCAAGCCCCGCCAGCAACAGCAGCAGCGAAGGTAGGAAATGACTGAAACGTACAGCGGAAGAACGCGGCAAGGGTAAAGCTCCAACCCGGCTGATCAAAGATGGCATTGTGCCTGCTATCAGGGCAATAAGGCACGAGAGATGTGACAGATGTCACACTGCCATCGCTGTAACGGCAGGAGGAGATTTTTTCTTAGGGGCCGGTTGGATGAATATTGTTTCAGAATCACCGCGTAACCCTGTGGGAGCGAGCCTGCTCGCGATAGCGGTATATCAGACAGTATCTTTGTCGACTGACACACAGCATCGCGAGCAGGCTCGCTCCCACAAGTTTGTATGACGGCCATGAAAAAGCCGCTGCGTCCCGAAGGAGGCAGCGGCTTTGGTGACGAACCGCCTGAGGCTTAGTAACCCAGTGCGAAGTCTTCTTCTTTCATGTCCATCAGGTTATTGGCACCCGACAACATGGCAGCCACGTGGGTACGGGTACGCGGCAGGATGCGCTGGAAGTAGAAACGCGCCGTCTGCAGCTTGGCGGTATAGAAGGCTTCTTCGGTGGTGCCGGCAGCCAGTTTTTCCGCCGCCAGACGCGCCATGTCGGCCCAGAAGTAGGCCAGGCAGGCGTAGCCGGAGTACATCAGGTAGTCCACCGAGGCCGCGCCGACTTCTTCGCGGTCTTTCATGGCTGCCATGCCGACCTTCATGGTCAGCTCGCCCCACTCCTTGTTCAGCGCGGCCAACGGTCCAACGAACTCCTTGACCGCTTCGTTGCCTTCATTGCCCTGGCAGAACTTGTGGACGATCTTGGTGAAGCCCTTGAGCGCTTCGCCCTGGGTCATCAAGACTTTGCGGCCCAACAGGTCGAGAGCCTGGATGCCGGTGGTGCCTTCGTACAGCATCGAGATGCGGCTGTCGCGAACGTTCTGCTCCATGCCCCACTCGGCGATGAAGCCGTGGCCGCCATAGATCTGTACGCCGTGGTTGGCCGATTCGAAGCCGACTTCGGTCATGAACGCCTTGGCGATCGGCGTCATGAACGCCAACAGCGCATCGGCCTTTTTCTTCTCTTCTTCATCGACGCCATACTTGACGATGTCGACCTGCTTGGCAGTGAAGTAAACCATTGCCCGGTTACCTTCGGCGAAGGCCTTCATGGTCAGCAGCATGCGGCGCACGTCGGGATGCACGATGATCGGGTCGGCAGCCTTGTCCGGCGCTTTCGGGCCAGTCAGGGAGCGCATCTGCAGGCGGTCACGAGCGTACTTCAGGCCGCCCTGGAAACCGATTTCAGCGTGGGCCAGGCCTTGCAAGGCGGTGCCCAGGCGTGCGGTGTTCATGAAGGTGAACATGCAGTTCAGGCCTTTGTTCGCCGGGCCGATCAGGAAACCGGTGGCCGCGTCGAAGTTCATCACGCAGGTGGCGTTGCCGTGGATGCCCATCTTGTGTTCGATCGAACCACAGCTCACCGCGTTGCGCTGGCCGATGGTGCCGTCGGCCTCAGGCAGGAACTTGGGCACGATGAACAGCGAAATGCCCTTGGTACCGGCCGGAGCGTCCGGCAGGCGTGCCAGCACGATGTGGACGATGTTGTCGGCCATGTCGTGTTCGCCGGCCGAAATGAAGATCTTGGTGCCGGTCACCTTGTAGGAACCGTCGGCCTGTGGCTCGGCCTTGGTGCGCAGCATGCCCAGGTCGGTACCGCAGTGGGGTTCGGTCAGGCACATGGTGCCGGTCCATTCACCGGATACCAGCTTGGTCAGGTAAGCCTCTTGCTGCTCGGGCGTACCGTGCTCGGAAATGGTGTTCATCGCGCCATGGGACAGGCCCGGGTACATACCCCAGGACCAGTTGGCTTCGCCAACCATTTCGCTGACCGCCAGGCCCAGCGACTCCGGCAGGCCTTGGCCGCCATGCTCGACGTCATGGGCCAGGCTTGGCCAGCCACCTTCGACGAATTGCTTGTAGGCTTCCTTGAACCCGGTCGGGGTTTTCACACCGGACTCGCTCCACGTGCAACCTTCGGTGTCACCCACGCGGTTCAGCGGAGCCAGCACCTGCTCACAAAACTTGGCGCCTTCTTCGAGAATGGCGTCAACCATATCCGGAGTTGCGTCCTGGCAAGCCGGAAGGCTCTGATAATGCGCTTCATAGCCAAGCAGTTCGTCACGAACGAAGCGAATATCACGCAAGGGGGCCTTGTAGTCAGGCATAGCGATAACCTCTGCTGATGTAACCGGGGATGAACGACCGCGTAGATTTATTGTGACGGTCAAACAGTTGTTTGAAACATACGTTTACGCCTAAATCTTGTCAAGCGCCGATCTTTTGCCGTTCGTCATCGTCACATCGAAAAATGTCAGACAAGTGCGTCCTGCGCGCTGTACGCCCACAGCGCGTGAAGAAAAGATTAGTTGAGCGTGAAGGAGTTAGAGACGAAAACGCCGCGAATAGTCGCGGCGTTTTTGGCAAATCGGAGATTCAAGATCAAGCGAAGGTATCGATCAACGTACCCAGCATCTCATCGGATGCCTTGGCCACATTCACGCCCGCCTGTACCTGGAACTTGCCCTGGGCCATTTCAACCATGTTGCTGGCAAGGTCCGATTGCTGGCTGCGATCCACCGACCGCAGGCGATCGACCTGAACTTCGGACGACTGGCTGGTAACCGCACGCTCGATGGTGTTGTTAGCGATCTGGGAGGAGGCCTGATCGACGCGGTTCTGGCCTGTCTGAATAGTGCTCAGACCGGCATAGAATGCGGTATTTCCTGAGATTTCCATGGCAAGGCTCGTTTCTTGAAGGGTCTGACGGAGCCATTGAATCAGAAGCAATAGGAAAAGGCCCGACAAAAACACTAATGGCACAGTGCCTTGTTATAGGCAAACCCTAATCCAGCAGGTCCAGATGCAGGTGCCCAGCCACGGTTTCCGCCGTCACGCCTTTGATTCGTGGCACCCGGCCCAGGCACGGTGCCGGAAGGCGTTCGGCAAGCGTGGCCAGGTTTTCCTCCAGGCGCGACGTCTTGGGATCGACGATATTCGCCACCCAACCGGCCAGTTGCAGGCCGTCCCGGGCGACGGCTTCAGCGGTGAGCAACGCATGACTGATACAGCCCAGCCGTACCCCTACCACCAGGATCACCGGCAGACCCAAGGCCATTGCCAGATCCGAGAGATTGTCCTGATCGGCCAACGGAACACGCCAGCCGCCCGCGCCTTCAATCAAGGTGAAATCGGCTTGCAGGGCCAGTACGTCACGCATCGGCCCCAACAACGACTGCACCGTCAATGCCACGCCGGCTTCCCGGGCCGCCAGATGCGGTGCGATGGCCGGTTCGAACGCCACCGGGTTGACCTGGGCATACGTCAGTGGCACCGAACATTCCGCGAGCAGGGCCAGGGCGTCAGCATTGCGCAGGCCTTTGGGCGTGACCTCGCAACCCGAGGCCACGGGCTTGCCGGCGGCGGTGCTCATCCCGGCCTGTCGTGCTGCGTGTAGCAGGCCGGCCGCAACAGTGGTCTTGCCCACATCGGTGTCGGTGCCGGTGATGAAGTAAGCCTGGCTCATAGGGATTTCTCCAGCACGGCATAGACCACCTGATAGGTCGCGGGCAACCCTTCTGCCCGACGAAATTGCTCATAGGCTTCCATCATCCCCAGGATCCTCGCTCTGCCGGTCAACCCACCCGGGCGGCCGGGATTCAGATTATGGGCGCCAAGGGATTTCAATTCATGGGTCAGGCTGCGTACGTCCGGGTAATACAACACATGGGGACGGTTCTCGAGGCTGACGACCTTCAACCCGCTTTCCATGCACAGCTGTCGATAGGTTTCGAACTCCCGAAAACGGTTGACGTGCACCAGGCCGTCTACCTGGCGCCAGCTGTCGCGCAATTCGTACAACGTACCAATGCAGAGGCTGGTGAAAGCAAAAACCCCGCCCGGCTTCAGTACACGATGCACCTCACTCAACACCGAGGGAAAATCCGCACACCACTGCACCGCAAGGCTGGAGAACACCAGGTCGCAGCTCGACGCTTGCAGAGGCAAGCGCTCCGCGTCACCGGCCACGAAATACGCAGCCCCGCCCTGAGGCCGGGCATGATTGAGCATCCCTTCAGCGATATCCAGCGCAACGCCGCCCGCCATGCCGAAGCGCGCGCCCAGCGCCCGGGTGAAGTGACCGGTACCGCAACCCACGTCCATCCAGCGTCCCGGCATGGACGGGGCAGGTAACTGCGCCAGCAACTGCTGGCCCACGTCGCGCTGTAATTCGGCCACGCTGTCATAGCTGGCCGCCGCCCGGGAAAACGAAGCCGCCACCTGGCGCTTGTCAGGCAAGGCGCCGGGCAATTTGGGAAGGGATAGATCAGTCATCACCGGACTCATGCAAGAAGGCCTGGATCGCCCCCGCGACGCCGTGCGGGTCTTCCAGGAGAAATCCATGACCGGCCTGTTCGATCAGGCCGATCTCGACATCCGGCAACAATGCCAGCAATTCACTCGCGGCCTCGGCCGGCACCAGGGCGTCGAGCCCGGCAAACAGATGCAGTTGCGGACCACGGAAGCGCTGCAAAGCGGCACGAGTATCCAACTGCGCCAGCAATTGCAGACCCGCCATCGACACCTCCGGCGCAGTGTTCGGTGCGCCGGCCAGCAGCAGCCTCGCCAACCCGCGGGGATCGCTGCAACCCTGGGCACACAATAAACTGAAGCGTTTGAGGGTCTGGCGTGGATCGGCGGCACAGCCGGCGAGGAAGCCGTCGAACGTATCACCGGCCATCGCGCTCGGCCATTGTTCATGGGCCACAAACGCTGCGTTGCTCGCCAGGGTCAACAATCCACAGCATCGCTCGCCCCGACGCGCGGCCAACTCCGAGGCCAGCATGCCGCCCAGGGACCAGCCACCCAACCAGGCGTCCTGGGGCACGCAGGCGTCCAGTTCGTCGAGCCATTCTTCGGGATCGCTCGTGGTCAGGGCCGGCAACGGTTCGATTTCCACCCGCAGATGCTCATCGAGCCCGTGCAGCGCAGCGGCCAACGGCTCCAGCGGGGAAACGCCCAGCCCCCAACCGGGCAGCAATATCAATCGATCACGCATGGCTTGCCTCCGGTCCCAGTCGGGCAAAACACTCGGCCAGTGCATTCAACAATAGTTGCACCTGGGTCTCGCTGTGGGCGGCCGTCAGGGTCACGCGCAAACGGGCGCTGCCGGCCGGCACGGTGGGTGGCCGTATTGCAGTGACCATCAGCCCTCGTTCGCGCAGCATGTGCGACAGGCGCATCGCTCGACCGGCGTCACCAATCAGAATCGGCTGGATCGGCGTGAAGCTGTCCATCAGTTGCAGGCCGATCTGCTCCGCGCCATGGCGGAACTGACGGATCAACACCTGCAGATGCTCGCGTCGCCAATGCTCGCTGCGCAGCAGCTCAAGACTTTTGAGCGTGGCGCAGGCCAGGGCCGGCGGTTGACTGGTGGTGTAGATATAGGGGCGGGCAAACTGGATGAGGCTCTCGATCAGTTCTTCACTACCAGCCACAAAAGCCCCAGCGGTGCCAAAGGCCTTGCCCAGTGTGCCGACCAGCACCGGCACGTCTTCCTGGCTGAGACCGAAGTGCTCGACGATACCGCCTCCGTTCGCGCCCAACGGACCGAAACCGTGGGCATCGTCGACCATCAGCCAAGCGCCCCTGGCCTTGGCTTCATGGACCAGGGCCGGCAAATCGGCAACGTCGCCGTCCATGCTGAAGACCCCGTCGGTGACCACCAGGGTATTACCGGTGGCCTTCTCCAGACGGCTGGCCAGACTTTGCGCATCGTTGTGCAGATAACGGCTGAAACGCGCGCCGGACAATAGCCCGGCGTCCAGCAACGACGCATGATTGAGCCGGTCCTCCAGCACCGTATCGCCCTGCCCGACCAGCGCGGTCACAGCACCGAGGTTGGCCATGTAGCCGGTGGTAAACAGCAGCGCCCGCGGACGACCGGTGAGATCGGCAAGGGCTTCCTCCAGGGCGTGATGCGGACCGCTATGGCCGATCATCAAGTGGGAAGCACCGCCACCCACTCCCCAGCGAGCCGCCCCGGCACGCCAGGCTTCGATCACCTGCGGGTGATTGGCCAGGCCCAGGTAGTCGTTGTTGCAGAACGCCAGCAACGGTTGGCCATCCACCACCACCTCCGGCCCCTGTGGGCTTTCGAGCAGCGGACGCTGGCGATAGAGATTTTCGGCACGACGGGCAGCCAGGCGTGCGGCGAGATCGAAGGGCATGCTGGCCTCGGTGACGCTATTTAAAGACTGAAGGTTTTCCCTGTGGGAGCGGGCTTGCTCGCGACTGCGGCGTGTCAGGCGAAACAAGGTTGCCTGACACGCCGCAGTCGCGAGCAAGCCCGCTCCCACATTTAACTCCGCGTCGACTTACACCGCCGCGTTATAGAACTGCTCGCTGCTCTTCTGTTCCACCAGCGCCTGTTCAATCGCGGCCTGGTGCACCTCATCGGCATGTTCTTCACGGGCTTCGGGCTGGATGCCCAGGCGTGCGAACAATTGCATGTCCTTATCGGCCTGCGGGTTGGCGGTAGTCAGCAGTTTGTCACCGTAGAAAATCGAATTGGCGCCGGCCAGGAACGCCAGGGCCTGCATCTGTTCGTTCATCGCCTCGCGACCGGCGGACAGACGGACATGGGACTTGGGCATCAGGATCCGCGCCACGGCGAGCATGCGGATGAAATCGAACGGGTCGACGTCCTCGGCATTTTCCAGCGGCGTGCCGGCGACCTTGACCAGCATGTTGATCGGCACCGACTCCGGATGCTCCGGCAGGTTCGCCAGCTGGATCAGCAGGTTGGCGCGGTCGTCCAGGGACTCGCCCATGCCGAGGATGCCGCCGGAGCAGATCTTCATCCCGGAATCACGCACATAGGCCAGAGTTTGCAGGCGCTCGCTGTAGGTCCGGGTGGTGATGATGCTGCCGTAGAACTCCGGCGAGGTATCGAGGTTATGGTTGTAGTAATCCAGGCCGGCCTGGGCCAGTGCCTCGGTCTGCTCCTGGTCGAGACGCCCCAGGGTCATGCAGGTTTCCAGGCCCATGGCCTTCACGCCTTTGACCATTTCCAACACGTACGGCATGTCCTTGGCCGATGGATGCTTCCATGCCGCGCCCATGCAGAAACGGGTCGAACCGATGGCCTTGGCGCGCGCGGCCTCTTCGAGGACCTTCTGCACTTCCAGCAGTTTTTCCTTGTCCAGCCCGGTGTTGTAGTGGCCGGACTGCGGACAATATTTGCAATCTTCCGGGCAGGCACCGGTCTTGATCGACAGCAGCGTGGAAACCTGGACGCGGTTGGCGTCGAAATGCGCGCGGTGCACGGTCTGCGCCTGGAACAGCAGGTCATTGAACGGCTGGACAAAGAGTGCTTTGACTTCGGCCAAAGACCAGTCATGACGCAGGTTGGCAGTGGTGCTGGCGCTCATGGGTATTTCCTTGATTATGCTTGGCTGGCGACTGGGGGCACGCAATACCCACAGGCGCGACACGGATGTTCGGCATATTTAAGGAAGAGTCATGCGCTGTCAACCACGATACGAAGGGTCAGTTTACATCTGGTTAAAAAACAAACAATCTTGTCTATTGTGTGGTGACGTCACCGACACACAGCAGCCGATCTGCACGCCTTGCGAAAGTGAATTGCCCTGGCTCGGTGATCAATGCGCCATCTGTGCCCTGCCGCTGCCCATGTCCGGGCTGCGTTGTGGGCAATGCGCTGCGCAACCACCGGCCTTCGAACGGGTCCTGGCGCCCTGGGCTTACGATTTCCCGGTGGACAGCCTGATCACCCGCTTCAAGCACCAGGCAAAATGGCCCCTCGGTCGCCTCATGGGTGAACTGTTGGCGCAGTCGCTGCAGCATCAATTCGATGAAGGCCTGGAACGGCCCGACGCGCTGGTCCCGGTGCCGCTGGCGGGTCGACGCCTGCGCCAGCGCGGGTTCAACCAGGCGACCCTGCTGGCGCGTTGGCTCGGTGCTGCGTTGCAGCTTCCCTGCGAAGAACATCTGCTGCTGCGCATCCACGACACCCCGGCGCAACAGGCACTCGACGCCAGGGCTCGGCGTCGGAATCTGCGCCAGGCCTTCGCTCTCGCGCCCGATGCAGCGCTGCGCAACCGCCACCTGGCCCTGGTGGACGATGTGCTCACCACCGGGGCCACGGCCCAGACACTGGCTCAATTGCTGCTCGATGGCGGTGCCGCCCGGGTCGACGTGTATTGCCTGGCGCGCACGCCAAAACCCGGTGAACCGGCTTGACGCGCGGGAGCCGAGGCGCCAACGTCCATTCATTCATCCTGTGCGCAGTTTCCACCATGTCATTACCTACGCTCCTGACCCAGCATATCGTCCGGCGTCCGCAACGCATCGCCCTGTTACAGCACATCGCCGAGCAAGGCTCCATCACCCGTGCCGCCAAGAGCGCAGGCCTGAGCTATAAGGCGGCGTGGGACGCCATCGATGAGTTGAACAACCTGGCGAACCAACCGTTGGTGGAGCGCAGCGTCGGCGGCAAGGGCGGCGGTGGTGCCAGGCTGTCGGAAGCAGGGCAGCGTGTGCTGCGCCTGTACCTGCGCTTGCAAGCCTTGCAGACGCAGTTGCTGGAAGCGAGCGAAGATGCCGGAGACTTCGGCCTGCTGAGTCGCCTGATGCTGCGCACCAGCGCCCGCAATCAACTGCACGGCAAAGTCCTCGGCATCGAAACCCAGGGCCATAACGACCGGGTGCGCCTGGAGTTGGCCCGTGGCCTGGTCATCGATGCGCAGATAACCCACGACAGCACGGTACGCCTGGAGCTGGCTATCGGCACCGAAGTGGTTGCGCTGATCAAGGCCGGCTGGCTGGAACTGTTTCCAAGCGGGCCCTTGGAAACATCGGGGATGAATGTTCTGCAAGGCGTCATCGAGCATATCGCCACGGCCACCGACGGCCCCAGCGAAGTGCGCATCGGCTTGCCCAATGGCCAGACCCTTTGTGCCCTGGCCGACCCATTCCAATTGCAAGCGCGCAACCTGAACACCGGCTCACCAGTGCAAGTGGTGTTTTCAGCAACGAATGTGTTGCTCGGAACCCCGCTATAAGCGCACTGAAACAAAAGCTTCATCGGCCCGCTTTAAGGTGACTGCCAAAACCAGCAGGGAGCCTGAGATGAGCCTATTAGAAGAAAACCAATCCACCGACCTGGAAAAGATCGTCGGCCTGAGCCGCCGTAGCTTTATCGGCGCCGGCGCCCTGTGTGGCGCGGCCATGTTCCTGGGCGGCAACCTGCTGAGCCGCAGCGCCCTGGCCGCCGCCGTCAGCCAAGGTAACAGCAAGTTGCTGGGCTTCGACAGCATCGCTGCCGCCACGGCCGACACCCTCACCCTGCCACCTGGCTACAAATCCTCGGTGCTGATCAGTTGGGGCCAGCCGTTGCAGAAGAACGCCGCCGCGTTCGACCCCAGTGGCAATGGCACCGCACGCGACCAGGAAATGCAATTTGGCGACAACAACGACGGCATGAGCCTGTTCCCGTTCCCTGGCGACGAGAATCGCGCGCTGATGGCGATCAACAATGAATACACCAACTACCGCTACCTCTTCGCCCATGGCGGCCAGCCGCAGTCGGCCGAAGACGTGCACAAGGCCCAGGCCAGTGAAGGCGTGTCGGTGATCGAAGTGAAGCGCCAGGGTGGCCAATGGCAGTTCGTCCAGGGGTCGCGCTACAACCGCAGGATCCATGGCAACACGCCGATTGAACTGAGCGGGCCGGCGGCCGGACATCAACTGCTGAAAACCAGCGCTGACAAGAGCGGCAGGAAAGTCCTCGGCACTTTCCAGAACTGTGCCAACGGCATGACGCCGTGGGGGACTTACCTGACCTGCGAAGAAAACTTCACCGACTGCTTTGGCAGCAGCACTTCCGATCTGCAGTTCGATGAAGCGCAAAAGCGCTACGGTGCCACCGTCACCAGCCGTGAGATCAACTGGCACCTGTTCGATCCGCGCTTCGACCTGGCGAAGAACCCCAACGAACTCAATCGTCACGGCTGGGTGGTGGAAATCGATCCGTTCGACCCCGAGTCGACGCCAGTGAAGCGCACCGCCCTGGGCCGTTTCAAACATGAGAACGCCGCCCTGGCACAAACCAAGGGTGGTCATGCCGTGGTCTACATGGGCGACGACGAGCGTGGCGAATTCATCTACAAGTTCGTCAGCCGCGAGCGCATCGATCACAAGAATCCCAAGGCCAACCGCAACCTGTTGGACCATGGCACCTTATATGTGGCGCGCTTCGACGCCGGCGACGGCAACCCGGACCATCCGAAAGGCAAGGGCCAGTGGATCGAGCTGACCCAGGGCAAGAACGGCCTCGATGCCGGCAGCGGCTTCGCCGACCAGGCCGAAGTGCTGATCCATGCGCGCCTGGCTGCCAGCGCCGTGGGCGCCACACGAATGGACCGTCCGGAATGGATCGTAGTCAGCCCGAAAGACGGTCAGGTCTATTGCACCCTGACCAACAACGCCAAGCGCGGCGAAGACGGCCAACCGGTGGGCGGCCCCAACCCTCGGGCCAAGAACGTCTATGGACAGATCCTGCGCTGGCGCACCGACCGCGATGACCACGCATCCATGACCTTCAGCTGGGACCTGTTTGTGGTGGCCGGCAATCCGACCGTACATGCCGGCACGCCGAAGGCAGGTTCCTCCAACGTCAACCCGCAGAACATGTTCAACAGCCCCGATGGCCTGGGATTCGACCAGGCCGGCCGACTGTGGATCCTCACCGACGGCGATGTCAGCAACACCGGGGACTTCGCCGGCATGGGCAATAACCAGATGCTCTGCGCCGACCCCGACAGCGGCGAAATCCGCCGGTTCATGGTCGGACCGGTGGGTTGCGAAGTCACCGGCATCAGCTTCGCGCCGGACCAGAAGGCTTTGTTCGTCGGCATCCAACATCCGGGTGAGTACGGCGGTTCGACGTTCCCGGAACACCTGCCCAACGGCAAGCCACGCTCGTCGGTAATGGTGATTACCCGTGAGGATGGCGGCATCATCGGCGGCTGATAAGGCCCATCGCGAGCAGGCTCGCTCCCACAAGGATCAGCAACATTGAAAATCCAATGTGGGAGCGAGCCTGCTCGCGATGGCTTCAGCACAGTCACCACCTATCTGCCTCCGTCTGCGCTACCATGCTGAGCCGAACGCGGCAGCCCTGCCGCTGCGCAGGAGTCAGCATGTCCCATCCCTTCGAAACTCTCACGCCCGACCTGGTGCTCGATGCCGTAGAAAGCATGGGCTTGCTCAGCGACGCCCGTGTGCTGGCCCTCAACAGTTATGAAAACCGCGTCTATCAGGTCGGCATCGAAGACGCCGAGCCACTGATCGCCAAGTTCTATCGCCCCCAGCGCTGGACCAACGAGGCGATCCTGGAAGAACACCGCTTCACTTTTGAACTCGCCGATTGCGAGGTACCGGTGGTGGCTCCGTTGGTTCACAACGGCGCCAGCCTGCATGAACACGCGGGGTTTCGCTTCACCCTGTTTCCTCGGCGCGGCGGCCGTGCACCGGAGCCAGGCAATCTCGACCAGTTGTATCGCCTGGGGCAATTGCTCGGACGCCTGCACGCGGTAGGCGCCAGCCGTCCGTTCGAACACCGTGAGGCCCTGGCGGTGAAGAACTTCGGCCATGACTCACTGGCCACCGTGCTGGAAAGCGGTTTCGTCCCCCGCAGCCTGCTTCCGGCCTACGAGTCGGTGGCAAGGGATCTGCTCAAGCGTGTCGAAGACATCTACGCTGCCACGCCCCACCAGAACATTCGCATGCACGGTGACTGCCACCCGGGCAACATGATGTGTCGCGATGAAATCTTCCACATCGTCGACCTGGACGACTGTCGCATGGGACCTGCGGTACAGGACCTGTGGATGATGTTGGCCGGAGACCGCCAGGCATGCCTGGGCCAGTTATCGGAATTGATGGACGGCTACCAGGAGTTCCATGACTTCGACCCACGGGAACTGGCGCTGATCGAACCCCTGCGTGCCCTGCGCCTGATGCATTACAGCGCCTGGCTGGCGCGCCGCTGGGACGACCCGGCGTTTCCCCGCAGCTTCCCGTGGTTCGGCAGCGAACGCTATTGGGGCGACCAGGTATTGGCGTTGCGCGAGCAGCTGGCGGCGCTCAATGAAGAGCCATTGAGGTTGTTCTGATTCGTCGTGGGAGCGGGCTTGCTCGCGAATGCAGCGGGTCAGGCAAAGTAGAGTGACCTGACCCACCGCATTTGCGAGCAAGCCCGCTCCCACAGGGATCTGCATCGCTGTTTACAAAGGTTCACCCCCAACCTGACAAATCTACTTACAATCACTCCTTTGTTAGCTGCCTAAGCAAGGATTCTGCATGCAAGCCGCCAACCCGCGTCGCGGGTATATCCTGGGCCTGAGCGCCTACATCATCTGGGGCTTGTTCCCCATTTACTTCAAAGCCATCGCCAGCGTGCCGGCCGTGGAGATCATCATCCACAGGGCGCTGTGGTCGGCGCTGTTCGGCGCGGCGTTGCTGATGGTCTGGAAACACCCGGGCTGGTGGCGCGAGCTGCGGGACAATCCACGTCGCTTCGCGATCCTGGCCTTGAGTGGCACATTGATCGCGGCCAACTGGCTGATCTACGTCTGGGCGGTGAACAATGGTCGCATGCTCGAAGCCAGCTTGGGTTATTACATCAACCCACTGGTGAATGTGTTGTTGGGGATGCTGATCCTCGGCGAACGGCTACGGCGCATGCAATGGCTGGCGGTGGGGTTGGCGGCGGTTGGCGTAGCGCAGCAGGTCTGGCAGGTCGGCAGTTTGCCGTGGGTGTCCCTGGCGTTGGCGTTGACCTTCGGCTTCTACGGCCTGATTCGCAAGCAAGCCCCGGTCAAGGCCTTGCCAGGGCTGGTGGTGGAAACCTGGATGCTGGTACCGATCGCCATAGCCTGGTTGCTGTTCAATCCGACGGCCACCAGTGCTCAGGCAGCTTTCTGGACGACCTCCGAAGCCTGGTGGCTGGTGGCCGCCGGCCCGGTGACGCTGGTTCCGCTGGTGTGCTTCAACGCCGCCGCCCGGCATCTGCCCTACACCACACTGGGATTTCTTCAGTACATCGCACCGACATTGGTGTTGCTGCTGGCAGTGCTGTTGTTCGGCGAGCATCTGTCGTCCAGCACCTTGGTGGCATTTCTGTTTATCTGGGCCGGGCTTGCGGTATACAGCATCGATGCAGTGATCAGTATGCGCCGACGCAACTGATCAAAAATCGTACACCCCTCTACAGGCCACGCCGGACGTGGCCTGCGTTGATCCGCCCCAAGGTTATCCACAGCGTCATCCCCGCCGTTTGTGCACAAGCCATTGAAAAACTGGCGATTTTTTGATCATCGCTGGGGAAGGCAAGCCGGGCGTGGGCTGGCGCTGAGTCTCTACAGGTTATCCACAGGCAGGTGCAGCTTTTCCTTGGATAACCGGCTCACGCTTCATCGCTCAGTTTGAGCTCCACCATCAATTCGTCAGCCAAGGTTTCCAGACGCTCCTGCAACGTGTCCAACGACAAGGTCAGCGGCACGCCCAGGATCGCTTCGGCATGAAACAGTAATTCGCTGCTCATCGGCGCCGGCCCGACATGGGTCACCAGCCGCTCGACATTGACCCCCTGCTCACTCAACAACCGGGTGATGTCCCGCACGATGCCGGGACGGTCGTTGCCCACCAGCTCCATGGCGATGGGTTTCCAACTGCAGGATTCTTCGATCGTGCTTTCTGCGATGAGCACGCGAATACCGTGGCTCGCCAACCCCTGCAAGGCTTCGATCAGATCCTCATGGGATTCGGCCGGAACGCTGAGACGCAGTATCCCGGCAAACTGCCCCGCCAGATGCGACATGCGGCTTTCCAGCCAGTTACCGCCATGCTCGGCAATGCATTGGGCGATGCGCTCGACCTGCCCGGGTTTGTCCGGGGCGAAAACGGTGATGACGAGATGGTCCATGGCGCAGCCCTCTTGTTGTGAGAAGCAAGAGTATAGGCAAGCCACGCCATCCGCACAGATACGCTCCCAGGCCATCATCCTGTGTACGACTTATAGAATTATCTGGAACAATTCATAGGTTTTTTGAGAACATCAGATACCTCGTCGTGACCGTACTGCTTTAGTCGGTCGCGGAACGACGCAATTAGTCTAATTTTCACAACCGCAACTGTTCATGTAGTATGCCGCAGCAAGCACTACATAATGTTGGACCGATGTCTGCTTAAGGCGCAGTCGCATCCCTGAAAGCCCCGTCAGCAAGGCTTAACGCCCGTGATAGGTCCCACCCAGCCGCCAGCGATGGCATGTACTGGTTCCGGGGTTTGTGGTTTAAATGTCCCGAGGCTTCATTGTCAAAATCGAAGAGCTGAAAAGCGAAATAGCTGAGCAGAGTGAGAGGCAAGCAATGACTGAACACGTTCAAGTCGGTGGCCTTCGGGTCGCCAGAGTCCTGTTCGACTTCGTGAACAACGAAGCCATCCCCGGTACCGGTCTGACCGCCGACCAGTTCTGGGCCGGTGCCGACAAGGTCATTCACGATCTGGCGCCGAAGAACAAAGCCCTACTCGCCAAACGCGATGATTTCCAGGCTCGGATCGATGCCTGGCACCAGTCGAAGGCCGGCCAGGCCTTTGATGCTGTGGCTTACAAAGCCTTCCTGCAAGACATTGGATATCTGCTGCCAGAAGCCGCGGATTTCCAGGCTACGACTCAAAATGTCGATGACGAAATCGCCCGCATGGCCGGCCCGCAGCTGGTAGTGCCGGTGATGAATGCCCGTTTCGCCCTCAACGCCTCGAACGCCCGCTGGGGTTCGTTGTACGACGCGTTGTACGGCACCGACGCCATCAGCGAAGCCAACGGCGCGGAAAAAGGCAAAGGCTACAACAAGGTTCGTGGCGACAAGGTCATTGCCTTCGCCCGCGCCTTCCTCGACGAAGCTGCCCCCTTGGCAGCCGGTTCCCACGTCGACTCCACTGGTTACAAGATCGTCGACGGCAAGCTGGTGGTCGCCCTCAAGGGCGGCAGCAACAGCGGTTTGCGTGACGATGCCCAACTGATCGGCTTCCAGGGCGACGCTTCGGCCCCCACCGCGGTACTGCTGAAGCACAACGGCCTGCACTTCGAAATCCAGATCGATGCCAACACCCCGGTCGGCCAGACGGACGCTGCCGGCGTCAAAGACATTCTGATGGAAGCCGCGCTGACCACCATCATGGACTGCGAAGACTCGGTTGCCGCCGTCGATGCCGATGACAAGGTAGTGATCTACCGTAACTGGCTCGGCCTGATGAAAGGCGATCTGTCGGAACAGGTCGCCAAGGGCGGTCAGACGTTTACCCGCACCATGAACCCCGACCGTGCGTACACCGCCGTCGACGGTTCGAGCCTGACGCTGCATGGTCGCTCGCTGTTGTTCGTGCGCAACGTCGGCCACTTGATGACCATCGACGCGATCCTCGACAAAGACGGTAACGAAGTGCCGGAAGGTATTCTCGATGGCCTGGTGACCAGCCTGGCGGCGATCCACAGCCTCAACGGCAATACCTCGCGCCGTAATAGCCGCACCGGCTCGGTGTACATCGTCAAGCCGAAGATGCATGGCCCCGAAGAGGTCGCGTTTACCAACGAGCTATTCGGCCGTGTCGAAGACGTACTGAACCTGCCACGCAACACCCTCAAGGTCGGGATCATGGACGAGGAGCGCCGTACCACGGTCAACCTCAAGGCCTGCATCAAGGCTGCCAGCGAGCGCGTGGTGTTCATCAACACCGGTTTCCTGGACCGCACCGGTGACGAAATCCATACCTCGATGGAAGCCGGCCCGATGGTGCGCAAGGCCGACATGAAAGCCGAGAAGTGGATTGCCGCCTACGAAAACTGGAACGTCGACATCGGCCTGAGCACTGGCTTGCAAGGTCGCGCGCAGATCGGCAAAGGCATGTGGGCCATGCCTGACCTGATGGCGGCGATGCTCGAACAGAAAATCGCCCACCCGATGGCCGGTGCCAACACCGCCTGGGTTCCATCGCCGACCGCCGCCGCGTTGCACGCGTTGCATTACCACAAGGTCGACGTGTTCGCCCGTCAGGCCGAACTGGCCAAGCGGACTCGCGCCTCGGTGGACGACATCCTGACCATCCCGCTGGCGGTCGACCCGAGCTGGACGCCAGAGCAGATCAAAAACGAGTTGGATAACAATGCCCAGGGCATCCTCGGCTACGTGGTGCGCTGGATCGACCAGGGCGTCGGCTGCTCCAAGGTGCCGGACATCAACGACATCGGCCTCATGGAAGACCGCGCGACGCTGCGCATTTCCAGCCAGCACATCGCTAACTGGCTGCGCCACGGCATCGTCACGCAGGACCAGGTGATGGAAAGCCTCAAGCGCATGGCGCCGGTGGTGGACCGTCAGAACGCCAGCGACCCGCTATACCGTCCGTTGGCACCGGACTTCGACCGCAACATCGCTTTCCAGGCAGCGGTCGAGCTGGTGATCGAAGGCACCCGGCAGCCCAACGGCTACACCGAGCCGGTACTGCACCGTCGTCGCCGTGAGTTCAAGGCGGCCAATGGGTTGTGATTGAGCGGTAGCGATAAATGAGAAGGCCCCGCTCTTGCGATCAGGGCCTTTTTTGTGGTTCTTCACGGAACCGATCGTCCCCACGCTCTGCGTGGGGATGCCGCAACGGACGCTCCGCGTTCGGCTCTTCGGAACGCGGAGCGTCCCAGGCTGCATTCCCACGCGGAGCGTGGGAACGATCACCACAAGGGATCTTAAAGATCCATCCCCAGCTCCCGCTTGACCAACCCCAGCAATTTCTCCGTATCGATGGGTTTGAGCAGAAAGTCCACCACGCTCAGGTGCATCGCCTCGATGGCGTCCTTCACGTCGGCATCGCCAGACACGATGATGATCGGCAGCGCGGCCCGCTCCGACTCGCGGATCAGGCGGATCAGTTCCAGGCCATCGACATTGCCCATACGCAGATCGGTGATCAACAGACCGATCGACGGCCGTGTTTCCAGCATCCTGAGTGCGGTTTCGCCACTGGCGGCGGTCATGCAGTGGATACCGTCCAGCGCCAGGATTTCCGACAGCAGCTCGCGAGCGTCTTTGTCGTCATCGACGATCAAGACTCGCTGCGGCGGCAGATCTGGCTCCAGCATGACGGCACTCAACGCTTCGCGCTCGGCGTCACTCAAAATATCGTGGTCTGACATGATGGTCTCTACATTCCTTGAATCGATCCCCTGGCACAGTGGTCAGACATCGTTCGGCAGCGCTTCAATGTGCACTTCGTCGGATTTTTTTCCAAGAAAATTCAATGAAGATTTTTTCAGGGCTCGTGCCGGACTTTTCTGCAGGTCTGGCCCCGTTGCCGGAACCTAGACTTACGTCCAATGGGCACTCCCTCTTCAGAGGTCGACCATGGGGAACAGATCCGACCACAACAATTCAAAAAAGATTGCGCAATGGTTATGAAAAAAGCGGACGCCTTCATCCAGGCAGGGAAAACCGCGGTGTTGCAGAACATCCAGGGCACGTTGCAGTTCCTCCAGCGCTTCCCCCCGTTCAACCAGATGGAGAATGCTCACCTGGCCTACCTGGTGGAACAATGCCTGCTGCGCTTCTACGCGCCGGGTGAAACCATCATCAAGCCGGCCGATGGTCCGGTGGAGCACTTCTACATCGTCAAGCAGGGCCGGGTGGTAGGAGAGCGTCCGCATTCGGCCAAGGGTGGCACCGAGACCACTTTCGAAATCACCACCGGCGAATGTTTTCCCCTTGCCGCATTGCTGGGGGAGCGGGCCACGCGCACCGAGCACCGGGCTGGCGAAGATACGTTTTGCCTGCAGTTGAACAAGCAGGCCTTCATCAAACTGTTTGCCTTGTCCGGCCCGTTTCGCGATTTCGCCCTGCGCGGGGTCAGCAGCCTGCTCGACCAGGTCAACCAGCAGGTCCAGCAGAAATCCGCGCAAACCCTGGGCACCCAATACTCCCTCAATACGCGGCTGGGTGAACTGGCGATGCGGCATCCGGTGAGTTGCAGCCCTGATACCCCCCTGCGCGAAGCCGTGAAGCTGATGCACGAACAGCAGGTCGGCAGCATCGTGGTAGTGGACAAACACAAGGCGCCGCTGGGGATTTTTACCCTACGCGACCTGCGGCATGTGGTGGCCGACGGCTCCGGGGACTTTTCCCAGGCCATCGCGGCGCACATGACCCAGGCACCGTTTTTTCTCTCGCCGGATCACAGCGCCTTCGACGCGGCGATCGCCATGACGGAGCGCCACATTGCCCATGTCTGCCTGGTCAAGGAACAGCGCCTGTGTGGCGTGGTGTCGGAACGGGACCTGTTTTCCCTGCAACGGGTTGACCTGGTGCACCTGGCCCGGACCATTCGCAGCGCCCCACGGGTGGAAAACCTGGTGGCCCTGCGGGGCGAGATCGGCCAACTGGTGGAGCGCATGCTGGCCCACGGCGCGTCGTCGACCCAGATCACCCACATCATCACCTTGCTCAACGACCACACCGTGAGCCGGGTCATCGAACTGACCCTGGCGGAGAAAGGCGATCCGGGAGTGCCGTTCAGTTGGTTGTGCTTCGGCAGTGAAGGCCGGCGCGAGCAAACCCTGCACACCGATCAGGACAACGGCATCCTGTTCGAGGCCCGGGACGCGGCCCACGCGGCGCAGATCCGCGGCCTGCTGCTGCCCATCGCCCAACAGATCAACCAGAGCCTGGCGCTGTGCGGTTTCACACTGTGCAAGGGCAACATCATGGCCGGCAACCCCGAACTGTGCCTGTCCCGCGCCGAATGGTCCCGACGCTTTGCCGCCTTCATTCGCGAAGCGACGCCAGAAAACCTGCTGGGCTCCAGCATCTATTTCGACCTGCGGGTGGTCTGGGGCGATGAGCAAGGTTGCGAACAGTTGCGTCGACAGATTCTCGATCAGGTGGGCGATAACCGTCTGTTCCAGCGCATGATGGCCGAGAACGCCTTGCGTCATCGCCCACCGGTCGGGCGTTTCAGGGATTTCGTGCTGAGCCGCAAAAACGGTGAGAAGGCCACCCTGGATTTGAAAGTGCAGGGCCTGACGCCCTTCGTCGACGGCGCCCGCCTGCTGGCACTGGCCAATGGCATCGAAGCCAACAACACCCTGGAACGCCTGCGGCAGTTGGTCGCCCGGGAAGCGATCGACCCCCTCGATGGCGCGGCCTATGAGGAGGCCTACCACTTCATCCAGCAGACCCGCATGCAGCAACACCAATTGCAGACCCGCGAGAACTTGCCCTACTCCAACCGTGTCGATCCCGACAGCCTCAATCACCTGGATCGGCGGATCCTGCGTGAATCCCTGCGCCAGGCCCAACGCCTGCAAAGCAGCCTGACGCTGAGGTATCAACTGTGAACCTGTTTTCCTGGTTGCGCCCGGCCGCGCCGATGTTGCCGCAAGCGTCGCAGCGACGCCTGGAAAACCTCTCGCCGCCGTCGCCCTTGGATGAGCGCAGCCTGCGGGAGCAGCGCTGGGTCGTAGTGGATCTGGAAACCACCGGCCTGAATCTGAACAAGGATCAGGTGCTGTCCATCGGCGCGGTGGTGATCGAAGACGGCGCCATCGATTTCAGCCAACAGTTCGAGCGCACCTTGCAATGTGAGAAACAGAAGCTCGGGCCGAGCGTGTTGATCCATGGCCTGGCACCGAGCACAATCGCCGCCGGCAGCGAGCCGGCCGAAGCACTGCTGGCCTTCATGGAGTTCGTCGGCGACAGCCCGCTGCTGGCCTTCCACGCGCCTTTCGACGCCCACATGCTTGGCCGCGCCCTGAAAGACCACCTGGGTTATCGCTTGCAGCACACCTTCCTCGACGTAGCCGACCTGGCGCCGATGCTCTGTCCTCAGGCAGCGCTGCGCAAGGCAGGCCTGGATGACTGGATCACCGCTTTCAAACTGCAAGTGGCCGATCGTCACAACGCCAGCGCCGACGCCCTGGCCACGGCCGAACTGGCGCTGATCCTGTTCAGTCGTGCCCGCCAACAGCAGATCCATAGCCCGCTCGACCTGCAGCAATGTCTGGGTCAGTGGAAGCGCCGGCGGCAGGCGCCTTCGATTTAGGCTCCTCCGCGACGCCCTACCCGGTGGGAGCGAGCCTGCTCGCTCCCACCAAATTGTGCACTGGATCATCCCGACCGGCGCCAATTGCATTCCCGCCCCCGCCTCTGCCACAATCGCGAACAATTCTCGTTACTTAAAACATCGGTGATGCTTCGTGTCGTCAGTCCCTGGCCCCCACAACGATCTGGTTGGTGCGTTGTACCGTGATCATCGCGGTTGGCTGCTGGCATGGTTGCGGCGCAACGTGGCCTGTCCGCAACGGGCCGAGGACTTGAGCCAGGATACCTTCGTGCGCCTGCTGGGCCGTGATGAGCTGACGGCCCCCCGCGAACCCCGGGCATTCCTGGTGGCCATCGCCAAAGGCCTGCTGTTCGACTATTTCCGCCGGGCCGCCCTGGAGCAGGCATACCTTACCGAACTGATGTTGATTCCCGAGGGCGAACAGCCGTCGTTGGAAGAACAGCAATTGATCCTCGAAGACCTCAGGCAGATCGATCGCCTGCTCGGCAAGCTGTCGAGCAAGGCTCGCGCCGCGTTCCTGTACAACCGGCTCGACGGCCTCGGCCACGCCGAGATCGCCAAGCGCCTGGGGGTTTCGGTGCCGCGGGTACGCCAGTATCTGGCCCAGGGCATCCGACAGTGCTACATCGCACTCTACGGGGAGCCGACATGAACCCGCCCTATTCCAAGCCGGTCTCGGTCAGCGTATTGGATGCCGCCATTGCCTGGCAGTTATCACTGGATTCAGGCAGCGACAGCGCCCAGGAGCGGGAAGCGTTCGCCCGCTGGCATGCCGCCGACGAAGAACATGCCCGGGCCTGGCGGCAATTGAGCATGCTCGATCAGCGCTTCGGCGTTGCCAACGGACCGGCGCGAGCCGCGCTATTGCAGTCGCGGGTGAGTATCCGTCGCCGGATCCGCAAGGTCGGCAGCAGCCTGGCCAGTATTGTCGCGGTCATTGGTCTGGCCTTGTTTGCCGGTGAACGTTACCTGCCGCTGGGCTACTGGCTGGCCGACCAACGCACCGCCACCGGCGAACAGCGCATTCTGCGCCTGGCCGACGGCACGCTGATCAACCTCAATACCCACAGCGCCCTCGACGTGCGTTTCGACGACAGGCAACGGCGCATCGTTCTTCAGGAAGGCGAGATCCTGGTGGAGACCGGCCACAACGACCCGCGTCCGTTTATCGTCGAGACCCGCGAAGGCAGCCTGCGCGCCCTGGGCACTCGGTTCCTGGTCAAGCGCGA
Organism: Pseudomonas sp. SJZ074; assembly: GCF_007828215.1. Classification (GTDB taxonomy): domain Bacteria; phylum Pseudomonadota; class Gammaproteobacteria; order Pseudomonadales; family Pseudomonadaceae; genus Aquipseudomonas. The sequence continues at coordinate 68,287 of NZ_VIUE01000020.1, read as the reverse complement.
GGACCACGGCACGCACCTGAGTGTATTGAAATCCGCCGTGGCCGCCCATCCACAGGCCACGGAGCAAGAACAGATCCTGCATGAAGGCCAACAGGTGCTGATGCACCGCGATGGCCTAGGCCCTGCCCTGGCCCTGAGTCCCGGCGCCGATGCCTGGACCCGGGGCATGCTGGTGGTAGACAACGCTCGCCTTGAAGATCTGGTGCAGGAGCTGGGGCGTTACCGTCGTGGTTATCTGGGTGTCGAGCCGAAAGTGGCGGATTTGCGCATTACAGGCAGCTTCCCGCTGCATGACACCGACCTGGCCCTGAGCGCACTGCTGCCGACCTTGCCGGTGCAGATCGAGCATCACACAAGGTGGTGGGTGGTAGTGGGGCCGAGGGGTGAGGCCAAGCCTTGAGATATGAGGTGTCTGACAGATGGCTATCGCGAGCAGGCTCGCTCCCACAGGGGTTGGCGCCGGGCACAACATTGCGGACAACGCGGTCACTGTGGGCAAGCCCTGCTCGCGATGAGGCCATCCGCCTCACTATAAAACTCGGATAAATCACCCTGCCCCCGATCTAAATCTAAATTATTTTCATCCAGCCCTATCACTTTTCAATTTTCATCCGGCATCCAGGCAATTGAGAAATATTTCCATTCAGGAGCCGCGTATGTCCCGCCCGCTAGACACCTTGTTGCGCCCCAGCCTGTTGGCCGTTGCGATCGTCCTTGCCGTCCCGTTGACCAGCGGCCCCCTGCTGGCGGCTGAGCAGGCATCCGGCGTGCGTGCCTACAACCTGCCCGCTGCGTCACTGGCCAGCACCCTGAACCAGATCGCCAGCCAGGCTGGTCTCGCCCTGAGCCTGGACCCGGCGTTGGCCGCAGGCAAAACCTCGGCTCCGGTCCAGGGCCAGTTCGATGCCGCGGGCGCATTGCGCGAAGCCTTGCGCGGCACCGGTTTGCAACTGCTGCAAAGCAGCACCGGCACCTACAGCCTGGTGGCTGTGCCCGAAGGTGTCATGGCCCTGCCGGAAACCAGCGTGATCGGCGCCGGCCTGAGCGAAAGCGCCTGGGGCCCGAGCGAGAGCTATGCGGCCACCCGCACCGCCGCAGGCACCAAGACCGATACGCCGATCGTCGAGTTGCCGCGCTCGGTCTCGGTGGTAACGCGCCAGCAAATGGAAGATCGCTCGGTGCTCAACCTCAATGACGCCCTGCGCTACACAGCCGGCGTGCAGAGCAGCGGTTACGGCTCGGATTCGCGTAATGACTGGCTGCTGGTGCGCGGCTTCGTACCGACCCAATTCCTCGATGGCCTGCCACTGCCCAAGGGCAACTACATCACACCGAAAATCGAGCCTTGGAACCTGGAGCGCATCGCCGTGTTACGTGGCCCGGCATCGTCGGTCTACGGCCAGACGCCACCCGGCGGCATGCTCGACATGGTCAGCCGTCGCCCACAAGCCGAGAGCAGCCACGAAGTCGAGTTGCAGGCCGGCAGCTATGAACACAAGCAGATCAACTTCGACAGCACCGGCAAGGTCGACGACGAAGGCCAGTTTCTCTATCGGCTCAGCGGCACCGTGCGCGACAGCAATGCCCAGGTCGATCACATCCCGGACAAGCGCTACAACATCGCGCCGAGCCTGACCTGGAACATCGACGACGACACTCGCCTGACCTTCCTGTCCCAGTACACCCGTGACGATACCGGGATCACCGGGCAATTCCTGCCCTTGCAAGGCACCAAGCTGTCCTCGCCGGCCGGCAAGATTTCCCACCACAAGAACCTGGGCGATCCGGACTGGGAGTTCTACGACCGCACCTACTACGCGCTGGGTTATGCGTTCGAGCACCGTTTCAACGACACCTGGCAGTTCCGCCAGAACCTGCGCTACACCAAGAGCGACCTGGAGACCCAGGGTATCTCCGCTGGCGGGCAATTCTGGCCGGCGGGTCCTGAGGAAGCGGTGAGCGCCGATGGCACCATCAAGCGCAGTGCCAGTGTCATTGACGAAGACATCAGCCAGTTCGCCGTGGACAACAACTTCCAGGCCGACTTCCAGACCAGCGCCCTCAGCCACACCCTGCTGCTGGGCCTGGATCACCAACGCTCCAATAGCAATTCGCGTTGGGATTGGGGTTCGACCGGCGTGCCGACCAGCAACATCCACAACCCGATCTACGGACAGGATTTCTCCAACGTCCAGTACTTCACCATGTACGACTACAACCAGAAGACCAACCAGACTGGTCTGTACGTCCAGGACCAGATCGCCCTGGACAACTGGCGCCTGACCCTCGGTGGACGTGAAGACTGGATTCACACCGGCACCGTGTTCCACAACCAGAACGATGCGACCAACACCCAGCGCGACAAGAAATTCAGCGGCAACGCAGCATTGAGCTATGTCTTCGACAACGGCGTCACGCCCTACATTTCCTTCGCCCAGTCTTTCCAGGCGGCGGCGGGCTCAACCGTCAACAGCACCGACGCGTTCAAGCCGACCGAAGGCGAACAGTACGAAGCCGGCATCAAGTACCAGCCGCCCGGCACCAAGACCTTGCTCACGGCAGCGGTGTTCGACCTGACACAAAAGAACAACGCCGTCAGTGAAAACAACATCACCCGCCAAGTGGGCGAAGTGCAGGTGCGTGGCCTGGAGCTGGAAGCCTCGGGCGAGGTGACCGACAACCTCAAACTCATCGGCTCCTACACCTACAACGACAGCGAAATCACCAAGGGCACCGCAGCTGAAAAAGGCAAGCGCATGGCCCAGGTACCGCGCAACCAGGCCACCGCGTGGGCCGACTACACCTGGCACAACGGCTCGCTCGACGGCTTCGGTGTCGGCGCCGGTGTGCGCTATGTCGGTGACACCTACGGCAACACCACCAATACCGATTGGGGCCATGTCGGCTCCTACACCGTCTACGACGCCTCGGCCCATTACGATCTGGGTCGCGTGAGCCCTTCCCTCAAAGGCGTATCGGTGGCGGTGGACGCGAAGAACATCTTCAACAAGGACTACCTCTCCACCTGCGACGGCTTCTATTGCTACTACGGTGACCAGCGCAACGTCGTCGCGAGCGTGAATTACAAATGGTAATCAGTTAGCCTTTGGGGGGCGCTTGTGGCGAGAGGATTTATCCCCTCGCCACAATGAACTTGGACCTAGTTGCATGAACCTTCCGCATTCGGATCCTCCATGAAAAGCAAAACCATCCGCCGCTGGTCCTTCATCCACACCTGGAGCAGTCTGATCTGCACGATGTTCCTGCTGATGTTGGCAATTACCGGGCTGCCACTGATTTTCCATCACGAAATCGAGCACTTGTTGGGCGATGCCCCCAAATTCCGGGAAATGCCCGCCGACACTCCACAGCTGGACCTTCAGCAACTGGTGGAGAAAGCCAAGGCCCATCGGCCAGGTGAAGTGGTGCAGTATTTTGGCTGGGACGAAGACGACCCCAACGGCGTCATCACCATCATGGCACCGACGCCGGACACCGAACCCAACGCCTCCCACACCTTCATGCTCGATGCGCGCACTGGCGAGGTCCTGGAAATGCCGTCGGCCAATGGCGGCTTCATGATGGTCATGCTGCGCCTGCATGTGGACATGTTCGCCGGCCTGCCAGGCAAGTTGTTTCTGGCGTTCATGGGCCTGCTGTTCGTGATTGCCCTTATCTCCGGCGTGGTCCTGTACCTGCCGTTCATGCGGCGCTTGAAGTTCGCCACCGTACGCCAGGACAAGTCGACCCGCCTGCGCTGGCTCGACCTGCACAACCTGATTGGCGTGGTCACGCTGGTCTGGGCGCTGACAGTAGGCGTGACCGGTGTGATTGCCGCGTGCGCCGAGCTGATCATTGCCGCCTGGCGCAACGACAGCCTCAGCACCATGATCGACCCCTACCGCAACGCCCCGCCGCTGACTCAGTTGGCGCCGGCCACGCGCCTGCTCGACATCGCCAGAGAAGCTGCTCCAGACATGGAGCCGAGCTTTATCGCGTTCCCCGGCACGCTGTTTTCCAGCCAGCACCACTATGGCGTGTTCATGAAAGGCAACACCCACCTGACCTCCCATCTGCTGACACCGGTATTGATCGACGCCAGCACCCTGGATGTCACCGCCGTGGCCGAGCGGCCCTGGTACATGGACGTCATGAGCCTGTCGCTGCCGCTGCATTTCGGCGACTACGGCGGCAGGCCGATGCAGGTCTTCTGGGCGACCCTGGACGTGTTGACCATCATCGTCCTTGGCAGTGGTGTTTATCTCTGGATAGCGCGGCGTCGAGCGACCCGGCGCACGGCTGTCGACAGGGAGGCGCTTTCGTGAAGCCCCGACAGTCAAGTTTCTGGAAAGTGTTCGGCATACCCACAGCAATCGGCGCTCTTTGCGCAGCCGGGCTGTTCAGCGCATTGCTCGGCGATGGCCCCTGGGATGCCATGAGCTGGCTGGGGCTGGGCATCCCTTCTGTTGTGGCGGTGTGGGGACTGGTCCCGCGCCGCTGAGTTGGCAGAACGCTGCAATCGAAAGCCCCCATTCACCGCCAAGTCATACGACGACACCCCTGCCCTTGGGCGCCCTGAAAGCGCCAAGTCTCTGACATATTTGTTGACAAATTATTCCTTGCACTCCTATAAAGGCCAATGTTGTACGACAACCTACAACAGCGACACCAACTCCAAAAATAATTGATGGTGAAGTGATGAAAATCAAAGGCATCCGCTGGTGGATGGTCGGCCTGGTCACGGCCGGCCTGATGGTCAACTACCTGGCCCGTAATACCCTCTCGGTAGCGGCTCCGACCCTGATGAGCGAGATGAGTATCTCCACCGAGCAGTACTCCCACATCGTCGTCGCCTGGCAAGTCTGCTATGCGCTGATGCAGCCGGTGGCCGGCTACATCATCGATGCGATCGGCACCAAGATGGGCTTCGCCATTTTCGCCTTTGCCTGGTCCATCGCCTGCGCCGCAGCAGCAATGGCCTCGGGCTGGCAAGGCCTGGCATTTTTCCGCGGCCTGCTTGGCCTGACGGAAGCGGCCGGGCTGCCCGCCGCTGTCAAGGCCTCGACCGAATGGTTCCCCGCCAAGGAGCGCTCGGTCGCCATCGGCTGGTTCAACATCGGCTCGTCGATCGGTGCCGTCCTGGCTCCGCCGCTGGTGGTCTGGGCAATTCTGAACAGTGGCTGGGAACTGGCGTTTCTGATCGTCGGCGGCCTGGGCATCGCCTGGACGTTTCTCTGGCTGGTTCTCTATAAGCACCCGCGCGACCAGAAGCGCCTGAGCGACACCGAACGCGATTACATCATCAGCGGCCAGGAAGCCCACTTCCAGGAGCAGAACCCGAAGAAAGGCAGCTGGAAAAAGATCATCGCCAGCCGCAACTTCTACGCCATCGCCAGCGCCCGGATCCTCTCCGAGCCGGCCTGGCAGACCTTCAACGCCTGGATCCCACTGTACCTGATGACCGAGCGACACATGAACATCAAGGAGATCGCGATGTTCGCCTGGCTGCCGTTCCTGGCCGCCGACCTGGGTTGCGTGCTAGGCGGTTACCTGAGTCCGCTCTTCCACAAATACTGCAAGGTGTCGTTGTTCACCTCCCGCAAGATGGTCTTGCTGTTCGGCGCGTCCTGCATGCTTGGCCCGGCCTGCATCGGCCTGGTGGACAGTCCGTACACCGCAATTGCCCTGCTGTGCATTGGCGGCTTTGCCCACCAGACCTTGTCGGGGGCGTTGTATGCCATCACATCCGACTCGTTCGGCAAGAATGAAGTCGCCACCGCCACCGGTATGGGCGGTATGTTCGGTTACCTGGGCGCTGCGGCCTTCACGCTGTTGTTTGGCGTGATGGTGACCCAAATCGGCTACAGCCCGCTGTTCGTGATGCTGGCGATTTTTGACGTGATTGCCGCGTTCATCGTCTGGACCGTCGCCCGGGAACTCAAGCAACAACCGGCAACGCCAGCACCGCTGGAGCCGCATACCCTCCAACCAGCCACCTGATCCAAGACACAGACCGGGTCACTGCGACCCGGTCCCCCTGCCTTGCGCCTGGACGATCGCGTTATGCTGCGCGATATCCTCCCCTGATCGAGACGTTGCCATGTCCGTTCCCAGCATGACGCTGTTCCACAACCCCGCCTCTCCCTTCGTTCGCAAGGTCCTGGTGCTGTTGCACGAAACCGGCCAGCAGGACCGCGTCGCGTTGCAGCTCAGCCAGCTCACGCCCGTCAAGCCGGACCAGAAGCTGATCGATGACAACCCGCTGAGCAAAATCCCGGCCCTGCGCCTGGCCAACGGCAGCGTGATCCACGACAGCCGCGTCATCCTCGATTACCTCGACCACCAGCATGTCGGCAACCCGCTGATCCCCCGTGACGGCGCGACCCGCTGGCGGCGTCTGACCCTGGCCTCCCTGGCCGACGGGATCATGGATGCGGCGGTGATGATCCGCTATGAAACCGCCCTGCGTCCGACGGAAAAGCACTGGGACGAATGGCTCGATGCCCAACGGGACAAGATTCGCCGTGCCCTGGACATGCTCGAAGCCGAGGCGATTGCCGAACTGGCCAGCCATTTTGACGTGGCGTCCATCAGCGTCGCCTGCGCCTTGGGTTACCTGGACCTGCGCCATCCCGACCTGGAGTGGCGCAAGGCCCGTCCGCAGCTGGCGGCATGGTTTGCCGAGGTGAGCTTGCGGCCTTCGATGCTGGAGACGGTACCCAGGGTTTAGGTTTGTATCGATTGTGCCGGCCTCTTCGCGGGCAAGCCCGCGCCCACAGGATCTGAGCCGGGCCTGTGGGAGCGGGCTTGCTCGCGAAGAGGCCGACACAAGTCCAAAGGAAACAGCCCGGCAATCAATGCCACCAGCCTCGCCCGCTCCCGCCGATCCTCCCGCAACCCCAGCGACCGGCTCATTTCACCTCCCCCAGATCGAAAGTCATGACAGGCGCAGGCTTCGATCCGACCCCGTACCAGTCCAGTTTGCGGGTCAGCACCATGAACACACCCAACAGGCCGAACAGTAACAGCGAGCCCATCAACAGTGCGTAGTCTTCGGCGCTCAACAGGCCGTAGAGCAAGGCATACAGCGCCGCCAACCCCGCCGAGAAACCCAGGCCATGGTTCACACTGCGCAGTACATGGCAGACGTAGAACCCGATCAGCAGTACACAGGCGCTGGCCGACAACAGGTACGCCGGAGCAAAGCCGATGTGCTCCGACAGTGACAGCAGCAACAGGTAGAAGAAGGCCAGCGCCACACCCACCAGAGCGTATTGGACCGGGTGCACCGCCAGACTCTTGAGCACTTCGAACAGGAAGAAGCCGGCGAACGTCAGGGCGATGAACAGCAATGCATATTTGATCGCCCGGTCGCTCTTGAGGTATTGGTCCACCGGGTCGATGAAGCTCACGCCGAAGGCACGGCTGCGAAACGTTTCACAGCTCTCGCCCGACACGCAGTTCTGCAGCGCCTCTTCAAGGTTGGTAGAGAAGAACGAGGTCTGCCAGTCGGCGCTGAAGCCTTTCTCGTTGATGTCGCGACTGACAGGCAAGTAGTTGCCGATGAAGCTCGGGTGCGGCCAATCGGCGGTCAGGTGGACCTTGCTGGTCTTGCCCACCGGCAGAATCTGCAACTCACCGGTGCCTTGCAGGCTCAGATCGAAACCGAAGGTCAGTTCGGCACTGTTCTGGGCGTTGACCATCGGCAGTGGCACATGCACCCCCTGCCCCAGCCAGCCGACCCGCGAGCCGGGCAAGAAATCCACCGACTGCTGGTTGAGTTTCAGGGTCAGTGCATTCTCGATACCACGGATGTCGCTGATGCCCACGCTCAGGTAGGGTTCGTCGAAGCGGTAATCGGCCAGATCCTTGGCGGCCAGGCCATAGCGCTCAGGCACCTTGAAGCGGCCATCGATCCGGTTCTCGGCGTGGAACAACCGCGCCTCGTAGATCCCTCGGGCACGGGTCTCGGTCCGGACCTGGCCGTCGAGTTCGAACTGCTCCGGCAGGAAATACAATTCACCACTCTGCTCGACAGTTTCCAGGAAACGCACACCAGTCTTCTCGTTGGTGTTCCAGACCCGCACATCCTTGCGAAACGGCACCACGATCATCGGTCCGATAAGCTGCTGGCTGTGGCTGGAGCTGCTGGCGATCTCCTGCAATACACCGTCGCGCAGGGATTGGCGTTCGTCGATGAGGCCGTTGATCATCAACAGCGGAATCATCAACAAGAGAATCAATAGGGCGATCATGCCCAGTTTTATGGCGAGGCTGCGGTTCATGTGGGGCTCTCCCTGTTCGAATGGGAAGAGTCTGGCGGCGCTGTGTGGGCTGTTTATGTGGGCAATGTGGAGATTGTGTGGAGACTGGAGAACCTGCGGGCTTGCTCGCGAAGGCAGTGGGTCAGTGACAACAGTGTCGACTGGTTCATCGCCTTCGCGAGCAAGCCCGCTCCCACAAGGTGTGTATTGACCGACAGATTGGCTTTCAGGGCAGCCGCAGCACCACTTCCACCCCGCCCTCGACATTGCCGATACCAAACTCACCGCCATGCAGCTGCACCACTTCCGTCACGAAGTTGAGCCCCAGGCCGGTACTCTTGCGGCCGCTGTCTGGACGCGGCAGGGAATAGAAACGTTCGCTCAGGCGCGGCAGGGCGTAGTCGGGAATCGGCTCGGCCTGATTGAACAGGCGGATCTCGATACGATTGCCGCTGCGCCCGGCACTGATGCGCAACAACCCGTTTGAAGGAGTGAAATCCAGGGCGTTGTCCAGCAGGTTGCCCAGGGCCTGGCGCAACAGAAACGCCTCGCCGGTCAGCGCCAGGTCGGCGGCGATGTGCCGCTCGACCCGCAATTGCCGGCGTTCGATCCAGCCACTACGGGCCTCCATCAGTTCCTCCAGCAACCCCGCCAGCGGCACCGCGACCTGTTCTTCCAGCCCCTGGCGCTGTTCGACCTGGGCCAGGTTGAGCAAACGCTCGATCAGCTGTTGCATGCGCACGCTTTCACTGTCGATGTTGCTGACAAAGCGTTGGTGCTGCGCGGCGGGCATGTCGCTCTGCAACAGCTCGGCGGCGCCGCGAATCGCCGCCAGCGGGCTCTTGAGTTCGTGCGTCAGGGTGTGCACGTAGCGCTCGACGTAAGCCTTGCCTTCGAGCTGCGTGCGCATGTGCTCCAGGGCGTGCGCCAGTTGTTCGAACTCGCCACCGCGATAATGCGGCACTTCCACCCGTTGCCCCTGGCTGACGGCTTGGGCATAGGCGGTCAGGCGGCGCAGCGCCGAACTGAGCCACCACGACAGCAACGCCCCCAGTACCAGGCCGAGGCCGATCAAGCCGACCCCGTAGAGCAGCAGTCGCCGTTCCGTGCGGTCGATATAAGGCTGCAGCGAGCTATTGGGCTTGGCCACGGTGACCACGCCAATGATCCGGCCGTTATCACGGATCGGCGCACCGACGTGCATCACTGAAGAACTCGGGTCATCCGCCACGCTGCGACTCGAGCGGGCGCCGTATTGACCGCGCAGGGTCAGGTAGACATCGTTCCAGCGTGAATAGTCCTGGCCCACGGCCACACCGCTGGAGTCGAGTACCACGATGCCCCTGGCATCCGTGACATAGATGCGATGGCTGACCTGGTTCTTCGGCAGGCCCCAGATCGTCGCCGCCGGTTGACGCTCGCCGTAGGCCTTGAGCAACTGTGGCCAGCGATTCTGGTTGAGGGTCCCGGCCTTGAAATCGTCCCGCAGGATCTCGGCCATCAGGTTGGCCGTGTCCACCAGGGTTTCCTCGGTGGACTGACGCACGCCGGGACGGATCTGCTCGATCACCGTGCCTAGCACGAAATACCCGGTCAGGCCGATGAACAGCACATAGACCAGAAAGATGCGGATCCCCAGCGGCATCAGCTGTGCCCCGGGCTGTAGCTGTAGCCGAGGCCACGATGGGTCTGGATCGGTTCGGCCTCGGCCCTGACCAGGCGCAACTTGGCGCGCACGCTCTTGATATGGCTGTCGATGCTGCGCTCGTAGCCGGCGTCGCTGGCCACGCCCAGGGCGTCGAGCAGTTGTTCGCGACTGAATACCCGCTCCGGTTGCTCCAGCAGACAGTTCAGCAGGCGAAACTCGTGGCGAGTGAGGTTCAGCGGTTTGCCGCGATAGTTGATCTGCACGCGATCGCTGTCCACCTGGAACAACGCCGTGCCCAGTTCCGTGGCCGGGCGAGGCGCTGGCGCTACCCGCTTGAGGATGGCGCGGACCCTGGCCGCCACCTCGCGAGGGCTGAAGGGTTTGACTACGTAATCATCGGCGCCGATCTCCAGGCCCACGACCCGGTCGATCTCACCATCCCGAGCTGTCAGAAAAATGACCGGAACGTCGCTGAAACGTCTGAGATTCTTGCAAGTCTCGAAACCGCTGATATCTGGCAGCCCTACGTCGAGGATGATCAGGTCCGCGGGGGTGTTTTTCTGGTGCTCGAGCGCGGCAACGCCAAGGCTCAGCCACGTGGTCTCGAAGCCCTCGCCTTGCAGGGCGAACACCAGCGTATCAGCGATGGCGGCTTCGTCTTCGACGATCAGAATATGAGGCATGTCTTGCGAGCCCGACAGTAAAGTTGCCGGAACGGTGCCCCAAGCCTCGGGGCACGTCAATCGGGGAAATCAGCAGTCGGGCTTGTCCGCCGTGAAACGTCGGGCCGGGTTCACCGCCGCCCCGAATTCGCGCAGGGCCTTGGCGCCGATCAGCAGCGGGTAATTGAAGCTGCTGCGGTCGGTCAGGTTGACCTCGACGGTACGCTTGACGTTACCCAGGCACAGTTCCAGGTCCACGACCGGACGTTTGGTGGGGGCGATCTTTTCGTCCTCGTCCTCATCCTCCTCGGAACGGGTCTTGATCTTGCTGATACGCGCGATCTTGTGCTCGAAGACCTTGTTGCTCGCGTCCTTGGTCGCCAGGCGGAACCGCACCCAGTCATCACCGTCGCGGGTAAACGTTTCAATGTCCTTGGCCGACAGCGAGGCGGTCAGGGCCCCGGTGTCCATCTTGGCCTTGAGCACTTCACCACCGATTTCCGGCAGCGCGATGTATTCGTAACGCCCATAAAGGGTCGGTTCGGCGGCCAGCACGGGAAGGGCCACCAGGGAAAACAGGGCGAGAAGGGATTTCATGCAATAGGGCTCCTGTGGGGGTGGTTTTTTAGACCGTGGGCGGTGGATTCGTTCGGTCTGGGCGAGGGAGCTTACTCCCGCGCAACAGCGAAGCGCCCCGATTGGGGTAATGGCAAAGCCTGTTTGGAAACCCAGCATACCGGTCAGAAGGTGAAACATTCGTCCGGCTCAATTTGGCCTGCCGCCCGAAGCTGCTTATCATGGCCCGCCCACCCGCTTGCAAGAGTCATTTATGCGCCGCCTGCTCACCGGCTGTTTCGTCACCCTGCTGCTGTTGCTCAACACCCTGGTGCTGTTCGGGCCGCTGATGGTGTTCGCGCTGCTCAAGCTGATCCTGCCCGGACGCTTTCGCGACTACGCCTCGTGGGCGGTGATGTGGATCGCCGAAACCTGGGCCGAGATCGACAAACTGATCTTCGCCCTGTGCATTCCCACCCGCTGGGATATTCGCGGTGGCGAAGGCTTGCGTGGCGATACCTCTTACCTGGTCATCAGCAATCACCAGTCATGGGTGGACATTCCCGCCCTTATCCAGGTCCTCAACCGGCGCACACCGTTCTTCAAGTTTTTCCTCAAGAGAGAGCTGATCTGGGTACCGTTCCTGGGACTGGCCTGGTGGGCGCTGGACTATCCGTTCATGAAGCGCTACACCAAGGCCTTCCTGGCGAAGAACCCGGAACTGGCCGGAAAGGATCTGGAAATCACCCGGGCGGCTTGCGAGCTGTTCAAGCGCCAGCCCGTCACCGTGGTGAACTACCTCGAAGGGACACGCTTTACCGCCGCCAAGAGCCAGCAGCAGCAATCACCCTTTGCCCACCTGCTCAAGCCCAAGGCCGGTGGCGTCGCGTTCGTGCTGGCAGCGATGGGCGAACAACTGGACGCGATCCTGGATGTGACCGTGGTGTATCCGCAGGCGCGGATTCCGGGGTTCTGGGACCTGATCAGCGGTTCTGTGCCAAGGGTCATCATCGACATCCAGACCCGCCCGCTGGACCCTGCGCTGTGGCAAGGCGATTACGAAAACGATCCCGTGTTTCGCCAGCACATCCAGAACTGGGTCAACCAGCTCTGGACCGAAAAAGACCGACGCATCGTCGCCTTGCTCGACGAGCGCCGCTGATCAGATGCCGGCACCAGTGCCCCAGATGCCACCGAGGTTCTGCAGCAATGAACCGGCCACGCCTTGCTGACCGAGGTATTGGAGGATCACCGGAGCAAACTGGCCGATCATGCCGCTGTCCATGCCCAAGGCACTGAAGGCATTGTTCAGGTCCCTGGTGTCCTTGACGTTGCCCAGCAGGCCATCGAGCAGGGCATTCTTCTGCGAACCGCCACCGAGCAGGCCACCCAGGCCATTGAGTCCACCGATGGCACTGTTGCCAGCAATCTGGTCCAGGCCCGGCACGCTTTGGCTCAGCTCGGAAAATTGCGGCTCGCTGAGACGGTTCTTTGCCAGCCCCAACATCGCGCCGGCACCGCCGATGGCTTGTTCCGGCGTGATCTTCAGCTCCGAACCCAACGTGTTGAGCAGCCCGGCGGCTTCGGGCGCGGCGGCTACGGCGCCCTCCCCCTGCTCACCCCGTCCGCCCTGCATGGCCGCCACCGCATTGGCCGCATCACTGAGGCTGAACTGCGCGAAGACCGGACCGGCCGCCAGCGACAGCAGACAGGACAGTGCGAAACCGCGTGAAACCTTCATTGCGAACGCCCTCTTGAACCATGAAAAAGCCGCCCGATAAGGGCGGCATAAAATCGTGGATTGGACTGAGGAGGGCCAGGATCGTTCCGCGTGCCCACATGCCAGTCATCGCCGAAAGCGCTATGAACGGCTCCGCATATTCTGAATGGACATAAAAAACTGTCAGGATTGACAGTAGCCCGATCGGCGCCAATGACGACCATGTTCTATTGGAGCCAATGGAGCCTGGACATGAAAATTACGCTGACGGGATGCACGTGGTTACTTCTATTGTTTATCGACCATATCAGGGCCGGCGAAATAACCTGTCCTGCCATTGCGAATATCACTGAACACATCAAACCCTGGGAGGTTAAGTCCATCGAAGTGCAGGATGAACGAGAGTGGGCAAGTCAGAGCGTCATTAACATGGACGATCCGGCATCCATGAAACTCAACGGCGCCGAGTTTGCTCTCCATGACATTGACGCCCCAACAACACCGGGCAGTACGACCCTCACTTGCGCATACGCATCCGTCAACCTGGCGCTGCAGTATCTTCAGATACAGCCGCCTGTTTCAGCGTGGACGAATCGGCGCTGCGAAAATCTTGCCCTTGAGGTGTGCAAGCTCATTGGTGCTGACGACTTCAACCTGAGTTTCTGATTGATCTATCGCTTAGCCGCCGCAGGCAGATGACCCGGAGTCCGCTGATACCGTACAGTGCGCCTCCCTCTGAAGAGTTTGCCTATGGACATAAAAATTGGTGGCGCCACCCTCGCGGTGATCCTGGCGGGCATGCTGATCGCGCTAGGTATCAACGAATGCCTGAGAGGGCCGCTGAATCCGGAATTGGCCGATGGTGTCAGCGAGGAGCAGAAGACCTGGCTGACCATCGAGCACCGCATCAAGCGCTACGACCCGTCCCTGACCGCGGTCACCCGCGACCAGCAAACGCTTACCGTGACTTATCGCCCGGGCGCCGCCGGGACCGACGAGGGTTGGGTTCCCCGGCTGTTACGCGTTGTTGGTCATGGACTCGCCGCACTGAATGACGCCCCCGGGGGCAAGCAGTACGCCCAAGTGACAGTCAAGGCTCGACTCCTTGCCGACGACGACGTTGAACTGGTTTACGACATGCGAGGATTCGATGGGATCAAGACCCAAAGGGATGGCTATATCACCTTCGCCAGCGCACCTGGAAGCCTCACATTCGACAGGGATGCGCTGACCCAGGCCCAGCATGAATGTCAGGACACGAATGTCTGGGGTTTCTACCCCGACTTCTGCGAGCGGGTCAAAACGGCAACCGTAACCCAGCCTTGAAGTGGATTATCCATCCCTGACAGGAAATGGAACGGACACTTGGATATAAAAACGAGCGAGCCTATTTCTTATCGGCCTTGAGTGCTGTCAGCTCTGACAGTAGGCGAGGGTCTGTCTATCGATGAACATCCGGGCTGTAACCAAGTAACGGAGTACATCGAATGTGCAAAATAATCCTCACCGGCGTGCTTTTGACAATGGGGCTGATAGGTAATGCCCATGCCGCGGATATCGGATCCTGTCCAGAAGTCAGCGATATCAAATCAACGCCTTACACGGATCCGGACCTTCCGCCCCCTCATGGTGAAGGCTTCCAATACACGGCCCCGGGTGGCTGGACGGGTCAGGTGTCATCAACTGCCGATGACTTCCTGGATCCCAGGTATGAGCTGAAGGCAGAGAAAATCTCTGACAATGGAAAGGTCTGCGACTACGGCGGAAAAGATGTTGTTATAGGCAACGAAAAGTCGACGCCCTATTTAAGATTGAAGAAAGAATAGCGCCAGCACCATCACCCTTCGAATAGCGGAGTACCTGTTATGGACAAGTTGATACTTGCCGGTATGTTTGCGCTGCTGGCTTTACCTGGCCTTGTGCACGCCTCGACGATCGCATCATGCCCTCAGCCGGGCACTATAAAGTCTTCTCATGCGTCGTCATCCTATCCGCCTCCACATAATGAAGGCTTCAAATACACCGCGACCGATGCAAACGGAGGCACTTGGTCGGGGTCACAATTTCAATCCAACTCAGACGACTTCCTGAGCCACAATCTCAAAGCAGTCTCCATTTCCCCCACGGGGGACACCTGCCAATACAGGGGCAATCCCCAGGAAGACAATCAGGGCAACGTGATCTATACCCGAGAGCTGACCCTGACCAAAGACAAATAAATCGCAAATAAAAAGGGCGACATCACTGTCGCCCTTTTTCCGTCTTGCCTACAGCCTTACGCCGCGCTGAACAGCTTGTGCGGGTCGATCACGAATTTCTTCGGTACACCGGCGTCGAACTCGCCGTAGCCTTTCGGCGCGTCGTCCAGGCTGATCACCTGTACGCCGACGATTTCCGCGATGTTGATGCGGTCCCACATGATCGCCTGCATCAGCGCGCGGTTGTACTTCATCACCGGAGTCTGGCCGGTGTGGAAGCTGTGGGACTTGGCCCAGCCGAGGCCGAAGCGGATGCTCAGGGCACCGATCTTGGCGGCGGCATCGACCGCGCCCGGATCTTCGGTGACGTACAGGCCAGGGATACCGATCTTGCCGGCGACACGGGTCACTTGCATCAGGGAGTTGAGCACGGTGGCCGGAGCCTCCTGCTTGACACCTTCATGGCCATGACCACGGGCTTCGAAGCCCACGGCGTCGACAGCGCAGTCAACTTCCGGCTCGCCCAGCAGGTTAGCGATCTGCTCATGCAGCGGGGTGTCCTTGGACAGGTCGGCAATTTCGAAACCCTGGGCCTTGGCGTGAGCCAGGCGAACCGGGTTGACATCGCCGACGATGACCACTGCCGCGCCCAGCAGACGAGCAGAAGCCGCAGCAGCAAGGCCGACCGGACCGGCACCCGCGATGTACACGGTGCTGCCAGGCCCCACGCCGGCAGTCACTGCGCCGTGGTAACCGGTAGGCAGGATGTCGGACAGACAGGTCAGGTCGCGGATTTTCTCCATGGCCTTGTCACGGTCCGGCAGTTTCAGCAGGTTGAAGTCAGCATATGGCACCAGCACGTATTCGGCCTGGCCGCCGGTCCAGTCACCCATGTCGACATAGCCGTAGGCGCCACCGGCACGGGCCGGGTTGACGGTCAGGCAGACGCCGGTGTGCTGTTCCTTGCAGGAACGGCAACGACCGCACGCGACGTTGAACGGTACCGACACAAGATCACCGATCTTCAGGTTCTCGACGTCGCTGCCCTTCTCGATCACTTCACCGGTGATCTCGTGACCCAGGACCAGGCCGGTCTGGGCGGTGGTACGGCCGCGCACCATGTGTTGGTCGGAGCCGCAGATGTTGGTGGATACCACGCGCAGGATGACGCCGTGCTCGATCTTTCTGCCACGCGGGTCCTGCATTTTTGGATAGTCGATCTTCTGTACTTCGACCTTGCCGTTGCCGAGATAGACGACACCACGATTACCGGACATGCTTTCACCTCGCTGTTGTTTTTGTGGAACTGCGTCACCCAGGCAGGCAGCGCGTTTGTGCTCGGATTAGTACTGGGATTATCAAAGAAGAACTGCTCGCCAACGGGCCCCAGAGCGCCGCCAAGCATCTAAAGAACGACAGTACGATTGGCGTTCAGGAAAACCCGCCGTTCAATGTGGTATCCCACGGCCCGGGCCAATGTGAGCCCTTCGATATCCCGCCCCTTGGCAATCAGGTCCTCGGGGTAATGACTGTGGTCCACCACCTCCACGCCCTGGGCGATGATCGGGCCTTCGTCCAGGTCGTTATTGATGTAGTGCGCCGTGGCACCGACCAGCTTCACGCCTTTGTTGTAGGCCTGGTGATACGGTTTCGCGCCCTTGAAGCCAGGCAGCAGGGAGTGGTGGATGTTGATCGCCTTGCCGTCGAGCTTGCGACACAGCTCCGGCGACAGCACCTGCATGTAGCGGGCGAGGATCACCAGCTCGGCGCCGGTGTCTTCGATCACCTGCCACACCTGCCGCTCCTGGGCCGGCTTGTCGTTCGGGTCCAGGGGAAAATGGTAGTAGGGAATCTGGTGCCAGTCGGCCAGCGGCTTGAGGTCCGGGTGATTGGACACCACCGCGACCACGTCCATGGACAACTGGCCAATGCGCTGGCGGTAGAGCAAATCGTTGAGGCAGTGATCGGCCTTGGACACCATGATCACCACTTTCGGCCGGTAGTTGGGCGGCGTCAGTTCGAAGACCATGCCAAAGGCTTCGGCGCGCCCGGCCAGGCCGGTACGGAAATCCTGCTCGTCGAAACCATCGGGTTGGCGAAATTCCACACGAATGAAGAAACGTCCCGAAAGCCGGTCGTCGAAGGAGTGGTGCTCGGTGACATAGCAGCCCTGCTCGAACAGAAAGCGAGTCACCGCGTCCACAGTGCCGAGCACGCTGGGGCAGTCGGCAGTCAAAATCCATGTATCCGGGGCGCGGCTCATTCGTGATACTCCTCTGATCGTTCCCACGCTCTGCGTGGGAATGCCGCCATGGACGCTCTGCGTCCGCCTTTGGGGACGCCGAGCGTCCCGGGATGCGTTCCCACGCAGAGCGTGGGAACGATCAACTCAAGTCAGGCCTGTACGCTCAAGCCATACTCAGCCGACGCATCCTGCAGCCACAGCCACCAGTAATCGGAGAAGCTGCGACGGATCAGCAGTTCCCAGGTGTTTTCAGCGGTGTGGCGGATCACCAGTTGCGACTTGGCGAACACTGTGCCCACGGCCTTGCCTACCGGGAAGTTGCTTGGATGTACATCGTAGCTGGTGGATTTCATCAGCACATCGCGCACATTCGGACCGGACAGTTCGAGGATCTGCTGGCCGCCGCTGACGTTGACGATCTGGATGTGCAGGTCGCCCAGGGCTTCACGCAGTTTCTTTTCGGCGGCGAACTCTTCACCAGTCGGCACGACCAGCAGCCATTCATCCGGCCCCATCCATTGCAAACTGGTCTCACCCTTGACGATCACGCTCAACGCGCCCGGCAATTCGATGCCCAGGGCCTTGTGCACGCCCGCGGCAAATGCCGCATCGTGGCCATCGCCACGGATGGTCAGGTGACCCAGGAGTTTTTTCTCGCGCACGGTCACGCCGGCGTTCTTGCGCCCCTTGCCCACCAGGCTGGCGAGGTCGGCATGATGCAACGACGACTCGGCTTTGGCCCCGGTGGTTGGGCGTTGTTGGTAAACATTGGCTGCTGTCATATAGCACCTGTCTTGAGTTGATCGTTCCCACGCTCTGCGTGGGAATGCCGCCATGGACGCTCTGCGTCCGCTTTGGGACGCGGAGCGTCCCGGGATGCATTCCCACGCGGAGCGTGGGAACGATCAGGTATCAAATATTCTGCCGATCGCCCTTCGGATCGAAGAACACCGAAGAAACGATCTCTGCCTCGATCACGCTGCCATCGGCCTGCGGCGAGAAAACCCGCTCACCGATGCGCTTCAGGCCGCCCTTGACCACACCCATGGCGAACGAATAGCCCAGGGAGTTGTGCGCGTAGCTGGAGGTCACGTGGCCCACCATGGTCATCGGGATCGCCTGCTTGGGGTTGAAGACCAGTTGCGCGCCTTCCGGCAGCCAGACATTCGGGTCGATGGGCTTGAGGCCCACCAGTTGCTTGCGGTTTTCACGCACGCAATCTTCACGGTTCATGCCACGCCAGCCGATCCACGAGAACGGTTTGGTACGGCCCACGCACCAGCCCATGTTCAGGTCATCCGGGGTCATCGAGCCGTCGGTGTCCTGGCCGACGATGATGAAGCCTTTCTCGGCCCGCAATACGTGCATGGTTTCAGTGCCGTACGGGGTCAGGTTGTACTTCTTGCCGGCCTCGACGATCTTCTCGAGCACGCCCATGGCGTAGTCGGCCTGCACGTTGATTTCGTACGACAGTTCGCCGGTGAACGAAATCCGGAACACCCGCGCCGGTACGCCAGCCACCAGGCCTTCTTTCCAGGTCATGAACGGGAAGCCGTCACGATCCAGGTCGATGTCGGTGACTTCGCTCAACAGTTTGCGGCT
This sequence comes from Pseudomonas sp. SJZ074, assembly GCF_007828215.1. Taxonomy (GTDB): domain Bacteria; phylum Pseudomonadota; class Gammaproteobacteria; order Pseudomonadales; family Pseudomonadaceae; genus Aquipseudomonas. The sequence continues at coordinate 49,393 of NZ_VIUE01000020.1, read as the reverse complement.
GTTGGGCCCCGACAAGGTCATGGTTGCCCAGTGGTCGGTGACCGAGGTGAAGTACACCTTCAGGTCCGGCCATTCGGTCTGCTGGTAGATCTCCAGCCATTGCAGCACACGGGCCGCGCCGCCGGTGGTGGTGGTCATGATGAAATGGTTGTCGGCGACACAGGCGGTCACGCCGTCGTCGAACACCATGCCATCTTCCTTGCACATCAGGCCGTAGCGAGCCTTGCCCACGTCGAGCTTGGTCCAGGCGTTGGTATAGATGCGGTTGAGGAACTCACGGGCGTCCGGGCCCTGGATGTCGATCTTGCCCAGGGTCGAGGCGTCCAGCAGGCCGACGCTTTCGCGCACGGCCTTGCATTCACGCTTGACCGCGGCATGCATGTCTTCGCCGTTCCTTGGGAAGTACCAAGGGCGCTTCCACTGGCCGACGTCTTCGAACTCGGCGCCGTTCTTCACGTGCCAGGCATGCAGCGCGGTGAAGCGAACCGGCTCGAAGATGTGCCCGCAGTGCCGACCGGCCACCGCGCCGAATGTCACCGGCGTGTAGTTCGGACGGAACATGGTGGTGCCCATCTGCGGGATGCTCACGTTCAGCGAACGGGCCGCGATGGCCAGGCCGTTGACGTTGCCCAGCTTGCCCTGGTCGGTACCGAAGCCCAGTGCGGTATAGCGCTTGACGTGCTCCACCGACTCGAAGCCTTCGCGGGTAGCGAGCTCGATAGCGGCGGCGGTGACGTCGTTCTGCAGGTCGACGAACTGCTTCGGCGCCCGTGCGGTAGCTTTTTCGTGCGGCACCTGGAACAGCGCCAGGGTTGGCTCTTCGTGGCGGCTCAGGGCTTTAGGCAGCACCCCTTCCACGGTTTTGAAACCGGCTTCGCTGGCCGCGCGTGCGCCGCCCTCGAAACCATCGGCCAGGGTATCGCCAAGGCTGTAGACGCCATTCACGCCGCCGACACATACGCGTTTCTGCGGTGCTTCGCCCGGTACGAAACCGAGGATGTCTTCACGCCAGATCGGCTTGCCGCCCAGGTGCGAAGCCAGGTGGACCACCGGGCTGTAGCCGCCGGAGCTGGCGACCAGGTCGCAGTCCAGCCATTCGCCGGGGCTGGTGACTTTTTGTCCGCGCACATCGATCGCGGCGACGCGGGCAGCGGTCACGCGCTTGCTGCCACGGGCCTCGATCACGGCGCTGCCGGTGAGGATGCGGATGCCTTTGGCGCGGGCTTCTTCCACCAGCGCGCCGCGTGGGTTGCTGCGGGCATCGGCGACGGCGACGACTTGCAGGCCGGCGTCGAACCAGTCCAGCGCAACGCGATAGGCGTGGTCGTTGTTGGTGGACAGCACCAGCTTCTTGCCCGGTGCCACGCCGTAGCGACGCACGTAGGTAGAGACCGCACCGGCCAGCATGTTGCCAGGCACGTCGTTGTTGCCGTAGACCAGCGGACGCTCGCAAGCACCGGTGGCCAGTACTACGCGCTTGGCGCGAACGCGGTTGATGCGTTGACGCACCTGGCCGATCGGCGCGCGGTCACCGAGGTGGTCGGTGAGGCGTTCGTGGATGGTCAGGAAGTTGTGGTCGTGGTAACCGTTCACCGTGGCACGTGGCAACAGCAATACGTCCGGCATCGAACGCAGCTCAGCCACCACCGCCGCGACCCACTCGGTCGCCGGCTTGCCGTCCAGGCTCTCGCGGGAATCGAGCAGGCTGCCGCCGAACTCTTCCTGCTCGTCAGCCACGATCACCCGTGCACCGCTGCGACCGGCGGCCAAAGCGGCGGCCAGGCCCGCAGGGCCGGCACCGACGATCAGCACGTCGCAGTGACGGTTCATGTAGTCGTAGGTATCCGGATCGTTCTCGGTCGGCGAGCGACCCAGGCCGGCGGCCTTGCGGATGTACTTTTCGTAAGTCATCCAGAACGATTGCGGGTACATGAAGGTTTTGTAGTAGAAGCCCGGCGGCATCATCTTGCCGCCGACCTTGCCGAGAATACCCATCACGTCGTTGTTCACGCTCGGCCAGCCGTTGGTGCTGGTGGCGACCAGACCCTGGTACAGCGCCTGTTGCGTGGCACGCACGTTAGGAATCTGCGTGGCTTCGGTGGCGCCGATCTGCAGCACCGCGTTCGGCTCTTCCGCACCGGCGGCGAAGATGCCCCGTGGACGGGAATACTTGAAACTGCGACCAATGATGTCGACGCCGTTGGCCAGCAGTGCAGCGGCCAGGGTATCGCCTTCGAAGCCTTTGTAGGTCTGGCCGTTGAAGGTGAAGCTCAGTACTTTGTTGCGGTCGATCCGTCCGCCGTTGGACAGGCGATTGATCTGGCTCATACCTTCTCTCCCAGAGCCTGTGCGGCCGCTTTCGGACTGTCAGCCTTGTCAGTGAATTGCGGCTTTTGGCCGATCTTGTAGGTTTCCAGGATCTCGTAGGTCACGGTGTCGCGGGTCGCATTGAAGTACTGGCGGCAACCGGCAGCGTGGATCCACAACTCATGGTGCAGGCCGCGAGGGTTGTCGCGGAAGAACATGTAGTCGCCCCACTCCTCGTCGGTGCAGCTGTTCGGGTCCAGTGGACGCGGGATGTGCGCCTGGCCGGACGAATGGAATTCCTCTTCGGAGCGCAGTTCGCCGCAGTGAGGACAGAAGATGTGCAACATAGGGATTTCTCCTGTTAGTGGGCGACGGCAGCAGCGCCATGTTCGTCGATGAGCGCACCGTTGTGGAAACGGTCGATGGAAAACGGTGCGGCCAGTGGGTGCATTTCACCCTTGGCCAGGCTGGCGGCAAACACGTTGCCCGAGCCCGGGGTAGCCTTGAAGCCACCGGTACCCCAACCGCAGTTGAAGAACATGTTCGGCACCGGCGTCTTGGAGATGATCGGGCAGGCGTCCGGCGTGGTGTCGACGATACCGCCCCACTGACGGTTCATGCGCACCCGCGAAAGCACCGGGAACATCTCGACGATGGCCTGGATGGTGTGTTCGATCACCGGGTACGAACCGCGCTGGCCGTAGCCGACCCAGCCGTCGATACCGGCGCCGATCACCAGGTCGCCCTTGTCGGACTGGCTGATGTAACCGTGTACGGCGTTGGACATGATCACACTGTCAATGATCGGCTTGATCGGCTCCGACACCAGCGCTTGCAGCGGGTGGGACTCGATCGGCAGGCGGAAGCCGGCCAGCTTGGCCATGTGCCCCGAGTTACCGGCGGTCACCACGCCGACGCGCTTGGCGCCGATGAAGCCCTTGTTGGTTTCCACACCGATGCACACGCCGTTTTCCTTGCGGAAACCGATCACTTCGGTCTGCTGGATCAAGTCCACACCGAGGGCATCGGCGGCACGGGCAAAGCCCCAGGCCACGGCATCGTGACGGGCCACGCCGCCGCGACGCTGGACGGTCGCGCCCAGCACCGGGTAGCGGGTGTTCTTCGAGCAGTCCAGGTACGGGATCTCGTCGGCCACTTGCTTGGCGTTGAGCAGCTCACCGTCCACGCCGTTGAGGCGGTTGGCGTTGACCCGACGCTCGGAGTCGCGGATGTCCTGCAGGGTGTGGCACAGGTTGTACACACCGCGCTGGGAGAACATCACGTTGTAGTTCAGGTCCTGGGACAGGCCTTCCCAGAGTTTCATCGCATGTTCGTACAGGTGGGCCGATTCGTCCCACAGGTAGTTGGAGCGCACGATGGTGGTGTTGCGCGCGGTGTTACCGCCGCCCAGCCAGCCTTTCTCGACCACGGCCACGTTGGTGATGCCGTGCTCCTTGGCCAGGTAGTAGGCGGTCGCCAGACCATGCCCGCCACCACCGACGATAACCACGTCGTAGACCTTTTTCGGTGTCGGCGTACGCCACATCCGCTGCCAGTTTTCATGATGGCTGAGAGAGTGCTTGAAGAGGCCGAAGCCCGAATAGCGTTGCATAGTCATTACTCCAAAACCGACTCAGCGATAAACCGGGAAGTCCGCGCACAGGGCTGCCACTTGCTGGGCGACATTGGCCTCGACATCGGCGTCGCCGAGGTTGTCGAGGATGTCGCAGATCCAGCCGGCCAGCGTCACGCACTGGGAAACCTTGAAACCACGGGTGGTCACCGCCGGAGTACCGATGCGCAGGCCCGACGTTACGAATGGCGACTGCGGGTCGTTCGGCACTGCGTTCTTGTTGACAGTGATGTGAGCGCGACCCAGGGCGGCATCGGCGTCCTTGCCGGTCAGGCCCTGACGGATCAGGCTGACCAGGAACAGGTGGTTATCGGTGCCGCCGGACACTACATCGTAGCCGCGCTTGATGAACACGCCAGCCATGGCCTGGGCGTTTTCGATCACTTGCTGCTGGTAGGCCTTGAAGCCAGGCTCCAGCGCTTCCTTGAAGCACACCGCCTTGCCGGCGATCACGTGCATCAGCGGGCCGCCCTGAGCGCCCGGGAATACTGCGGCGTTGAGCTTCTTCTCGATTTCTTCGTTGGACTTGGCCAGGATCAGGCCGCCACGCGGACCACGCAGGGTCTTGTGGGTGGTGGTGGTGACCACGTCGGCGTAAGGCAGTGGGTTCGGGTACAGACCGGCGGCCACCAGGCCAGCGACGTGGGCCATGTCGACGAACAGCAAGGCACCGACCTTGTCGGCGATTGCACGGAAACGTGGGAAATCCAGGGTCTTGGAGTAAGCCGAGAAACCGGCCACGATCATTTTCGGTTTGTGCTCGACCGCCAGGCGCTCGACTTCGTCGTAGTCGATCAAGCCGGTGGTGGTGTCGATGCCATACTGCACGGCGTTATAGAGCTTGCCCGAGGACGACACTTTAGCGCCGTGGGTCAGGTGACCGCCGTGGGCCAGGCTCATGCCCAGGATGGTGTCGCCAGCTTGCAGCAAGGCCAGGTACACGGCGCTGTTGGCCGAAGAACCGGAGTGCGGCTGGACGTTGGCGTAATCGGCGCCGAACAGTTGCTTGGCGCGCTCGATGGCCAGGGCCTCGACCTTGTCGACGTGTTCGCAGCCACCGTAGTAGCGCTTGCCTGGATAACCTTCGGCGTATTTGTTGGTCAGCCCGCTGCCCTGGGCCTGCATGACACGCTTGCTGGTGTAGTTCTCTGACGCGATCAGTTCGATGTGATCTTCCTGGCGTTGCTCTTCGGCGTTCATCGCCGCCAGCAGTGCATCATCGTAACCTTGGATTTGGTCTTGCTTGCTGAACATCGCGTCTCTCCCAGCGGCGTCGGTACGCCTTTTTGTCTTGGTGAGGCACCGCCCGTTCGACAGTGCCCTTTGGATGCGATGGTATGGCTGGCGCAGGCAGGTCAAATGCCTATGGACGCCACGCAAAGGCGCGTTTACGACATGGCATATGACGCAATCATTGTGGCGAGGGGATTTATCCCCACTGGGGCGCGAAGCGGCCCTGAAACCAGACGTCTGCGTGTGTGATATTGATTGAGTTGGGCGCTTTTGGGGCTGCTCCGCAACCCAGCGGGGATAAATCCCCTCGCCACAGCGCCCTGGGTAACACGCGCTACGCGGCGATCAGGCGGATCGCGAGTAACACCAGGAAGTGCCCGGGATACAGGGCATACGCCCAGCGCCGCATCGCCGGTGGATGACAATGCCCCGCCCGGCGCAAGAGCAACAGCCCGAGCCCTGGCGCAAACAGGCAAGCCAGCATGCCCCATACCGCCACCTCATTCCCCAGCCACGCGGCGCCATAGAGCACCCGCCACTGGTTGGCCGCCAGGCACACCAGCCCAGGCAACCATGCGAAGTACCAGGGCCGACGAAACACCAGCAACATCGCCAGGGGCAGCAGCACGCCAAAGAAACCGAACATCAGTCGTGAAGCACACAGTGCCGCCAGCAGCAACGCCCCCAACGCCAGGCATCGGGCCTCCCATTGCGGCACCTGCCAGCCGCGCGCCACCAGCAGCCCCAGGATCAGCGTCGGCAATACATTCAACGTGGAGGGATCAGGGATGAACAGTCGATAAGGGATTTCACTGATCGCGCTGAACAGCAACAGCCAGCCCAGATAACGCCAAGGCATGACACCGACCCCGTCCCGGACCAGGTTTGCCGCCATCGCCAGACAGAACCCAGGGAACGCCAGGCGTCCCGGCACATAGAGCCAATCGGCGGAAAAACCGACATATCGCAGATGATCGAGCACCATCACCAACAAAGCCAGCCATTTGAGCAGATCCAAGGCCCCGTCACGCCGGTTCATGTGCACAGTCGTTCGGCGACTTTGTGATTTCCTGACAGAAACATCCGGTGTGTTCCCCCACTAATCTTGGGTAAAGTGCGCACCAATATCGACCACGGCGCCGTTGATCAAACACGCCGAACCATGAAACTCCCCACCCGGGAGTTTCTGCCAGGGATCTTTACCCAGGACCTCTACTCCAGGAGCAAGGCCATGACCGACAAGAGTCAACAGTTCGCCAGCGACAACTATTCCGGCATTTGTCCCGAAGCCTGGGCTGCCATGGAAGAAGCCAACCAGGGCCACCAACGCGCCTACGGTGACGATGAATGGACCCATCGGGCGGCGGACGATTTCCGCACCCTGTTCGAAACCGACTGCGAAGTGTTCTTCGCGTTCAACGGCACCGCGGCCAACTCCCTGGCGCTGTCCTCGCTGTGCCAGAGTTACCACAGCGTGATCTGCTCGGAAACCGCCCACGTCGAAACCGACGAATGCGGCGCACCGGAATTCTTTTCCAACGGCTCCAAGCTACTGCTGGCACGTACTGAAAACGGCAAGCTGACGCCTGACTCGATCCGTGAAATCGCCCTCAAACGCCAGGACATCCACTATCCAAAGCCCCGGGTCGTGACCCTGACCCAGGCAACGGAAGTCGGCAGCATCTATACCCCGGACGAAATCCGCGCCATCAGCAATACCTGCAAGGAGCTGGGGCTGAACCTGCATATGGACGGCGCGCGGTTTTCCAATGCCTGTGCCTTCCTCGGCTGCTCACCGGCAGACCTGACCTGGAAAGTGGGCGTGGACGTGTTGTGCTTCGGCGGCACCAAAAACGGCATGGCGGTGGGTGAAGCCATTCTGTTCTTCAACCACGACCTGGCAGTGGACTTCGACTACCGCTGCAAACAGGCCGGGCAATTGGCATCGAAAATGCGCTTCCTCTCCGCCCCCTGGGTCGGCCTGCTGCAAAACGACGCCTGGCTCAAGCATGCCCGCCATGCCAACCACTGCGCCCAACTGCTGGCACAATTGGTCAGCGACATCCCTGGCGTGGAACTGATGTTCCCGGTCCAGGCCAACGGCGTATTCCTGCAACTCTCGGAACCCGCCATCGCCGCCCTCACGGCACGGGGCTGGCGCTTCTACACCTTCATCGGCAAGGGCGGCGCACGGTTCATGTGCTCGTGGGATACCGAAGAAGCGCGGGTAAGGGAATTGGCGGCGGATATTCGGGAAGTGATGAGCGCCTGAGGCCTGGCGCCTGGCCTGCTGATCATTCCCACGCTCTGCGTGGGAATGCCTCCACGGACGCTCCGCGTTCGGCCTGCAAACGAACTCGCCAGATCATTGATGACCTGCGGAGCAAAGGCGCAGAGCGAGCGCTGCAACGCCTGAGGTTCAGCAAGCGGGCACATAAGCAGGACCGGGTATATCAGCTTTGGCAGGAAGGCTCACATGCTGAGCAGATTCATAGCGAAACGGTCATGCGCCAAAAGCTGGATTACATCCACTTCAACCCGGTGAAGCGTGGGTATGTGGAATTACCGGAACATTGGCGGTATTCCAGTGCGCGCAATTATGCGGGGATGGAAGGCTTGATCGAGATTCAACGATGGTAGCGTGCAGACGGCTGGGAAGCTGGGACGCGGATCGTCCCTGGCGGCATTCCCACGCGGAGCGTGGGAACGATCAGCACAATACCTGCCACCTCGTTCCCCACGCTCTGCGTGGGAATGCATCTCGGGACGCTCCGCGTTCCGGTTTCAGCGCCCCATGCGATCGACTCAGAACTCGATCCGCACATCCCCTTTCGGCACACTGCAGCACGACAGGATATAGCCTTCGGCCTCGTCGTCCTCGGTGATCCCGCCGTTATGGTCCATCTCCACTTCCCCACCCAGCTTCAACACCTTGCAGGTGCCGCAGATGCCCATGCCGCAGGCCTTGGGGATCATCATGCCGAGCTTGGCGGCGGCGGCGTGTACAGTCTCTCCCGGAGCCACGCGGATACTCTTGCCGGAGGAGGTGAATTCCACCAGGTGCAGGTCCGCAGCATCGACCTCGGGGGCATCGGCGGCTTGCTCGGCCTGTTCAACCGCGTCGGCGCGGGCTTCCGGCGGCGTGGCGCCGAAGGATTCCTCGTGATAACGCTTCATGTCGAAGCCGGCGGCTTCCAGCAGGCGCTTGACCGCGTTCATGTACGGCGTCGGGCCGCAGCAGAACACTTCGCGCTCCATGAAGTCTGGCGCCATCAGCTCCAGCATCTTGTGGTTCAGGTAGCCGCGATAGCCGGCCCAGGGTTCGCCCAGGCCATGCTTTTCACAGATCAGGTGCAGGCTGAAGTTGTCGATCCGCGACGCCATGTGTTCCAGCTCGCGGTGATAGATGATGTCCTTGGGCGAACGGGCGCTGTGAATGAACACCATGTCGACGTTGCCGTTGGTGTCGTAGTACCAGCGCGCCATGGACATGACCGGGGTGATGCCGACACCGCCGCTGAGGTAAAGCACCTTCGGGGCAGAGAAGTCGATGGCATTGAACAACCCCACCGGCCCGTGCACGGCCAGTTCCTGGCCTTCGTGCAGGGTGTCGTGCAGCCAATTGGAAACCTTGCCCCCCGGCACGCGCTTGATGGTCACCGAAAAACTGTAGGGCACCGACGGCGAGCTGGAAATGGTATAGGAGCGCATGACCTGCTGGCCTTCGATTTCCAGCTCCAGGGTGACGAACTGCCCGGGCTTGAAAAAGAACATGATCGGCTGGTCGGCCATGAAACAGAATGTGCGCACATCCCAGGTTTCCTGGATGACTTTGACGCAACGCACGATATGTCGGCCATTGGCCCAGGTCTGGGTGGTGACCGGGTTCAGGAAATTATTGGACATGCTGATCTCCACGGCCGACTGTCGGCCTTCATGGTTGTGATTGTGCTCAGGCGCCGAAACAGCCATTTACCTATTCGCGACATTCACATACTTATCGCGACCAGCCCCTAACTACCGGCTCTGGCGCGTCGGGAACAGATTGGGCCATGTCGCCCATGGATAAGGTTCCAGCCCGGCGCGGCCCCACACTCGCCCCAACAGACAAACAACGTTTTCTGCCTTGCGTAGCACAACCGATTAGCCATATTTCGCCGGCCACACAGATGGCCATGAGGATAAAACGATGGACGTGACCACAACCCTGAGCCTGGGCGATCCACTGGAACCCGCACGCAAGGCCACCGTGCAGATGCTGCAGGAGCGCGAGCGCACCTATTCGCTGCCGCAGCCATTCTATAGCGACGAGCGCCTGTTCGACATCGACATGCAGGAGATCTTCCAGAAGGAATGGCTGATCGCCGGCATGACCTGCGAGATCCCGGCCAAGGGCAACTACCTGACCCTGCAAGTAGGCAAGAATCCGATCATCGTGATCCGCGGCGCTGATGGTGTGGTCCACGCTTTCCACAACGTCTGCCGTCACCGTGGCTCGCGCCTGTGCACCAGCGACAAGGGCAAGGTCGCCAAGCTGGTCTGCCATTACCACCAATGGACCTACGAGCTGGACGGTCGCCTGCTGTTCGCCGGCACCGAAATGGGCGCCGACTTCGACATGAAGCAGTACGGCCTCAAGCCGGTGAACGTGAAAACCGCCGGCGGCTACATCTTCATCAGCCTGGCAGAGAATCCGCCGGCCATCGATGATTTCCTGTCGACCCTGGCCCATTACATGGAGCCCTACGACATGGAAAACACCAAGGTGGCGGTGCAAACCACCTTGATGGAAAAGGCCAACTGGAAACTGGTGTTGGAAAACAACCGCGAGTGCTACCACTGCGGCGGCTCGCACCCGGAATTGCTCAAGACCCTGCTGGAATGGGACGACGTCACCGATCCGCGCGCCGACCAGGCGTTCAAGGACCACGTGGCCGCTTCCGCCGCCGCCTGGGAAGCCGAGAAGATCCCTTACGCCCACGCCAGCTTCGGCCTGCGTAACCGCATCGTGCGCATGCCGCTGCTCAAGGGCACCGTGTCGATGACCATGGACGGCAAGCAGGGCTGCGCCAAACTGATGGGCCGCATCAAGAACCCGGACCTGGGCTCGATGCGTATCCTGCACCTGCCGCACTCTTGGAACCACTGCATGGGCGACCACATCATCGTGTTCACCGTGTGGCCGATCAGCGCCCAGGAAACCATGGTTACCACCAAGTGGATCGTGCACAAAGACGCGGTCGAAGGCGTGGACTACGACGTGGCGCGCATGCGCGAAGTCTGGGACGCCACCAACGACCAGGACCGTCGCCTGGCCGAGGAAAACCAGCGCGGCATCAACTCCACGGCCTACCAGCCGGGCCCATACTCCAAGACCTATGAGTTTGGCGTGGTCAACTTCGTGGACTGGTACAGCGGCCGCATGCTGAACAACCTGGGCGCCGAGCCTGCGCCGTACCTCAAGGGCATCAAGGTCCAGGCCTAAAAGCAAAAGCTTCGCGAGCAAGCCCGCTCCCACACCGGACTGATGTGGGAGCGGGCTTGCTCGCGAAAGCGGCTTAAGCAGCACCGATCACTTCGAAGACCACCGCACCGACCCATCCTCGCCATAGAACGTCTCTTCGATGTTCTCCCCCACCAGCCGCACCTTCACATACCCATTCAATACTCGCTCCGGATACACCTCATCCCCGGCCAGTTCCGTTTCCGACCACAATACCCGCGCATGCCCGTTCAGTTCGCTGGTGGTGCCATAGGGAATCGCCCCATGCCCGGCGCAACGTGCGTGCAATCCGCCCTGGGTGGCGTAGCAGATACCGTTGTGCAGGTGACCCCAGTACCAGTAATCCGGCTCACGGCCCAGTGCATCGCACACCGGTTGGTATAGCGCGGTCTTGTTGTGCCCGGAAATATCGAACCCCTGGTGGTGACTGAGCACCATCAGCTTCTTGCGCTTGGGCAGGCTTTTCATCCAGTCGATCTGCTGGCTGTTGAGCGTGCCGTCCATGTACAGGTTCATGGCGTCCGAGGCGTAGGCGCTGTCGAGGCCGACCACCAGCCAGTCGTCGTTGTACAAGGCGAAGTAACTGGTGCCCTGCTGTCCCGGAAAGCGCTTGGCCAGCTCCTTGAAATAGCCATGGGCACCGCTGTACATCTCGTGGTTGGAATTGAGGGTGAACGAGCCATGTTTGCCCTGGGGCCAGCCGACCATGTCAACATCCTCCTGGGAATGTGAACCGGCGTAGTAGACATCCCCCAGGTGAATGGTGAAATCAGCCTGGGCCAGTTGCATCTGATTGGCCACCGCCACCGCCGGGGCGTGGCTGTCGAACGGTCCGGTGCCCCAGTCGCCAGCGATGGCCAGCACCACGTCGCTGTCCATTTTCACCAGTGCCGGCGTGGTGCCGAACGTCGCGTGGTGGCGCAGGTTCTCGATCCACTTGAGCAGCGCCTCGCTCCACAACAGATCCAACAGCTCCCATTTGCGACAGCCCAGCAACGTGCCGTCCTTGAGTACCCGGGTCGGCAACTCGTCCTCGCTTTGCGGCAAGGGCTTGGCGTTGCCGATCTTCAGAATCGACAGGCCGTGGGCCAGTTCCCACGGCACCGCCGGTTCGTCGTCCGGCAGGTCGCCATGCTCGATCACGTGCCGGGCCTGGTCGTGACCGCGTTGCAACAGCTTGACGATGGCCTCGAACTCCTCGGGTTCCAGGTCATTGACGAGTTTTTTCCAGGACATCTCCAGCCGCGTGACCAACCCATGCAGGCGGACCTTGACCTTGTCGATCTCATGTTCCCAATGGTGCAGTAATGACATGTGGATGCTCCTTCGCCGTGCCCTGGGCTACAGGGTCTTCATGAATTCGATCAGGGCTCGCTTGTCGGTGTCCGACAGTTGCGTGCCATACAGGTGACCGCCGTTGTGGTTGCCTTCCAGGCGGGTGTCGTATTTGAAATCCGCCGACGCCTTCATCTGCGCACCACTGGTGACAAAGCCGACCTTCTGCGGGTCGTAGATATCGGAGCCGGTGTAGAACACCTGCGGACGCTGTTCCGGCGGCAGCAGCAGGTCCCAGAGGGTCGGGACCGAACCGTTGTGCAGGTACGGCGCACGCAACCAGACGCCGTCGGTGGGGGTATTGCTGTAGCTCTGGGTCTTGCGGTACGCGCTGAAGTCGAACGGCGGTTTCTTGAAGCCATGGAACGCCGTCACCAACCCGATGGTGAAGGAATCCAGGCGATGGGGATCGGTGCCCAACTGGTCGATGTTGGTGGTGACCTGGCCCGTGTCGGTGCGACCGAAGTCGTGGCAACCGGCACAGTTCTTCTCCCAGATCGGTTTGCCCTGGGCCACCTTCGCCTGGTCCAGGGCGAACGGCCAGGCCGGCGCCTTGTGCCCCAGTAACCAGTTGGTCACCCGGTTGAAGCTGGGCGGCAGCACCGATTCCGGCGTCGCCCCCACAGCCATGGCGGCTGCGTAGTTGCGCTCGTGGATATTGTTGTTATTGCCGTCCCAGTGCAGGTACATCGACTCGCGGGGTTTCTGGTTCCAGACCTGCGGCAGGTCCACGGTGCCGATGGTGGAGTCATCCGGGAAGCCGAACACCACCATTTTGGTCGGGTTGAAGGTGTCGGTCCGCCCGGGCCCCTGGGCCGGACGCAGTTTCTGCCAAGCGTAGGCCTGCTTCTGCTTGAGCAGCGCGCTCTTGGCCATCGGGATGATCAGGTAGCGGTTGTACAGCTTCTCGAAAAAGCCCAGCTGGAACTTGCCGTTGATCGCGGCCATGATCGCATCGGGGGTGAATTTCGGGTCGCTGGCGCAATCGTAGGCGAACCACTGGAAGGCTTGCAGTTGCAAGGTATTGGCCGGCGCGCTCGCGACCGGAACCGCGACATCAGTGGCGCTGGCCCGGTAGGAGCCGGTGTGACACAGGGCGCAGTTCGGCTCCACGGTGGGGTAACCCAGTTGCCGCTTGGCCATGCCGATGGGCAGGTCCCTACCGTTCTCGTAGAGGAAGCCGAACACTTCGTAACCGCCAGGCTTGGGCATCTTTTCCGGGCACATCTGCGGCAGCACGGCGAACAGGTAGTAAGGAATCCGCGCCTCGATGCCGAGGCCGATGGCGGCGTATTTGTAATGGTCTTCGTCGGATGCGAAGTCCGGTTGCGGTACCTCGCGGATCATCTGGTACCAGGTCTGGTAACCGATGAAGCCCAGCACCAGCACCACCACCAGCGCACCGGTCCTGAAGCGGGGACTGTGCCAATGCCGTATCCAGCCATCACGCCACTCCCGGCAACCGGCACAGATCAAGGCCAGGGGGCGATTGGCAACCGGGCTGCCCAGGTACAGCAGCACGCCCAGGATCAGGAACATGCTCAGGTCGCCCATCAGCATCGGCACGAACAACGGACCTTGGTTGTTGGTGTTGATCAGGTAGATCCAGAACACCACCGCCACCAGTCGCGAGAGCACGCACAACCACGAATTCACCACGAAACGCGGCGCATTGAACCCCGAGGGCATGTAGAACAGGCTGATGCCCACCAGCAACATGCCAGTGTTTTCCAGCCAGGGATCGGACAGCACAGGCGGCAGCCCGAGCATGGACGTCAGCAACGCCGGCGCGAACAACGCCGGAATCGCGAAGAACATGTTCATGACAATTCCGACCCAGATGATGCGTTGGTACCAGCGGATGTAAGTGTTCATGGGCATCCTTTTTCCTTGGGGCCTGTTCCTGAAATGCGGTGCTTTTCAGTCCGTCTTCGCGAGCAAGCCCGCTCCCACAGGAGATCGCGTGCCCCTGTGGGAGCGGGCTTGCTCGCGAAGAAGTCGACTCGATCTGATGTCAGCCGAGGGCCGTTTTCTCCAGGTGCTCAAGGATGATCGGATACACATCCACCACCGCATCCTTGCCGAAGATGCAGTCGATATGGCCGTAGCCTGGCACCTCGTGGCGGCTGAACAGTTGCGGGCCATGCATGTCGCACAGCCGTTCATAGGTCTTGAGGGTGCTTTGCGGCAGGTAGCACTGGTTGTCGGCGCCGCTGATGAAGCAGATCGGCAACTTCAACCGATCGAAATGCGGCATGTAGACGTCATTGCCCTTGAAGTCCACCAGGTGCCCCTTGCGCACGATCAGCGCCAGGTGCTCGAAGGTGTGCATGTTCGACTCGCCGAACAGTTCATGCAGGTTGTCGTGCAGGGTTTCGTTGAGGGTGTCGTGGCGGTACAGCGACGCATACATGAAGGTGATGCGATGGCAGACCGGGTTGGTGCAATAGCCCTGGGCCTCGATCCGGGCATAGCCGTTCAGCGCTTTGTCGTAGAGCTTGTTGAACCAGTTCTCCTTGGTGTCGGCGTAGGCGGTCAGGGACTTGATGCCGATGGCGTCGAGCATGCCCGGCAGGTGCAGGCCGGCCTTCAGGCCGGTGGCCGTGGCAACCACCGTATCGGCGGCGATCTGCGAACAGACCACTGAGCGCACGCCTTGCAGGCCCGCCAGCATGGACATGAAGAAGGTCGTCGCACCGTAGCAATGCACCACGCATTGCACGTCGCGGGCGAGGGTCGCCTGCTGGATCTGTTCGATGGCTGCCTTGAAGTCGTACTGGGCCACCTGGTCGCCGTTCCACTCATGCTTGCTGGCGGGCAGCAGGATGCTCACCCGCAGGTCCAGCAGCCAGACGTCGTACTCATGCTTGCACAGGTACTCCAGCAGGTTGGTGTGAATGGTATCGGTGGAAAAGATGTTCGAGCCCACGCCCAGGCCGTGAACCAGCATCACCGGACCTTTGCTGCCCGCCTGATAGCGGGTCAGGCGCAACTGGACGCTGTCTTCGGTTTCGAAGAAATGCACGGTCGGTGCCGGTGCGTCCAGCGGCCGCTTGATCCTCGGCGGCGCATCCGGGTTGAAGTAGATATCCCCGGCGAACACCCCGCCGTAACTCTCCCACAGGATGCCGGCAAAGAACTTGCCGAACCGTGCCAGGGCCTCGACCCGTTCGCGCTCGTTACGGGCGTTGAGCACCTTCATGGTGGTCATCTGCTTGGCAAAATCCGCCGGCAGGATGTGCATCACACCCGAGCCGAGTACCGCGCCGGTCTTGTCCGGCCCGCGATAGAGGGTGACATAGAGGGTGCTGGTGTCATGCCAGACATTCAGCACGCCGTTGTCCTCGGGCACGGTCTTGAAGGCGCTGAAGTAATAGTCGCTGCCGTCCTCGGCGGTCAGCTTCATGTCGTAGTTCATGTGCCGAACGCCCACCTGCTCCTGATATTGCTCGAACAGGTTGAATACGCCATTGCTGGCAACCAGCGGCTGCGGCGAGAGCAGGGGCGCATCCAGGGTACCCACCAACGTCGCGGCGTGCTCCGGCTCCTTGATCATGCGATTGAGGTCATCGGCGGTGATGGTCAGGGTGAACTCGATGGTCGAGTTGTCGGTTTTTCCGCGTTTCGCCGCCGCTTCGTAAAGCGTGAGATCGGTGCCCTGGGCCTGGGTGAAGGCGGTGGAGAAATAGCCCTTCATGGTTTCGGTGAACTGCACGCCGAGGGTTGGCGGCGCCACCGACTTTTGCGGGGCTGAGGGCAATGTGTAATCGATCATCCAGCCGCGATCGGCCGCCAGCAGGCCCATGTTGCGCTCGCTCACCGCCGAAATGGTCAGCAGCGGATTGACCGCCAGGGACGTCGGAATCACCGCACCGTCGGCCACATACAGGCCGGGGTAGACATCCGTGCCGCTGGTGCCACTGAACACCTGGCCCTTGTGGTTGACTACGCCTTGCGTCGCGTCCTCGCCCATCACGCAACCGCCCAGGGGATGAACCGAGACGATGCTGTGCTTGAGCAGCTTGGTCCAGATCGGATTCTCGACCCAGATCCCGCCCAGGGCCTTGGTGCTCTGATGCAGACGCTCATTGCCGAGGGTGACGTTTTCCTGCTCACCAACACCGGGCCAGTCAATGCGCAACTGGTCCTTGCTGTCGAGCACCATGCGGCCCTTGCCGTTGTCGTGGCTCATGATCAGGTAGGTCTGCATGTTGTGCAACGCGCCGTAATACGGGCCGCGCAGGAAGCTTTCGGCTTCCCGCCCCTTGTATTTCAGGCTGGCACCGAAACCTTTATCGGTGGGCACGCCAATCATCTCGGCGAATGCCGCCATGCTCGGCACCATCGGCCGGCCGAGGGCGCCGGGGATCGAACCTTCCTCGATGACCATGCGGCTGCGCCAGTCGCCCTCGGTGCGCATGTCGATGATCGAGGTGATGCACGGCCCCACCGGCTCCAGCTCCTTGGCCGAATGGGCGCCGAAACCGATACCGTTGATGGTCTGGTCGCAGTTGTGGCCGAACCCGAGGATGTCACCGTTGCCGCTCATGTTCTCGCCCAGCTGATTGGACATCGACAGCCCCTTGTCCCTGGAGCGCAACATGATCTCGGTAGAACCCAGGGTACCGGCGGACACCACCACGATGTCGGCCCGCACGAACAGGGTCGGTGCCGAGAACAATTCGCGACCGCTATCCAGGTACTGGAAGTGCACGATCCAACCATCGCCGTCGCGCTCCAGGTGCCGCACCTCAGCCTGGCAGAAAATTTCCGCGCCGTGGTTCCAGGCATCCGGCAGGTAATTCATCAGCGTGGTGTTCTTGGCCTTGTTGTTACAACCGGAGACGCAGTCGCCGCAGCCGTTGCATGGCAACTGTTCGACGCCGACGTGGTTGAGGTTGTTGGGCAGCTTGTCGAACGTGACGTTGATGGGTGGCCGATAGAAATGCGCCGTTTGCTTGAGGTAGTCGGCCGACTTGCGGTGGGCTTCGAGCTTGGGCAGCTTCGGCTCCGAAGACGGGTAGGCATTGGGCTTGAGCATCTCCCTGGCCCGCGCGTAACCGTCCTTGAGCAGCGTGTCACGGTGTTCGCGCACCTCCAACGGCCAGCGTGGGTCTTCGAACACGCCAGGCTCCGGTTCCAGGGAGACGTTGGCATTGATCAGCGAAGTGCCGCCCAGGCCGCAACCCACCACCACGTTCTGCTGGGCATTGACGTGCAGGTCGAACATGCCGGTGCGCGAGCCGATGTGGCCGTCAGGGTCATGCACCTGCAACTCCTCGGTGGCCGCCAGCAGGGTGTTGGGGTATTCGCCGGGTTGAATCTCACGGCCCCGCTCCAGCAGGCACACCTTGCGCCCGGCCCGGGATAGCCGTGAAGCGGCGATACCGCCGCCGTAACCGGAGCCGATGACGATCACGTCATAGTGTTCCTTGATATCACTGATGGGGGTCGAGATCCGTGTCATGTCCAAGTCCTCTCAGGCAGAAAGGGCAACTCTGCGGTTGCCTGTAAATCGAAGGCGTCCAAGCGCCTGGCCACAGTCCCGTAGAGGGACCTGCGGCAGTCAACGGTATGGCAGGTGAAACGAGCCGTGGGTGAAACGCTATTGGCGTGCACGCTGATTGGCGGCGCGACGGCGAATGCGCCTGGGCAACAACATGGGCGGCGTCGGGATGCAATTCACCGAGGGGGGGAGGTACGAGTGAGGGTGTCGGCTATCCATCCTGTTCTCCCTGAACCAGATGTGGATAAAAACGCTGATGTCCTTGTGGTTTGGAGTGAAGACACGCGACAGGTTTGCGTCAAGGCAGTTCCTTAGAACTGTATGAAATTTGACCTATAGCGTTTAAGACTATGCCCGCCGGGCGCCGCAGCCTTTCGCGAACAAGTTATCCACATGGCCACCCACAGCTAATGGGGACAAATGCGGTCCGAGATAGATGAGCCCAGGAAAAAACTGAGCAAAAACCGGGTTTTATGCACAGTGAAGGGTTCTTCCGCCATATTGGATATTTTTTAACCAAAAGTCGTGAGAGCTTGATCTGCATGGCCTGCAGAGGTGAGCGAACACCTTATCCACAGAAGCGCCAACAGCGTTTGGGGGTAAATTTGACGAATCTGTGGAAAAACACTTCCACGAGCCTTAATCCAAGGTTTTATGGGGAGTTTTCCTCTCGGAGAGACGAATTGATCATTTTATGATCAACTCAGTGAAAGGCCCGTCCCGCGCGGCTTGTAGAGGACGGCGAACATCTTATCCACAAAAGCGCCAACAACTATTGGGGGCAAAATGGGCATCACACCTGTCTGCAGTGGCGGGAAAAAGCCAATAAAAACCGTGGGTTGAGCTGCTCAATTTTTGATCGCAAGCCTGGAGTGCTTGATTGGCAAGGGGTATGGCAAGGAGCGAACAGGTTATCCACAAGTGGGTATACAGCAATTGTGGGTAAGCACTGATCCTGGGGAAGAACCCGCTCGCTCTCGAGGATTTTTTCCTTCAGCGGTCAGGGCCGATGCATGAGATACGCTTCTCCCGTCACCCGAATCATCGGATGCGGAAAAATCTGACAGGTTTTAACGATTTCAAAGCCGTGGCGCTCATAGAAGCGCCGGGCGCCAGTGTTCGCTGCGTAGTCGATCAGGCTCAACCCCTTGAGCTTCAATCGATCGGCCCGCTGTTGTGCCAGCTCGAGAAAGCGCACGCCCAGGCCCTTGTTGCGCCAACCTTCATGCAAGGCCAGGCTTGATATATAGAGCGTATCGGGAATTTCCATATCGGCGTAAGGCGCCAGCACCGGATCGGTGACAGGAGTCGCCAGCGGATCATGACGCATCACGTAGCAATGCATCATTCCGATGACTCGCCCCTCAGCCTCTGCGATGACACAGTTCTGGTAGGAAAAATCGACATCCTCACGTGCGTAACGAGCTGCGCCCACCTCCACGAGGTCCTGCCCAGGCTCCGCCAACTGGCTCCAGATATAATCCGAAGCACCTTCGGAGGAAATCTGGAACAAGCGAGCAATATCGGGCGTATCCGCGGGTAAAGCCGGGCGAAATTCAATATTCATGAAAGGAGATTCCAGTAGCTATCAGACGCCTTTATGACTTATCCACAGAGGCGCACACAGGAATTGTGGGTAAACCGGACTCCCTTGTTTGGGCTTGCTCGCGAAGACGGTGTGTCAATGACGAAAATGTTGCTGACGTGCCGTCTTCGCGAGCAAGCCCGCTCCCACAGGGATTTGCAGTGGTTACAGCGGACTAGCGAACCACCCCTTCCTCCACCAACAACTTGAGAATCGCTTCGGCACCGGCCTCCGGGCTGACGCCCTTGAGTACTTGCCCGCCTCCGCCGCTGGCCTTGGCCGTGGCGGCTTTCATGCGATCGGCACCACTCTTGGCCTTGATCACTTTCAGGCGCTTGGGGCGTGGCTTGGCCGGCTGCAGCGTTGCCGCCGCGAGCAACTCGTCGTCGATCACTTCGACTTCTTCGGCATGCAAGGCGCCACGTCGGGCCGGACCGTAGGCACTTTGGCGAGGCTTTGGCGCCGCGTTATCCACAGTGGCGAGAAATGGCAGGCGCACCTTCAGCCGTCGCCGTTGGCCACGAGGCAACGCCTGCAACACCAGAGCCACGCCGTTGTCGATGGATTCCACCTGGGCCAACCCCACCACCAACGGCCATCCCAGATTCTCCGCCAGCAGAAACGGCAGCATTCCCGAGCCTTCGCCGGTCTCAGCCTGACTACCGGTGAGCACCACCTGGGGCCCCGCGTCGCGCAGGTAATCGGTCAGGGCCGGTAGCGCGTCGGCCCCCGCCGGGTTTTCCAGCACGCGAAGCTCGTCCAGGCCCATGCCCAAGTAAGCGCGCAGGGCCGGTTCGGCCACGTCGCCGGCATGCAGTACTTGCAGGTCGCTTCCGGCCAGTTGCAAGCCCAACTCCACAGCCCGGGCGTCCTGATCGGCACGCCTTGGCCGACCGGAGGTAGGGTGGGCACCGATGGAGACGAGGCTGATCACTTGAATCGTCATGGTTGAATCCTTAACTTAAGCCGCATCGCGTTTGGCTTCGTTGCGGTAAGCCTCTACGGCCGCGATCAGCGCCTGGAGAATCGCCGCGCTGTCACCGATCACCGACAGATCCGCCCGCTTGATCATGTCGCAACCCGGATCGAGGTTGATCGCCACCACCTTGTCGCAGGCACCGATGCCTTGCAGATGCTGGATCGCTCCGGAAATCCCAACGGCCACATAGACCCGTGCGGTGACCCAGGTACCACTGGCGCCGACCTGACGGTCCCGGGCCATGAACCCATCGTCCACCGCCACCCGCGAAGCGCCTTCGGTGGCGCCCAGGGCCGCAGCGGTCTGATGGAACAGCGCCCAGTCCTTGACCCCGTTACCGCCGGAGAAAATGAATTCGGCTTCGGCCATCGGGATCGCACCCGGGTCCACCGCCACCGCACCCAAATCCTCGATGCGCGACAGGCTGCGGGCCACGCCTGTGGATAACTCCACCGGCAACGCCTCGTGTCGGGTTTCGCTGACCGGTTCGGCACATTCGGCGGCGGCCAGGATCAACCGGGCCAGAGGCCGGGCCAAGTCCTGCAAGCCCGCGCCGGCGCGACCGATGCACTCCTCGCCCTTGACTTGCCAGACGCGGGTAGCCGGGCGTTCGCCCAGGGCCGCAGCAAAGCGCCGGCCCAGCTCGGCGCCACCGCTGCGACTGTCAGGCAGCAACCAATGACGTGGGTTGAACTGGTTATCCACAGCGCGCAGGCCTTGCACCCGTTGTTCCGGTGCATAACCGCTGAACTCCTCGCCGTCCAGCACCAACAGGCGATCGACGCCGGCCGTGGCGAACGCGCTTTCCTTGTGCTCGCCGAAGACCACTGCCAGCACGGCACCGTCCGTACCGGCCAGCTGATGGGCCAGGCCGAGCAGATCGCGGTCGTGGCTGCTGAGGCGTCCGCCCACCATGTCCGGTACCACACAGATGTGGAACGCCGGTTGCGGCACTTGATGCAACGGCAGTTGCACTTCAGTCGCGGCACTGCGCTTGGCGGTGCCACCCTGTTGGGCACCGCTGCGGTCGATACGTTTGATACCGTTGGGGCCGATGAAGCCGACGCCATGGACGTTCTTGCGAACGATGCCGTTGGGGCCCATCCAGCTGTGCTGGACCGGTTGCATGGCCGCGTGCAGCGGGTGCAGGCGGTTGCGGGCGATCCACTCGGCGCGAGGGTCGCGGCGGATGATGTCGCTCATTAATGCACCTCCGCAGGTTCACGTTTGACCGAGGCCGCAGGCTTGCTCGGCGCTGCATCTTCGAGCAGGGCGTCAGCCACCAGCTCGGCGATGTCCTTGATCACCGGCCGTGGCTCGACCACGCCTTCAAGCATGGCGGTGCACTGTGGACAACCCACGGCCACCAACTCGGCGCCGGTTTCGCGGATGTCTTCCATGCGCATGTCAGGGATCCGCTGCTTGCCCGGAATGTCGGTGATCGGCGCACCGCCGCCACCACCGCAGCAACGCGAACGGAAGCCGGAACGCTGCATTTCCTTGACCTCGATGCCCAGCGCACGCAGCACCTGGCGCGGTGCCTCGTATTCGCCGTTGTAGCGGCCCAGGTAGCACGGGTCGTGATAGGTCACACTGTCACCCTTGTGCTGGCCGAGGTTCAGCGCACCGGCGTCAATGATCTCCGCCAGGTAGGTGCTGTGGTGCTGCACCAGGTAGTTGCCATCGAAAGCGCCGTATTCGTTTTTCAGCACGTGGAAACTGTGGGGATCGCAGGTCACGATGCGGTTGAAGCTGTATTTGCCCAGGGTCTGGATATTGCGCTTGGCCAACAGTTGGAACGTCGCTTCGTCGCCGAGGCGCCGGGCCACGTCGCCGCTGTCGCGTTCTTCGAGACCGAGCACGGCGAAATCGATATTCGCCGCCTTCAGCACTTTGACGAAGGCGCGCAAGGTGCGCTGGTTGCGCATGTCGAAGGCACCGTCGCCGACCCAGAACAGCACGTCGGTGGATTTCTTCTCGCTGAGCAGATTCAGGTTGAGGTCCGCCGCCCAGTTCATCCGGCCGCCCGGTGCGAAGCCGCCAGGGTTATCGGTGGCGATGAGATTTTCCAGCACCTCGGCGCCCTTGTTCGGCGTAGCGCCTTTTTCCAGGGTCAGGTGCCGACGCATATCGACGATGGCGTCGACGTGCTCGATCATCATCGGGCATTCCTCGACGCAGGCACGGCAGGTGGTGCAGGACCACAGCGTCTCAGCGTCCACCAGGCCATTGACGATCGGCTGGTGCGGGTTGCCGCCGTGCTCACCCACCGGTTTGCCCGGATACGGGCTGCCGGCGAACTTCGCATCGGTGCCACCGGCCAGGCCGACGACCATGTCCTGGATGAGTTTCTTCGGGTTCAGCGGCTGGCCGGCGGCGAACGCCGGGCAGGCAGCTTCACACTTGCCGCACTGCACGCAAGCGTCGAAGCCGAGCAACTGGTTCCAGGTGAAGTCCTTGGGTTTTTCCACGCCCAACGGCGCGGTTGGATCGTTCAGGTCCAGCGGTTTCAGGCCAGTAGAACGACCGCCGCCAAAACGCTCGGCACGGCGGTGCCAGGCCAGGTGCAGGGCACCGGCGAAGGCGTGCTTCATCGGCCCACCCCAAGTCATGCCGAACAACAGTTCCGACACGCCCCACAACACGCCGACGCCGAGGATCGCCGCCAACAACCAGCCACCGAAGTTCTCCGGGAGAATACCGGCCACCGGTAAGGTCACCAGGAAGAACGAAGCCGAGAACGCCAACAGGCTTTTCGGCAGGCGCATCCACGGGCCTTTCGACAGGCGCGCCGGCGGATTGCGCCGACGCAGGTAGACAAAGATCGCACCGACGAACATCACCGCCGACATCAACAGCAGTGCATAACCAAGGATGCGGTTATGCAGGCCGAAACCGTGCACCAGGATCGCCAGCACGAGCGACGCCACCGCACCACCGGCCGTGGCAACGTGGGTGTTGGCAATGTATTTGTCCCGCGCCACCACGTGGTGCAAATCCACCATGTAGCGCTTGGGCATGGCTAAAAGGCCGCCGATCAGGTTGACCTTGGACGGTCGCCCTCGACGCCACATGTTCACCCGCCGCAAGGCGCCAAGGGCCGCGAGGCCCAGGGCGGCGAACAGCAGGATTGGAAGAAGGGTGTTCAGCATGGTGAAGCTCCCAAAGACCTCAGGTCTTGCAGGCACAGAAACCTGGATGTCTTGCTCGATTCCTGTGGGAGCGGGCTTGCTCGCGAAGGCGGACTCACATTCAACATTGATGTCGACTGATCCACCGCTTTCGCGAGCAAGCCCGCTCCCACAGGGTTATCCACAAGCCGTTAGAAATCCTTGCACAGCCGCAGGGCGTCGTAGATCGCGGCGTGGGTATTACGCTGCGCTACACAGTCACCAATGCGGAACAGCAGATAGCCATCGCCGCTCTGCTCCAAGCATGGTTGAGGCTTGATCGCGAACAGGGCTTCGACATCGATCTGGCCCTTGTTGCGCGAACCTTCCTTGAGGGCGTAGTAGATTTCCTCATCCGGACGCACGCCGTTCTCCACCACCACCTGATCCACCACGCGTTCTTCCTTGGCACCGGTGTATTCGTTCTCCAGCACCGCCACCAGCTTGTCGCCTTCGCGGTAGACCTTCTCCAGCATCATGTCTCCGGTCATGATCACTTCTTTCGGGTACATGCTGCGGTAGTAGGTTGGGAACGACGTCCCGCCAATGGCCACACCCGGCTTGATGTCGTCGGTGACGATCTCGACCTGGCTGCCCTTGTCGGCGAGGAAGTCGGCCACCGACATGCCGGTGAACTCGCAAATGGTGTCGTAGACCAACACGTTTTTGCCCGGAGCGACCTTGCCGTCCAGCACGTCCCAACTGCTGACCACCAGCCCTTCGGCGGCGCCCCAGTGTTCGTTCTGCTCCAGGTTCGGATGACCGCCCACCGCCAGCACTACCACATCCGGACGCAGGTCCATGATGGTTGCCGCGTCGGCCGCCACGCCCAGGCGCAGGTCGACTTTCAGTCGCGCCAGCTCCAGTTGGAACCAACGGGTGATACCGGCGATCTGGTCCCGCTGCGGGGCTTTCGAAGCGGTGGTGATCTGTCCACCGATGAATTCCTTCTTCTCGAACAGGGTCACGTCGTGCCCACGTTCGGCCGCCACGCGAGCGGCTTCCATCCCCGCCGGGCCGGCACCGACCACCACCACCTTGCGTTTCGGCCCGGTGGACTTCTCGATGATGTGCGGCACGCCCATGTATTCACGGGAGGTTGCGGCGTTCTGGATGCACAGTACGTCCAGGCCCTGGTATTGACGGTCAATGCAGTAGTTGGCGCCGACGCATTGCTTGATCTGGTCGACCTGGCCCATCTTGATCTTGGCGATCAGGTGCGGGTCGGCGATGTGGGCGCGGGTCATGCCGACCATGTCGACGTAACCGCCCTCCAGGATCCGCGTGGCCTGGTTCGGGTCCTTGATGTTCTGCGCGTGCAGCACCGGTACCTTGACCACTTCCTTGATGCCGGCGGCCAGGTGCAGGAATGGCTCCGGTGGATAACTCATGTTCGGGATGACGTTGGCCAGGGTGTTATGGGTGTCGCAACCCGAACCTACCACACCGATGAAATCCAGCATGCCAGTGTCGTCGTAGTACTTGGCGATCTGCTTCATGTCTTCATGGGACAGGCCGTCCGGGTGGAACTCGTCACCGCAGATGCGCATGCCCACGCAGAAATCGTCGCCCACTTCGGCACGCACGGCCTTGAGCACTTCCAGGCCGAACTTCATCCGGCCTTCGAAGCTGCCGCCCCATTCGTCGGTACGTTTGTTGACCCGCGGGCTCCAGAACTGGTCGATCATGTGCTGGTGCACGGCGGACAGCTCGACGCCGTCCAGGCCACCGGCCTTGGCCCGGCGCGCGGCCTGGGCATAGTTGCCGATCACCCGCCAGATTTCTTCCGGCTCGATGGTCTTGCACGTGGCACGGTGCACCGGCTCACGCACGCCCGACGGCGACATCAGGGTCGGCCAGTTGAAGCCGTCCCAGCGCGAGCGACGGCCCATGTGGGTAATCTGGATCATGATCTTGGCGCCATGCTTGTGCATGGCGTCGGCCAGGTTCTGGAAGTGCGGGATAATGCGGTCGGTGGACAGGTTCACCGAGCTCCACCATTCCTGCGGGCTGTCGATGGCGACCACCGACGAGCCGCCGCAGATCGCCAGACCGATGCCGCCCTTGGCCTTCTCTTCGTAATACTTCACGTACCGCTCGGTGGTCATACCGCCGTCAGTGGCATAGACCTCGGCGTGAGCGGTGCTGAGCACGCGGTTGCGGATGGTCAGTTTGCCGATCTGGATCGGCTGGAACATTGCTTCAAAAGCCATGGCGCAATCCTCGACTTACAACGGCTTGACGATGAACAGGCCGTCGTCGTGGCCTTCTTCGGAACCACCGTAGACCTGCTCGGCCACGGTACGGATCGAACTGCCGCGGGCAGCGAGGATCTGGTCCATAGCACCGGCGAACCAGCCGGTGAACATGTAGTCGACCTTGCGTCCGACCTTGCCGTACACGTAGACGAACGCCGAGTGTTCGAGCTTGACGCTGCAGGTGCCTTTGTCGAGGTCGATGTCCTGGATCTTGAACAGGCCCCAACCACGTTGCGACAGGCGCTTCATGTAGTGTTCGAACACCGCGACGCCTTCCAGGCCGTGGCATTCGGCTTCTTTTTCACACCAGTGCCAGGCGGATTTGTAGCCGGCCTTGTAGAGGATCTCGGCGTAGGCGTCGGCGCCCAGCACTTCTTCGATACCCATGTGGTTGTTGACGAAGAAGTGACGCGGCACGTAGAGCATCGGCAGGGCGTCGGAGGTCCAGACACCGGTTTCGCTGTCGACTTCGATAGGCAGTTGAGGGGCGATTTTGGCCATGAAAACTTGACTCCAGAATTCGTAATCGTTACTGAGCGAAGCGTTTGCTTCTGCTCTTATAAAAAGCTGTGTGAATGCCTTTGGAGCCGTAGCGAGCACGTCGAGAGCAAGGAAGGACCGGAGCGACAAGCGAGACAGTACGCATGTACGGCGAGCTTGGCGCGAGGACCTGACGCAGCTATCGGCGAGCGCAGTAGGCTCCAGAGGTATTCACTCGCCCCAGACGTCCTTCAGAACGTTCACCCAGTTCTCACCCATGATCTTGCGTACCACCCGCTCGGAGTGACCGCGCTTGAGCAGCGTCTCGGTGAGGTTCGGGAACTCGCCCACGGTGCGGATGCCCAGGGGGTTGATGATCTTGCCGAAGTTGGTCAGACGACGGGCGTAGCCCTTGTCGTGGGTCAGCATTTCGAAGAACGCCTGATCGTGGCCCTGGGTGAAGTCGGTACCGATACCAATGGCGTCCTCGCCAACGATGTTCATGGTGTATTCGATGGCTTCGGCGTAATCGTCGATGGTCGAATCGATGCCCTTGGCCAAAAACGGCGCGAACATGGTCACGCCGACGAAACCGCCATGATCAGCGATGAATTTCAGTTCTTCATCGGACTTGTTGCGCGGGTGCTCTTTCAGGCCGGACGGCAGGCAGTGGGAATAGCAGACCGGCTTCTTCGACTCGAGGATGACCTCTTCGGAGGTCTTGGAACCGACGTGGGACAGGTCGCACATGATGCCGACACGGTTCATCTCGGCGACGATTTCACGACCGAAGCCCGACAGGCCGCCGTCGCGCTCGTAGCAGCCGGTGCCCACCAGGTTCTGGGTGTTGTAGCACATCTGCACCACACCGACACCGAGCTGCTTGAAGATCTCGACATAGCCGAGCTGGTCTTCGAAGGCGTGGGCGTTCTGGAAGCCGAAGATGATGCCGGTCTTGCCCTGCTCCTTGGCGAGGCGGATGTCGGCGGTGGTTTTCACCGGGATCACCAGGTCGCTGTTTTCACGGATCAGTTTCTGGCTGGCTGCGATGTTGTTGATGGTGGCCTGGAAGCCTTCCCATACCGACACGGTGCAGTTGGCTGCGGTCAGGCCGCCCTTGCGCATGTCTTCGAACAGTTCGCGGTTCCATTTGGCAATGATCAGCCCGTCGATAACGATGCTGTCGGCGTGCAATTCGGCTGGGCTCATCAGGCAGTCCCCTTTTATCGGATTTCATGCGCCGAATCGTCTGCCGGCGCTTTGGGGCCAGCATATGCCTGAGGGCCGTGGCGACCCGGTGCAAAAACGACAGGGGAATTGCCGAAAGCGTCAATCCGCGACAAAGGGCTGCGCGAGGCCCACCCTCGCCGTCTGTTCTTTGCCCGGCGCTTGCGCCAGAATCCGCTGCATCACTGGTTTTCACTGGACTTGAGCGGCAACGCAATGAAATCAATCTTCCTGGCTTTGGCATTGATCAGCACCGTCGCCCACGCGACCGAAGACACCGAACAGAACCCCTGCGACGCCGTCGAAAACGACGTCCAGACCCTCGCCTGCTCCGCCTACGGCAAGACGGCCGCCGAACAGCTGCTGAGCGAAAACCTGCAAAGCCTCAACGAACGCCTGCAGACCCGTTACGGCAGCGACAAGGCCCAGCTCAACGACATCACCGCCAAGATCAAGGCCGCCCAGCAACTGTGGCAGAAGCAGCGCGACGCCGACTGCGCCATCGCCGCCTTTCCGGCCAAACCGGGCAGCGAAGCGTACAAGATCGCTGAAAACGACTGCATGGCCCAGGTGAGCGATGATCGGTCGGAGTTTTTGGAGTCAATCGGACAGGAGTGACCCAGAGGCGTCACTCCCGCCTACTGTCAACTCTGACAGTAGGCGGATCACAACGAGAATCCTAGGATGAGCCCACGCTTCGCCTTGCGGGGATTCTCGAATGCATGCGCTCACCGTCCTGCCCCTCTACGGCCTGGCCATTTTCATCGCCATCGTGCTGGGCATCGAGGCCGGTCGCCGGATCGGCAATCGCCATCTGACCCTGGATCCCGAGGGCGCCCGCCAGGGCATCGGGGCTATTGAGGGCGCGGTGTTCGGCCTGTTGGCACTGTTGATTGCCTTTACCTTCTCCGGTGCGGCCTCGCGCCTGGATCAGCGGCGAGCCTTGATCGTTGCCGAAACCAACGCCATGGGCACCGCCTGGCTGCGTCTGGACCTGCTGCCGGCCAGCGAGCAACCGGCGGTGCGCCAGGTTTTCAGGGATTATGTCGACGCCCGGATCGACTACTACCGCGACTTGCGCGAGGACGAGATCGACGAAACCGCCCATGACCGGGCCAATGAGTTGCAGCGAACCATCTGGAAACGCACGGTCGCCGCCCTGCAGCAGATGCCCACGCCGACCCTGGGGGTCAGTGCGCTGCAGGCGCAGAATGAAATGATCGACATCACCACCACCCGCGCCGTGGCCCACGAAACCCACCCACCACTGATCATCTACCTGATGCTGGTGACCATGACCCTGGTCAGTGCCGTGCTGATCGGCTACGGCATGGCCGGTACGGCGCAGCGTCACTGGCTGCACAGCCTGGGCTACGCGGCGGTCATGGTCTGCGTGTTGTATGTGATCCTGGACTTCGAGTACCCCCGCTTCGGCGTCATCCGGGTCGACTACTTCGACAAAATCATGCTGGACCTGCGCAAGACCATGGACTGAGGCAACAAAATCACCACGTCTCCTGGCTTCGATGTGGATAGACTTGAGCCTCATATCCAAATCCCGAAGGTTCGAATGATTATCTGCGGCATTGAAATCAAAGGCAGCGAAGCAATCATCGCCGTCGCTTCACTGGATCAACAGGCCTTGAGCCACGTCGCGCTCAATACCAAGAAAATCACCCTGGACGAGGATGACGAGGCCGCCAACGTCAAAGCGTTCGCTGCTCAAGTACGGGCGTTTGTGCTGGAGAACGGCATCGAACGCATCGCCATCAAGAAACGCAGCAAGAAGGGCGAATTCGCCGGCGGCCCCACAACGTTCAAGATCGAAGGGATTTTCCAGTTGCTGGAAGGCTGCGAAGTGACCCTGCTTTCGCCACAGACCATCAATGCACAGAGCAAGAAACATGACTTCGCTTTGCCGGCGACGCTGAACAAGTATCAGCATGAGGCGTACAAGGCGGCGTGTGCGGCGTTGATGAAACAATAATGCCTCGCTCCCACAGGCCCTTTGTTCGGCCATCAGACCACCTTGCGCCGATCCTCCCGAGGACACCGCTCGAACCTCGCCCGATAACTGCGGGTGAAGTACGACGGTGACTCGAATCCGCAGGCTATGCTCACTTCCAGCACGCTCATGTCGGTCTGGCGCAGCAGTTGCCGGGCCTTTTCCAGACGCAGGCGCAGGTAGAAGTTGCTGGGCGTGTCGTTCAGGTGCAGGCGGAACAGCCGCTCGAGCTGGCGCCGGGTGACACCGATGGATTCGGCCAGCTCAAGGGTGCTCAGGGGCGGTTCGCTGTGGGTTTCCATCTCACCAATGACATGCACCAGCTTTTTGTTGCGGATGCCGTAGCGGCTGGCAATCTCCATGCGCTGGTGATCCTTGCGCGGGCGGATGCGGCCGAGCACGAATTGTTCGCTGACCTGAATCGCCAGGTCCGCGCCATGGGCCTGGCCGATCAGGTCCAGCATGAGATCGATGGAAGCAGTGCCCCCGGCACAGGTGATGCGGCGACGATCGATTTCGAAAAGCTCCTGGGTCACGCTGAGCTGTGGATAAGACTCCTTGAACGCCTCGATGGCCTCCCAGTGAAGGGTGACCCGGTGCCCTTCCAGCAACCCCGCGTCGGCCAGAACCACACTGCCCGTATCGATGCCGCCGAGGGTCACGCCCTCCTTGTCCAGTCGATGCAACCAGCGCTCCAACGCCGGCGTGGCGAATTTCAGCGGTTCGAACCCCGCCACCACCCACAACGTCGCGCCTTTCTTCAACGGCTCCAGCGCAGCATCGGCGTTGACCGACATGCCGTTGCTGGCCAGGACCGCACCGCCATCGGCACTCAACACATGCCAGCGGTACAGTTCACCGCGAAAGCGATTGGCTACCCGCAACGGCTCGATGGCCGAAATGAAGCCGATGGCCGAAAAACCCGGCATCAGCAAGAAATAGAAGTCCTGGGACATGGCGCACTCGGTCGACGGGCAGCGTGGAGATCTTGATACGCCACTTGCCGGGGCCGTTCAAGAGGTCGCCGCAGTGCAAGTGCGGGTCGCCGCAGTGCGTTTTGCGAAAGGGCCGGCTGCGTAACTTGGCATCACCGGCGCGCAGACGCCGGAACCCATAACAATAAGCTGCCGAGGAACCCGACATGAAACGACTGATCAGCTCCTGCGTTCTTGCACTCAGCGGTACCACCTTCCTGGGCATGAGCTCCGCCACCCTGGCCGCCGAACCGGCAGCGTGCCAGAACGTGCGCCTGGGCGTGGTCAACTGGACCGACGTCATCGCCACCAGCGCCCTGACCCAGGTGATGCTCGACGGTCTCGGCTACCAGACCAAGCAAACCAGCGCCTCCCAGCAAATCATCTTCGCCGGCATCCGCGACCAGCGCCTGGACCTGTTCCTGGGCTACTGGAACCCGCTGATGACCCAGACCATCACGCCGTTCGTCGAGGCCAAGCAGGTGAAGGTACTGGAGCAACCCAGCCTGAAGGACGCCCGCGCCACCCTGGCGGTGCCGACTTACCTGGCCGACAAGGGCCTGAAGACCTTCGCCGACATCGCCAAGTTCGAGAAGGAACTGGGCGGCAAGATCTATGGCATCGAACCCGGCTCCGGCGCCAATACTCAGATCAAGGCAATGATCGCCAAGAACCAGTTCGGCCTGGGCAAGTTCCAACTGGTGGAGTCCAGCGAGGCCGGCATGCTCGCCGCCGTGGACCGTGCCGTGCGGCGCAAGGAAGCCGTGGTGTTCTTCGGTTGGGCGCCGCACCCGATGAACGTTAACGTACAGATGACCTACCTCACCGGCAGCCAAGACGCCCTCGGCCCGAATGAAGGCATGGCCACCGTATGGACCGTCACCGCACCGAACTACGCCGAACAATGCCCGAACGTCAGCCGGCTACTGAGCAACCTGACCTTCAGTGCCAAGGACGAGAGCAAGATGATGCAGCCACTGCTGGATCACAAGGACCCGCTCGAATCGGCCCGGCAATGGCTCAAGGACCACCCCCAGGACAAGCAGCGCTGGCTCGAAGGCGTGACCACCTTCGACGGCAAGCCGGCCGCCGACAACCTGAAACTGACCAGTAACTGATCGAACGTTATCCCTCTGCGCAGCACCCGACTGGCTGCGCAGTGACTCACTACGCCTGAAGGAAACCGCACCATGAACCACGACGTCATCATCACCTGCGCACTCACCGGTGCTGGCGACACCACCGCCAAGAGCCCTCACGTACCGGTCACGCCGAAACAGATCGCCGAAGCCGCCGTGGAAGCCGCCAAGGCCGGGGCCACGGTGGTCCATTGCCACGTCCGCGACCCGCAGACCGGCAAGTTCAGCCGCGACGTGGCGCTGTATCGCGAAGTGATGGAACGCATCCGCGAGGCGGACGTGGACATCATTGTCAACCTCACCGCCGGCATGGGCGGCGACCTGGAGATCGGGCCCGGCGAACGGCCGATGGAGTTCGGTCCCAACACCGACCTGGTTGGCCCGCTGACCCGCCTGGCCCACGTCGAAGAACTGCTGCCGGAAATCTGCACCCTGGACTGCGGCACCCTGAATTTCGGCGACGGTGACACCATTTACGTCTCGACCCCGGCGCAGCTGCGGGCCGGGGCCAGGCGCATCACCGAGCTGGGGGTCAAAGCCGAGCTGGAAATCTTCGACACCGGCCATCTGTGGTTCGCCAAGCAGATGATCAAAGAAGGCCTGCTGGACAACCCACTGTTCCAGCTCTGCCTGGGCATCCCATGGGGCGCACCGGCCGACACCACCACCATGAAGGCCATGGTCGACAACCTGCCGGCAGACGCGGTGTGGGCCGGCTTCGGCATCGGCCGCATGCAAATGCCGATGGCGGCCCAGGCGGTGCTGCTCGGCGGCAACGTGCGGGTCGGCCTGGAAGACAACCTGTGGCTGGACAAGGGCGTGCTCGCCACCAACGGCCAACTGGTGGAGCGCGCTGGCGAGATTCTCAGCCGCCTCGGTGCCCGCGTGCTCACGCCCGCCGAAGGCCGCAAGAAGATGGGGTTAGTCAAGCGTAGCTGAACCGAGCTTGTACATCACACCTACTGAAAACCCAGATTTTTGTACGCTACAGAACAAATGTGGGAGCGGGCTTGCTCGCGAAGACGGTGTTCCGTTCACGAGATAGCCATTGGATGTACCGGCCCCTTCGCGAGCAAGCCCGCTCCCACAATTGGCTCACCGAACTATTCAGGAAACCACCATGAGCTTTATCACCGACATCAAGACCTTCGCCGCCCTGGGCAGTGGCGTCATCGGCAGCGGCTGGGTCAGCCGAGCCCTGGCCCACGGCCTGGACGTCGTGGCCTGGGACCCGGCACCGGGTGCCGAGGCAGCGCTGCGCAAACGCGTCGCCAGTGCCTGGGGCGCACTGGAGAAGCAAGGCCTGGCGCCTGGCGCCTCCCAGGACCGGCTACGTTTTGTCGCGACCATCGAGGAGTGTGTACGCGATGCCGACTTCATCCAGGAAAGCGCCCCCGAGCGCCTGGAACTCAAACTCGATCTGCACAGCCGGATCAGCGCCGCCGCCAAGCCGGGCGCGTTGATCGGCTCCAGCACCTCAGGCTTGCTGCCGAGCGAGTTCTACGAAGGTTCCACTCATCCCGAGCGCTGCGTGGTCGGCCACCCGTTCAACCCGGTGTACCTGCTGCCACTGGTGGAAGTGGTCGGTGGCAAGAACACCGCGCCAGAAGCCATCCAGGCCGCCATGCAGGTCTATGAATCGCTCGGCATGCGCCCCCTGCACGTGCGCAAGGAAGTACCCGGTTTCATCGCTGACCGCCTGCTTGAAGCGCTCTGGCGCGAAGCATTGCACCTGGTCAACGACGGCGTGGCGACCACCGGCGAAATCGATGACGCCATCCGCTTCGGTGCCGGGCTGCGCTGGTCGTTCATGGGTACGTTCCTGACGTACACCCTGGCCGGCGGCGATGCCGGGATGCGTCATTTCATGGCCCAGTTCGGCCCGGCATTGCAACTGCCGTGGACCTACCTACCGGCACCGGAACTGACTGAGAAGTTGATCGACGACGTGGTGGAAGGCACCAGCGATCAGTTGGGCAGCCACAGCATTGCGGCGCTGGAGCGCTATCGTGACGACTGCCTGCTGGCGGTGCTGGAGGCGGTGAAGACCACCAAGGCCAAACATGGCATGAACTTCACCGAATAACCTTTGTGGGAGCGGGCTTGCTCGCGAAGAGGCCAGTACATCCGCTAAAGATGTTCTGGCCGATACACCGCTTTCGCGAGCAAGCCCGCTCCCACATGAAACCCAATCTTCAGTTGGATTGTCATCATGCCCACCCTCACCACCTATCAAACCCATATTCGCCCCGAATGGGTCGATTACAACGGTCACCTGCGCGACGCGTACTACCTGCTGATTTTCAGCTACGCCACCGACGCGCTGATGGACATGCTCGACATGGACAGCCAGAACCGCGACGCCAGCGGCCACTCGCTGTTCACCCTCGAACTGCACCTCAATTACCTGCACGAGGTGAAGGTCGACGCCGACGTCGAGGTGCATACCCAGATCATCGGTCACGACGCCAAACGCCTGCATCTCTATCACAGCCTGCACCTGGTCGGCGGGGACAAGGCGTTGGCGGGTAACGAGCAGATGCTGCTGCACGTCGATCTGTCGGGCCCGCGTTCGGCGCCCTTCACGGAGGCCACCCTGGGCAAACTCAAGGCCTTGATCACTGAACAATCCGATCTGCCATCGCCGGACTACATCGGTCGGATCATTGCCCTGCCGCCTGCCCGTTAAGCTTCGAACAGGAGATCGCCATGAACACCGCCGCTGCCTTTGCCGACTTCCGCCGCTATCCCCTGGTTTGCGCGCTGACCGCGGCAAGTCCCTTCGCCGACCGGATACAGGTCACCTGGGCCGACGGCCGGCTCAGCCCGTTTCATCATCAATGGCTGCGGGATAACTGCCCCTGCCCGCAGTGCGTCTATACCGTTACCCGGGAACAGGTGCTGGAAATCGTCGATGTGCCTGAAGACCTGGCGCCTGGTGCGATCCGCCTCGATGCCGAAGGCTGCCTGTGTGTGGATTGGCAGGACGGCCATTGCAGCCGTTTCGATCCGGGCTGGCTCCGTGCCCACGCCTACGATGATGAATCCAGGGCCGAGCGTCTGGCAGGCAAGGCCGAGCGCCAATTGTGGAAACACGATCTGCAATTGCCGGTATTCGATTACCCGGCGCTGATGGAAGATGCCGACGCGCTGCTGCAATGGCTGCTGGCGGTACGGGACGTCGGCCTGACCCAGGTCCGCGGTGTACCCACCGAACCCGGCTCGCTGAAACAGATTGCCCAGCGCATCTCGTTTATCCGCGAGAGCAACTTCGGCGTGCTGTTCAATGTGCAATCCAAGGCCGATGCCGACAGTAACGCCTATACCGCCTTCAACCTGCCCCTGCACAGCGACTTGCCGACCCGGGAGTTGCAGCCGGGGTTGCAGTTCCTGCATTGCCTGGTCAATGACGCGGACGGCGGCGAGAGCATTTTCGTCGACGGTTTCGCCATCGCCCAAGCCCTGCGCCAGGAAGACCCCGAGGCTTTTGCAGCGTTATGCGAGATCCCGGTGGAGTTTCGCAACAAGGATCGCCACAGCGACTATCGCTGCCTGGCGCCGATCATCGCGCTGGATGCGCTGGGGCAGGTTGCGGAAATCCGCATGGCCAACTTCCTGCGCGGGCCGTTCGACACCTCGGTCGAGCAGATGCCCAGGCTCTACCGCGCCTACCGGCGCTTCATCGCCTTGACCCGCGAACCGTCATTTCGCCTGATGCAGCGGCTGGAGCCCGGCCAGTTGTGGTGCTTCGACAACCGCCGCACCCTCCATGCCCGCAACGCCTTCGACCCGGCCACCGGCGCGCGGCATTTCCAGGGCTGCTATGTGGATCGGGATGAGTTGCTGTCGCGGATCCTGGTGTTGCAGCGCTAGACACGGCAAGCGTGCCGTCGCGGGCTTTGGTTGGATTCAATCATCACGCCGCAGCACGTGATCATCGCCGGCATGGAATTGCACTCCCAACGAATCCGTCAAGCTGGCGGCGGCTTGCCTTGCCCCCTGAAAAGCAATATCGCCAGAGGCATCGACCACCCCCATGGACAACTCATGGAAATCCCCACCCCTCGGAGTGGCAAGCTGAAGGGCTATCAGTGTAACGACGGCATCCGCTCTCCCTTCTGCTGTCCAAATTATCATTTGGCGCCTGTGACCATCCTCGCCACGACGACCGTTCAGTCTTGTTTGCTCCCGAACCGCGTCCCGACCCGCACTACACGCGCTTTCATAGGCATTTCTTACTTGCTCGTGCGACAGAGCAACAATCTGTTGTTTGATGTTTCGCTTCTCAACGGCAGCGGCAATCAGAGGTGCTTTCTTACGCAATCCTTCCAGGCTGAGCTCGTCGTCTTCATACATTCGCAACCATTCGCGGCGAGTGCGCAGCAAGCGCTCGTCGTCTCGAATAGGCAGTTTGGTCAGCATATTTTCTGCGCGCTTTCGAAAACGCTGGGGAACTTCGTCTGTGAGCGCCAACTGAAGTGAAGGCAGTAATATTTCAAACCAACCAGCACCAACAAGGAACGGATCAAGTAAGTCAGCCGCTTTCTTCTTGCTTTTGGAACTGTTCAGCCAGCCTGCCATATATCGATAGTTGGACCATTCGTAGGCAAGAGCCATGTCTTCATGACAGCTAACAAAATGGTCAACGGTGCCGTCCGATATCCACATGGCACCTAATGCACAACGGTCACTGAATCCTTGTGCAAGGGCCGGTTTGAATGCGGACCAAAAGTCTGTAGGACGGCTTTTATCGGGATTGGCCAGGAGCCAAGCGGCTCCTTTCTTGCGACAGTCCTTGTCGAATTCTTTTGGCTCATCGATAGGATTAGGTACAGGAATCATTTCTGCCGCCTACGCCGTCTGTCTTCAACGCTCTTCTCCACAGAGACAATCCAGCGAGGCCAAAAATGGTCGGTTTCGGGCAGGGCCTTAATTAGCGCCTCGTGAATTTCCTTTTCGCTATCAAGGTGCGCAGGCAGATCCTTTCGATCATCTCGCATCCAAGCCTCGGCTGCCTCTATCGCCAGCTCAGCGTCCACGGACCGAGCCTGCCTCAAGCCAAAAGACTCCGAGACCAACCAATTGACAACATCCCCTTGCTTGGCCCAAATCTCTCTGGAGATATGGGCTTCACCCGCCTCAAGATTGATGTTGAACACCGCATCGATCGACTGATCGAAGTCAGGCTCAACAGACGCAAGGACCAGAGGAGAGTGAGTGGCAATCAACAATTGAACAGCCACCTCCTCCCCCGTCATGGCTTGAACGACCTTGAGCAATGCGGGAACGATTCGACGCTGCCATTGAGGATGAAGATGACACTCCACCTCATCGACGAGAAAAATAATTTCCTTCGCCGGTTTGATTTTCCGTTGTCTGCACGCGCGCTTATGGCCATTCCAAGTCCAGACCAACATGTAGGCCAGGGCCGCAATACGACGCATCCCCGCCGATGCATGCACCAACGGAACATCAAGGCCATACGACATCCTCAACGTTGGATATTCAGTTTCATCGAGCGCACCGATGTGACAAGGCTCACCCGGTGATAACTTCTCGATGCCTGAAGGTGATAAAGCATCCAGCGCCAGCGTCAATTCCTTGAATGCAGAATCACCGCTGGTTCGTTGCCAGCGAACCCAATCGTGAATAAGGCCATTACAGATATTCGTACCTTTGTCGGATACCGCTCCTTTCCAGACCTGATCGGGTGAAAAATTGAACGCACGGATTTTTTCTTCTGCATCCGCTTGCTGGTCACTCCAGTAATTTCGTGCTGGGTCCCACGCAGAAAAGCTTCCGTCCACTCCGGCATAGATCACCACACCCGGAATAGAAGGGCGTGCCTTCGGCTTTCGCCAAATACCGCCATCGAATGGAATTACGCCTTCCTTGTCTCCCGCTGTCACTTTGCTGAAAGCAAATCCGATACTGGCACTGGTAGCGCTCTCCCGGGGGACGGCTTCGATACCTCTCGCCCAAGTTCGTGTGAGAACCCACCACGCAGCATCCAGCAGAAAACTTTTCCCCAATCCGTTATCGCCAGTGATGAAATTCAGACGAGGAGCAAACTCGACAGGCCCGAAGACCTCTGCCGGGCCAACACCTTTAAGGGTCAAGAGTTTCAGCATTACGTTACCTTCCGTTTTGTCCATCTGACTGGAGGTTCGGCCCGGATAGACGAGTTTCAGCCTGTAACCGTCGCCCTATCGAGCGCGGAACAAGTGAAGAGCAAGCATAGACAGTCCAATCTGAATTGGTCGTAATGCTAATGCCAAACAGCAACTCGTAGCCATCCTTTGCATACGAGCAGTCGTAAACTGATTTTACAGTTGCAGAAGACAAAAAAATCCCCGATCAAGCCGTGACAGGATCGGGGCAGGAGGCGTTACTGGAGGAGCTGTCGCGCGAGGGTGACCAAACCATCGTGATTCAGCTTGAGGCCAGTGTGCCCAGTCCCGATCAGCGTCAGTTAGCCGAAAACGACACACTCATAGCCATATAGGTCATCGCGACGATTTGCCCTTGCCGCCGCTTCGGGTGGCTACCAGAATCGGATCAGACCCCAATCCCGGAACAAGGAAAAGCGTCATGATGCACGCCGATTTGATCGACCAGGAAGACCTGCTGGGCCAGTTCAAGGCTCTCGGTCTTCAGATACCCAGCGGCTCTACCGCCGAGCAGGCCTGCGAGTGTGCGGTGCGCGGCCTGGACAAGGCTCGTGCCAATGAACTGCGCCGGATGGTCAAGGAAATGTACACCAGCAGCGCTACCATCTTGCCGGCTGTGCGCCAGGCGATCGACAAGCAGCTGTTGCCGGCACTGGCGCAATACCAACAGAACCACAGCGCCTGAAAAACCAATCGCGAGCAGGCTCGCTCCCACAGTGGTCTGCGGCGTGCACACTATCTGTGACACCCGCAGCATCCCCTGTGGGAGCGAGCCTGCTCGCGATGAAGGCGCCTCGGTCTAGAGCCTCACACTGGCAAACGTCGACTCGTTGCGCGCCTGGCTCAATGCCGACAACGGACCGGACAACGGCGACAGCACCAGGGCCTGCGGCAATGGCATCATCGCCACCTGTTGCGTGGTGTTGGAACCGACGCGCTCGTCGCGCGGTGGAATGCCGAAGTATTCGCGGTAGCACTTGGAGAAGTGCGGCGTGGAGACGAAGCCGCACACCGATGCCACTTCGATGATCGACATCGGCGTCTGCTTGAGCAGTTGCCGTGCACGGATCAGTCGCAGCTTGAGGTAATAGCGCGACGGCGAGCAGTGCAGGTATTTCTGGAACAGCCGCTCCAACTGACGCCGGGACACGGCGACGTACACCGCCAGTTCGTCCAGGTCGATCGGCTCTTCGAGGTTGGCCTCCATCAGCGCGACGATTTCCTGCAACTTCGGCTGGTTGGTGCCGAGCATGTGCTTGAGCGGCACACGCTGGTGATCCTGCTCGTTGCGGATGCGCTCATAGACAAACATTTCCGAGATGGCCGCCGACAATTCGCGACCATGGTCGCGACTGATCAGATGCAGCATCATGTCCAGCGGCGCGGTACCGCCGGAGCTGGTGAAACGGTTGCGGTCGAGGGTGAACAGGCGGGTGCTCATCGACACCCGCGGGAAAGCTTCCTGCATCGCCGCCAGGCATTCCCAGTGCACGCTGCAATCGAACCCATCGAGCAGACCGGCGCAGGCCAATGCCCAACTGCCAGTGCAGACCGCGCCAAGGCGGCGGGACTGGCGGGCCTGGCCCTGCAGCCAGGACACGTGTTCGCGGGTAACGGTGCGCTGGATGCCGATGCCGCCACAGACGATAACGGTATCCAGAGCCGGTGCCTTGTGCATGGACGCGTCCGGAGTGATCTGCAGACCGTCACTGGCCCAGACCTGCCCGCCATCCACGGTGAGGGTGGTCCAGCGATACAGCTCGCGACCGGATAGCTGGTTGGCCATGCGCAGGGGCTCCACTGCGGACGCCAGGGAAATCAGCGTGAAATTGTCCAGCAGCAAAAAGCCGATGGACTGAGGCGCACGGTTCTGGGGTTGGGCCCCGGAGTGGGTCGACGTCATCGCGGTATCTCCTCACACAAAGCGGGTGATGGCCTCAGGCGGAGGCTCTTTTTATTGGTGATTGCCCTCGGTCTCTACGCAGGAGACGGGCTTTGTTATGGATAGAGCAATTGCCGTGCCTAAATTTGAATACGCATTCAATAAATCCTGAAAACGACATGCCGAGCCGTCTATATAAGGCGCATACCGCGTGTGGATTATCGGGGTCTTCAAAGGCTTCCGGCGCTTGGTCCAGCGAGCAGTGAGCAGTTCGGTAGCACTTGTGGTAACTGGGCTGCGCCGTTTTCGGCACAGTGTCACCGCAAGCACGGGAGACGAACGGTCGAAAGCTGCGCGCCGGCTGATCCGAGAACAGGGTCTTATCTGATTGCGACGCGCTAAAAGGTGGCGGATTCAGGAGGCAATGTTCGTTTATTGAGCAGTTTCAGAGGCGCTTGTGGCGAGGGGATTTATCCCCTCGCCACAAGGAGGGACCGTTGCGATCCGATCAACACTCCACCGCACTGACCGCCAACCCACCGCGCGACGTCTCTTTATATTTGTCGTGCATGTCGGCGCCGGTATCACGCATGGTGCGGATCACCCGGTCGAGGGATATGAAATGCTGGCCGTCACCCCGCAGGGCCATTTGCGCCGCATTGATGGCTTTTACCGCGGCAATCGCATTGCGCTCGATGCAAGGCACCTGAACCAGACCGCCCACCGGGTCGCAAGTCAGGCCGAGGTTATGCTCCAGGCCGATTTCCGCCGCGTTGCACAGTTGCTCCGGCGTGGCCCCCAGAATCTCCGCCAGACCCGCCGCCGCCATGGCGCAGGCCGAGCCCACTTCGCCCTGGCAACCGACTTCGGCACCGGAAATCGAGGCGTTCTTCTTGCACAGGATGCCCACCGCTGCCGCGCCGAGGAAATAATCCACCACGTTGGCGTCGGTAACGTCCTCGCTGAACTTCATGAAATAGTGCAGCACTGCTGGAATGATCCCGGCCGCGCCATTGGTCGGCGCCGTCACCATGCGTCCACCGGCGGCGTTTTCCTCGTTGACCGCCAAGGCGAAGAGGTTGACCCACTCCATCGCGCTCAGGGTCGAGCCGATAACATTCGGCTTGTTCAATTCTTGCAGACTGCGGTGCAACTTGGCCGCACGCCGGCGCACGTTCAACCCGCCGGGCAGGATACCTTCGTGCTTGAGACCCTGCTCGACACAATCCTGCATGGCCCGCCAGAGCTTCATCAGCCCACTGCGGATTTCTTCTTCCGAGCGCCAGGCCTTTTCGTTAGCCATCATCAGTTCGGCCACGCGCAGGTTGTGGGTGCGACACAACATGAGCAGTTCTTCGGCGCTGGAGAAATCATAAGGCAGCTGAGTGGTGTCCAGGTCCGCTACGCCGCTGGAGGCCTGGGCCTCATCGACGACAAAGCCACCGCCAACTGAATAATAGGTGTCGCGGAACAACTCACCGCTGGCGCCTTCGGCCACCAGCGTCATGGCATTGGGATGGAACGGCAGGTTTTCGTCGATCAGGCGCATGTCCCGCGCCCATACGAAAGGTACTGGCAAGCGACCGTCCAATTGCAGGGTCTCGGTTTCGCGCAACCGCGCGATGCGCGGCGCAATCTGCGACGGATCGATCGCATCCGGCCACTCGCCCATCAGCCCCATGATGACCGCGGTATCGCTGCCGTGGCCGATGCCGGTGGCCGACAGCGAACCATAGAGCTGAACCTCGACCCGCCGCACGTCGTTCAACAACGCCTTTGCCCGCAGCGCCTCGACAAACAGCGCCGCGGCGCGCATCGGGCCGACCGTGTGAGAACTGGACGGGCCAATACCGATTTTGAACAGATCGAACACACTGATTGCCATTGCCTAGAACCTCCAGAACGGGCATATCCGGGCGCAGGAGCGCCCGGTGACGGAGCTGCTACGCTCAACGCCGGATGGCCGCATCATCCGGTTTTTGCCCTAGGGGTCGACGTCTGACACCGACGCAATTATGCCCACCAACGTCGCCGGCCCCATGACAGGGTTCTACGCCGTTTTTTTGCGTGTCAGAGACCTGCCAGAGGCGGAAAAAATCTGTAAACGACGTCACCGACACTGGATGCGACCCTCCCTGTACTGGATACGACTCACCCTGTAGGCGACAGATTTGCGCTGGTACATGATCGGTTACGGCTCGTTTTCAAGGCCGCGTGTCGAGACAGTGTTCACGCGCCCCAACCGCAACATCCAATACAAAGCGCGATTGTCCGACCGGACACCGCCAATAAAACACCAGGAGTCCACTCATGAAAGGTTCCAAGACGTTGTTGTTGGCCGCCATGCTGAGTCTTCCCATGCTGGCCAACGCTGCTGAACCCGCACAGTGCAGCACTGTTAACTTCTCCGACGTCGGCTGGACCGACATCACCGTGACCACCGCCACCACCAGCGTCATTCTCCAGGCCTTGGGCTACAAGACCAAGACCACCATGATTTCCGTGCCGGTGACCTACAAGTCCCTGGCCGACGGCAAGAACATGGACGTGTTCCTCGGCAACTGGATGCCGACCATGGAAAACGACATCAAGGCCTACCGCGATGCCGGTACCGTGGAAACCGTGCGGACCAACCTCACAGGCGCCAAGTACACCCTGGCGGTTCCCGAAGCCTTGTACAAAAAGGGCCTCCAGGATTTCAAAGACATCCCCAAATTCAAGAAAGAGCTCGACGGCAAAATCTACGGCATCGAGCCCGGCAACGATGGCAACCGTTTGATCCAGAGCATGATCGACAAGAACGCTTTCGGCCTGAAGGACGCCGGTTTCAAGGTCGTCGAGTCGAGCGAAGCGGGCATGCTGTCCCAAGTCGAACGTGCCTCGAAACGCAACACCGACGTGGTGTTCCTCGGTTGGGAACCACATCCGATGAACACCCGCTTCAAGATCCAGTACCT
Source organism: Pseudomonas sp. SJZ074 (assembly GCF_007828215.1). Classification (GTDB taxonomy): domain Bacteria; phylum Pseudomonadota; class Gammaproteobacteria; order Pseudomonadales; family Pseudomonadaceae; genus Aquipseudomonas. Next base: position 7,050 of record NZ_VIUE01000020.1, on the reverse strand, counting down.
GACCGGTGGTGATGATTTTTTCGGTCCGGACTTCGGTGCCGCCACCGTGGCGACCAACACCCGCAAGGGCTACGTCCAGGAATGCAGCAACGTGGGTCAGTTGCTGAAGAACCTGGAATTCACCCTGAACATGGAAAGCACGCTGATGGGCAACGTGCTCGACGACAAGATGAAGCCTGAAGCTGCCGCCAAGGCGTGGCTGCAGAAAAACCCACAGGTACTCGATACCTGGCTCGCTGGCGTGACCACCATTGACGGAAAACCTGGCCTGGAAGCCGTGAAAGCCAAGCTCGCACAGTAATAGTTATGCCGGGCGGGTCCACCCGCCCGGGCTGTTTATCCCTTGCATGCGGACGTTCACTACCATGCTGATTGATCAGAAAATACCCTTGGGCCAGTACATTGCGGACTTCGTCGAATGGTTGACGCAACATGGCGCCAGCACCTTTGACGCCATCGCACTGTTCCTGGAAACGATGATTCACGGCGTGACATTTGCGCTGACCTGGTTCAACCCCCTGGCCTTGATTGGCCTGATTGCCCTGCTGGCGCATTTCATCCAGCGCAAATGGGGCCTCACCGTATTCGTCATTGCCTCCTTTCTGCTGATCCTCAATCTGGGTTACTGGCAGGAAACCATGGAAACCCTGGCCCAGGTGATGTTCGCTACCCTGGTCTGCGTTGTGATCGGTGTGCCGCTGGGCATTGTTGCCGCGCACAAGCCGATGTTCTACACCATGATGCGTCCGGTACTCGATCTGATGCAGACCGTACCGACCTTCGTCTACCTCATTCCTACCCTGACCCTCTTCGGTCTGGGTGTGGTCCCGGGTCTGATCTCCACGGTGGTGTTCGCGATTGCCGCGCCCATCCGCCTGACTTACCTGGGCATCTGCGACGTTCCGGAAGAACTGATGGACGCTGGCAAGGCCTTTGGCTGCTCCCGTCGCCAGCTCCTGTCGCGCATCGAACTGCCCCATGCGATGCCAAGCATCGCGGCCGGTGTCACCCAGTGCATCATGCTGTCGTTGTCGATGGTCGTGATCGCCGCACTGGTAGGTGCCGACGGTTTGGGCAAACCCGTGGTCAACGCACTGAACACCGCTGATATCGCCCTGGGCTTCGAAGCCGGTCTGGCGATCGTATTGCTGGCGATCATGCTCGACCGTATCTGCAAACAACCCGACGCCAAAGCAGGGGGTGACGCATGAGCATAATCCGCTTCGACCAGGTCGATGTGATCTTCGCCAAGGATCCACGCGAGGCCCTCAAACTGCTCGACCAAGGCATGACCCGCAACGAGATCCTGAAGAAGACCGGGCAAATCGTCGGCGTGGAAAAAGCCAGCCTGGACATCGAGAAAGGCGAAATCTGCGTTCTGATGGGCCTCTCCGGCTCCGGCAAATCCAGCCTGCTGCGCTGCATCAACGGCCTGAACACCGTGAGCCGTGGCAAGTTGTTCGTCGAGCATGAAGGCCGGCAGATCGACATTGCCTCCTGCAGCCCTGCCGAACTGAAGATGATGCGCACCAAGCGTATCGCCATGGTGTTCCAGAAGTTCGCCCTGATGCCTTGGCTGACGGTGCGCGAGAACATCAGCTTCGGCCTGGAAATGCAGGGCCGTCCGGAAAAGGAACGACGCAAGCTGGTGGATGAGAAACTTGAGCTGGTGGGCCTGTCCCAATGGCGCAACAAGAAGCCCGATGAATTGTCTGGCGGTATGCAACAACGGGTCGGCCTGGCCCGCGCCCTGGCGATGGACGCAGACATCCTGTTGATGGACGAACCGTTCTCGGCTCTCGACCCGCTGATCCGCCAAGGCCTGCAGGACGAACTGCTGGAACTGCAACGCAAATTGAGCAAGACCATCGTGTTCGTCAGCCATGACCTCGACGAAGCCCTGAAGCTGGGCAGCCGGATCGCGATCATGAAAGACGGCCGGATCATCCAGTACAGCAAGCCGGAAGAAATCGTATTGAACCCGGCGGACGACTATGTGCGCACTTTCGTCGCCCATACCAACCCGCTCAACGTCTTGTGTGGCCGCAGCCTGATGCGCACCCTGGACAACTGCAAGCGCATCAACGGTTCGGTGTGCCTGGATCCAGGCGGCGACTCCTGGCTCGACCTGGCCGAAGGCAACACCATCAAGGGTGCACGCCAGAACGGCGCGGCACTGGACCTGCAGAACTGGGTCCAGGGGCAACCCGTCGAAGGCCTGGGCCGTCGTCCGACACTGGTGGACTCCAACATCGGCATGCGCGACGCGCTGCAGATCCGCTACCAGACCGGTAACAAGCTGGTGCTCCACGACAACCAGAAGGTAGTCGGGATCCTTGGCGACAGCGAGCTGTACCACGCGCTGCTGGGCAAGAACCTGGGCTGAACCTCAACCCTGTGGGAGCGAGCCCTGTGGGAGCAGGCTCGCTCCCACAGGGTTTTGCATGCCTGGAAAGCGATCTTTGAGCCTTGACGTACGTCCGATTTTTTATTGATTGAACGTTCAATCAAAACAAAATAGACTGCTCATCAGCTCCATCGGGCAACTCTCTGTCCGCTGGATGATCGAGGAGAGAGACCCCAATGCCCAAGGTCGGTATGCAACCCATCCGCCGTCAGCAATTGATCGAAGCCACGTTGCAGGCCGTCGATCAGGTCGGCATGGGAGACGCCAGCATTGCGCTGATCGCCCGTTTGGCCGGGGTGTCCAACGGCATCATCAGTCACTATTTCCAGGACAAGAATGGCCTGATCGCGGCTACGGCCCAGTACCTGATGACGGTGCTGAGTGAGAACGTCACCGCGCGCCGGCTGGCACTGGAGGACAAGAGCCCGCGGGCGCACCTGAAAGTAATCATCGAGGGCAACTTCGACGCCAGCCAGGTCAATGGCCCGGCAATGAAAACCTGGCTGGCCTTCTGGGCCACCAGCATGCACCACCCGTCATTGCACAGGTTGCAGCGGATCAACGATCACCGTCTGTATTCCAACCTGTGTTGCCAGTTCCGTCGCGCCCTGCCCCTTGATGAGGCACGCAGTGCGGCACGGGGCCTGGCCGCGCTGATTGACGGCTTGTGGCTGCGCGGGGCGCTGTCGGGAGACGCGTTCGACACCGCCCAGGCACACCGGATCGCTTACGAATACATGGATTTCCAACTGGGCAAGGCAGGGGCATCAGAGCACACAGAGCCGCTGGACTCCTGAACCGCCGCCGAACTGCGTAGTCAGCTTTAGAAGACGCGCACGGGGCAGCCAACCACTTATGCACTTGCGAGGACTTTATGGCCCGTTTCGAACTGCAAAAACTCTACATCGATGGCGCATACAGCGATGCCAGCGGCGACGCCACTTTCGAAGCCATCAACCCTGCCAACGGTGAAGTGCTTGCCCAAGTGCAGCGCGCAACGTTCGAGGACGTCGAGCGCGCCGTGGCCAGTGCCGAAAAGGGCCAGAAAATCTGGGCTGCCATGACCGCCATGCAGCGCTCGCGGATCCTGCGCCGCGCCGTGGACATCCTGCGCGAGCGCAACGACGAGCTGGCCGCCCTGGAAACCCTGGACACCGGCAAGGCCTACTCCGAAACCCGCTACGTCGACATCGTCACCGGCGCCGACGTGCTGGAATACTACGCCGGCCTGGTGCCCGCCATCGAAGGCGAGCAGATTCCGTTGCGCGATACCTCGTTCGTCTACACCCGTCGCGAACCCCTGGGCATCGTGGCCGGGATCGGTGCGTGGAACTACCCGATCCAGATCGCGCTGTGGAAGTCCGCACCGGCCCTGGCCGCCGGCAACGCAATGATTTTCAAGCCAAGCGAAGTCACTTCACTGACCACCCTGAAGCTGGCCGAGATCTACACCGAAGCCGGCGTTCCGCCTGGGGTGTTCAACGTACTGACCGGCAGCGGCCGTGAAGTCGGCACCTGGCTGACCGAGCACCCGCGCATCGAGAAAGTCTCGTTCACCGGCGGCACCGATACCGGCAAGAAAGTCATGGCCAGCGCCTCGAGTTCGTCGCTCAAGGACGTGACCATGGAACTGGGCGGCAAGTCGCCGTTGATCATCTGCGACGACGCCGACCTGGATCGCGCCGCCGACACCGCGATGATGGCCAACTTCTATAGCTCCGGCCAGGTCTGCACCAACGGCACCCGCGTGTTCGTGCCAAGCCATCTCAAGGCGGCGTTCGAAGCCAAGATCGCCGAACGCGTGGCGCGCATCCGCATCGGCAACCCAGAGGACGAAAATACCAATTTCGGCCCGCTGGTGAGCTTCGCCCACATGGAGAGCGTGCTGGGCTACATCGAGAAGGGCAAGGCTGAAGGCGCACGCCTGCTGTGTGGCGGCAAGCGCTTGACCGACGGCGAGTTCGCCAAGGGCGCGTTCGTCGCGCCGACCGTGTTCACCGACTGCACCGACGCGATGACCATCGTGCGGGAAGAAATCTTCGGCCCGGTGATGGCAATCCTCAGCTACGAAACCGAAGAAGAAGTGATCCGTCGCGCCAACGACACCGAGTTCGGCCTGGCCGCCGGCGTTGTGACCCGCGACCTGAACCGCGCCCACCGCATCATCCACCAGTTGGAAGCCGGTATCTGCTGGATCAATGCCTGGGGCGAGTCCGACGCCAAGATGCCGGTGGGCGGCTACAAGCAATCGGGCGTGGGCCGCGAGAACGGCATCAGTTCGCTGAACAACTTCATCCGCATCAAATCGGTACAGGTTGAATTGGGCGATTACGCGTCAGTGTTCTGAGGAGTTTCGAGCGGCAAGCTTCAAGCTGCAAGTAAAAGCAGTTCAGGTTTGCCGCCCCTCGCATACGCACCGCTCGCTGCTCTTTCTTGCAGCTTGAAGCTTGGAGCTTGTAGCTCCCCGGAGAACCTATGACTACAGAATACGACTACATCATTGTGGGCGCAGGGTCGGCAGGCAATACATTAGCCACCCGTCTGACCGAAGACGAGGGCGTCACCGTCCTGCTGCTCGAAGCCGGCGGCCCGGACTATCGCCTCGACTTTCGCACCCAGATGCCCGCCGCCCTGGCGTTTCCGCTGCAAGGTCGACGCTACAACTGGGCCTACGAGACCGATCCTGAGCCACATATGAACGGTCGGCGCATGGAATGCGGGCGCGGCAAGGGCCTGGGCGGTTCTTCACTGATCAACGGCATGTGCTACATCCGCGGCAACGCCCTGGACTACGACAACTGGGCAAAACTGCCCGGCCTCGAGGATTGGACGTACCTGGACTGCCTGCCCTATTTCAGGAAGGCTGAAACCAGGGACATCGGCCCGAACGACTACCACGGCGGCGACGGCCCGGTCAGCGTGACCACGCCCAAGCCCGGCAACAACCCGCTGTTCCACGCCATGGTCGAAGCCGGCGTGCAGGCCGGTTACCCGCGCACCGAAGACCTCAACGGCTATCAGCAGGAAGGTTTCGGCCCGATGGACCGCACCGTTACGCCGAATGGGCGACGCGCCAGCACCGCGCGCGGCTACCTGGATGTGGCCAAGAAGCGTTCGACCCTGACCATCGTCACCCATGCCCTGACCGACAAGATCCTGTTCGAAGGCAAGCGTGCCGTGGGCGTGCGTTACCTGGTGGGCGCCGCTGAAGAACGCGTCGAAGCCAGGGCGCGCAAGGAAGTGCTGCTGTGCTCCGGCGCCATCGCCTCGCCGCAGATCCTGCAACGCTCCGGCGTCGGCCCGGCCAGATTGCTGGAAAGCCTCGACATCCCTGTGGTCCACGACCTGCCGGGCGTCGGTGAAAATCTCCAGGATCACCTGGAGCTTTACCTGCAATATGCCTGCACCCAACCGGTCTCGTTGTACCCGTCGCTGCTCTGGTACAACCAGCCGGCCATCGGTGCCGAATGGCTGTTCAACGGCACCGGCATCGGTGCCAGCAACCAGTTCGAGGCCGGCGGTTTCATCCGCACCCGTCCGGAATTCGAATGGCCGAACATCCAGTATCACTTCCTGCCGGTGGCAATCAATTACAACGGCAGTAACGGTGTAAAGGAGCACGGTTTCCAGGCGCACATGGGCTCCATGCGCTCGCCGAGCCGAGGGCGGATCCAGGCGAAGTCCAAGGATCCCCGCCAGCACCCGAGCATCCTGTTCAACTACATGGCCACCGAGCAGGACTGGCAGGAATTCCGCGACGGCATCCGCCTGACCCGCGAGATCATGCAGCAGCCGGCGCTGGACCCGTTCCGTGGGCGCGAAATCAGTCCGGGCATCGAGGTGCAAACCGACGAGCAACTGGACCAGTTCATCCGCGAACACGCCGAGACCGCCTTCCACCCATCCTGCTCGTGCAAGATGGGCACCGACGACATGGCGGTGGTGGACGGCGAAGGCCGCGTGCATGGCCTGCAAGGCCTGCGGGTGGTGGATGCCTCGATCATGCCGATCATTACCACCGGTAACCTGAACGCGCCGACGATCATGATCGCCGAGAAAATCGCCGACAAGATCCGCGGCCGCAAGCCACTGCCACGCAGCACCGCACCGTACTATGTGGCTGGCGACGCGCCGGTCAAGGGCAAGCCTATGCGTGAAGTAGCGCCAGCCGGGCAGTAACACCGCAGCGCAGCTATCGCGAGCAGGCTCGCTCCCACAGGGGATCCCCGGCGGACACAGATTTGGTGTTCCACTACCGATCCAATGTGGGAGCGGGCTTGCCCGCGAAGAGGCCGGCACATTCAACACCTTTACTGACTGTCACACCGCCTTCGCGAGCAAGCCCGCTCCCACAGGGTTCCTCGGTGGACACAAATTTTGTGCCCCACTACCGATCCAATGTGGGAGCGGGCTTGCCCGCGAAGAGGCCGGCACATTCAACACCTTCACTGACTGTCACACCGCCTTCGCGAGCAAGCCCGCTCCCACAGGGTTCCTCGGTGGACACAAATTTTGTGTTCCACTACCGATCCAATGTGGGAGCGGGCTTGAACTGGTCAAGTATTCTTGGACACCATTTAAGGTTCACGCCGCCAGTCTTTCCCTGACGACCGGCGACCGGTAATCGTTATAACTGTGAGGCC
>NZ_VIUE01000019.1 GCF_007828215.1 Pseudomonas sp. SJZ074 | reverse complement strand
CTCCACAGCCATAACAACTACCTGCCGCCAATAGCCATGGAGCAGCAGGCAGCTTGATCACCGTAATCGGTGTCCGGAAAAACTTGACCAGAACAAGCCCGCTCCCACAGGGTTCCTCGGTGGACACAAATTTTGTGCCCCACTACCGATCCAGTGTGGGAGCGAGCCTGCTCGCGATGGCGGTAGCCCTGACACTCAGTATTCCTTTCTACCTTGATCCCTCTCCCGCCCAGGCCTACTCTAGAGCCGCCGCGTCAATGCACCGCACCTCGCTGCACTGCCACTCCAGACAAGGAGGTTTCATGTTCGACTTCCATCCCCAGCTCAAGCAGCGTTTTGCTGCCTTGCGCACGGGCGCTGAATTCTTTTCCCTGCGTTACGTGCGCGAATCCGGCCAGCACCTGTCGGTGCGCAAGAACATCGCCGAACCGCCCAGCCTGGGCCGTGACGAAGGGGCGATGCTCACCGTGCGGGTCAACGGTGTCGAAGCCTATGCGGCCACCAACGACCTGTCCCAGGCCGGCCTGCAAGCAGCGCTCGAACAAGCCGAGCAACGCGCCCGTCGGCTCAAGCCCCAAGCTCTGCTCGACCTGCGCGAGCAGGCGGTTGCCAGCGACCGCGCCGATTACTTCTCGCCGCATTTCGACCAGGCGTTCCCCTCCCTGAGCGATTGCTACCAATTGCTCGGCGACGAATCGGCGGCGGTACCCCAGGACGAGCGCCTGGTGAACTGGCAGGTCAGCATTGGCCTGACCCAGGTCGAGCAGATCTACCTCAACAGCGCCGGCGCCGAACTGCGCCAGGCCCAGCGTTTCATCTACCCGGCCCTGGACGTCACCGCCTTCGACGGACATGACAGCCAGACCCGCACCCTGGGCCGCGAGAATTTCGGCCAGCAAGGTGGCTTCGATGTGATCAACCGTTGCGGCCTCATCGGTGCGGGGCCGAAAATCGCCGATCAGGCTCTGCAATTGCTGATGGCGCCGAACACACCGCAAGGCCCGCGGGACCTGCTGTTGATGCCAGACCAGATGATGCTGCAGATCCATGAGTCCATCGGCCACCCGCTGGAGCTGGACCGCATCCTGGGGGATGAGCGCAACTACGCCGGCACCAGCTTCGTCAAGACCAGCGACTTCGGCCATTTGCAGTACGGCTCCAACCTGCTGAACGTGACGTTCGACCCGGACATTCCCGAGGAACTGGCGAGCTACAGCCATGACGACGACGGCAGCCCCGCCAGCAAACAGTTCCTCATCCGCGAAGGCTTGCTGCTGCGCCCATTGGGCGGCGCGCTGTCACAGTTTCGCGCCGGCCTGGACGGTGTCGCCAACAGCCGCGCCTGCGGCTGGAACCGCCCACCCATCGACCGCATGGCCAATCTGAACATCGAGCCGGGCGATCAGCCCCTGGAACAGTTGATCCAGGGCATCGAGCACGGCGTGCTGATGCGCACCAACCGCTCCTGGTCCATCGACGATGCCCGCAACAAATTCCAGTTCGGCTGCGAATGGGGCCAACTGATCGAGAACGGCGAGCTCAAGAGTGTGGTGAAGAATCCCAACTACCGGGGCATTTCCGCGCAATTCTGGAAGAGCCTGCGGGCCGTGGGCGATGCCAGTACCTCCCAGGTGCTGGGCACGCCGAACTGCGGCAAGGGCGAGCCGAACCAGGTCATCCGCGTCGGCCATGCGTCGCCAGCCTGCGTGTTCAGCAACGTTGATGTGTTTGGGGGGGACGCTTGATGAGTACCGTCAACAATCAGGCCGGAGCGTTCAAGACGCTGGTCGACTGGCTACGCGCTGCGCTGCAGGGGCCTGAACAATTCACCCTGGGCTACGCTGCGGAGTCCTCGGCCTTCGTGCGTTTCAACCATGGCAAGGTGCGCCAGGCCGGGCAGGTGCAACAGGCCAATGTGAACTTCAAACTGATCGACGACGGGCGCCATGCCGATCTGCAGATCACCTTGTCCGGCGAGACCGAAACCGACCTGCAACGCTTGAGCGAAGGCCTGCAGCAACTGCGCGATACCCTGCCGCTGCTGCCCCGGGATCCTTACCTGCTGCTCAACCACAATCACTGGCAAAGCAACAATGTGCAGGACCATCCGCTGCCGGAAACCGAACAGGCCGTAGCCGAAATCGCTCGGGCCGCCGAAGGCCTGGACTTGGTGGGCTTCTACGCCGCCGGGCCCATCAGCCGCGGTTTTGCCAGTTCTTCGGGGGCCTTTGGCTGGCATCAGGCCAACAGCTTCAACTTCGACTTCAGCCTGTTCCATGAAAACGGCCAGGCGGTGAAAGCCAGTTACGCTGGGCATGAATGGAGCAGCGAAGGATTTGCCAAACGCTTTGCCCAGGCCCGTGAGCAACTGGCGTTTCTTGGTCGGCCGCTGCGCACATTGCCGCCCGGTGAGTATCGCGCCTACCTGGCACCGGCCGCCCTGGAAGAGATCATGGGCATGCTCAGTTGGGGCGGGTTCTCGGCCAGGGCGATTGCCAGCAAACAGAGCCCGTTGCAGAAGTTCTATGCCGACGAGTCTACCTTCAGCCCCGTCGTAGGGCTGAGCGAGCAGGTCAGCGGCTCCTTGAGCCCGGCGTTTTCCGATGAAGGCTATCCGCGCGACGACCTGGCGCTGATCGTCAAGGGCACGGCCGATGCCCGCTTGATCAATTCCCGCAGCGCCGCCGAATACGGCCTCACCGCCAACGGTGCGAGCAGCTACGAATACCCCACGGCGCTGGTCATGCAGGAAGGCCAGCTGGAGCAGAAAGACATTCTCGAGCGCCTTGGCACCGGTTTGTACATCAGCAACCTCTGGTACCTGAACTACTCGGACCAACCCGCCGCACGACTGACCGGCATGACCCGCTTCGCCACGTTCTGGGTCGAGAACGGCCAGATCCAGGCACCGGTCAGCACCATGCGCTTCGACGACAGCGTCTACAGCCTGCTCGGCTCGCAGCTCGAAAGCCTGACCCGGGAGCGGGAACTCCTGCTCTCGGCCAGCACCTACAGCCAACGGGCCACGGCCTCGATGCTGTTGCCGGGGGCGCTGGTCAAGCGGTTGACTTTGACGTTGTAAACCCAACCCTACTCACACCCGTGAAGGGGGTTACTTGTGGCGAGGGGATTTATCCCCTCGCCACAGGAACAGTGTTCGCCCGTTTCAACACGCCATACAAGAGGCCCCATGCCCAACCGTGCACCGCTCGACGCAACCACCGCCCGCTGGCTTCCGTGGGTCGTGGCGATCGCGTTCTTCATGCAGTCCCTCGACGGGACGATCCTCAATACCGCCCTGCCCGCCATGGCCAGTGACCTGGCGGAGAACCCGTTGCGCATGCAGGGCGTGATCATCGCCTACATGCTCACCGTGGCGCTGCTGATCCCGGCCTCGGGCTGGATCGCCGACCGCTTCGGTACCAAGAAAATCTTCTTCGGCGCGATCCTGTTGTTCAGCTTCGGCTCGCTGCTGTGCGCCTTGTCCAGTTCCCTGACGATGCTGGTCGGCGCCCGGGTGGTTCAGGGTCTGGGCGGCGCACTGATGCTGCCAGTGGGCAGACTGGTGGTACTGCGGGCCTACCCACGCTCGGAACTGGTGCGGATCATGGGTTTCATCACCATTCCCGGCCTGCTCGGTCCGCTGATCGGCCCGACCATGGGCGGCTGGATGGTGCAATACCTGACCTGGCACTGGATCTTCATCATCAACCTGCCGGTGGGGATGATCGGCTGCTACGCGGTGTGGAAATTCATCCCCGACCTGCGCGGCAGCGAGCGCACCCGCTTTGACGGCGTGGGCTTCCTGCTGTTCGGCGCGGCGATGGTGTTGATCACCATCGCCATGGAAGGCCTCGGCGAACTGCACTTGCCGCACCTGCGGGTGATGTTGCTGCTGTTCGGCGGCATGGCCTGCCTGGCGGCTTATTGGTTGCGGGCCGGACACATCGAGAATCCGCTGTTCGCGCCGTCGCTGTTCAAGACCCGGACTTTCGCCGTGGGCATTCTTGGCAACCTGTTCGCCCGCCTGGGCAGCGGCGCCCTGCCCTTCCTGGTGCCGCTGCTGCTGCAAGTGGCCCTGGGTTATTCGCCATCCCAGGCCGGGATGAGCATGCTGCCCCTGGCGGCGGCGGCCATGGTCGCCAAATCCGTGGCCCGGCCCTTGATCGAGCGCCTGGGCTATCGCATCGTTCTGACCGGGAACACCCTGGCTTTGGGGGTGATGCTGGCGAGCATGGGATTGGTCAGCGAGCAGACCCCGTACTGGCTGCTCTTGGCGCAGCTGGCGGTACTGGGGGCGATCAACTCGCTGCAATTCACAGCGATGAACACGGTGACCCTGATCGACCTGGACGACGCCAGCGCCAGCAGCGGCAACAGCCTGTTGTCCGTGGTAGCGCAACTGTCCCTGAGTCTCGGCGTGGCCTGCGCCGGCGCCTTGCTCGGCGGTTTTACCGCCCAAGTGGGCAACGACGGGGTGGAGACGGTGCTGGGCGCGTTCCAGCTGACCTTCGTGACGGTGGGCGTCATGGCGATGCTGGCGGCGACGATTTTTTCCCAGTTGTCCAAGCAGGATGGGCGGCGGCAGAAGCGTCACGACGAACATATCGAGCACTAAATGGGTCTTTAGGGTTGTTGTGGCGAGGGGATTTATCCCCTCGCCACAGGGTGGGTCACCTAACGGTCTGAAAAGCTCCAGGCACAGCACTGCTCGTCCAGAACTTTCGAAGAAAGTGGCACGAGGCTGCTACACTGCGCGACATTTTGTTTTGCAGGCCTGCCCCGTGACCACCATTGCCACCGCTTTCAACACGTTGCCGCTGTCCGCCGCCATGCTGGCTAACCTCGAATCACTCGGTTATGCCCAAATGACGCCGATCCAGGCGCAAAGCTTGCCGGTGATCCTCAAGGGCCTGGACCTGATCGCCCAGGCCAAGACCGGCAGTGGCAAGACCGCGGCGTTCGGTATCGGCCTGCTGAACCCGATCAATCCGCGCTACTTCGGCTGCCAGGCGCTGGTCATGTGCCCGACCCGCGAGTTGGCCGACCAGGTCGCCAAGGAAATCCGTCGCCTGGCCCGCGCAGAGGACAACATCAAGGTCCTGACCCTGTGTGGCGGCGTCTCCTTCGGCCCGCAGATCGCCTCCCTCGAACACGGCGCCCATATCATCGTCGGTACCCCGGGACGCATCCAGCAGCACCTGCGCAAGGGCTCACTGGTACTCGACGGCCTCAACACGCTGATCCTCGACGAAGCAGACCGCATGCTCGACATGGGTTTCTACGACGCCATCGAAGACATCATCCAACAGACCCCGGAGCGTCGCCAGACGCTGCTGTTCTCCGCTACCTACCCGGTGGGCATCAAGCAACTGTCGTCCAAGTTCATGCGTGACCCACAACAGGTGAAGGCTGAGGCACTGCATTCCGACGCGCAGATCGAACAGCGGTTCTACGAGATTTCGCCCGAGGCGCGCATGGACGCGGTGGTCAAGGTACTGGCGCATTTCCGCCCGGCCTCCTGCGTGGCGTTCTGCTTCACCAAGCAGCAGGTCCAGGAAACCGTCGATCACCTGACGTCCAAAGGCATTTCCGCCGTCGGCCTGCATGGCGACCTGGAACAACGCGACCGCGACCAGGTGCTGGCGATGTTCGCCAACCGCAGCACGTCGGTGCTGGTGGCTACCGATGTGGCGGCCCGCGGCCTCGATATCGATGCCCTGGACATGGTGATCAACGTCGAATTGGCCCGGGACTCGGAAATCCATATCCACCGCGTCGGCCGTACCGGCCGCGCCGGCGAAACCGGTGTTGCCATCAGCCTGGTAGCGCCGTCCGAAGCCCACCGCGCCCAAGCCATCGAACAACTGCAGAAGGCGCCGCTGAGCTGGGACCAGTTGGACAACCTCAAGCCCCAGGGCGGTGGCCCGCTGCTGCCGGCCATGAGCACCCTGTGCATCGCCGCCGGTCGTAAGGACAAGGTTCGCCCCGGCGACATTCTGGGCGCCCTGACCGGCGATGCGGGCATACCCGGCACACAGGTCGGCAAGATCGCGATTTTCGATTTCCAGGCATACGTGGCCGTGGAGCGCGGGATCGCCAAACAGGCCCTCAAGCGTCTGAACGAAGGCAAGATCAAGGGACGCTCGTTGCGGGTGCGGATTTTGTAACCGACCTTGGATTCAGTGAGATTCCCTGTGGGAGCGAGCCTGCTCGCGATGACGCCGGAGCATTCAACATTGATGTTGTCTGACAGTCCGCCATCGCGAGCAGGCTCGCTCCCACACTGGGTTTTGTGGTGACACATAAGAGGACACCGTTTTGCGCTCTACCGAAGTCGTGATCATTGGCGCTGGCGCCGCAGGGTTGATGTGCGCGCTGACCGCCGCGGGGCGCGGACGGCAAGTGATGTTGCTGGACCATGCCAACAAAGCCGGCAAGAAAATCCTCATGTCCGGCGGTGGACGCTGCAATTTCACCAATATGTATACCGAACCGGGCAACTTCCTCTCGCAGAACCCACACTTCTGCAAATCGGCCCTGGCCCGCTACACCCAGTGGGATTTCATCGCCCTGGTAGCCAAGCACGGCGTGCCCTATCACGAAAAGAAACTCGGCCAGCTGTTCTGCGATAACAAGTCCAGCGACATTCTCGGCCTGCTCCTGGACGAGTGCGAACAGGTCGGGGTCAACCTGCACCTGGATACCTCGATTGAGCACATCGAGAAAACCGACGGCGGCTATTTGCTGCAAACCACCCTCGGCACCATCGCCTGCCAGTCCCTGGTGATCGCCACCGGTGGACTGTCGATCCCGACCCTGGGTGCGACCGGTTTCGGCTATCAGGTTGCCAGGCAGTTCGGCCACCAGCTGTTACCAACCCGCGCCGGCCTGGTGCCGTTCACCATTACCGATCAGCTCAAGGCCTTGTGTACCGAACTCTCGGGCACGTCGGTCGATTGCCTGGTGAGCTGCAACGAGCAGAGCTTCCGGGAGAACATTCTGTTCACCCACCGTGGCCTCAGCGGCCCGGCGATCCTGCAGATTTCGTCGTTCTGGGAGCCGGGGGATACGGTGCAGATCAACCTGCTGCCGGACCACGACGTGCCCCAATGGCTGCAACAACAGCAGGCCGAACGCCCCAACAGTGAGCTGAAAACCCTCTTGGGCGAGTTGTTCACCAAGAAGATGGCCAACCTGCTGGCCGACAGCTGGTTCGTCTCCAAACCCATGAAGCAATACACCCACGGGGAACTGGCGGACATTGCCGAGAAACTGGCGAGCTGGAACGTCATCCCGGCCGGCACCGAAGGCTATCGCACCGCCGAGGTCACCCTGGGTGGCGTCGACACCCGGGAAGTCTCGTCCAAGACCATGGAATCGCTGAAAAGCCCCGGGCTGTACTTCATCGGCGAAGTGCTGGACGTGACCGGTCACCTGGGCGGGTTCAACTTCCAGTGGGCCTGGGCTTCGGGCTATGCAGCCGCGCAATACGTCTGACACAACACAGATCAAAATGTGGGAGCGGGCTTGCTCGCGAATACGGTGAATCAGTCAATTCGGTGCTGGCTGACACACCGTATTCGCGAGCAAGCCCGCTCCCACAGTGGTTGGTGGTGCCCCCGGAACACTTTTTGCTGCCAGATGTGATCGCCGCCATTGCGTCGGCGTCATTACTGCCTCAATTTAGTGTCATCGCCCGTCAGGCCCTTGCATTTCATGTCATCGACCTCGTTCCGTCAGTCTTTGCGTCGCCTCTGGGCGTTGGATAAATTCAGTTATAGCGTGCGGGTGTTCATCGCCCTGACCGGCAGCATGACGCTGTGCTGGTACCTGGACGAGATGACCCTGTTGATTCCCTTGTTCCTGGGCATCATCGCCAGCGCCCTGGCCGAGACCGACGACAACTGGCAGGGCCGCCTCAATGCGCTCGCCGTGACCCTGGTCTGCTTCACCGTCGCGGCATTGTCGGTGGAGCTGCTGTTCCCCTATCCGATTCTCTTCATCGTCGCGTTTGCCCTGGCGAGTTTCGGCCTGACCATGCTCGGCGCCCTGGGCGAACGCTATGGCGCGATTGCCTCGGCCACCCTGATCCTGTCGGTCTACACCGTGATCGGTGTGGACCAGCGCGGTGGCGCCGTCACCGATTTCTGGCACGAACCCTTGCTG
Organism: Pseudomonas sp. SJZ074; assembly: GCF_007828215.1. GTDB lineage: Bacteria > Pseudomonadota > Gammaproteobacteria > Pseudomonadales > Pseudomonadaceae > Aquipseudomonas. Next base: position 107,971 of record NZ_VIUE01000019.1, on the reverse strand, counting down.
TTGGTGGCCGGCGCCGCGTGGTACGGCATGCTCTCGGTGCTGTGGCATGTCTTGTTTTCCAACCAGCCGGTACAACAGAGCCTGGCGCGATTGTTCCGCGAGCTGGGGCGTTACCTGAAACTCAAATCGTCGCTGCTCGAACCGGTCCGCCAACTGGATATCGAAGCCCGACGCCTGGAGCTGGCCCAGCAGAATGGCCGCGTGGTAGCGGCCCTCAACGCGGCGAAGGAAATCATCCTGCACCGTGTCGGCAATGGCCGGCCGGGCTCGAAGGTCAGCCGTTACCTGAAGCTGTACTTCCTTGCCCAGGACATCCATGAGCGCGCCAGCTCCTCCCACTATCCCTACAACGCCCTCGCCGAGGCGTTCTTCCACAGCGACGTACTGTTCCGCTGCCAGCGCCTGTTGCGCCAGCAAGGCAAGGCCTGTCAGGCGCTGGCCGAGTCGATCCAGATGCGCCAGCCGTTCGTCTACGACGATCGCTTCGCCGAGGCCTTGAATGACCTGCATGCGTCTCTGGAACACTTGCGCATCCAGAGCAATCCGGCGTGGCGTGGCCTGCTGCGTTCGTTGCGGGCCTTGTCGGCGAACCTCGGCACGCTTGACCGCTTACTCAGCGACGCCAGCAACCCTGACGCCCTGGCCGACGCCACCGACAGCAGCTTGCTGGACCGCTCACCGCGCAACCTCAAGGACGTCTGGCTACGCCTGCGCACACAGCTCACGCCGACCTCGCTGCTGTTCCGCCATGCCTTGCGTCTGCCCCTGGCACTGAGCGTCGGCTACGCGATGGTGCACTGGATCCACCCGTCCCAGGGCTACTGGATCGTGCTCACCACACTGTTCGTCTGCCAACCCAACTACGGCGCCACCCGACGCAAACTCGGCCAGCGGATCATCGGCACCGCCATTGGCCTGACCGTGGCCTGGGCGCTGTTCGACCTGTTCCCCAGCCCGCTGGTGCAGTCGAGCTTCGCCATTGCCGCAGGGGTGGTGTTCTTCACCAACCGCACGACTCGCTACACCCTGGCGACGGCGGCGATCACAGTCATGGTGTTGTTCTGCTTCAATCAGGTCGGCGATGGCTACGGGCTGTTGCTGCCACGGCTGTTCGATACCTTGCTCGGCAGCCTGATCGCCGGCCTGGCGGTATTCCTCTTCCTGCCGGACTGGCAGGGCCGGCGACTGAACAAGGTCCTGGCCAACACGCTGACCTGCAACAGCATCTATCTGCGCCAGATCATGCAGCAATACGCCGCCGGCAAAAGTGACGACCTGGCCTATCGCCTGGCCCGACGCAACGCCCACAACGCCGACGCTGCGTTGTCCACGACGCTGGCGAACATGCTGATGGAGCCGGGGCACTTCCGTAAGGAAGCCGACGTCGGCTTCCGCTTCCTGGTGCTGTCCCATACCTTGCTCAGCTACCTGTCGGGCCTCGGGGCCCACCGGGGTACCGAACTGCCAACGGATGTGCGCGAGCAGTTGATAGACGGTGCGGGGACGAAACTGGCTTCCAGCATCGACGAAATCGCCCAAGGCCTGGCAACCAAAACGTCGATCATGATCCAGAGTGACGAGGAAGAAGCCCTGGCCAACGAGCTCGAACAGATGCCTGACGAAATCGATGAGGGCCAACGGCTGGTACAGACGCAACTGGCGTTGATCTGCCGTCAGCTTGGACCGCTGCGGACCCTGGCGGCGCATCTGATCAAGGATACAAGCGAGGCCTGAAAGCTGCGGCGGTCAATCGGGCCCCATCGCGAGCGCCGCAAAACCCGCTCACATACCGTGCATTTCCATGATCCGTGCATAACTCCCATCAGCCTTCATCGCCGCGATTTCCCGATCGAACCCCGCCACGATCTGCTCATGCTCCGGGTTCTTCAGGCTGACCAGGATATGCAGGCTGTTTTCGCTCAACGGCTTGGGCAGGAACTCAACGGAATTGCGCACCTTGGGCGATTCGCGGGCCAGGTAATAACGAGCGACATATTCGTCTTCCAGGGTCAGCTTCACGCGGTCTGCAGCGACCATGCGCACCGCCATCGCAAAGTTATGCACGGGGACTTTCTGCAGTTGCTGGTTCTCATCGAACGTCTTGGAATAGGCATAACCGCGAACCACTGCGATCGGGTAGTCGTAGAGTTGTTGCAGGCTGTCAAACTGGATCGAAGTTTCCTTGCGCTTGAGGAAGCGCACGCGGTTGAGCAGGTATTCAGCCGAAAACTGGCCTATATGCGTGCGCTCTTCGCTGTACCAGGCATTGACCAGCACGTCATAACGCCCCTCACCGATGCCCAGCATCGCCCGGGCCCAGGGTACCTGTTCGAATTCGGTGGCATAGCCGGCACGCGCCAGGGCGGTGCTGACGATATCGGTCGCCAGGCCGCCATTGACCAGCGTCGAGTCGGTAAAAGGCGGCCAGCCATCCGCAACCAGGCGCAATTTCTGCGCACAGGCGTTGTGACCCAGCAACAGCAACCCGATCAAAACAAGAGCTCGATGCAATTGCGGCATGCCATACATCCTTGAAGGTTGCGAAGCTCATGTTTTAGCCGAAACTCGGGGGATAAACAGAGACATCCGACCTAACATTAGCTCATTGAAACCGCTACGCAGCGCTTGGACGAAGATTACATAAAGACGACAATGCTGCGAAAGAAGAATGATGGCAATTTGGTCCTTATCACAGATTTTCGCTCGCCCGGGAAAGAGACATCCAAACACAGCGCACTTAATATCGGCATCGGGTTTATCAGGAAATTCAGAAAATGGACATCGATTGGGTCTGCAAACACCACAGTGACCTGAGCAAGGAACAGCTGTACGCCATTCTCAAATTGCGCGCCGACGTGTTCGTCGTCGAGCAGAACTGCGCCTATCCGGACGTCGATGGGCTGGACCTGGAGGGCGATACCTTCCACCTGATGGCCTGGCGGGATAACCACCTCGTGGCCTATCTGCGCCTGCTCGATCCTCATTCGCAGAACAGCGACGTGGTGATCGGCCGCGTGATCATCGCCCCAGAGGCACGGGGCCAGGGGTTGGGTCACACGTTGATGGAGCATGGGCTCAAGCACGCCGAGAAGCATTGGCCCGGAACGTCGATTTCATTGTCGGCGCAGGCGCATCTGCAGGGATATTACGGGCGGTATGGGTTCGAAGTGGTGGGGGTCGAATACCTGGAAGATGGTATCCCGCACATAGGGATGCATCGGCCCTGAGGCCCCCTTCGCGAGCAAGCCCGCTCCCACATTGGAATGCCTACCCCTGTGGGAGCGAGCCTGCTCGCGATGAGGCCAGTAAAGCCACTATCCATATCAGGGGTATTCAAGCACCGCCTTGATCCGCTGCAGATTGACCTCGATCCATCCTCGATCTATCGCCCCCCAATCGCGGATCCGATAGCTCCCGGCATGGTTGCGAGCACCTTCCTGTTGTTCGAACTCGCACACGATATCCAGGTCCGCCAGCGCCGCGACGGTGTCCTGGGCAGTGCGTCGCGGCATGCCGGTCACGTCAATGAGCGCCGGGACATTGCTGGCCAGGCCACTGTCGATCAGGTAAGCCACATACAAGCGGCGATAGAAGCTGCTCTTGGTCTTGCTGACATCCATCCGGTCACTCCTTCGGTTGTTGCAGATCGCGCCAGGTCAGGTACACCCGCAGGTCGAACTCCAATTGGTGATAGCCCGGCAGCATGTGCTCGCAGAGTTGGTAGAACGCCTTGTTGTGGTCCGATTCCTTGAAGTGGGCCAGTTCATGCACCACGATCATGTTCAGGAACTCGGGTGCTGCGTCCTTGAACAACGACGCGATGCGGATTTCCTTCTTCGCCTTGAGCTTGCCACCCTGTACCCGCGAAACCGCAGTGTGCAGACCGAGGGCGCGATGGGTCAGGTCGAGGCGGTTGTCGAACAACACCTTATCCATGGCTGGCGCGTTTCGCAGATACTGTTGCTTGAGCTCCAGCGCATAAGTGTACAGAGCCTTGTCGCTCTGGATCGGATGTCGGCCCGGATAGCGCTGGTGCAGGTAATCACCCAGGCGGTCCTGGGTAATCAACTGCTGCACCTGGGCTTGCAGTGCGGCGGGGTAGGCCTGGAGGTACTTGAGCGCGATCATCGGACGGCAATACTGTGGGAAAAGACCGCCAGTGTAACGAACTCAGACGGTTAGCGCGCTCCAGTCAAAGGGTTTGGCAAATGCATCGGTGTCTGCGGCCATCAAGGGTCGCGCCACCAGGAAGCCCTGCACATATTCACAACCGTGGTCCTTGAGCCATCGATATTGCTCCAGGGTTTCCACGCCTTCAGCGATCACCCGCAAGCCCAATTGCGTGCATAGATCAATCACCGAGGCTGCCAGGGCAGCATCCCGCGGAGAATCCGGCAATCGGGCGATCAGGTGCCGGTCGAGCTTGAGGGTATCGAGTTCAAGGTCGCGCAAATGAGCCAGGGAGCACGGTCCCGAGCCGAAGTCATCCAGCGCCACCCGCACCCCGAGGTGGCGCAGCAGCCGCAACTGCTTCTGGGTTTCGTCGGGATTGCGCATCAGCGCGTCTTCGGTCACCTCGACTTCGAGTTGCCGGGGTTTCAAAGCATGCCGCTCCAGGACCTGACGCAACTCGGTCACCAGGTTCGGCATGCCGAACTGGGTACTGCTCAGGCTCACGCCCAGCACCAGGTCATCGGCGAAATTCCGCTCCCAGACTTTGCGCTGGGCCGCGCTGCGATGGTAAATCCAGCTACCCAACCGGCTGATCAATCGCGCCTCCTCCAACAAAGGCAGGAACAGGCCCGGCGGCACATCGCCGACGCTCGGGTGCTGCCAGCGCAATAACGCTTCGAAGCCGCGAATCCGCCCATCGTGAAGGTTCACCTGGGGCTGGTAGACCATATTGAAGTCACGGTTCTCGATGGCCGAGCGCACGCTTTCCTCGAGCATCAGCCGTGAACGGGCTCGACCGTTCATTTCGTGGTCATAGAAACGGTATTGCTGGCGGCCGGCACGCTTGGCTTCGTACATGGCGATATCGGATGCACGCAGCAAACCGTCAAGATTGGCGCCGCAATCCGGGTACGTCGCAATGCCGATACTGGCGCCCAACGCCACATCCATGCCTTCGATCTGCTGGCAGATCGCGACCCGCTCAATGAGCTTTTCCGCAATCTTGGCCGCTTGCTCCGGGTGCTCCAGGTCCAGCAGGGCCGTGAACTCATCACCGCCCAGTCGCGCCAGGATGTCGAAGGGGCGCAGGCAGGCTTTCAACTGCTCCGAGACCCAGCGCAACACCCGGTCACCGGCATCGTGCCCCAACGAGTCGTTGACGCGTTTGAACCCATCGAGGTCCAGGTACAGCAGTACCCAGTTGCTTTCCAGCCGCTCGCTACGCATCAACAGGTTTTCGGCGGTCTGATAAAACCCCCTGCGGTTGAGCAAACCCGTCAGCGGATCCGTGACGGCCTGGAACTGGAGTTGCTGGTGCAAATGCCGGACCACCGACATGTCTTGGAGCGTCACCACCATAGCCTTCTGTTCCGAAGGCAGCGGGGCGCAGGACAAGGCCACCGACACCTGTTGACCGGGCATGGTACGCAGGACGGCATCATGCAGGCGCCAGGTCTGGCCACGGCAATAGGCGACATGAATATCGGAATTGACCCATTGGGGAATATGCGGTTTCTGCAGGTAATCCAGGAACGGCGTCCCCTGCAGCTGCTCCGCCTTTGCATTGAGCAGGCGGCAAGTAGATGGGTTGGCGAAGCGGATGCAACCGACCTCGTCTACCACGAGGATCCCCTCGGCAGCGTTATCCAGCACCGAGGCATTGAACGCCCTGGCCGCCTCCAGATCCTGGCTCAGGCGCTGCAGGGCACGGCGATTGCGCTGGTGCTCCAGCAACGCCTGGACCTTGGGCTTGAGGATCTGCGGATCGAAGGGTTTGAACAGATAGTCCACCGCGCCACTGGCATAGCCCTTGATCACCGCGTCCTGGGATTGCTCGTTGGCGGTCAGGAAAATGATCGGCGTGAGCCGCGTGCGCTGGCTGCCACGCATCAGGCGCGCCACTTCGAAACCGTCCATATCCGGCATCTGCACATCCAGCAGAACCAAGTCGATGTCATGTTCGAGCAGCAGACTAAGGGCCTCGACACCCGAGGCAGCGGTCATGACCTGCCAATCCTGACGCTGCAACAACGCCCGCATGCTGAGCAGGTTTTCAGGGTAATCATCAACAATCAAAAGGACGGAGCTGTCTTCACCAAGCGTCGGTTGCGCGCATTCCATGCTGCTTCTCTTATCGGGGCGCCACGTCCGTTTCACATAGCAAAACAGACAAATACTGTGCTCTCACTCTAGACCGTGATTTTGAAAAGCAGTAGGTGTCATCACGCCATCATCCCGACAATGCCCAAAATAGCCGACTAACGGTCACCCATCTCGGGCACAGAAACTGCAATAGACCACAGTGACGATCACTTGACGTCAATCATTCGCCGCAAGAACAACAAGCTCAAACCGGTGCTATCAGGACGCCCCAACTCGCGGGCTAGAGCCTCGCGTTGTTGCGCCTAAATTTCACTGCAGGAACTGAACATGATCGACCTTAACACTTGGAACTTGAGCATCCCCGAAGGCAGCCCGGCGATGACTATCGAAACCCCTCGCCTGGCGCAAGGGTTCAAGGATCAGTACTTCAACGCCGAAACCGGCACGGTGTTTTTCTGGGCACCGGTGACCGGCACCAGGACCGAAAACGCAATCTACCCACGTAGCGAACTGCGCGAAACCTATAGCGACGGCACACTGCGAAACTGGCTGTACTCAGCGGCGGACAACACCCTGCGAGCGACGGTGACCGTCAACCAGGTCCCCAGCAGCGGCAAAATCGTGATTGGCCAGATCCATACCAAGAACAGCACCAGCCCCATGGTGAAACTGGAATACCAGTACAAGGCCTATAGTGCCACCGGCAACATCGTCGCCAAGGTACGGATGCGTCCCGATGACGAAACCGGCCAGGTCATCACCGTTGCCACCGGCGTGAAGCTCGACCGTAGTTTCTCCTACATGATCCATCTCAGCCCCAAGGGTGCCCTGGGCATTACCGCGGCGGGATACAACTGGAGAACGACCATCGACCCGAGTTGGAAGGACAAGCCCCTTTACTTCAAGGCGGGTGTGTACGTGCAGGACAACACCGGCTATCCCACCGAAGGTGGAAAAGTGTCGTTCAGCCTGCTGGAAATCAAACACACCGCTCTTTGACTATTGCTCCATCCTTGAAGGCATCCGTTTCCGGATGCCTTTTTTTGTCTGTAAGCAATGAAGAGCCAAATGGTCAAATGCCAATTGTTCCGGGAAAAAGCAACCTGACCGACCAACGGTCATTTGTCTCGGGCACAAAAGCGGCAAATGCAACTCTGACGGACTGTTGACGCCACCCCTCCGCCGCACGAGCGTACCAAATACTCGTTCGCGCCCCCTCCTGGCTTCAGCAAAATCGCGTCTTAGAGCCTCCGGCTGTGGCGTAAATCATTTCTTCTTCTCGGAAAGGATCCGAACATGGTCGATCTTGCAACCTGGAACCTGAGCATCCCCGAAGGCAATCCGCCGAAGACTATCGAAACCCCTCGGCTGGTGGATGGGTTCCGGGATAAATATTTCAATTCCGAAGGCAGCACGGTGTATTTCTGGTCACCCGTCACCGGTACCAAGACAGAAAACGCAATCTACCCGCGCAGCGAATTGCGCGAGACCTACAGGGACGGCACCTTGCGCAACTGGTTGTACCCCGAGGCCGACAATAAATTGAGCGCGACCCTGGTCGTCAACCAGGTGCCCAGCAGCGGCAAGATCGTGATCGGTCAGATTCATGCCAAGGACAGCAGCAAACCCATGGTGAAACTGGAATACCAGTACAAGGATGCCAGCGACACCGGCGACATCGTCGCCAAAGTCCGCATGCGCCCCGATGACAGCAAGGGTCGGGTCGTCACAGTGGCCAGCGGTGTAAAACTTTCTCAGGCGTTCTCTTACCGGATCCACCTGGATCGTACCGGGGACCTGGGTATCACCGCGGCGGGTCGTAGCTGGTACACCACCATCAGCTCTACATGGCGGGTCAAGCCGCTGTACTTCAAGGCTGGTGTGTACGTGCAGGACAACACGGGCTATACCAGCGAAGGCGGAAAAGTGACGTTCAGCAAGCTGGATATCGATCACAACACCTGATATCGCCTCAGGCGCCGCAGCAGCGAAATGCTGCGCGCCTGCCCTTCTGAAAATCTCGTAGGAAAACACCTACTGTGGGCGTCCTACAGGTCGGTTGCTGGGTCAAAAATCCGCTCTGAATCCGCTCTATAGTTAGGGTCGTCGCTGGCTTTGGTCAGGGACGGGGTTTCACAGCCCTAAATTGAGAATGAGACCTTGCACCGTCGAATGAAAACTCAGGCAAACTTGTCGGCGTTCATTTTATGGCGGTTGGGTGTGGGAGACCTTCGGACCTGCCGGGTTTGGTCTCTTCCTCAGTCTGCGAACCCGCACGCAACTGCCACCTCAGGCCGCCTCGACGGCTTTAATTAAAAAATATTAAAAAGGAAAGTAAATTTCAAAACCTTATAAAAAACTGTCATAGCTGACAGTAGATCCGGTTGGCCAAACTCCTCAGGCTAAGTCCATCCCGTAACAAAACGGGCCTTATTCATTAAAAGGAGTTTAATGTCATGATCAGTAAATCATTGGTCTTAACATCGATTTTATTGCTGGGCGCAACCGCGAATGCACAGGCCGCCTGCGATGCAGCAGCCGTAAAGCATTTGGTCAATACAATGGAAACCCCCAGCCTCACGAGCGAGGCCACTCAAGCGTCAGGAGCGGTGAGTGTGCTACTGGTTAGACCCGGCGGTGTTGATATCAAGTTCAAAAATCCTGATCGCCTTAAAATCTTCATTGACGATACAGGCAAAATAACAGACGTAAGATGCGAATAACTCATCGACACACCGACTGCTACAGATCGTGCATTTCAAATAGGTGATAAATGGACATTTGCTCTAACGTCTTCGCCTCCAAACAATCACACAAAAAACCCGCATCACTGCGGGTTTTTTATATCGCCTAAGCCTCAGTTGACCTTAGCGTTCAACTCACCCTTCAGATACCGCTGGAACATCGCTTCCATAGAGATCGGTTTGATCTTCGAAGCATTACCCGCCGTACCAAAGGCCTCATAACGCGCAATACACACATCACGCATCGCAGTCACGGTCGCGCCAAAGAACTTGCGCGGATCGAACTCGCTCGGGTTGGTCGCCATCAGACGGCGCATGGCACCGGTGGACGCCAGGCGCAGGTCGGTGTCGATATTGACCTTGCGCACGCCGTGCTTGATGCCCTCGACGATTTCCTCGACCGGCACACCGTAGGTTTCCTTGATGTCGCCACCGTACTGATTGATGATCGCCAGCCATTCCTGCGGCACCGAGGACGAGCCGTGCATCACCAGATGGGTGTTGGGAATGCGCTTGTGGATTTCCTTGATGCGGTCGATCGCCAGCACGTCACCGGTGGGCGGCTTGGTGAACTTGTAGGCGCCGTGGCTGGTGCCGATGGCAATGGCCAGGGCGTCGACCTGGGTTTTCTTGACGAAGTCGGCGGCTTCTTCCGGGTCGGTCAGCATCTGGCTGTGATCCAACACGCCTTCGGCGCCGATACCGTCTTCTTCACCGGCCATGCCGGTTTCCAACGAGCCCAGGCAACCCAGCTCACCTTCCACCGAAACGCCGCAGGCGTGGGCCATGGCAACGGTCTGTTGGGTGACGCGTACGTTGTATTCGTAGTCGGTCGGGGTCTTGCCGTCTTCGCCCAGGGAGCCGTCCATCATCACCGAGCTGAAGCCCAGTTGGATGGAGCGCTGGCAGACGTCAGGGCTGGTGCCGTGGTCCTGGTGCATGCACACCGGGATGTGCGGAAACTCTTCGATTGCCGCCAGGATCAGGTGACGCAGGAACGGCGCACCGGCGTATTTGCGGGCACCGGCCGAAGCCTGGACGATGACCGGAGAGTCGGTCTTGTCAGCGGCTTCCATGATGGCGCGCATCTGCTCAAGGTTGTTGACGTTAAAGGCTGGGACGCCGTAGCCGAATTCGGCTGCGTGGTCCAGCATCTGACGCATGCTGATAAGTGCCATTGTGTGTCTCTCCCGGTCGAGGGTCGTTAATCGTGCCAGCCTGCCGTAGCGGCGGCGGCTATTCAAGTCATTGCAGGTCGGGGGTTGGCCCTCGCCTGCGTGTTCGGTGAAACGAAATCTCAAAACTATAGAGGCCCCTGTGGGAGCGGGCTTGCTCGCGAATGCGGTTTCACATTCAGCAGATATGCAAGCTGACCCGCCGCATTCGCGGGCAAGCCCGCTCCCACATTGGATCTATATGGATCAATTGGCCTTGCAACCCCGCCCAATCAAGTCATTGGTGGCGACCCAATACACCAGGCCTTCCTCACCCTTGATGTGAAAGGCCAGCATGTCATCGCTGTACAGCGAACCTTCAGCACCCGGCTCAAGCTTGAGGCGATAAACCTTATCGGCCCCGCCCAGGCGTACATCGACGGCCTTATGGGTGGCGTCGGTATAGCGCCAGAGCACCTTGGCCTCGCTGTCACAGGTCCAGGTCGTCCAACCCGCCACAGGTTCGGACGCATTCGAAAAACCCAACTGCGCGCAACCGGCCAGCGATGCCAATGCCACAACGGCGATCAAGCCTTTCATCCGTGTTCCTCGACCGGCGGCGCATGCCGCCAGCCATGAGTTAAAGGGTCAGACCCGTCAAGGACAACCATGTTCCTTGGTCGGGGTTTGCGTTTCGTATTTGTCCAGACCGTCCGGCCCGGAGCGCTTGTTCAGCACCGGGTTGGTTTCTGCCTGCCAGTCCGCCTGGTAGCAGCCTGGCTCCGGATCGCTGGCGGCCGGTTCCGGCGTCGCTGGCGGGTGACTCCCACAAGCGGCCAGGGCCGCGGTCAACAACAAAAGCGCCCACGTCTTGACCATAAAAACACTCCCTTGCCTGGTCAATTCAGCCTCAGGCCGTGGCCCGGCTTTCCAGGACTTCTACCGCCGGCAGCACTTTGCCCTCGACGAACTCGAGGAACGCACCACCGCCGGTGGAGATGTAGGAGATCTGTTCGGCCACGCCATATTTGTCGATGGCCGCCAGGGTGTCGCCACCACCGGCGATGGAGAACGCAGCGCTGTCGGCGATGGCCTGGGCCAGGACCTTGGTGCCGTTGCCGAACTGGTCGAACTCGAACACACCGACCGGGCCGTTCCACAGGATAGTCCTGGAAGATTTCAACAGTTCGGCAAAGTTGGCCGCCGTCTGCGGGCCGATGTCCAGGATCATGTCGTCGGCGGCCACGTCGGCGATGGCCTTGACGGTAGCAGTGGCGCTTTCGGCGAATTCCTTGGCGACCACCACGTCCACCGGCAACGGCACGCTGACCTTGGCGGCGATTTCGCGGGCGGTGTCCAGCAGATCCGGTTCGTACAGGGACTTGCCGACCGGGTGACCGGCTGCGGCGAGGAAGGTGTTGGCAATACCGCCGCCGACGATCAACTGGTCGCAGATCTGGCTCAGGCTGTTGAGCACGTCGAGTTTCGTCGACACCTTGGAGCCAGCAACGATGGCCGCCATTGGCTTGGCCGGTGCGCCCAGGGCCTTGCCCAATGCATCCAGCTCAGCCGCCAGCAGCGGGCCGGCCGCAGCAACCTTGGCGAACTTCGCCACGCCGTGGGTCGAGCCCTCGGCACGGTGGGCGGTGCCGAAAGCGTCCATCACGAACACGTCGCACAAGGCGGCGTATTGCTGGGCCAACTCGTCGGCGTTCTTTTTCTCGCCCTTGTTGAAGCGCACGTTTTCGAACAGCACGACATCGCCGGCCTTCACATCAACGCCGCCCAGGTAGTCAGCCACCAGCGGCACTTCGCGACCCAAGGCACGGCTCAGGTAATCGGCCACGGGCTTGAGGCTGTTTTCGGCAGAGAACTCGCCTTCGGTCGGGCGGCCCAGGTGGGAGCAGACCATCACGGCCGCACCTTTTTCCAGGGCCAGCTTGATGGTCGGCAGCGAGGCCAGGATACGCGCGTCGCTGGTGACAACACCGTCCTTGACAGGGACGTTGAGGTCTTCGCGGATCAGTACGCGCTTACCTTGCAGATCGAGGTCGGACATCTTCAACACGGTCATGGGTCGCAATTCCTGGGTAACTGTTTAGAGAGCAGGTTTTTTAGAAGCGGTTTGCAGGTAATGCCCGGCAACATCCAGCATTCGATTGGCAAAACCCCATTCGTTATCGAACCAGGCCAGGATATTCACCAGCCTCGGGCCGGATACACGGGTCTGACTGGCATCGACGATGGCCGAATGGGGGTCATGGTTGAAATCACAGCTGGCATGAGGCAACTCGGTGTAGGCGAGCAGGCCTTTGAGCGGGCCGCTGGTAGCGGCTTCGCGCAGGATCCGGTTGACCTCGGTGGCGTCGGTATCACTCACGGTCTGCATCGTCATATCGAGGCAGGACACGTTGACCGTCGGCACTCGCACGGCTTTGGCCTGAATTCTCCCCGCAAGTTCCGGCAGCAGCCGTTCAATGCCTCGCGCCAGACCAGTGGACACCGGAATCACCGACTGGAATGCCGAGCGGGTGCGGCGCAAGTCTTCGTGATGGTAGGCGTCGATCACCGGCTGATCGTTCATCGCCGAATGGATGGTGGTAATCGACACGTATTCCAGGCCAATGGCCTGATCCAGCAGGCGCAACAGCGGCACGCCGCAATTGGTGGTGCAGGAAGCGTTGGATACCAGCAACTCGCGGCCAGTCAGGCAATCCTGGTTGACGCCGTAGACGATGGTAGCGTCCACATCCGCTTCACTGGCCATCGGTTGGGAAAACAACACCCGCGGTGCACCGGCAGCGAGGAAACGCTCACCGTCCTCGCGAGTGTGATAGGCACCGGAACACTCGAGCACCAGATCGACGCCGAGGGACGCCCAATCGATGCCTTCGGGAGTGGCGCTGCGCAAGACTTTCACGCAGTTGCCATTAATGTGCAGACAATCGCCCTGGACCCGTACTTCGCCGGGAAACCGGCCATGGGTGGAGTCGAAGCGTGTCAGGTATTCGATGCTGGCCATGTCGGCCAGATCGTTGATGGCCACGATTTCGAAGCCGGCCTCTGCCCCTCGCTCGAACAACGCACGCAAGACGCAACGACCAATCCGGCCGTAGCCGTTGAGTGCAACTTTGTAGGGACGCGGTTGGGGCATGGAGGTTCTCTGACCAGGGTGAGTCCATTAGGGCAGCGTCGGCTGAATCAGCGCTATCGCGAGCAGGCTCGCTCCCACAGGGTCGGTGGAGATCCTTGTGGGAGCGAGCCTGCTCGCGATGACGGCAGTCCGGACGACGCAACTTTCGGATCAGTCTTCCAGCAATTCTTCAGCCTGACCCAGGATGTTCTCCAGGGTGAAACCGAACTCCTCGAACAACGCCGGCGCGGGCGCCGATTCGCCGTAGGTGGTCATGCCGATCACGCGACCTTCCAGGCCCACGTACTTGTACCAGTAGTCGGCATGAGCAGCCTCGATGGCGATCCGCGCGCTGACCTGCAGCGGCAATACCGATTGCTTGTAGCCGGCGTCCTGGGCATCGAACACGCTGGTGCACGGCATGGACACCACGCGCACGTTGCGGCCCTGCTCGGTCAGTTTGTCGTAGGCCTGGACCGCCAGGCCGACTTCGGAACCGGTGGCGATCAGGATCAGCTCAGGCTCGCCGATGCAATCCTTGAGCACATAGCCGCCACGGGCGATCTCGTCGATCTGGCCGGCTTCGCGGGCCTGATGCTGCAGGTTCTGGCGAGAGAAGATCAGCGCCGACGGGCCGTCATTGCGCTCGATCGCGTACTTCCAGGCCACCGCCGATTCCACGGCGTCGCATGGACGCCAGGTGTCCAGGTTCGGAGTGCAGCGCAGGCTCGCCAGTTGCTCGATCGGCTGGTGAGTCGGGCCATCTTCGCCCAGGCCGATGGAGTCGTGGGTGAAGACGTAGAGCACGCGCTTCTTCATCAAGGCCGACATGCGTACGGCATTGCGGGCATATTCCATGAACATCAGGAAGGTGGCGCCATAAGGCACCAGGCCGCCGTGCAGCGCTACGCCGTTCATGATCGCGCTCATGCCGAACTCACGAACGCCGTAGTACATGTAGTTGCCGCTGGCATCTTCGGCGGTGACGCCCTTGCAGCCTTTCCACAGGGTCAGGTTAGAGCCGGCCAGGTCGGCCGAACCGCCCAGCAGTTCCGGCAGCAATGGGCCGAAGGCATTCAGGGTGTTCTGGCTGGCCTTGCGGCTGGCGATGGTTTCGCCCTTGGCCGCGACTTCGGCAATGTAGGCCGAGGCTTTTTCGGCGAAGTCGGCCGGCAGCTCACCGCTGAGGCGACGCACCAGTTCGTTGGCCAGCGCAGGGAATTCGGCGGAATAGGCAGCGAAACGCTGATCCCAGTCGGCTTCAAGGGCACGGCCCTTTTCCTTGGCGTCCCATTCGGCGTAGATGTCCGCCGGAATCTCGAACGGACCGTGTTCCCACTTCAACGCAGCGCGGGTCAGGGCGATTTCCTCGGCACCCAGGGGGGCACCGTGGCAGTCTTCCTTGCCCTGCTTGTTCGGCGAGCCGAAACCGATGGTGGTCTTGCAGCAGATCAGGGTCGGCTGGGCGCTCTTGCGGGCCGTCTCGATGGCAGTCTTGATCTCTTCTGGGTCGTGGCCATCAACGTTACGGATCACCAGCCAGTTGTAGGCTTCGAAACGTTTCGGCGTGTCATCGGTGAACCAGCCCTCGACTTCACCGTCGATGGAAATGCCGTTGTCGTCGTAGAACGCGATCAGCTTGTCCAGGCCCAGGGTGCCAGCCAGGGAAGCGACTTCATGGGAAATGCCTTCCATCATGCAGCCATCACCCAGGAACACGTAGGTGTGGTGATCGACAACGTTATGACCCGGCCGGTTGAACTGCGCTGCCAGGACTTTTTCCGCCAGGGCGAAGCCCACGGCATTGGCCAGGCCCTGCCCCAGCGGGCCGGTGGTGGTTTCCACGCCTGGGGTGTAGCCGTATTCGGGGTGGCCCGGGGTGCGGCTGTGCAATTGACGGAAGTTCTTCAGGTCATCGATCGACAGATCGTAGCCGGTCAGGTGCAGCAGCGAGTAGATCAACATCGAGCCGTGGCCGTTGGACAGCACGAAGCGGTCACGGTCAGCGAACGAAGGATTGCTCGGGCTGTGCTTGAGGTAGTCGCGCCACAGCACTTCGGCGATATCCGCCATGCCCATCGGGGCACCTGGGTGGCCGCTGTTGGCTTTCTGCACGGCATCCATGCTGAGGGCACGAATGGCATTGGCACGCTCACGACGGCTGGGCATCGCTGATCTCCTGGGTTTGAATAACGAAACTGAAAAAAGGCGTGCATTTTCCCTCACCCACCCGCCCGGGGCAATGACAGATAGTCATCCAGAGCGGTTTTTCCGGTGGATAAAGTCGCTTTCGCCAGGTGAAACCTTTCCGCTGATGGTTTGTAGAGTAAAGCCCGTTTCAGGAAGTGCCATTTATCGAGCAATATCAAAACTTTTTGATATTGACCTTGCGGTGATCCAGCCCCATCACTAGACTGCCGCCCTATGAACTTACGCGTGCCGTCCATTCGCCATGAAGACAGCGATGAGCTGGCGGCCCTCTGCAAGGCCGGCGGCGATCCGTTGCGGCTCAACGTATTGCGCGCACTGGCCAACGATTCGTTCGGCGTATTGGAGCTGGCGCAGATCTTCGGCATCGGCCAGTCCGGCATGAGCCATCACCTCAAGGTCCTGGCCCAGGCCGACCTGGTGGCAACCCGCCGCGAAGGCAACGCCATTTTCTATCGCCGTGCCCTGCCCCATACCGAGCTATTGGGTGGTAAGTTGCACGCGGCATTGCTGGATGAAGTGGACGAGCTGCACCTGCCGGCGGAAGTGCAGGCGCGCATCGCCCAGGTGCATGGCCAGCGGGCCGCCGCCAGCCAGGACTTTTTCGCACGGGTAGCGGAAAAATTCCGAGCCCAGCAGGACCTGATCGCGGGACTGCCGCAATATCGTGAGAGCGTCGTGGCGCTGCTCGACAAGCTGAGCTTCGAGCCTGCCGCCACCGCCATTGAAGTCGGCCCCGGCGACGGTGCTTTCCTGCCGGAACTGGCGCGGCGCTTCAGCCAGGTGACGGCGCTGGACAACAGCCCGGCCATGCTCGAACTGGCGCGCCAGGTGTGCGAACGCGAACAGCTGACTCATGTCAGCCTGCAATTGGCCGATGCCTTGGAGGGCGTGAACCTGCAGGCCGATTGCGTTGTATTGAACATGGTATTGCATCATTTTGCCGCACCGGCCGATGCGCTCAGGCACATGGCCGGCCTGCTGCAACCAGGCGGTAGCCTGTTGGTGACAGAGTTATGCAGCCACAACCAGAGTTGGGCCAGGGAGGCCTGCGGTGATCTCTGGCTGGGGTTTGAACAGGACGACCTGGCCCGTTGGGCCACCGCTGCGGGCCTCGTGCCCGGGGAAAGCCTCTATGTAGGCTTACGTAATGGTTTCCAGATCCAGGTTCGCCACTTTCAGCGACCGGCTGGCGACACTCACCATCGGTAACTTGTAGGAAAACATCGAGATGAGCGAATACTCCCTTTTCACCTCCGAGTCCGTGTCTGAAGGGCATCCGGACAAAATCGCCGACCAGATTTCTGATGCGGTGCTGGACGCCATCATTGCTGAAGACAAGTTCGCCCGCGTGGCGTGCGAGACTCTGGTGAAAACGGGCGTGGCGATCATCGCCGGCGAAGTCACCACCTCGGCCTGGGTCGACCTGGAACAGATCGTCCGCGACGTCATCCTGGGCATCGGCTACAACAGCTCCGACGTCGGCTTCGACGGCGCGACCTGCGGCGTGATGAACATCATCGGCAAACAATCGGTGGACATCGCCCAAGGCGTTGACCGCAGCAAGCCGGAAGATCAGGGCGCTGGCGACCAGGGCCTGATGTTCGGCTACGCCAGCAACGAAACCGACGTGCTGATGCCGGCCCCGATCACCTTCTCGCACCAACTGGTGCAGCGCCAGGCCGAAGCCCGCAAATCCGGCCTGCTGCCGTGGTTGCGTCCGGATGCCAAGTCCCAGGTCACCTGCCGTTACGAAAACGGCAAGGTGGTGGGTATCGACGCCATCGTGTTGTCGACCCAACACAACCCTGAAGTTTCCTACAAAGACCTGCGCGAAGGCGTGATGGAACTGATCGTCAAGCACGTACTGCCTGCCGAGCTGCTGACCAAGGACACCCAGTTCCACATCAACCCGACCGGCAACTTCATCATCGGTGGCCCGGTAGGCGACTGCGGTTTGACCGGTCGCAAAATCATCGTCGACAGCTACGGCGGCATGGCCCGTCACGGCGGTGGCGCCTTCTCCGGCAAGGATCCATCGAAGGTTGACCGTTCGGCGGCCTACGCCGGTCGCTATGTGGCCAAGAACATCGTCGCCGCAGGCCTGGCCGAGCGCTGCGAGATCCAGGTTTCCTACGCCATCGGCGTTGCACAGCCTACATCGATCTCCCTGAACACCTTCGGCACCGGCAAGATCGGCGACGACAAGATCATCAAACTGGTTCGTGAAGTGTTCGACCTGCGTCCGTACGCCATCACCACCATGCTTGACCTGCTGCACCCGATGTACCAGGAAACCGCAGCCTACGGCCACTTCGGTCGCACGCCGCAAACCAAGACTGTCGGTGGCGACACATTCACCACCTTCACTTGGGAAAAAACCGATCGCGCCGACGCCCTGCGCGCCGCTGCCGGCCTGTAATACCTGCTGATATGAAAAAGCCCCTGGCGACCTGGTCGCCAGGGGCTTTTTCATGTTCGGAATCACAACCCCTGTGGCGAGAGGATTCATCTCCTCGCCACAGGGGCCCTTCAAGCTACGTCCGCCGCGCCACCAGCAGGAATGAAGCCGCGCTCGCCAACAGCCCCGCACACATCCGGTTGAACAGACGCTTGCCGCTGGGTTGGGCAAACAGCTTTCGCGCATAGATGCCCATGTAGCAATACAACCCGATGGCAATGCACTCCAGCGCCAGGAACAACCCGCCCAGCACGGCGAATTGCTGGGTGACGGTGCCCGAGCGGTCAACGAACTGCGGCAGAAACGCGGTAAACAACAGGATCGCCTTGGGATTGCCGATCGCGACCAGGAACTCCTGGCGCGCCAGTTGCCCCATGCCCTTCGAACCCATCGCAGCTTCGCTATCGGCCTCGGGTCGGGCCCGCCACAGTTGAACGGCAAGGTAGAACAGATACCCGGCCCCCACGAGTTTGATCCCCAGGAACAACAATTCCGAGGTATGCAGCACGGCGGTCAGTCCCACCGCTGCCAAGGCAATCATGATGGCGAACGCCAGCAGCCGACCCATACCGCCGCTGCACGCCCGGACGAAGCCATAACGCGAGGCGTTGCTGATGGACAACAGGTTATTGGGGCCTGGCGCCATGTTCAGGGCGAAACAGGCCGGAATGAAAACAGCGAGTGTCGTCAGGTCCATCGGGGTGCACTCCTGGCAGCGCGGATCGGAAGATCCATTCTGCGCCGGCCAGCAATGGGTTCAAGAGACAGTTACGCGGTCAAATCGCGTCCCACTGTACCGCCACAGCAATGCCATCAGGCTCGGCAAAATCCGGTAACCATCCAGCCCGCGCCTCCTCCGAGTCAGTGGCTAGCCTTCAGGCACATTACCCAGCAAGGATGCTTCGATGCTGCCGCTATTATGTGTACTCGTCGTTTTAATACTCACCCCTATCCCCGTCATCGCCGGTCCTTGCCCCGACTGGTCCGACCAACGCGCCCGGTCGGAGGTCGCGGCCCTGCAAAGGCAAATCGACGCCTGGGACGACAACTATCACCGTCTGAACCGTTCGTTGGTCGCCGACGAGCTTTACGATCAGTCCCGTAGGCAACTGGACCAATGGCGCAACTGTTTCGATCTTGCGGTAACCGCTGACCCGCTGCGTTCGGCGGCCGGCAAAGTGCGGCATCCGATCCCTCATACGGGCCTGGATAAACTGAAGGATGCCGACGCCGTGCGGGCCTGGCTGCAAAATCGGGAAGACATCTGGGCCCAACCGAAAGTCGACGGCGTAGCAGTCACCCTGATCTATCGCGAAGGTCGCCTGCACCAGGCGATCAGCCGCGGCGATGGCGTTCAAGGCCATGACTGGACGTCGACAGCGCGCAAGATCGGCGCCATTCCCCAGCGCCTGCGCCGGCCTTCGGACCTACTCGTCCAGGGGGAGCTGTACTGGCGACTGGATAAGCATGTGCAGGCCAGGGATGGCAGCTTCAATGCCCGGGCAATCGTGGCAGGCTTGATGACCCGTAAGTATCTGACGACGGAAGAAGCCTCGGGTATCGGCCTGTTCACCTGGGACTGGCCCGAAGGTCCCGCCACCCTGCCCGAGCGGGAGGCCGCATTGCATGCCCTGGGCTTCACCGACACCCGTGGCTACAGCCAGCCCATCCAGGCCGCGACCGACGCCGAACGCTGGCGCGACCACTGGTATCGCACACCGTTGCCATTCGCCAGCGACGGGATCGTCTTGCGCCAGAGCCGCCGACCGCCTGCCGAGCGCTGGAAGGCCAAGGCGCCGTTCTGGGGCGTGGCCTGGAAATACCCTTACGCCCAGGCACTGGCCGAGGTACGCAAGGTTCACTTCAACGTCGGGCGCACCGGACGCATCACGCCACTGCTGGAACTCGAACCTGTCATGCTCGACGACCGACAGATCCGCCGGGTGAGCGTCAGCTCCCTCAAGCGCTGGGAGGAGTTGGATATCCGTCCGGGAGACCGGGTAGCCATCAGCCTGGCCGGGCTGACCATCCCGCGACTCGATGACGTTGTGCTGCGTAGTGTCGAGCGGCCGGACATCACTGTGCCCGTGGCGGCGGATTATCATCCGCTGAGTTGCTGGCAACCGACACCCGGCTGCGAAAGCCAGTTCCTGGCGCGCCTGAGCTGGCTCAGCGGCAAGCAGGGCCTCGCCCTGCCCCATGTCGGCCCCGGAACCTGGGAAAAACTCCTGGCGGCGGGCCGACTCGACGGATTGCTGGATTGGATGACCCTCGATGCCGCCGAGCTTGCTAACATGGCCGGCTTCGGCGAACGCAGCAGCACCCGCCTGCTCGTCAGCTTACACAGCGCCCGACAACGCCCGTTCGATCAATGGCTCAAGGCCCTTGGATTACCGCCCACCGGAGCGGCCAGGCTGGATGGGCCGTGGGCGGTACTGGCCGAACGGACTACCGAACAATGGCAAGCTGAAGCCGGCATCGGGCCGGGACGCGCCGCGCAGCTGAGCGCTTTCTTTCGCGACCCGCACGTGCTGGCGTTGAGTGAAGTATTACGGGCTGCCGGAGTCGAAGGTTTCTGACATTGTCCCGCGCAGTTGAACCCAGGGGCGGACGTGCGTTCCAACAGCGCATCTGGACCGACCGCTCGCGAGTTTTTACGGAGTTGCTATGAATTTCCTGCCCCCCTTTGCCCTGATGGTGTTGTGCGCCACCCTGGCCGCGCCCCTGATGGCGGACGAGCAAACCCCGGAACTTACCGGTTGTGCAGCCAAGCGCCAGGGCATCATCAACCAGATCGAATTGGCCAAATCTCGAGGTAATGCAGATCAACAGGCAGGCCTGGAAACGGCCCTGAATGAAGTCACCACCCATTGCACCGATGCGTCCTTGCGCAAGGAGCGTGAAACCAAGGTGCTCGACGCCAAGCACGAAGTCAGCCGTCGTCAGGCTGACTTGGAAAAAGCCATGAAAAAAGGCGATCCCGAGCGGATCAACAAGCGCAAGGACAAGCTCGCAGCCTCCCGCAAGGAGTTGCAGGAAGCGGTGGATGAGTTGGATAAATAAGCGGCGAGTTTCGAGCTACAAGCTTCAAGTAACGGCGGACCGCGAGCCCTTTATTTGCAGCTTGTACCTGGCAACTTGAAGCTGCCCCACCTCAATGATCCCGAAATTCCTTATGACAGGCACTGCACGCATCCTCGACCTTCTGCACCGCCGGCCCCAGGTAACTGGCGCTGTAGGGCTGGACCTTGCTGGCCGTCACCAATTGCGCGGTGGCCGCTTCAAGACTGTGGGCAAGTTCCTGGAACCGCGCCTGTTTCTGCCAGACTTCATCCCGGGCACTGGTGTGGTCCTGCTCGCGTACTGGCGGGAAGTGTTTCCACGGCTCGCGGGACAGCTGGTCAAGCTGCACGGCACCCTCGGCGAAGCGGGCACCGTCGAACGGGACCCGCCCACGCAACATGCCGCCCAACTCTTCGTTGGTCTTGAGCATCTGCTTGAAAATCGCCTTACGCTGGCCCAGCGGGGAGTTGGGATCGACACCGCCGCAGGCGGACATCATCAGGCAGGCCAGCATAAGCATGGAAAATCGTTTTACAAACATCTTGGCCTCGGGACAGGAAACGGCGGTTAGTATCCTCGGGTCATCGGCAAAGACCAATGGCCCTATTCACAATACGGGTTGTTCGAATGCCTGACAGCGTTCGAACGACTGCAAGGAAAAATTTCATGAACAGCCGCTTCAAGACCTGGCACAAAGGCCTGGCATTGACCCTACCGCTGATCGCACTGCTGTCCGGCTGCAACCGCGGTGATAAGGTGGAAGAGCCCCAGACTCACGCTCTCGCCACTTATGCCAGCGCCCCCTGGGAAGCGCTGCCGGCGGTCTCCGATGACGACCTGCTGGCCGGTTTCGGCTCCTGGCGCAGCGCCTGCACCCGGCTCAAGACCGATGCGACCTGGGGAGCCACCTGTGCAGCGGCGGCCAATGTGCCGCAGACCGCTCCCGCTGTGCGCAACTTCCTGAAACAGAACCTGGACGTCTACGGCCTGCGCTCGGGAGACAACAGCCCCAATGGCCTGATCACCGGCTATTACGAGCCGGTCTACCCTGGCAGCCTCACCCAGACCGCCAGCGCCAACATCCCGGTGTACGGCGTACCGGACGACATGATCATCGTCGCGCTGGACAGCCTTTACCCCGAGCTCAAGGGCAAGCGCCTGCGCGGTCGCCTCGAAGGCCGGGTACTCAAGCCCTACGACGACGCAGCCACCATCGAGACCAACGGCGTGAAGGCGCCCGTGATTGCCTGGCTGACGGACCCGATGAACCTGCAATTTCTGCAAATCCAGGGTTCGGGACGTATTCGGCTTGATGACGGTCGCCAGTTGCGCATCGGCTATGCCGACCAGAACGGCCACCCTTACCGGCCAATCGGACGCTGGCTGGTCGAACAGGGCGAGCTGAAGAAGGAAGACGTGACCATGGGCACCATCAGTGCCTGGGCCAAGGCTCATCCGACGCGGATCCCCGAGCTGCTGGGCAGCAACCCCAGCTATGTGTTTTTCAACCGCAACCCCGACAGCAACGAAGGCCCCCGGGGCTCGTTGAATGTGCCGCTGACCGCTGGCTATAGCGTGGCGGTGGATCGCAAGGTCATCCCGCTGGGCAGCCTGTTATGGCTCTCCACAACCCGCCCTGATGGCAGCGCATTGAACCGACCGGTAGCGGCCCAGGACACCGGCGGCGCCATTACCGGCGAAGTACGAGCGGACCTGTTCTGGGGAACCGGCGAAGCCGCGGGTCAATTGGCCGGCGACATGAAGCAACAGGGGCAGATCTGGATGCTGTGGCCCAAGGGCACGGCGTTGCCGCAAGTGCCGCAGGTGGCGAATACCGTCACCGCCAATCCCTGAGAGATGTGTTGTCTGTACCGGCCTCGTTGCGAGCAAGCCCGCTCCCACACTGGCTCTGTGTCGTTCACAAATCAAATGTGGGAGCGGGCTTGCTCGCGAAGAGGCCAGAAGGGCTTCAGGATTCAATAGCCAGGCTCAGACAGAAACACAGAAGAAACTGACAATCAGCCCCACTCCCACGAACCACACCAGCGAACGCAGAATCGCCCAGTCCGCCAGGTAGCAAATGATGTACAGCAGGCGGCTGGTGATGAACAGCACCGCCAGCACATTGATGGTTACCAGCTCGGCATTGCCGGCCAGGTGCGCAACGATCACCGCGGCAGCAAATGCCGGGGCAATTTCAAAGCTATTGAGCTGCGCGGCATATGCGCGCCGGGGAAAACCCTCGAGGGTTTCCAGGAAGTCCCGAGGATCGTGGTTGTCTTGCAACCGGTATCTCCCGCCGATCTTGGCGATGGCGATACACAGGTAAGGCAGGATGATCGCGATCAAAATACACCACAGGGCAACCGTCATGACGCAGTTCCTTCTTTGAGTTTCAGGGGGGAATTGAAAATCGGGGAGTCGCTCAGAATTTCATCACCAGCATGCCAATCAGCACCAGCCCGCAGGCTAAGAGCCGCGGCCGACCAAAAGGTTCTTTCAGGTAGCGCATGCCGAACAGCACCACCAGGATCACACTGATCTCCCGCAGCGCCGCCGCTTCGGCAATCGACCCCAGTTGCATGGCCCAGAGCACCAGAGCGTAGCTGAACAAGACGCAGAGCCCGACCGCCAACCCGAGCCGCCACTGTTCAAGCCAGAACCGCACGAAGGCCGGTCGTTTGCTCACCACGGCCAACAGCGGGAATGGCCAGGCGCAGAACAGAGTGATCCAGACCAGGTAGTCCAGCGGATGGGACCAACGCCGCAGGGCCTGGCCATCGATGTAGGTGTAGCAACCGATGCACAAGCCAATCAGCACCACCACCGGCAGCATCGACCAGGGCAGTCGCTCGCCACCCCCGCCTTGCCATAGCAGGCACAGCATACCGAACGGAATCAGCAAAATGCCGAGGGCCTGCTGAGTCGTCAGTACTTCGCCAGCAAAGACCAGCGTCAGGGCCAATACCACCAGCGGCGACAAGCCGCGCATCAACGGATAGACCAATCCCAGATCTCCGACCCGATACGCCTGGATCAGCAGATAGCGATACAGCAGCTCGAAGGCTGCCGACGCCAGGATCCACGGCCAGATGTCCATCGGCGGCAGCGCCACGAAGCCCAGGGCAGATATGGCGAACAGCAGCGCGACGCTGTCCATGCATACCACCACCAGAAGGCGCTCGCCGCTGAATTTGATCAACGTATTCCAGGCGGCATGCAGCAGCGCAGCCACCAGCACCAAGGCCGTTGCAAGCACAGCACCTCCTTATCCCACCGAGCAGCTACGCAATGAATGGGTTCGCGATCCGTCCGCAGCTGTTTATACTGCAAACGACCACGCCGCATTCAGTTGCGCATAAGCCAATTCCAATAATTCTGCCGCCGCCCCTTCCCCGAGTCAGGGCAACGGCATGCGTATGCCTGATCAGAGCGTCAAGACTACAGACAGAGACCTCACGCATGCCACTCGCCTTGCTTGCCTTGGCCGTTGCCGCTTTCGGTATCGGC
The DNA here is from genome assembly GCF_007828215.1 of Pseudomonas sp. SJZ074. GTDB lineage: Bacteria > Pseudomonadota > Gammaproteobacteria > Pseudomonadales > Pseudomonadaceae > Aquipseudomonas. The sequence goes on along the minus strand of NZ_VIUE01000019.1, from coordinate 83,422 downwards.
ACCACTGAATTCGTCATCATGGGTTTGCTGCCCGATGTCGCCCGCGACCTGGCGGTAAGCATTCCCCAGGCCGGCCTGTTGATTACCGGCTATGCCCTGGGCGTGGTGTTCGGCGCGCCGATCCTGGCGGTCGGCACCGCCAACATGCCGCGCAAGGCGACGTTGCTGGGCATGACGCTGATGTTCATCCTGGGCAACATGCTCTGCGCCCTGGCACCGAACTACGCCACGCTGATGGCCGCCCGCGTCATCACAGCGCTATGCCATGGTGCATTTTTCGGCATCGGCTCCGTGGTGGCGGCCGGGCTGGTCGCGCCGAACAAACGCGCCCAAGCCATCGCCATGATGTTCACCGGCCTGACCCTGGCCAACGTCCTCGGCGTCCCCCTGGGCACCGCGCTGGGGCAATACGCCGGCTGGCGTTCGACCTTCTGGGCCGTGTCGGTGATCGGCGTCATCGCCGCCATCGCCCAATGGCTGTGGCTGCCCAGGGAAATCACCATGGAGAAGGCCAACCTGGCCAGCGAGTTCAAGGTGCTGGGCAAAACCAGCGTGCTGCTGGCCCTGGGCATGAGCGTATTGGCGTCTACCAGCCTGTTCAGCGTGTTCACTTACATCGCACCGATTCTCCAGGACATCACCGGGGTCAGCCCCCACGGCATCACCCTCATGTTGCTGTTGTTCGGGGTCGGCCTGACGGCTGGCAGCTTCCTCGGCGGGCGCCTGGCGGATCGGCGTCTGCTGCCGTCACTGGTGGGCATGGCCCTGGCCGTGGTGCTGGTGCTGGCCGCGTTCAGCCAGACCAGCCACTCAGTGATTCCGGCAGCCATCACGTTGGTGCTGTGGGGGATCTTCGCCTTCGCCCTGTGCCCGATCCTGCAGTTGCTGATCATCGACCAAGCCCATGAAGCGCCGAACCTGGGCTCTACGCTGAACCAGAGTGCCTTCAACCTGGGCAACGCGGCGGGTGCCTGGATCGGCGGGCTGGTGGTCGGCAGCGGGGTCGACCTGGCCGAGCTGCCCTGGACCGGGGCCCTGGTCGCCGGATTGACCGTGCTGACGGCCCTGTACTTCATTCGTCACCAACGTCGCCTGGGCGCTCCGGTGGGGGTGACCGATTAGGCGTGCCGCTCTCGCTGCGCACTTGCGCGTGGCTGAGCAGCGCAAAGATGAAGCTGCCACCGATGATGTTTCCCGCCAGGGTCGGCGCGGCGAATACCAGCCAGAAGTCTTCCCACGACAACTGCCCGGCGAATACCAGATACGACACTTCGGCGGAACCGACGACAATGTGGGTGAAGTCGCCAAGCGCCATCAGGTAAGTGATGAGGATAATGATCCACATCTTGGCGCTTTCCATGGAGGGGATCATCCAGACCATGGTGGCAATCATCCAGCCGGAAATGATGCCCTTGGCGAACATCTGGCGGGTGTCGTTTTCCATGACCTTGCGACCGATCTCGAGGAAAGCCAAGTCAGTTCGCTGGTCGAAAATCGGCAGATGCAGCATCACATAGGCCACCAGCAAGGTGCCGCACAGGTTGCCCACCAATACGATACCCCATAGCCGCAACAGCCGACCGAAATTGCCCAGGGTGGGTTTGCTCATGATCGGCAGCACGGCGGTCAGGGTGTTTTCGGTGAACAATTGCTGGCGGGCCAGGATCACCGCGAGAAAACCGGCGCAGTAGCCAAAACTGGCAATCACCTTGAAGGCCTCGCCCTCCGGCAATCGGGAATTGAGTAGCCCCATCGCCATCAGCGACAGGCCCATGGTCAACCCGGCCGCCAGGGCCGACCACCAGAGCGCGGCGACACTGCGCTCCAGCTCCTGATTGCCCTGGGTGCGGATGATTTCATGCAGCACCGCGGCCCGCGGCGGCTGGTTACGGTCGACTTCGTGCTTTTCCTGGGCGGAAAGGTCAGGGGTCTTGCCGTCTTCGTGGGTGTCCATAGAGCTCCTGAACCGGTGGCGTGATGAATCTACGACACGTGGTGTGCGGAGCTGTTCAGTGCTGACTCAAGCTTGATTGAAACCAGGGATTTTTCAGTGTTTGCAGGACCGCTATCGCGAGCAGGCTCGCTCCACAGGGGAATGATGACTTCTGTGGGAGCGAGCCTGCCCGCGATGGGCGCATCGCCCATCTCACTCGCTGGCGATATCGTCCTTGAACTGATCCTTGACGTACTTGATCTCGGTCCGCCCATGGGGCGCCGGCAGACCATCCTCGCCAAGATTGACGAAGACCATTTTTTCCACGGTCAGGATGCTCTTGCGGGTGATCTTGTTGCGCACTTCACAGGTCAAGGTGATGGAAGTGCGGCCAAATTCAGTGGCGGTAATCCCCAGTTCGATGATGTCGCCCTGGCGCGAAGCGCTGACGAAGTTGATTTCCGAGATGTATTTGGTCACCACGCGCTGGTTGCCCAACTGGACGATGGCGTAGATTGCCGCTTCCTCGTCGATCCAGCGCAGCAGGCTGCCACCGAACAGGGTGCCATTGGGGTTGAGGTCTTCGGGCTTGACCCATTTGCGGGTGTGGAAATTCATGATCACTCCTGAGCGTCTTGCCGATGGATGGCTGCATCATGGCAGACCGGGCAGGCAGGCTCTACGTCGCCGGTTCAATAACGGTCATCGGCATTTTTGATTTGCCGACAGAAACCCTTTGGAAGATCCGAATAGCCCGCTATAATCGCCCTCGCTTTAACCGGCCCACGCTGTGGACCGTTCCCGCCACCTGTCCGAGGGGCGCTGCAGCAGGCAAGACCTGTCAGGCTCGGATGGGGCGTTGTTCGCTCGGTACTCCCGCACGGACACTAAACGCACAACGGCGCCCATTCGCATACATTACGAATGGAGGCTCTTCATGAGCGCTGTTATCACGCCTGCAGATTTTACCGATTACAAAGTCGCCGATATGTCCCTGGCCGCCTGGGGCCGCCGCGAGATCATCATCGCCGAATCCGAAATGCCGGCCCTGATGGGTCTGCGTCGCAAATACGCCGGTGAACAACCGCTCAAGGGCGCGAAGATCCTCGGCTGCATCCACATGACCATCCAGACCGCCGTACTGATCGAGACCCTGGTCGCCCTGGGTGCCGAAGTGCGCTGGTCGTCCTGCAACATCTTCTCGACCCAGGACCAAGCCGCCGCCGCCATTGCCGCTGCCGGTATCCCGGTGTTCGCCTGGAAAGGCGAGACCGAGCAGGAATACGAGTGGTGCCTGGAGCAGACCATCCTCAAGGATGGCCAGCCGTGGGACACCAACATGATCCTCGACGACGGCGGCGACCTGACCGAATTGCTGCACAAGAAATACCCGGCCGTGCTGGACAAGGTCCACGGTGTGACCGAAGAAACCACCACCGGCGTGCATCGCCTGCTGGACATGCTGGCCAAGGGCGAGCTGAAGATCCCGGCCATCAACGTCAACGACTCGGTGACCAAGAGCAAGAACGACAACAAGTACGGCTGCCGTCACAGCCTCAACGACGCCATCAAGCGCGGCACCGACCATCTGTTGTCGGGCAAGCAGGCACTGGTGATCGGCTACGGTGACGTGGGCAAGGGCTCGGCCCAGTCCCTGCGCCAGGAAGGCATGATCGTCAAGGTGTCCGAAGTCGACCCGATCTGCGCCATGCAAGCCTGCATGGACGGTTTCGAATTGGTTTCGCCGTTCATCGACGGGATCAACGACGGCACCGAAGCCAGCATCGACAAGGCCTTGCTGGGCAAGATCGACCTGATCGTGACCACCACCGGCAACGTCAATGTCTGCGACGCGAACATGCTCAAGGCCCTGAAGAAGCGCGCCGTGGTGTGCAACATCGGTCACTTCGACAATGAAATCGACACCGCTTTCATGCGCAAGAACTGGGCTTGGGAAGAAGTGAAGCCACAGGTTCACAAGGTTCACCGCACCGGCACTGGCAGCTTCGACCCACAGAACGACGACTACCTGATCCTGCTGGCCGAAGGCCGCCTGGTTAACCTGGGCAACGCCACCGGTCATCCAAGCCGGATCATGGACGGTTCGTTCGCCAACCAGGTCCTGGCCCAGATCTTCCTGTTCGGCCAGAAATACGCCGACCTGTCGCCGGCCCAGAAAGCCGAGCGCCTGACCGTGGAAGTACTGCCGAAAAAGCTCGACGAAGAAGTGGCCCTGGAAATGGTCCGCGGTTTCGGCGGCGTGGTCACCAAACTGACCAAGCAACAGGCTGACTACATCGGCGTGACCGTCGAAGGCCCGTTCAAGCCGCACGCTTACCGGTACTGACGGCAGCTGCAAGCTTTGAGCTTCAAGCTACAAGTAAAAGCAGTTCGTTTACTTGTGGTTTGAGGCTTACTTCTTCATCGCTATTACGCAGCCGCGAGCTGCAAGCTTAAGCACAAGAATTCGGCACACCGCCCTCTTGCAGCTTGCAGCTTGAAGCTCGCAGCTGGAGGCCCCCCATGTCCCAAGACCGTCGCTACAGCTTCGAGTTCTTCCCGACGAAGACCGATGCTGGACATGAAAAACTGATCGCCACTGCCCGCCAGTTGGCGAACCACAATCCCGACTTCTTTTCCTGCACCTATGGCGCCGGCGGCTCGACCCGCGACCGTACGCTGAACACCGTGTTGCAGCTGGAAAGCGAAGTCAAAATCCCGGCCGCCCCGCACCTGTCCTGCGTAGGCGACAGCAAGGACGACTTGCGCACCCTGCTGGCCCGGTACAAAGCCGCAGGCATCCAGCGTATCGTTGCCCTGCGCGGTGACCTGCCCTCGGGCATGGGCATGGCCAGTGGCGAGCTGCGCCACGCCAGCGACCTGGTGAACTTCATTCGTGAAGAAACCGGCGAGCACTTTCACATCGAAGTCGCCGCTTATCCGGAAATGCACCCCCAGGCGCGTAACTTCGAAGACGATCTGCGTAATTTCGTCAACAAGGCCAACTCCGGGGCCAACAGTGCGATCACCCAGTACTTCTTCAACGCCGACAGTTACTTCTACTTCGTCGAACGCGTGCGCAAGATGGGCGTGGACATCCCTGTCGTGCCGGGAATCATGCCGATCACCAACTACAGCAAGCTGGCGCGCTTCTCCGACGCCTGTGGTGCGGAAATACCCCGGTGGATCCGCAAACAGCTGGAAGCCTACGGCGACGACACATCCAGCATCCAACGCTTCGGCGAGGACGTGGTCACACAAATGTGTGAGCGTTTATTGCAAGGCGGCGCACCCGGGCTGCATTTCTATACTCTGAACCAGGCCGAACCCAGCCTAGCGGTCTGGAACAACCTCAACCTGCCACGTTAGACGCAATGTCGTGACAAGAAGGCCTTGGCGAAAGCCAGGGCCTTTTACCAATGATGCTCAAGGATTGCAGTGATGCCAAACGACCCCTGGTCGCCAACTCCACAGCTCATCTATCTGGTCTACGGGGCCGCGACCTATCATCAGGAAGCCGTGTTCAGTATCGCCAGCGCCCTCGCCGGCCTGCGCGAAACCCCGGGTGAAGCGCTGGACATCCAGGTATTCACTGACAATCCCAAGCCCTACGAGGGGCTGCCGGTGCGTTTGCGCCCCCTGGACAACGAGACCCGACAGGCCTGGACGCAACCCCACGGCTATCACTTCCGTGCCAAGCATGTGGTCATGCAGAAAGTGCTCAAGGAAACCGAGCTGGCCCTTCTGATCGACACCGATACCTTCTTCCATTGCTCGCCGCTAGAGCTGTTCCGGCGCATCCAGCCCGGCACGCTGCTATGCAATGCCATCACCCTGAACTACGGCGACAACAAGGATGCCGAGCTCTACGTGGCCTTGGCGCAGGTCCTGCAGCAGCGCCAACTGGCGGACGACAACATGCTACTGCTCAACTCCGGGGTGATCGGTCTTCATTCAAGCGATGCAGACGTGCTGGATCGTTCGATTGCACTGATGGATGAGCTTTATCCCCTGGCCAGAGGGGCCTATACCCTGGAGGAATTCTGCCTCTCGGTGGCAGCCTATCATCGGGTGCAGGTACGCGAGTGTCCGGATCTGATCCACCATTACTGGAGCCGCAAGCAACTGTTCCGCGCCAAGACCAAGGCCTGGCTGGATAAGCACCACGCCGATCCCGTCTGCCAACAGGCCCTGGATGAAACCCGGCAGGTTACCGCCACCCTGCCCCGCCCCCCGACGTTGCAGCGCCTGGCCTATAAACTTGTCACCGTGGCGCTGCCCGGCCATAAGCGACAATTCATGCGGGAGATTCTCTACGGCTGCCACCGTCATGCGAATCAGTTCGATCAGGCTTGCGCCCCGGTCTGGTGGGAAAAGGCCCTCGAGAACGTCGAGCACCGCCTGAAAAAGCCATTGGAAGACCACGAGCTCAAACGCTGGCTCGACCATCCGCTGATTCGCCTGGTGCTGGGGCGTCGCCGCAAAGCCATCTACTCGCACCTGATGCAAACCAAGGGCAACGAGTGACGTGCGTCGCCTGATTCGTGCACTCAGATGAACCGCACAGATCATTAGGCCACGCGCCGAGTAGCGAGCCAGAGCGCTCTAGCTATTTGGTCCGTACTCGTCGTAACCTCAGGCCATGCCCGTCATCGCCCAATTACTGACCGCCCTTCTTCTCCTGTGCCTGAGCCTCGCCGCCCGGGCCGAGAAGTTGCGTATCGTCACCGAACCCTGGTCGCCCTACGTCTTCGAGGAGAATGGCAAGATTCTGGGGCTGGACTACGAAACCACGGCCATCGTGTTCAAGCGCCTGGGCATTGATGTCGAATGGCAACTACTGCCATGGAAACGTTGCCTGGCGATGCTGGAGCAAGGGCTGGCGGATGGGGCACTGGATATTTTCCATAGCGACGAACGCGACTCCCTGCTGCTCTACCCCAACGAGCCATTGTCGGAGGTGGAGTTCGTGATGTTCCATGCCAACGCCAGGCCCCATCCATTTCGCACGCTCGCGGACCTGAGCGGCCTGACCGTCGGCACATCGCCCGGCTATCTCTATAACCAGGCGTTCCGCGAATCGACCCTGTTCAAGCGTGAAACGGCCCCTACCCATGAAGCCAACTTCGGCAAGCTGCAGCTGGGCCGGATCGATCTGCTCATCACCGATCGCCGGGTGGGCCGGCATTTGCTCAAGCAGATGCAATTGGGCGACCAGATCAGCGAAAACCCCACCGTTGTAAGCCGTCAAAGCCAATACCTGGCCCTGCGGCGCAAGGCCGGGATGGACCTGCTGGTGCAGCGTTTCAGCGCCGAGCTCAAGCGCTTCAAGCGCGAACCGGCCTATGCCGAGCTGAGCGCACGCTACGGTGCCGCGCCCGCCGATGGGAGGCTGAAATAAACCGTTGAGCAGCAGGAAAGCGGCGCACGGCGTTTGCTCTGTTATACTCGCGCCTTCCCGCCAGGCTCACGCCCGGACGCCCGGTCTTGCAAAAGGCATCCCGACACCGCTACAGCGCAGCTTCCAGCCAGCGCGAGCCCTGTCCGGAGCTGTCTTCCAGACCCGGCAGGACCGGACGGGATGACGTCTTTTTGAACGTCATTCGCGCCAGGCAAGATTATCCCATTGGGCCAGGCCCTCACTAAAACAGGATTACTCATGTCCTTTGCTTCCCTCGGTCTCTCCGAGGCTTTAGTCGGCGCCATCGAAGCCGCCGGCTACACCGAGCCTACCCCGGTGCAACAGCGGGCCATTCCCGCCGTGTTGCAAGGTCGCGATCTGATGGTCGCCGCACAGACAGGTACTGGTAAAACCGGCGGTTTCGCCCTCCCGATCCTGGAGCGGCTGTTCCCTAACGGTCACCCGGACAAATCCCAGCGTCACGGCCCGCGACAACCGCGCGTACTGGTCCTGACCCCTACCCGGGAACTGGCTGCCCAGGTCCACGAGAGCTTCAAGGTCTACGCCCGCGACCTGAAATTCGTCAGCGCCTGCATTTTCGGCGGTGTCGGCATGAATCCCCAGGTCCAGGCCATGGCGCGCGGCGTCGACGTGCTGGTGGCCTGCCCCGGCCGCCTGCTGGATCTGGCCGGCCAGGGCAGCGTCGATCTGTCCCACGTTGAAATCCTCGTGCTGGACGAAGCCGACCGCATGCTCGACATGGGTTTTGTCCATGACGTGAAGAAAGTCCTCGCCCGCCTGCCCGCCAAGCGTCAGAACCTGCTGTTTTCGGCAACGTTCTCCAAAGACATCACCGACCTGGCCGGCAAGCTGCTGCACAACCCGGAGCGCATCGAAGTCACGCCGCCGAACACCACGGTCGAACGCATCGAACAGCGCGTATTCCGCCTGCCGGCCAGCCATAAGCGCAGCCTGCTGGCGCACTTGATCACCACCGGCGCCTGGGAACAGGTCCTGGTGTTCACCCGCACCAAGCACGGCGCTAACCGCCTGGCCGAGTACCTGGACAAGCATGGCCTGCCCGCCGTGGCGATCCACGGCAACAAGAGCCAGAACGCCCGCACCAAGGCCTTGGCCGATTTCAAGGCCGGCGAAGTACGGATCCTGGTTGCCACCGACATCGCCGCCCGCGGCCTGGACATCGACCAACTGCCCCACGTGGTCAACTTCGAGCTGCCAAACGTCGATGAAGACTACGTGCACCGTATCGGCCGTACCGGCCGGGCCGGTCGTTCGGGCGAAGCGATCTCGTTGGTCGCACCGGACGAAGAAAAGCTGCTCAAGAGCATCGAGCGCATGACCCGGCAGAAGATTCCCGATGGCGATCTGATGGGCTTCGATGCCAGCACCATCGAGGCCGAAAAGCCTGAGGTGCGTGAGCGCCCGGACGTGCGCAACCCGCGCAATCCACGCGGCCCACGGGGTGATGGTCCGAATGGCGGCGGTGGCGGCCGCAAGGACAAGGGCAAAGGCAAGGAAAAACCGGCTGGCGGCAGTCGCGGCGAACGCCCGGCACGTGAGCAAAAGCCCCGCGAAGGCACGCCAGCCCGTGAGCAACAGCGCCCGGTCCCTCGTGCCGCCGCTGATCGCGCTCCAGACGAGTTTCTGGACGACGATATCGATAACTTCGGTAACCGCGTCGACTACGTGCCACAGCAGAAACCGGCTCAGGGTCGCGGTCGCCGTCCGGGTGCTCCGGCACAGGGCGCCGGCGCAGGCGCTCCACGCGGCGGCCAGTCACAGGGTCGCCAGAACGGTCCGCGCAACAGTAACGGTTCGTCCACCGGCACCCCGCCCGCCAAGCGCAACGGCCCGCGCAATGGCGGCCCTCGCGATGGTCAGGCCCGCCGCGAAGACGCCCGCCGTCGCCCGGCCCGCGATGACCAGGCGCGCCAGGAACCGGCGGTGCAAAACCCTCGCGGCAACCAGCCGAAAATCATGCACAAGGAGTCGAAGCTCGACCGCTTCCCGACGCCTGAACAGCTGGACCAACTGCCAAGCCGCCCACGGGGTGAAAAACCTGCGTTGCTGACTCGTAATCGCTGAGTTTTTCCAGGCCTTGAAAAATGCCCCCGATCTCACGGTCAGGGGCATTTTTTGTATCGTCGCAGATCCAAATGTGGGAGCGGGATTGTTCGCGAATGCGGTGTGTCAGGCAACGTGATTGGCGCAGGTGCACCGCATTCGCGAGCAAGCCCGCTCCCACACGGGTTCTGCGTTATCTTTCGAATTTCGTATGGCAATAAAAAAACGCCCCCGATCGCAGGATCGGGGGCGTTTTTTGTCAGGCGCGAATGTTACTTCGCCTTGACGCCTTCAAACGAAACGTACAGCTCAACCAAGTCGGACGATGGGCCCAGGTCTTTTTGCTTGCCGAAGTCGGAACGCTTGATGCTGGTGGTGCCTTCAAAACCGGCACGGTAGCCGCCCCATGGATCCTTGCCTTCGCCCAGGAAGGTAGCCTTGACCACCACCGGCTTGGTCACGCCCAGCAGGGTCAGGTCGCCGGTAACATCGGCAGTTTCCTTGCCATCGGCGTTCTTGCCGGTGGACTTGACGCTGGTGGAAACGAATTTCGCATCGGCGAATTTGCCCGCGTTCAGGAAATCGGCGCTGGCGATGTGCTTGTCACGCTCGGCGTGGTTGGTGAACACGCTGGCGGTACGAACGTTGAACTCGATCTTGCTGTCTTCAGGCTTGGCAGCATCGAAGCTGAACTTGCCGTCGATGTCCTTGAAAGTACCAGTGATGAAGCTGTAGCCCAGGTGGCTGATCTTGAAGTCGACGAAGGCATGCTGGCCTTCCTTGTCGACTACATAGTCGGCAGCCATGGCCTGGCCGGCCGACAGCAGTGCAGAACCGATTGCCAGGGCGGCGAGCGTCTTTTTCAACATGCTTTCTATTCCTTTGGAGTCGAGGTTGAACATCAGGCTTGGCGCCCCAGCATTCGCTTGAGGGTCGCGTCACGGTCAATAAAGTGGTGTTTCAGTGCTGCCAAGGCATGAAGGCCGGAAAAGATGACCAGCGCCCATGCCAGGTACAGGTGGATCTGGCCGGCGACGTCTGCCTGGTCGGGCAGTCCGGACACCAGCGCGGGTACTTCAAACAAACCGAACACCGGAATCCCGACACCGTCGGCGGTGGAAATCAGGTAACCGGCAACCATCACGGCAAACAACCCGAGATACAGGGCACTATGACCGATCTTCGCACCGATACGGGTCATGCGCCCATAGGTGTCCAGGGTCGGTGGCGGTGGGCTGACAAAACGCCAGACCACCCGCAGCAACATCACCGCCAGCAGCACCAGGCCAATGCTCTTGTGCAGGTCCGGCGCGTCTTTGCGCCAGGTGCTGTAGTAATCCAGCCCGACCATCCACAGACCCAGCGCGAACAACCCGTACACCACCAGCGCCACGCCCCAGTGCATGACGATGCTGACCCAGCCGTAGCGAGAAGAAGAGTTGCGTAGCTGCATTGCTCATATCCTGTAAAAACTGCGACCAAGACTAGCGAGTTATCTATCGATTTAAAGCGGAAATTTTCGCTTTGAAATATCGAGAAATACGATGATCAGTCTGGAGGGGGTGGGTTAAGGAAAGATTAAAGTGGATGGACTGTGTGAGAGCGGGGTAAAACAGCTAATGACCGTGTCGCCTGGGCAATACATCCCGATCCGCTCAGTGAATCAATTGACCGAGCATTCAGGCTTATAGGGGGCTATCTCGCATCTGTAGGCTAATTGAGGATCCCGCTTTGGAATCATTTTTGCCTTTTTGATGAACTCATCAGATACGCAACCAGCGAGAGCCGTCAGGATTATTGCTGCTTTCATGTTCAGTGCTCCGGTGTTCTACGCAGCCTAAAGCTTGCGATCCGGGCCACCCCATCATTCCCTTCCGATTACCCTGTGGGAAGTATCTGATATACCCAATGCCTGAACATCGACCTTGCTAGCAGGCAAAAAAAAGCGCGACCCTTGGGCCGCGCTTTTTTACGCCTGGACGTTACTGAGCCGGGGTCTCAGTGGTCGCCGCCGGTTTCGCCGCTGGCTTCTTTGCCGGTTCAGCCTTTTTCACTGGCGCCTTGGCCGGGGCTTTTTTCGCCGCGGTCTTGGCTGCCGGTTTCTTCGGCGCGGCTTTGGTCGTGGCCTTTTTAGTCGGCTCGGCTTTTACCGGCGCCGCAGGCTTTGGCGCTTCCACCGGCGCTGGGGCCGGGGTTGGCGCAGGCGCCGGGGCCGGGGCCGGTGCTGGCGGAACTACCGGCTCTGGGGCCTTGACCGGCTCTGGCTTCTTCTCGTCATCCGAACCGCCAAACAGGTTGGTGAAGAAGTTGCCTTTCTTCGCCGCCACTGCACCTGCAGCCGCTGCCGTCGCGGCCGGAGCAACCTTGGCCGGCTCGAACGACTTGCCCGCCGCCAGGTCTTGCACTTGGCTGGCCGCGCGCTGACCACTGCGTAACGCGCCTTCCAGGGTGCCTGGGTACAGGGCGTCGGTGTGTTCACCGGCAAAGGCAATACGCTGCAACGGTTTTTCCCACAGACGCCAATACTTGCTGATCTGGCCCGGACCAAAGGCCAGGTACGAACCGCCCGTGGACGGATCGGTGCTGTAGCGGCGGATTTCGTAACCGGTGAAAGCCCCGCGGGCCTGTGGGTAGAACGTGTGCAGGCGGATCAGCACCTGGTCGACCATCTGCTTGTCGCCAAAAGCCTGCATCACCCGAGCACTGTCGCCCGAGAGGTTGATGATCACATTGGCACCGCCCTTCACCGCCGGCTCGATCCACATCATGCCCAGTCCGGCGTTGCTGAAGATTTCACCCGACATGCGCGCCTTGCTGTCCCAGACCGGGGTCTTGAACTTGAGCATGATCTGGTCGCGCCAGCCGTAGTTGGTGCCTTTGATCGCGCCAAGGTGCTGGGCATCCAGGGCCGGGGTCAGTTGGATCTTGTTCAAGGCGCGCAGCGGTACCGCCAGCACCACGTAATCGGCCTGGTAGCCGACGCTGCCGACCTTGACAGTCACGCCGTCTTTGTCTTGGGAAATGGCTGACACCGGAGAATCGGTCTTGATGGTTTTCAGTTGCTTGAGGAAAGCCTGGGCCAACACCTGGCTGCCGCCGAGCAAACGCGAAGCCCGCAGGTCGCGGTCGGACACGCCGCGATTGACCCGGTTCTGCTGTGCGAAATACAACAGCGACAGGCGCGAAGGTTCGTCGTAACGGGTACGGATCTCCTGGTTCACCAATTGCCGTGCGGTGGCCGGCAGTTGCAAGCGATCAAGCCAGGCGGACACGGTCATCTGGTCCAACGCATGCAACGTGCTGGTGGCCGCTGGATTCAGCGGGTCTTCGATGGAGCGTGCCAGCTCGTCCAGGGTGGTTTCGTAGCGCTTGATGGCTTCGGCGGTGGCCGGTTGCTTCGCGGCCAGGTCAGCGGCGGTGAAGTAGGTGCCGTCGATCAGATAGCTGGGGGTGCGCACGAACTCGGGGGCCGGGGTGGTGCCCAGCTTGAACGTCGAGACATATTTGTTCAGCACCGGCTGGGTCTTTTCGTTGCCGATCCATTCACTGGTGGCCATGCCCGAACGACCGCCCACGCTGGGCTTGGCTTCCAGCAGGGTCACCGCCCAGCCTTTGTTCTGCAACTCATAGGCCGCCGTGAGCCCCGCCAGGCCGCCACCGATGACGATAGCCGTCGGTTGCTTGTCCTTCGCCAGCGCCGTAACGCTGAAAAGCCCTATCACCACCAGCGCACACGCGCGCAGCCAACCAGCAGACATTCAACGAACTCCGGAATAAAACAGGAAAATTTCAGGTTTCGAGCCAGCCGGCTCCGAGAACGGCGAAGAATACGCCAGCCATCAAAACGCCGCCAGCGACGTCTATCGCCTCGCTCAAAGCAGCAGGAACGACACAATGGGTTGTTCGCAGGGCCGTCATTGCATAGGCTTGCGCGATTGTCTGGCCCGCGCCCGCCGCGAGCCGCCTCGAGGAGACTGTAAATGGGCCTGAATAACCAGTGGATGCAACGCGACCTCGCGGTGCTGTGGCATCCCTGCACCCAGATGAAAGACCACGAACAACTGCCGCTGATCCCCATCAAGCGCGGTGAGGGCGTGTGGCTGGAAGACTTCGAAGGCAAGCGCTACCTCGACGCCGTCAGCTCCTGGTGGGTCAACGTGTTCGGCCACGCGAACCCACGCATCAACCAGCGGATCAAGGACCAGGTCGATCAGTTGGAGCATGTGATCCTCGCCGGCTTCAGCCACCAACCGGTGATCGAGCTGTCCGAGCGCCTGGTGAGGATGACACCGGAAGGCCTGACCCGGTGTTTCTATGCCGATAACGGCTCGTCCTGCATCGAAGTGGCGATGAAGATGAGCTTCCATTACTGGGTCAATCGCGGCCGTCCCGACAAGAAGCGCTTCGTCACCCTGAGCAACAGCTACCACGGCGAAACCATTGCGGCGATGTCGGTGGGCGACGTGCCGCTGTTCACCGAGACCTACAAGGCGTTGCTGCTGGACACCCTCAAGGTGCCGAGCCCCGACTGCTACCATCGCCCCGAGGGCGTGAGCTGGGAGGAACATTCACGCACGATGTTCGCGGCCATGGAACAGACCCTCGCCGAGCACCACGCCACTGTGGCGGCGGTGATCGTCGAGCCGCTGATCCAGGGCGCCGGCGGCATGCGCATGTATCACCCGGTGTACCTGAAACTGCTGCGCGAAGCCTGCGACCGCTATGGCGTACACCTGATCCATGATGAAATCGCCGTCGGCTTCGGCCGCACCGGGACGATGTTCGCTTGCGAGCAGGCCGGTATCACGCCGGATTTCCTCTGCCTGTCCAAGGCCTTGACCGGTGGCTACCTGCCGCTGGCGGCATGCCTGACCACCGACGAGGTCTACAGCGCGTTCTACGACGATTACCCCACCCTGCGCGCCTTCCTGCACTCCCACAGCTACACCGGTAACCCGTTGGCCTGCGCAGCCGCGCTGGCGACACTGGACATCTTCGAAGAAGACCACGTCATCGACAACAACAAGGCCCTGGCCCAACGCATGGCGAGCGCCACCGCGCACCTGGTCGATCACCCGAACGTGGCCGAAGTGCGCCAGACCGGCATGGTGCTGGCCATCGAGATGGTCAAGGACAAGGCGAGCAAGACCGCCTACCCATGGCAGGAACGGCGTGGCCTGACGGTGTTCCAGCATGCCTTGGAGCGCGGTGCATTGCTGCGACCGTTAGGTAGCGTGGTGTATTTCCTGCCGCCGTATGTCATCACCCCCGAGCAGATCGACTTCCTCGCCGACGTGGCCAGTGAAGGCATCGACATCGCCACGCGGGACAAGGTCAGCGTGGCGGTGCCGAAGGACTTTCACCCTGGGTTCCGTGATCCGGGCTGAACCCTGAACTGCTCGTTCCCACGCTCTGCGTGGGAACGCATCCCGTGACGCTCTGCGTCACTTTCACAGCGGACGCAGAGCGTCCGTGGCGGCATTCCCACGCGGAGCGTGGGAACGATCGAGAGAACACACATGAGACTGTCCCGCTTCTTCATCGACGCCCCCCTGAGCCTCGGCGACCACGAACTGCCTGAAGCCCAGGCCCACTACATCGGCCGTGTGCTGCGCATGGCCGAAGGCGATGCGGTGCAAGTGTTCGATGGCTCCGGCCAGGAGTTTCGCGGCACGTTGGCCGAAGTCGGCAAGAAGCGCGTGCGGGTGCAACTGGACGAGCAGTTCGCCGGGCAGCCTGAATCGCCGTTGCGCATCCACCTCGGCCAGGGCCTGTCCCGGGGCGAGCGCATGGACTGGGCGATCCAGAAGGCCACCGAGCTGGGGGTCAGCGAGATCACGCCGATTTTCAGCGAACGCTGCGAAGTGCGCCTCAAGGACGAACGCGCCGACAAACGCCTGCTGCACTGGCGCCAGGTGGCGATCAGCGCCTGTGAGCAATGCGGACGTTCGACCGTACCGGTGATCCATCCGCCGTTGCTGCTGGCCGACTGGCTGAAACAGGCCGATGCCGAACTGAAGCTGGTGCTGCACCCGGTGGCCGAGCCGCTGGTCAGCCATGCCAGACCGTCGACGCTGGCGTTCCTGATCGGCCCCGAGGGCGGTTTGTCCGAGGCTGAAGTCGAACAGGCTCAGAGTGTTGGTTACCACGCCGCCCGCCTCGGTCCCCGTGTGCTGCGAACCGAAACCGCGCCGGTGGTGGCGCTGGCAGTGGCGCAGCAGTTGTGGGGGGATTTCTAGATCCGCTGAAGCTCCATTTGTGGGAGCGGGCTTGCTCGCGAATGCGATCGGCCAGCAATATTAAAGTTGACTGACACACCGCTTTCGCGAGCAAGCCCGCTCCCACAGGAAAGATCCTTTCCCTACTGCACCGGATCACTCACCGGCCTGGCAATAATCGCCTTCAGCTCACTGGTCATCGGGAACTCCAGGTTCAGGCCCTTGGGGGGAATCGGTTTCTGGAACCAGCGCTCATAAATGGCGTTGATCTCGCCTGACTTGTACAAATCCCCCAGGGTCGCATTGACCAGCGCCAGGAACTGCGGATCGTCCTTGCGCACCATGCAGCTGTAGATTTCCCGCGATTGTTCCTCGCCCACCACGACCCATTTGTGTGGGTCGCGGGCCTTGGCTCGTTCGCCATAGAGCAGCGCATCGTCCATGTAGAATGCCGCCGCCCGGCCGGTCTCGAGCATCTGGAACGCTTCGCCATGGTCCTTCGCACTGATGACGAACAGGTCGGCCTTGTTGTCCTGGTTGTAACTCTTGAGGAAACGTTCGTTGGTGGTCCCGGCGGTGGTCACCACGTTCTTGCCCCGCAGGTCAGCGAAGCTGTGGATGCCGCTGTCCCTGGCCGTCAGCAACTGCCCCTTCACGTAGATGAAGCCGTAGGAAAATGCCACTTGCTTCTGCCGCTCGGCCGTCACCCCGGTGGAGCCACACTCCAGATCGACGGTGCCGTTCTGCACCAACGGGATGCGGGTCTGGGAGGTGACCAGGTTGTACTTCACCTCCAGTTGCGGCAGCGCCAGCTGGGCCTTGATCCGCTCGACGATTTTGTTTGCCAGGTCCACCGAGTAGCCCATCGGTTTGCCGCTGCTGTCACCTATGTAGGAAAACGGCACCGAGGCGTCGCGATATCCCAAGGTGATGCCATGGGTGCTGGCGATTTTCTCCAGCGTACCGCTCAAAGGTGCTTGTATAGCGTGGGCATGGGCGCTCAACAACAGGCTCAAGGTGCAGCCGATCAACGTGATTTTTTGCATTGTTATTCTCCGTTGCGGGTTGGGTCAGGCGACGCGGGGCGTGAGGCCCTGCAAATCTATGGACGGTGTGCGCTGGCGGATCAGTTCGCTGAGCAGGCGAGCGCTGCCGCAAGCCAGGGTGAAACCCAGTGCCCCATGGCCGAGGTTGAGCCACAGGTTGCGATAGCCGGTGGCGCCGATCAGCGGCACGCCGCTGGGCGTGGCCGGACGCATGCCGGCCCATTCGATGGCGTGTTCGTAGTCCCCGGCCATGGGGAAGGTTTCCCGGGCCTGGCGCTTGATCAGGGCCAGGCGCCGCGGGTCTGGCGTCGGGTCGAAGCCGACGATATCCACCATCGCCGCGACTCGCAAATGTTCGCCGATTCGCGCATAGACGATCTTGCGGTCATAGTCGGTAATGCTCAGGTCCGGGGCCCGATGCGCTGCGCCAATCGGCACGGTCAGGCTGTAACCCTTGAGCGGATACAGCGGCATTCGTACCCCCGGTAATGCCAGGGCCGCACTGCGGTGACCGGCAGCGATCACCAGGTTGTCCACCGACAAGCGCTGCCCGCCCAACTCAATGGCCTGCACTTGCCCGTCGGCGTGGCAAATGCCGGTCACCGTCTGCCCCAACAAGAACTCGCAGCGCCCCGAGGCCCGCAAGCGTGCGGCCAGTTGCTGGCAGAAAGCGTGGCAATCGGCGACCTCCTCGTCCGGCGTGTAGATCCCGCCCACCAACGGCAGGCCCGCCAGTGCCGGCTCCAGGCTGGCGCACTCGGCGGGCCCGAGCACCTGCTGGTGCACGTTATCCACCAGTCGTTGCCGGGCATGGTGGAAATGGGCGGCATCACGAAACGTCACCAGCTTGCCGTTACGCCGCCAGCCGAAGCCATCGAGGCGATCGTCTTCGCGCCAGTTCTGCAAGGTGGCCTGGCTCAGCAGCGCCAGGCGCAACAGATGGGCGCCGTTACGCCGGTTGACCGACGTCCGGCACGCCGCGATGAACCCAGCCATCCAGCGCCACTGGGCAGGGTCCAGGCGGGGCCGCAACCTGAGTGGCGAATCCCCGCGCAACATCCAGCCGAGCGCCTGCCAGGGCACCCCGGCGTCAGCCAGGGGGGCGACGTAGCGATAGGACAGCTGGCCGCCGTTGGCAAAACTGGTTTCGCTGCCCAGCGCGTTCCGGGCCTCTACCAGCGTCACGTCGATACCGTCGCGAACCAGTGCATAAGCCGTCGCCAACCCGACCACGCCACCGCCGATGATGCCCACCCGTTGCCCCATGTCCGTCTCACATCCGTTTCCGATCAGCTGAGGTTAGGGGCAGGTGACAGGTTCGGAACAATGAATAAAGATGGGGCACCTATAAACAAAGGTTATGGGACTGCCATGCGCCTTCGTCATATCGAGATATTCCAGGCCATACGCCAGGCCGGCTCCATCAGCGGCGCCGCGCAATTGCTGCACGTCTCCCAGCCGGCGGTGACCAAGGTGCTGCAGCACGCCGAGCAGCAGCTGGGCTTTGCCCTGTTCCTGCGGGTGCGCGGCAAGTTGCAGGCCACCCCCGAAGCCCTGGAGCTGGAACGTGAAGTCGACAAGGTCAGCGAAAGCCTGCAAGGCGTCCGGCGACTGGCCCAGAGCCTGCGCCGCCAGCCCGGGCAAAACCTGCGTATCGGCGCGACCCCGGCCCTGGCCCTGTCACTACTGCCAGCGGCCATTCGTCAATGGACAAGGCGCTACCCAGACATTGCCTGTGAGCTGTCCAGCGCCCACAGCCGTGAACTGGTGCAGAACCTGCTGATGCGCGAGATCGACGTTGCCCTGACCTTGCAGGCGCCTGATCATCCGGGGCTCAAGGCCCAGACCCTGGCCAGCGGTGTGCTGGTGGCGCTGGCGCCGAAGGGGCACTGGAGCGATGCGGCGGTGGGTAAACCGATGTCACTGCAGGAGCTGGCCGGCGCGCCCCTGATCGGCTTGTCCAGCGCCGATCCGCTCTCGGCCCGGCTGGACGGCTATCTGGAAGCGGTAAACCCTGCACCGCGCATCAGCATCGCGGTGCAGACGTACTCCCTGGCCCGGGCCATGGTGGAATCCGGTGCCGGCATGGCGGTGATCGACCCGTTCACGGCCCTCGGTGCCTCGAAGACCTGCACGGCGATCCGACCGTTGTCGCCACCGCTGCCCATCTCGCTCTACGCCGTGACCCGGGCCCATGAAGCACCGGTACACACCCTGGGCACCCTGCTGGAGATTTTCGCCAACCAGGCCCAGAGGCAACTGGATGGGTTATTCACGGCTGCCCGCTAAAGCACGTAGAACAGAATCGCCACGAAGTGCAGCAGGCTGCCGGCGATCACAAACAGATGCCAGATGCCATGGGCATGGCGCAATCGCTTATCGAGGGCGAAGAAAATGATGCCCACGGTGTACAACACCCCGCCCGAGGCCAGCCAGGCAAAACCGGTACTGCCCAGGGCCGCCAACAGCGGTTTGACCGCCACCAGCACGATCCAGCCCATTACGGCGTAGATCACGATCGACAGGATCCGCGCTTCGGAACGCGGCTTGATTTCCTGCAAGATACCAATCAAGGCCAGCCCCCAGACGATCCCGAACAACGTCCAGCCCCACGGCCCACGGAGGGTCACCAGGCAGAACGGCGTGTAGCTGCCGGCGATCAGCAGGTAGATCGAAAAATGATCGACCTTCTGCATGATTGCTTTTTTGCGCCCGCGCACGCTGTGATAGACCGTCGAGGCGCTGTACAGCACCAGCAGGGTAAACCCATAGATCGCCACGCTGACGATCTTCCACGGATCGCCGGTCAACCCGGCGAGCACCACCAGCCACACCCCGCCGATAAACGCCGCGATTGCCCCAACCAGATGGGTCCAGGCGTTCAGTCGTTCGCCGTGATACATCGATTCCTCCCCCTTCCATGATGAAACAGCCGCCAAGGCTCAGGCCTGCGGCGCAAAAGTGCAATGGTTTGCTGCTACCTCTGAACCCACCGGTGGCGAGGAGATTTATCCCCTCGCCACCGATTAACCCCTCCCAAAAGGGTCGATTGGGGCACAATCAAGCGACATGAATAAGAGCCCGCCCCATGCTGATCGACGAAGAATTGACCCTGAAGAAACTCGAGGTATTCCTGGCCTTCATGCGCACCGGCAACCTGGCGCGGGCGGCGGCGCAATTGCAGACCAGCAACGTCAGCGTGCACCGGGCCATTCATTCGTTGGAAAGCGCCCTGCGCTGCCCGCTGTTCAAGCACGAAGGCCGCAACCTCACACCGCTGGAAAGCGCCTATGTGCTGGAAGAACGCGCGCAGAAACTGATCCAGGACGTGGTCGAAAGCGTACGCCTGACCCGCGAAGCCGCCGGGTTCTCCGCCGAACGCTTCAAGCTGGGATCGCTGTACTCGCTGACGGTCAAGACCGTGCCGCAGTTGATCATGGGCCTGAAGATCCGTCGCAGCGAACTCAACATCGACCTGATCATGGGCTCGAACATCGACCTGTTGTACAAGCTCAAGAACATGGAAGTCGATGCCATCCTGGTGTCCCTGGACGACAGCGTCAACGACCCGGACTGCGAGCAGCTCGCGCTGTTTTCCGATGACATCTTCCTCGCCACACCAGCCGACTCACCCTTTGCCCAGCGCAGCGAAGTCGACCTGGCCGAGGTGCGCGACGAGACATTCATCACCCTGACCCAGGGGTTTGCCACGCATCAGGACGGGGTTCGGGTGTTCAAGCAGGCGGGGTTCGAGCCGAAGGTGGCGATGCAGGTCAACGACATCTTCACCCTGCTGAGCATGGTCAGCTCCGGGGTGGGCTATGCCTTGCTGCCGGGCCGGATTGCGGCGGTGTATGAAAACCGGGTGAAACTGATCCCGTTGCAGGAAAAGTACCGGTTGCAGCAGCACATCGGCGTGGTATTCCTCAAGGCCAAGGAACGGGATCCGAACCTGCTGGCGTTGCTTGCCGAATGCCGGATGTATGCCAATCGCCAGGCCTGAAATCGCGCCGCCCCCCATCGCGAGCAAGCTCGCCCCCACAAGGGATATGTGAACACCGATCCAATGTGGGGGCGAGCTTGCTCGCGATGAGGGCAACCCGCTCAGCGAAAGTCCAAAGCCCTACCCCATCAATCCCCGCATGATCAGGAACAGTAATGAAGGCCCCAGCAGGCACCCAAGCGCCGTATAGAACGCCGCCGTCAGGCAACCGTATGGCACCAGCTTAGGATCCGTCGCCGCCAGGCCACCGGCCACGCCGCTGGAGGTGCCCATCAGGCCACCGAAGATCACTGCGCTACGGGGATTATTCAGACCGATCATCGGCGCTACGAACGGCGTCGCCACCATCACCAGGATCGCCTTGATCAAACCGGCGGCAATGGACAACGCCATCACTTCGGAACTGGCACCGATAGCCGCTCCGGTCACCGGCCCGACGATATAGGTCACCGCTCCCGCGCCGATAGTGGTCAAGCTCACCGAGTCGGTATAACCGAAGGCCATCGCCACGCCGACACCGGCAATGAATGACGTACCTACACCGACGAACAACGCCAGCACGCCAACGAAACCGGCGCGTTTGAGTTCTTCGACGCTCACGCCGAACGCCGTGGCGACGATGGCGAAGTCCCGCAACATGGCACCACCCAGCAGCCCAATCCCAGACAGCAGCGGAATGTCCACCACACCCTTCTGTCCGCCAGTCATTGCCCCGCCGATGTAGGAGAGCACCAGCCCAAGCAGAATGGCGATGGCCGAGCCATGCAACCGGCCTTTGGTGAACGTACTACTGATCCAATAGGACACCCACATGGTGATGCCGACAATGGCGAAACCGCTGATCAGGCCGTAGCCGGTGATGACTTTCATCATGGATTCGTACATGGCAATCACCCGACCGTCTTAACGGAAACATCGGCATGGGAATCCTTGTTGCCAATGCGCACCAGCACCGGCACCAACGCAAAGGCGATCACCACTGCCAGGGTTCCGGCCAGGATCGCCATCGGCCCGCCCTTGAGCGCGCCGTAGACGTTTTGCTGCGCCGCCATCGCGACCACGATGGGAATGTAGACTGCGCTCCAAAACTCCACACCGGCCTCGGACTTGCCCTTGAACAGGCCGCGCTTGCTCAGATAGCTGCCCAGACCGATCAACAGCAGCATCGCAATGCCGACACCACCGACATTGGCCGGCACGCCAATCAATTTGCCCAGCAGCTCACCGATGAAAATACCCGCCAGGGTACAAAAGGCCAGAAACGCCACACCGTAAATAATCATTGTCGTAGTCCTCAAAGTGCATCGTCGAAGTTTTTGTTTTTGTGCTTCGTCAGCTTGAGTCGGTGTCTAGGGTTGGCGGCTTCCCTCCTCACGCAACAGCGCCTGCAAGGTATCGAGCCGGGCACCGTCGAAGGCAATGACGGTACCCTGCTCGAACACCCGGCGCGCCAGCCCGGTGAGTACCGCGCCGGGTGGCAGTTCGATCTGTAGCCGCACGCCACGCTCGTAGGCGCTTTGCACGGTGCCGCGCCAGTCGACGAGGCGGCACATGTTGAATGCCAGGTCGTCACGCAGCGCCTCAGCGCCGATCACCGGTCGGGCACGGCTGCCGCTGAGATAGCCCAGAGAGGGTACTTTCAACGGCACCTCGGCAAACGCCTGGGCCAATGTCCGTGCCGGAACCTCCAGCAGCGGGCAATGGGAGGGCACGCTCACCGCCAGCCGACAGGCTTTACCAGCGCCTTGTCGACGGGCCCGTTCAGCGACGAGGCCCATGGCTTCGTCGCTGCCGGCGATGACCACTTGGTTATCGGCGTTGATATTGGCCAGGTAGACCGGCGTTGCATCGCTGTGCACCTGGGCCAGCAACCCTTCCACTACGGCGAGGTCCAGGCCGATGATCGCGGTCATGCCGTAACCTTGTGGATAGGCCTGCTGCATCAGTTCGCCGCGCAGGCTGACCAGCCGCAGCGCATCCTCGAAGCCCAGCGCCCCGGCAACGACCGCCGCCGGATACGCACCGATGGACAACCCTGCCACATAATCCGGCGCGGGGGCTTGTTCAAGTAATCGGCGGGCCGCCGCCACGCCGGCGATCAGCAGGCACAGCTGCACGGCGCGGGTCGATTGCAACGCCCCGGCGCTGTCCAGTCGCAAGACGTCTTCACCGAGCACATCCCCCGCCTCTTCCAGAATCAGCGGCGCCAGCCCATGGAGCATGCCCACGCGCTGCGCACCCTGGCCGGGAAAGACGAAGAGACTGCTCACGCGACCTGCTCCATTGAAGGCTGCCAAGGATCGCTCACCAGCCGGGCCTGAACATTATCCTTGAGCAAGACCCGAGGCGACGCTCCCGCCCACTCGCGCAAGGCGACGCCGCCGCAGGGGGTTTGCAATTGCATATCCACGGCGCATGCCGAGCCGTCCAACTGCGCCAGCAACTCCCTGGCCTGAAGGCGATCCAGCGGTTGCGGCGTGCGCAGGATCAGGTCCAGGTCGCTGCGCTCATGCAGCACCTCGATACCGCTGGCCAGTTCGAACCCGGTGCTGCCACTGATGCCCCAGGTCCAACCGCTGGCGTCGAGCAACGGACGCAGCCGGGACAGCGCGTGCAAGGCCGGCAGGTCGCGACGGGATTCGACGTGACATAGGTCTTCGGGGCGCACCCGGCGTTTGATCGCCACCACCGGTATCGACGTGGCGTAACGTTGTTCCCGCGATTGCCCGCGCACGCCCACCGCAACGTATCCCGCAGCGCACATCGCCCTTCGCACCACCACCGGTTGCCCGAGACTCAAGGCTTCAACGGCCCAGGCCGGCGCATCCGCAGGCAACCGCTCCGGGGTCAGCCCCCAGAGCAGGTCGTGGGCCATGAGGTTGTTCACCACTGCGCGCTCAACAATTGGCGAACCGTGCTGGAGGCGGCCCGATGGGCCGCACCGAGGCGGCTGCGTAAGTCGCGAGGCGCAGTGGCAACATCACTGATCGCCTGTTGCAGACAATCGGTCACCCGCGCCAGATCAGCCGCCGTCGGTTGTTCGATCTGCTCCACCGACAACGTTTCCCACAGCAGGCCCAGGCTGGCAAAACTGTCGATGTCATAGGCCATCGGCGGCACGCTGGCGGCCAAGGTTTCAAGCTCTTCGACACTGCGCAAGGTCACCCGCGCCGCCGAGGCCTTGCCCATGGCGTGGACCATCACGCCCGGATCGCGCAGGGCGATCAGCCGGTTGGCCTGGTAGCCGTGGGCCAGGAACGCCCCCGACATCGCCTTGCCCACCAGCAAGCCAATCACCGGGTGCCCGGCCAGTCGCGCACGGGCATAGCTGTCCGCCGCGCCGGCCAAGGCCTGATGAATGCCCAGGGCTTCTTCGCGTCGGCCATAGGCCTGGCTCGGTACGTCGACAATGGCGATCAGTGGGCGCTTGGCAGGCGCATCGCGGTCGGCGGCAATGGCGTCATCCACCGCCTTGGCCAAGCCCCAGCCTTCCAGCAAGCCGACTTCGCCGTTGCGCGCCCGTGGGAAACGGTTGTCGGGATCGGCCACCACCGCCAGCAGGCGTACGGTTTGCTCGCCCAGGCGGACATCGGCGACTTTCAACGAAGCAGGCAAACCTTGTACCGCGCTGGCATCGCCACTCAAGGCTTCGAACCAGCGCAAACCTCTCAATGAATACGCACTCATGGGCGTTCTCCCTGATACAACTGACGAACCGCTGCCGGTTCGATTTGCACACCAGTGTCCAAGCGCGCCAAGCGCCGCAGGAACAGTTCGGCCTGGCCACTGCGGTGTTGCACGGGTACGCTCAAGTGCAGCAATTGGCTGACCTGCTGGCGGATCTGCGTCACATCGTCGGCCGCATAACGATCCACCAGCCCCGTGGCGAAACGCTGCTCGCCGCCCGTCAGGCTCCAGATGAACGGCCGGTCACGGGAGTCGTATTCGTCGAGGCCGGCTTCCTGTTCGATCACTTGCGGACCGTTCAGGCCCAGCCGCGCTTCCCGGGTCACCAGCAGATAGCTGCACAGCCCGGCGGCGATGGACATGCCGCCAAAGCAACCGACGCTGCCGGCCACCACGCCCACCACCGGCTGGTACTGACGCAAATCGACAATCGCTGAATGAATCTCGGCAATCGCCGCAAGCCCCAGGTTGGCCTCCTGCAACCGCACGCCACCGGTTTCCAGCAGCAGCACGGCGCGGGTCGGAATGCCTTTGCGGTTGTCTTCGGCGGCCAGTTCCAACGCACCGGCAATCTTCGCCCCGCCGACTTCGCCGAGGCTGCCGCCCTGGAACGCACCTTCAATGGCGGCGATCACCACGGGCAGGCCATCGAGCGAGCCTTTGGCGATCACCACGCCGTCGTCGCTTTGCGGCACCACGCCCTGACGCAACAGCCACGGCGACATGACCCGCTGGAACGGGTCGAGCAGTTCACGGAACGTGCCGTCATCGAGCAAGGCCTTGGCCCGCTGCCGGGCGCCGAGTTCGACGAAGCTGTGCTTATTGAGCAACGCTGCGCTGTCAGTCATGGCCGATCTCCTCGAAACCTTGCTCCAGTCGCAAGCGCACCACGCCAGGGGTGGCACCGAAATCATGGATGTCGATGGACAGGGCCGGTGGCGTCTGGCCGTCGAACATACGGGCAAACAGATGTTGCCAGCGTTGCTCGCTGCCATTGACCGAGGTCTGCACCTGGATGGTCAACTTGCCTGCCAGCCCTGGTTCGATCAGCACTTCCAGGTCGCCCGAGCCGACACAGCCCACCAGCGCCCGGCCTCGTGGCGGCTGCCCGGCGGGGAATTCAAAAGATAAGGTTTCCATCAGCACACTCCAGGGAAGAGACCGTCGCCGCGCTCGATACGATCGAGGAACAGACAGGCGGCGAGCAGGTCGGCAGCGCCGCCGGGCGAGGCATTCAAGGCAATCAGTTGTTGGTCCAGCGCGTGCAATTGACGACGACCACCCAGGCTGGCACTGCCACCGGCATCGAGCACCGCTCTGGCGCCCTGTTGCATGGCCTGCAAACCCGGCTTGCCAGCGCGGTAGAGCACGCAGGTGTCGGCCAGGGTGGTCATGATCGCCAGCAAGGCATCGAGCCGGGCGTTCTGTTCGCCCGCCCCCGCCGCGCGGCTGCGCTTGAGTTGCGGCAGGCCCAGACCGGTCACCGCCGGAAACGCCAGTTGCGCTTCTTCCCGGGCACCGCGCACGCCGTAGCGCTGGGTGACCTGGGCGCCGTGGCTCAAGGGTTGAGGCGCATAACGGTCGTTGAGCAAGGCCAGGCAGGCGGCACGCAAAGTAACGGCGCTGGCGACACTGGATTCAGGTTCCAGCGCCGCTGCCGCCACGAGCAAGCCCAAGGCCCAGATCGCGCCACGGTGGGTGTTCACGCCGCCCGTGGTGGCAAGCATCGCCGCTTCCCCCTCTCGGCCTATCCGCCCAAGGGCTTCACGCAATGGCAGGCCGATTTCGCCGCACTCAAGGGCGGCCTCGGCCATTTCCTTGAACGCCGGCCACAGCGACAGCGCCGACGCATGCATCAGGCCCAGGTGCAGGTCGGTGTGGGCGCCATTGCCGCGACGGTCCACCAAGGCCGGTTTAGGTGACAGGTCGGCTTCGTCGATCAGCGCATCCACCGCCATGTCCGCCAGACGTTCGGCCAAGGACAGTTTTTTCGGTTGCAGGTTGAAGGCGTGCATTTACCAGCTCCTGAACTTGGCGGGGGGGTTGTAGAGGCCACCGGACCATTCCACCAGATCGGCCACGCTCTTGGCCGCGAGCAACTCGCGGGTGGCGTCGGTGCGACGGATGCCGAGGTCTTCGGGCAAGGCGATCAACCCTTCGCGGCGCATGCGCGCGGTGTCTTTCGGATCATGGCGCAAACCGATGGCGGTGACCCCGGCCACGGCGGCGATCATCGCCTGGCGTTCTTCCAGGGAACGAGCCTTGTACAGGTAGGCGATGCCCTCTTCGGTCAGCAGGTGGGTGACGTCGTCGCCGTAGATCATGATTGGCGCCAGGGGCATGCCGGCTTTCTTCGCCACGTCCACCGCATCGAGGGTCTCGACGAAGGTCGGTTTGCCGCCCTCCTGGAACGTCTCGACCATTTGCACTACCAGCTTCTTGCCGCGTTCGAGCAACGGCGCCTCGCCATCGCCATGGCGCATGTCGAGCCAGGCCGGCGTGCCATGCCGGCGACCGCGCGGGTCGTGGCCCATGTTCGGCGCACCGCCGAATCCGGCCAAGCGGCCGCGGGTCACGGTGGAAGAATGGCCGTCACCGTCCACTTGCAGGGTGGCGCCGATGAACAGGTCCACCGCGTACTGCCCGGCCAGTTGGCAGACCATGCGGTTGGAGCGCAGCGAGCCATCGTGGCCAGTAAAAAACACGTCTGGCCGGGCGGCGATGTAATGCTCCATGCCCAGTTCGGTGCCGAAGCAATGCACGCTGTCGACCCAGCCGCTTTCAATGGCCGGAATCAGCGTCGGATGAGGATTGAGGGTCCAGTTACGGCAGATCTTGCCCTTCAGGCCGAGGGATTCGCCGTAGGTTGGCAGGATCAGCTCGATGGCGGCGGTGTTGAAGCCGATGCCGTGGTTGAGGGACTGGACGTTGTGTTTCTCGTAGATCCCACGGATCGCCATCATCGCCATCAACACGTGTACAGGCTTGATGTGACGCGGGTCGCGGGTGAACAGCGGTTCGATGTAGAACGGCTTGTCGGCCACCACCACGAAGTCCACCCAGGACGCTGGAATGTCCACGCGTGGCAGGTCGCTGACGTCATCCACCAACTGGTTGACCTGGACAATGACAATCCCGTCGCTGAAAGCCGCCGGCTCGATCAGCGCCGGCGTGTCTTCGGTGCTGGGGCCGGTGTAGATGTTGCCGGCGCGGTCGGCCATGAAACCGGCCGAGAGCACCACGTTGGGAATCAGGTCCACCACCAGCCGGGCGTAGAGTTCGATGTAGGTGTGGATCGCGCCGACTTCCAGCAGGCCATCTTCCAGCAACTGGCTGATGCGCAGGCTCTGGGTGCCGGCGAAGGAGAAATCGAGTTTACGGGCAATACCGCGTTCGAACAGGTCCAGGTGCTCGGAGCGGCCGACGCTGGGCATGATCATGTGCAGATCGTGCAGCTTCGAAGGATCGGCCTTGGCCAGGGAACGCGAGAGGAAATCCGCCTGCTTCTGGTTGTTGCCTTCCAGCACCACTCGGTCGCCGGGCTCTATCAAGACCTGCAATGCCTCGACGATCCGGTCGGTGGGCAATACCACGCCATCGACCATGCCCTTCACCTGTTCGAGACGCCGCTGCTTTTCGCCGCGCCGCCGCGTCCAGCGCGAGTCGGGGGATATTGTTGTTGTCATGACCACTCCACGGGTTCGCTGTCGTGGGGGTTACCTTAGGAGTGATGAGGAGAGGACATCAATCAAGCTGGACGGCGGATCGTTACGCTTGGAGTAATGGTTGAAAGGAATCTGTATTCCGCATGGCGCGAGCTCTGTGGGAGCGGGCTTGCTCGCGAAAGCGGCGGTTCAGCCTGCATCGGTGCAGAATGGACAACCGCCTTCGCGGGCAAGCCCGGCTCCCACAAGTTCTGTGGTGTTCACAAAAGTAACGTCCACCGTCAATCCCTTGTGGGAGCGAGCCTGCTCGCGATGGCGGTGGGTCAGTCTGCATATGCTCTGAATGGGCCTCCGCTATCGCGAGCAGGCTCGCTCCCACAGGGTTGTGGTGGACTCAGATTCTGCGGCTTGCGTCAGGATCAGCAGATGTCCATCAGTCGCCGGACCCGCTCCAGAAGTTCCACAGCATTCTCAAATCAGTTGAGCGAGAAGCCCATGATCTTCATCCATATAGCCTTCGTATTCGGCAAGATTGCGCCGCTCATGGCAAAGCGCAAATATGCGGACCTGAAGCTTGCTGGCATCTGCCGTGTGAATCAGGCATTGAAAAACCAGATAACGCTTGTCCGAACGATAACCGCTCAAGCGCAGTGCCGTGAGCGTCAGAGCACCAAAGGGTCTTCACCCAGCAAGCTGATCTTGTCCTGTTGCGCTACTCGCGTCACGAAGCTGTTGCCAGCTGCGAATTTTGCGGCCCAGTCCTGAGGCGTGTAGAGCGTAGGGTTAAGAGGACGGCCCAGTTGCTCTTCCAGGGGCATAAGCCGCTCCATCACCTCACTGTAGTGCAGCCCATCGCCGATCAGCATGAGATCTATGTCACTGGATGCGTTTGCCTGATCCTTGGCGATAGAGCCGTAGACGAACGCCCATCTCAGCTGTCTGGAAAAAGGTTCCAATGCCTGGCGAATTGGCTCGGCCAGACCGATGGTCTTGCGAACGATGCCCAGCAGTTCAGCGTAAATAGGGCAGCGTGTATTGGCTTGATAGTGGGTTTGGTTACCTTGACGAGTCATCGTCAAAACACCCGAATTCTGCAAGCGCTCCAGCTCGCGCATCAGACTGCCTTTGCCCACTTGAGCCCTGCGAGCAATCTCATTGGTGTAGAAACTCTGTTCCGGTTTCCCGAACAACAAACTCAGGATCCGTTGCTGGGTTACGGTAAACAATGCATCGCTGAGAGAGAGATGATCCATGGGACTTATCAAGTCTTAAGGCCTTGCGGAGGGGCTAATGAGTCCGGCGGCGATTACCAACTCCTCCAACGCCAGTAAATCCGGCACCTTCGCCACATGCTCCCCCACCTGCACCGCCGCCTGCTCCAGCCCGCACAGCGGCACGTCGACGTAGCTCAATTGGCTATCAAGCTTGTAGGAGCGCGGAATGCCCTGCACCAGCAGGGCGATGAATTTCAGTTCCGCGCGACCGCCCAGGGCATTGAGCACGGCGATGCGGGCGCGCTCGCCGATCACGGTTTTCTGGTCGCAGGCCGACTCGAAGCTCAACAACGGGATCTGCCGTTCACGCCAGCTGACCCAGCCCAGGAACCACGGCGGAGTGTCCATATCGAAGGTGCCGCGCTGATAGTCGATCAGCTCGGCCACGGCCACGTTGGGCAGCACCAGATGCCGGTCGGCCAGGGGTAACAGCAGCCCGGTCAGGTAACGGGTACGGTGGTCATGCATCGGTCTTGCTCCAGTGGGCGATGCTCTCGAGCAGCACGGACTCCTGATAGGGCTTGCCCAGGTAGTCGTTGACGCCGATGGCCATGGCCCGGTCGCGGTGTTTCTGGCCGGTGCGGGAGGTGATCATGATGATCGGCAGGTGCGCCAGGCGCGGGTCGTTGCGCACTTGCGTCGCCACTTCGAAGCCGTCCATGCGGGGCATTTCGATGTCCAGCAGCATCAGGTCCGGGGTATGTTCGCTCAGCAGCGCCATGGCATCCACGCCGTCCTTGGCGGTCAGGACGTGCATGCCATGGCGCTCCAACAGGCGGCTAGTGACCTTGCGGACCGTCACCGAGTCGTCCACCACCAGCACCAGTAACGGCCGTTGATGCTCGCCCTCGCCTTCGGTCAGTACCGGCCGACGTGGGACCTGGCTGGGCATGGCGCGCAGCGGCGCCAACAGGTCGAGAATCAGCACCACCCGGCCGTCACCGAGGATGGTTGCGCCAGACAGGCCCTGCACCGCCGAGAATTGTGGGCCGAGGCTTTTGACCACGATCTCCCGGGTTCCGACGGTGGCATCCACCTGCACCGCAACATGCCGTTCGTTGCACTGCACCAGCAACAGCGGCAAGGGCTGGCTCTGGCCCAGCAGTTTCGGCCGGGGCGCGGTTTTCAGCAGCTCGCCCAGGTAGCACAACTCATACCGCTGCCCGGCGTAGCTGTAGGTCGGTGGATCGAGCTGGTAATAAGCCTCCAGCTCGGCGGGCAGCACCCGCACGATGCTTTCGATGGTATTCAAGGGGATCGCGTACTGGTCTTCGTGACATTGCACCATCAAGGCCCGGTTGACCGACACGGTAAAGGGCAGGCGGATGCGGAAATGCACACCCTGCCCCGGGGTCGAGTCGATGACCATGCTGCCGCCCAGTTGCCGCACTTCTTCGTGGACCACGTCCATGCCGACGCCGCGCCCGGAAATCTGGGTGATTTTCTCGGCGGTGGAGAACCCCGGCTGCAGGATGAACTGCAACACGTCGCGGTCGCTGATGTCACTGTCCGGTGCCAGCAACCCGCGCTTGATCGCCTTGCGCCGCACCGCGTCCAGCGGCACGCCGGCGCCGTCGTCGCGGATGTCGAAGACGATGTCGCCACCTTCCCGGGACAGGTCGAGGCTGATACGTCCACGGGCCGGTTTGCCTGCGGCAATGCGCACGTCGGCCGGTTCCAGGCCATGATCGACGGCATTGCGCAGCATGTGTTCCAACGGCGCGGCCATGCGCTCCAGCACGTTGCGATCCATCTCGCCTTCGGCGTTATCGACGACAAACTCCACATCCTTGCCCAGCTCCTGGGCCACTTGCCGGACGATGCGCTGGAGCCGCGGCACCATGCGCTCGAACGGCACCATGCGCGTGCGCATCAGGCCTTCCTGGAGCCGGGTATTGATGCGCCGCTGTTGCTGCAGCAGGGTCTCGGCATCATGGTTGCTGCGGTCCAGGGTTTCCTTGAGATCGAGCAAGTCCGAGGCGGACTCGAACAGCGCCCTGGACAACTGCTGTAATTGGGAATGCCGGTCCATCTCCAGCGGGTCGAATTCTTCGTAGCCCAGGCGCTCGGCTTCCACTTGCTGGCGACTGAGGATCCGCCCCTGGGTTTCGGTGTCCAGCCGTCGCAACTGGTCGCGCATGCGCTCGATGGTGGTTTCCATCTCGTTCAGGGCCACCTGTGCGTCGTTGACTTGCTGTTCGATTCGGCCACGGAAGATCGAGGTTTCCCCGGCCAGGTTCACCAGGTCGTCCAGCAGTTCGGCGGACACCTTGACCATGTCCGCACCGTCGCCCGATGCACCTGGCTCGGGCTTGACGGCCACGGGCGTCGTGGCCGCCGCGGGCATGACCGGGGCCACGGCGGGCGACGGAGCCGGCGTAGTGCTGTCCTGCGGGTGGTTGACCGCCTGGATCTGCGCAATCAGCCGGTCCGCCGGCGGGCACGCCAGGCCGGCCCGTACGGCATCGAGCATGTGGGCCAGGCGGTCATGACTGCTCTGCAGCAGGTCGAACAGCGCCGGCGTCGGTTGCAACAGGCCTGCGGACAAACCTTCGTAGAGGTTTTCCAGCTCATGGGCCAGGTCACCTATGGGCCCGATCTCCACCATCCGCGCACCGCCCTTGAGGGTGTGCAGGTCCCGCAGCAGGGTTTCCACCGCCTGGCGATTCGACGGTTCAGCCTGCCAACGCAGCAAAGCCGCGCCGGAGCTGTCGAGGATGTCGAAACCTTCTTCCAGGAAGATTTCCAGCAGCTCGGGATCATGGCCAGCGGCATCGCCCGGGATCGACCCGGCGCCTTCGATGGCGTTCGGCTTGTCCTGACGGAACCGGCGGATGGCGTCGATCAACGAAACCGGATCGCCCAAGGTCTGGCCCTGCTGCAATTGTCCGAGCAACAGGTCGAGGCGCTCGTGGCTGCTGTTGAGCAGGTGAGCCAGCTCATCGCTGTGGCTGTAGCGGCGATCCACCAGGCCTTCGTAGAGATTTTCCAATTCCTGGGCCAGATCGCTGATCGGCCGGATATCGGCCATCCGTGCGCCGCCCTTGAGGGTGTGCAGGTCCCGTTGCAACGAGGACAGCGGCGCGCTGTTGTCCGGGTCCGCCAGCCAGCGGTGCAGGGCCTGGGCCGCGCTCTCCAGGATGTCCTGGGCCTCTTCGAGGAAGATCGAGGTGATGTCGTCGCCCATCGACGTGTCAGCGGGTACGTCGCGTTCGAGTTCGGCGGTTGCATGACCCAGCTCGCGGATGCTCAAGGTACGGCTGCCATCGCTGCGGATCAGGCCGGTGGCCGACGGGTCGAGACCGCCCTCGAGCAACGCGTGCAGGGCCTTTACCCGCTCGGGCCGTGGATGCACGTGCTGACCGGCCGCCAACTCATCGAGCATGTCGATCAGCGCTTCGTGGGCTTGTTGCGCCTGCTGGAAAAATTCGTCGCTGACCGCCAGGCTGCTTTCTTCCACGGCGCCATAGAGATCGAGCAAGGCTTCGCAGAGCTCATCCACTGGCTGCAGATCGGCCAGGTGCGCCCCTTCGCCGAGGGTCGTCAACTCATCCAGCAACGCGCTTAATTCCTGGCCCTGGCCGGGGTGCTGCTGCCAGCGTTGCAGCAGGTTTTCGGCGTCCAGCAGGATATCCATGCCCTGGGCGAGAAAATCGTTGATCAGTTGCGGGTCGCGCTTGTTCCGCGCGCCATTGTCCGAGGTACCGCTGACCGCCTGCAAGCGCTCGGCCAACAGGGCCTGGGTACGTTGGATCAGGTCCGCAGCCCCGGGGATGGGCGCCAGCGGATCGCTGTGCAGCTGGCGCAGCCCCAGGCGCAGCAGGCCTTCGGCCTCCAGCAGGCACTCGACTTCATCCAGGTCGAGGGCAATCAGGTGCACCCTGTATTCTCGGGCAAGTCGGTCCATCGCCCCGGCCAGCTCGGCAATTGGCAACACGCCGGCCATCGATGCGCTGCCCTTGAGGGTGTGCAGGGCGCGCTGCAATTCATCGCTGGCCTGCAAGGGCAGGTGTTCGGCGGCCTGGTCGAGAAAACGGTTGAGGCCGGCGAGATGCCCCTGGGCTTCCTTGTCGAAGATCTTCAACAGCAGCGGGTCGAGGGCAGCCACGTCCCCCTGGTCTTCATCGAGCTCATCGCTGCCCTTGGCCAGGGCGTGCGCGCGTGCGGCCAAGCGGTCGACATCGTCACGCTGACGCTGGAGATGGGCGGCAAAATCAGCGACCAGCGCGGGCAGCAGCCGAACCGTGTCGTCCACCAGTTGCAGGACCGTAGCACTCGGCTCGACACTGCGCTCCAGCACCCGGTTGAGCAGGTTCTCCACCGCCCAGGCCAGTTCACCCAGCACCAGCGCCCGGACCATGCGGCCGCTGCCCTTGAGCGTGTGGAAGGCCCGGCGTACTTCGACCAGGGCGACCTGGTCAGCGGGTTGAGCGGCCCAGCGCGGCAGGTACTCGTGCAGCACCTCCAGCACTTCGCCGGTTTCTTCGAGGAAGACCTCGCGCAACTCTTCGTCCACCGGATGCTCATCCACCGGAGGCGGCAGCAGACTGCCCGGCGTGTTCCTGGCTGGCGGATTGACCGCCGAGACCGGGCTGGCCAGCATGTCGGCAAGGGACTGCACGGTCTGTGGATCATTCAGTTCCTGCAAGTCCTGCATGACCTGGGCTTCGTTGGGACTCAGCACGTCATCGAGCAACGGCACCCGGGCTTCGTCCGGAAGATAGCCGAGCGCGGCCAGGCTCCCCTCGACCCCATCCAACAGCGGCTCGTCCGGTGTTTCCGGGTCTTCGCTCAAGCGCTCCAGGTAGTATTCAAGGCCGGTGATCACGTCGGCCAGGTGGTCGAGCTCTTCCCAATCCGGTCGGGCCTGGCCCAGCAGCAAGTGGTCACGGATGAATCCGTTGCAAGCCTCCACCAGGCCGGCAGCGCGAGTCAGGGGGATCATCGCCAATGCACCGCGGACCTGGGTCAACAGGGTCGGCAGGGTCTGTAATTGCTCGCTGTTCCAGTCGGCGTCGATGTAGTCGACGATCATGTCCTTGGCCTGTTGGAGACAGGTGTGGGCCTCTTTGATGACGATCTGGTGGATCTGGGTCAGGTCGGTGGTGGGCAGTTGGCTGTCCTCGCGACTTTCAGGCTCGACGGTGCCGACCATGCCGGCGAGGTTGGCCTCGACATAGAGCAAGGCACCGGCAACGTCCATGAGGGTAGCGTCGTCGGGCTCGCGCTGGCCTTGGGAGAGGCTCAGCACCACCGCCAGTTGATCGATGATGACCTTGCGCGGCTGGCCGAAACCGAGCACCGCCAGGGTATCTGCAATCTGCCGCAGGGGCGCCAGCAGGCTGTCCAGCTCCGAGGCGTGCTGGCGGTCGCTGCGCACGAACAGGTCCAGCCGCTCCTTGACCCGCACCAGCTCCTCGCAGAGTGCGGTGAGCACCGAGCGCATGGCATCGCGGTCGGGCCCGGCCAGGCGCGCACGTTCTTCGTCGAGCATGGCGCTGTCAGGCAGCGCGTCGTCCAGTGAGTAGCGTTCTTTCATGATCTGCATCTGCCCGCTGGGATGTTCGGCCTTGGCAATATAGAACAACAAGCTCTTGAGCAGGTGCGGCGGTGCCGGTTGATTGATGCCGGGCATGCCCTGGTCGAGCAGGCGCTTGAGTTCCTTGTCGGCTTCCTTGAACAGACTGCGCAAGGCCGGGCTGTTGGCGATGCGCCCGTCACGCATGCCTTCTACCAGCGCCGACGCCACCTGCCACAGGGCATTGAGCGGCGCCCCGGCGCACAGTCCTTCCAGACGATGGAAGACCTTGGCCAGGTAACCGAGATGGGTGGCGTCATCCTGCTCGCGCAACAGGCCCACCAGAGCCACTTGCAAGGTCTGACGCAATTTGCGCAAGGTGCCGGGCAGGTCCGCCGGCTCGAGCCGCTTCAGAGCCGCATCGCCGAGGGGCGCGATATCGGGCAACTCCGGGCTGAACAGGCTGGTTTCCGATAACAGGCTTTCGCCTCGGGCACTGCGCAGGTCGTTGATCAGCGGCAAGACCACGAGTGGCAGGTCGCGGCGGGCCCCCTGGATGCGATCCAGGTACATCGGCAGTTGTCCCGAGGCCTGGCTCAACAGACTGATGGCTTCGTCGCGGTGGGCAATACGGTTGTTCTGCAGGGCGACGCACAGGTGCTCCATTTCTTCGGCCAACAACGCCGCGCCATAGAACTCGACCATCTGCAAGCCACCATGCACCTGGTGAATGCAGGCCAGGCATTGTTCAAGGGCATCCACCGCCTGCGGGTCATCCACCAGCCGGTTGAGGGCCAGATGGGCCTGCTTCAGCGTTTCGGCAATCTCGCCCTTGACCCATTCCAGGGCTACGTAGTCGTGCCGATCACCCATAACCACTCCAATCAACAGTCATATGCCAAGGGGTTGGGTAACCCTGTGGCGAGGGGATTTATCCCCTCGCCACAAATAATCCTCATCGCCAGGCAAATCCGGCTGTTCAAGCCTTGTCTTCATCAACAGCAGGCCCCGCCGGCAAGGTAAAACCCGACACCGACCGACGCAACTGGCTGGCCATTTTCGCCAGGTTGCCGATGCTCTCGGCGGTGGCGGTAGAGCCGGACGAGGTCTGCGTGGTGATCTGCTGGATCACGTTCATCGTCAGGGAAATCTGCCCCGCCGAAGTGGTCTGCTGCTGCGCCGCGTTGGAAATGCTCTGGATCAGCGCCGCCAGGGTCTTCGACACGCCCTCGATCTCTTCCAGGGCCACGCCGGCATCCTGGGCCAGCCGGGCGCCGCGCACCACTTCGCTGGTGGTCTGCTCCATGGAGATCACCGCTTCGTTGGTGTCGGCCTGGATCGCCCGCACCAACGTTTCGATCTGCCGGGTCGCGGCCGAAGAGCGCTCCGCCAGTCGCTGCACTTCGTCGGCCACCACCGCGAAGCCGCGCCCGGCATCCCCGGCCATGGACGCCTGGATCGCAGCGTTGAGGGCCAATATGTTGGTCTGGTCGGCAATGTCGTCGATCAGGCTGACGATGTCGCCGATTTCCTGGGATGACTCGCCCAGGCGCTTGATGCGCTTGGCGGTGTCCTGGATCTGCTCGCGAATGTTGTCCATGCCATGAATGGTGTTGTGCACCACCTCGTTGCCCTTGTTGGCAATTTCCACGGAACGCTCGGCCACCGCCGACGACTCGGCGGCGTTGGCCGATACCTGGTCGATGGACTGGGCCATTTCATTGATTGAAGTCGAAGCTTCGCTGATCTGCTGGGCCTGATGCTCCGATGCCTGGGCCAGGTGCATGGCGGTGGCCTGGGTTTCCTGCACCGCAGCGGCGACCTGGCCGGCAGTGAGGTTGATGGTGGCGACCAGGTCGCGCAACTGATCCACCGAATAATTGATCGAGTCGGCGATGGTGCCGGTGAAGTCCTCGGTGACCGAAGCGGTGACGGTCAGGTCGCCGTCGGCCAGATCGGCGATTTCGTCCAGCAGACGCATGATCGCGTTTTGGTTGCGCTCGTTCTTCTCCGCGGTTTCGTGCAGTTGGCGGTTGGTTTCACGCACCATTACCAGACCGATCAGAATGATCGACATCAGCGCCAGCAGCCCCAGCACGTAACCGCCAATGGCGTGGACGGAACGGCCACCGGCCAGGTTCTCCAGTGCCGTGGTCAGGTGCGAGGCTTCGTCCAGCAGGGTCTGCGACAGGTTGAAGATGTTGCCGGCCGATTCGCGGACCTTGAACAGTTCCGGCGAGGTT
The DNA here is from genome assembly GCF_007828215.1 of Pseudomonas sp. SJZ074. GTDB lineage: Bacteria > Pseudomonadota > Gammaproteobacteria > Pseudomonadales > Pseudomonadaceae > Aquipseudomonas. The sequence continues at coordinate 46,349 of NZ_VIUE01000019.1, read as the reverse complement.
TCGAGGATTTCGTCCACCGAGCCCGAGACGAACTCGAACAGCTCACTGATTTCGCTCAGGCGTGCCCGGGCATCGCGATCCTGGACCTGGGAGATCTTCAACGCCGGATCGCCCTGCAACATGCCGTTGAGCACCTGGCCGAAACGCGCGGCATCGCGGCCAAAGGTATCGGCGGCCTGGCTGGCGTTCTCATCCCCCGCCAGCACGGTGTTCACCGCACCCAGTATGCGCTCGGCCAACAACGACTGGCGCTGGGCCATGGCCACCTGGGCCGCAGGCGCCCCCCGCTGCAGCAGGATCTCGACGACTTTTTCGTATTCGACCTGCAACTGCGGCACGGTTTCGGCCAGTGTCGCCGCCACCTGATGCAGCGACAGCACGGTCTGCTCGCTGGACAGGATGGCGTCGGTGTTCTTGAGCAGGCGCTCCCAGTCCAGTTGCACGGCGCGCAGCTGCGGCCGCAGGGTCGAAGGCGCCGGCGGCAGGCCGGTCACCGGGTCGCCCTGCTTGAGGTAGCCCCAGCGCTGGGCAAAATCGTTGCGTGCATCGCTCAGCAATTTGAACGCCGCAGCCTTGCCGGCGGCAGCCTCGGTGGCGTTCTTGGCAATGCGCTGGGACAGCACCCGCAACTCACCGGCATGACCGATGTACTGTTTATCGTAGGTGGACTGGGTGTTGAGGTACGCGAAATTGGCGAACAACAACATGATGAAGACAATCAGCGCGACGAACAGCACGATGATCTGCGAACGACTGCGCGACGCTTCCAGTGGCTTGCCTGTGTTTGCTTTGATCATCGATTTTCGCCTGTACTGCCCAAGACCCTGACCCACCGCTGTTACCCCTGAGGGAGCGAGCACGCTCGCTCCCACAGTCAACTTGCCACATCCATGAATCCCGTCGACTGCGTCAGCGCAAAAGGGCTGAACACCTGCCACTGCCGCTCGCCACGAAACCGGCCCTTGACGAAAGCGGCTTCCGGGCAGTCGCGCTCGCCCGCCTGCATCGGCTCCAGGCTGTCCTGGGTGAAATGCTGCAACCCGAGGACTTCATCCACCAGCAACCCGGCGAACACTTCGCCATGATCCACCACCAGCACCCGCCGCTGCTTGCGCGCCGTCGACAGTTCATGACCGAAAAAACCGCACAGGTCCATCAGCGGCAACAGTCGGCCCCGCAGGTTGGCCACGCCACGAACCCACGGCTTGACCCCGGGCAGATGCGTATGGCGCGGCTCGTGCAACACTTCGCTGACCTCATCCATGGGCGCCACGAACCAGCGTTCGCCCAGGCGAAAGCCGATACCGCTCCAGGCGTGCCGGTGGGTCGGTTGGGACGGCAGGTCCGCCGCCAGCGACCGGCAGCGTCGATCGATCTGCAGCAGCAGCTCGAACGCAGTCAGGGATGGGCTCATGGCCGCGCCGTCAACCCGCCAGGACGTTGTTCAGGGTCTTGATCAGGGTTTCTTCGTCGACCGGCTTGGTCAGGTAGTCCTTGGCGCCTTGACGCTTGCCCCAGACCTTGTCGGTTTCCTGGTCCTTGGTGGTGATGATGATGACCGGGATGTGGCCGGTCTCCAGATCCTTGGTCAGTTGGCGTGTGGCCTGGAACCCGTTGAGGCCGGGCATGACGATGTCCATCAGCACCGCGTCGGGCTTTTCCTGGCGGGCCAGGGCCACGCCGTCGGCGCCGTTCTCGGCCTTGAGAACCTGGTGACCGTGTTTTTCCAACATGCCGGTCAGCTTGTACATTTCAGTCGGCGAATCATCGACGATCAGAATTCGTGCCATGGTGTTCCCCATTCTTGTCGACCCCAGGCCCTGCGGCCGGGCGTCATTTAATGTGCCTGGTGCGGCTGGACGGCGGCAAAGCCCGGGACATGAGCTTGTATCGCGCCCAGCAGTTCTTCCTTGCTGAAAGGCTTGGTCAAAAACTGATCGGAACCGACGATACGTCCCTTGGCCTTGTCGAACAGCCCGTCCCGGGACGACAGCAGTATCACTGGCGTGGCCTTGAAGGCGCTGTTGTTCTTGATCAGGGCGCAGGTCTGGTAGCCGTCCAGACGCGGCATCATGATGTCGACAAAGATGATGCCCGGGTGATGGTCGGTGATCTTGGCCAGGGCATCGAAGCCATCGACCGCCGTGATCACCTCGCAACCCACATTGCGCAGCAAGGTTTCGGCGGTACGGCGAATGGTCTTCGAATCGTCGATGACCATGACCTTCAAGACGCTGGGTTGCTGCTGCGTAGGATGCTCTGCCATTGCCACTGCGAACCGGTTTTAAACGCGTAAATGCGACCGACGGCGCAAGCCCTTGATGTTCAAGGCCCGCGCGCCACATGGCAGCCTTTTTAGCACAGTCTCCAGCGCCGGGCTATCGGCCGGACGGCACGGTGGTTTTTCCTTGACCGCGAATCCGCCGGGCGCCACTCTGACGCCACTTTTTCACGCCATTTGTGCCCCATCAGATTTCGAGGAACCAAGCCATGAGCGTACGCGTCGGCATTGTCATGGACCCTATTGCCAGCATTTCCTACAAAAAGGATAGCTCGCTGGCCATGCTGCTGGCCGCTCAAAAGCGCGGCTGGGAATTGTTCTACATGGAACAGCGCGACCTCTACCAGGCCGAAGGCCAGGCCCGGGCGCGCATGAAACCGTTGAAAGTCTTCGCCAACCCGGAAAAATGGTTTGAACTGGGCGACGAGAACGATGCGCTGCTGAGCGACCTGGACGTGATCCTGATGCGCAAGGATCCGCCCTTCGATATGGAATTCGTGTATTCCACCTACCTGCTGGAACAGGCCGAAACCGCTGGCGTGCTGGTGGTCAACAAACCCCAGAGCCTGCGCGACTGCAACGAGAAGCTGTTCGCCACGCTGTTCCCGCAATGCACCCCACCGACCATCGTCAGCCGCCGCCCGGATGTCCTGCGCGAGTTTGCCGATCATCATGGCGACGTGATCCTCAAGCCCCTGGACGGCATGGGCGGTTCTTCGATCTTCCGCCACACCGCCGGCCACCCGAACCTCTCCGTGATCCTGGAAACCCTGACCCTGCACGGCAAGCAGCAGATCATGATCCAGGGCTACCTGCCGGCCATCGTCGATGGCGACAAGCGCATCCTGATGATCGACGGCGAGCCGGTGGACTATTGCCTGGCGCGCATTCCGGCAGCGGGCGAAACCCGCGGCAACCTGGCCGCCGGCGGCCGTGGCGAAGCCCGTCCACTGACCGAGAAGGATCGTTGGATCGCGGCCCAGGTGGGCCCGGCCCTGCGGGAAAAAGGTCTGCTGTTCGTGGGCCTGGATGTGATCGGCGAGCACCTGACGGAAATCAACGTCACCAGCCCGACCTGCATCCGCGAGATCGATAATGCCTTCGGCACCGACATCGGCGGGATGCTGATGGATGCCATAGAGAAGCAGCTGCAAGCTAGAAGCTCCAAACGGCAAGATTAATGCGTACAGCTTGTCGCTTGCAGCTTGCAGCTAAAAACCAACATTGCGCTATCATGCCGGGCCCTGAAAAAAAGCAATGTTGGTTTTTGCTGCCATGACCCTCCCGTCCGATCTGCCCCTAGAGCTCGCCCATCGTGGCGTGCGCCCGGCTGATCGTCTGGGCTTTACCCTGTTCCTGGCGGCGCTGATCCACCTGGCCCTGCTGCTGGGCGTCGGGTTCGCCACGGTCGAGCCCAAGCAGATCAGCCAGACCCTGGAAATCACCCTGGCCACCTTCAAGAGCGAAACCAAGCCGAAGCAGGCGGATTTCCTCGCCCAGGAAAACCAGCAGGGTAGCGGCACCCTGGAAAAGAAGGCGGTTCCCAAGACCACCGAGATCGCGCCGTTCCAGGATAACCAGGTCCAGAAGGCCACCCCTCCTCCGGCCGCCAAGCCCGAGGTCCAGGAAACGGCCCCCAAGGCGGCGGTGACCACTGTGGCACCGAAGCCGAAGAAGGCACCGGTCAAGGAAGAGGTCAAGCCCGACCCCAAGCCCAAGGCTCCGGCGCCGACCTTTGACAGCTCCCAGTTGTCCAGCGACATCGCCAGCCTGGAAGCCGAACTGGCCCAGGAACAGCAGCTCTATGCCAAGCGTCCGCGCATCCACCGCCTGAGCGCCGCTTCGACCATGCGTGACAAGGGCGCCTGGTACAAGGATGAGTGGCGCAAGAAGGTCGAGCGCATCGGCAACCTCAATTACCCCGAAGAAGCGCGGCGCAAGCAGATCTACGGCAACCTGCGGCTGATGGTCTCGATCAACCGTGACGGCTCCCTGTATGAAGTGCTGGTGCTGGAGTCCTCCGGCCAGCCGCTGCTGGACCAGGCGGCCCAACGCATCGTGCGCCTGGCGGCGCCGTTCGCGCCGTTTACCGGGGATTTGTCCGACATCGACCGACTGGAGATCATCCGCACCTGGAAATTCTCCCGGGGAGATCGGTTGTCCAGCAACTGACACCAATTCCTGTGGGAGCGAGCCTGCTCGCGATAGCGGTCTGCCAGTCGACATTTATATTGGATGATCAATAGCTATCGCGAGCAGGCTCGCTCCCACAAGGGTTCTACACCTATCTCGGGTATTTCCTGCACATCCCCAGCTTGTCAGTTCGCCCCTGCGCCGCCACACTATCGCCTATGAAAAACGTCAGCCCCACCTACCTCAAACATCATTTCCTGATCGCCATGCCGCATATGGCCGATCCGAACTTCGCCCACACCTTGACCTACATTGTCGAGCACACGGCCAATGGCGCCATGGGGCTGGTGATCAATCGCCCGCAGGAACTGAACCTGGCGGATATTCTCGAGCAGCTGCGACCTGAGGTGGAGCCGCCGATCCTGTGCCAGCACGTGCCGATTTTCATCGGCGGGCCGGTGCAGACCGACCGTGGCTTCGTCCTCCATCCGTCGGGTCCCAGCTACCAGGCCACCGTGGACCTCAACGGCGTATCGCTGTCGACCTCCCAGGACGTGTTGTTTGCCATCGCTGACGGTGTCGGGCCGGAGAAAAGCCTGATCGCCCTCGGCTACGCTGGTTGGGAAGCCGGGCAGCTGGAGGCCGAGCTGGCCGACAACGCCTGGCTGACCTGCCCGTTCGACGCCGACATCCTGTTCAACACCAGCAGTGAACTGCGCCTGGAAGCGGCGGCCAACCGCCTGGGGATCAACCTCAGCCTGCTCACCAGTCAGGCAGGACACGCCTGATGGCCCTGCGCCTGCTGCTGGGCTTCGACTACGGCACCAAACAGATCGGCGTTGCGGTCGGCCAGGTCGTTACCGGCCAGGCCCGCGAGCTGTGTACCCTCAAGGCGCAGAATGGCGTGCCGGACTGGAACCAGGTCGAAGCGCTGATCAAGGAGTGGAAACCCGACGCCGTGGTGGTCGGCCTGCCGCTGAACATGGACGGTACGCCCAGCGACATGTGCGTGCGCGCTGAAAAATTCGCCCGGCGACTCAATGGTCGCTACAACCTGCCCTTCTATACCCACGACGAACGCCTGACTACGTTCGAAGCCAAGGGCGAGCGCCTCGAGCGTGGCGGGCAGAAAGGCAGTTACCGCGACAACCCGGTGGACGCCATTGCCGCCGCCCTGCTGCTGCAGGGCTGGCTCGATGCCAACAGCGCCCTGTTCGACACCTGATTTTGAAAGCGCCGCCAAGGCGCTTTCTTTTAGCGATAGACCGGGCCTCACCGCCGGCCCGGGAACCTGAAGGAGCCAGCATGAGCCTGCCCAATCCTGCCGACCTGATCAGCCAGATGGCGATCCGTCTCACGGCACACCTGGAACAACGCGGCATCCGCGAACCGCGCTACATCGGTATTCGCACCGGCGGCGTCTGGGTCGCCCAGGCCCTGCTCGAGGAACTCGGCAGCCAAGCACCGCTGGGCACCCTGGACGTGTCCTTCTACCGCGATGACTTCAGCCAGAACGGCCTGCACCCACAAGTACGCCCTTCGGCGTTGCCGTTCGAGATCGAGGGCCAGCACCTGGTCTTGATCGACGACGTGCTGATGAGCGGCCGGACCATCCGCGCCGCCATGAACGAGTTGTTCGATTACGGCCGCCCGGCCAGCGTGACCCTGGTGTGTCTGCTGGACCTGGACGCCGCCGAGCTGCCGATCCGGCCGAACGTGGTCGGCGCGACGCTGGCACTGGCCGCGCACCAGCGGGTCAAACTCTCCGGCCCCGCACCGCTGCAACTCGAACTGCAAGACCTTGCCCTTTAACTGCCCTTGTAAGAGTCCATCGCGATGACGCCTCTCGAAACCAAGCGCCCGCTGCAGCTCAACGATCAGGGCCAGCTGCGGCACTTCCTGTCCCTCGACGGCCTGCGCCGCGAGCTGCTGACGGAAATCCTCGACACCGCCGACTCGTTCCTTGAAGTCGGCGCCCGGGCGGTGAAGAAAGTCCCGTTGCTGCGCGGCAAGACCGTGTGCAACGTGTTCTTCGAAAACTCCACCCGCACCCGCACCACCTTCGAACTGGCGGCCCAGCGGCTGTCGGCGGACGTGATCACCCTCAACGTGTCGACGTCCTCGGCGAGCAAGGGCGAAACCCTGCTGGATACCCTGCGCAACCTCGAAGCCATGGCGGCGGATATGTTCGTCGTGCGCCACGGCGACTCCGGCGCGGCACACTTCATTGCCGAACACGTCTGCCCGCAGGTGGCGATCATCAACGGCGGCGACGGCCGTCACGCCCACCCGACCCAGGGCATGCTGGACATGCTGACCATCCGCCGGCACAAGGGCAGCTTCGAGAACCTTTCGGTGGCGATTGTCGGCGACATCCTGCATTCGCGGGTCGCCCGCTCGAACATGCTCGCCCTCAAGACCCTCGGTTGCCCGGACATCCGCGTGATCGCGCCGAAAACCCTGCTGCCCATCGGCGTCGAGCAATACGGCGTGAAGGTCTACACCGACATGACCGAAGGCCTCAAGGATGTGGACGTGGTGATCATGCTGCGCCTGCAGCGTGAACGCATGACCGGCGGCCTGCTGCCCAGCGAAGGCGAGTTCTACCGCCTGTTCGGCCTCACCACCGCCCGTCTGGCCGGGGCCAAGCCGGATGCCATCGTCATGCACCCGGGGCCGATCAACCGCGGCGTGGAGATCGAGTCGGCGGTGGCCGACGGACCGCACTCGGTGATCCTCAACCAGGTGACCTACGGCATCGCCATCCGCATGGCCGTGCTGTCCATGGCCATGAGCGGGCAAACGGCCCAGCGCCAATTCGACCAGGAGAACGCCCAGTGAAGCTCAGCATTCTCGGCGCACGCGTGATCGATCCAGCCAGCGGCCTGGATCAAGTGACTGACATTCATATCGATGCCTGCAAAATCGTTGCCCTGGGTGCCGCCCCGGCCGGTTTCGTGGCGGTCGAGACCCTCGACGCCCAAGGCCTGGTGGCCGCCCCCGGCCTGGTCGACCTGAACGTCGCCCTGCGCGAGCCCGGCTACAGCCGCAAGGGCAGCATCGTCAGCGAAACCCGGGCCGCCGCCGCCGGTGGCGTGACCAGCCTGTGCTGCCCGCCACAGACCAAACCGGTGCTGGACACCTCGGCCGTGGCCGAACTGATCCTCGACCGCGCCCGCGAAGCCGGCAATACCAAGGTCTTTCCGATTGGTGCGTTAAGCAAAGGCCTCGACGGTGAACAACTGGCGGAGCTGATTGCGTTGCGCGATGCCGGCTGCGTGGCGTTTGGCAACGGTCTGAACAGTTTTCGTAACACCCGCACCCTGTGCCGCGCCTTGGAATACGCAGCCACTTTCGGTCTGACCGTGATATTCAACTCCCAGGATCACGACCTGGCCGAAGGCGGCCTCGCCCATGAAGGTCCGACCGCCAGCTTCCTCGGCCTACCGGGCATACCGGAGACCGCCGAGACCGTGGCCCTGGCCCGTGACCTGTTGCTGGTGGAGCAAAGCGGTGTGCGTGCGCACTTCAGCCAGCTGACCAGTGCCCGCGGCGCGGCGCTGATTGCCCAGGCCCAGGCCCGCGGCTTGCCGGTGACCGCCGATGTGGCGCTGTATCAACTGATCCTGACCGACGAAGCCCTGATCGATTTCAACAGCGTCTACCACGTCCAGCCACCGCTGCGCACCCGCGCCGACCGGGATGGCTTGCGCGAGGCGGTGAAGTCCGGGGTGATCTCGGCCATCTCCAGCCATCATCAACCCCACGAGCGCGATGCCAAACTGGCACCTTTTGGCGCGACCGAACCGGGCATCAGCAGCGTCGAACTGCTGCTGCCGCTGGCAATGACCCTGGTGGAAGACGGCCTGCTCGACCTGCCGACGCTGCTGGCGCGCCTCAGCGCCGGCCCAGCCCAGGCGCTGCAACTGCCGGCCGGTAAACTGGCGGTGGGTGCGGCAGCGGACCTGGTGCTGTTTGACCCGGCAGCCTCCACCGTGGCCGGGGAAGCCTGGCGCTCCAAAGGCGACAACTGCCCGTTCCTGGGCCACAGCTTGCCGAGTGTGGTGCGCTATACCTTGATGGATGGGCGGGTTACTCACCAGGCCTGACACTGCGTTGCGCCCATCGCGGGCAGACTCGCTCCCACATTGGATTTCAGGTACTCACACAATCTGTGCGTGCTGAAGATCCCTGTGGGAGCGAGCCTGCTCGCGATGGGAGCAACCCGGTCTTACCGAAACGCCCCACGCTTCTGCGCATTGCGAATCGAAACCTGGTCGTTCAGCGTCCAGAAGTCATACAGCACCCCCAGGAAGAACACCCCGCCGGTCAGCAGGTAAATGATCCCGCTGAGCCATTTGCCCTGATACATCCGGTGCACGCCGAACACCCCGAGAAACGTCAACAGGATCCACGCCACGGTGTATTCGATGGGGCCTGGGGTGAAGCGCAGGTCCGCTTCGCGGTCCATGGCAGGGATCAGGAACAGGTCGATCAACCAGCCGATGCCCAACAGGCCGAAGGTGAAGAACCAGATCGTGCCGGTGACCGGCTTGCCATAGTAGAAACGATGCGCCCCGGTGAAACCGAAAATCCACAGCAGATACCCGATGATTTTGCTGTGGGTATCGTGTGGGGCGTCCAGCTGATAGCTGTTCATGAATGACCTCTTTTGCCTCGATAGTTAAATTTGTTCGGACCTTTTGTGACTTTTGTGTGTCTTGCCGACAAGCGGCATGCGACACCCTGAACTCGGTAAAGCCCCCGTAAACCGGGGCCTGTGTCGGACAATCGGGCCAAAGTGTCGCAATTTAAGGGGTGGGGCGAAGGATTTCGAATCGACAAACGGACTCGGAATCAGCAAAAAAGCTGTTATAAAGTTGCGCGCTAACCTTCAAGAGCCCTGCCTAATGCGTCCATTTTTCAAGACATGGCTAACCATTTGCCTATTATTGCCCCTGGCCGCCCACGCCACCAATCGTGAGCAACGTCTTCCCAACGTCAACGGCTACACCCCGAAATCCCATGTTTCTGCTCCTTCGAGCAAGAACAAGCCAAGCGTCCAGTACACGACCACTGGCAGCAGCAAGCTGGTGCCCCCCATGGCGACCAAAGCGAGCAGCAACGTATTGAGCCGTGCCGTGAATGTACTGGGCACACCTTATCGTTGGGGCGGAAGCAGTCCAAGTAAAGGCTTCGATTGCAGTGGTCTGGTGAAATACGCTTTCAACGACAGCACTTTCGACCTGCCACGCACTTCAAATGCCATGGCAGCCGGTCACGGTGAGAAAGTCGAGCGCAAGGACCTCAAGCCCGGCGACCTGATTTTCTTCAAGCTCAAGAGCCGCCGGGTCAACCACGTGGCCATCTACCTGGGCAACGACCGTTTCATCCATGCGCCACGTCGCGGCAAGTCGGTGACTATCGACACTCTGAACAAGCCGTACTGGGACACCCACTACGTGGTTGCCAAGCGGGTGTTGCCGAAAGAGCCGGGTGGGATGCGGGTCGTCCAGCGCTGATGATCGTTCCCACGCTCTGCGTGGGAATGCCTCAGCGGACGCTCTGCGTTCGGCTCTCAGGGACGCGGAGCGTCCCCGGCTGCGTTCCCACGCAGAGCGTGGGAACGATCGGAAAACCCCTCAGAAATTATCCGGCGTACGCGCCCGCTCCCGTGCATGTTCACGGCTGATCAAGCCTTTGGTCACCAGATCCTTCAAGCACATGTCCAGCGTCTGCATCCCCAGCGAGCCTCCGGTCTGGATCGCCGAGTACATCTGCGCCACCTTGTCTTCACGGATCAGGTTACGAATCGCCGATGTACCCAGCATGATTTCGTGAGCGGCGACCCGGCCGCCGCCGATCTTCTTGATCAACGTCTGGGAAATCACCGCCTGCAATGATTCCGACAACATCGAGCGCACCATGGACTTCTCGTCTCCCGGGAACACGTCCACCACCCGGTCGATGGTCTTGGCCGCCGAGGTGGTGTGCAGGGTGCCGAAGACCAGGTGCCCGGTTTCGGCGGCGGTCAGCGCCAGGCGGATGGTTTCCAGGTCACGCATCTCCCCCACCAGAATCACGTCCGGATCCTCCCGAAGGGCCGAACGCAAGGCCGTGGAAAAACCCTGGGTGTCGCGGTGCACTTCGCGCTGGTTGATCAGGCATTTGCGCGGTTCGTGGACAAACTCGATGGGGTCCTCGATGGTAAGGATGTGATGGTGCTTATGGGTGTTGAGGTAGTCGATCATCGCCGCCAGGGTGGTGGACTTGCCTGAGCCGGTCGGCCCAGTCACCAGCACCAACCCGCGGGGGGCCTCGGTCACTTTGCGAAACACCTCGCCCATGCCCAGCTCTTCCATGGTCAGGACTTTCGACGGAATGGTCCGGAACACCGCCCCCGCGCCGCGATTCTGATTGAACGCGTTGACCCGGAACCGTGCTACCCCAGGTACATCGAAGGAAAAATCGGTTTCCAGAAACTTTTCGTAATCTACCCGTTGCCGGTCATTCATGATGTCGTAGATCAATTCATGAACCTGCTTGTGGTCCAGTGCTGGCAGGTTGATCCGCCGCACATCGCCATCAACCCGGATCATCGGCGGCAGCCCGGCGGACAGGTGCAGGTCCGACGCCCCCTGTTTGGCGCTGAACGCCAGCAGTTCAGTGATATCCATAGCGCTCCTCAATTCCAGTAGAATGCCGCGAACCTCAGACCGCTGGCGCTTCTTTATGTCCACGATAGCAGACAACATCGCTCAGGTTAGATCGCGCATCCGCGCTGCGGAGCAAGCCGCCCACCGCGCCGTAGACAGCGTGCAACTGCTGGCAGTGAGCAAGACCAAGCCCGCCCAGGCCCTGCGTGAAGCCTATGCCGCGGGCCTGCGGGACTTCGGTGAGAACTACCTGCAGGAAGCGCTGGGCAAGCAGGCCGAACTGACCGACCTGCCCTTGATCTGGCACTTCATCGGCCCCATTCAATCGAACAAGACCCGCGCTATCGCTGAACATTTCGACTGGGTGCACTCCGTGGACCGTTTGAAAATTGCCCAACGCCTGTCCGAACAGCGTCCGGACGGCTTGCTGCCGCTGAACATCTGCATTCAAGTCAACGTCAGTGGGGAAGCCAGCAAATCCGGTTGTACCCCGGAAGATCTGCCGGCCCTGGCCGAGGCAATCGGCGCGTTGCCACGCCTGACGCTACGCGGACTCATGGCAATCCCCGAGCCGACCGAAGAACGCGCCGCTCAGGACGCAGCCTTCGCAGCCGTCCAACGCTTGCAAGCCAGCCTGGCCCTGCCGCTGGATACCCTGTCCATGGGCATGAGCCACGACCTCGAATCCGCCATTGCCCAGGGGGCCACCTGGGTCAGGATCGGTACCGCCCTGTTTGGTGCTCGCGACTACAGCGGGAACCAGCCGTAAGCCATGCCGACTCAACTCTTCAATCAAGGACCTGTCATGAGCAACACGCGTATTGCCTTTATCGGCGCCGGCAACATGGCCGCCAGCCTGATCGGTGGCCTGCGGGCCAAGGGTCTGGACGCTGCGCAGATCCGCGCCAGCGATCCGGGGGTCGATACCCGTACCCGGGTGAGCGGCGAGCACGGCATCGAAACCTTTGCCGACAACGCACAAGCCATCGATGGCGCCGACGTCGTCGTGCTGGCGGTCAAGCCGCAAGCGATGAAAGCCGTGTGCGAAGCCCTTCGCCCAAGCCTCAAGCCCCATCAACTGGTGGTGTCGATTGCCGCTGGCATCACCTGCGCCAGCATGAACAAGTGGCTCGGCGAGCAGCCCATCGTGCGTTGCATGCCCAACACCCCGGCGCTGTTACGCCAGGGCGTCAGCGGCCTGTTCGCCACCCAACAGGTCAGCGCCGGACAACGCCAGCAGGCTGAGGAGCTGCTGTCGGCCGTCGGCCTGGCGCTGTGGTTGGAGACCGAGCAGCAACTGGACGCGGTCACCGCCGTTTCCGGTTCAGGCCCGGCGTACTTTTTTCTGCTGATCGAAGCCATGACCGCCGCCGGCGAAAAACTGGGCCTGCCCCGCGAGATTGCCGCGAAGCTGACCTTGCAGACCGCCCTAGGCGCTGCCCACATGGCCACCTCCAGCGACGTCGATGCGGCTGAGTTGCGCCGCCGCGTGACCTCGCCGGCCGGCACCACCGAAGCGGCCATCAAATCGTTCCAGGCCGGGGGTTTCGAAGCCCTGGTGGAAAAAGCACTCGGCGCCGCCGCGCACCGCTCGGCCGAAATGGCCGAACAACTGGGCCAATAAGGAGCCATTCATGATTGGATTGAACACCGCTGCGGTCTACGTGCTGCAAACCCTTGGCAGCCTGTACCTGCTGATCGTGCTGATGCGTTTCGTGCTACAACTGGTGCGCGCCAACTTCTACAACCCGCTGTGCCAGTTCGTCGTCAAGGCCACCCAGCCGCTGCTCAAGCCCCTGCGCCGGATCATCCCGAGCCTGTTCGGCCTGGACATGTCGTCGCTGGTACTGGCGATCCTCGTGCAAATGGCCCTGATGGCCCTGACCCTGCTGCTGACCTACGGCACCACCGGCAACCCGCTGCAACTGCTGATCTGGTCGATCATCGGCGTGACCGCGCTGTTCCTGAAGATTTTCTTCTTCGCCCTGATCATCAGTGTGATTCTGTCCTGGGTCGCCCCGGGCAGCCACAATCCGGGCGCCGAACTGGTGAACCAGATCTGCGAACCGGCCCTGGCTCCGTTCCGTCGCATCGTGCCGAACCTCGGCGGCCTGGATATCTCGCCGATCCTGGCGTTCATGGTGCTCAAGCTGCTCGACATGCTGGTGATCAACAACCTGGCGGCCATGACCATGATGCCGGATATCCTGCGCGTCCTGATCTGACGAGGCGAACATACCTTGTGGCGAGGGGATAAATCCCCTCGCCACAGATAAATACCCTTGCAAGAAATCCCCCCGCGCCTTTGCTTGCCGCTAACCCCAGCGGTCTTTAGACTTACGCCTCATTTCAACGAGAGCAGGGTCGATGCCAGCTGCCTTTCCCCCCGATTCCGTTGGTCTGGTGACGCCGCAAATGGCGCATTTCAGCGAGCCCCTGGCCCTGGCCTGCGGTCGTTCGTTGCCAGCCTATGACCTGATCTACGAAACCTATGGCACGCTCAACGCCACGGCGAGCAATGCCGTGCTCATCTGCCACGCCTTGTCGGGGCATCACCATGCCGCCGGCTACCACAGCATCGACGACCGCAAGCCCGGCTGGTGGGACAGTTGCATTGGCCCCGGCAAGCCGATCGACACCAACCGGTTCTTCGTGGTCAGCCTGAACAACCTCGGCGGCTGCAACGGCTCCACCGGCCCCAGCAGCCTCAACCCGGATACCGGCAAGCCCTTCGGCGCCGATTTCCCGGTGCTGACCGTGGAAGACTGGGTCCACAGCCAGGCCCGCCTGGCCGACCGTCTCGGGATCGCCCAGTGGGCCGCCGTGATCGGCGGCAGCCTGGGGGGCATGCAGGCCCTGCAATGGACCATCACCTACCCGGACCGCGTGCGCCACTGCCTGGCAATCGCCTCGGCCCCCAAGCTGTCGGCGCAGAACATCGCCTTCAACGAAGTGGCGCGCCAGGCGATCCTCACCGACCCGGAATTCCACGGTGGTTCGTTCCAGGAGCACGGCGTGATCCCTAAGCGCGGGCTGATGCTGGCGCGGATGGTCGGGCATATCACCTACCTGTCCGACGACTCCATGGGCGAGAAATTCGGCCGTGGCCTCAAGAGCGAAAAGCTCAACTATGACTTCCACAGCGTCGAGTTCCAGGTGGAAAGCTACCTGCGTTACCAGGGCGAGGAGTTCTCCGGGCGCTTCGACGCCAACACCTACCTGCTGATGACCAAGGCCCTGGACTATTTCGATCCGGCGGCGAGCTTCGACGATGACCTGGCGAAAACCTTCGCAGGCGCCACCGCCAAGTTCTGCGTGATGTCGTTCACCACCGACTGGCGCTTCTCCCCGGCGCGCTCGCGGGAGCTGGTGGACGCGCTGATGGCCGCGCGCAAGGACGTCTGCTACCTGGAAATCGACGCGCCCCAGGGCCACGACGCCTTTCTGATTCCGATCCCGCGCTACCTGCAGGCGTTCGGCAACTACATGAACCGTATTACGCTGTGAGGACGCCATGAGAGCCGATCTGGACATCATCCAGGAATGGATCCCCGCCGGCAGCCGTGTGCTCGACCTGGGCTGCGGCAACGGCGAACTGCTGACCTGGCTGCGGGACCACAAGCAAGTCACCGGCTACGGCCTGGAAAACGACCCGGACAACATCGCCGAGTGCGTCGCCAAGGGCATCAACGTCATCGAACAGGACCTGGACAAGGGCCTGGGCAACTTCGCCAGCAACAGCTTCGACATCGTGGTCATGACCCAGGCCCTGCAAGCGGTGCACTACCCCGACAGGATCCTCGACGAAATGCTCCGGGTCGGACGCCAGTGCATCATTACCTTCCCCAACTTCGGGCACTGGCGCTGCCGCTGGTACCTGGCGAGCAAAGGTCGCATGCCGGTATCGGAGTTCCTGCCCTACACCTGGTACAACACACCGAACATCCACTTCTGCACCTTCGCGGACTTCGAAGCGTTGTGCCGCGAACGCCAGGCCAAGGTCATCGATCGCCTGGCGGTGGACCAGCAGCACCGCCACGGGTGGGCCAGCAAGCTATGGCCTAATCTGTTAGGTGAGATAGGCATTTATCGGGTCAGCAGCCCAGGTCTCGCTGACCACCAGGTCGCGGTGTAATCCCTGCCTAATCAGGAGCACGACATGAAACGTCTAGCGTTGTTTCTCATTACCGCCTGCCTGAGCATCGGCGTCATGGCAGCCGATGCCATCAGGCCGGACCGCAAGGAAGTGTTCGGTGACGTCACGGTGCACTACAACACATTCAACTCGACCTTCCTGACGCCGGATATCGCCAAGGCTGCCGAGCTGATCCGCAGCAAGAACCAGGGCATCATCAACATCTCGGTGCTCAAGAGTGGCAAGCCTTTGTCGGCCCAGGTCAGCGGCTCGGTCAAAGACCTCACCAGCAGCAGCGTCCCGCTGAAGTTCAAGCAGGTGACCGAGCAAGGTGCGATCTATTACATCGCCCAGTATCCGGTGAACCAGCGGGAAGTCCGCACCTTCGAGATCAAGGTGCAGACCGGCGACAAGATCAATACCTTCAATTTCAACCAGGAACTGTTCCCCGGCGAATGATGAACCTCACCCAACTCGTACTCGCCAGCCATAACGCCGGCAAACTCAAGGAACTCCAGGCCATGCTCGGCGGGTCGGTGCAGTTGCGCTCGATTGGCGAATTCAGCCAGGTGGAACCGGAAGAAACCGGCCTGTCGTTCGTCGAGAACGCGATCCTCAAGGCCCGCAACGCCGCACGCATCTCCGGCCTGCCGGCGCTGGCGGACGACTCGGGACTGGCGGTGGATTTCCTCGGCGGCGCTCCGGGTATCTACTCGGCTCGTTATGCCGACGGCAAGGGTGACGCGGCGAACAACGCCAAGCTGCTCGACGCCCTCAAGGACGTGCCCGAAGCCGAGCGCGGCGCGCAGTTTGTCTGTGTGCTGGCCTTGGTGCGCCACGCCGACGATCCACTGCCGATCCTCTGTGAAGGCCTGTGGCATGGGCGTATTCTCACCGAGGCCAGCGGCGAGCACGGCTTCGGCTACGACCCGCTGTTCTGGGTGCCGGAGCGCAACTGTTCCAGCGCCGAGCTGGGCCCGGTGGAAAAGAACCAACTGAGCCACCGCGCCCGCGCCATGGCCCTGCTGCGTCAGCGCCTGGGCCTGCAATGAACAATGACTCTCCCGCGCCGCTGATTCATGGCGGCGCACACACGCCTCGGGCACCGCTGCCAGTGTTGCCGCCCCTGGCGTTGTATGTCCACATTCCGTGGTGCGTACGCAAATGCCCGTATTGCGACTTCAACTCCCACACCGCCAGCCCTCAGTTGCCAGAAGAAGAGTACGTCGACGCCTTGCTGGCCGATCTCGACCAGGATCTGCACAGCGTATATGGTCGTAAACTGAGTTCGATTTTCTTCGGCGGCGGTACCCCCAGCCTGTTCAGTGCCCAGGCCTTGGGCCGGCTGCTCCAGGGCGTCGAGGCGCGGATAGCCTTCGCAGACGACATCGAAATCACCCTGGAAGCCAACCCGGGTACCTTCGAGCAAGAGAAATTCGTGGCTTACCGGGCCTTGGGCATCAATCGCCTGTCCATTGGTATCCAGAGCTTCCAGCAGGCCAAGCTCCAAGCCCTGGGCCGGATCCATAACGGTGACGAAGCGGTGCGCGCCGCCGGCATGGCGCGCCAGGCCGGGTTCGATAATTTCAACCTGGACCTGATGCATGGCCTGCCTGACCAGTCCCTTGAGGACGCCTTGAGCGACCTGCGCCAGGCCATCGCCTTGAAGCCGACCCATCTCTCCTGGTATCAGCTGACGCTGGAGCCCAACACGGTGTTCTGGAACCAGCCGCCAACGTTGCCGGAAGACGATACGTTGTGGGACATCCAGGAAGCCGGACAAGCGCTGCTGGCCGAACATGGTTACGCCCAATACGAAGTATCGGCCTACGCCCAACCGGGTCGAGCGGCGCAGCATAACCTCAATTACTGGAGCTTCGGCGACTTCATCGGCATCGGTGCCGGTGCCCATGGCAAGCTCAGCCATCCAGACGGGCGCATCGTGCGCACCTGGAAGACCCGCCTGCCCAAGGACTACCTCAACCCGGCCAAGCGCTTCCTGGCCGGCGAGAAAACCCTGGCCAACGACGAACTGCCCTTCGAATTCCTGATGAACGCCCTGCGCCTGACCGACGGGGTGCAAGCGCGGCTATACCCGGAACGCACCGGCCTGCCCCTGCAAAGCCTGGCCGAAGGTCGCCGCGAAGCCGAACAAAGCGGGTTGTTGCAGGTCGAACCGTCACGTCTGGCGGCCACCGAGCGCGGCCAGCTGTTTCTCAATGACTTGCTGCAGAAATTTCTGAGCTGATCAACACAAGGAAATCGAATGGATCTGGTACTCGACCTGCTCGCCACCGTGTCCCGCTGGAGCCGCAGTAACCTGTCAGAAATCTCCCTGGCACTGGTCGGCTGCCTGCTGGTGCTGTTCGGCGCAGACATCAAGGCCTGGGTCGAACAACGCCTGGGCAGTATCGCCGGCGCGTTGCGCGTCCCGCTGATCGCCTTGCTGTGCATGATCGGCAGCGGCGCGGCGCTGATCTACGCCACGCCCTGGGTGGTGCGCGGGCTGAGCCAGTTCAACAATTACAGCCTGGCACCGGTGCTGTTGGTGGTGTTGGTGTTGATTGGCGTGGTGGCGGATCGGCGCTGACCTTCGCAGCGCCCTGAAACAACTGTGGGAGCGAGCCTGCTCGCGATGAGGCCTTAACATCCAACATCAATGTTGACTGTCAGGCCGTCATCGCGAGCAGGCTCGCTCCCACAGGGGATCCCATTTCAACAGGATCTACTGGTACTTACGCCAACTTCTCGAACTTCAAATCCCAAACCCCATGCCCCAGCCGTTCGCCACGGCGCTCGAACTTGGTGATCGGCCGTTCGGCCGGGCGTGGTACGTATTTGCTGTCTTCGGCGAGGTTGCGATAGCCAGGGGCGACGTTCATCACTTCCAGCATGTATTCGGCATAGGGCTCCCAATCGGTGGCCATATGCAGCACACCGCCGACCTTCAACTTGCTGCGCACCAGCTCGGCGAACGAAGCCTGGACGATACGGCGCTTGTGATGACGACTCTTGTGCCATGGGTCCGGGAAGAACAGCATCAGCCGGTCCAGGCTGTTGTCGGCCACGCATCGGTTGAGCACTTCGATGGCGTCGCAATCGTAGACCCGCAGGTTGGTCAGCCCTTGGGTCAGGACGCCATTGAGCAACGCGCCGACGCCGGGACGGTGCACTTCCACGCCGATGAAATCCTGCTCCGGCGCAGCCGCGGCCATTTCCAGCAGCGAATGACCCATGCCGAAACCGATTTCCAGAGAGCGCGGGGCCGAGCGGCCAAATACCTGGTCGAAGTCCACCGGCGCATCGGCCAAGGGCAGGACGAACAGAGGGGCGCCCTGCTCCAGGCCGCGCTGCTGGCCTTCGGTCATGCGCCCGGCGCGCATCACGAAACTCTTGATGCGGCGATGCTGGCGCTCTTCGCCTTCGTCCGGCTGGACAGGCGTGTCGTTCGATTCAATCATCAATGGCTCTTACTTGATCAGACCATCCAGCGGCGAGGAGGCGCTGGCGTAAAGTTTTTTCGGCATGCGCCCGGCGAGGTAGGCCAGGCGCCCGGCGACAATGGCGTGTTTCATCGCTTCGGCCATCAGGATCGGCTGCTGGGCGTGGGCGATGGCGGAGTTCATCAGCACCGCTTCGCAGCCCAGCTCCATGGCAATGGTGGCGTCGGAGGCGGTACCGACGCCGGCATCCACCAGTACCGGGATTTTGGCTTCTTCAAGAATGATCTGTAGGTTGTACGGGTTACAGATCCCCAGGCCCGTACCGATCAGGCCGGCCAGCGGCATGACCGCGATGCAGCCGATTTCCGCCAGTTGCCGGGCGATGATCGGATCGTCGCTGGTATATACCATGACGTCGAAACCTTCCTTGACCAGGGTTTCAGCGGCCTTGAGGGTTTCGATCACGTTGGGAAACAGGGTTTTCTGGTCCGCCAGCACTTCCAGCTTCACCAGGTTGTGGCCATCGAGCAGCTCACGGGCCAGGCGACAGGTGCGCACGGCCTCGATGGCGTCGAAGCAACCGGCGGTATTCGGCAGGATGGTGTAGCGATCCGGCGGCAGGATATCCAGCAGGTTCGGTTCGCCCGGGTTCTGGCCGATGTTGGTCCGGCGCACCGCGACGGTGACGATCTCGGCGCCCGAAGCCTCGATGGCCAGGCGGGTTTCTTCCATGTCGCGGTACTTGCCGGTACCTACCAGCAAGCGCGACTGGTAGGTACGACCGGCCAGGACGAAGGGCTTGTCGCTACGAACGATGCTCATGGGAAATCCTCTGTTGGGGTGAGGTTCTTGCGAAATGCTGCGAAACCGTTAGTGGCCTGTGTGGCTAATTCGTGCACTCAACTTCGGCGCCAGAACTTGCCAGGCTGCGTTGCCACTCCTCGCCGTAGCGGGGCTACGACTCGTCATGGCGCCTTGCCTGACAAGCCCTGACACTCGAGTTTGAGTACTCGAATTAACCGTACAGGCCACTAGCCGCCGCCGATGGCGTGCACGACTTCAACCTGGTCACCCTCATTGAGGGCGGTATCGGCATGCTGGCTGCGCGGGACGATATCCAGATTGAGTTCCACCGCGACGCGACGCCCGGTGAGATCCAGACGGGTCAGCAGGGCCGCAACGGTTTCACCGTCGGGCAATTCAAAGGGTTCGCCGTTCAACTGAATGCGCATGCCGGATGCCGCCATCATTTTTAGGGGCTGGCATTCTAGCCCGATCAGCCTGGGTGACCCAAGTCCCTTGGTCAGCTACAAGCTTCAAGCGGCAAGTTGCAGGCGCCAGGCGGCGAGGCCCAGGCAGAGCCAGCCGATCAGGAACGCTACGCCACCGAACGGGGTGATGATGCCAAGCTTGCTGATACCCGTGAGGGTCAACAGGTAGAGGCTGCCGGAGAACAACAGGATGCCGAGCACAAACGAAATCCCGGCCCAGGTGACGATGCGGCCGGGGATGTGCGTGGCCAGCAGCGCAACGCCGAGCAAGGCCAGGGTGTGCACCAGTTGGTAGGTGACACCGGTGTGGAAAATCGCCAGGTAATCGGCGCTCAGGCGGTTTTTCAGGCCGTGAGCGGCAAAGGCTCCGAGTGCCACGCCGGTGAAGCCGAAAAAGGCAGCCAGCATCAGAAAGCTACGCAGCATGAGAACTCCAGTCAGACTCGGTGGACAGGGTCTGTATAATGGCCCGCTCGACGGGTTCGGCCAAGCCATCTCTATGCTGCGTACATTGTTTCGACGATTCCTCAAAGCCCTGCTCTGGTTCGCCGTCGGCAGCGTTGTCCTAGTGCTGCTATTGCGTGTGGTGCCGCCGCCATTCACGGCGCTGATGATTGAGCGCAAGGTTGAATCCTGGGTCGACGGCGAACCGATCGACCTGCAACGCACCTGGCAACCCTGGGATCGGATCTCCGATAGCCTCAAGGTTGCGGTGATTGCTGGCGAAGACCAGAAATTCCCCGAGCACTGGGGCTTCGACATCGGCGCGATCCAGGCCGCATTCGCCCATAACGGCCGCGGCGGTTCGATTCGCGGCGCCAGCACCCTCAGCCAGCAAGTCTCGAAGAATCTGTTCCTGTGGTCGGGCCGCAGCTGGCTGCGCAAGGGCTTCGAAGCCTGGTTCACCGCGCTGATCGAAGTGCTTTGGCCCAAGCAACGGATTCTTGAGGTGTACCTCAACAGTGTGGAATGGGATAACGGCGTGTTCGGCGCCGAAGCCGCAGCACGACACCACTTCCGCGTGGGCGCCGACGCCTTGTCCCGCCAGCAGGCAAGCCTGCTGGCGGCGGTACTGCCCAACCCGAGGAAATGGAGCGCCAGCCGGCCAAGCCCGTACGTACTGCGCCGGGCAAGCTGGATACGCCAGCAGATGAATCAATTGGGGGGCGACAGTTATCTGCTGGGACTCAATGACTCGCGGCGGGCGCCCTGGGCCCAGTAATACCCCCTGTGGGAGCCTACTCGCGATAGCGGTGTATCAGACACATTGATGCTAACTGACATACCGCCTTCGCGAGCAGGCTCGCTCCCACAGAGAAGTCTCGGATATCCACAGAATGCTGTACACCGCCTATCCCTGTGGGAGCGGGCTTGCTCGCGAAAGCGCTGTATCAGACACATTGATGCCCACTGGCACACCGCCTTCGCGAGCAAGCCCGCTCCCACAGGGGGCTGCATCGTTTCCAATATCGGGCACAAACAAAAACGCCCCGATCATCGCTGATCGGGGCGTTTTTTATTGCCGTTACACCGGTTAAGCCGCAATCGACAGCTTGAGCTTGTTCATCGCGCTTTTCTCAAGCTGGCGAATCCGCTCCGCCGACACGTTGTACTTCTGCGCCAGGTCGTGCAGCGTGGCCTTTTCCTCTGCCAGCCAGCGCTGGTAGAGGATGTCGCGACTGCGCTCGTCCAGCACTTCCAGGGCTTCATGCAGGTTGGTGTTGGAATTGTCGCTCCAGTCGGCGTCTTCCAGCTGGCGCGCCGGGTCATACCGGTGGTCTTCCAGGTAGTTGGCCGGCGATTGGAAGGCGCTGTCGTCGTCCGCTTCGGCGGCCGGGTCGAAGGCCATGTCCTGGCCGGTCAGACGACTTTCCATTTCGCGGACTTCGCGAGGCTCCACACCGAGGCTTTCGGCTACCCGATGGACTTCTTCGTTGTTCAGCCAGGCCAGACGCTTCTTCTGGCTGCGCAGGTTGAAGAACAGCTTGCGCTGGGCCTTGGTGGTCGCCACCTTCACGATGCGCCAGTTGCGCAGAATGAACTCGTGGATTTCCGCCTTGATCCAGTGCACCGCGAACGATACCAGGCGCACACCCATTTCCGGGTTGAAGCGCTTGACCGCCTTCATCAGGCCAACGTTGCCTTCCTGAATCAGGTCGGCCTGGGCCAGCCCGTAGCCGGAATAGCTGCGGGCGATATGTACGACAAAACGCAGGTGGGCGAGCACCATTTGCCGAGCCGCCTCAAGATCCTGCTCATAATAGAGACTCTCGGCCAGTTCACGCTCCTGCTCCGGTGTCAGCAACGGGATGCTGTTCACCGTGTGCACATAGGCCTCCAGGTTCGCACCCGGGACCAGAGCATACGCAGGTTGCAAAGAAGTGGTCATACGAAAAAACCTCCGACTCACATAACTCGTGCAGTTCAGCACTGCGAAAATTGACCGGGAACCATAGGACAAGTTCCCACAAAAACTGAAAGGTCAATACGCGCAAAATGACTCTATTTTGGCGCAAGCTCACGCAAGTGGCGTGCGACCGCAATCCATGCACCGATATAACCCAACAGCACCGCGCCAAGCAAGAGCGACAGACCGTCGGCGACTGGCACTCCGGCCAGCGCGAAATCACTGCCGTACAAACCGGCCAGCCCCACTACCGCATCGTTCAGCCAGTCCAGGCCGAACGCCAATACACCCCAGGACAGGATCCCGGCACCGAAGCCATACAACGCGCCCATATAAAGGAAGGGCCTGCGCACATAACTGTCCGTACCGCCGACGAGTTTAATCACTTCTATCTCGGTGCGGCGGTTTTCAATATGAAGACGAATGGTATTGCCTATCACCAAAAGTAATGCAGACACCAGCAGCACCGTCAGACCGAAGACAAACCGGTCGCCGAGCTTGAGGATCGCCGCAAGACGCTCGACCCAGACTAGATCAAGTTGCGCCTGTTGTACCTTTGGCAATTCGGAAAGTCTTTGTCTTAATGCTTCAAGAGTCGGCTTGTCGACTTCCTTCGGCGTCACCAACACCACGCCCGGCAATGGGTTTTCCGGCAGCTCCTTGAGCGCCTCGCCCAAGCCGGACTGCTGCTGGAACTCTTCGAGCGCCTGATCGCGGCCGATGTATTCGGCATCGGCCACGCCCGGCATGGCTTTGATCTGCTCGCGCAATGCCTGGCCTTCGCCCGGCGTCGCCTCCAATTGCAGGTACAGGGAAATCTGCGCCGCGCGCTGCCAGGAACCTCCCAGGCGCTCCACGTTATTCAGCAGTAATGACAGCCCCATCGGCAGGCTCAGGGCGACCGCCATGACCATGCAGGTGAAGAAACTGCCGATCGGCTGCTTGCCCAGGCGCCGCAGGCTGTCGAGCAGGCTGGCGCGATGGCTTTCGATCCAGGCATGCAGCAGCGTGCTGAAGTCCGGGCCGTCGTCCTCGTCGCGTTTTTTCTTTTGCGGTTGCGGGTCGGAGGCCTTGGGGGCCACACGCTCGGCCACTTTCGGGCTGCGGGTTGCGCTCATACGCCAGCCTCCCCGTCACCGATCAGACGACCGCGCTGCAGCGTGAGCATGCGGTGGCGCATGCGTGCGATCAGGGCCAGGTCGTGACTGGCGATCAGCACGCTGGTGCCCAAACGGTTGATGTCTTCGAATACGCCCATGATTTCCGCCGCCAGACGCGGGTCGAGGTTACCGGTGGGTTCGTCCGCCAGCAGCAAGGCCGGACGGTGAACGATGGCGCGGGCGATGCCGACGCGCTGTTGCTGGCCGGTGGACAGGTCGCCCGGGTACAGGTCGGTCTTGTCCGACAGGGCCACCCGCTCCAGGGCCGAATCCACTCGCTTGTTGATCTCGGCCTTGGACAAGCCAAGGATCTGCAAGGGCAACGCCACGTTGTTGAACACGGTGCGATCGAACAGCAACTGATGATTCTGGAACACCACGCCGATCTGCCGCCGCAGGTAGGGAATCTGGGCATTACTGATGGTGCTCAAGTCCTGGCCGGCCAGCAGCAACTTGCCGGTGGTGGGCCGCTCCATCGCCAGCAGCAGGCGCAGCAATGTGCTTTTACCGGCGCCGGAATGGCCGGTGACAAACAGAAACTCACCCCGACGCACCCGAAAGCTCAGCTCATGCAGGCCGACGTGACCGTTCGGATAGCGCTTACCGACCTGTTCGAAACGAATCATGAATGCTCCCGCTCGGCAAACAGTGCCTGGACAAAGGGCTCGGCCTCGAAGGTACGCAGGTCGTCGATGCCTTCGCCCACGCCGATGTAGCGGATGGGTAGGCCGAACTGCTTGGCCAGGGCGAAGATCACCCCGCCCTTGGCGGTACCATCGAGCTTGGTCAGCGCCAGCCCGGTCAGTTCGACGGTCTGGTTGAATTGCTTGGCCTGGTTGATGGCGTTCTGGCCGGTACCGGCGTCCAGCACCAGCAGCACTTCGTGGGGCGCGTCGGCATCGAGCTTGCCGATTACCCGGCGAACCTTCTTCAACTCTTCCATCAGGTTGTCTTTGGTGTGCAGGCGACCGGCCGTATCGGCGATCAGCACGTCAATGCCACGGGCCTTGGCGGCTTGCACGGCGTCGAAGATCACCGAAGCGGAATCGGCGCCGGTGTGCTGAGCGATCACCGGGATCTTGTTGCGCTCGCCCCATACTTGCAACTGCTCCACGGCAGCGGCGCGGAAAGTATCGCCGGCGGCCAGCATGACCTTCTTGCCTTCAAGTTGCAGTTTCTTCGCCAGCTTGCCGATGGTGGTGGTCTTGCCGGCGCCATTGACGCCGACCACCAGGATCACGAACGGCTTGTTTTGCGAAGCGATCACCAGCGGCTGCTCCACCGGCTTGAGCAGGTTGCCCAGTTCGGCTTGCAAGGATTTGTACAGCGCGTCGGCATCGGTCAACTGTTTGCGCGCGACCTTCTGGGTCAGGCTCTGGATGATCACCGACGTTGCCTCGACGCCGACATCGGCGGTCAGCAGGCGGGTCTCGAGGTCATCCAGCAATTCGTCGTCGATGACTTTCTTGCCCAGGAACAGGCTGGCCATGCCCTCGCCAATGCTGGCGCTGGTCTTGGACAGGCCTTGCTTGAGGCGGGCGAAAAAACCGACCTTGCCGGGTTCGGAGGAAGGTGCGGGCTCGACGACAGGCGGTGTATCAACCACGACTGGCGGCGCCTCGACGACAGGCTCCGCAACCGGTTGTGGCGGGGCTGGGATCGGCGGCGTGACATGGGGAGCCAGTGCGTCCTCGACCAATGCCACCGGCTCTTCCGCCACCGGCAGGGTCGGCCAGGGGCTCTGCCCGACGGGAGGCGTCAACGGCAGCTCGACCGCCGGTGCCGCGGGCTCAGGCTCGGCCGGTTGCAGCACCGGTTCGGCCAGTGGCAGAACGATCGGTGCAGCGTCTTCGGCCACCGTCTCTGCCGCAGATTCAGCGGCAGGCTCGGGCAGCGGTTGCGGCTGTTCGACGACGGTTTCCTGCGGCTTCTTGCGCAGCCATCCGAACAGGCCTTTTTTTTCGCCAGCTTCAGCTGGGGTCTTCTTGTCGTCGTTGGAACCAAACATGGAGGACGGCTATCTCACGGTAGCGACGCGCCACGAGGGCGCCTCGGTGATGAATATTCGATGCTGAACAGACTGCGTTTCATCCAGCTTGTTCACGCGCAACAGATTGTCGAAATGTCCCAAGGACACCTCATCGTCGATTTTTTCGAAGGACTGGCAAGGCATCGTCGGCGAAAACGCAGGGATCCACGGAAAAAACCGACGCTTCTGCGCATAACCCGGACAACCCCGGGCCGATAAAAGGCCCGATAGGCGTGGCCGCCAGTAAAACGGATCAGTATCCTAGCACCCTCTCGCCCGCCGACGCTAAGACCTAGCGGGCAGCCCAACAGGTTTAAACACGAATGAATGCTCTTGCCCGCCGCGTTGCAGGCCTGCTGTTCAGCACAGTTTGTCTGCCCCTTTCAGCCCTGGCTGCCGATCCACAACCCACCCATGAATTCACCCTCGATAACGGCCTGAAGGTCGTGGTGCGCGAAGATCATCGTGCCCCGGTGGTGGTTTCCCAGGTCTGGTACAAGGTCGGCTCCAGTTATGAAACACCGGGCCAGACCGGTTTGTCCCACGCCTTGGAACACATGATGTTCAAGGGCAGCGAAAAAGTCGGCCCCGGCGAAGCATCGCTGATCCTGCGGGACCTGGGTGCCGAGGAAAACGCCTTCACCAGCGATGACTTCACGGCTTATTACCAGGTACTGGCCCGGGATCGCCTGGGCGTGGCCTTCGAGCTGGAAGCCGACCGCATGGCCAGCCTGCGCCTGCCGCCTGAAGAGTTCAGTCGCGAGATCGAAGTCATCAAGGAAGAGCGCCGAATGCGCACCGACGACAAGCCGATGTCCAAGGCCTTCGAGCGCTTCAAGGCCATGGCTTATCCGGCCAGCGGCTATCACACGCCAACCATCGGCTGGATGGCCGACCTGGACCGCATGACCGTCCAGGAACTGCGCCACTGGTACGAATCCTGGTACGCGCCGAACAATGCCACCCTGGTGGTGGTCGGCGACGTGACACCGGACGAGGTCAAGACCCTCGCCCAGCGTTATTTCGGCCCGATTGCCCGGCGTGCCGTGCCGACGGCGAAAATCCCCCTGGAATTGGCCGAACCCGGCGAGCGCCAGATCACCCTGCATGTGCAGACCCAACTGCCCAGCCTGATGCTGGCCTTCAACGTGCCGAGCATCGCCACCGCGACCGATAAGCGCTCGGTCAACGCCCTGCGGCTGATCTCGGCCCTGCTGGATGGCGGCTACAGCGGCCGGATTCCGACCCAGCTGGAGCGCGGCGAAGAGCTGGTGTCCGGCGGCTCATCGAGCTACGACGCCTACACCCGCGGCGACACACTGTTCACCCTGTCGGCGGCGCCCAATACCCAGAAGAACAAGACCATGGCCCAGGCCGAAGCCGGCCTTTGGCGCTTGCTGGAGCAATTGAAAACCACCGCCCCGACTGCCGAGGAGCTGGAGCGCGTCCGTGCCCAGGTAATCGCCGGCCTGGTCTACGAGCGCGACTCGATCACCAGCCAGGCCACCGCTATCGGCCAGTTGGAGACCGTCGGGTTATCCTGGAGGCTGATGGACACCGAACTCGCCGAATTGCAAAGCGTGACCCCGCAAGACATCCAGAAGGCAGCCCAGCTGTATTTCACCCGCTCGCGCCTGAGCGTTGCGCACGTCCTGCCCGAGGAGAAAGCTCATGAGTGAGCGCAAATCATCACGCCCGCTGCTGATCGGCCTGGTGCTCATCGCCCTGGTCGCAGCCCTGGCCTTCTACCTGTCCCCTGCCACTGACGTGACTGCCAGCCAGGCCCTGGATAACGCCAAGTCCGGCAACAAGTTGCAATCGCTGGCGGAATTGGACGGCAAGGCGCCCGGCCACCGTCAACTCGACGTGCAAACCTGGAAAACCGCCGACGGCGCCAAGGTACTGTTCGTCGAAGCTCGGGAACTGCCGATGTTCGACTTACGCTTGACCTTCGCCGCCGGCAGCAGCCAGGACGGCAACGTTCCCGGCCTGGCGCAGTTGACCAACGCCATGCTTAACGAAGGCGTGGCCGGCAAGGATGTCAGTGCCATCGCAGAAGGGTTCGAAAGCCTCGGCGCGGACTTCGGCAACGGTGCCTACCGGGACATGGCCGTGGCCTCCCTGCGCAGCCTCAGCGCGGTGGACAAGCGTGAGCCGGCATTGAAGCTGTTCGCCGAAGTGGTCGGCAAGCCGACCTTCCCCGCCGACTCCTTCGCCCGCATCAAGAACCAGATGCTCGCCGGCTTCGAGTACCAGAAACAGAACCCCGGCAAACTGGCGGGCCTGGAACTGATGAAGCGCCTGTACGGTGAGCATCCTTACGCCCATTCCAGTGATGGCACCGCGCAAAGCATTCCGCCGATTACCTTGGCCCAGGCCCGGGCCTTTCACGCCAAGGCCTACGCCGCCGGCAACGCGGTGATTGCGATGGTGGGAGACCTGTCTCGCGCCGAGGCCGAGGCGATTGCCAACCAGATGTCCGCCGCACTGCCCAAAGGTCCGGCCCTGGCAAAAACACCCTCGCCCGTCGAACCGAAGGCGAGCGTCAGCCACATCGAGTTTCCGTCCAAACAGACCAACCTGATGCTCGCACAACTGGGCATCGACAGGGATGACCCGGACTTTGCGGCCGTGTCCCTGGGCAACCAGATCCTCGGCGGCGGTGGTTTCGGCACGCGCTTGATGACCGAAGTGCGGGAAAAGCGCGGCCTGACCTACGGCGTGTACTCCGGCTTCACGCCGATGCAGGCCCGTGGCCCGTTCATGATCAATCTGCAGACCCGCGCCGAAATGAGCGAAGGCACTCTCAAGCTGGTGCAGGATGTGTT
This sequence comes from Pseudomonas sp. SJZ074, assembly GCF_007828215.1. Taxonomy (GTDB): domain Bacteria; phylum Pseudomonadota; class Gammaproteobacteria; order Pseudomonadales; family Pseudomonadaceae; genus Aquipseudomonas. The sequence continues at coordinate 18,006 of NZ_VIUE01000019.1, read as the reverse complement.
CGCCGAGTACCTGCAGAACGGTCCGACCCAGAAAGAACTCGATGACGCCAAGCGTGAGCTGGCCGGCAGTTTCCCCCTGTCGACCGCGAGCAACGCCGACATTGTCGGCCAACTCGGAGCCATGGGCTTCTACGACCTGCCGCTGAGCTACCTGGAGGACTTCATGCGTCAGTCCCAGGCGTTGACGGTAGATCAGGTCAAGGCCGCCCTGAACAAACACCTGAGCATAGACAAGATGGTCATCGTCACGGCCGGCCCGACCGTGCCGCAAAAGCCGTTGCCGGCCCCCACTGACAAACCTGCCGAGCAACCGCTCGGGGTTCCGGAGCACTAATGGCCCGTCCACCGAATTCCAGCAAGAAACCCACTCACAACGGCATCAACCAGCTGCGTATCATTGGCGGCGAATGGCGCAGCCGGCGCCTGAGCTTCCCCGACGCCCCGGGCTTGCGCCCGACACCGGATCGGGTGCGTGAGACCCTGTTCAACTGGCTCGCCCCCTACGTGGCCGGCGCCCGGGTGCTCGACCCGTTTGCCGGCAGCGGCGCGCTGTTTCTCGAAGCGCTGTCCCGTGGCGCCGCCATGGGCCAGGCACTGGACGCCAACAGCCTGGCGGTCTCCAGCCTGAAAGAACACCTGGGCACCCTGCGTTGCACGGTCGGCCAGGTGCAGACCGCCGACGCCTTGCGCTATCTGGACAGTCAACCGGCCAGCCCTTTCGACCTGGTGTTTCTCGACCCACCGTTCAACCAGAACCTGTTGCCGACGGTCTGCGCGCTGCTCGAGGAACGCCAGTGGCTGGCCGAGGATGCCTGGGTCTACACTGAAAGTGAAACCGCTCCATCGATCCTCGGCTTGCCGGGCAATTGGCGCTTGCATCGCGAGCAGAAATCCGGACGGGTGTACTACGCATTGTGGCAACGCATGGCAGAAGCCGTCGACTGACGGCTGGCCGCAGCATCGAGAACAATAATAATGGCCGCTGCATCTGAACGCTTCGTCCCCGCCAGGGGCCTTGGCAACCCCCACCTGCAAACCCTGTGGGGCCCGTTATGGCGCAAGACCACGCACATCGTTCGCCAACGCGAGCGCCTGTGGCTGGACGACGGTGACTTCCTCGATCTCGACTGGCACGGCCCACACAGCGTCAAGGCGCCACTGGTGCTGGTGCTTCACGGGCTGACTGGTTCCTCCAACTCACCTTACGTGGCTGGTTTGCAACAAGCCCTTGGGCATCAGGGTTGGGCCAGCGTCGCGCTGAACTGGCGCGGCTGCTCAGGCGAACCGAACCTGCTGCCCCGCAGCTACCACTCCGGCGTCAGCGAAGACCTGGCCGCCACCATCACTCACCTGCAGACGCGACGCCCCCTGGCGCCATTGTTTGCGGTGGGTTATTCGTTAGGTGGCAATGTATTGCTCAAGCACTTGGGAGAAACCGGCAGCGCCAGCCAATTGCTCGGCGCCGTGGCCGTTTCGGTGCCATTTCGGCTCGACCAGTGTGCCGACCGCATCGGACAAGGGTTTTCCAGGTTCTATCAGGCGCATTTCATGCGGGAACTGGTGGCTTACGTGCGCAACAAGCAACGCCGGTTCAAGCACGACGGACGCCACGAAGGCCTGGCCACCCTGGCGGCGCTGGGCCCGCTGGAGAACATGCGCACCTTCTGGGATTTCGACGGCCGGGTGACGGCGCCGCTGCACGGTTTTTCCGATGCCTCGGACTATTACCGCCGCGCATCCAGCCGCTATTACATGAGCGAAATCAACACCCCGACCCTGGTCATCCAGGCCGCCGACGACCCCTTCGTGTTCCCCCACAGCCTGCCCGAACCCCACGAGCTGTCCGCCTGCACCCAACTTGAACTGCATGCCCAGGGTGGGCACGTGGGATTCGTCGAAGGCACCTTACGCTCGCCCGGATACTACCTGGAGCGACGTATTCCCCAATGGCTGGCAAGCCTGGGTCACGGATGAACTGCCGCCAACATCATTCCCCCTGTGGGAGCGAGCCAGCTCGCGATAGTGGACTGTCAGTCACTTCAATGTTGCTGACCCGCCGTCATCGCGAGCAGGCTCGCTCCCACCCCATTACTCGCCCTTCGCCACCCCACGCTGCGGATCATTGATCCATTCACTCCACGACCCGGCATACAACCTCCCCAACGGATACCCCGCCAGGCACAAGGCAAATAGGTTATGGCACGCAGTCACGCCGGAGCCGCAATAGGCCACCAGCTCAGTCGGCGAACGATCGCCCAGTTTCTCGGCGAAGCGCTTCTTGAGCCGATCTGCCGGCAGAAACCGCCCATCAGAACCAAGGTTATCGGTAAATGCCGCGCATTGCGCTCCCGGGATATGTCCGGCCACCGGGTCGATCGGCTCGACTTCGCCCTTGAAGCGCGGCAACGCGCGGGCATCCAGAAGCGTCATGTCCGGTTGACCGAGGCATTGTTGCAGCGCCTGGGCGTCGAGTAGCAAGGCCTCATCCGGCGACCCGCTGAACATCCCGCGGCCGCCCGCCGGCGGATCGAGGCTCAGGGGCAAACCCTCGGCATGCCAGGCCTTGAGCCCGCCATCGAGAAGATACACGCCCTCGCGCTTACCCAACCAGGCCAGCAACCACCAGGCCCGGGCCGAATAGGCACCGGGACCATCGTCGTATAGCACGATGTCGCTGTCGTTATTGATGCCCCAGGCACGCAAGCGCTCTATCAACGCTCCGGGCTCGGGCAGCGGGTGACGTCCGGTCACCCCCTTGATCACCGGGCCACTCAGGTCACGCTCAAGATCGGCGAACGATGCACCGGCGATATGCCCCTCGGCGTAGCTGCGCTGGCCATAATCCGGGTCATCGAGGGCAAAACGGCAATCGAGGATCACCAGCCCGGGCTGTGCCTTCCTCTGCTCGAGGGCTTGAGGGCTGATGAGTTGAGCGATGGGCATGGCGAGCTCCTGTGGCGAAATGGGTGGCCTGTGGGTTCAGATCCGATTCCTACTGCCCTTCCTCCAGCGTCTGAGGCAGAGGGACGTAATATTCTTTGAACAGTGCATCCACCGCTTCGCGAGCCTGATCGGTCACGAAACCGGCCTCCAGCACCAACACCTGGTATACCCCGCGCTTGATGGCCTGTTCACTCAAATGACTGGAGTTTTCCCGCGTGGTGCAAAGAAAACGCACCCAGGACGTCAGGATGATCCAGGCATTAAGGGTCAGGGACTCGATCTGCACCCGGTCCATCTTCAGGATGCCGGCCGCGACGAAGCCCTCATAGATGGCGGTCCCGTGGATCAGGCAACGCTGGGAAAACCGGCGATAGCGGGCCGCAAGGTCCGGATCGCTGTCGAGCAGATGCTCCAGGTCCCGGTGCAGGAAGCGATAGCTCCACATCGCCGACAACAGCTCCTTGAGATAGAAGCGCTTGTCCTCCACCGTGGCCGCCCGGCCCTGGGGCGGGCGCAGGAAGCTGTCCACCAGGTTTTCGTACTCACTGAACAGCACGGCGATGATCGCCTGCTTGTTAGGGAAGTGGTAGTAGAGGTTGCCCGGAGACATGTCCATGTGGGCAGCAATGTGGTTGGTGCTGACACTGCGCTCGCCCTGCTGGTTGAACAGTTCGAGACTGTTTTGCACGATGCGCTCGCTGGTTTTCATTCGTATGGCCATGGCTTGGGCTTTAATTCGACGAAAGCATTGCGGCATCTTACGACCTATCGCCCGGAGGACAAACCCAAAGCCGGCAAGGATGTCATTTGACTTTCTAGAGCATAAGCTCTAGAAAACACCCACACTAATAAGAACTGGTGCCTGACGATGCCTGCCGACATTGCTTATCTGCGTGATTCCCAACAGCAATTGAATGAGCTGCAGTCACACTTCGAGGCACAACGCCAGGCCTATGCCGCTCATCCAATGCCGCCGGTAGAGCAGCGCCGTCAATGGCTCAAGTCTCTCCGGGAAATGCTGAGCAATGAACGACAAGCCCTGATCGATGCCATCAGCGAGGATTTCAGCCACCGCAGCGCCGACGAAACGCTGTTGGCCGAGCTGATGCCGAGCCTGCGCGGCATCCATTACGTCAGCCGACACCTCAAGGGCTGGATGAAACCCTCCCGGCGCAAGGTAGGCATGGCCTTCCAGCCGGCGTCGGCGAAGGTGATCTACCAGCCGCTGGGCGTGGTCGGAGTCATCGTGCCGTGGAACTATCCTCTGTTCCTGGCCATCGGGCCGTTGGTCGGGGCCTTGTCGGCGGGCAATCGGGTGATGCTCAAGCTCAGCGAAGCCACACCGGCCACTGGGCTGTTGCTCAAGCAATTGCTGGCGCGGATCTTTCCTCAGGATCTGGTATGCGTGGTGCTCGGTGAGGCAGATGTCGGCGTAGCCTTTTCCAGGCTACCGTTCGACCACCTGTTGTTTACCGGCGCTACCAGCGTCGGCAGGCATGTCATGCGGGCCGCCGCCGAGAACCTGACCCCCGTCACCCTGGAACTGGGTGGAAAGTCGCCCGCCATCGTCTCCACCGATGTGCCCCTGAATGATGCCGCCGAGCGCATTGCCTTCGGCAAGATGCTGAATGCCGGACAAACCTGTGTCGCACCTGATTACGTGTTGGTGCCGCAAAAACGCATCGGCGAATTCGTCGATGCCTATCGCGAGGCGGTTCGCAGGCTTTATCCGACCCTGGCTGACAACCCGGACTACACCGCGATCATCAACGAACGACACCTGGCACGGCTCAACGGCTACATCAGCGACGCTACCAGTAAGGGTGGATTACTGATCGAGTTGTTCGACCAAGGCCAGGGACGCCGCATGCCCCACAGCCTGCTACTTAACGTCAGCGACGACATGACTGTCATGCAGGATGAGATCTTCGGCCCGCTGCTGCCCGTCGTGCCCTATGACGACCTGGACCAGGCGTTTGCCTACATCAATCAACGGCCTCGTCCGTTGGCACTCTACTATTTCGGCTACAACAAGGCCGAACAGAATCGCGTACTCCACGAAACCCACTCCGGCGGCGTCTGCCTGAACGACACCTTGCTCCACGTCGCTCAGGATGACTTGCCATTCGGTGGCATCGGTCCCTCGGGAATGGGGCATTACCACGGGCACGAAGGTTTCCTGACTTTCAGCAAAGCCAAGGGCGTGCTGAGCAAACAGCGCTTCAATGCTGCCAGACTGATTTATCCGCCCTATGGCAAGCCACTCCAGAAGCTGATTCAGAAGTTGTTTGTCCGTTAACCAGGTGCCTGATCGGGTAATAACAATAATGAACCCAAGCCTGACCGATACACCCGCGCTGTCACGACGTGGCCTACTGAAATTCAGCCTCGGCGCCAGCGCCCTCCTGAGCACAGTGGGGCTGGGGGCCAGCCTGAGCGGTTGCTCGCCAAGCCTACCGGCCAAGGGCCTTGCCGCCCTGCGGGACAGCGACCTGCCGTTCTTGCGCGCAGTCATTCCAGTGATGCTGGAGGGCGCCGTGACCGTTGAACAACGCACCGCCGCCGCTGACGCCACCCTTGAAAGCCTGGATACCGGCCTGGCCCACCTGTCCCCACCCATGCTCAAGCTCACCCGACAACTGTTCGATGTACTCACGCTGGGTATTACTCGCGGGCCGCTGACCGGTGTCTGGGGCTCGTGGGAAACCGCCAGCGCCGATGACATCCGCCAGTTTCTCGATCGCTGGGAGAACAGCTCGCTGGACCTGCTACGCCAAGGCCACAGTTCATTGCTGCAAATGGTGATGATGGCCTGGTACAGCCGGGTCGAGGCTTGGACACACTGCGGGTATCCAGGGCCACCCACAGTTTGAAGAGGCCGATGAGGGGCCCGCTCCCACAAGAGGCCCATCGCCCATCCATCACAACAAGAGAGCCCGAACATGCCCGTACCCGACCCCTTCCGCGAGGGCCTCGCCCGCGGCTGGACCACCTACAACGGCGCTCGACTGCCCCAGGACCTGACCCTGGAAGCAGACGTGGCAATCATCGGCAGCGGCGCGGGCGGCGGTAACACGGCGGAGATCCTCAGCGCGGCCGGCTACAACGTATTACTGATCGAGGAAGGCCCGCTCAAGACCAGCAGCGACTTCAAGCTGCTTGAGGACCAGGCCTACACCAGCCTGTACCAGGAAGGCCTGGGGCGCATGAGCAAGGATGGCGCCATTACCATCCTCCAGGGCCGGGCCGTGGGTGGCACGACCTTGATCAACTGGACCTCGAGCTTTCGCACACCGGACCAGACCCTGAATCACTGGGCGGCCGAGCACAACGTCAGAGGGCACAGTCCTGCCCAGATGGCGCCCTGGTTCGAGCGGATGGAACAACGCCTGGGCGTGGCACCGTGGCTGATTCCACCGAATGCCAACAACGACGTCATCCGCAAAGGCTGTGAACGATTGGGCTATAGCTGGCACGTCATCCCGCGTAACGTGCGTGGCTGCTGGAACCTGGGCTATTGCGGCATGGGCTGCCCGACCAACGCCAAGCAGTCGATGCTGGTCACCACCATTCCGAGCCTGCTCGACAAGGGCGGCGCGTTGCTTTACCTGGCGCGGGCCGAGCGCCTGACTCTCAAGAACGATACGGTCGTCGACCTGCAATGCCTGGCCATGGACGAGCGCTGCGTGGCACCCACCGGACGGCGCATTACCGTCAAGGCGCGCCACTACGTACTGGCCGGCGGCGGCATCAACAGTCGGCACTGTTACTGCGCTCCGATGCACCAGACCCTCATGAACGCCTGGGCAAACGGACATTCCTGCATCTGGTGAACATATCGGCCGGGCAGTTCGAAGAGGTCATCAACCCGTTCTACGGCGCACCACAATCGATCTATTCGGATCACTTCCAATGGCAGGACGGCGCTACCGGCAGAATGTCCTACAAACTCGAAGTACCCCCCTTGCATCCCGCCCTCGCCGCCACGTTGCTGGGCGGTTTCGGCACACAGAGCGCCGAGCGCATGGCGCAACTGCCCCATACCCATGCCATGCTGGCCTTGCTGCGCGACGGTTTTCATCCGGACAGCCCCGGCGGCAGCGTCGAGTTGCGCAGCGATGGCACGCCGGTGCTCGACTATCGCGTTTCACCCTACGCCTGGGACGGCTTGCGCCGTGCGTTCCATAGCATGGCCGAGATTCAGTTCGCCGGCGGCGCCAAGGCGGTCATGCCACTGCATGGTGATGCCCGCTACGTGACTACACTGGCCGAAGCCCGAAACCTGATCGACGGGCTGGACCTTGCCTTGTATCGCACACGCCTGGGCAGCGCCCATGTGATGGGCGGTTGCGCGATGGGCGAAACGCCGCAAACCGCCGTCGCCGATAGCCTCGGTCGCCATCATCAGCTCAGTAACCTTTCGATCCACGACGGCTCGCTGTTCCCCACCAGCATCGGCGCCAACCCGCAATTGTCGGTGTATGGGTTGACGGCAAAACTGGCGACATCCCTGGCCGAACGTCTGGGAAATCCATGAATATCCAGATCATTCGCAGCGTCTATAGTACTTTCTTATCCCACAGCCGACTTGGCCGACCGAGAAGGCTGCGATACCATCCGACTCCCCAACGGACTCCCGCCAGGACGACGCGATGAACCGAGTGTTGTACCCAGGTACCTTCGACCCTATTACCAAGGGCCATGGCGATCTGGTCGAACGCGCCGCGCGCCTGTTCGATCATGTGATCATTGCCGTTGCCGCCAGCCCGAAGAAAAACCCACTGTTCCCGCTGGAACAACGGGTGGAGTTGGCCCGTGAAGTCACCAAGCACCTGCCCAACGTAGAAGTGGTCGGTTTCTCGACGCTGTTGGCGCACTTTGCCAAGGAACAGAACGCCAATGTGTTCCTGCGCGGCCTGCGGGCGGTTTCGGACTTCGAATACGAGTTCCAGCTGGCCAACATGAACCGCCAGTTGGCCCCGGACGTCGAAAGTCTTTTCCTGACGCCGTCGGAGCGCTATTCGTTCATCTCATCGACCCTGGTACGCGAAATTGCGGCCTTGGGCGGCGACATCACCAAGTTCGTCCACCCGGCCGTGGCCGATGCGCTGACCCTGCGCTTCAAGAAGTAGTCCGGCTGGCTGCGATCCACTTCGCGGCAACGCGAGCGCAGTCCATCGCACCCGCGTGCACTGCGCTCGCCAATGCGGCACAATTGCGCATATTCGTTTTCAGATGCCCGGGCCCAACGCCCCGGCAGGAGCCTGCATGTCCCTGATCATCACCGACGACTGCATCAATTGCGACGTCTGCGAACCCGAATGCCCGAACGAGGCCATTTCACAAGGCGAAGAGATCTACGTCATCGATCCGAACCTGTGCACCCAGTGCGTCGGCCATTACGACGAGCCCCAGTGCCAGCAAGTCTGCCCGGTGGATTGCATTCCGCTGGACGAAGCCCATCCGGAAACCGAAGAACAGTTGATGGCGAAATATCGCAAAATCACTGGCAAGGGTTGAGCCAGAAGGTTTTGTAGCGCTTTTGCGGGCTTCTTCGCGAGCACGCCCGCTCCCACAGGGGAATCTGCTCCAGACGCTGATTCGGTGAACGGAGCAAATTATCTGTGGGAGCGGGCTTGCTCGCGAAGAGGCCGCCAGCCATACCCCAAACCAACAGTCTTCATTCCTGCTGCTCAAACCCCTCCCCAACACACCCCAGGCACCGCACGAAGGTGGCCTTCGCCGGATCCACCACCAGCGCCTTCCCCGCATCGCCGACCCCGCCACCCAACGCGGTAAAGGGCAACGACACCACGAACGCCCCCGCACCGATCACGGTGGCGGCGAGCAGCAGCGGTCGGGCGATCAACAAATCGCCGATCATCGCGAAGGCGGGCGGATTCTGGATGGTGTAGCGCGGATCGCCACTGCCGCTATTCGCCAGGACGGGCAAACCCAGGGTCAGCAGCAGCGTCAGAACAACAGGTCGGAGCAGTCTCATGGGGGTCGATCCTTCGGCTGATCAGTTTGACTACTGACTATAGACCGTAGGGCGAATCAGCTTTGGCAACGCGGACACCAGACGCTCGCACGCTGGACCAAGCGAATTTCCCGCAAGCCCGTGCCACAGACCTTGCACAGCGCCCCGCCCCGGCCGTACACGAACAGTTCCTGCTGGAAATACCCGGGCTGGCCATCGCCGCCAATGAAATCCCGCAACGTGGTACCGCCGCGCTCGATGGCATGGGTAAGGATGCGTTTGATTTCGATGGCCAGTTTCAGGTAGCGGGCCCGGGAAATGCCTCCAGCGGCCCGACGCGGGTCGACGCCGGCGGCAAACAGTGCTTCGGTCGCATAGATATTGCCCACCCCTACGACCACCGCGTTGTCCATGATGAACGGTTTGACCGCCATGGAGCGCCCACGGGAGAGCTGGAACAGACGCTCACCGTCAAACAGATCGGTCAACGGCTCCGGGCCGAGGCGGACCAGCAATTCATGGTTGAGCGGGTCGAGACTCCAGAGCATTGCGCCAAAGCGTCGCGGGTCGGTATAGCGCAACGCCAGGCCGGACTCCAGCTCGATGTCCACATGCTCGTGCCTGGCGGCAGGCATGCCCACCTCCACCAGCCGCAGATTGCCGGACATGCCCAAGTGGCTGATCAGGGTGCCGACCTCGGCATTGATCAACAGGTATTTGGCCCGCCGCTCCACCTGCACGATGCGTTGGCCCGAAAGCCGCACATCGAGATCTTCCGGAATCGGCCAGCGCAGGCGGCGGTCGCGCACGATCACACGGCTGACCCGCTGCCCTTCAAGGTGTGGCGCGATTCCGCGACGGGTGGTTTCGACTTCCGGCAGTTCTGGCATGGGACTCTCGAGTCAGGCGAGCTGGGCACTCAACGAGTGGCGAGGTCGCGAATTTCCTGTTTCTGGGTCTGGAAGTCGTATTCGGACAAACCGATGTAATCGAGCACCAGGGGACCGACACAATCCCATTCATGGTCTTCCGCCTGATTGCCCAGCACCCGGTGGGACGCACAAATGTTCTCGGACATCTTCAGGATCGCCAGCAAGTTCTTCAGCGAGCTGTTGTTGCGTGAAGAATCATCGCTGAAAACCGCCAGGGCATTGTGGTGATTGGCGATGGCCTGGCTGACATGATCGGGCAGGCGCCAGGATTTGGAGGTGTAATAACCGACTACGGCATGGTTGGTATTGAATACGCGGTTCTCCGTATCCACCACCCGGCATTCGGCACTCGCACTGGCGTAAGCCTCCTCGAGCACGGCCATGTAGCTGGGAAACTGCTTGAGCATCAGCGGCACGCCGCAATCGTGGAACAACCCCAGGGCATAGGCCTCATCGCCATTCTCCAGGCCGACCCGCTTGGCCAGGGTCAGGCAGGTCATCGCCACGTCCTGAGCCGTATCCCAGAAGCGGTTCAGGGTGACGATGGCATCGTCGTGCAACTCACCCTTGATCGACTGCGCGTTGATCAGGTTGATGATCGAACGGCTGCCCAACAGGTTCACTGCGCGCTGGATCGACGTGATCTTGTTGCGCAAGCCGTAATACGGCGAATTGACGATTTTCAGCAAAGCCCCCGAAAGCCCCGGGTCCTGGGAAATCAGCTTGGCGATGGTATCGAGGTCCGGATCGGGCATGTACTGTTCCATCTGCAGATCCACCATGATCTGCGGCTGGGGCGGGACACTGATGCCTTGCAGGGACTGTTGGATCTGTTCGGTGGAAAGCTCTTTGGACATGGGCACACTCTCTGGGACAGGCAAGGATTCTAACTCTGAAAAACGGATCCGACACACCACCTGGGTAGATCGGAGAAACTTTCATGAGGCTCAGGCCTGAGTCGGCAGCGCCTCCATTGAGCTTGAGCTGTTTTTCGTGCCGGCGATCCGGTTGCCACCTATCGACCTCCAGGCCCGCCAATCCCCCCAACACGGTATACTCCCGCTCTTTTTTTCGGAGCGACGTCATGTCCCTGCCCAGCCTGCGCCTCAAAGCCAACGCCGACCGTCGCCTGCGCGCCGGCCACCTGTGGGTCTACAGTAACGAAATCGACGTGGCGGCCACGCCGCTGCATGGTTTCAAGGCCGGCGACCAGGCGATCCTCGAAGCCGCTGGTGGCAAACCTCTGGGCATCGTCGCGATGAGCCCCAACAACCTGATCTGCGCCCGCCTGCTGTCCCGTGACGCGAAATTACCATTGGACAAATCCCTGCTGGTGCATCGTCTCAACGTGGCGTTGTCTTTGCGCGAGCGGCTGTTCGACAAGCCGTTCTATCGCCTGGTCTATGGCGATTCCGACCTGTTGCCGGGCCTGGTGGTCGACCGCTTCGGCGACATCCTGGTGGTGCAGATCGCTTCCGCCACCATGGAAGCCCACAAGGATGACGTGATCGCCGCCCTGACCCAGGTGCTCAAGCCCAGCGGCATTCTATTCAAGAACGACTCTGCCGCTCGCGATGCCGAAGGTCTGCAGCGCTACGTCGAAACCGTGTTCGGCCTGGTGCCGGAATGGGTTGCCCTGGAAGAGAACGGCGTGAAATTCGAAGCACCGGTCATGGAAGGCCAGAAGACCGGCTGGTTCTACGACCACCGCATGAACCGCGCACGCCTGGCGCCTTACGCCAAGTGCAAGCGCGTACTTGACCTGTTCAGCTACATCGGCGGCTGGGGCGTGCAAGCCGCGGCGTTCGGCGCCAGCGAAGTCTTCTGCGTCGACGCCTCGGGATTCGCCCTCGACGGTGTCGAACGCAACGCGGCGCTGAATGGCTTTGCCGAAAAGCTGACCTGCATTGAAGGCGACGTCTTCGAAGCCCTGAAGGAACTCAAGGCCAGCGAAGAGCGTTTCGACGTGATCGTGGCCGACCCGCCAGCCTTCATCAAGCGCAAGAAAGACCTCAAGAATGGCGAAGGTGCCTATCGCCGCCTCAATGAACAAGCCATGCGCCTGCTCACCAAGGACGGCATTCTGGTCAGCGCTTCGTGCTCTATGCACTTGCCGGAAGACGACCTGCAGAACATCCTGCTGACCAGCGCCCGTCACCTGGACCGCAACATTCAATTGCTTGAACGCGGCGGCCAGGGCCCGGATCATCCGGTTCACCCGGCCATCCCCGAGACTCGCTACATCAAGAGCATCACCTGCCGGCTGTTGCCCAACAGCTAAGTCTCGCGGCGGTATGCAGCCACCCCAATCGCAGCTTCGGCTGCGATTTTTTTGCGTCTGAAAAGTTACCCTGCATTGAAGTTAACGCTGACGCCTGCAATTCTTTGTAAGACCCCTCCCACATTATTACTGGAGCTTTCCTACTCAATCTCCTCTTGCCAAGTACTCATTAAAAACTATGATTGAACAGTCACTTCACAAGTGGCAAATATTAAAAACACAACACTTATTCAACGCAAAGGAGCTGCATCATGAAAGCAATCAATCTGGAAGCTGACAAAATCGCAAATCTGGCGGGCCTGATTGTTCCAAAGAACCGTTAAGGCAGTAAACGCTTGAAGTAAACGATGGGCTGAGGAGTGCCGGCGCCTCAGCCCCATCCGAACGTTTTTCTCAGCGGAATCCTTCTGCATGCATATAAATCCGTGCATTTTCGTTCTTGCGCGCCCGCCGCACCAAATTATATGGAACTATGAGCGCCATACCCAATTCGAACTCGACCTGCATTATTCGACACGACTGGCGCAACTTATAGCTAACCCAATGCAATTCGACATCAATAATTCTATCGATGCCGACCTCCTGAAAGCGGACATACTCATCGAAGAACCGAAATCCCCCATTGAGTGGCACTGGGATGAGTTATCCAGGATATTCCACATCGGTACAAAGAATATTCCTTGTGCACAAGTTCCCAAGGATGTGAATGAATGGGCGACCGAGTACCTGCAACATTGCAATGATGTGCTGTCTTCACCAGCACCTCTCGCCCGGACAAGAGCGTATCCTGCCGACCGGATCGTCCTGGCTCCCTGTACGCTGATCGACATGCCGGACGTTTCGTTGTCCCAGACCCTGGTGGGTCGAAACACTTCCCGCTCATTCAACGAGCAAGCCATCTCGATCGAACAGGTCGGCACGCTCCTGTACCTGACCCTGGGTTACCTGAACGAACGCCGGGGCGCCCGGGAGGCCACCTGCCCCGATGCACTGGAGGCCAGGCGCAGCAGCCCTTCGGGGGGTGGCCTGAATGCCTGTGAGGGTTACCTGTATGTACGCAACGTGACGGGCCTGGCGCCCGGCATCTACGCCTATCATCCGGACGCACATGCCCTGAGTCCGATCCAGTCCCTGCCCGCCGAACCTCTGGGCAACCTGTTGTGCGGTCAACACTTCATCAATCCCCTGCCGTTCGGGCTGTTCCTCACCTCGCGCTTCGACAAGCTCTGGTGGAAATACCCACACTCTCGCGCCTACCGGATGGCTTTCGTCGAAACCGGTCACGTGTCCCAGACCTTCCTGATGGTTGCGACAGCGCTAGGCCTCGACACCTGGCTGACCGGCGCATTGGCCGACCGTGAAGTCGAACACTTGCTCGGCCTTGAAGGCGCTTGCGAACAACCGTTGTTTTTTGTCGGCTGCGGTCACGGCGACGGGCAGGTGCACTGCAAGGAGCTGATGGCGTTGATCGAAGGGCTGGAGATTCCGTCATGACCGGACCAGCCTACAGCCGGACGCCTCACTACACGTTGGGTGACTGGGAACACAAAGCCACCGTGCGCGTCGGCAAAGGTGGCTATCGTCTGCCGGAGAACCTGGAGCAACAGCTCCGCAGTCGAGACTGGTTTCCGCCAGCCTTCATTCCCTATATCGAACATCCGTTGATTCACGAAGCGGGCCGCTCCATTGCCCAGCGTCTTGCGGCCAACCACCTGGTGCATTTCCTCGACTACACCACGCTGCTCGAACATCGGGTCGTCAATCGCGCCGTGGAAACCATCGTCCATGGCGAACTGGCCTTGCCGATCCCCCAGCCAATGAAAACCGCGGCCCTGCAGCTCTATACAGACGAGGGCTACCACGCACTTTTTTCCAATGACGTGGCCGAACAGGTCGCAGCCCTCTACGGCATCAGCGACCGACAACCACCCAAGCGCATCCAGCGCCTGCTGGGCCTGATCGATACTGTCGCCCCCGGGGATCGGCCTTTGGCGTGGTTCCTGCTGGGGTTCGTCTCCGAGACGATCATCGCCAGGGAGTTACTGGCCATTACCCGCGACACTTTGGTGTGCACCGTATACCGGATGCTCAGAAGCCATCTCGAGGACGAGGCACGCCATAGTCGCTACTTCAGCGAAGTGTTCCAGTACCTGTGGAGCGCCCTGGATCCCACGCAACGCAACCTCGCGGCGAACATGCTGCTGCGGATCGTCGGCCTCTATTTCGAACCGGACCTGCCCTGGCTGATGCGCAGCCTGGCCAGCGTCGGTTTCAACGAGCGGTCGGCCCTCCAGATCACTGGCGACCTTCTGCAGCCAGACGCCCATGGCCGACGCGTACGCTCGGGTGCGGTGTCGACCTTCGCGGCCATGCGCAAGGCAGGATTCTTCGACCACGAACACCACCGGCGGCTTTTCGCCCAGGCGGGGTTTATCGATGGATGAACCCAAAAACCTTCCGGGCCGCAAACCTGCCACCGTCGGCCTGTTGCTGACGATGACCTTGCTCGGCGTGTTCCCGATCGACGTCGTGCTGCCCTCGTTCCCGGCACTGTCCGAACATTTCGGACGCTCCTCGTCCGACATCGCCCTGTCGGTCAGCCTGTTCGCGATAGGTATCGCCCTTTCGCAACTGCTGGTCGGTCCGCTCTCCGACACCATGGGACGAAAGAACCTGCTGTTGATCGGGATCACCGTTTCAGCCGTCGGGGCCATGGGCTGCGTACTCACCGACGACTACGGAGCATTCCTGTTCTTCCGCGTCGTCCAAGCGCTGGGGTGCGGTTGTTTCGTGCTGTCCCAGGCATTGATCCAGGATCTGTTCACCGGTCTGGAACAGCAGCGGCTGCGCATCTTTCTGGTCACCTGCGGTGGCATTTTCATTTCCGTTTCGCCCCTGGCCGGTACCGGACTGCAGCACTGGATGGGGTGGCGCGGCAGCTTCCTGGTGTTCATTGCTCTGGCAATCGGTGTATTCGCAAGCGCCCGGGTTTTATTGAGCAACGCCATGGCGGGCAGCAACCCCAGGCGCCTGGACTTCATCGGCGCCTATCGCACGGTATGCAGCGACTTCTGCTTCATGGCCTACTGGCTGACCTCGGCACTGGCCTTTTCCTGCCACTTTTCATTCATCGTCATTTCGCCGCTGGTGTTCATCGACCAGCTACAGCTCTCGCCCGAGGCTTTTTCCCTGGCACTACTGGGTTACGGACTGGCCTACATCGGCGGCGGCGCGCTGGCGACGGTGCTGAGCAACCGGATCGACTCACAGACGCAGATCGTCACCGGCCTGAGCCTGATCCTGCTGGCGGGCGTCCTGATGTTCGGGCTATCCAGCTATTTCGGATTGTCGGTCTCCACCGTCTTGCTGCCCATGATCGTCTGCACCGCCGGAACCACCATCGCCCGGGCGGCGGCCCATACACGGGCCATGAACCTGTTCCCTGAGCAAGCCGGTACGTCAGCTTCGGCCGGCAGCGTGCTGATCTTCATTGTCGGCGGGCTGACCAGTGCCGCGATCAGCCTCACCCCGCTTGATCTGCAAACCACCCTGGCGGCGTGCCTGGTGCTGCTCAGTCTCCTGGGATTGGCGCTCAATGGCCTGATCCGGCACCGTCGCCAGGGGCTTTTGACCGGTTGAGCGCCGCCGGTCGTCATCCCGAGCGCGACATTGGCATCCGATCAGCGCTTTGCGTCATTTCATCCTGGCGCCAGCGGTGTAGAATCGCGACATTCATCGCCATTCATCCCCGGCGGGTTTATGAGCTCATGCTGAGGCGCGCAGCGATCCTGCACAGTCATCGGCCACTTCCGGACACACGGCCAACCCCGAGTGCTCCAGACGTCATACAGAAGCTCACTTTCCCCTTGATATCTGATTAGCCGCCCGGAGTGCTCCATGCCTGATTACCGCTCGAAAACATCCACCCACGGCCGCAACATGGCCGGCGCCCGCGCATTGTGGCGCGCCACGGGGATGAAGGATGACGACTTCAAGAAGCCGATCATCGCCGTTGCCAACTCCTTCACCCAGTTCGTACCCGGTCACGTACACCTCAAGGACCTGGGACAACTGGTTGCCCGCGAGATCGAACGCGCCGGCGGTGTGGCCAAGGAATTCAACACCATTGCCGTAGATGACGGTATCGCCATGGGTCACGACGGCATGCTTTATTCGCTGCCGAGCCGGGAGATCATCGCCGACTCCGTCGAATACATGGTCAACGCCCATTGCGCCGACGCCATCGTGTGCATTTCCAACTGCGACAAGATCACCCCCGGCATGCTCATGGCGGCCCTGCGCCTCAACATCCCGGTGATCTTCGTGTCCGGCGGCCCGATGGAAGCCGGCAAGACCAAGCTTGCCAGCCACGGCCTGGACCTGGTGGACGCCATGGTCATCGCTGCCGACTCCAGCGCCTCCGATGAGAAGGTCGCCGAGTATGAGCGCAGCGCTTGCCCGACCTGCGGTTCGTGCTCCGGCATGTTCACCGCCAACTCGATGAACTGCCTGACCGAAGCCCTGGGCCTGGCTCTGCCGGGCAACGGTTCGACCCTGGCCACCCACAGCGATCGCGAACAGCTGTTCCTGCAGGCCGGCCGCACCATCGTCGAACTGTGCAAACGCTACTATGGCGAGAACGACGAGTCAGTGTTGCCGCGCAACATCGCCAACTTCAAGGCGTTCGAAAACGCCATGACCCTGGACATCGCCATGGGCGGTTCCACCAATACCATCCTGCACCTGCTGGCCGCCGCCCAGGAAGCCGAGATCGATTTCGACCTGCGCGACATCGACCGCCTGTCCCGTAACGTGCCACAGTTGTGCAAGGTTGCACCGAACATCCAGAAGTACCACATGGAAGATGTGCACCGTGCCGGCGGGATCATCAGTATCCTCGGATCCCTGGCCCGTGGCGGCCTGTTGCACACCGACCTGCCGACCGTGCACAGCAGGACCATGGCCGACGCCATCGCCAAATGGGACATCACCCAGACCACCGACGAAGCCGTGCACCACTTCTTCAAGGCCGGTCCGGCGGGCATTCCGACGCAAACCGCGTTCAGCCAGTCGACTCGCTGGGAAACCCTGGACGACGATCGTGAAAACGGCTGCATCCGCAGCGTCGAGCACGCTTACTCCAAGGAAGGCGGCCTGGCGGTGCTCTACGGCAACATCGCTCTGGACGGCTGCGTGGTGAAAACCGCCGGCGTCGACGAGTCGATCCATGTGTTCGAAGGCAACGCCAAGATCTTCGAAAGCCAGGACAGCGCCGTGCGCGGGATCCTAGCCGACGAAGTGAAAGCCGGCGATATCGTGATCATCCGCTACGAAGGCCCGAAAGGTGGCCCGGGCATGCAAGAAATGCTCTACCCGACCTCCTATCTCAAGTCCAAGGGCCTGGGCAAAGCCTGCGCCCTGCTGACCGACGGCCGTTTCTCCGGTGGCACCTCGGGCCTGTCCATCGGCCACGCTTCGCCTGAAGCCGCCTCTGGCGGTGCCATCGGCCTGGTGCGCGACGGCGACAAAGTGCTGATCGACATTCCGAACCGCTCGATCAACCTGTTGATCAGCGACGAAGAACTGGCCGCGCGCCGCGTCGAACAGGACAAGAAAGGTTGGAAGCCGGCGGAAGTGCGTCCACGTAAAGTGACCACCGCCCTCAAGGCCTATGCGTTGCTCGCTACCAGTGCCGACAAGGGCGCGGTGCGTAACAAAGCGATGCTGGACGGGCTGTAAGCTTCCAGCACCGCAATAAAAAGCCCCGCAAATGCGGTAATGCTGTTCACTTAAGCATTTGAGTCCAAGCCGGGCTTTCTAGAAAATCCGATACCAGTCCTCTGGTATCGGATTTTTTATGCCCATTCAGC
>NZ_VIUE01000018.1 GCF_007828215.1 Pseudomonas sp. SJZ074 | reverse complement strand
TGCTGAATGGGCATAAAAAATCCGATACCAGAGGACTGGTATCGGATTTTCTAGAAAGCCCGGCTTGGACTCAAATGCTTAAGTGAACAGCATTAGGCTCAGTGGCCGGGTTCTGGATTGGTGCGGATGCCTGGTGCCTATCTCCAGGTAGAGCTATGTCGTGGTCTTCTTGTAGCGGCTCGATCAGGTAGGCGACCAGCACCTTTGCTCTTCCGTCGCGCGCCCTTCCCACAACATCGCCTGGCGGCGCATTCATCCGCATAAGCGAAAAAGCCCAGCGTAATGGCCGGGCTTTTTGTGTCACTCCTCAACACGCGCAGGAATGACAGGATGGAGCAAATTTACGACATGGCGACATGATATTGCAAGCCCTTTTGAAAGCCTTTTCACGCCGCCTCGTCGAACAGCACGCCAATCGCTTCAAGCATGTGCTGGGCCTCGGTCAGCGCCTCATTCACCAGAGACTCCAGAGACCCCTTGATGGCCCGGTTCCAGCGCTGGTAGGTGCGCTCCGTAAGGCCTTGGGAATCCCAGTTGGTCATGTCGTAGTTCGACTCGGCCAGGACGATCATCTCCCCCGGCTTCACCTCAGCCAACGCCCGGGCATTCTTGTTGGCGCGCTCAATGGCAGCGGCAGCAGCCTTGTTGCGCCAGTCCCACTGCCCTTTACCCTCGTTCTCGCGTGGCTCGGGCGCTGTGAACTGGGGCACCTTGCGCTGAATTCCCTTCGTTTGCTGCGGTACCGCCCAGACCAGAACTGCCTGCTGAGTGAAGCGCTTCGGCGCCGGAGTTGGCACGATGGCAACCAGCCGCCCAATGGAATCAATCTTGCGCCCCTTATGCGTGCTGTACTTCGCCACCAGGGCATTCCAGTGTCGCGGGGTGAGCTGGGCATGCAGCAGCTTGTGCACGATCGAGTCAGCCAGCAGCGCGGCATCCTTCCCCGATATTTCCCCCTTGAGCTTGCTGGATTGCACGCGCGGTTCGACATTGCACCCGCCAGCGCTGTTGATCGTCTCGGCCGCTAGGGCGCGAACCACCGCTGAAATCACGTTTTGATAGCTCATTCGCCCTTCTCCTTCTTCATCCGATCCGATACGCGCATAGCGCGCCAAACGCACAAGTTGCTTGCCACGATCAACGCCAGCACCAGGAGGTGCGCCGCGCCATTCCAATCCCAGGTCATGCCACCGCCCTCCTCAGGTCTTTGAGCTTCTGCCTGTACAGGGCCTTGATGGCCTGCAGGTCTTCGATGGTGTAACGCTTGGCCTCATGAGGCCCTTCGATCCAGTCAACCGACTCTTGGCCAATACGGCGAATAAGCCCAAGGCGGTATTCCACGATGTTTCCTGAGAGCTGCGTATTACATGGCGAGCACTGCTTGTGCACGTTGAGCGGATCAAAGCGCAACTCGGGGCATGCGGCGGTCGTGCGGTAATGCCCGGCGTCATACTTGCCCTGGTGGTGCCGTCCACAGCTGATGCATGGCAGCTCGGCGTCACGGGCGCGCACCCAGGCATTGAACGCTATTTGGGTATCCTTCATGTGGTCCGCCCTGCTCTTCAGCTTCTCCTTGCGCACCTTGATCTCCCGGCGCTCGACCTGGGCCAGGGACTTGCGGGCCTTCTCCTGGTTGGGCTTGTTCGTCGCGGCGTCGGCAATCGCGCATTTCGGGCTGCATACGGCCTGGCCCAAGCGCGATGGGACGAATGAGGCTCTGCACTCTGCGACTCGGCATTTCTTTGGGCGGGGTTGCTTGGCTGGAAGACTCATGCTGCCACCCCGAACATATCCAATTGCCCGCCCTGAATGGCTAGGTAGGTCTGCGCCCGGCGGTGCGCCATGTTTTTGCGAAAGGCTGCACGCTCCAGACGGCGATCTGCGGGCCCGGCACCGTTGTGGCGCATGAAGGCAAGGTTTGATCGAGCACGATCCGACCAGAACTGACGGTTCGCGCTCGGGCACCGACTGATTTCCTCGAAAGTCGTCATGCCGCCACCTCGCTCAGCAGATCGGAGAACACCACGCCCTGGCCGGTGAAGTAGGCCGCCATGCGGTCGGTGTACTGGATGCCCTGGGCGCGGTTGAACAGACTGGTCACCGGGAAGCCGTCCGGCCCAAACAACTTGTGCTCACCCATCAGGGCCAGCTTTTCCTCATAAGGCAGGTGACGCATGACCCGATACCAAGCCGCCTGGAATCCAGCGTCTTCGTTCAGCAGGATCTGGACGCCGAAGTGCAGCTTGCAGTACCTCCGAGCGTCGGCCGGGTCGCCGATCTGGGTCATTTCCGAGATCCGCTTGTACATCGCGAACCACAGGGCGTTCTGGTCGAGTGTCCGGTCCTTGCCTGGGCGCAGGGAGACCACCACGTATTTCTTGTCTCGGTACATGGCGCTGAGTTTGGTAATGGCTTCGGAGAGCTTGGCCTGGCAGTTGACGCTGATCTTGTCGGTCATGGCTGCTCCTCTACGTCCCGGCACTCTTCGCAATAGGCAAGCCGCCCTGCGTGAGTCAGGTAGTAACCCGACACGGTGACGATGCCCCTCCGCTCGCTGTAGAACTCCAGATAGCCAAACTCTTCCATCTCGGCGGCCAACTTGGATTTGGTCTGGTATGGAAGCCGGCCTTCGATTTCAGCCGCGAACACCTTTTCCAGCATGTTGAAAATGCTTTTCGCCATACCGGTCATGGCTGCTCTCCCTGGGCCATGGTTGACAGGATGTGGTGCAAATACCCTGTCGCCACACTTGGCTGCCTTCCTGCGGCATCACACAACTTCTGCACGAAAGCAGTAGAGCTTTGCAGGCGTTCGGCATCCTTGCGCAGCTTGGAAATCACGGAAAAGATCTCGATAGGGAGATGCGCCATGAAGTCCAGGCTGCATTCCACAGATACCGCCGCACCACAGGAGGTCGCGCTATCGCTGATTATCTTGCGCAGCGCCTCGTTCTCTGCCAGCAGCTCCAGCGCCACCTCCCCAAGCGTCTGCTTACCCAGGAACTCCTCCAGCGCTTCAGAATTGCTCAGCCAGTCAGACGACGATGCGCTCCATGCGGCCACCTCGGCCCACAGCAGCTTCTGGAGTTTTTGTTTGTCGATGGTCATTGCGGCGCCCTCTCCACTTCCAATTTCTGGGCCTGCCGAATCAGCAGCGCCCGGCGATCAGCCAACTCGGTGGCCGCTTCAATCCGCATCTCCGTTTTTTTCTTCTCGCTGGCCTGACGCATTTCCATCATCGAGCTCTTCACACCTTCGAGCTTTTCCCGGAGTCCTGGAGCTGGGCGAGTTACCGTGCCGGTAAGCAGCCCAACGATGGCGCGGCCATCCTCGGTGACCGGTGTCACACTGAGGTCAGCCAGGTACTTCTGCCCGTGCTCGCGGGGAATTCGCTTCAGCTCCATGGCCTTGGTCACGGCCTGGATCCGCCGGTTGGCGTCGAAGCCAACGGAGACGTGCCAGTTGACCGGCTTGGCGTCTTCACGAGACTGGCCTACAAAGCGTTCGTACGCGCTGATGAACGCCATCCGCGCGCCGATCTTGTCACCCGCATCGAGGACAGGCTTTGCAGCGGCAAGGGCCAACTGGATTTCGTCGGTCAGCACCACGGTTTCGAACTCGTCGTTCGTGGTCATGGCGATGGCCCAGGCTTCGTCCTTTCCTGGGCGGCCGTCGGATGACTGAACGCGCTGGAGGATGTCGGCCATGGACAGCTTGCCCTTCACCTCGAAGCGGCATGCCTTCAGCGCGGCCTTGACGACGGGCACCGGGTAAACGCAAAGGTCTTCGGCCATCATCGCCGCGGTGCCCGGGTTCATTTCCTGGCCCATGGCTTCGGCAGTGGCGCAGATGGCAGAGGCCAGTCCGGCGACCTGCTGGTCGTTCATTTCAAAGGTATTCATTGCGGTCACCTGCTTGGCGTTTTGCCAGAACCAATTGGGCGGCCTGCTCCGCTGCGGAGAGGTTTGCCTCGGTCCGCTCCATCTGGCGCGCGGTCGTGCCGTTGATGCGCTGCCCGGTGACCCACTGGGTGTGGTAGCTCTCTGCGTTTGCCAGGAGTTCGTTGAGGCTGTGGCACTTGCGCAGAACAGCGGCATCGCTGGTTCTCAGGAAGTGCGCAGCGACGTGGTGAGCCACATCGACGCCGAGGCGGTCGACAAGCTGGCCCAGCTGCCCGCCAACTTTGGCATTCCAGACCGGCCAGGTGCTGTAGCGCTTGCGGTATGCCATGGCGTAGTTCGCCCAGACCTTGAAGGTTTTACAGCTCTGGTCCTTGGGGCCAGGCATGTCGGCGGGGATCTCAACCCGGGGCGCCTCGATGCGATCAACCACCAAGGTCAAACCGCGGGACTGGGTCGGCTTGCCCGACTCGTCCTGCAAGCTATGACTGGTACCCTGATTGGTATCCTGATGATTGGTATCCTGATTTGTCGGAGATTTTTCCGACCCTGGCTCGGATTTTTCTCCGACCTTGCTCGGAGATTTTTCCGAGGTAGATCGGATTTTTTTCCGACCCTTTGTTTCTGGTGGGGTCGGATATTTTTCCGACCCATCCTGTTTCTTGTTCCACTCGGCAGCCTTTTCAGTCAGGCGAAAAAGAGTGATGTTCGCAGTGCTGGACAGCTCGATCAGTCCAGCCTCCTCCAGCGCCTTCAGCATGCGATACGCCGTGTCGGGCTTATCGGTCAGCAGAGGCAACTCCTCGACGATCTTTGCCTTGCTCAGGGCAAAGAAAATACCGTCATCAGTCTTCATCGCTTTCGCCCAACTTGGGCAGCCGTAGACGAACGCGAACAGCAGCGCCTGCTGGGAGTTCAACCCCCACTCAAGCGCCTTCGCCTGGTTGATCGTCACGGTGAATTGCATATCAGGCCTTCCCGACCAGAGCAGCCAGCTCCAGAAAGCGATCGACGTACCAGTGAGGCTGCGTCTCGCGTGGGCATTGAGGGCTAGTGAGGTTCTTGCCGTACTGGAGGCCCTTCTCAGTCACGGACCAGAAGTCGACCATTTCCTGTTTGGAGTTCTTGCGCTGGAGCTGTTTGAGAAAGCCGTGGGTCGCCAAGGCATTGTTGAAGCCGGCCGGAGAGCAGCGGATGCCGTTGTCCTTCAACAAGGCCGTGACCGATTTGGTGGGCATAGAGGAACCGCCGGCGGCATCGGGCGCGGCGTCCACGGCGTAGCCCGGGAGAAACTTGGCGTCGAGTCCGTTATTGGTTGCGATCTGGGCGAGCATCATCATCTTGCTTGATGGGGCCGGCTTGAGCAGGCGGTCGAAGCATTCCAGGATGGCGAGCTCACCGACGATCTTGGAATTGTTCGGGCCCCGGGTGGAGAACTCGCCGGTTTTTCGAATGGCCGGCAGGACCTGGCCCACTACCCACTCTTCGAATTTTTCAGCGGAAGGCAGCTTGGACTTCATCACCAAGCGGTACAGGTCGCGCTCCGGGATGACGGTCATGAAACCACCACCCTGTTTCGGGGTAGTGGTTGCGGCCTTGCAGTGACGGGCCACAGCATTCTCTGGCTTGGAGTAGCCAAGTGCGTCGGCGACGTCACGTGCAACAAACCAGGGATCGCCAAGGTTGTCCGTGATTACCCGGACGGCTGCGCCATCGAAGTCGAAAGGAATAACTGATGAATCGCGCGACACGTTTTCTGTATTGCCAAAACGTGTCGTGACATATGGCCGGGTGTTGCTTGAAGTAGGTTGGCTCTGCATAATTGCGCTTCTCAAGTGTTATCGAATTAGCCGACCCTCGACCGTCGGCTTTTTTATGCCTGCCGCTTCGGGTCCGCTAATTGATAGTGCAACCCTGAAGTACACCGATTTGGGTGTATGAAAACCTGCGCATGCGCGGCAAATTTTCAGGCGACCTTTACCGACGCATCCATCACGTCCAGGCTTTGGCGGACATGGTTGATCTCCTGGCGGATCAGGGCCTTTTCAAACGTACTGACATGACTGTCTTCCAGGGCCTGATGCACGGCGATGGTCAGGTCGGCGACCTCCTTGCCTACGCTGATAAGCGATCGGGTCAGCGCTTGCGGCTCAGGTGCGGCCCTCGAAACCAGGTCGAAGCCAAACTCATTTGCCAGCGCTTGCAGCGGTCGCATGTCACCGGTGTGCAGCAGAATCCCGAACAGATGATCCACGGTTAGGTGGTGAGCATCGTTGTCAGGGTTGGCGCGCTGAAGCAGGCTGACGTGCGGAACGCCCATCTTTCCCGCAAGGGTCTTGGCTTCGTTGTCCAGGACAGCGCTCTGGCAGGCCCGCAGAAAATTTTCCATTCGTAAATCCTCAAAACTGTTTCCGTGGCGCCCTGCCAGTACGCGGGCGATCATTTGCTCAACGGGTTGGGGTGCGAAAGCAATGCTTAACTAGCGTGCTTCCACTGGATGTCCGGCAGGCACTCCTGTCGCGTCACCTTTCCGCCTGTTGCATGCTCAATCTGGATGGCGCGCTCGGCAGTAATGGAGCGATCACCTGAGATGAGTCGAGACAGGTAGCTCGCCGGGATGCCGAGGCTGAAGGCGAGGCGTTTTCTTCCGCCGCGCGGAAGCTGCTTTGCGTACGTGGGGAAGTCCATATGGATTTACCTTCTGGTTCATTTATGCATGAATTTACCATAAATGTTTACCAAGTAAAGGTAATTTCCCCAAAGGGAAATAAAGGTTCTAATGGGGGATGGATATCAAAGACATACGCAGGGCCCGGGTCCGCCAGATCATTGATCGCGATTTCGGTGGGAAAGATGCTGATTTCGCCGCCAAGGTGGACAAGCAGCCTTCATACATCTCGAGGCTCTTCACCGACAAAACTGAGCATCTCCGAAATATCGGGGAGAAAATGGCGCGCGACTTCGAATTGAAGTGCGGTCTCGCTCCTGGGTCGCTTGATCGACCATTGAGCGAGGGTGAGTTATCGGCAGCGTCTGCGACTGGAGCTGCGAAGCATCGGATCCAAGTCGATATTCCGCTCGCGCCCATTGAGACTTGGGACGACGAAACGCCCCTCGACGACGACGAGGTCTACGTCCCTTTCCTTCAGGAAGTAGAGTTGGCCGCCGGCTCCGGCCGGTTCGTAATTGAGGAAAGCGACAGCGCCAGGCTGCGTTTTTTCAAGAAGGACCTACGCCATAACGGCGTTCAGTTCAGCAATGCCAAATGCGTGAAGGTCGGCGGGAACAGCATGCTTCCAGTGCTGCGTGACGGCGCTACCGTGGGCGTGAACATCGGCAAGAACACCCTGAGCGATATCGTCGACGGTGACATGTATGCCATCAACCACAACGGTCAACTCCGTGTGAAACAGGTGTACCGCCTACCCACAGGGATCAGGCTTCGCAGCTTTAACCGGGACGAGCACCCGGACGAGGACTACACGTTCCAGCAGATCCAGGAGCAGCAGATCTCGATCCTGGGGCATGTGTTCTGGTGGGCAATGTATTCGAGATAGCTAATTCAATAAACTACGCAGGAAGCATGTAATTGAAAAAAAGCAACGCACATCTCGTTTTCTGGCTTGCGCGCAGGGCTAAAGATGAGCTTGCAAAAACCAAGAAAACCAACAGAGTCTCTTGCGGGCCAGTGCCACTACCGAAATATAGTGTGTTAAAGGCTCCATTCGAGTTTGATATTCTCACCGCAAAAACCAGAAAGCTTTCGATAATATTTCTTGAAAAGATTAGAACCGCCATTAACAACGGCTGCCGAAAAGTTTGGATTGACTTTTCTGAAACAAGAAAATTCTCCGCTGGCGCAACCATCTTGCTTTATGCTGAACTTTCACGACTGTTGGAAAATGTCGCTGGCTTAAGAATCCGAAGTACGATTCCAAAAAGCAATAAGGCAGCTCAAGTTTTGCAACAAATTGGACTGTCTAGACTTCTACGCACGAAGAACCGCACGGAGTGCCTTGATGGGGATGTAGTCAATTGGAGAAGTGCCCGGGGGCAGGGAGCGCTGGGCGAAAAATACGATGAAATTTTAGGGTTTTACGACGGACGTATCACAGAATCGTTACAAACCGAGCTATACACTGGCATCACGGAAGCGATGACTAATGCACACCAGCATGCCTACATCGGCCCGAGAGGCGACGGGATCACTACCGATCCGGACTACCGTCCCTGGTGGATGTTCTCTCAAGAGAAGGACGGGAAACTTTCGGTGGTATTTTGTGATCTAGGTGTAGGGATACCAGCCTCCCTCCCCCACACCAGACCTAGGCTTTGGCACCTTATGGACAGGTTAAATATGACGCAGGGAAGACAGATTGAGGGGGCGGTGAGGGATAGCCGAACCCGAACCAAGAAGCAGCACAGAGGCAAGGGCCTTAGGCAAATCATTGAAACCATAAGCTCTTGCAACGGCGGAAAAGCTCTGATACTCAGTAACAAAGGGTGGTATTCTATTAAGTCGGGCGTACCTGATTCCGGCGACTTTACAGACTCGATTATGGGCACCGTGATTTACTGGCAGATGCCTCTGCCGTTGAGGTCAGCATCGTGAGAACCATCAGCATTGCAAACGATTTTACGAAATTTCCTGCTGGGCGCTTCAAGGACGATGGCCCATTCAGCGGAGAGCTTTTCCGGGAGCGATTCCTCGCACCTGCGCTGAATTCCGATGAGCAGCTTGTGATTGATTTGGACGGTGCCAGGGGCTATGGGTCTTCGTTCCTAGAGGAAGCATTCGGCGGACTTGTCCGGCTAGGATTCCCTGCCGAGAAGGTACTTACCACGATTAAGCTAGTATCTAAAGATACTAGTTTGATTAGCGAAATCCAGTCGTACATAAGGGGAAGCCTTGGAAAATCCAAGCGCCTACACTAATTATTTGACACCCGCCACCGTAATCATTGGGTGGATAATTGTCAATTGGCAAAACAACAAAAGAGAAGAGCGCAAAGAATTGCGCTCCGCGCTTAGCGAAATAGTTGAGAGCATAGAACTATTGGAGGATGCCGCTTCGAGATATCATCAAGCGGATGAAAGAAACTCCATTATGGAAAAAGAGATAAATCTCAAAATTACAAGACTTAGTGCAAAAATCCGTTATTTGCGATTTGAAAGCCAACTTTTAAATAACGCCTTCATTGAACTTAAGAAATCTATTACTCTCGATAACTTTGAGACTAGTCACTTTTCCAAGCAAGAGCCGAACGCTGAAATTATCGAATCAATTTATTACTCTGCTGACTCTCTAAGAGATAGACTTGAGGAGGAATTCAGTACGCTGTATCGGGGCCCTCTTCGCTACAGGATATCCGCTTCTATCAGAAACTTTCTCAGCTCGTGCCGTCAAAAGTGATAATAGAGCAGCGTCTTGCGAGCTCCCCCTCGCTATTCTGTAGGCCGCACGCACCCTCCCCCTATGGCGCCGCCCCCTCCTCAATGGCATGCGCATAGAAAGCGCCCGCCTGCTCAACCAAATCCCGCCAATCGTCCCTATCGATGATTCCCTGCACTTTGAATTCGTCTGCCATCTTTAGCAGCTCGTCATACTGCTCCTCGGCGTCCATTCGGACTTCCGGTTCGTCCAGCAGCTTGTGCCAGGCCTCCAGGGCCTGCTCTCTACGATCATCACTCATGGCGTCTTGCCTCGGTAGCTTGTGAACCGGTAGAGACCAGGTCGGACCCAAGCGTTCAGCCTTCGCGACTGACGGCTCAATCGACGGTGGCCTGGCGCCATGAATGCTAAAATTCGCGCTTCAATACAGGGAGTTTAACGGTGAAAATTTTTGGTCTTGTCATCCTGGCGGCGGTTTGCCTGATCAGTTTTTTGATTGGCAGCGGTAATAACGGCATCGCCTTGATCGCGAGTATCGTTTTCTTCCCTTGCGCCGTTGCGCTGTATTTCTACCCGACGATCTGCGCCATAGGTGAACACCCCAAAGCCACACCCATTTTTGCGCTCAACCTTCTGGCGGGATGGACATTCGTCGGCTGGGTTGCAGCCTTTATCTGGGCTTTAAACAAACCATCACCCGAAGCTTTGGGCCGGCCGGAAACAACCACGCACGCCGAGGACATTGCTGCCACCGCCGAGACCAAAGATTGTCCTTATTGCGCGGAAACAATCAAAGCTGCGGCCAAGAAATGTAGATACTGCGGCTCCGACCTTGATCAGCAGCCCGCCTGAAGAAACGCACCACTCCCAGCCCGCCAAGAGCGGGCTTTTTTTCGCCCACAAAAAATGGAAGCGCTTCGGTCATTTACCTGACTCAGCGAATTGTTTACCAATTTATTTACCAATATGCATTGACAGGTAATTTCCAAATGGTAAATTTACCTCAACGCCAAGCAACAAGGCGCCAGGGCCTCAACAGACCCGCCGCTCTTTAACAATCCGCGCCATAAACGATTACCCGGCTCACGCTGGGAGGTCAGCCCCGGCCACACCTGTGGGGCGAGATGAAGTCAGGTGAACAAAATCGCGCTGCCACTACTGGCGACCGGCGATCCGATAGCCCCGAAAGGCTACCAACGCGCAGAACTGCGACGGCGGACGAGGTGTTGACCAAACTGGCGAATGACCCGGTAGGAGGCGCGAGCAAGACCACAGATTTACTGATGCCGCTTCTATGAGGCGGCATTGGAAATCAACGGAGGCAAGACGATGGAAATCACTGGGATCCAGATTAAGAGCATGCAGAACGCACAGCGAAACTACGACGCAATCATCCTCAAGTTTGGCGACATGCACTTCACCAAGGATCTTCTGTCCGGCCCTGGTGGAGATCGCGATATCCGCCGTGTAGAGCAGATGTCCAAGGCCTTCAGCGTTGCTCTCGACTGTTATGAGCCACAGCTGCAAGAGCGAATTGCAGAGGCCTTGAAGTAGCTATGAGCCGGTTATGACCCGGTTGGCTCATAAAGCCTCATATCTGGACCTTTTCACTGATGCCCATCCAGAGCGGTGGGCATTGGGAAAACCACCGAACATCCCCGACAAGGAATAACCCCATGCAAGCAAATCAACTGACTACCTACTCCCGTCTTGGCTTGACGATCAGCAGCCCTGACGAAGCTGTCGTGCTGAAGCTGGCGACACTGGCAATGGCAGTCGATGCGGCGCCGGCCACTTCTTCGGTTCCGGCCATCGGCGAGTACTGGCCCGGCCAGGGTGGCGTTTATGTTGGAATCCGCCACTACCCTGACGGACCTCACCACCTGATCGTCGGTACTGAAGACCTCGGTAGGTTCGCCTGGGGCGAATGCGGAACCGATACCGGCGCCACGAGCCGAACCCACGGCATCCTGAACACCAACACCCTTCTGGAAGCTGGTGGTTCATTCCCTGCCGCCGAAGCAGCAGCCAACTACACCTCTGACGGCCATTCCGACTTCTGTCTTCCTTCCATTGGCGAGCTAAACCAAGTGTGGCAGTACGTGCCGGACCTGATCACCGAGGGCTACTACTGGTCGAGTTCGCAGCGCTCCGCCTCCTGCGCAGTCAGCCTGGACTTCGTTGATGGCTATCAGAGCAACACCGGCAAGGACGGTGAGCTCCGTGTCCGCCCCGTCCGCAGATTGCCAATTCATTGATTCATTTATTGCTTTTCATCGCAGGTGAATCGCGGGGCTGCTCAGGTACGAGCGGCTAGGCCTGATACGTGCCGGGCGGTGCCGGCCACCTGCAACCCTTCAACTGGAGATCACCATGCTCCTACTGTCCCTGATCGGCGCAGCGCTCAGCCATGCGCGGCCAGAACCGCCTATGGATGACGGCCTGCCAACCGATCCACTGCGCGTCCACAGCGAGCGCTGGCGATGTACCAGCGGGGTCCAGGCGTTCTGGCGCTGACGGTCCCGCCCCAATCCTCGACATTGAGCAAAACCACTGCATCGAAAAGGCCCTCCTGTCCATTTGGGCCTTTTCTTATCCCGACACAACCCGAATGCACTCACCTCCGCGCCCAACGGCAACCAGCGGAGCGGATGAGTGCATTGCGAGTTTTGTTGAGTCAACACCAGCCACCCTGGAGGCAACCATGAACGCAGTACTGAATATCTGTCAGGCCATGCACGACGCGAAGTTGCCTCCTCCGGTCAGTGAGACGCAGGAAGAGGTAGCGCGGGCTGAGTGGCTGTACAACGCCGCCGAGGACCTGCTTCGCGGCCAGGACGTTAAGTTCCAGCGCCGGATGCGCCAACCCCAAGGCGTGACCGTGGCCGAGCTGGCCCTGGCCGTAGATGAGCACGTGAACGGCCGGCTGGCCGATTGCGAAGTCCACACCCCTGCCCTGGGCTGGCTCCTGCTCTCGCCCGGCCGACCCGACAAGAACGCCATTGCCGAACTGCTCGGGCCCAGCGACCACCCTTTGGGCAAGCTCGGGGAAATCGCGGAGGACCTACTCCGCCCCCTCGTCGATGACGCCCTGATCGCCCAGGCAGAGGACGACGAGCTGTGACCATGTCCCCGCACGTCCTCATCGGCGAGGAGCTGGAAACCCTTGAGCATCCAGAAACGCCAGTCAGTTGGTCGGTGATGATCCAGAAGACCCTCACTGAAATGCTGGCCGATGGACGCATCGACTGCGAAGAATTCGCCCACTACTGCAAGCGCCTAAACAAGATCGTTTCAGGGCGCAAGGAGCATTCATGAGCACTGCACCGGTTAAAACGCTGATCGATGAGCAGATCGACGAAATCGAGGCGAAGCTAATCATGCTGGGCTTCGGCCTACCCTTCAATGAGCTGATCGGAAAGCCCCGAGAAATGCTTGTAGCGGCGCTCCCGCAGCGGATGGCGGTGAGCATGAAGGGCGGCCGCATTGCTGTGAGGGTTCGGCTATGAGCGGCGAAGGCGCAAATAAACGCCAGCAGGCCCTAGCCAAGCGCTGCGCCAGGCTGCGACGCCAAGGACTCAGCCTGGGCGGCATTGCCAGCATCACCGGCGTTGACCGGGACAAAGTCGCAGCCCGCATCCAGCTGGGTGAAAGGTTACTCAGCCTGGAGCAATCGACATGACCAGTCGCCAGTGGGCCCGCCGCGTACTGATCTGGCGCGGATCATTCTCCGCCATCACTTTCTTCACTTTTCTGATGCTGCTTGGCGCCCTCGCCGACCGCGTCACTCAATAACCCCCTTCACAGCGCCCCTCTCCGGCGGCGCGGAGAACAGTCATGTCCGATAAAAACATGCGAATCTGGGATCTGGTCGACATGACCGACCCGAGTGCAACCAAAAACTTCACCGGCATGGGCGGCTTCAGAGGCACCGCCATCAAGCCGACCTACCTCATGCGCAAAGCCACAGAATTATGGGGGCCGTGCGGTGAGGGCTGGGGATGGACGGTGCTGGAGGAGCGCTTAGACGAGGGCGGCCCCCTTCAGGCTCCCACCAAAGAGTGGCCTGACGCTCCCCTCATCAACGCCAAGCTCCACACCCTCAAGCTTGAACTCTGGTACCTAGGAAAGGATGGTCAGAAATGCACGGTTCAGCATTACGGCCATACGCCGTTCGTGCATCTGCAACAGGGCAAGATCATCACCGATTGGGAAGCCGCTAAAAAATCCCTCACCGATGCCATGGGTAAGTGCCTACAGCCTCTCGGGTTTTCGGCGGATATTCACATGGGCTTGTTCGACGACGCAGCCTACGTTGAGACGGTGCGAGACGAGGTGGCTATTTCCAAGGCAGAAGACAGGGTTGCTGAGGAAGAGCGGCAGAAACAGGAGCGCCTTGACTACATCAAGTCTGTCGTCGAAACCATGCGCAGCGCCCAGACTTCTCACGAAGTCAAGAAAATCCATGACCACGCCGTGCGCATCTTAGCAGCCCGCAAGGACACCAGCGCCGTGCAGCGCATCAACAAAGAACTGAACGACCTTTCGCCTAAATTCGAACAGGAGTCAGCAGCATGACCGCCCTCTACACCATCACCGAGCAGTTCAAGGAGCTGGCCGCCCTGGCCGAGACCGCCGACGAAGACCTGGCCGTAGCCCTGCGCGACACCATGGAAGGCATCGAAGGCGAGTTTCAGGAGAAGGGCAAGGCAATCGCCATGGTCACCCTGAACATTGACGGCGACCTCGAAGCTATTCAGTCCCAGATCGAAAGGCTGACCGAGCGCAAGCGGATCATCACGAATCGAAAGGAAAGCCTGAAGGAATACCTGCGCACAAACATGGAGGCGTCGGGGATTACCAAAATCACCCACCCGCTTTTTACCATTACCTGCGGCAAGGGTAAGCCAATCGTAGTAATCGATGACGAAAAAGCGATCCCGGATGACTTTGTCAACGTCAAGGTGACCAGTGCTCCAGACAAGGCCGCAATTGCCAAGGCCATCAAGGAGGGCAAGGAAGTGCCGGGGGCCCATACCGAAATCGGAAAAAGCTCGATCAGCATAAAGTGAGGCCGCCATGATCAGTAACCACCTCAGCCTGGTCGAAGCGCATCGACCACAGGCAGACGCCATATCTGCCCAGGTCGCCCAGTATCTTGCGGCCGGCGGCCAGATCGAAGAATTGCGCAGCCCGCCGAGCAATCCCCTTCCTCCGCCCCGCTCCAACCGCATAGACCCGGAAACGGTCCTCAAACGCAAGCCGGCGCCGCTGACCCTGGCCGAACGCCGGGCGCTTCGCAAGATGGCGGAGGCGTTATGAGCAAGCGCAAGCCCCACAATATCAAGGCCAGGATAGAACGCTCCTGCCGCGCCATCCTCGCCACCAACCACGTGTGTGTGGATCAACATCGATCCCAGCGGCCGGCAGTGGATGTTCAACTGGAAGACCTGCAGGGTTATCCGCAGCCGTCAGATCGTCGATGCAATCTTCGACGTAGCCCACAACTGGACAATCTACATCAGCGGCATGTGCGTCAGACAGGACGGAAGCGAATACCTGAAGTCCCTGGAGATCGCGCCCAATGGGATGTACCTCGCCAGCCAGCTCACCGAAGTGATTGAGCAGTACTACACCGAGGTGCGCGATAGCTGCAACCCGAAGCACCTGGTGGCGTACGGCTGGATCGCCATCCCCAGTTCGGTATCGCTGGACGAGGCTCTGGCCGCGAAAGTGTTTGCCGCCGCCGGCGCCTGGAACCAGGTCAAAGCAGCGTGAGACGTTTCCGCACCCAACAACGCAAACGACAGACCTGGCTGGACTTGCCGGCCAGCAGGATAACGGAGAACTGCCATGGCTGCAGCTCAGAAAGAACGCTCAGCGAAGGCCGCGGCGAAGCGCAAGAGCCGCGGCGAAGAGGAAATCAGGTTTCACGCCATGGCCGGAACACGCCAGGCATTGGCTGAGCTGATGACCTGGTCCGGCCTTGAGGAGCAAGGCGAGGCAATCACGCTGATGATTCACCACCTGCACGGCCTTGGCCCGGGCGGAGCCCTTCCGTTGCTTGAACCTCCGCGACACGAATACGTGATACCCGAAAACGTGTCGCGGAAATTGAAGCTCGCTTTCGACCGCGAAACCATTCGCATCCGTCACGACGAATAACCCCTACCCCACGCTGCGCATCCGGTTACGGAGGGCGGCGCCACCCTGAGGAAAACCCATGAAAGCTGAAATGGTGAAACTGGAACACAATGGCATCCACTTCAAAGTGGCCCGCCCAAGGCTGGCAGAGATTGCAATCGCCGCCCTGTTCGTAAGCTCTATCCCGCCAGTGGCGAATGTCCCATCGGCAGCACCAGTTACCGCCCCGGACCTGGGCGAATACTGGGCCGGCCAAGGAGGCATTAACGGCGGCTTCGTTGCTGCTCGCGGTGATGTTCCGGCGCACTACCTGATCTTCGCTGCAAAGGACGTTGGCAGTCTTAAATGGGGTGGCCGTGGAGTTGAGGTGAAAGGCCTCAGCAAGACCGACGGCCACACCAACACAGAGGTTCTGTGCAACGACGATGACAATGAGTACCCGGCCGCGAATGCCTGCGCCGAGTATCA
The DNA here is from genome assembly GCF_007828215.1 of Pseudomonas sp. SJZ074. Classification (GTDB taxonomy): domain Bacteria; phylum Pseudomonadota; class Gammaproteobacteria; order Pseudomonadales; family Pseudomonadaceae; genus Aquipseudomonas. Next base: position 107,714 of record NZ_VIUE01000018.1, on the reverse strand, counting down.
GTCCGATGGTCATCATGACTTCTACCTGCCCGCCGCCGCCGAGCTGTACCAGGGCTGGCTGAACTGCCCCGAGGTTTTCGCCAAGGACTGCTACTACTGGTCGAGTTCGCAGCGCTCCGCCTACTACGCATTCTACATGGAGTTCGCTGATGGCGGTCAGTACGGCGACGCCAAGTACAATGAGCTCCGTGTCCGCCCCGTCCGCAGATTCTTTATTTAATCCTTCATTCATCCGTTCTTGATCCGGCACCGGGGCGCAGCAGCGCCTTTTTTGTTGCCTTCGAAAAGAGGAAAGACTATGTCCGCAGCAGCTCAAGCAGCACCAGCAGTGACCATCCCGGAAATCGGCCAGCCCTTCGGCGGTGGCTTCTTCTCCGGCATTACCCGTGACCCGGACACCGGCAAGCGTTACCTGAACATCACCGCCAGTGCTGAGCATGAGCTGGTAGGTGCCTGGGGCGAGTACGGCGAGAAGATCGAAGGCGCCGACAGCTTCACCGACAGCCGGGCCAATACCGAAGCTATGGCCTCCGCTGGCAGCGAGCTGGCTCAGAAGGTCCTGGCCCTGGACATCGGCGGCTTCACCGATTGGGCGATCCCGGCCCGGGACGTGCAAGAGCTGCAATACCGTAACTTCAAACCGACTACCGAAGAGAACTGGGCCGGTCGGCGGGATGGTGACAACCCGAACAGCGAGCCTGTAGGCCTGCTGTACAGCGCTGAATCGCCAGCCCAGACCAGCGTCGAGGCTTTCCGCGAGGGCGGTCCTGAGGCGTTCCGTGACACCTGGTACTGGTCGAGTTCGCAGCGCTCCGCCTACTACGCGTTCGACATGTACTTCGGTGATGGCAATCAGCTCACCAACGACAAGGGCCTTGAGCTCCGTGTCCGCCCCGTCCGCAGCCAATTATTAGACTGATTCATTTATTTAATCCGGCCGCTTGCGGCCGGTTGCTCTTAAAGGAGATCCACTGCAATGGGAATGCATACAGAACTGAGCATCTACAAGGTGTCGATGGGTTTGTTGCTCATGGCTACCAACATGACACGAAACATACCCCGCGACCTGAAGCAGTCGCTTGGCAAGCGGGTGATTGATGAGTGCATCGACGTGCTGATGTTGATTGCCCGGGCTAACTCGACCCGGGACAAGCATCCATACCTGACCTCGCTGGTAGAGAAGGTTCAGGTCATCGAGTTCCTGATGCGGCTTTTCAAGGAAAGTCGATTCATCAGCGTCCCACAGCATGCCAAGGCTATCGAGGTCACCACCTCAATTGGCAAACAGGCTAACGCCTGGAAACGCTCCACCCCAACCGCGCCCGCCATCTGAGAGTTACGGCTTTCAGGTCTGTGCGAATTGAATCTGGTCGTGCCGCTGACCTTCGGGTCACCGCCATGCGCACAAGAGATACCGCCGGTCTAAAGCGTCCGTGTAGGTCTCGCGCAGTTTCCTCGCTGATCGGCTCTGCCTTCGGCTTGGCAACGTAGATAGCACGATAGGTCGCAGCGCTCCGCCTACTACGCATTCAACATGAACTTCGATGATGGCAATCAGAACAACAACGACAAGAACAATGAGCTCCGTGTCCGCCCCGTCCGCAGATTCGAACGTTGGCCCCTACCCGTTCAGCGATCTTGTCCAGGCCTATTACGACTGCCGACGCTCCAAGCGCAACAGCGACAGCGCGCTGGCTTTCGAAATGGACCTGGAAAGAAACCTGAGCGAGCTGCACGGCGACCTGATCGCCGGTACTTACCGGCCAGGCCGTTCTATCTGCTTCGTGGTCACCCGACCGAAGGCCCGGGAAGTCTGGGCGGCTGCCTTTCGGGACCGCGTCGTCCATCACCTGCTGTACAACCATGTGGCCCCGCGCTTCTACGCCAGCTTCATAGCGGACAGTTGCGCATGCATCCCCGGGCGCGGCACGTTGTATGCCGCAAAGCGCCTTGAGTCCAAGATCCGCAGCGCCAGCCAGAACTGGTCGAAGCCGATCTTCTACCTGAAGTGCGACCTGGCGAACTTCTTCGTCGCCATCGACAAGGAGGTGTTGCGCCGGCAGTTGGCCGCCAGGATCACAGAACCTTGGTGGTTGGCGCTCGCTGAGCAAATCCTGATGCATGACCCGCGTGAGTATTACGAGACGCGAAGCCCGGCGCACCTGTTCAATCGGGTGCCGCAGCACAAGCGCCTTACCGCGCAGCCTGCGCGCCTGGGCCTGCCCATCGGCAACCTGTCGTCGCAGTTCTTTGCGAACGTGTATCTCAACGCCTTGGATCAGTTCGCCAAGCACCAGCTCGGCGCCAAGCACTATGTCCGCTACGTCGATGACTTCGTGTTCCTGCATGAGTCGCCACAGCAGCTCAACGCATGGCTGGACCAGGTTGAGGCGTTCCTGCCCAGCCTGGGTGCCAGGCTAAACCCCAGCAAGACCATCTTGCAGCCGGTTGACCGGGGTGTGGACTTCGTCGGGCACGTCATCAAGCCGTGGCGAAGAACCACCCGGAAGCGATCCCTGGCCCAGGCACTGAAGCGAACAGCTCAGGCGCCCGCCGAGGATCTGCGCGAGACGGCTAACAGTTACTTCGGCCTGCTGATTCAGGCCAGCCACAGCGAGAAGGACCGGGCTGCGCTGGCCCGCGTCGTGCTGAAGCGCGGACACACGGTCAACGGCAGCCTGACCAAGACCTACCCGAAGAAGTAACCCCACAAACTCGAATCACGCCAACCGGCGAGGATACCCATGTTCACAGCAATCGATTTGTTCGCCGGCCTCGGTGGTTGGTCTACCGGCGCCCGCGATGCAGGCGCAAAAGTTCTTTGGGCGGCCAACCATTGGCCGGACGCAGTGGAATGGCACGCGGCCAACCATCCAGACACCCAACATATTTGCCAGGACCTGCACCAAGCTGACTGGTCGCAGGTGCCGAAGCATGACTTGATGCTGGCCTCTCCGTGCTGCCAGGGCCACACGAAAGCCCGCGGCAGAGACAACGGCAACCCGAAGCACGACAACTCCAGGTCTACGGCATGGTCACCAGTTTCGAACGCCGAAGTGAATCGACCAGAGTTTGCCATCATCGAAAATGTGCCGGAGTTCATGGACTGGGTGCTGTACCCGGCTTGGGCTTACGCAATGCAGCGGCTTGGCTACTCGCTGGCGCCTCATGTTGTGGACTGCGCCGACCTTGGCGTACCACAGCACCGCGTGCGTCTGTTCATGGTTTGCTCCCTCAGCAAGGCCCCTTTGCACCTGCAGCTGCCCCGCTGCCAGCACGTTCCCGCCCGCGACATCCTGGACTTCGATGCTGGCAACTGGAGCAAGATCGACAAACCCGGTCGCGCCGAGTCAACGCTGCTGCGTGTGAAGAATGGCCGTGAGCGCTTCGGCGAACGCTTCATCATGCCCTACTACGGCTCGGGCTCCGGCCTGACTGGGCGAAGCCTTGATCGGCCCATTGGCACGATCACCACGCTTGACCGCTGGGCCCTGGTGCGCGGGGGCGAGATGCGAATGATGTCGGCGGACGAAGCCCTAGCAGCCCAGTCCTTCGGACCAGACACCAAGCGCCCGGACAATCATCGGCTGACCATGCACATGACTGGCAACGCGGTACCACCGCTGGCCGGGAAGATCGTCATCGAAGAGCTCAAGCGAGCCGCATAACTCCCCCACTCCACCGCCCGGGCATGCCCCGGCAAAGGACATAGCCATGCCCGCAGAAAAGAAAATCGCTCCGAATATCCAGCTAGCCCTCGACTACTCCCGGAGCTTCGCCGCGGCCAAGCCCAATATCGGCTTGACCGAGAAGGAACACATTGAGGGGCTGGCGAACCTGCTGGAGCGGACCGCCGCCGAGAACCAGGCCCTCCAAGAACTGCTCAACCAGCGCGACGAAGCGATTCACGACCTGGAACAGCGTCGCCATGCAGAGCAGCAGGCATGTCAGGCGGCAGAGCGGCGCATTGAGGATCTGTTGCAGATTTGCCGTGGCATTCAGAACGATACACGTCTTTGGCTCATGGTTAGCGCAGAACTTTCGGGCCGTATCAATGCCGCCCTCAACCCCACCGCCGAGGCAGCAAGCCCGGAGCACGTCTGCCCTGGATGCAACTCCAAGGACTGGTCCGCCAACTGCGATAAATGCATTCCCTACTGAGGCAGAAAGCCATGAGTGACAAAATCAAAATAAAGCTCTTCGTAGGAACTGGCTTCGCGGGCTGTGCCCACAGGGACGAAGAATTTGTGGATCGCGCCGAATGGGAGGCTATGTCCGAGCAACAGCGCGAACAGTACTTGGATGACGCAGCGACCGACTACCTGCATAACTGCGTTGAGTACTCCGCTTGGGTTGAGGAAGAAGACGATGAAGAATGAAACTGTAACCCTGTCGCGGGAGCTGGTTGGAAACCTGCGTGCACTCGTAGCCAGAAATAATACGTCCAGTTGGTCTTCCGACATGCTTGGAAAAATTGACGTAGCTCTTTCCCATACTGCGCCGCCTGCTATGCCTGAATCTGAAGTTCAATGGCAATACCATAGTCGCGGGACCTACGGTCGCTGGGTGAACATCTCTCCCGAGGGGGCTCAAGGCGCAGTTGCAGAAGGATTTCAGGTGCGCGAGCTTGTAGACCGCGCCCACGTCATCCGGCTACAGGCTGAGGTCGAGCGGTTAAAATCCCAACTTAGCGATTCCGACCACTGCTATCGTCAAGCGCACGACACGGGCATCGAATTGATGCGCGAGCGTGACGAGCTCCAATCCGAGGTAGAGCGGCTTAAATCTGAGTCTTTCGAAGAGCTGTACAACACAGTCATTGACGAGCGCGACGCCCTACAAGACGAGCTGACCAAGGCGCTGGAGTTGCTGAACAAGCATCAGTGGGAGTGGCAGCCGCCAGGACCGAACGGTGAAGACGATGGATATAACTGCATTGAGTGCGGAGCGAATGAGCTGGACGGGCATAAGTCGGGCTGTGCGCTGAATGCTGCGCTAGCCCACCAATCCGCGCCAGCCGCAAAGGATGGTGAGTGATGGTCAGCATATCGCGTGATCTTCTGGAGCGTATCGCCGCCGAACTCTACGTCCGTGGAGCTGACGGCGCCGAGGCATACGAAGAACTGACATCCGTGTTGGCTGATCCGCCCGCGCCGGTAGCGGTGGCGCCTGAAGGCTGGAAGCTCGTTCCGATTGAACCGACAGAACTTATGATCCGTCGCGGCGACCAAAATTACAGTTGGAGCGTGGCGAAGATCTACAAAGCCATGATCGAAGATGCGCCAGCCTGCCTCGACGAAGTAGCCCGCCTCAACCCAATCAAGCAGTAACCCCCTTCCCCTTCAAAGTCAGCCGCTATAGCGGCAAGGAATCCGCATGTCTCAAATAAAGGAACGGCCGATCCCGTTCTCGGCGCCGATGGTGCGCGCCATTCTGGATGGCCGGAAGACGGTCACCCGGCGGCCAGTTAAAGGCGCCGGCCTGAAATGGCTGGAAGACTTCACGCCCGAATACGTAGCGGACCCAGCGAACAGCCTCTGTCCCTACGGCAAGCCCGGCGACCGGCTGTGGGTGCGCGAGACTTGCTTCATCAACGATTATCGCGAAGCCGCAGTTCCAAAGGACGAGCGCGCAGATTGCGAAATCGTCTACCGCGCAGATGGCATCCCGGACTGGGAAGGCGAGGAAGCGTTGATCCGGTGGCGGCCATCCATCCACATGCCGCGCTGGGTCAGCCGCATCCTGCTGGAGATCATCGACGTGCGCGTCGAGCAGTTGCGGGACATCAGCGAGGAGCAGGCGCAGGCCGAAGGCTGTTTCTTCACCGACTACGGCAAAAAGTGTTTCCACGGTGGGCACGGATGGAAAGACGTCGGCGATTGCCCGGCGGTCGACGGCCACCAGCAGCGCGAAGGCTGGATGTGGGACAAGACTACCAGCCATGAGCAATGCCTGGGCTCAGCACGGCACGCCTTCGGCAACCTCTGGAACAAAGTGAATGGTCCCGATGCCTGGGACGCCAACCCCTGGGTCTGGGTCGTCGAGTTCAAGAGGGTTCAGCCATGATCCCGAAAGCCCTGGCCCTCAGCGCAATCCTGTGGGGCCTTCTCCTCCTCTCTGCTGCATTGGTGATGTCATGAGCGACCAAGCCGAACTGAGTATGACCAATTTCATTCTGGATGGTTTTTTGGAGTGGCTCGCCGACGAGTGCGACCAGCGTCGAGAGTCATACACCATCTGTTCAACGCGAGATAAATTTGGCCGCTTCGAAATGGTTTGGGTGCAGACATCTTGGATTGCCTGGCAGGCCTCCCGCGCCGCCCTGGTGGTGGAGCTGCCAAAGGCCTACGACAGCGCGCCGCCGTATGCTTGCTACGAAGGCGGCTGGAATGACATGCGCGAAGAAGCGGCAGACGCCATCGAAGCCGCTGGAGGGACGGTGAAGCCATGACCGACTACACCGAACTGAAGCGGCTGGCCGAGGCTGCAACGCCAGGGCCGTGGTATGCAGAGAACGATCGGCACGAAGGGGCCATCAACTCCGAGTATCGCCATATCGGCATGGTTTCCATGTTTGCCCAGGTGCGCGAAGACATTCCACAGAACTTCGCAAATCAGGCTTTCATCGCCGCCGCCAACCCCGCCGCAGTCCTGGCCCTGATCGCCGATAACGAGGTGCTGCGCCAAGCGCTGCAGTCCATCACTGCCCACATTGAAGGCAACATCCGCCCCACCGTGCGCGACTGCGTGAACGGCCAAAACAACATCCAGGACATCTACGGCCACTGCGATCAGATCGAAGCGATTGCAGCGGCAGCGATGAAGGAGTCACGCCCATGATCCTCCCCCTGCTCTACATGGCCTGGCTGGTGTATCGAGGGCCCAGGCCATGAGCGCTGTTCTCGATCCCTGTAGCGCAAGCCGGATGATGTGGTTCGACAAGGAAGACCAGCGGGCCCTGTTTGGCGATATCCGCGACGAAGAGCATGTGCTGTGTGATGGCCGCGTGCTGAAGGTGGAACCTGACGTCATCATGGACTTCCGGGACCTGCCATTTGCTGACGCTACGTTCAACATGGTCGTGTTTGACCCGCCCCACCTGGTGCGTGCCGGCCGGGAAAGCTGGCTGCGCCTGAAATACGGGATCCTCACCGACGACTGGCGCGACGATCTGCGCAAGGGCTTCGCCGAATGCTTTCGCGTGCTGCGCCCGGGCCAGTTCCTAATCTTCAAGTGGAACGAAACTCAGGTCCGGGTAAGCGAGATTCTGGCCCTGACCGACGAACAACCTCTGTTTGGCCACAAGTCCGGCAAGCGCGAAAAAGACGCACTGGATCACCTTCATGAAACGCCCATAACCCCAATCCCCCTACAGCCTGCCGGTGTACGGCGGGCGAGGTATTCCTGTGCTCAAACAAATCGGAAAACTCATCACCGAACCACTACGCAAGGACGCCCACAACCGGCCGCTCGGCTGGCGGATGGGGATGCGCCTGAACCACATCCATAACGACCTCCGCTTGAACTACCCGCGAACCTGGAACGTGATCATTCAAGTCGGGCGCGCACTGATTTGCAAACCGTTTGGGCACCGCTGGTCACGCTTCGAGGTTGTGAAATACGGCGACTTCGGCGATTCGCGGACATGCAGGGTCTGCCGAATCAGCCATGGGCAGCATCGAGGAGTCGATACCTACCACGAAACGCATCGGCGTGGCGGCTGGAACAAGATCGCCAAGCCATAGCCCATCACCACCTTCTGCCGCCAAGCGCGGCATGGAGCAACACATGGCAAACGCCACAGCGGCAAAGGCAACAACCATCCCGCCGCGGTTCATCCGGTTCATGGATGCCCCCGGCTATCTCGGCATGTGCCGGGACGAATTCAACAAAACAGTCAGGCCAAACGTGCGGGAATTTCCCATTGGGAAACAAGGCGTAGCGTTTGATCGCATCGAGCTGGACGAGTGGGCAGACGCCTACATTGCGAGCAAGTCGATTGAAAAGGCGGCCAATCAGGACAACAATCCCCCTCGCAGCGAGCGCCAGGGTGAACTCAAAGGAGGTAAACCATGGCGAGAAAAGCGATCTCCGGTCTCTACCAGAAAGGTGGAGTCTGGCAAATCGACAAAGTTTTCAGAGGTGAGCGACTTCGAGAAAGCACTGGCACTAGTGACCGGCAGGAGGCCGAGCAGTACCTGATACACAGGCTGGAGCAGCTTCGACAGCAGAAGGTATACGGCGTGCGTCGCACCCGTACCTGGGAAGAGGCGGCTACGCGGTTCCTGATCGAGAACAAGGACCAGCCCTCGATCAAGCTGACGGCGCATCACCTGAAGCACCTTCACCCTTATCTCAAGGGTGTGCCATTGACTCACATCGATGATCAGGCGCTTGAGCCATTCGTGAAGGATCGATTGAAAGGAATGGTGTTGCCGTGCGGGAAGCAGTTGAAGCCGGTGGCGCCCCGCACGATCAACATCTCGATCGAGCGGGTGATCCGGGTTCTTTCGCTTTGCGCAAGGAAGTGGCGAGATGAGGAACGGAGGCCCTGGCTTGATTCGGTGCCAATGTTGACAAAACTGGACCTCAAGAAAAAGGTGCGAGAGCCCTACCCTATGTCCTGGGAAGAGCAATCAATCTTGTTCGGGGAATTGCCGTCGCACCTGCAAACGATGGCCCTGTTCAAAGTGAACACAGGCTGCCGGGAACAGGAGGTCTGCAAGTTGAGATGGGATTGGGAGATTCCAGTGCCGGAACTGGGTACCAGCGTGTTCCTGATCCCATCTGATTTCGGCGGGCGGAACGAGCGGTCCGGTGTAAAAAACGGGGACGAGCGGCTAGTGGTGTTGAACAGCGTGGCGAAATCGATCATCGACAAGCAACGCGGCCAGAGCAAGGAATGGGTGTTCCCTTACAACGGCACCGCAATGCATCGCATGAATGACTCTGCTTGGAAAAAGGCACGGGTGAGAGCGGCGAAACTCTGGCAGGAGGAAAACCTTCGCCCCGCTCACCCTGGGTATGCATCCATCAGGGTGCACGACTTGAAACACACGTTTGGCCGTCGCCTTCGGGCGGCAGGTGTCACACAGGAAGACCGGAAGGCTTTGCTGGGACACAAGAACGGCAGCATCACCAGTCACTACTCGGGCGCCGAGCTCGGGCATCTGATCGAAGCTGCGAATATGGTATCAGCAACCGACTCGAGGGGACCGGTGCTGACAATCTTGAAGAGGAAAACAGGATGAAGTCCCGAAAAACTCCCCACCAATGAAAAAGCCCAACTGGCTAGAGTTGGGCTAAGTCATTGAAAAATATGGTCGGGACGGAGTGATTCGAACACTCGACCCCTAGCACCCCATGCTAGTGCGCTACCGGACTGCGCTACGCCCCGACTAGGCGTGAATCATGTTCCGCTTCTCAGCGGAACGCTCAGGAATATAACGCAAGCTTTTGAAAACTGGAAGTATTTAAAAGCAGAATTTTATTTCTTGAGCACCACCAGCACATCTTCAAGCTCGGCGATCATCTGGCGGATCATCTGTTTGTACTGGGTGGTATCGTCTTTGGCTTCGTCACCGGAGAGGCGCAGGCGTGCGCCGCCGATGGTGAAGCCCTGGTCGTACAGCAGCGCCCGGATCTGCCGGATCATCAACACGTCTTGTCGTTGATAGTACCGGCGGTTTCCGCGGCGCTTGACCGGGTTGAGTTGAGGAAACTCCTGCTCCCAATAGCGCAGCACGTGTGGTTTTACCGCACACAGCTCGCTGACTTCACCAATGGTGAAGTAGCGTTTGCCCGGGATGACGGGTAGCTCGTCGTTATGACTTGGTTCCAGCATAAGCCTCAACTCGGGCCTTCAACTTCTGCCCTGGACGAAAGGTGACCACACGGCGAGCCGTGATCGGGATTTCTTCTCCCGTTTTCGGATTGCGGCCAGGCCGCTGGCGTTTGTCCCGAAGGTCAAAATTGCCGAAACCGGACAATTTGACCTGCTCGTTGTCTTCGAGAGCGTGCCTGATTTCTTCGAAAAACAGTTCGACCAGTTCTTTGGCCTCCCGTTTATTCAGGCCCAGCTCCTCGTATAGACGTTCCGCCATCTCAGCTTTCGTCAGAGCCCCCATACGTCACTTCCTTAACGTGGCGTTCAACCTGTTTTCGAGCGAGGTGAGGATATTCTGCGTTGCGGTATTCACCTCATCGTCATTAAGAGTGCGCGATGGATGCTGCCAGGTCAAGCCGACTGCAAGGCTTTTTCTATGCGGATCAATGCCTTTACCCTGATACACGTCAAATAGCCTGAGGTCCGTCAGCCACTCGCCTGCATTTTCACGGATTACGTCCAGCACGGCGCTCGAGGCAACGTCGCGGTCAGCCAGCAACGCCAGGTCACGGCGCACTTCAGGAAAGCGCGATAACTCCTGGAATTTCGGCATTTTCCCCTGCGCCACTTCGGCCAGAACCAGCTCGAAAACGAAGACTGGACGATCGAGGCCCAAGGTTTTCGACAATTCCGGGTGGATGGCACCGACATAGCCGACTTCACGCCCGTCTCGCTCGATGCGCGCAGTTTGCCCAGGGTGCAGGGCTGGATGTTTGCCCGGCACGAAGGTGAATGCATCCAGCGCACCGGCGAAGCCGAGTACCGCCTCCACGTCAGCCTTGACGTCGAAGAAGTCGACGACGTCGCGACCCTGCGCCCAGCCTTCCGGCAGGCGGCTGCCGCAAACGACACCGGCGAGCATCGGCTCTTGCTTCAAGCCGTCCAACTGGCCGACGAAGCGCAGGCCGCTTTCGAACAGGCGCACGCGGTCCTGCTGACGGTTCAGGTTGTGCTGCAGCGACTTGACCAGACCAGGCCACAAGGACGAACGCATGGCCGCCATGTCGTTGGAGATCGGATTGGCCAGCAACAGCGGCTCGACGCCTGGGTTGAACAGTTCGAACTGGCGTGGATCGATGAAGCTGTAGGTGATCGCTTCCTGATACCCACGGGCCACCAGCAGGCGGCGCAGTTCCGGCAGGTCGCTGCGGGCTTCAGCCTTGGCTTGTGGGGCCAGGCGAGCCTGCGGGTAGCGAACCGGCAGACGGTTGTAGCCGTACAGGCGGGCCAGCTCTTCGATCAGGTCGACTTCCAGGCTGATGTCGAAACGATGACTTGGCACTTCGACGCGCCACTGCCCTGCTCCATCGGCACGGATGTTCAAACCCAAGGCGCTGAGCAGACGCTCGACTTCGGCCGCGTCCATGTCCATGCCCAGCATCTGGGAAATACGCTGGGCACGCAGGGTGACCGGTGCGATCTTGGGCAGGTGCTGTTCGTTGACGGTTTCGATGATCGGCCCGGCTTCGCCGCCAGTGATTTCCAGCAGCAGGCCGGTGGCGCGCTCCATGGCTTCACGGGCCAGTTGCCAGTCCACGCCACGCTCGTAGCGGTGCGAGGCATCGGTGTGCAGGCCGTAGGAACGGGCCTTGCCAGCGACGGCGATCTGATCAAAGAACGCGCTTTCGAGGAATACGTCGCGAGTCGACACGGAAACGCCGCTGTGCTCGCCGCCCATCACACCGGCAATGGCCAGGGCGCGGGAGTGGTCGGCGATCACCAGGGTATCGCTGCGCAGGGTGACTTCCTGGCCGTCGAGCAGAACCAGCTTCTCGCCTTCCTCGGCCATGCGCACGCGGATGCCGCCATTGATTTCGGCGAGATCGAACGCGTGCAGGGGCTGACCCAGTTCCAGCATCACGTAGTTGGTAATGTCGACGGCAGCGTCGATGCTGCGCACGTCGGCACGACGCAGGCGCTCGACCATCCACAACGGCGTCGGCTTCGACAGGTCGACATTACGGATCACACGGCCCAGATAACGCGGGCACGCTGTCGGGGCCAGGACCTCGACCGAACGCACTTCGTCATGCATTGCCGGAACCGGCGCGACCGTCGGGCGAGCCACCGGAGTGTCGTACAAGGCGCCCACTTCACGGGCCAGACCGGCCAGGGACAGGCAATCACCACGGTTCGGCGTCAGGTCGACCTCGATGCTGGCATCGTCCAGGCCCAGGTATTCACGAATGTCCTGTCCCACTGGCGCATCGGCCGGGAGTTCCATCAGACCATCGTTGCCTTCGCCGATCTGCAATTCGGCCTGGGAGCACAACATGCCGTTGGATTCGACGCCACGCAGCTTGGCCTTCTTGATCTTGAAGTCGCCCGGCAGCTCGGCGCCGATCATCGCGAACGGGATCTTCAGGCCCGGGCGCACGTTTGGCGCGCCACAGACCACCTGAAAGGTTTCCCCGCCATTGCTGACCTGGCAAACCCGCAATTTGTCCGCGTCCGGGTGTTGTTCGGTGCTCAGCACCTCGCCCACCACCACACCGCTGAATTCACCGGCGGCCGGCGTCACGCTATCGACCTCAAGACCGGCCATAGACAGACGAGCAACCAGCTCGTCCCGGCTTACCTGCGGACTGACCCAGCCGCGCAGCCATTGTTCACTGAATTTCATCCTGTTCTCCTAATAAGTTCGTGACGGCTAGCGAAATTGCGCAAGGAACCGCAAGTCGTTGTCGAAGAACAGGCGCAAGTCATTCACACCGTAACGCAGCATGGCCAGGCGCTCGACGCCCATGCCGAAAGCAAATCCCGAAAACTCTTCCGGATCGATCCCGGACATGCGCAGCACGTTCGGGTGAACCATGCCGCAGCCCATGACTTCCAGCCAGCCAGTCTGCTTGCAGACCCGGCAGCCCTTGCCGCTGCACATCACGCATTCCATGTCGACTTCAGCCGATGGCTCGGTGAATGGGAAGTACGAGGGGCGGAAACGCACCGCCAGTTCTTTCTCGAAGAACACCCGCAGGAACTCTTCGATGGTGCCTTTGAGGTCGGCGAAATTGATGTCGCGATCGACCAGCAGGCCTTCGACCTGGTGGAACATCGGTGAGTGGGTGATATCCGAGTCGCTACGGTACACACGGCCTGGGCAGACGATGCGGATCGGCGGCTTTTTCGATTCCATGGTGCGGACCTGTACCGGCGAGGTATGGGTGCGCAGCAGCATGTTAGCGTTGAAATAGAAGGTATCGTGCATCGACCGGGCCGGGTGGTGGCCTGGGATGTTGAGCGCTTCGAAGTTGTGGTAGTCGTCTTCGACCTCAGGGCCCTCGGCGATGCCGTAGCCGATGCGGGTAAAGAACTGTTCGACGCGTTCCAGGGTCCGGGTCACCGGGTGCAGGCCACCGGAGGTCTGGCCACGGCCAGGCAGGGTTACGTCGATGGACTCGGCGGCGAGCTTGGCGGCCAGGTCCGCCTCCTCGAACAACGCCTTGCGCGCATTGAGGACTTCTGTGACACGTTCCTTGGCGACGTTGATCAGCGCACCGACTTGCGGACGCTCTTCGGCCGGCAGGTTCCCCAGGGTCTTCATCACCTGGGTCAACTCGCCCTTCTTGCCAAGGTAGTGAACCCGGATTTGCTCCAGGGCATTGATATCTTCAGCGCTTTGCACAGCCTCTAGTGCTTGAGAGACCAGCGCATCCAGGTTTTCCATGTACAGACTCCAGATACGAAATAGGGGAAGAGCTTTAAGGCTCTTCCCCTATTCATGACGTTTAACACCCGGGCCCACAGAGGTGGACCCCGGTGACTGCCGGGGGTACTTAAGCCAAGGTGGCTTTAGCTTTCTCGACAATCGCAGCAAACGCCGCTTTTTCGTTCACTGCCAGATCAGCCAGAACCTTACGGTCGATCTCGATGGACGCCTTTTTCAGGCCAGCGATCAAACGGCTGTAGGACAGGCCGTTGGTACGAGCACCAGCATTGATACGAGCGATCCACAGAGCGCGGAACTGACGTTTTTTCTGACGACGGTCACGGTAGGCGTATTGGCCTGCCTTGATTACGGCTTGCTTGGCAACACGGAATACGCGGGAACGCGCACCGTAGTAGCCTTTAGCAAGTTTCATAATTTTCTTGTGACGCTTACGGGCAATGACGCCACGCTTTACACGAGCCATGAGTTACTTCCTCTATTCTTGATCCAAAAATTAACGAAGGCGCAGCATGCGCTCGACTTTTGCCACGTCAGACGGATGCAGCAAGCTGCTACCGCGCAGTTGACGCTTACGCTTGGTCGACATTTTGGTCAGGATGTGGCTCTTGAAAGCGTGCTTGTGCTTGATGCCGTTAGCAGTTTTCAGAAACCGCTTGGCAGCACCACTTTTGGTTTTCATCTTTGGCATGTTCGGATACTCCGCATTCAGTTGATAAACATAATCGCAAGGCCTGCCGTGCCCTGGTGATTACTTCTTCTTTTTCGGGGCGATGACCATGATCAGCTGGCGTCCTTCCATCTTAGGATGCTGTTCGACCGAACCGTACTCGAGCAGGTCTTGTTCAACCCGCTTGAGGAGTTCCATCCCCAGCTCCTGGTGGGCCATCTCACGGCCGCGGAATCGCAAGGATACCTTGGCCCTGTCCCCGTCACTCAGGAAACGTACCAGGTTGCGCAGTTTTACCTGGTAATCCCCTTCCTCCGTCCCTGGACGAAACTTGATTTCTTTTACCTGAATCTGCTTCTGGTTTTTCTTCGCCGCGGCAATCTGCTTCTTCTTCTCGAAGATCGACTTGCCGTAGTCCATCACCCGGCAAACGGGTGGGACTGCGTCCGCGGAAATTTCCACCAGATCAAGCTTGGCTTCTTCAGCAATACGAAGCGCTTCATCAATCGAGACGATGCCAATCTGCTCGCCGTCAGCGCCAATTAACCGAACCTCGCGTGCCGAGATATTCTCGTTGATCGGGGCCTTCGGTGCAGCTCGTTTATCTTGTCTCATTTCACGCTTAATAATAATTACTCCGAATCTGGGCGACCACGCCGGGAAACCGCTTGCGCGAGGAACTCGGCGAATTCGGCGACGGGCATCGAGCCCAGGTCAGCACCTTCACGAGTACGCACAGCGACAGTCTGCATCTCGACTTCCCGATCTCCAATAACCAGAAGATAGGGAACCTTGAGCAAGGTATGCTCGCGGATTTTAAAGCCGATCTTTTCATTTCTCAAGTCAGACTTGGCACGAAATCCGCTTTGGTTGAGAGTTTTTTCGACCTCGGCGGCAAAATCTGCCTGTTTATCAGTGATATTCATGATCACTGCCTGGGTCGGCGCCAGCCACGCAGGGAACGCGCCCTCGTAGTGTTCGATCAGGATGCCGACGAACCGCTCGAAGGAACCGAGGATCGCGCGGTGAAGCATGACCGGGTGCTTGCGGCTGTTGTCTTCGGACACGTATTCGGCGCCCAGACGGATCGGCAGGTTGAAATCGAGCTGCAGGGTACCACACTGCCAGACACGACCCAGGCAATCTTTCAGCGAGAACTCGATCTTCGGACCGTAGAAGGCACCCTCGCCCGGCTGCAGGTCATACGCAAGGCCCGCGCTATCGAGGGCGGCCGCCAGTGCGGCTTCGGCGCGATCCCACAGCTCGTCGGAGCCAACGCGCTTTTCCGGACGAGTGGACAGCTTCATCTCGACTTCGGTGAAGCCGAAGTCCCGGTAGACGTCCATGGTCAGCTTGATGAACGCAGCCGATTCGGCCTGCATCTGCTCTTCGGTGCAGAAGATGTGAGCATCGTCCTGGGTAAACGCGCGCACGCGCATGATGCCGTGCAGCGCCCCCGACGGCTCGTTACGGTGGCATGCACCAAACTCGGCCAGACGCATCGGCAGCTCGCGGTAGCTTTTCAGGCCCTGGTTGAACACCTGCACGTGGCATGGGCAGTTCATCGGCTTGATGGCGTAGTCGCGGTTTTCCGACTGGGTGGTGAACATGTTGTCGGCGTAGTTGGCCCAGTGCCCGGATTTCTCCCACAGACTGCGGTCCACCACTTGCGGCGTCTTGATTTCCAGATAGCCGTTTTCACGCTGGACCTGACGCATGTACTGCTCGAGCACCTGGTACATCGTCCAGCCGTTCGGGTGCCAGAACACCATGCCCGGCGATTCTTCCTGGGTATGGAACAGGCCCAGGCGCTTGCCGATCTTGCGGTGATCGCGCTTCTCGGCTTCCTCGATGCGCTGGATGTAGGCCGCCAGCTGCTTCTTGTCCGCCCAGGCAGTGCCGTAGACGCGCTGCAACTGCTCGTTCTTCGCATCGCCGCGCCAGTAGGCACCGGACAGTTTGGTCAGCTTGAAAGACTTCAGGAAACGGGTGTTCGGCACGTGCGGACCGCGGCACATGTCGACGTATTCTTCGTGGTAGTACAGGCCCATGGCCTGCTCGTCCGGCATATCTTCCACCAGACGCAGCTTGTAATCCTCGCCACGGGCCTTGAAGACTTCGATGACTTCGGCGCGCGGGGTGACTTTCTTGATGACGTCGTAGTCCTTCTCGATCAGCTGTTGCATACGCTGTTCGATGGCAGCCATGTCGTCCGGGGTAAAAGGACGCTCGAAGGCGATGTCGTAATAGAAGCCTTCGTCGATGACCGGCCCGATGACCATCTTCGCGCTCGGGTACAACTGCTTGACCGCATGGCCGACCAGGTGCGCGCAGGAGTGGCGAATGATCTCCAGTCCCTCTTCATCCTTGGGGGTGATGATTTGCAGCGTGGCGTCGCTGTCGATGACATCGCTGGCATCTACCAGTTTGCCGTTGACCTTGCCGGCCAGGGTGGCCTTGGCCAGGCCTGCACCGATGGATGCGGCGACCTCGGCTACGGATACCGGATGATCGAATGAACGTTGACTGCCGTCGGGAAGAGTAATAGTTGGCATGGCGCCTCCTCTCCTAGTGGTGACCCCTACCAAAGGTCACGTGGGTTGGGATGAGCCAGTACAAGATCCAGTCCAGGCCATTCAATCATGAACGCCTGCCTTACAGCGGCAGGAGCCTCGCGGCCAACCGGGAAACCGAACCAGAGTGACTGGGATTCAAATCAGGGTTATTCGAACATTTACCGCTGCCGGGACCTGTCGTCATCCGGTGCCTGAAAATACCCGAGCCCGGCATGCTAGCACAGATGAACGGTCATCGCCGTGCTCTAATTGCAACCTGAACAAGCGTAAACCCCTGGTTTTTATGCCAGAGTGCTGAACTGAAACGCCCCGCAATACCTCTGATAACAAGACATCGACCCAAAGGAGCATCCCAGCATGCGTCTGAACACGTTACTGGCAGCAGTCGCCCCCTTCGCCCTGCTGCTCCCTCTGACCGCCCACGCCGACTGGCCAAAAGGCGAGCGTGAGAAATACATGGCCCAGTGCACTCAGGCGGCCACACCGCAGATCGGCGCGGCGGCGGCCAAATCCCACTGCGCCTGTGGCGCCGATGCGATCAAATCCTACCCGGCCGCCGACATCCAGGCCCTGATGGACAACAAAGCGCCCGTGGAACTGCAGCAAAAGGCGCTCGGACAGATCGCCAAATGCAAGGCCGCCCCTTCGAAGAAAAAATGAGCGGACAGGCTTTTCAAGACTGGCTTGAGCCCATGAAAAACCCCGAATTTGCCTTTTTTCAGACGAATTTTGCAGGTTTTACAGCTTTTTTTATCGCCTTTACTTTCCGCCAAAACCCTTTAAAACCGGGGCTTACAGCAGGATGAGGCGGTAAAGAAAAGACGACTGTTCGGCAAACAGCACGTCCGGGGGGCTCCCAAATCGAACATTTCGACTATGATACCCAGGTGTGCCCAGTTGGCCTGAGCAGCACAGCACTACTGAAAATATATGTTTCTTGGAGATACACCATGTCTAATCGCCAAACCGGCACCGTTAAATGGTTCAACGATGAAAAAGGCTTCGGCTTCATCACTCCTCAAGGTGGCGGTGACGACCTGTTCGTACACTTCAAAGCTATCGAAAGCGACGGTTTCAAAAGCCTGAAAGAAGGCCAAACCGTTTCCTTCGTGGCTGAGAAAGGCCAAAAGGGTATGCAAGCTGCACAAGTTCGCCCAGAGTAATTTCTTGGCGCGCTAAAAAACCCCGTCCATGTGACGGGGTTTTTTATGGGCGGTTGAAAACTGCGACTCAGCCGCAGTTCACCCGATTGACCACCAGATTGGCGTCGGTATTGAGATTCAGGCGATCGGAGCGATACTCAAGCGTCACCATGTCGTTGGGCTTGAGGATCCGGGCAATCTGCGCGCCGGAACGGGTGCGGGCCTGTTCCAGCAGTTGCGGCGAGGCCTGTTTGCCGATGGCAAACTCGGCGGCCTTCGCTTCGCAGCGGTCGTAATGGGTCTGGGCGGCAACCGGATCAGGGGACGATTCAGCGCTGCTGCAACCGTGCAAGAACCCGGCGGCCAGCAAAATACTCAATGACGCGAGCTTCCAAGGCATGAAGCCTCCTTTCGTTGATCAATAAACAGAGAGCGTGCGACAACCCAAACGAAGCTTGGTTTCCGTAGAAGGGCCACCGCCCCGCTCTTCCACCTTGAAAACCGCCAGTTTGCCTGAGCCCGGCACCGCCAGTCAGACATGAATCGTGACTGAATATGTTCAGCGTTCAATAAACATCAATGTAGTCGAAGGGCGGATTCGGCCAATTGTCTTTCAGGGCGTTGTAGATCTGCATCACCCAGACCTCATCACTGGCAGCGACTCGTCCGACATAACCCGAGCCCTTTGCCCACGTCTCAAGTCGAAACAGCAAGCCATTGATGTCGGTTCCCCCCACCACGCCCGAAGACAGATAGGCGATACCACCCTTGGTCACGCGCAATTGGGTGTGTTCGTCATCGCTGGCCGATGCCAGCAACTGGCGAACGGCGTCGAGGGTCAGCCCGTCAGGCGCATTCAAATCGATCTGCACGGCAGGGGTTCCTTGAACAATCAAAGAAGCAAGTGTCGCACAGCCCTCCCCCGATGCCTAAGTCGCAGTGCCAAACCCTGGGCAAAAGTGGTTAACTCAGCCTAGGCTCTGTACGAAAAGCCTTGATACTCGTTCATGCTGTGTTGAAAACAGCCTCGCAATGCTCATGTACTCCAGTCCACTGCGCTTGCTCGGCTGTTTCGCCTTGCCTGACCTTCGTCTCAAGACTTTTCGTACAGAGCCTACAGACCTCTCAACCCGCGAGCCCTGCCATGAGCATCATCAGCATCGAAGCCACCATCAATGCCAAATGGTCGGAGGGCCACAGCTCCTACAGCCCTGGCAGCCCCGAGGAACTGGCGATCATCGTTATAGAGCTGTTGGTGAAGGAATTGGGCACGGAGGTGGCCCGAAACTTCATCCAGCAGGCATTCGAACGCTACCCGAGCGTCATCGAAGCTGCCGATTGAGGCTACAGCAGGAGCCGGGCTTCCTCGCGATGGCGGTGGGTAAGCTTGATTGATGTCGCCAAACAGTCCGCTATCGCGAGCAGGCTCGCTTTCACAGGTCTTGCGTTGCGAAGGCAGCTTACTTGAGACGTGCCAGACGCTCGGTCAGCAGGTCGAAGAAACCCTGGGCATCGCCGTTTTCCACCCAGAATGCATTCTTGGGTGCCTTCAGGCCGTCGTACCAGTCCACGATGGTCTGCCCGAAGGTCGGCCCCTCGCGGCTGTCCACCACGACGTTGACCGAACGACCGGTGAACAGCTGCGGCTTGAGCAGGTAGGCAATCACTGTCGCGTCATGCACCGGCCCGCCCGACATGCCGTAGTGCTCCATATCGCCCTTGACGTACTCGTTGAGGATATCGCCGACCAGCTTGCTGGCATTGTTGTTCACGGCCGCGATCTGCTTGAGGCGAGCTTCGCTGGTGAGGATCTTGTGGGTCACGTCCAGCGGCAGGTAGGTCAGCTTCACACCGCTCTTGGCGACTACCTCCGCCGCCTGTGGGTCGGCGAACAGATTGAATTCAGCCACCGGCGTGATATTCCCGCCATTGAAGTGCGCACCGCCCATGATCACCACTTCCTTGATGCCCTGGACGATGTCCGGCTCCTGGATCAGCGCCAGGGCCAGGTTGGTCTGCGGACCAAGCATGGCAATGGTGATGCTGTGGGGCTTGGCCGCCTTGAGGGTCTCGATCAGGTAGTTGACGGCGTTGCCCTTGGCCAGGCCCTTTTTCGGCTCATGGACGGTGACACCCGACAGGCCTTCCTTGCCATGGATGTTTTCCGCATAGATCGGCGTACGCATCATCGGCTTCGGCGCGCCGGCGTACACCGGCACATCCTCGCGCCCTGCCCATTCCCGGGCCAGGCGAGCGTTGCGGGAGGTCTTGTCCAGGCGCACGTTGCCGGCGACGGTGGTCAGCGCGCGGATCTGCAGTTCTTCAGGAGATGCCAGGGCGAACAACAAGGCGACCACATCGTCGGCCCCGGGATCGGTGTCGATGATCAGATCGATTTTTTCCGCCGCCTGGGCGCTCGTAGCGGTGATCAGTGACAACAGCAGCAGACTCCGGAACAGTTGATGCATTTTCTGAGCATAGCGGTGCATGGTGCACTCCTTGTGCGGGGGTTTAGAAGGTTACTCCAGCAATCAGCACAACGTTGCAGTACGGAGAGCATTCTCCTGTGCGAATAATCGCTCGAGCTTGTCGGCTGAGGACCTTGAATTGCTCATGACTGACCAACTCACGCGCCCCCATTGCACCTTCGGCCTGCAACGACTCAAGCGTCGACAGGGCCGCTGGCTGTTTATCGAATATTTCAGTGGCCAGCACATGGCGTTCCACCTGCATTTCACTGAGCACCACTTTCAGGGTACTGACGAAATCGGGAATGCCGTGGGTCAGGGCCAGGTCGATCAACTCGACGCCAGGGGGGACCGGTAGCCCGGCGTCACCAATGACCACCTTATCGCCATGACCGAGGGAGGCGATCAGTCGTGAAAGGGCCACATTCAACAAGGGTGTCTTTTTCATGGTTTGAAAGCCTGTACTTCCAGCAATGTGGGGATGGAGGGCTGGGCCCCGACGCGGGTGACCGACAGCGCCGCGGCGACCTGACCGAAACGAATCGCGTCGACTTCGCTTTTTCCATTGGCGAGGGCAGCCGCGAAACCACCGACAAAGGTATCCCCCGCCGCCGTGGTGTCCACAGCCTTGACCCGCGGCGCCGGGAAGTGTTCGAAACTCGAGCCGTTGGCGAACATCAGCCCCTGGGCGCCCAGCGTCACGACCACCTTACCGGCACCGGCGGCGATCAATTGCGCCGCGGCCGCTTCGGCGGTTTCCAGGGAATCCACCGCCAAGCCGCTCAGCATGGCGGCCTCGCTCTCGTTGGGAATCAGGTAGTCGACACACGCGTACCAGTCGGCCGGCAGCGCACGGGAAGCCGGTGCCGGATTGAGAATGACGATCTTGCCCAGCTCGCGGCCGCGCTTGAGCGCATGGCCGACCGTGGCGTCGGGCACTTCAAGCTGGCAGATGATGACATCGGCGTCTTGCAGCGCCTTGTCGAAACCGTCCAGTACCTCGGGCGTGAGCGCACCATTGGCACCGGCGACGATGACAATCGCATTCTGGCTGTTGTCATCGACCACGATCAGCGCCACGCCGCTGGCCCCCTCCACGACACTGACGGCTTGGCAATCGATGCCTTCGGCCAGCAGCGCGCCTCGCAATGCCTGGCCATAGGCATCGCTGCCCACACAACCGACCATGGAGACCCGAGCCCCCAGGCGCGCCGCAGCCACCGCCTGGTTGGCACCCTTGCCCCCGGCAATCGTGGAGAACGACTCGCCGATCAGCGTTTCACCGCCCCGGGGCAAACGCGGCGCGCGGGTCACCAGGTCCATGTTCAGGCTGCCTATTACCACTACTTTTGCAGACATACGTCACTACTCATCCATTCGGTTCAGCGGTACTGGGCGAATGCGCCGGACAGTGGCGCGGTCGACTCCCGCAAGACAATGCTGGGCGTCACGATCCGTTGATCGGTGACCAGCCCGGGCGTGGCGATCCGCCGCAACAACACTTCCGCCGCCATCTCGCCAAGTTGCAGAATCGATTGCCCCACCGTGGTCAGCGCCGGGTAGACATAACGACTCATCTGGATGTCGTCGAAACCGATGACCGACAGCTCGCTGGGCACCCGCACGTTGCGCTCGGCGGCGGCTCGCAGCACACCGATGCCGATCATGTCGTTGGCCGCAAAGATCGCACTGGGTGGCTGCTGTTCAAGCAATTCGGCTGCGGCGCGGTAGCCGCCGGTGCTGGTGAAATCGCTTTCGAGCTTACGCTCGACGGGCAACTCGATCCCCGCCTCTTTCAACGCGCGGCAGTAACCGGCCAGGCGCATCTGCGCCACACTGGTGTCCGCCGGCCCACCGATAAAGGCAATATCGCGGTGCCCCAGCTCCAGCAGGTGTCGGGTGGCCAGGTACGCGCCGTATTCGTGATCGATGCGCACCAGGTCCGCGTCGACGCCGTCCAGCCCGCGGTCGACGATGACCATGGGCGTGCGAACACCCTTCAGGCCTTGCGCCAGGCCGACGTCGCCACCGGCGGAAGCGACGATCAGGCCGTCAATGCGTTTTTCCAGCAGCACCCGCAGGTAACTGCGCTGCTTGTCCGGGTTGTCGTCGGAGTTGCACAGGATCACGCAATAACCGTTGCGCTCGCAGTAATCCTCGATTCCCCGGGCCAGCTCGGCAAAGTAAGGGTTGAGGCTGTTGGGCACCAGCAGGCCGATGGTCGCCGTGGTCTTGGCCTTGAGCGAACGGGCCACCGCGCTGGGCACATAGTCGAGACGCTGGATCGCCGCCTCGACCTTGAGTCGCACCTCTTCGCTGACCGGCCGGGTCTTGTTCACGACATGGGACACTGTCGTGTAGGAAATCCCCGCAAGCGCTGCTACATCCTTGATCGTCGCCATGGCTCAGGACCGCCGGCTGGCGCGCTGGCTGCGGTAGGTATCCAGCACCACCGCCACCACGATCACCGCACCGGTAATAATGCGCTTGGTCGGCTCTGTCGCACCGATCTGCGCCAGGCCTGCCGCCAGCACGGAGATGATCAACACGCCAAAGAAGGTACTGATGACCGAACCGCGCCCGCCCATCAGGCTGGTACCACCGATCACCACGGCGGCAATGACCTGCAGTTCGAGCCCTGCCCCCGCATTCGGGTCCGCCGCCTCCAGGCGGGAAATCTGGAACAACGCCGCCACGCCGGCCAGCAAGCCCATCAGGCTGAATACCAGGATCTTGTAGGGCTTCGGATTGATACCGGCCAGGCGCACTGCTTCTTCGTTGGTGCCGATGCCGATCAGGTAGCGACCGAACACCGTACGGGTCAGCACGGCCTGGGCAATGAAGATCACCAGCAAGGCAATGATGAAGGACGGTGAAATACCGAACGCAATCGGATTGGACAGCCAGGCGAAGGAGTCACCGATATAAGCCGTCCGGGACCCGGTCATCTGGTACGCGAGGCCGCGAGCCATCTCCAGCACGCCCAGGGAGACGATGAACGATGGAATCCGCCACGCCACCGTGATCGAACCAGTGACGGTCCCCGCCAGCGCCGCCACGGCCATGCCCAGCAAGGCCGAGGGCCAGACGCTCCAGCCCCAGCCGAGCACCGCGACACTGACCGTCGAGGCCGCCAGCGCCAGCACCGAGCCCACCGACAGGTCGATGCCACCGATGATCAGGATGAACGTCATGCCGACCGCCAGCACCATGAGGTCGGGAATCTGGTTCGCCAGGGTGCTGAACGTGTCATAGGAAAGGAAGTGGCTGCTCAGGACCGAGAACAGCGCGACCATGGCCAGCAGCGCGCCGGCCAGCCCCAGATAAGTGCCGAGGCCGTAGAAGTTGCCACTCGGCTTGCTGACGGCAGATGCGGTTTTCATGAAAATTCCCTAGGCGCCGCTTCGTTGAGCAACGCGTCACGTTTCTGGTAGCCGGCGAATGCGGCGGCAAGCAAGTCATCCTGGGTCCAGCTGGCACGCTCGAAGGTGTCGATCAGGCGACCGGCGGACAGCACGCCGATCCGGTCACAGATCAACATCAGTTCCCGCAGGTCGCTGGACACCACGACCAGCGCCTTGCCCTGGCGGGTCAATTCGCCGAGCAGCGCGTAGATGTCGAACTTCGCGCCGACGTCGATACCACGGGTCGGCTCGTCGAACAACAGCACCGAGCAATCGCGTTCGAGCCAGCGGCCGATCACCACTTTCTGCTGGTTGCCACCCGACAACTCGGACACCAGCTGTGCCGGGCTGGAGCTGCGGATGCGCATGGCATCGATCTGCCGCCGAGCCAGGGATAGTTCGTCATTGCCGTTGACGATACCGGCACTGGAAATCTCCGGCATGTTACCCAAGGCAATGTTGGCGGCAATGGATTGGGTCAACAACAGGCCTTCACCCTTGCGGTCCTCAGTGATCAAGGCGATGCCATGGGCCACCGCATCGGCCGGCGAACGGATGTTGGCGACGGTGGCCGGGGAACCCAACGCCACGGTGCCGCTATCGGCCGCATCGGCGCCGAAGATCAGCCGCAGCAATTCGGTGCGCCCTGCCCCGATCAGGCCGGAGATGCCGAATATTTCGCCACTGCGGACTTCGAAGGACACATCACGAACCTTGTCGGAACGGCTCAGGCCCTTGACGGTCAGGGCCGGCGCGCCGATCTGCCGCGGTCCCAGGTCGATGTGCTCGCCCAGTTCCCGACCGACCATCAGCGTCACCAACTGCTCGCTGTTGTAATTGGCCATCGGCTCGACGCAGACCAGGTTACCGTCGCGCAGCACCGCAATGCGTTGGGCAACCCGTGCCAGTTCTTCGAGGCGATGGGAAATGTAGATGATCGAAACGCCCCGGGCCTGCAGGCGGGTGATCTGTTCGAACAGCATCTCGACCTCGCGCGCCGTCAGCATGGCGGTCGGTTCGTCGAGAATCAGCACATGGCAATCGCCAATCAGGTTACGGGCGATCTCGACCATCTGCTGGTGACCGATGCCCAGCTCGCCGACCAGGGTGTCGGGATCGATTGCGTCGAGCCCCACCTGGGCCATGGCTTCCATGGCGGCCTTGCGCAACTGCTTGCGGCTGATCCAGCCGCCGCGGCTGGGCAGGTTGTCGAGGAACAGGTTTTCGGCCACGGACAGGGTCGGCAGCAGGTTGAGTTCCTGCATCACCATCCGCACGCCCAGCTCTTCGGCCTGGGTACGGCTGCCGGGGCGATAATCCTGCCCCTGGAATTGCATCTGCCCTGTCGTCGGTGTCACCAGCCCACCGATGATCTTGGACAGGGTACTTTTACCGGCGCCATTTTCACCGGTCAGTGCCAGCACTTCACCGCGCCTCAACGTCAGGTCGATGTCGGTCAGTACCGGCTGGGCATAGGTTTTACCGATGCCACTGACAGTCAGGACAGCGTTCGGGTCGAAAACGGACATAAAGACTCTCCACGTGCTCGCCCGGATGGGCGAGCACCACTACATCGTCAGGACGATTACTTCGTAACCAGCTCGACCGGCGTTTCGATCACGCCGTTGGCACCGCTGTCGACTTTCTCGCCCTTGAGGATCTTCAGGGCCGTCTCGATACCGAAGACCGCCTGTTTGGCAGCAAACTGGTCGGCGGTCGCCAGGACACGGCCGTCCTTGAGCATCGGTTTGATGGCATTGATGTTGTCGTAGCCGACCACTTGCACCTTGCCGGCCTTGCCGGCAGCGCGCACGGCGGATACCGCGCCGACTGCCATGCTGTCGTTACCGGCCAGCAACGCCTTGATGTTCGGGTATTCGCTGAGCATCGACGCAGCGACCTGATTGCCCTTGTTGATCTCCCAATCGCCCGATTGCAGGGACACGACCTTGACCTGCGCCGCTTCCATTGCATCCTTGAAGCCCGCGGTGCGCGCCTGGGCATTGGTGGTGGTGGACACGCCTTCGATGATGCCGACCTCATCACCGGCCTTGAGTTGCTTGGCCAGGTATTCACCGACCAGGCGCGCACCCTTGCGGTTGTCCGGGCCTACGAACGGCACATTGATGTTCTTGCTCTTGACCACGGCAGGATCGAGCTGGTTGTCTATGTTGATCACCGTGATACCGGCATCGACGGCTTTCTTGATCACCGGCACCATGGCCTTGGAATCGGCGGGCGCAATGATGAGGGCATCAACCTTGGACACGATCATCTGCTCGACGATGCGGATCTGGTTGGCGGTGTCGGTTTCATCCTTGATCCCGTTGGAGATCAGGTCGAAATCGGCGGAGTGTTCCTTCTGATAGGCCTTGGCGCCATCTTCCATGGTCAGGAAGAATTCGTTGGCCAGGGATTTCATGACCAGGGCGACCTTGGGTTTTTCAGCGGCCTGGGCGGATACCGAGGAGAACGGCAATGCAGTGGATGCAGCCGCGAGCACGGCGACAGCGAGAAGGCGTCCAGCGAATGGCAACTTCATGGGTTCACTCCGATCTTATGATTATTGTGGGCAAATCAGTGCACGGAACGCCGCGCAAACGTTTGCGTGAAGTGAACTATGGTAAGGCTTCGGGGATTTGTCAACGTTGCGGTTGTGTTCGCAGGGTCTCGGATCATGCCGCCGCTTCGATGCCATCGGGTTGAACAGATAAACTCGAAGCCACAGCGGTTAGCTTCTCGGTCCCAGCGATAAATAATCATTTTTTCCCACACCAAAACGTCAAACGTGCTGTCAGACGATTTTCTTGAATTTTAAGCAGTTGCGTAAATGCCTACGGTTAAATACTGTATGCACGTACAGCTTAATAAGGATAATCCTGTGGCCACGCCCTCCGCTGCAACTACCCCCTTAGACTCCTATACAAAACTCGGCCTGCGGGTCTCGAAAATCATCAACGCCCCTACTGCGCAAAAAGCCAAGGCAGCCCTGATCTTTCGCCTTCCCGACGAACCCGTGGAGGAATGGGAGCGCCTGCTGGAAGAAATCGACGAGAACGACAACGTGACCCTCGCCTATCGCGACGATGGTGGCGTGCAGGTTTTCTGGGTTGTGCCGAAGGAAGATTGAGTCCGATGAAAGTCCGCTGTGTTGCTTTACTGCTTGTGCTTATCGCCACAGGCGCCCAGGCCGGGGCTCCTCGTACCTTCAACGAAGCCAAGAAAGTCGCCTGGAAACTCTACGCCCCGCAGTCCACCGAGTTCTACTGCGGCTGCAAGTACACCGGCAATCGCGTCAACCTGGCGGCCTGCGGTTATGTGCCCCGCAAGAATGCCAGTCGCGCCGCCCGTATCGAGTGGGAGCATATCGTTCCGGCGTGGCAGATCGGTCATCAGCGCCAGTGCTGGCAACAAGGTGGGCGCAAGAACTGCACCCGCTACGATCCGGTCTATCAACGGGCCGAAGCCGACCTTCACAACCTGGTGCCCAGCATCGGCGAAGTGAATGGTGACCGGAACAACTTCAGCTTCGGCTGGCTACCGGTGCAGAAGGGCCAGTACGGCTCGTGCCTGACCCAGGTGGATTTCAAGGCGAAGAAAGTCATGCCTCGCCCTTCCATCCGGGGAATGATCGCCCGAACGTATTTCTACATGAGCAAGCAATATGGCCTGCAGCTTTCGAAACAGGACCGGCGTCTGTACGAAGCCTGGGATAAAACCTATCCAGTGGAAAGCTGGGAGCGCCAGCGCAACCAGAGCGTGGCCTGCGTCATGGGACGGGGTAACGAGTTCGTGGGGCCGGTGGATCTGAAAGCCTGCGGCTGACCTCGCATTGTGAACAGCACAAAGCAACTGTGGGAGCGAGCCTGCTCCCACAGGCGTTGTTTTGCTCGATCATTGAGCCGTCGGGAAATCCACCACCTGCGTCTCGATGTTGCGTTTCTTGGCCCGAACCAGGGCGGCAGTGACTTGCTCTTGCTTGGCCTCGGCCTCCGCCCTGGAGCTTAACGGTCCGACCAGGACCCGCTCCTTGCCATTTTCCCGAACCACGCTCGACATGAAGCTGTGCTCGATCAGCCATCCGGTCAGGTCGCTGACAGCCTGCGGCGTCTCGCCCCGAACCTCGACCCCCCATTGCGGCGCAGCAGCGACTGCTGGTGCGGAGGTCACCGATGGCTTCGGCTTCGGCGCTTCGACTTCACGCCCTTCGCCACATCCGGCCAGCATCAACACCGCGATAACCCAAGCCAATTTACGCACAACGTTTCCTCAGGAAGACATGAAGGAAGGATTTTAGCACTCACATCCACCAAGAACCCCGCAAACAGTACGCAAAACACGAGAATCCTGCCCGGTCTCTCTGTATAGTCGCACCCTGGGAATTAATGCTGCATCTGCACGTCAGAAAGAGGCACCCACATTGTGACACTTAGCACTAATCTATAAGCAGTACCGACATCTGCACTGTCTGAATCAGGTGCCCTAATAAAGTAATCAAGGAGAACACCATGCTGATACTCACCCGCAAAGTCGGTGAAAGCATAAACATTGGTGACGACATCACGATCACCATTCTGGGCGTCAGCGGCCAACAGGTCCGTATCGGCATCAATGCCCCGAAAAACGTCGCCGTGCATCGCGAAGAGATCTATCAGCGCATTCAGGCGGGCCTGACTGCCCCCGACAAGCCGCAAACTCCCTGAGCCTTGCAGCGGTCCGTAGCCAGCCCGTTTGCATCATCGCAATGGCTGGCTAAAGATTCAGGCCGCCCGCGCCTTCCCCGCATCACCCCGCCCCTGCTTTTCCGTCCACCCCTTGAAACCGATATTAATGCCATGACTCGTAGCATGGCTGTCGGACGTTTCGTTTTAATGGCGGTGAAGCGAGCGTTCGTGCTGGTCAGCCGAAGCTCACGCCTCGGGCCATGCCAGTGGCGGCGATCACCATCAACATCAGCAGCAAGGCTTCGATGTGGCTGATCCGGGCCAGGCGGCCGGCCCTTGAAGCATCGATTGTCGTCTCTTTGCCCAGCGCCACCCGCCATTTGATCAAGGCGATCATCGGCATGAGCTCAAGCAGCAGGATCAGCAGGAGCAAAGTCATCTTCAGGTGGAACAGGGGCTGATGCAGGTAATAGTCCGTGCCCTTTTCATAGCCGCCGAAAGCGCGCATCCCTCCGGTCACCAGCAGGACCAGGGCCGACAGGCCCCACACGTTATCCGCCATCAATACGTTTCGAACCGCATCCGCACCACCGGCCAGGCGTCGCAACGCCGTGCCGCGCGTGAGCACTGCCCACAAGCCGAGGGCGAACGCCAAAAGATGAATTGCCGCGAGAGACCAATGAGCCAACATGGAAGGTACCCGTCAGAGAGAACGTCGAATCGACCTGACAGTACTAGCTCATAAAAGAAAGATCGGTGGGCTGGACACGAAAAATTGTGGGAGCGGGCTTGCTCGCGAAAGCGTCACGACAGTCAACATCACTTTGACTGATACACCGCCTTCGCGAGCAAACCCGCTCCCACATTGTTCCGGGGTGACTCCTGCACCGAAGTACATCCCCTTCCCACAGGATGTTGCAAAATGCCGTCGGCCTTAATCAGCCAAGCGCCAGGTCGTGCCGCCCTTCCCGTCTTCCAGCACCACGCCCATGGCGGTGAGCTGGTCGCGGATGCGGTCGGATTCGGCCCAGTCCTTATTGGCGCGCGCGTTCAGGCGCGCCTGGATCAATGCCTCGACCTCGGCAGCGTCCACACGGCCTTCGGCACCGGCCTGGAGGAAGTCGTCCGCCTCGAGCTGCAACACGCCCAGGACGCTGGCCAGTTCCTTCAAACGCGCTGCCAGGCCGGCCGCCGCATTGAGATCGCTCTCACGCAGGCGGTTGATCTCGCGCACCATCTCGAACAGCACCGCGCATGCTTCCGGCGTACCGAAGTCGTCGTTCATCACCTCGGTAAACCGCGCCACGAACGCCTCACCACCGGCGGCCGGTACGGTCGGCAGGCCTTTCAATGCGTGGTAGAAACGCTCCAGGGCGCCCTTGGCGTCCTTGAGGTTGTCTTCAGAGTAGTTGATGGCGCTGCGGTAGTGACTCGACACCAGCAAATAACGCACGACCTCGGGGTGGTACTTGTCGAGCACGTCGCGGATGGTGAAGAAGTTGTTCAAGGACTTGGACATCTTCTCGCCGTTGATCCGGATCATGCCGCAATGCATCCACGCGTTGGCGTAAGTCTTGCCGGTGGCCGCTTCGCTTTGGGCAATCTCGTTTTCGTGGTGCGGGAACTCCAGGTCACTGCCGCCACCATGGATGTCGAAGGTCTCGCCCAGGCAGCAGGTGGACATCACCGAGCACTCGATATGCCAGCCCGGACGGCCCTTGCCCCACGGCGAATCCCAGCTCGGCTCACCCGGCTTGGCGGCTTTCCACAGCACGAAATCCAGCGGGTCCTGTTTCGACTCACCGACTTCGATCCGTGCGCCGATGCGCAGGTCTTCGATCTTCTTGCGCGACAGCTTGCCGTAACCCATGAACTTGCCGACGCGGTAGTACACGTCGCCATTGCCCGGTGCGTAGGCATAGCCCTTGTCGATCAGGGTCTGGATCATCGCGTGCATGCCGGGGATATGATCGGTGGCCCGCGGTTCCATATCCGGCTTGAGGATATTGAGGCGCGCCTCGTCTTCGTGCATCGCCGCGATCATGCGCTCGGTCAACGCCTCGAACGACTCGCCGTTCTCGTTGGCGC
This sequence comes from Pseudomonas sp. SJZ074, assembly GCF_007828215.1. Classification (GTDB taxonomy): domain Bacteria; phylum Pseudomonadota; class Gammaproteobacteria; order Pseudomonadales; family Pseudomonadaceae; genus Aquipseudomonas. Next base: position 77,149 of record NZ_VIUE01000018.1, on the reverse strand, counting down.
GGTTGATGATCTTGTCGTCGATGTCGGTGATGTTGCGCACATACGTCAGGTCATAACCGCTGAAACGCAGCCAGCGGGTCACCAGGTCGAAGGCGACCATGCTGCGGCCGTGGCCCAGGTGGCAATAGTCATACACGGTCATGCCGCACACGTACATGCGCACCTTGTTGCCATCCAGCGGCTTGAAAACTTCTTTGCTCTTGGTGAGCGTGTTGTAGATCGTAAGCACAGGGTTTCCCTTAAGACTTGATCACTGACCCCAGGAATCGCGCAAGGTCACGGTACGGTTGAATACCGGGCTACCTGGTTTCGAGTCCTTGATATCCGCGCAGAAGTAACCTTCGCGCTCGAACTGGAAACGGTCTTCCGGCTGTGCGTTGCCCAGCGAGGGTTCGGCACGACAACCGGTGAGTACTTGCAGGGAGTCAGGGTTGATGTTGTCCAGGAAGCTGGCGCTGTCCTCGGCCTTTTCCGGGTTCGGCGAACGGAACAGGCGATCGTACAGGCGCACTTCGCACTCGACGCTGGCCGCGGCCGGCACCCAGTGGATCACACCCTTGACCTTGCGACCCTCCGGGTTCTTGCCCAGGGTGTCGGGATCGTACGAGCAACGCAGCTCGACGATATTGCCGTCAGCGTCCTTGATGGCTTCGTCGGCACGGATCACGTAGCTGCCGCGCAAGCGAACTTCACCGGCCGGCTCCAGGCGCTTGTAGCCTTTTGGCGGCTCTTCCATGAAGTCTTCACGGTCGATGTAGATTTCCCGGGCGAACGGCAGGACGCGCACGCCCATGTCTTCTTTCGGGTGGCAAGGCAGCTCGAGGTTCTCGACCTGGCCTTCCGGGTAATTGGTGATGACGACTTTCAGCGGACGCAGCACGCACATGGCACGCGGGGCATTCTGATCCAGATCTTCGCGGATGCTGAACTCCAGCATGCCGAAGTCCACCACGCCGTCGGAACGGTTGGTGCCGACCATCTCGCAGAAATTACGGATCGATTTCGGCGTGTAGCCACGACGGCGGAAGCCCGACAGCGTCGACATGCGCGGATCGTCCCAGCCGTTGACATGCTTTTCATCCACCAGTTGCTTGAGCTTGCGCTTGCTGGTGATGGTGTAGTTCAGGTTCAGGCGGCTGAATTCGTACTGGCGCGGGGTGGCCGGCACCGGCAGGTGCTCGAGGAACCACTCGTACAACGGACGATGGCTTTCGAACTCCAGGGTGCAGATCGAGTGGGTGATGCCTTCGATGGCGTCCGACTGACCATGGGTGAAGTCATAGTTCGGGTAGATGCACCACTTGTCACCGGTCTGGTGGTGATGGGCGTGACGGATGCGGTACATGATCGGGTCACGCAGATTCATGTTCGGCGAGGCCATGTCGATCTTGGCCCGCAGCACCCGTGCGCCGTCCGGGAACTCGCCGGCGCGCATGCGGGCGAACAGGTCCAGGTTCTCCTCCACGCTGCGCTCACGGAACGGGCTGTTGCGGCCCGGCTCGGTCAGGCTGCCACGGTATTCCCGGGCCTGCTCGGGCGTCAGGTCGCAGACATAGGCCTTGCCGGCCTTGATCAGCTCGACCGCCCAGTCGTGCAATTGGTCGAAATACTGCGAGGCATAGCGCACTTCACCGGACCATTGGAAACCCAGCCACTTGACGTCGCTTTCGATCGCGTCGATGTATTCCTGGTCTTCCTTGGCCGGGTTGGTGTCATCGAAACGCAGGTGCGTGACGCCACCGAACTCCTCGGCCAGACCGAAGTTCACGCAGATCGACTTGGCGTGGCCGATATGCAGGTAGCCGTTGGGCTCCGGCGGGAAACGGGTGACGATCTGTGTGTGCTTACCCGAATCCAGGTCCGCCTGGATGATCGGGCGCAGGAAATTGACCGGTACGGCCGGGCCGGTCTTGGAATTCGAGGTAGGGTCGACAGTGGGCTTGCTCATAGGATCCTTGAACTTACAAGTGCGCGGCCGGGTGCGGCCTGATAAATCAAAGCCCGTATCATAGCCGATGCTGTCAAGCCGCTGACAGGCCAGGCCGGCAAACGATTGAATTTAATCGGCCGCCGGATGAAAAACCGCCTCGAATTTCGTGCCTGGCACGCTAAACTGCCCAACCTGGCCGATTGCAGCCGGACCGGTTGCGGGCTTCCGGGCCCCGAAACCCACGAATTCATAAAAGAGTAGTCATCATGAGCAAAGTCAAACTGACCACCAACCACGGCGACATCGTCCTGGCACTGAACGCCGAGAAAGCACCGAAGACCGTTGAGAACTTCCTTGAGTACGTCAAGAAAGGTCACTACGAGAACGTCGTGTTCCACCGGGTGATCAAGGGCTTCATGATCCAGGGCGGTGGTTTCGAGCCTGGCATGCAGGAAAAGAAAGACAAGCGCCCGAGCATTCAGAACGAAGCCGACAACGGCCTGCCGAACAAGAAATACTCCATCGCCATGGCACGCACCATGGATCCGCATTCGGCATCGGCCCAGTTCTTCATCAATGCCAGCGACAACAGCTTCCTCAACCACACCGCCAAGACCGCCCAGGGCTGGGGTTATGCAGTGTTCGGTGAAGTGATCGAAGGCCAGGACGTGGTCGACAAGATCGAAGGCGTTGCCACCACCTCCAAGGCGGGCCACCAGGACGTTCCGAAGGACGACGTGATCATCGAGAAAGCCGAGATCATTGAGTGATCCTACTGATTTCAGATCTGCATCTGGAAGAGGAGCGCCCGGACATCACCCGGGCGTTTCTGGATCTACTCGCCACCCGCGCCCGCTCGGCGCAGGCTTTGTACATTCTCGGCGACTTTTTCGAAGCGTGGATCGGCGACGATGCCATGACGCCGTTCCAGCGCTCCATCTGCCAGGCCCTGCGCGAACTCAGCGACAGCGGCACGGACATTTTCCTGATGCATGGCAATCGCGACTTCATGCTGGGGCAAGCCTTCTGCAAAGCGGCCGGCTGCACCCTGATCAAGGACCCGAGTGTCGTGCAGTTCAATGGCGAACCGGTGCTGCTGATGCATGGCGACAGCCTCTGCACCCGTGACGAAGGCTACATGAAGCTGCGGCGCTGGCTGCGCAACCCGGTCACGCTGTTCATCCTGCGACACCTGCCGCTGGGCAGTCGCCAGAAGCTGGCGCGCAAGCTGCGCAGTGAAAGCACGACCCAGGTGCGGATGAAAGCCAACGACATCGTCGACGTCACCCCCGAAGAAATTCCGCGGATCATGCAGCACTATGGCGTGAAGACCCTGATCCACGGCCACACCCACCGCCCCGCCATCCATAAACTGCAACTCGGCGAACACGCAGCCCGGCGCATCGTGCTGGGGGATTGGGACAAGCAGGGTTGGGCGTTGCAGGTGGATGAACAGGGGTTTGCGTTGGCGCCGTTTGGGTTTGGCAATTCGCAACTGGCATTGCCTAGTACTTAAAGCATACGCCGCCCCTGTGGGAGCGGGCTTGCTCGCGAAGGCGGTGTATCAGTCGCCACAAAAGTGACTGTCACGACGCCTTCGCGAGCAAGCCCGCTCCCACAGGGATCTCATTTTCAATGCTCGGTCAGTGCCCGCTGGCCGCTGGTCCTGCCTTCGCCGCAAACGGCGGCTTCGCCAGCCACACCAGCACGATCAGGCCCATGAACGCCCAGCCCAGCAACGTGAAGTAGTCCACGGTGGAGAGCATGTAGGCCTGGCTGGTGAGGATGTGGTCGAGTTGAGCATAAGCCGGCGGGGTCGCGCCGCCGAGCTGGTTGAGCACCTCGCGGGTGGCCGGGTCGAAGGTGTTGATGCTCTCGCTCAGGTAGGCATGGTGCTGGTCCGCCCGGCGAATCCAGATCCAGGTGGTCAGGGACGCGGCAAAGCTGCCCCCCAGGGTCCGCAGGAATGTCGCCAATCCCGCGCCATCGGCAATCTGCTGCGGTGGCAGGTCGGACATCAGGATGCTCAGGGTCGGCATGAAGAACAGCGCCACCCCGATCCCCATGAACAGTTGCACCAGGGCAATGTGCTGGAAGTCCACTTCGTTGGTGAACCCGGCGCGCATGAAACAGCTCAGGCCGATGGCCAGGAACGCCAAGCCGGCCAGCAGCCGCAGGTCGAATTTATGCGCGTACTTGCCGACGAAGGGCGACATCAACACCGGCAGGATGCCGATCGGTGCTACGGCCAGCCCGGCCCAGGTGGCGGTGTAGCCCATCTGGGTCTGCAACCACTGCGGCAGGATCAGGTTGATGCCGAAGAACCCAGCATAGCCGCCCACCAACACGATGGTACCGATGCGGAAGTTGCGATAAGCGAACAAGCGCAGATTGACAACCGGATGACGGTCGGTCATTTCCCAGATCACGAACACCGCCAGGGCAACCAGCGAAATCAACGCACCAATAATGATGAAATTCGACTCGAACCAATCCAGGTCGTTGCCCTTGTCGAGAATCACCTGGAGCGCGCCGACGCCGATGATCAGCGTGATCAATCCGACGTAGTCCATCGGCTGATAGCTGGTCACCACCGGCCGCGCCTTGAGCTGTTGGCGCACCACCATCACCGCGAAGACGCCGATGGGCACGTTGATGAAGAAGATCCACGGCCAGCTGTAGCTGTCGGTGATCCAGCCCCCCAGGATCGGCCCGGCAATCGGCGCCACCACCGTGACCATCGCCAGCAACGCCAGGGCCATCCCCCGCCTGGCGGGCGGATACACGGCAATCAGCAAGGTCTGGGTCATCGGATACAGAGGCCCGGCCACCAGGCCCTGGAGCACGCGGAAACCGATCAACTCCGGCATCGACGTGGAAATGCCGCACAGGAACGACGCCAGCACGAACAACATGGTTGCCCACAGAAACAACTTCACCTCGCCAAACCGGCGGCTCAACCAGCCGGTCAGCGGGAGCGCGATGGCGTTACTCACCGCGAACGACGTGATCACCCAGGTGCCCTGCTCCGAACTGACGCCCAGGTTGCCGGAAATGGTCGGCAAGGCGACGTTGGCAATGGTGGTGTCGAGCACTTGCATGAACGTCGCCAGCGACAGCCCGATGGTACTGAGCAACAGGCTGGGCGGCGAGAAGGATGCGTTATTGCTCATTGCGAAATCCTAGGAAGCGAAGGTGATGAGATCGTCCAGGCCAACATACTGACCTGTGGGAGCGGGCTTGCTCGCGAAAGCGGTGTAACTGTCACGTTGATATTGAATGTGCCGCCGTCTTCGCGAGCAAGCCCGCTCCCACACTGGACTTTGGTGTTCACGGATCCGGTGTCCACCACAGCTCCCACAGGCTCAAGCCATGAATGACTAGCGCTGTGCAGTCTTGCTCGCGGCAGCGCTGTTTTCGTGGATCAGGCGTGTGATCATCGCGTCGGCATCGGCCAGTTGGCGGTCGTAGACCTGGGTGCTGAACGAGGCTTTCTGCGGAGGTTGCTGGGCCAGGACCGGACCGCTCTGATCCCGCAGGTTGACGCTGACCTCGGTGGACAGCCCGACCCGCAACGGATGCTTGGCCAGTTCCTGGGCATTGACATGAATGCGCACCGGCACCCGCTGGACGATCTTGATCCAGTTACCGGTGGCGTTCTGTGCCGGCAGCAAGGCAAACGCGCTACCCGTCCCCGCGCCGAGGCTGTCGACGGTGCCGCTGTACTTCACATCGCTGCCGTAGAGGTCGGTTTCGATCTCCACCGGCTGGCCGATGCGCATCTCACGCAGCTGGGTTTCCTTGAAGTTGGCGTCGATCCACAACTGATCCAGTGGAATCACCGCCATCAGCGCCGTGCCCGGTTGCACCCGTTGTCCCAACTGCACGGTGCGCTTGGCGACGTAACCGGTGACCGGCGCGATCAGGGTGCTGCGGGCATTGTTCAGGTAGGCCTGGCGCAATTGCGCGGCGGCCGATTGCACGTCGGGATGGGACGAGACCACGGTGTCGTCCACCAGCGCGCTGGAGGTCTTGAGTTGTTGCCGGGCATTGGCGAGGGCGTTCTGCGCCGAGGTCAGGTCATCCCGGGCGTGGGACAGTTCTTCCTTGGAAATCGCCCCGCCGGCTGCCAGGTTCTTGCGCCGGTTGTAATTCTCCTGGGCCTTCTGCACTTCGGCCTCCTGCGCATTGACTTGCGCACGCATGCCATCGACGTTGCTGTACAAACCACGCACCTGGCGGACCGTGCGGGCCAGGTTGGCCTGGGCACTTTGCAGGCCGACCTCGGCGTCGTTCGGGTCGAACTGCACCAGCACCTGACCTTCGCGCACCAGGTCGCCATCGTCGGCGCCGATGCTCACCACGGTGCCGGTGACCTGCGGCGTGATTTCCACTACGTTGCCGTTCACATAGGCATCGTCGGTGCTCTCGCTCCAGCGGCCGTACAGTTCATGCCAGGCCCAGACACCCAGGCCGGCGAGAATGACGATCACCGCCAGCGCCAGCAGCATCACCTTGCGCTTGCGTGGGTTGTTGTCCTGTTGGTTTTCGGGCGCTTGAGTATTTTCTGCGGTGGCCATGACAAATACCTCGAATCAGTTATGCGGCGCGGCGGAAACCGCCGCGGCCGAAGCCAGGGTGTCGGTCTCGAAACCGCCGCCCAGGGCCTGCATCAATTGGATCGACAAATCGATCTGCTCGGCGTTCAGGGTCGCCAGTTGGCGCTGGGCCTGGAGCAGTTGCTGCTCGATGCTCAGCACGTCCAGGTAATTGCCGATGCCCGAGCCGTAGCGCTGGACCACAGTGTCGTAGGAACTCTGGGCAATATCGGTGGCGTGCTGCTGGGCACCGATCTGCCGGGAGATATCGCGCAATTGGTTGATGGTGTCGCTGACATCCCCAAGGGCCGTGACCAGGCTCTTGTTGTATTGCGCCACCGCCAGGTCATAGTCGGCATCCCGGGCATCCAGGTCCGCCCGCAGGCGTCCGCCGTCGAAAATCGGCAATGACACCGTCGGCGCCACGTTGAAGAAGCGGCTGGCCGACCCGAACATCGCGTCACCCAACAAGGACTGCACGCCCGCCGCCGCGCTCAGGTTGAGGTTGGGGTAGAAGTTGGTCTTGCCGGCTTCGATGCTCTTGCTCGCCGCCTCGACTCGCCAGCGTGCCGCCACCAGGTCCGGGCGGCGCCCCAGCAATTCGGCCGGCAGGTTCGACGGCAACGCGACGGCACTGGCTTGCAGTACGTTGGGCCGGGCGATTTCATTGCCGCGATCCGGGCCCTTGCCCAACAGCACCGCCAAGGCGATCTTGGCGCTTTGCAGGCGTTTTTCCGTGTCGATCAGCGTCGCGCTCGCGCTGGCTTCCAGGCTTTCGGTCTGTTGGAACTGGTATTCGCTGTCAATCCCGGCAGTCAGACGACGCTTGCTCAGGTCGAGCATCTGCCGGGTGCGCTTGAGGTCTTCAACCGCCAGGTCATGAATGATGTGCGCTTGCCCCAGGTCGCTGTAGGCCCGGGCCACATCGGCAGCCAAGGTCAATTGCGCGGCCTGGCGGTCGATTTCCGCCGCACGGGCCTGGCCCAGTGCAGACTCCCAGGCCGCCCGCTGGCCGCCCCAGAGGTCGAAGTTGTAATTGAAATCCACGCTCAGCGAACGCAGGGTGCTGTACGCCCCGCCCTGCCCCGCCGGGTCCTGGTCACGGGCCAGTCGCGAACGGCTGACGCTGCCGCTGGCATCCAGGGTCGGCATGCGCGCGGCGTTGGCGGCATAGGCGGCGGCACTGGCCTGATGCACCCGGGCACTGGCGATCTGCATGTCCGGGCTGTCGCGCAGGGCTTCACGGATCAGGCCGTCGAGTTGCGGATCGCCCAGGCTGGACCACCAGTCGCTTTTCGGCCATGACGCCGGCGACAGCTTGACGCCATTGAGGGATTGTCCAGCCTTGAGGTTCTGGGCCTCAAGGCTGACGCCTTCGGTTTTCAGGCCGCTGTAGCTGGCACAGCCCGCGAGGCTCATGGCCAGCAGCACCAGGCTCAACCGGGTACGCAAGGTTTTACGCTTCATTTGTCCCCCAGTCGCAACACGGTGATGGGATCACCGGCAGCGAGCAGTATTTTCTTGAGGATCTGTTCGAGGGTTTGCAACTCCTCGCGGCTGATGGCGCCAGCCAGTTGATTCATGGCGTCGGCGCCGATGTAAGGCAGGCGATCGGCGAGCCCCTGGCCGGCCTCGGTCAGTACCAACTGCACCTGCCTGCGGTCCTCGGCCGAGCGCTGGCGAACCAGGAAGCCCTTCTGTTCCAGGCGGTCGAGCATGCGTGTCATCGAGCCGCTGTCCAGGGACAGGTAGCGACACAGTTCGGCCGGTGTATCGATGCCGTGCTGGGCCATGATGATCAGCACCTTGAACTGCGCAGCGGTGATGCCGACCGGTTCCATGTGCGTGTCGATGATCCGGTCTTTGAGCAGCGCGGCCCGTCCGAGCAGCATGCCGAGGTGACAGTTATGGAATTCGTCTGGGGTGAAATGCTTCATCAGGACACCGTTTGCTGCCTAGGCAGTGAATGTATGTCGAGATATTACTGCTTAGGCAGCAAATGTCAAACGAATCGTTAGCAGGCTACATACAATCGGATAAGCGCATCCCGCCTGTGGGAGCGGGCTTGCTCGCGAAGGCGGCGTTTCAGGCAACATTGAGTCGTCTGACACACCGCTTTCGCGAGCAAGCCCGCTCCCACCGGGGATTTGGAGGGGGGTCAGAAATCGCGCTTGTAGAAGATGTCCAGCGAGCTGGCGACGCCGCTGGCGGCTTCGAGGTAGACCTTTTTGCTGAGTTTGTAGCGCAGGGCGATGGTGTTGGCCGGCTCGAACACCCCTACGCCATAGCGCAGGCTGAGTTTTTCCGACAGGTTGCCGCTGGCGACCACGCTGGTGGTGTTGCCACTGCCTTGGGTGTCGAGCTGGAAATCATCGATCCCCAGGTTGCTGGCAAGGCTGGTGGTCACCCCTGAACTGCCCATCAACCCCAAGCCCAGCGCTGCCTGGGCGAGCATATTGTTATCCTCGCCGGTGGTGCTGAGCGGTCGCCCCAGCACCAGATAGGACAGCGCCTGCTCCTGGCTCATGGCTGGTTCCGAGAAGATTTGCGTGACCGGCTGTTCGGCGCTCCCGCTCAAGCGGATGCCGGCGATCACGTCATCGGTCTGGCGAATCGCCTCGACGTCCAGGTAGGGCTGGTCGATGGGCCCGGCGAACAGCAGCCGCGCCCGACGTACCGTCAGCCGTTGCCCGTAGGCCCGGTAACGACCGTCGTTGAGCCAGAGTTCGCCACGGGTATCCATGTTGTCGCCGATGTGTACCTGGCCCTGGACGTTGGCCGTCAGGCCGAAACCGGAAAACGCGAGCTTCTCCTGGCCCACGATCACATCGACGTCCATTGCCATGGCCAGCGGCGCCTTGCCCTCTTCGGTCTGGTGGCCGACGATCACCGTGTCGTCCGAGACCTTGACGGTGGAGGGCGGCAATTCGCGGACGGTGATCTCGCCCTTGGGCACCAGCACCTTGCCGGCAATCGACAATCGCTCGCCATGCAGCGTGATGTTGAGGTCCGGCGCCACCTCCAGCAGCGCATAGGGCTCCACGGTGACCGGCAATTGCGCGCCCTTGAGCGCCAGGTTCATGCACAAGGCCTCGCCCCATCCCAGGTTGCCGCTCAGGCTGCCGAGTCCGCCCTTGCCACTTTTCCAACTACCGTCGAGGCGTACCGTTTCTCCCGCGATCATCGCCCGCACCTGCAAGGCTTCGAGGCTGACCGGCAACTCCGGGCCGGACACCTCGCCCTCGTTGAGCACAAGATTGCCGTTCACCTGGGGCGCCAGCAAGCCACCGGACAACGTGCCACTGCCGTTCAGATGCCCGGTGAGGGTTTCCACCATCGGCACGAACGGCCGGGCCACGGACAGGTCCAGGCCGGTCAGGCGGAACGAACCGCTGAGGGGTTTGCTGGCGGGCAACGGGTTGATCTGTGCCTGAAGCATCAGTTCGCCGAGCCGGGCGCCAACAAAATTCAGGTTGGTGTCGATGCGCTTGGGAGTCAGGCGGCTGTCCAGCTTCAGGGTCTGGTAGGGAAAGTCCAGCCACTGTTCCTTGTCTCGAATACGTAGCGTGCCGCCACTGGCATCTACCAGAACCCGCCCGTTCGGACCGCTGGCCGGCAGATCCAACTGCAGATCGGCATTGAGCCGGCCCTGCCAGGCAAAATCCTTGGGCATCCATTGGGCGAGGCTTTCAATGGGGAACTGCTTGAGGTGATAGCTCAGCTTCGGTTCCGGCATCAGGCGCTGGTCCTCGCCACACAGGCTGGCCTGGCCGGAACGCCAGCAATGGGCGCCGAAATTGAGCGTGCCGTTGGCCAGGCGCTCCAGCTTCGCCGGACCTTGCAGGCGCCAGTCCTGGCCACCGACCTGCAGGTCGCCACTGTTCAGGCGCCCACGCCAGTTACCTTGATCCAGCGCGCCATCGAAGCCCAGGGCGGTCTTCAGTTGCGGCCCTTGCAGATCCAGGTTGAGTTTTTGCTGCTTGATATCCCCCTGGCCGCTGACCGTCAGCACGCCCAACGCGGTGTCGCCGGCGCGGATGTCGCTGGCCTTCAGATCGACCTTGCCCCGCTGCGCGCTGTCGAGGGTGGCGCCCAGGTTCAGGTTTTGCAGGCGATTGTCCTGAAAGGCAAGCCGGGTGCCTTGCAGGCCGAGCTTGCCTTGGGGGGCTTGGAGGGTCCCAGCCACATCGATACGACCGTTGAGCTGGCCGCGCAGTTGCGGCCAGAGCTGCGCCAGCCGCGCGAGCTTGATGTCGATCTGGCCAGTCAATTTCTGTTGCAGGCTGCCGCTGCCGTTGATGCGGTTATCCCCCAGGCGGATGTCCAGCGCACCAAGATTCCATTGCTCACCGCTGCCGCTGGCCTTGACCTGGAACAGCGCCGGCTGGCCGCGCAACTTGCCCTTGAGGTCCAGGTCCGCGTCGAGGTCGAGGGTGTCGTTTTTCAGCGACCCTTTACTGCGCAGCGGTCCAGCCAGGGTGCCGGGCAGTTCGCCAAGCCAATAGGCCGGATTGATGGCCGACAGGTCCAGCGCCGTATCCCAGGCAATGCCCTCGGCAAATTGCAGGTCCAGGTGCCCTTCGGCCTTGCCTTGCCCCGCCGTGAACTGGAGCTGCGGCAAATGGATCTGCGTCAGGTCGCCGCTGAGCGGGCTGCCCAGGCTGAAAGCGCCTGCGGGACCGTCTAATGCGGCCTGGAAATAACCCAGGTACTGACCGTCGGTATAGGAGACTTCGCCGTTGAAGCTGCGCAACGTCACCTGTGGCTCGTCGATCAGCGGATAGAGACGATGCCAGGGGAAATCCAACCAGGCGATTTTCACGTCGGCGCTCAGGCCTTCGCGCCAGTCCACCTGCCCGCTCACGTTCAAGCTCTGCCGGTCACCGGCGTTCAGGTCCACGCCAGCGATCTGTGCGCCGCCGGCGTCTACCTTGCCTTGCAGCGACAACGCCACCGGTCCCTGCTCGGCGGGCAGCGTGGCCTTGCCAAGCAGTTGATAGCCGTTTTTCAGGTCGCCTTCACCGGTCAGTTCCAGTTGATTGAGCAACAGCGTGTCCGGCAGATCGGCGCTGGCCTTGAAGCCGTCGGCGGTGATACGCACCTTGGCCGGCAGGTTGTCCGCCAACGGTTGCAGCTCGCCGACCAGCCGGCCTTGCAGGTAGCCGCTGCTGTCGGCATTGAGGTTGAGCGTGTCGAGCAGGTTGCCGTCGACGGTCAGGTCCAGCGCCCACGGCGTGTCGCCCGGGGCCGGCAAGGTCAACTGACCCTGGGCCTTCAGCGGCCAGTTGCCTGCGGGCTTCAATAACCCGGAAAGCTTCAGGCTCAGCTCGTCACGCTGCAATTGTACCGAGTCGATCTGCAGGCCCGCAGCGGCCCAATGGGCAACCAGTTGCAACCCCTTGAGCTGCTCGCTGCCGTTGAACAGCAGGTTGCCGATCTGCACATCGCCCAGTTCGATGGCAACCGGCAAGTCCAGGTCCGGCAACGCGATCGGACCACTGCTCGGCGCGTCGACAGAAGGAGGCAATTGCACGCTGGCCTTATCGACCTTGAGCTGCTCGATGCACAGGGTCATGCGCGCCAGGCACAACGGCGACCACGCGAAGATCAGCCCATCGAGCTCCACGCGGCGGCTGTCCTGTTGCCACAAGAGATGATCGGCGCTCCACTGTCCGCCCAACCGCCCCTGGAAGTTTTCCACGCTCAAACCCGGCGCCAGGCCAAGCGTCCAGCGGCTACCCGGCTGCGTACCCAACATGACGCCCAATGTCAGCACGACCAACGCCAGCCCTCCAGCGAGCGCCAGCAGTATTCTCTTCAAACCACGCCTCACAACTCAGGCCCCATGGAAAAGTGCAATCGGATGCCGCCCTCTTCGTCCAGCGCATGGGCCAGGTCGAGGCGGATCGGGCCGACCGGCGACACCCAGCGCACGCCAACCCCCACGCCGGTCTTGAGGCTCGGCAATTCAAGGCTGTTGAAGGCGTTCCCCTGATCGACGAAGGTCGCGACCCGCCATTTTTCCGCAATCGAATACTGGTATTCGAGGCTGCCGGCGATCATGTAACGGCCACCGATGCGATCGCCTTCGTTGTTTTCCGGCGACAGACTCTGATAATCGTAGCCGCGCACGCTCTGGTCGCCGCCGGCGAAAAAGCGCAGGGACGGCGGAATGGATTTGTAGCCATTGGTGGCACTGCCGCCCACCTGGGCCCGGGCCAACAGGCGATGCTTGTTGAACACCGTGGTCAGGCCCTTGACCATGGCCGTGCCGTAGAGCACGTTGTTGTCCGAGCCCAGCCCTTCCTTGGCGACCTTGGTGTCGAACTGCAAGCGATAGCCGTTGTGCGGATCGATGCGGTTGTCGCTGCGCAGGTACGAGTAGCTGACGCCCGGCATCAACAGCGTGCTCAGGCCCGAATCGTCACCCAGGCGATACTCCTCGCGCTGCCACTTGAGCGATATCACCCGCTGCCAGCCACTGGGCAACTTGCTGTGCCACTCGGGCCCCACGGTCAACAGCTTGCTGAGGCTGTCGGTGTCGGCCAGCTCTTCATACTGGTAACCGCCGGCGTAGCGCAGCTTGTCAGTCAGCGGCGGGTCCAGCGGCACGTCATACCACAGGCCGACGTTCTGTCGGGGGGCCGACACTTCCGTCTCCCAGCCGTAGCTGTGGCCTTGGGAGTTGACCCAATGGCGCGTCCAATTGGCCTTGGCCCGCGGGCCGACGTCGGTGGAGAACCCCAGGCCCAGGCCCATGGTGCGCGGCTTGCGGGTGTCGAGCTTGACGGCGACCGGTATCACGTTGTCGGTCGCAGCGGTGGGCGCCGCATCCACGCGCACGCCTTCGAAGTACCCGCTCGATTGGAGGGCCTGGTTCAGTTCGGCGATCAGCTCTGAGTCGTAGGCCGTACCGGCCTTGAAGGGCACCATGCGTCGCAGCAGGTCTTCGTCGAAGGGCGTATCGCCCTCGAAACTCACCGCCCCCAGGGTGTAGCGTGGCCCACTGTCGTAGATCAGCTCGATATCGGCGATGCCGGCCTGGGGGTCCACCTGCAGTTTCTGGCTGACGAATCGACCGCTGAAAAAGCCATAGCGCGAAGCCTGGTTCTGGATAGTCCGCTTGACGTCTTCATAGCGACCATGGTTGAGCACCGCGCCCGGCTTGAGGGCCGTGTTGTCGGGTACCCGAAAGGCCTTGAGCGAGGCAGCCGGGCCATCGACGCGCACGGTGACGTTGCGCAAATGCACGGGCTCGCCAGGGTCGATGCTCAGGATCAGGCGCGGCTGCTTGCCGCCCTTGACCTCGCTGTCGATCCGCGGCTGATAGTAGCCCAGTGCCTGGGCGGCTTTGCGCGCCTGCTCCTCGGCACCACGACTGAAGCGCAGCAAGGCCTCCTCGTCACGATCGCCCAGGCCACCGATGTAGCCTTCGACGTTGGCCTTGAGTGCATCATTGGAGGGTTTGACCCGTACATCCAATTCACTTTGTGCCAGTGCCGCGCAGCTGAGGGACAGCAGGAGCGCGCCACGGGTTATTCGTCCTGGGAGTTTCATGGCGCGGATGCTAACACGGGCTTGGGAGCCTGATAGGACCGGACATGTCGCAAAAGTTCGCAGACCGGGAGTAGGTTCAGGCCGTTGCGCTTTGCAAAACCTGGGGATTGGGGTGAAAGAACACGTGTTCGCGGATCGGTCCTACCGCAATCTCGCCGATTTCCTCATACCCCTGGCGCTTATAGAACTCCAGGTAGCGTGGGTTACCGGTGTCCAGGACCACCCCCTGAGAATGTTCATCCACCGCACACCAGTTGTGCACTGCCTGGAGCAACTGTTCGCCGAAATGCTTGCCTTGAAACTGTGGATGCACCCCCAGCAGCGGCAGCACATGGACCGCATCCGACGGCAGGCAGGCCGTCACCGCCGCGTGGTATTCCAGGTAGCGCCGGGTGCAACGAAAACCGGTACTCAACACCATGCGCAGGCGCCAGGCCCAGCTTTCGGTGATGCCCAGCCGGCGTTGGGGTGGAGCGATCAGGGCGATGCCGATCAGCCGGTCGTTGACCAGCAGGCCGATGGCCGGCAACTCCTGGAGAAAATGCTGCTTGACCAACTCCCGTACCGTCGCCCTCACCCGCTGCTCATAACCCGGGCGCTCGGACTCGAACAAGTAGCTGAACGTCGGCTCATGGCGATAGGCCTGGTACAGCAATGAACGGGCTTCGCGGGAGTAGCCGCTGTCGAGCATGTGGATATCGGCGATGGCGGTAGCGGTTTCAGGCATGGTGGGAGATCTCCTGGGCGGGCTCGGGAGGCCCTGCTCTTATTGAGTACGAACCCGATAGGGCTGCGATCGTTCCTACATGCACAGGACATTAGCAGTGCATTTGTCCTACTGCCACGCTAGTGGCCTGTGTGGCTAATTCGCTTACTCAACTTCGGCGCCAGGACTTGCCAGCCTGCGTTGCCATTCCTCGCCGTAGCGGGGCTACGACTCGTCATGGCGCCTTGCCTGGCAAGCCCTGGCACTCGAATTTGAGTACTCGAATTAACCGTACAGGCCACTAGCTCCTCTCCGACATGTCAGCTAGCATCGCAGTTTTGCCAGGACAGCCGACCATGAAGATCGTCTCCTTCAACATCAACGGGCTGCGCGCCCGCCCCCATCAGCTGGCGGCGCTGATCGAGAAGCATCAGCCGGACGTGATCGGCCTGCAGGAAACCAAAGTCCACGACGAACAGTTCCCCCTGGCCGAAGTGCAAGCCCTGGGTTACCACGTGCATTACCACGGACAGAAAGGCCATTACGGCGTCGCCCTGCTCTCCCGCCAGGCGCCGCTGAGTTTGTACAAAGGCTTCGAGAGCGACGATGAAGACGCCCAGCGGCGCTTTATCTGGGGCACCTTCGCCGACGCCAATGGTGTGCCGGTGACCATCATGAACGGGTATTTCCCACAAGGCGAAAGCCGCGATCATCCAACCAAGTTCCCGGCCAAGGAACGTTTCTACAGCGATTTGCAGCACCTGCTGGAAAGCCGCTTCAGCAACGACCAGCCCGTGGTGGTAATGGGCGATGTGAACATTTCCCCGGAAGACTGCGACATCGGCATCGGCCCGGACAACATGAAGCGCTGGCTGAAAACCGGAAAATGCAGCTTCCTGCCGGAAGAACGCGAATGGATGGCCCGCCTGAAGAACTGGGGCCTGGTGGACAGCTTCCGCCACCTGAACCCGGACGTCACCGACCGCTTCAGCTGGTTCGACTACCGTAGCCGCGGCTTCGAGGACGAACCCAAGCGCGGCCTGCGCATCGACCTGATCCTGACCTCCCACGGCCTGCTGCCACGGGTCAAGGATGCCGGTGTGGATTATGAACTGCGGGGCATGGAGAAGCCTTCGGACCATGCGCCGATCTGGCTGCAATTGAGCTGATCCCAAAACCTGCACTCCCCCCTGTGGGAGCGAGCCTGCTCGCGATGACGGCGGCACATTCAACATCAATGCAAGCTGACCCACCGCTATCGCGAGCAGGCTCGCTCCCACAGGGGTCGAGGGTGATTGTCATCTCACAGTCACCTGCCTGACTTAATCTTCCGGCATTTCTCTGGGTTCAGAAGGTGCCGAGATGCGGCTTCGGGTGGGTTGTTTCGTGGTGCTGTGGCTGCCGCTCACGGCCTGGGCCACCGATCTGCCGGTTCCCGAGCAGGGTCTTGCCTTGCGCATACAGGGTTCGAACACCATTGGCGCGACACTCGGTCCAGCCCTGGCCAAGGGGCTGATGGAAGATCAGGGCCTGCTCAAGGTCAGCACTGAAATCACCGGTCATGACAACGAGCAACGCATCGTTGGCCAGACCGCCGGTGGCCGGCGGGTGGAGATCGACATCGCCGCCCATGGCTCCAGCACCGGATTCGCCGCCCTCAAGCAGGGCGGCGCCGACCTGGCCGCCTCTTCCCGGCCGATCAAGGACAACGAGCTGGAGGAACTGCTGCCCCTGGGTGATCTGAAAAGTCCTACGGCCGAGCAGGTCATCGCCATTGATGGCCTGGCGATTATCCTTCACCCAAGCAACCCGCTGCGTCAGTTGAACACTGTGCAACTGGCGAAGATCTTCAGCGGTGAAGCGAAGACCTGGGAGTCGGTGGGCAGCGTCGGCGGACCGATACGGCTCTACGCCCGGGATGACCAGTCCGGCACGTACGACACCTTCAAGGAACTGGTGCTCAACCGTCAGGGCAAACGGCTGGATCCTGCCGCCCTGCGCTTCGAATCCAGCGAACAGTTGTCCGACGCCGTCAGCCAGGATCCCCAAGGCATCGGTTTCATCGGTTTGCCCTACGTGCGCCAGGCCAAGGCGCTGGCGATTGCCGACGGCGACTCCCAACCGATGTTGCCGTTGAACAACCTGATTGCCACGGAGGACTATCCGTTGTCCCGGCGGTTGTTCTTCTACCTGCCGCCCCAGGCGGGCACTCCATGGGCCGAGGCGTTGGTGGCGTTCACCCAAAGCGACAAGGGCCAGGCCATCGTCGCGGCAAACGGGTTCATCGCCCAGACCGTGCGGGCCATGACTGTCACGCCGAATGCGTTGATGCCGGAGGGCTACCAGTCCTTGAGCCGCCACGCCCAACGCCTGACCGTCAACTTCCGCTTCGCCGAAGGCAGCGCCAGCCTCGACAACAAGGCCCGCCAGGACCTGAGCCGCGTGCTCGACTACCTCCGGCAACACGGCAAAACCGAACGGCACGTCACGCTGGTGGGGTTCGGCGACGCCAAGGACGACCCGGCGCGAGCGGATTTGTTGTCCAAACTACGGGCCATGGCGGTGCGACGTGAGCTGGTCAGGAACGGCGTGACGCTGCGGGAAGTACGCGGGTTCGGCGCACTGATGCCGGTGGCGGCCAATAGCGAGGATGAAGGCCGGATCAGGAATCGGCGGGTGGAGGTTTGGGTGTACTGAAATCTCCTGGCTGGCACCAAACTCTTGTGGCGAGGGGATTTATCCCCGCTCGGCTGCGAAGCAGTCGTAAACCGGCTGACACGGTGCATCTGTTGCACCCCGGTGACTGGTTTTGGGGCTGCTGCGCAGCCCAGCGGGGATAAATCCCCTCGCCACAAAAGCCATGTGTTTACTTTGCTCATCGTGGTGTAGGTCGCAACTACATCGCCTTGCGCCATTGCCTACAACTACGCCAGAATCCGCCGGCTTGTGCGCTTTGGGCCCCTGGCTTTATCGTTTTCCGGTCGCTGACGAATCAGCGACCGGGTTTGGTAGCCCGGGTAAACTAAGGCGCACAGCTTCGGCAAATATCCGTTGACGATTTTCGTTGGCTGATTGTTATGGCGGCTGTGCGCGGGGCACCCTTGTGGTGCGCTGGGTTGCCTTGGTACCCGGTCTACCAACCTGCGTATAGCCGCCACCTAATGTTTGGTAGCAATAGGTTGCGGCTCCATTTACCAAGGAGTTTCAAGCATGTTCAAAGTACCCCCCAACCCACCAGACACCGATCCCAACGCATCGGAACTCGACAAAGCCGCCAAGCGCGCCCTCGATTTCTACCTCAAGCCCCACCCGACCGAAGCCAAGATCGATCCGGGTCCACTCTTCACCGTGGTCAACGGCGTCGACACCGAATGCCTGCTCGCCAACCTCAGCGAAACCCTCTCCTCGGCCAATGCCATGGTCAGCGACCTGGCGTTCGAGCTGGATGGCTCGCGGCGGCATGTGGCTCTGGGCATCCAGCAATTGATCGAGCTGGGTGGATTGCTGGCAAACCGGGCGCTGGATAACGTCGACCCACGCTAGCCGCTTCACCCAATGAAACTGGCCTCTGGAAAACACTTCCAGAGGCCACAGGGGGTATGCCTTAACCCACTGGGAGCGCCCCTACACAGGACTCAGTGCTGGGCCTGATGACTACCGTCCCGCCAACTCCATGATCATCCGCGACAGCAGATAGACCCGTGGCACGACGCTTTCCACTTCCGCGTATTCCTCGGGTGTATGGATGTTGCCGCCGACGATCCCGAAACCGTCCAGCGTCGGCGTGCCGACCTCGGCCGACAGGCTGGCATCCGCCGCTCCGCCGCTGCCCTCCTCGGTAAGCTTGCGCCCCAGCTCGCCATAGATCCCCTGGGCCATGGCCATCAGACGATCCGATTCCGCCGTCTGCGGCATTGGCGGCAGGCCGCGTTTCAGGCTGGTGGTGACTTCGGTGTCGGAGATCAGTTTGTCCTGGGACACACGGGCCAGGTCTTTTTCGATACGGTCGAATTCTTCCGGCACCGCGGCCCGCACGTCAGCCTTGGCGGTGGCCTTGTCGGGAATCACATTGGTCCGGTCGCCCGCGTTGAGCACCGTGAAGTTGATGGTGGTTTTCTTGTCCGCGTCGCCGAGCTTGCCGAGCTGAAGGATCTGGTGCGCCGCTTCCATCGCCGCATTGCGCCCCAGTTCTGGCGCCACACCGGCGTGGGACGCCTTGCCCTTGACCTCCACCAGCGCCGTGGCACTGCCCTTGCGCCACACCACCAGGCCATCGGCCGGGCGCCCCGGTTCCAGGTTGAGGGTCACGTCATGGGCCTTGGCGGTTTTCTTGATCAGGTCGGTGGCGACGTCCGAGCCGGTTTCTTCGCTGGCATCGAGCAGGAAGGTGATCTGTGCATAGTTCTTGAAGTCCAGGTTCTTGAGCACCTTCAACGCATAGATGCCGGCGACGATGCCGCCCTTGTCGTCCATCACGCCAGGCCCATAGGCGCGGCCGTCCTTGATGTGGAACGGACGCTCGGCAGCCGAGCCTTCCTTGAACACCGTGTCCATGTGGGCCATCAACAGAATCTTCGCTTTCCCAGTGCCCTTGAGGGTCGCCAGGATGTGCTGACTGCCATCGGAGTTCGGCACCTTTTCAATGCTGGCGCCCAGCTTCTTCAACTCATCGATGGCAATGTCGCCGACCTGGGTCAGCCCCGGCACATAGCCGGAGCCGGAGTCAATGTTCACCAGTTTTTCGAGCAGCTTCAGGGCCTCGCCCTTGTACTGTTCGGCGCCGGCGAGGACCTGTTGATCGGGTTGTGCAAAAGCGGCGGGAGCCAAGGCACCGAGGGCCAGGCTCAAGCCGAGACTCACGGCCAGACGGGAGCGCAGAGCGGTAATCATCATGATTTCATCCTTGTTCCGCGGAGAATGCCTTGGCACCCTACCCGACAATGAGGTAGCGCTCCAGTCTCTCCGTAGAGCGCTGTCCATGACCTGATTGGCGGCCCCCGCAACAGCCATGTTGCTAATAACGCAGCTAGGCAACAGAGCATCAGTAGTGTGGAAAAATACCTGACCTCACACACTATCAAGAATTTTCCGACGAGTTTTTCAGGTTGCCGATCAGAAGCCATATAAATAGCCTGCTTATCATGCAAGACAACACCCTTAGCCCCAATCATGCAAGACATGTTAGTTAACGGCGATCAACTGAATCTCATCTTGAATCGTTATCGCCAGAAAATCGAACATCCATAATTCTCACAACGACTATCCTTCGTCCCCAACGAATAATTCGACGTTTTACGTACCAGACTCATTGCCAAGGAGGCATCATGAAAAACACGCCCCCCCCTCAAACAATCAATCTCCCCCCCATCATCATAAAATCTGACCCTCCATTGCCACGTCTGCCGTACGCGCCATTCCCACCCAGACAATATATTGCAAAGCCGCTCCCATGGAATGGAAAAATCGTTGAGTCCACAGAGTTAAAAACTCTCTTCAGCAAAAAAAACATCAAACATCCGGATCAGTCAATAACCATCATCATAGCTATCGCTACTCAACAGGACAGGATAGACAAAGCCTACAAGGCACATATCCCGTTCTTTAAGCCTGAGCTTGACGAAGAAATTTCAAAGAAATCAGAGCCGGGCAAACCAGGCATGCTGGAGCGATACAAGCACGAAAAATCTGTCGTCGACGAAGTTCTTCGATTTAAAAAAAACGAACTACAAAAAATTACTGCAACAGCAAGCCAATTTTATGGAAGAGACCCTCTCAACAACACCATTAAAAAAAATGCAGTTGAGTTTCTAAATATTTTTCATAAAAGCAGAGCCCCTTCACTGACCACCTACAACAAATGGCTCACATCCATCACCGCCGCCTATACAGCCAAAATGCTTGCGGTAAAAACAAAAATGCTGACGGAAAAATCCAGGCAACTTACTTCAACTATTGCAACCACAGAAGCCGATGAAAAAAAAAGACACATCGCTACCTGGACCAATCGATACAATCTGAAAAAAAACGCCATCGTCAGCCAATATCAGTTGGACAAGACCAGTTTGGAAAAAAGAATCCAGGCCGAACTGGATTCTGCCAGCAACGCCGAAGACTCGACAGCGGAGCTGTCACCAGAGCAAGGAATGAACAAAGCCATTCTCTTGATCAAACAACTGAGAGATACAAAACAAAAAGAGCTGCAGCAACATCTTTCACTTCTGGCGACCTATGCGGGCACAGATTTCATAGCCCGGGACAGCAAAGCCTTTCTTGAGCGCATACAAACTAATCATCTTGACACTGAAATATCTTTTGAAGAAGAATTCTCAGCCATTCATGCAACCTATCGCAGCGATATATTAAATGCCGAAATCAATAACCTTGAAGATCGACTTATTAAATTGATCCCTGCATATGAACAGCTCATTGAGGAACGGGCCAACTCAGGAATACTCCCCCTTGCGCCACCAGATGTCCTTCTGACTGAAAACATGAAGGAGGCAAAAAAACTGAGGGATGCCTCAAAACTTATCGTAGGAGGGGATGCTGTTCTTCTGGGAATTTTTTATACAAAAGTCAGAAACAAGGGCGAATGGGACTACAAGCAACGCGGAAGGGAATTTGAGGAATTCGGTAATTTCAATTACGGCGCCACCGGTACGGCAGCAGGGCTTCCAGAGCACGTTCTACTTAGGGCGGCAGGCGCGGCTCAATCCATTGCAGGAACATCAAAAGAGGAGTTTGGAAAGTGGTGGGCGGACTCGCCCTACGGCGATGACAGCATAGACCAGATATGGATAAGAGCAGGTATACGACATGCTAAAACCAAAGATTTCTAAGTGGATCAGCGTCACCCTATTAACAATATGCCTTATACAAACAATATACATCTACACGCTGTCGCGGCCTTCACCAGAACCGTCAGAGATAGTATCCATAATACCCATCGACTCTACAGGTGCAGTTTACGAAGTTCTATACAACTCAGGCGGGGCCACCGTCCCATTTAGCTATAGATATTTTGTCCTGGAAAAAATCACCGACCCCAATGAAGCGCTTAATCGAATAAAATCGTCCCATCCATTTCTTGTCACCAGAAGCTCTGGTGCAGTTCGAGGCACCTCACCTGGCAGAGTAAAACTTAGAACATTGGACACAATCTACGATTACAGAAACACCGCGTACTATAGAACCAATGGGGAACTGAAACGAGTCAAGTTGGACCTGACTTCAGATATGCCTTGATCATTGCTGCGACGGTGCCCGGTCACACAGATAAAGAAACACTATGTTTGATGCTGCTCACGTCCAGCTCAGCAAGCATCAGGCACCGTATCGCTGAATGGAAATAACACACATAAAAAGAACGCGCCGTCAATAACCTCACGCTTTCACAGCACCTTTCAACGCACAAGCTACGCTGTCGTCGCGATGTCCCCACGTTTGAGCTTCACTTATCACTACGCCCTGTCGCCCAAGGCTGACCGATCAAATTTTGTCGTGACTCATGGAGGTAAAAAATGCTGGTGCTGTGGGTAATACTCGCCGTGTTTGTCGTCTGGAGCTGGCTGACCTATCCGGCCATCGGCCAGGTGCTGTTCGACCTGAGCATGGCGGTGGAAACCCGTCTTTCCCGGTTGCACAAGATCACTGTGCCCATCAGCGAAATGACGGTGTCGACCCTGCAAGGCGGACCTTATGAAGCCTCTGGCTGCATCCTGATGCTGCATGGCTACAGTGCCGATAAAAACCTCTGGCTGCGGTTCGCCCGGCCCTTCGTCCGTGACTACCGGGTGCTGATTCCCGACCTGCCCGGCCATGGTGAAACCGGCTTCAAGGCCGGTGGCGGCTATGACATTCCGACCCAGGCCCGGCGGATAATCGAGTTGCTCGACGCCTGCGGCCTGGACAAGGTCCATGTGATCGGCAACTCCATGGGCGGTTACCTGGCCGCCTGGCTGGCAGCCACTTCGCCGGAGCGGGTGCTGACCCTGACACTGCTCAATCCGGCCGGCGTGACGTCGCCCCAGCCCAGCGACATGGACCGCCAGGTGGCCGCCGGGCGGAACCCCTCCCTCATGCGTTCGCGTAACGATTTCCCACCCTTCTATGCAATGACCATGGACTCACCGCCCTGGGTGCCCAAGGTGGTGTTGGCGGCGGTGGCCGATAAGTACGTCAAGTGCCGGGAAGAACTGGCGGAGATCTACACGGATTTCAACGCCAGCCCGCCGATGGAGCCGCGCCTGTCCGACATCCGCGCGCCGTCGCTGCTGCTCTGGGGCCGCCAGGACCGGATGATCGACGTCAGCTGCGTGCCGGTGTGGAGCAAGGGCATCGCCGATCTGCGGGTGGAGATCTGGGATGGGCTGGGTCACTTGCCGCCGCTTGAAAAACCGGAACGGACGGCGGCGCTGTATCGAGGGTTCCTCAAGGGGTTGGGACAGTGAACGAGCGGTGGGATCAGTCCCTGGCAGAATGAAGTCCTGAAGATTCTTCGTTTGCGAGGGCTGGAGAAGGCTGCGATCTTTCGTTCCACTTTCATTCCCAATTCCCACAGTCCGAACCAGGAATTCTCACCATGAGCTTCGTCAGTCCCGACCTGATCCGCCAATGCTTCTCCAGGGCGATGTCCGACATGTACCGCGACGAAGTGCCCCTGTACGGCACGCTGATGAAGCTGGTGGAACAGACCAATGCCCAGGTGCTGGGCAACGATCGGCAACTGGCCGAACACCTGGACAGCACCGGCGAGCGTGAGCGCCTGGACCTCGAACGCCACGGCGCGATCCGCGTCGGCACCGCCGCGGAGCTGGCGACCCTGAGCCGGCTGTTCGCGGTCATGGGCATGCAGCCGGTGGGCTATTACGACCTCACGCCCGCCGGGGTACCGGTGCACTCCACAGCCTTTCGCGCCGTGCACGAAAGCGCCTTGCAGGTCAGTCCGTTCCGGGTGTTTACCTCCTTACTACGCCTGGAACTGATCGACAACGCCGAGCTCCGGGCATTTGCCGAATCGGTGCTGGCTAAACGGCAGATCTTCACGCCGAAGGCGCTTGAGCTCATCGACCTCGCTGAACGCCAGGGGGGCCTGACACAAGCCCAGGCCGACGACTTCGTCCTACAGGCCCTGGAAACGTTTCGCTGGCACCACAGCGCCACCGTCACCGCCGAACAGTACCGACAACTCAGTGCCCAGCACCGTCTGATTGCTGACGTGGTCGCCTTCAAGGGCCCGCACATCAATCACCTGACACCGCGCACCCTGGACATCGACATTGTCCAGGCGCAGATGCCCGTGCATGGCATCACCCCCAAGGCGGTGATCGAAGGCCCGCCCCGCCGCCAGTGCCCGATCCTGTTGCGCCAGACCAGTTTCAAGGCACTCGACGAGCCTGTCGCGTTCATCGACCAGCCCCACACCCAAGGCAGTCACAGCGCGCGCTTCGGTGAAATCGAACAACGGGGCGCCGCCCTCACGCCCAAGGGCCGTGCGCTCTACGATCAGTTGCTCAACGCGGCGCGGGATGCCTTGGGGGAATTTCCCAACGAGGCCAATGCCGCGCGTTACAACACCTTGATGACCGAACACTTTGCGCCGTTCCCGGACAGCCACGATGAGTTGCGCCGGCAGGCACTGGCGTACTTCCGTTATTTCGTGACGCAAAAGGGCCTGGCCGCCAAAGGCACTCTCGAGCCATCGACGGCGCTGGAGCAGCTGGTTGAACAGCAATACCTGCGCGCCGAACCGCTGGTGTATGAAGATTTCCTGCCAGTCAGCGCCGCCGGTATCTTCCAGTCGAACCTCGGTGATGACGCCCAGAGCCGTTACGCCGGGCAGTCCAATCGCCAGGCCTTCGAAGCGGCGTTGGGACGAACGACGATCGATGAGCTGGGGTTGTACGCCGAGACGCAGCAGCGCTCCATTGAGGAGTGCAGGGTGGCGTTGGGTTTGTAAGGACAAGCTGAGAAACACCGTTCACTTAAGGTCTGGAATGATTTTGTGGCGAGGGGATTTATCCCCTCGCCACAGGGTGGTGCTGGATGGGATTTAGGGGTTCACGCTGAAATAACCGTAGCGAGGGTCAGGCAAAAAGCTGCGCACCTGCTTTCGTCATGAGGCTCATCAATCTGATCGTTCTGCCTGTACTCAGGGGTTCAAAACCGTTGCGCAAGAAACTGCGCGACACTGTGCAGGCCGTTGCGCAGTTCGCGTCAAAATGGTCGGAAACACACTCGACAGTTGCTCAAAAAAATAAATAACCACTTGAAATAAAACAACTTTTAAGAAAATGGCATAGCTCTTGATAACCCTTCCGGCACCTCGGGACGATTCCTTCCCAGGTCCTTTAGTTATCCAGCAAGGAGAGCATCCATTGGCTACCCCCGCGTACATGTCCATCGAAGGCACCAAACAAGGTCTGATCACGGCCGGCGCGTTTACCGCCGACTCGGTGGGCAACACCTATCAGGAAGGTCATGAAGACCAGGTCATGGTCCAGGGCTTCCAGCATCAGGTCATCATTCCGCGCGATCCGCAGTCCGGCCAGCCAACCGGCCAGCGCGTGCATAAACCCTTGGTCATCACCAAGGTCTTCGACAAGGCTTCGCCGCTGCTGCTGGCGGCCCTGACCTGCGGTGAACGCCTGACCAAGGTTGAAATCCAGTGGTACCGCACTTCTGCCGCCGGCACTCAGGAGCATTACTACACCACCACCTTGGAAGACGCGATCATCGTCGATATCAAGGACTACATGCTCAACTGCCAAGACCCGGCGAACTCGCACTTCACCCATCTGGAAGATGTGCATTTCACCTATCGCAAGATTACCTGGACGCACGAAGTGAGCGGAACGTCGGGCTCCGATGATTGGCGCTCGCCGGTTGCCGGTTAATACAGGGACAACCGTTCAAGCATCGGCCGGCGCTGCTGGTCGATGCAGATGAATAAGGGGAAATGTTTCAGACGGTGTTCGCCCAGTGCGACGGCCTCGGCATTCCATGCACTGGTAAAGAGCCAGACACTGGGCGAACGGGCTCAATAATAGTGGAACTTTCGAGCCATGTCCGCCTCACCGCTATAAATAATTATTCACTTCCAGCTTATTTAACTTTGGTCGGCGGCGTTCACCCATTCGCTCAATTAATCGTTTGATTGAGTACAAAACCTGGATCCGATAATAGTTGGCCAACGTGTTACACAAACGCAACACCTCAGTACAGCAATTCCATTTAACAAAAGCATGTAATGCGTCACAAAACCTGACAGTCGTTATACATCGTCCTTTCCATGGGATCGATATGACGAAGTTGCGTCATGGCGTCCGGTTTTTTTGTGCATCGGTCTCTCCCGCTCCGGGGTTACCCTCCTGCTGCTTGCGCTTGGCCGGATCATTCGGGCGCAGGGCATCGTTGTCGCGCTCCACTTCACCGGGCAGCGCCGGTTCGTCGGGGTTTTGGGTGGCGTGTTCGGGGTTGTCCTTCATGGCTACTCCTGGCGTGTTCAGGCTTGCGCATCAAGCATCGGGGTCGGCGACTTCCTCGGCGACGTTGGCATCCGGGGAACGCTGGTGGAGCTGTTCGGCCCGGGCCTTGAGCTCCTGCCACTGCGCCAGGTCGATAGCCCCTTGGCCGAACAGGTCATTGGCCAGCTACATCAACTCGGTGAAATGAGCATCGGGCGACTGCTGCCAGTAGGCCTTGTCGTCGAACAGTCGCTGCCAATCGGCCAGCGACGGGGGTTTGAGGTCATCGCTCATGACGGGGCTCCTATCAGGCCTTGTCCGGGCATTCATAACGTATGAGGGAGCCGCTCCCCGGGAGTTCCGATGAGTCTCAATAACCGGTCATTTCCAGATAGCCACTGCCGCCATGACTGCCGCTCACTTGTACCGGGCCTTCCCAATAGGGGATGCGCAGGGCCATCCAGGCGTTGGGGTTCAAGGCGCGGGTGCTGATCTCGACTTGCTTGCCGGGGATCTTGATGGACCAGCGCACCGGCATCGAGCGTCCGGCAACCTGGGCCATTTGCGCAGGCACCAGCTCGATGTCCGCGGCATGCAGGGGCTGCGCCTGGCCACGGGCATCGATCCAGGTGCCGGTGAGATACGGCGCTCCGTCCTTGTGGCGCATGCGGTAGAGCATCACCTGCTCGCCACTGTCCAGGTGCAGGGAGAACCAGTCCCATCCGGTCTGGTTGGCGGTCAGCGGCTGGCTGCTCCATTCGCGATCGAGCCAGGCCGGGCCACTGACCGTATAACGCTGACCGTCGATTTCCAGCTGACCACTGGCCTGGAAGAACGGCTGGCTGTAGTAGTAAGACGCCTGTCCCTGTTCGGATTTCTGACTGAAGCCCTTGTCGCCCTGCAACACCAGCGGACGAGTCGACGTGAGTCGCAGCTCATAGCGAAAGTGTGGGTCGCGGGCCTTCAATAGCATATCGGTCAAGGGGTCGGTGCCGCTCGCTTGGGTCGTGAATTGCCAATCGTCGATCCAGGCCTCGAAGGGCACCGTCTGCACCCCGGCCTGCCCCACCCCGCCCCGTGCGTAGCGCTCGGCGGCATGATGGACCGTCGCAGAAGTGACGGCGGCGTGGCCGAGCCAGATCGTTTGGTTGCGCCAGCCATCCGCTTGGGGGCCGGCGCTCAAGGCGCTGCGAAACAGTGTCCATTGCACACCGAATTCACGTCCCTCGGCATCCTTGAGATTGGCGGTGACGTACCACCACTCGATGCGATAGCCCTGGTGAACGCCGTGATCCGCCGGAAAGTCGAACACCCGCCCTGACACTACCGGGGTGAAGGCGACGGCTTCGCCACCCAGGCCGGCAAAGCCTTTCTGGGTTTCAGGCGGGCGGTCACAACCGCAAAGCAGCGCCAACAGCAGCAGGCCGATCCTGACTTTCATGAACGGTCCTCCTGGGAAAAGCGCCTGAGCAGGTCCGCAGGCTGGGTACGGTACAAGGCGTACAACGGCCAAGCGGACGCAAGCAATGTAGCGAACATCGCCAACGCCAGCAGTTGCGCCAATTGCAGCGGGAACACCCGCAACGGCAAGCGCCAACCGAACGCCTGCACATTGATCACCGCATCCAGGCACCAGGCCAGGGCGATGCCCAGCGGCACGGCGAGCACCAGGGTCAGCAACGACAGCAGCCAGGTCTGGCCGAGGTTGAGCAGCATCAGTTGCCGGCGCGTCACGCCCAGCGCCCATAGCGGCGCCAGCTGGCCGAGACGACTCTGGCTCTGGGTCAGCAGGCTGATGAACAGCGCCACTCCGGCCACGGCCAGCGTCAGACCGTTCAGCGCGGCGGTGGCAGCAAAGGTGCGTTCGAACACCTGGGTCGACCAGCCCTTGAGCCGGGCTTGATCGACGATCCGGCTGTCATCCAGGTCGAATCGACTTTGCAATGCCGCCAGCAGTGTCGGCATGGCGGAAGGCTCGATCCGCAGATTGAAGCGATACGGTGTCAGTTCCGGCCATTGGGCAAGCAGATGGTCGGCGTTGACCAGCACATGGCCCTTGGGATTGCCGTAATCGGCGTAGATGCCGACGATACGCGGCGTCCATGGCCCCTGCGGGGTTGGCAACGTCAGTTGATCGCCAACCCGGACCTTGAGGCGCCGGGCCAGCTGTTCGCTGAGCATCAGCGTGTCGGCGGCCGCCAGTTGCTCCCAGGGTGTATCGGCAGATTCCAACAGCGGCCAATGCTGGCGATAGAGGGGGTGATCGATGACGCCGAAGACGTCCGTCGGCCAGCCTTGTAACGGCACCGAAACCTGCCAGTTGGGCAGTATGGCGGTCACGGTTGGTTGCTGCTTGAGCCAGGCGTGCAGCTCGCCGGCCTGGGCCGGGGTCTGCGGGCTGACGTAGAGTTCTGCGGTCAGACGCTGTTCGAGCCAGTGGGTGAAGGTCTGGCGGAAACCGGCGGTCATGCTGCCGGCGCCGATATTCGCCGCCAACGCCAGCAGCAAGGCCATCAACGCCAGGCTCAACGTCGGCAGTTGCTGTCGACAGTCGGCGAGGAACCATTGTCCGAGCACTGAACGGCTGCGACGCAGCAACAGGTTCAACACACGGTTGAGCAACACCGGCAAGGCCAGGGCCGCGCCCAGCAGCAAGGCGGTCATCAAGACAAAACCACTGGCCAGGCTGTCGCCTCGGAGCAACGCAAACACGGCAATCAGCGCCGCCAATGTCGCCACCCAACCCTGACGACGCAGCCAACGTGCATGGGCCTGATGCCAGGCCTGGGGATTGGCCAGCGCCAGCAACGGCAAGCGCGCCGCCCGCAGCAAACTGTCGGCGCCGGCCAGCAGCGCACCGAGCAGGCTCAGGCCAACACCGCTCAGCCACCACCACGGGCTGAGATTCAACTGCCCAGGTACCTCGGCGCCGTATAACCCTCGCAGGCTCGCCGCGACATCCGGCAACAGCAGGCCCGCCAGCCAGTAGCCGCTCAGCACCCCGGCAACGCCGCCCGACACAGCCAGTACCCCCAGCTCGACCGACAGGCTGGTGACCAGCATCCGCGCACTGACGCCGCAGGCCCGCAGGGTTCGCAGCAGGTGGCGGCGCTGCTCCAGGGCCAGGCCGATTGCCGCGTGAACGATGAACAACCCCACCACAAACGACAGGAAGCCCAGGGCATCGAGGTTCAGGTGAAAGCTTTCGGTCAGGCGCGATAGATTATTTTCTTCATCGGCGCGCTTGAACTGCAACCGACCGTTGAACGCCTCCGGCAACCCCGCGGTGAACGTGGCGGGCAGCAGCAATCGCGACAACCGCTCCGGCTGCCCGAGCACTTGCTGGGCGAAGCCGATGTCCATCAGCAGCATGCCCGGTGCCATGTCCGCCTGGGTGTGCAGGGGCGGCAAGATATGTCCATCGACGGTCAGGGGCCGGTCGCCCTCGCCCAGCCCCAAGGCTTGCAGGGTTTGCGGGGCCACCCAGGTGCGGCCGGGCTCGCTGAAAAACGCCACCACCTCGCTCATCTCCCGCGCCTGCCCCGCCAGCGCCGCACCGGCGGGCAGCGACACCGGTTCGATGCCCATCAGTTGCAGGCGCTGATCCTCATGCCCCTTGAGCGTCACCCTGGCCTGCAACACCGGCGACACCGGCCAACCCTGGCGACGCAGATCGACAAACCATTGCTGAGGGAAGGTACCGCCGCCGGGGGCATTGAGGCTGGCCTGGGGTTCGCCGCCAATGAGCCGGCTGGCCCGGGCGTAGCTGTCCCGGGCCTGACTGTTCAAGGCCTGCACACCGCTCAGCAGGCTAGTGGCGAGCCAGAGCCCGGTCAACACACTGAAAAACTGCACCGGGTGCAGACGCCAATGGCTGAGCAAGGCCTTGAGGGTCTGGCGAAAGATCATCAGCCCTGACCCACCTGCGCCAGCCGCCCACCGTGCAACACCACGCGTTCAGCCAGACGGGCCGCCACCCGTGGGCTATGGGTAACCATCAGCAGGCTGGTGGAGCTGCCGTCCAACAGCTCCAGCAACAGGTGCAGCACTTCATCGCTGGTGGCTTCATCGAGGCTGCCGGTGGGTTCGTCGGCCAGTAGCAGAGGCGGACGCGAAGCCAGCGCCCGGCCCAGGGCGACCCGTTGCTGTTGGCCGCCGGAAAGCTGTTCGGGATAACGTCGCAGCAGCTCCCCAAGACCGAGTCGCTGTATCAGATGGGTCTGCCAGGCAGGGTCATGGCGACCACACAATCGCGCCTGGAACGCCAGGTTGTCCGCCACCGACAAGCTGCTGATGAGATTGAACTGCTGGAACACCAGGCCGATTTCCGTTCGCCGCCAACTCGCCAACTGGCTTTCGCTCATGCCGTCGAGCCGGTACTCGCCACTGCGGATGCTGCCACGATCGACCTTGTCCAACCCGGCGACCAAGTGCAGCAAGGTACTTTTGCCACTGCCGGACTCTCCCATCAGCGCCAGGCTGCTGCCCGGCGCCAATGTCAGGTCGACGCCTTGCAGCACCGGCAACGGACCTTGAGGGGTGACGTAGCTTTTGAACACATCGCGGACTTCAAGCATTGAAAGGCTCAATGGATAAACGTCGGGTCAGGATAGCGGAGTCAGATGAAGGAGCGCTCCCGGGACTTTACGTGGGATCGGATCGTACCGTTGGTCATCTGCTGTTTTTTTGAGATCCTATACTCTTGCGTGTTGTCAGTTTCCGGCTATGAATCAATGAATAGCAAATGCCGTTTGTATGCTGTCGGCGCAATCGTCATCGATATGACGCCCGGGATTGCCCCCTCTCAAGGATCCTCGCCGACATGTCCCACAGCCAATATCGCCCCGATATCGATGGGCTTCGCTCAATTGCCGTCCTGGCCGTTTTCGTCCATCACCTTAACGCCAGCCTGCTGCCCGGCGGGTTTGTTGGCGTCGACCTGTTTTTCGTCATTTCGGGATTCTTGATTACTTCACAGGTGTACGCCGAGATACGCAGCCATACCTTTTCGTTCAAACATTTTTACCAACGTCGCATCAACCGCATCCTGCCGGCGTTGGTAACGGTATTGCTGGTGACTGTGATCGCAGGAGGCTTCATCCTTTCCCCGGCCGACCTGACGCAATTGAACCTCAGTGCACTGTTCTCCCTGTTGGGTGTCTCGAACATCTACATCGCGATGAAGCATGGCAACTATTTCGCCACGGACGCCCACGAAGCCCCCTTGGTACACTCTTGGTCGCTGGGTATCGAAGAGCAGTTCTATCTGATCTGGCCATTGTTCATCCTTGGGCTTTATCGTCTCGCGCCCCGTTATGTCCTGCCTCTACTGGGCGTCGGCTTGGTGGTAGCACTGAGCGCTTCCGAATACGCCACGTCTCTCTTCCCCACAGCCTCTTACTACTTGTTACCCACGCGTTTTTTCGAGCTGATGTTGGGTGGAGCATTGGGTGTCTATCTGTCTCAACCACGCCAGCTCTACAAACAAGTGGTCGTGGTTTACGCAGCGACTGGATACGGGCTGATCATTTTTTCCCTGTTTGCCCTGAATCCCGACACTCCCTTCCCCGGGCTCATCGCCTTCATACCTTGCCTGGGCGCTGCGCTGTTGATCCTCGCTGGCCATAGTGACCGCTCCCGCTTGCTGACCAACCGCCCCATGGTGTTAATCGGCCTGATTTCCTATTCGCTTTATCTTTGGCATTGGCCGCTGATTGCTTACCTGAATTACCTGGACGTCGACATCACGCTTCCGGTGGGGATATCGCTGATGGGGGTGGCAATCTCGTTGTCCTGGTGCTCGTGGCGTTACATCGAGGTTCCTTTTCGACGGAGCGGACTGCGGCTGCCCTTTAGCCGTGTGGTGGCGCGTCGATTCCTGGCGCCAGCGCTTGGGCTGGCCGTGCTGACAGGGCTGAGCGTGCAGTTCCAGGGGTTTCCGCAACGCTTTGTGCCGCAAGTTGCCACACTTGAGGCCATGACGAAGGTCGAACCGCACAAGCTACGCAGCGGCTGCCACATGCCCAATGAGCGATCCAGCGCCGAGCCCGATCCGGATTGCCGCCTCGGTGCACACAAGGCACAACTCGACGGGATCATGGTCGGTGACTCGTTCGCCAACCATTTCACCGGCATGGTGGATATTCTGGCCGAATCCGATGACATCAGGTTGATGGACTACACCCTGGATTCCTGTCCGCCGATCTTTGGTCACACCGTAGAGGTGTCGGCGATGTATGGTGATCGTTGCATGAGGCGCAACCAGCGGGTGTTTGAGTTGATCGAGCAGAATCACTATGCCTATGTGGTATTGGCCGGGGTCTGGCCAAGGGGCGCCACAGACGGCGCTCTTGTCGAAGCGAGTATCAAACAAGTAACGGACCATGCCGGCAAGGTCATTGTGATTTTAAGCAACCAGAACATCACCCACGCCGCGACCTGCCCTGTGCGCCGCCTGATGTTCGGCGCCCATGGCTCCTGCTCGGCCCCGCTGGACATCACGGCGCCCTACTGGAGCGCGGTACGAGCCAAATTACCTCAAGTGCACTTCATCGACCCCAATCGGGTGATCTGCCCGGTGGGTCTGTGCAGCCCTATCATCGATGGACAGTTGTTGTATCGCGATGATGCACACCTGAACGATGTAGGCTCCCGCTTCATCGGCCGCACATTGCGCAACCAGGGTTTCTCGCTTCTGCAAGACCCGGTAGAACCGGGGCCGATCGCCACAATGAGATAGGAATTGGACTGGCCTCAATGGTGGTATATCCAGCACCGATGCAAGCTGGCCCACCGCAATCGCGAGCAGGCTCGCTCCCACAGGGGATTGGCGGTGGGCATGGGTGGTGTGTTTATCCCGGACCAGGGTGGGAGCGAGCCTGCTCGCGATGGAGGCAGCACAGGCAACATCAATGCAAGCTGACCCACCGTCATCGCGCCGTTCAGTGCCCTACTGCCATCTCTACCTGGGCCGGTAGCGGGGTCACGATGCTGTTCAGGTCAATGTGTTTCCACGCCGGTTTGGCGCCCAGGCGTGCATTGAATCGATAGTTGAAGGTGAAGTCGTCTTCGGTCGGTTGGTCCAGGGATTTCCCATACAGGGATTCGACTCCGGCACGGTCATAACCCATCAGCCGCAACAGCGTCGGGAAGATGTTGTAGTGGCTGGAACGGTCCTTGTTGCTGGCCCAGGCCTGCCGCCAATCGAGGGTCTGCAGGTGACTCCCTTGGATCACCACCAACGGCACCAACCCCTCCTCCTCCACCGGATCTCCGCCGCAGTGAGTGTTGAGCCCCGGGTTACCGCGTTCATGCAGGTCCTGGCCATGATCGGAGGTGTAGATCAGCACGGCATTGGCCAAGGCCGCCTGGTTGAAGATCCGTCGGAAAAACTCGCCGACATTCCACAGCAGCGTGTTCTGGTAGGCGTTGCGGTAGAGCACCCAATCATCCTTCTGGCCATTGAAACCGTCACGCCGGCCGGTGTCGGCCACGTCCTGATACTGCCCGCGCGGCAAGGCGGGGCGGTAGCTCATGAAATCGTCGGGGTATTTGTCGTGCACCGGGAAATGCGCGCCGACCTTGTTGATGACCACCAGCTCCGGTTGCCCGTCGCCCAACAGCTCGATCAATTTGTCCGCCGCCGCCATGTCGCGGTCGCGCACGCTGGTCTGATCGAATTGGACAAACACATCGATGTCCTTTTTCTCCAGATCGGTCATCAGGTTCTGCAGGTTGCCCCCCGTGCGCTGGGCGTCGATGTAGACGGTGCGCAAGCCCGCCCCCTTGGCGTATTGCCAGATCGACGGCTGGGTGCTGTTGATGCGCATGTAGTCGGCGCGGGTACCGCCATAGCGCAGGGTGACGTTGGTGTCGGCGCTGCAATTGGCAATGGACGCGGCGTAGCCGAAATTGAAAATTGCCACCCCCGACGGCGGTGTCTTGAGCCCGGTGTGCACACCCGACGACGTGTTGATATCCAAGTAGTTGCCGGAGATGCTTTCATCGATGATCAGCACTATGTCATGCCCGATCGGCGGCGTTTGCCGCACCAGCCGTACCGGTTCCCGAGGGCCGACCGTGTTGTGCAAGGCCTCGTAGGCGAACAGGTTCAAATAGGCCAGCGGGGTATACATCACCGGTAGACCACGGGCGCCCTCACCTGCCCGCACGAAGAGCACGCCGCTGAGCAACAGCACCCCCAGCAGCGGTGCGGCGATGGGGAGATAACCTGGCATCGCTAGCCGTCGGCGAGGCTGGAGGCCGATCCCCAACAGCAGCAACAGCCCGGCAAGCATCGCGTGGACGATCACCTCGCGGTACTGCCAGGCCGCCTCCTGGATAAAACCACCGGAGTACACCAGCGACACGAACTGACTGTAGGTCAGGTAACTGTCGGTCACCCGGGTGTACACCTCGAAGAACACCGCCGACGCAAACATCGCCAACGCAAACAGGTGCCGCACAAGGGCCTGGCGGATATACGCGGTCATCCACAACGCCACCACCAGTGCCACGAACATCGCGCCGAACAACACCGTCGCCAAGCCAAAACCCAGCGCCGTCAGACGGTCAAGGTAGTAGTCATACCCCCTGATCAGGTACAGCGCCAACAGCAATTCCTTGAGGTATCGGGCCATGTTTTTCTCGACGCAATCTTGACGTTGCAAAGGGCTCTGTTCCTGGACACTAGCAGCGGCTTTCCAAAGCGCAAGAAAGCCAATGAATCAAATGTGCGTCAAAAAAAAGTTAGCCCAAAAATGACACGAATACCCCCTGAAAAAACGAAAAATCTATGAATAAATACCGTTCATCGATTTTTTTGACGCGACTTTCAGCCTTTAAAACCGGCACTTTTCCAAGACTGTCAATAACTTGATATCAAAAAGCCGGACTCTTTCTAGTTTTGCCAACAGTGACAACTGTCATTTTGCTGACACGCTTTTCTGAGGCTGCGCTATACCCCCCTAAACAGTTTCATCCGAGTTACATAAAAACGATCTTCGAGGCACGCCAGAATGGACGTGAGCGTATTTGGGACGGGGTATGTGGGACTGATCCAGGCGGCAGCATTGGCCGACGTCGGGCATCGTGTGTTGTGCATCGACATCGACCCGAACAAGATCCGGCAACTGCAGCAAGCGGTCCCCCCGATCAGCGAACCGGGGCTCTCCGGATTGCTCGAAGACAACATCAAGGCCGGGCGCTTGTCGTTCAGCTCCCAGGCCAGCGATGCGGTCAATCATGGCGAACTCATTTTCATTGCCGTCGGCACCCCCGCCGATGAAGACGGCTCGGCAGACCTGAGCCACGTACTGGCGGTGACCCGGCAGATCGCCGACTTCATGGACAGCGATCGCACCCTGATCATCAAGTCCACCGTGCCCGTGGGTACGGCCGACAAGGTCACCGAATGCGCCCGCCAGGTGCTGGCCCGGCGCGGCCTGAAACGGTTGAACGTGCGGGTGGTGTCCAACCCCGAATTTCTCAAGGAAGGCAGCGCCCTGGCCGATTGCATGCGTCCGGACCGGATCATCGTCGGCACCGCCGATACCCTGGCCCGCGACCAGATGAGCGAGCTCTACGCGCCCTTCTGCCGCAACCACGAAAAGCTGATGTTCATGGATAACCGCAGCGCCGAGCTGACCAAGTACGCCGCCAACGCCATGCTCGCCACCCGCATCAGTTTCATGAACGAACTGGCCAACCTCACCGAACGACTGGGGGCCGACATCGAAGCGGTGCGCAAGGGTATCGGCTCTGACCCACGCATCGGTTACCACTTCATTTATCCCGGTTGCGGCTTCGGCGGATCGTGCTTCCCCAAGGACCTGCGAGCCCTGCTGCACACCGCCGAACAGAGCGGCATGCCGCTGCACCTGTTGCGCAGCGTTACCGACGTCAACGACCGCCAGCGGCACATCCTGTTCGAGAAACTCGCCAAGCAGTTTCCCGATGGCCTGGCCGGTAAATCGATTGCCGTCTGGGGCCTGGCCTTCAAGCCCAATACCGACGACATGCGCGAAGCGCCCAGCCGCTACCTGATGGAAGCGCTGTGGCGCGAAGGCGCCCGGGTCCAGGCCTACGACCCGGAAGCCATGTCTGAATGCCGGCGGCTCTACGGCTACCGCAAGGACCTGAACCTGTGTGCCACCCGTGACGATACCCTGGAAGACGCCGACGCGCTGGTGATCTGCACCGAGTGGAAGAACTTCCGCGTGGTGGATTTCGACCTGCTGGCCAGCAAACTGCGCGCCCGGGTCATCATTGACGGCCGCAACCTGTACAACCCGGAACACCTCGCTGCCGCCGGGCTGCTGTATCGCGGCATCGGGCTGCGGCACACCGTGCCGGCCGGCTCGGCACCAGGGCCGCAAGCGTGAATATCCTGGTAACCGGCGCGGCCGGTTTCATCGGCGCCCACTGCGTGCGGCGACTGCTGTGCGATGGCCATCGGGTGTGCGGGCTGGACAATTTCAACGACTACTACGACCCCCGGCTCAAGCATGACCGCATCGCCTGGGTGAAGGCTCAGGCTGGCGATTTTCCCCTGGCACGGCTGGACCTGACCGACGCCGGCGCCATCGACGAGCTGTTCCAATCGTACCGCCCGGAGGTGGTGATCCACCTCGCCGCACAGGCGGGGGTGCGCTACTCCCTGGAGAATCCAAGGGCCTACGTCGACAGCAACCTCACCGGGTTCCTGAACATCCTCGAAAGCTGCCGCCGTCATCCGGTCAGGCACCTGATCTACGCCTCCTCAAGCTCCGTGTATGGCGCTAACCCGCGCACGCCTTATTCAGAGCAGGACAATGTCGATCATCCGCTTTCGCTGTACGCGGCCAGCAAAAAAGCCAACGAACTGATGGCCCACAGCTACAGCCACCTGTTCGGCATCCCTTGCACCGGCTTGCGCTTTTTTACCGTGTATGGCCCCTGGGGGCGGCCGGACATGTCGCCGATCCAGTTCGCCCGTGCCATCGCCGAAGGTCGGGTGCTGCAGTTGTTCAACCATGGCGAGCACCAGCGTGATTTCACCTACATCGACGACATCGTCGAAAGCATCGCCCGGCTGATCGAGCGTCCGCCCCGCGTCACTGCCGCACGGGATCTGGCCCCCTTGGACCCGTCCACCAGCCGCGCGCCCTGGCGCATCTACAACATCGGCGGACAGCACCCAGTGGCCCTGCGGACCTACGTCGCGCTGCTGGAAAAACACCTGGGGCTGAGCGCCCGTATCGAGCTGTTGCCCCTGCAACCGGGTGATGTGCTCAACACCTGCGCCGACGCCAGCGACCTGGCGCGGGCCACTGGTTTCCAGCCACGTATCGAACTGGACGAAGGCCTGGGCCGCTTCATCGATTGGTTCCTCGATTACTACGGGCTGCCTGCTGCCCGCCCGCCGCTCGCGGCTGAACTTGCAGATGAAACTCAGAGGAGGAGTCTATGACCCGTCATGAGCAACCCCTTCCGCTCAATACCCCCGGCGACAAGCGTGTCGACCCCGAGCACCGCAGGCGTCTGGATGCAGCCATCCATCGACAAGGCCGTGGCTGGCTGACCGGCCGCGACGGCGGTCGGCCGTGGACCGTCTCGCGGACCAACCGGGTGGTCGCCTGTCTCGGCGCCTTGGTCCTGCTGGTCTTGCTCTGTCCGCTGTTGCTGGGCCTGGCCGTGCTGGTCAAGCTCTCCAGCCCCGGTCCGGTGCTGTTCGTGCAGAAGCGCACCGGCTACCGCGGCCGTGTCTTTGGCATGTACAAGTTCCGCACCATGGTCGCCAACGCCGAGGCTCTCAAGGAGTCGTTGCGCCACCTCAACAAGCACGGTGCCGACGCCATCGACTTCAAGATCGACAACGACCCGCGCATTACCCCCATCGGCCGGCTCCTGCGACGCAGCAGCCTCGACGAACTGCCAAACCTGATCAATGTGGTGACCGGCGACATGCGCCTGGTGGGCCCGCGCCCAACCTCGTTCAACGCCTATCGCTACAAGGACAACCATCTTGTGCGCCTGAGCATCTACCCCGGCCTGACCGGCCTGTGGCAGATCTCCGGGCGTAGCAATATCGACTTCGACCAGCGCGTGGAACTGGACCTCAGCTACATCGCCGAGCAGAGCCTGTTGTTGGATTTGAAGATCCTGATGATCACCCCCTTCAAAGTTTTCAGCGGCCACGGAGCGAGTTAAATGGACGGTTCAACGAATATCCTGAGCATCGCAAGCCCGAGCGAGACCAACCTGACCTCGACCGTGCTCGACCCCTCCCTGCGGATTCTGCTTCTGACGTCCGCCAACACCGGCACCGGCACCAGCACCAGTGCCATGGCACTGGCCGCTCAACTGGCGCAGATGAGCAGCGGCCGCGTACTGCTGGTGGACGCCAGCCAGTCACCGCACAACCTCAGCCAGCAACTGGGGCTGCAAAAAGAGCGCGGCTTCAGCGACCTGCTGTTCAACCACCTCACCCCGCCCCTGTTGCAGGACTGCGTGGTGCAAACCTCCAGCCTGCCCTTCGACGTGCTGCCTATCGGTCGCCTGGGGCGCAATGCCGAACGCTTCAATCCCGAACAGTTGCGCCACCTGTTCAGGCATCTGGCGGCGCAGTACCGCTTCGTGGTGATCGATGCCGACGCTGTGTATGCGGCCTCCGACACCCTGGTCATGAGCGCCCAGGTGGACGGCGTGGTGTTGGTGGTACGCGGAGAAGACACCCGCTGGGAAGTGGCCCAGGCCGCCCGCCAGCGCCTGGCCCAGGCCGGCGCGAAAGTGGTCGGCAGCGTGTTCAACCGGCGCAAGTACTACATGCCCAAGTGGCTCTACAACAACCTGTAAGCGTGCAGAAGGATGACGAGATGAACGCCAAGATGCTTGTCCTGCTGTTGCTGCCGCTTGCCGGCTGCTCCAGCACCAGCGATACCCGCTCGATGCCAGTGCAGATCATTACGGCCGCGCCGGCCAATGCCCAGGCCACCGACATGCCCAAGGTCGAACAGACCCTGCGGCCCCAGGATGTGCTCGATGTGATCTTTCACATCGGCATCACCAGTCCCCAGGCTTATCGCGTGCAGCCGGGCGACCAGGTGGCCCTGAGCTTCACGGCCGCCAGCCAGCTCAACGGCTCACAACTGGTGATGCCCGACGGCAGTATCGAACTGCCGGGGGCCAATACGTCGGTGAAAATCGCCGGCATGACCACCGACGAAGCGCGCCTGGCGGTGCAACGGGCCTACGATCAGAAAATGCTGTTCCAGCCCAATCGCAACCAGTTGACGGTGCTGGTGACCAGCCCGCTGTCTAACGAGACGAACCTGCGCAACACCTTGATCCACCCGGCCACCGGCATGAGCCGGGAAATCATCGTGGGCCGGGATGGCTACGCCAGCTTCCCGGAAATCGGCTCGGTACCGTTGCAAGGGATGACCGTCACCCAGTTGGAAACTTTCCTCAACGAGCGCTACGCCCAACTGCCCGGCCACATGACCGTGGACGTGCTGCTCAAGTCCACCGCCGGCAATGAGATCTATGTCCTCGGTGAAGTGGCCCAACCCGGTTCCTACCCGATTCGCCGGCCGATCTCCGTGCTCGAAGCACTGACCCTGGCCCGAGGTACAAACGTCAAGGCGCGGCTCGACTCGGTGGTGATCATGCGTCGCAACGGCAATCAGGTCGAAGCCCGTCACTACGACGTGGAAAAAGCCCTGAGCGGCGACGCCTCGCAGATTGCCTACCTGCAGCCGGAAGACATGCTCTTCGTGCCCAAGACCAAGCTTGCCAGCGCCGGCGAACTCGCCAGGCAACTGGCCGACGTGGTGCTGTTCCAGGGCATGGGGGTCAGCTTCGGCTACCGCCTCGACAACAAAAGCAGCAACAGCAACTGAGCCAGGTGATCGATCATGAGTCCCAAGGAAAACTACCTGCATGAGTTCTTCAGGATCTTCTTCGCCAACAAACAGTGGGTGAAGCGCATCTTCCTGGTCTTCGCCGTGATTGCCCTGGCGCTGCCATTGATGCTCAAACAGAGTTTCGATATCACCGCCCAAGTGATCGTACAGTCGAAAAAACTCTCCCAAGGCGACGCTACCACGTCGTTGAACCAGGAAAACGCCACCTTCGTTCCACCGTCTCTGGCGGACATGGAAACCGAGAGCAATATCCTGCGTTCGCCGGCGCTGATCCGGCAGACCATCAGCACCCTGCGCGACCAGGGCGAGTACAACCCCAGCCCCGGCATCTTCAACAAATGGGTGAGCGAACCGTTCAAACGCTACGTCACCACGCCGTTGCGCGAGTACGTGATCAATCCATTGCGCGATGGCCTGGGGCTGGAGGTCGATCCGGTGCGCGACACCGTGCTCGATTCGCTGACTGACGAAGCCGTCGACAACCTCAAGATCGAGACCCTGCCCGGCTCCAATGTCATTTCCATCGTCTACAGCTTCGGCGACCCACAGCAAGGCACCCGGTTCGTGGCGCAACTGCTGCAGAACTACCTCAGCGGCCGCCAGGAACTGCAATCGATCGAGTTGCCGCAAACCTTCTATGAACAGAAGAAAAGCCAATACCAGAATCGCCTCGACGGTCTGGAAGGCAATCGGCTGGCATTGCTCGAAGGCGTCGGTTCGGCTGATCCCAAGGAGGAAATCACCTTCCGCCTGAACGCCATCAACACTGAAGAGCAGGCCCTGAACCTGTACCAGGATCGCCTGCTGCAAAGCCAGCGCTGGCTCGATTACCTCAAGACCAGCCTGGCGGCGGCGAACAGCTCGAAGTTCAACGACTACACCTTTCCCTTCACCTTCACCACTACCGTGGACAACATCGCCTTCGAAGACCGGGAAATCAAACAGTTGGGTGAACAACTGACCAGCCAGGTCAGCCGCTACATGAATGACCTGGCGATCTTCCAGCCCGGCAGCGAACCGATGCTGCTGGCTCGGGAACAGATCGTGCGCACCCGCCAGCAATTTCTGAAGGTGGTGAACAACCGGATCCAGGAGCGCACTACCGACCTGGCGGTGGTCAGTTCGGTGATCAATCAGAAGGTCGAGCGCATCGCTGCGTTCAAGGGGCGCATCCACCAGTTGCAGGAAGCCCAGAGCAAGTTGCAGCAGATGGACACCGAAATCAACGCCCTGCATGCGGCGTTCTCCACCTACGCTCAACGGTTCGCCGAAGCCAGCACCGCCCGCTCGCTGGACAACGACCTGTCCAACGCCCGCGTGCTCAGCCCGCCCTTCGAACCGACCGCCGCGGCCTTCCCCAAGCCGATGCTGATCATCCCGTTCGGCCTGTTCAGCGGCCTGTTGCTGGCAATTGCCCTGGTCTACGTGCGTGAGTTCTTCGACCATCGCTTCAAGCATCCAGCGCAGATCAGCCAGCAACTGGATGTACCGGTGCTGTTGGTGATCAACGAGCAGTCTCCCGACCAGATCAACCCGCATCGCAACTGGACGCTGCCCAGCCTGGTCCATTGGGTGCGCAATTGAACGCGCCGTTCGGCCCGTCCCACCGCAGCAGCCCCCTGCCGATCATTCATTTGCTCGACAGCGGCGGCTTCTACGGGGCCGAGCGGATGCTGCTCGATCATTGCCTGGCGACCCCGGGACAGCACCAGGTGCTGTTCCTCGCGGCGCCGCCGACCTTGATCGCGCGCTTTCGCCAGGCCGGGGTCGATTGCCATCACTGTGGGAGTTGGGGCGAGCTGTTGCAGCACTTGCGCCAACGGCGCGGCGAACAACCGCTGCTCAACACCCATAACTTCAAGGGGCTGCTGTTCGGCTGGACCGCGGCCACGTTGCTGCGCCTGCCGCTGGTGATCACCCAGCACGGGTTCACGCCGCGCAGCCCGAAGCAGCGTTTCTACACCTGGTTGAGCCTGCAACTGTGCCGCACGGCGTCGGTCAAGCGCGTGGTCTGCGTCGCCGAAAGCATCGCCGTGCTGCACCGCCAGGCCAGCGTGCGGGCGGAGAAAGTCGCGGTGATCCCCAATGGCTTGCCGACACCCACGGCGCCTGTGGCTCATCGCGACGACGGCCAGCGCTGGCGGGTCGGCTACGTCGGCCGCTTGAGCAGCGAGAAAGGCCCGGACCTGTTCCTCGACGCCATGATCCCCCTGTGCCAGCGGCACCCGTCGCTGCACGCGGTGATGCTCGGCGACGGCCCGGAACGCCAGGCCCTGCTCAGACGCATCACCGATGCCGGGCTGCCCACCCGCATCGAACTGCCCGGGTACCAGACCGACATGAACGCCTGGTGGAGTCGCCTCGATGCGTTGGTGATCAGTTCGCGCACCGAAGGCACGCCGATGATTCTGCTCGAGGCCATGCAAGCCGGGGTCCCGGTGGTGGCGTTCGGCGTCGGCGGCATTCCCGATGTCGTACAGGACCGGCACAACGGTTTGCTCGCCGCACCGGCCGACAGCGCCGACCTGGCTCGGCAGATCGAGACGCTGTTCAGCGAACCGCCCCTGGCGCAGATCCTGGCCGATAACGCACGCGGCACCCAACAGGACCGCTACGACTTGCGCACGCTGGCCGAACGCTGGTCGCAGCTCTACATCCGTACGGCACGGGAGGCTCGCCCATGATTGTCCCACTCTCGATCGTCAGCCTGCTGGGGCTGGTTTGCCTGGCCTTGCTGGCCAGCCCGTATCCGTTTCTGGCGCCGGGGGCGGTGCTGGGCCTGGTGGGTGTCGCCGCGCTCTATCGCAAACCCGGCTGGGGCCTGCTGGGCATCGCTGCGCTGGTCCCGTTCGAAGGGTTGTTCAAGGACAACCCGCTCTCGGGCAGCAAATTCTTCGGCCTGGCACTGGTACTGATCCTGATGCTGCAACTGGCCCTGCAGCAGATCCCAGGCACACGCCTGCGCAGCAATATCTGGCGGCCGCTGATCGGCTTCATGATGCTGTATGGCCTGAGCCTGTACCTGTCGGACAGCCCGGAGCTGTCGATGACCCATTTGCGCGAATTGAGCGTGGGGTTGACCCTGTTCGTCATCACCCTGTTGATCGGCCGCGAACTGAACCTCGACTTGTTCTGCCGCGTGATGACGCTGAGTGTCGGCGCCACCTGCCTGCTGGCGATGTTTTCCGCCAAATATCAGGATCAGGGTCGCGCCTCGGGCCTGCTGGAAGACCCGAACGCCTTCGCCCTGCTGATCGCCTTTACCATGCCCCTGGCGTTGCTGCTGGTGGTGCGCGGACCGAACCTGCTGCAACGGTTGTTCTGGATGGGTTGTCTGGCGTTGCTGCTGGGTGGCATGACCAAGAC
Organism: Pseudomonas sp. SJZ074; assembly: GCF_007828215.1. GTDB lineage: Bacteria > Pseudomonadota > Gammaproteobacteria > Pseudomonadales > Pseudomonadaceae > Aquipseudomonas. Next base: position 33,623 of record NZ_VIUE01000018.1, on the reverse strand, counting down.
TGAATCGCGTTCGGGGCTGGTGGTGCTCCTGCTCAGCCTGGCGATCGGGCTGTATCACTATCGCGCACAACTGCCGCGTGTCCGTCCACGGCACCTGGGATTCGCCATGCTCGGGCTGGCGCTGCTGGTGCCGCTGGCAGTCGCCGTAATGCCGGCCGGCTACATCGCACGTATCCAGTCGTTGAGTATCCTCAGCGCCGGCGTCAATGCCTATAAGGACGAATCCCTCGGCCGGCGTGCTTCGTACATCGTGGTGGGCAGCCAGATGATCCGCGAGAACCCGGTGCTCGGCACCGGCCCCGGCACCTTCCCGCTGCACTATGCGCCCACCGGCTACGCCAAGGCGTTCTCGGCCAATCGCAAGCTGGGGGACCTGTATCGTCGGGCCCATAACACCTACCTGGAGATCTTCAGTGAAATCGGCATTCCGGGCGGGCTGATGTTCGTCGGCATGCTGGGCCTGGGCCTGTACAACCTGCTGCAGGCCCGCCGGCTCTGGCTCGCACGCCGCGACTGGGCGCAGGCGGATCTGCTGACGCACCTGGGCACGAGTTTTCTCTCGCTGATGCTGTTCCTGACGTTCCTCAGCGCGCCGAACCACAAGTTGCTATGGATCATGCTCGCCTTGACCTCCGTGTTGCGCCAGGAGGCCGAACAGGCAACGCCGAAGGAGGCGCGCCCATGAACCGGGTCAGCATCGTGATCCCGATGTACAACGAGGCCCGGCACATCGGCCGTACCTTGCGGGCGGCCCAGGAAGCCGCTCGCCAGGCACAGCTGGAGTGCGAGCTGATCGTGGTGGACAACGGCTCCGATGATCATGGGCCGCATATCGCCAACGAACTGGGCGCGCGGGTGTTGATTGTGCCGGGCGTGCACATCGGTGCCCTGCGCAACCGCGGCGCGGCGGCGGCCCATGGCGACTGGCTGGCGTTCATCGACGCCGACATCGAGATGCCGGCCAACTGGCTCAAGCTGCTGCTGGAACTGGAGGGGCACCAGGGCGATGTACTGGGCCTGGACCTCAACACGCCCCGCCAGGCCCCTTGGTTCGCCGAAGCCTGGCAGCGTCGCAGCCAGCGTCCCGGTGCCCACCGCCTGCACCGGGTACAGTGGCTGCCCAGCGCCAACCTGCTGATGCGTCGGTCGTGGTTCGAACGGGTCGGCGGCTTCGACGAAACCCTGCGCACCGGCGAGGACAAGGACTTTTCCCTGCGCCTGCGCCAGATCGACGCGCAACTGTTGCTGGTCAACGAATGCGTGGCCTTGCATTGGGGCTACGAAGGCAGTTGGCGCGAGTGGATGAGCAAGGAATTGTGGCGCCAGGGCAGTCATTTGCAATTGCTGCGCAGCCACGGTCCGAGCTTGCGCCTGCTGCGTTTCCCGGTGCTGTCCATCGCGGCCTGGGGGCTGGATGTGCTGGCGCTGGTCGCCTCGCTCCAGGGTCAGTTGCGCCTGGCGCTGATGCTGTTGCTGATCACCTCGCTGCCGCCGTTGTTTCTCAGCCTGCGCCAAAGCCGGCGCGACCCGCGCCTGACCTTGCAGCTATGGGCCTTGCATGGGGTGCGCCTGCACCTGACCGGTGCCGCGTTGTTGCTCAACCTTTGTCATTGGAACGTCAGGAGACCTGCCCGTGGCTGAATTCATTTATTGGGGCTGCCTGTTGCTGCCGGTGTATGCCTACCTCGGCTACCCGCTGATGCTGAGCCTGCTGACACCACTGTTTCCGGTCCGGCGCTACGGCAAGGCGCTGCCGATGGACATCAGCATCGTCATCGCCGCCCACAACGAAGCACGGCACATCGAAGACAAATTGCGCACCTTGCTCGCCCAGGATTATCCGGCGCGCTCGCTGCAGATCATTCTCGCCAGCGACGGTTCCAGCGACGACACGGTGGCCTGCGCGCGCAAGATAATCGACCCGCGCATCACCGTGCTCGACCTGCCCCGCCAGGGCAAGGTCGCGGCGCTCAATACCGGCGTGGCCCACAGCAGCGGCGAGATCCTGGTCTTTACCGACGCCGATAACCAATGGAGCCATGACACCCTCGGCCATTTGCTCGCCCCCTTAGGCGATCCGGAGGTCGGCGCCTGTGCCGGACACATGGAAATCCCCGTGCCGGGCCAGGGCCTGAGCCTGGGCGACAGCCTGTACCGGCACTACGAAGGCTGGCTGCGACGGCTGGAAAGCCGTACCGACTGCATGGTTTCAGCCGATGGTGCGCTGCTGGCACTGCGCCGGGAGCTGTTCGAGCCGATCCCGGCCCAGGTCAACGATGATTTCTTCCTCAGCACCTGCGCACCGGCCGCTGGCAAATCCATCGTCTATGTGCCGAAGGCCCGAGTGATCGACCAGGGCGTGGACGAGGCCGACAAGCAGTTTCGCCGGCGCCAGCGGGTCACCGTCGGAGGCCTGCAGAGCCTGGCCCAGCGCCGGGCGCTGCTCAATCCGCTGCGGCATGGTCTGTACGCCATCGGGCTGATCAGCCATAAGCTGATCCGCCGCCTGGCGCCGGTCTTGCTGCTGCCGCTGCTGCTCAGCAACCTCTGGTTGTGGAGCGACCAGGGGTTCTATCGCCTGAGCCTGGCCGCCCAAATACTCGGCTACGCCATGGCGCTGCTTGGCCTGCTGGATATGCACCACCGCTTGCCCCGGCCCTTCCGCCTGGCGGCGTTCGTGCTGGTGACGCTGGCGGGCATGAGCATCGGCCTGTGGCAGTTCCTGCGAGGCCGGCGCTACAGCCAATGGAATCCCGAGCAGAACCGCTGAGGAGGTGACCGATGTCGATCAAACAAGTCTTCAAACTCACCGGCGGCTGGCTGTACCTGAACACGGCCCTGGGCCGCGGCCCGTTGCGGGGTGCCGGCGTGATCCTGATGCTGCATCGCGTACTGAGCAACGACCGCGCCGCCGAACTGCCCCATCGCAACGAATTGTGCGTGGGGCCGGAAGCCTTCGAGCACTTGCTGATCTGGCTGCAACGGTACTTCGAATGCGTGCCCCTGATGACCTTGCTACTGGCCGACCCAGCCACCGTTCCGGACCGTCCCCGGGTCGCCCTGACCTTCGACGACGGTTGGCGCGACAACGCCATGAATGCCTTTCCCCTGCTGCGCCAATATCAGGTACCCGCCAGTATTTTCCTCTCAACCGATTTCATTGGCAGTCGCCAGCACTTCTGGTGGGAAAGCATCGGCGAAACCCTGTGGGGCAGTCACGGCCAAGTGGCGCGGCTGGCGCTGATCGAACACTTGCAACAAGCCGGACGGCCGCTGCCGGTGATGCTCGATGACCTGGACGACGAACGCCGCAGCCTGTCATTGCTGCATTATCTGCAAAGCCTCAAGACCCTCGATCCGCAAACCCTGAGCGACCTCACCGACACCTGTCCCCATGGCGCCCAGCCCCAGGCGTTGGACTGGACCCAGGTGCGCATGCTCGAAGATTCGGGCCTGGTGCGCTTCGGCCCACACGGCGCCAGCCACGCGATTCTCACCAAGCTTGACGATCAACGCCTGCATGAAGAACTGAGTCGCAGCCGGATAGCCCTGGAAAACGCCTGCGCCCAACCGTTGCCGGTGTATTGCTATCCCAATGGCGATCACGACGAGCGCGTCCGCCACCAAGTGGCGGCCCACGGTTTTTCGTTCGCCCTGGGCACCGAGGCCGGGCTCTATCGCAACGACGGCGACCCCTTGAACGTGCCGCGCTTCGGCGTCAGCCAGCGCAATGCCCTTCATCCCGAACTGCTGGCCTGGCGCATACGTCGAGGGACACGTTCATGAGCCGAGCGCATTACATCAAGCACCTGGTGCTGAGCACGGGCACGAGCCTGGCGATGATCGGCCTGCGCCTGCTGCGCAACGTGTTGCTGGCACGCATTCTGGGGCCCAGCGAACGCGGGTTGTTCGCCCTGCTCAGCACCCTGCCGGACCTGATCAGCGCCGCCACCAGCGGTGGCCTGAACTCCGCCGTGGGTTATCAGGCGGCGCAGCAGCGTTCGATGGGGCTGCTGCTCAGCCAGGTGCTGGTGTTCGGTTGCCTGTTGGCCGGGTTGTTGACCCTGTTGGTCGTGGCGCTGGCGCGGGAGTTCGGTACCGACCTGGACATCACCACTCAGTTGGGTCTGCTGGCCTGGCTGCTGTTGCTCGCCGTGCCGTTGAGCGTACTCAAGAGCGGCCTGCTGACGCTGCACAATGCCTCAGGCGGCGTGGGCGGCTTCAACGCCTTGCGCCTGATGGAATCCCTGACACCGCTGCTGTTGTTCCTGGCGTTGTTCTGGATGTGGAAGGACGCAGCCCTGGAAGCGGCGTTGATCAGCTGGCTGACGGGCTTGAGCCTGGTGGTGCTGGCCGGCTGGGTCTGGTTGCGGCGCGATCACGATGTGTCGCTGCAATGGAACCGTGCCAGCCAGGGCGAGCTGCTGCGCTACGGTGCCCGCAGCCATCCGGACCTGCTGTTCCAGCAAGTAATGCTGCGCTCGGACTACCTGTTCATCGGCGCCCTGCTGGGCAGCACCGCCCTGGGTCATTACGCCATGGCCAGCGCCGCCGCCGAGCTGCTGCTGATCGTACCGGAGGCCGTGACCACCCCGCTGATGAAACGCCTGTTGCAACAGGACCGCGACATGCAGCGCCTGACGCCCCTGGCGCTGCGCCTGACCGCCACGGTGATGCTCGGCGCCTGCCTGGCTATGGCGCTGATCGGCGAATGGTTGATCGTGATCTTGTTCGGCGTGGCCTACCAACCGGCTTACCCGGCCTTGCTGGCCTTGCTGCCAGGGCTGTTCGGACTGTGCTACGCGAGCATCCTGCGCCTGGACCTGCTGGGCAAAAACCGGCCCGGCACGGTATCGCTGCTGATGGGCGTGGGGGCGTTGTTGAACCTGGCGCTGAACGTACTGCTGATTCCCCGCTACGGCATCGTCGGCGCCGCTGCCTCGTCCTCCATCGCGTACCTGGGAGTGACCCTGGCGTTGCTGGCGATATATTGCCGTCTCAGCGGCGTGGCGCTGTGGCAGACGTTGATCATCCTGCCCAGCGACCTGTTGCCGATGCGGCAGATGCTGATGGGGAAATCGGCATGAGCTTCGTCGCCCCTCAGTCCGCCATCGCGAGCAGGCTCGCTCCCACAGGGATCTCACCGAACCGTGTGGGAGCGGGCTTGCTCGCGAAAGCGGCGGCGCGGCCTGTACAGATGCTGGATGTGACAACCCTTTCGCGAGCAAGCCCGCTCCCACAGGGGCCTGGTGTCGATCACAGTATCCGCGGCCGGTACAGATCCAGGGTGGGAGCGAGCCTGCTCGCGATGGGGTCGGCGCGGTGCTGGATAATGGCTGCATGCCTTTGGGCCCTGACACTTTCAGCCCAGGGCGCCTCCATGTCCTGGACCGGCATCCGTGATGGCAGCCTGTATCTGCAGACCGACCGGCCGGACAGCGTGACCGTGCGCTGGGTGCCGGCCTGGCAGGCCAATGCCAATTCGGAACACCTCTACCTGCTCGACGGCCAGGGGCGCCTGGCAGGGAAACGCTTGATCAAGAAGGTCCAGGAACGTGGCGAACAACAGTGGCCCTTGCTGCCGGGGGCCGCCAGCTATCGCCTGGAAATTCCCGGTTACAGCTTCCGCCGCTACAGCGTCGAACATGATGCGCGTACCCAGGCGCTGTTCGCACCGGCAAAGGTGCATTTCAGCGTCGAAACCCACGACGGCGATGAGTTGTATTTCAAAGTCGCCCCCGGCGAACAGGCCGTGCTGGCAGGCAAGTTCCACGGCGGCGTGCGCAGCCTGCGAGCCCGGCGCGTCGCCGACGGCAAACAGCTTCAGTTGAACCTCAAGCCGTACCCGGCCTATTGGCAGTTCGATCAAGTCGCCCTGCCCGTCGCCAATGTCGAGCAAACCTGGCGTCTGCAATTGCAGGGTAACGGCAAGGCGGCATTCTGGCTGGATGGCACGGCGAACCTGTTCGCCCAGGATCCGGCGCATCTGCAACCGCTGCGCCAGGACCCGGGGCAGGCGCGCCTGAAACTCTATGGCGATGTCCTGGGAACAACCCCGAAACTGGGGGCCTACCTGCCCTACGTCGTGCCCCCGCCATCGACCTACCCGGCGATCGAAGCCCTCAAGCCCCAGGCCGCCAGTTATTACAGCCTGGTCGACATCATCGCGGACAGGCCGGACTATGAAAATAAGTTTCGGCGCCTGTACCAGGACCGCTTCGGCATTACCCAGGACGTCACCCTCCTGGCCGGTAGCGCGCGCAAGGCCGACCTGCAGGCCGACCGAGTCAGCAACAACGGTTTGCAAAACTGGCTCAAGGCGACCCAAGCCTTGGGCGGCAAAGGCATCCACTACCTCAGTTTCGCCGATGAGCCGAACCTCAACTATCCGGATTTCGCCAGCTACCAGCAGGTGTTCGAGAGCATGGTCGATCAGGTGCGCGCCACCCCCGCCAATGCCCGCACCGGTGTGCGCATTACCATACCGCCCAGTTCCCGGTTCACCAATGGTCCTTTGGCGGAAAACGCCGTTGATCGGCGTGGGATCGATTGGGCGCGACGCCTGCTGGCCAAGCACGATGACCAGATCGACGCCCTGGCCTGGCATGAATGGATGATCCGCGACCTGCTCGCCACCCGAGTGTACCGCCACAGTGTGCGTCAGGCCGCCCGTCTGGTGGGCCTGGATAATAACGGACGACCGCGCAAGGCCCTGCTGCTGGATCAGACCAACATGTCCAGCGGCTCGAGCCTGAGCCCCTACGACCAGGAAACCCACTACGCCGCCCTGTGGTGGACGTCCGTGGTCATCAACGCCTCGGCCGACGGCTGGCTGGACATGCTCAACTGGTTCATGCTCGCCGACGAACCTGAGTACCCCAAAGGCATGATGCGGCTGCTGGACAACCAGCGCTTCGAACTCAAGCCGGTGGGCCTGGCCCAGCAATTCATCCAACAGCATTGGCTCAACCAGGTGCTACGCCTGGATAACGACGCCTTCGAAGTCGACGCGCTGGCCATGGCCACCGACGCGAAGCGCAGCCTGCTGGGCGTGAACAAGAGCACGCGCCCGCAACAGGTCAGCCTGGACGGCGTGCCCTGTCCCCAGGCGCAAGCGGAGCTGGTGTATTTCGGCCCCGACGACCAAAGCCGCAGCGCCCCGTTCAACTGCGAGGCCGGGCAGATCCGTTTTCTCCTGCCAGGAGAAACCGTGTTTGCCCTGGGCTGGACCGCTCCCTCTTTCCCCCCACCCGCCACCCGTCAGGAGGCACCATGAGCGTTCTGCAAGCGTTACGTGATGGCATTCAAAGAAAAGGCCTGCGCGCTGTTCTCAGACAGCTGTTCAGGCGTTACGTGTTTTTCCACACCCGACTGGTGTGGCTGGAGCACGATGTACGGACCCCACTCCCCCCGCATAACCTCAAGCCCTACCCACCGATGCGCCTGGAGTTCATCACGGTCAGCAATGCCGATGCTTTTGCCCGGCACTTCGGCAACCGCGTCGAAACCATGCGCGAGCTGGCGGCCGAAGGCTACACAGGCTTGATGTACCTGGATGCGCAGGGCGACACCGTGGGTTTCGCCTGGGCCAGTACACGGGACTATTTCGACCGCCATTTCTATCGTTGCAATTTTCCGATCAAACCTGGTGAGTACTTTCAGTTCGGTGGCGAGGCGATCCGTGCATATTGGGGTACCCGTATATCGGCGGACATGCAGCTGGAAATGTGGAAAATCATGGCGGACAGCGGCTGCGACACCATGGTCGATGTCTGCGATTTGAAAAACACTCCGGCGATCAAGATGCACCTGCGCATGGGCTTCCAGGAGCGCGGCAAAATCACCCACGTGTACCGCCTGTTCGGTCGCTGGCGGTTTTTCCGTGACACGTTCTACCGCGGCTCGGCACTGGACGCCTTTCGTAAACCGGCCGCGCCGCTTGCATCGGCTGCGCCGGCCTGAGGTCCATGGCGATCCATCCCCATCGCGAGCACACTCGCGATGGGTTCTTTCCCAATCCGCCCCCCGCCAGGAGGCACCATGAACGTTCTGCAAAAATTGCGTGATCAAATTCGGAAAAAAGGTCTGCGCGCCGTTCTGAATCAGCTGTGCAGACACTACCTGTATTTCCACGAACAGCTGGTGTGGATGGAACGCGATCTGGTCAGCCCGATACGGCCCAACAACCTCAGGCCCTATACGCCGTTGCGCCGGGAAATTATTACCACCCGAAATGCCGATGCCTTCGCCACGTACTTTGGCGACCGCGTCGAGACCATGCGCGAACTGGCTGCCGAAGGCCACACCGGGCTCATGTACCTGGACGACAAGGGCGACACCGTCGCTTTCATCTGGGGCAGTACACGGGACTATTTCGACCGCCATTTCTTTCGCTGCTGGTTCCCGGTCAAACCGGGTGAGTTCTTCGAATTCGGTGGTGAGCTGTACCGCGCTTACTGGGGGACCCAGCTGTCGGTGGATTTCCAGCTGGATCTGTGGAAAGCCATGGCCGAGAAGGGTTGCAACAAAGTGGTCGACGTCTTCGAGCTGAGCAACATTCCAGCCGTCAAGCTGCACCTACGCATGGACTATCAGGAGCGCGGCCAGATCACCCATATGTATTGTCTGTTCGGCCGTTGGCGGTTCTTCCGTGACACGTTTTACACCGGCTCGATCCTGGACTCCTTTCGTAAACCGGCCAAGCCGGTTCCATCCACTGCGGCGGCCTGACGTCCATGACCATTCGGTTCCAGTGGTGTCGCTCCCTGAGCGCGGCGGACTTTCCTGTATCAGCTTATGAACAGCTGCGAACCCAGGTGGCCGACGCAACACCGTTCAACACCCTGGCCTGGCTGCAGGCGGCAGAGTTCGCCCTGTTGCCTGATCAGCAATTGCATGTGTTACTGGGCTGGCAAGACCAGGACTTGTCTCTGTGCCTGCCCCTGGTTTCCGAACGCGAGCGTATCGGCGGATTGCGGTTCCGGGTGTTGCATCACTTGGGTTACCCCTTGGCCGACCGCATCGCCCTGCTGGCGCGCCTGGACGCCGATGGCATGGGCCAGGCGCTGATGCAGATCCGTCAGCAAGTGCCCCATGCGATGTTGCAACTCAATGAAGTGGTTGAGCCGGTCGGCGAGCAAAGCGCCCTTAGCGCCTGGATGGCACTGAGCTCCACCGGGGAGCGGCGGCTCAGTTGCCGGGTTCCGGTGCACTTGATCAGCGACAGCGATCATCAGGAAGTCTCTGGCGACCCACGCTACAAGCTGCGCCGGGCGCGCAAGCGGATCGCCGCGTGCGGTGCCGAAATCCGCCGGGTGACGCCGGACGCCATCAGCATGGGGCAACTGTTGCGGGCGCTTGCCGATGTCGAGGCCGCCAGTTGGAAAGGCGAGGAAGGTGTCGGCATCTTCTCCGACCCCAGGCGTCGGCAATGGATGAACCACGCCTTCACCGCCCTCGCCGCCCAGGGCCTGGTGCGGGTGGTGCTGCTGGAACTGAATGGCGAATGCATCAGCTATCGCCTCGGCCTGCTGGACCAAGGCCGCTTGTACGATTACAACCTGGCGTTCCTGCCGCAGCACGCCGACCTGGGCAGTGGCCGGGTATTGCTCGAAGAGTGGATTCGCTGGGGGCTGGACGAAAACTGGCGATGGATCGATGCGTCACGGGTCAGCCTCAATAATTCCAGCCATCAATTGCACGAACGCATGACCGGACAACTGGAGCACTGGCGTTGGAGTTTTTATTCCTGGCAACCCGATGGCCTGATCCTCGGGTTCGCCTTACGACTCTGGAAAAGTCTTAAACCCTGGCTTCCCAAACCCTCGTCCAAAAAAACCACCGCGACAGAGCCCCCCTCTATCCCCAAGGAACAGGAGGTCGCACATGCCCCGCCACGTGATCATTAACGCTGACGACTTCGGGTTGTGCCTCAGCGAAAACGCGACAATCGTTCGAGCCTTCGAAGCAGGGCTGATCAGTTCTGCCACCATCATGGCCAATATGCCGGGTTTCAAACAGGCGTGTGTAATGGCCCGGCAGCCCCGCCTCGAAGGGCGCATCGGCCTGCATTTCAATCTCAGCCATGGTCAGCCGTTGAGCCAGGCCATAAAGTCGCGCCCCGCGTTATGCGATGAGAATGGCCGGTTCAACTTCAGCCTGTCACGCTATTGCCTGCATCTGGGCGCAAAGGACCGCGCCGCAATACAGGACGAACTACAGGCCCAATGGCAATGCTGCCTGGATCACGGATTGCGCCCAAGCCACCTCGACTCCCATCAGCACGTACATAACATCTGGCCCATCGGAGAGTTGGTGGCGCGCTTCGCTGCGCAGCAACAGGTGCCCATTCGCTTGGCGCGCAACCTCGGAGCAAACCTGAATGTACCCAAGCGCATCTTCAAGACCCTGCTCAACCGCCGTCTGCGTCGTTTATGCGGCGCGACGGCCGACTACGTCTGCGTGCCAGCCGACTTGCTGCATGCCGCAGCACCGGACGATGGTTTGCTGGAAGTGATTGTTCACCCAATGCAACTGAACGGTGACTTCGGCGACGCCTACCTGCCCCCTGGCTGCTCGTTGACCCAGGTGCTGGGTCAGTGCCTGGCGGGGGTGCCGAAGGTGGGGTATGGCAAGACTGAGCGGACGCTTGAGCTGTTGCAGGTCGAGGATGCGTAGTGCGCCCTGTGCCATAGAGGCTTGATCGTTCGTATGCCAGGACAGCGGTCCGAAAAACCCTCCGTTGCTCCAGCGAATCTGTTAAAAGGCAGTTTTGTCTTGCGCGGTGAATAACTCGATGCCTTCCTCTTTACTTCCACGCCGTCGGCGGCGCTGGCTCGCCTATCTGTGCATGGCTGCGATGCTGGTCGGCTTGCCGGTGGGCTGTGCGGTGTTACAGCACAAGGAGCGGGAGCTGGTCTTTCGCATCGAGCCGGGGACGGCGAGCTGGTTCAGCGGCCTTCCGAGCAGCGTGCAGGAGTTCGACCTCAAGCCCAAAAGCTTCAAGGCCGGGGAAAATATCCACGGCTGGTGGTGGCCGGCCGAACGCAAGAACGCGCCGGCGATCCTGTATTTGCATGGGGTGCGCTGGAACCTGACTGGCCAGTTGTTTCGCATCCAGCAGTTGCACGCCCTGGGCTTTTCGGTGCTGGCGATCGATTACCGTGGCTTCGGCAAGAGCCATGGCGACCTGCCGTCCGAGGCCAGCGTCTACGAGGATGCGCGGATCGCCTGGGAGCGGTTTGAAGTGCTGCAACCGGACCCGGCTCTGCGGCTGATCTACGGTCACTCCCTGGGCGGCGCCGTCGCGGTGGACCTCGCCGCCGAACTGGGCCAGAAGGCCGAGAAAGAGGGTAGCGTCGTGCCGGCCCGAGGCCTGGTCATCGAATCCACGTTCACCTCACTGGGCGATGTGGCGACCGCCATGGCGGATACCTCCCTGCCCGTGCGCTGGTTGCTGTCGCAGAAGTTCGACTCCATCGACAAGATTCCCGAAATCAACATGCCGCTGCTGGTGGTGCATGGCGCGGCGGACAACTACGTTGCGCCGCGTTTCAGCGAGCAACTGTTCAAGGCGGCCCATGAGCCGAAGCACCTGCTGCTGGTGCCTGGGGGAACCCACAACAACAGCATGAGCCTGGCCGGCAAGAGCTATCGGCAGGCGCTGGATACCCTGATGAAAGCCCGGCCAACCCCCATGGCCGGAGGCCCCCAGGCAAGCAAGGTCAAGGCAGGCTGATGACATTGCTGTAACCCTGGCTGTGGAGTTAGCCTGCTGGTTCGATGTTGGATGGGCTGACGTCATCGCGAGCAGGCTCGCTCCCACAGGGTCCGGCGTGTGCCTGGAGGTTTGTGGTCGCTTCAGTGCTTTCCATGGCGCACAAAAAAAAACGGCACCTTTCGGTGCCGTTCATTTACTGCTGAGCGCTTACTTGCGGGCTGCCTCCCACGATTTCAGCAGTTCGGCGTAGCTCACGGTTTCGCCTTTAGGCTTCTCGTTCGCCAGTTTCGGCTTTGGTGCGCCCGGTTGGTCGAACCAGTACTGCGCGTCGCGTTCCGGGTTCATTTTCGGCGCGCACGTGGCCTGGGCCTTGGAGCGTTCCAGACGGGTCATGATCGCGTCCTGATCCTTGGCCAGGCCGTCGAGTGCCTGTTGCGGAGTCTTCTCGCCGCTGGCCGCCTCGGCGATGTGGCTCCACCACAGCTGCGCCAGACGCGGATAGTCTGGCACGTTGGTCCCGGTCGGGGTCCATTGCACGCGGGCCGGGCTGCGGTAGAACTCCACCAGGCCACCGAGCTTCGGCGCCAGGTCGGTCATCGCCTGGGAGTTGATGTCCGATTCGCGAATCGGCGTCAGGCCAACGATGGTTTTCTTCAGCGACACGGTTTTCGACGTCACGAACTGTGCATAAAGCCAAGCCGCAAGTTTCTGCTTCTCAGGCGTGGACTTCATGAAGGTCCAGGAACCCACGTCCTGATACCCCAGCTTCATGCCCTCTTCCCAGTACGGGCCGCGCGGCGACGGTGCCATGCGCCATTTCGGTGTGCCATCGGCGTTGACCACCGGCAGGCCCGGCTTGGTCATGTCCGCGGTGAACGCTGTGTACCAGAAAATCTGCTGGGCGATGTTGCCCTGGGACGGTACCGGACCAGACTCGGAGAAAGTCATGCCCGCCGCTTCCGGTGGCGCGTACTTTTTCAGCCAATCCACGTATTTGGTGGTGGCGAACACGGCCGCAGGGCCGTTGGTATCGCCGCCACGGGTCACGCTGGAACCGACCGGATGGCAGTCCTCGACACGGATGCCCCACTCGTCCACCGGCAAGCCGTTGGGCAGGCCTTTGTCGCCGCCACCGGCCATGGAGAACCAGGCATCGGTGAAGCGCCAGCCCAGGGACGGGTCTTTCTTGCCGTAGTCCATGTGGCCGTAGACGCGCTTGCCGTCGATCTCCTTGACGTCTTCGGAGAAGAACTTGGCGATGTCTTCATAGGCCGACCAGTTCACCGGTACACCCAGCTCGTAGCCGTACTTCTCTTTGAACTTAGCCTTCAGGTCCGGACGTTCGAACCAGTCGGCGCGGAACCAGTAGAGGTTGGCGAATTGCTGGTCGGGCAGTTGATAGAGCTTGCCATCCGGCGCGGTGGTGAACGACGTACCGATGAAGTCCTTGATGTCCAGGGTCGGCGAAGTGAAGTTCTTGCCTTCATTGGCCATCAGGTCAGTGATCGATTCGGTCTTGCCGTAGCGAAAGTGCGTACCGATGAGGTCCGAGTCGTTGACCCAGCCATCATAGATATTCTTGTCCGACTGCATCACCGTCTGCATCTTTTCCACCACGTCGCCTTCTTGCAGCAGGTCGTGGGTCAACTGGATCCCGGTGATTTCGGTGAAGGCCTTGGCCAGTACCTTGGACTCGTATTCGTGGGTGGTGAGGGTTTCCGACACCACGTTGATCTTCATGCCACGAAACGGCTCGGCGGCCTTGATGAACCACTTGAGTTCTTCAAGCTGCTGCTCGGCTGTCAGGGTTGACGGCTTGAATTCACTGCCGATCCATTTTTTAGCGGCGTCCTCATAGGCGTCAGCCCAGGCCACAGCGCTCAACCCGCTGAGTGCCAGTGCGGCTGCCAATGAAACGCTATGTCGCAGCTTATTGTTTTTATTGAACATAGAGACCTCCTGTTTGGGTTTAAGAGCTTGATCGTCGAACCTTCGACGTGGCCTGTACGGCCACTAGCCCCACCGCATCACTGCCAACAGCCACACCAAAGACAACGCGAACGCTATCCAGATGCTCCAGTCGGTGGCGCCGATTACCAGCAGATGCAGGTAGGCGCTACCGAGAAGACCGATAAACAACCGATCGCCACGGGTCGTGGCAATCGGCAGGAAACCACGCCGAGGAATGCTCGGCGAACGCAACTCCCAAGTGGTCATGCCTACCAGGAACAAGGCGATAACCCCAAAAAATACCGCTGTGGGGACGGTCCAGTTCATCCATTCCATCATCGACTCCTCAGACTCGACCCAGGGCAAAGCCCTTGGCCACGTGGTTACGAACGAACCAGATCACCAGCATGCCCGGCAGGATGGTCAACACCCCCGCCGCCGCCAGCACGCCCCAGTCGATACCCGAGGCCGAGACGGTGCGGGTCATGACCGCAGCGATCGGCTTGGCATTCACCGAGGTGAGCGTGCGGGCCAGCAACAGTTCGACCCAGGAAAACATGAAGCAGAAGAACGCCGTCACGCCGATGCCGGAGCCGATCAACGGGATGAAGATCTTGGCGAAGAACTTGGGGAAACTGTAGCCGTCAATGTAGGCGGTCTCGTCAATTTCTTTCGGCACCCCGGACATGAAGCCTTCGAGGATCCACACCGCCAACGGCACGTTGAACAGGCAGTGGGCCAGGGCCACGGCGATATGGGTGTCGAACAGCCCGATGGACGAATACAGCTGGAAGAACGGCAACAGGAACACCGCCGGTGGCGCCATGCGGTTGGTCAGCAGCCAGAAGAACAGGTGCTTGTCCCCCAGGAACCGGTAGCGCGAGAAGGCATAAGCCGCCGGCAGCGCCACGCACAGGGAAATCACCGTGTTCAGGCTCACGTAGTAGAGCGAGTTCAGGTAACCGGTGTACCAGCTCGGGTCGGTGAAGATCACCTTGTAGTTGTGGAAAGTGAAATCCTGCGGCCACAGGGTCAGGCTGCCGAGGATTTCAGTGTTGCTCTTGAACGACATGTTCAGCAGCCAGTAGATGGGCACCAGCAGGAACAGGATGTAGAGCAGCAACGGAATCAGCTTTTTATTGCTCATCGTGCGGGCCTCAACGGTTGGCGTCGGAGTGAGTCATGGCGGTGTAGAACAGCCACGACACCAACAGAATGATCAGGAAGTACACCAGGGAAAACGCTGCCGCCGGGCCCAGGTCGAATTGACCGATGGCCATCTGCGTCAGGGTCTGGCTCAGGAACGTGGTGGCGTTACCCGGGCCGCCGCCGGTAAGCACGAACGGTTCGGTGTAGATCATGAAGCTGTCCATGAAACGCAGCATCACCGCGATCAGCAACACACTCTTCATCTTCGGCAACTGGATGTGCCGGAACACCGCCCAGTTGGACGCCCGATCGATCCGCGCCGCCTGGTAATACACATCCGGGATCGCCCGCAGCCCGGAGTAGCACAGCAGCGCCACCAGCGAAGTCCAGTGCCAGACGTCCATCACCAGCACCGTCACCCAGGCGTCCATGGTGTTGGCCGCATAGTTGTAGTTGATGCCCAGGGCGTTGAGGGTCGAACCGAGCAGGCCGATATCGGCGCGGCCGAAAATCTGCCAGATGGTGCCGACCACGTTCCATGGAATCAGCAGCGGGATCGCCAGGATGATCAACACCAGGGACGACCATTTGCCCTTGGTCGGCATGGTCAGGGCGATGGCAATGCCCAGGGGGATTTCGATCAGCAGCACGCACGCCGAATAGATGAACTGGCGCAGCAGCGAGTCGTGCAGCCGTGGGTCCATCAGCACCTGCTTGTACCAGTCGGCACCGACGAAGTAGCGGCTGGACTGGTCGAAGATGTCCTGCACCGAATAGTTGACCACGGTCATCATCGGGATCACGGCACTGAAAGCCACCAGCAGGAACACCGGCAACACCAGCCACCAGGCCTTGTTGTTCTGCACCTTGTTCATGGCTGCACCTCACTCGACGAATCCAACAAATATTCATCGGCGTACACCATCAGCCATTGGGCCGGGAAGCTGATATACGCCGTGCCTTCCGGCACCGGTTTGTCCTCGGCCAGACGCACCTTCAGCGACGCGCCATCGAGGTTGAGGGTCAGGATCTTGTAGGTGCCCAGGTCTTCGACATGCGTCACTTCTGCGCGCATCGCGTCGTCGTAGGGGCCTTCCCAGACGTGAACGAACTCAGGGCGGATACCGACTTTCAAGGTTTTGCCTTCAGCTTCCGCCACCCGCTTTTGCAGGGTTTCGGACAATGGCAGATGGGTCGAGCCGAAACCGACGCCGCCCGGTTGCGCGGTGACCTCGATCAGGTTCATCCCGGGGCTGCCGATGAAGTAGCCGACAAAGGTGTGGCTCGGGCGCTCGAACAAGTCCCGGGGCGTGCCGAACTGCACGATCTGGCCGCCGTACATCACCGCGATCTTGTCGGCGAAGGTGGAGGCTTCCAACTGGTCGTGGGTGACGTAGACCATGGTGATGTTGAACTGCTCGTGGATCTGCTTGAGCTTGCGCCGCAGCTTCCATTTCAGGTGCGGGTCGATCACCGTCAGCGGTTCGTCGAACAGGATCGCCGACACGTCGTCGCGCACCAGCCCGCGGCCCATGGAGACTTTCTGCTTTTCATCGGCGGTGAGATTGCGGGCCTTCTTGTCCAGCAGGTTCTGCAGGTCGAGGACTTCGGCGATTTCCTGCACCTTGGTGTGGATTCGCGCTTCGGCCATGCCTTGGTTGCGCAGCGGGAACGCCAGGTTATCGAACACCGTCATGGTGTCGTAGACCACCGGGAACTGGAACACCTGGGCGATGTTACGCCGCTCCGGACTCAGGTCGTTGACGACTTTGTCGTCGAACTTCACTTGGCCTTCGGAGGGGCTGAGCAGACCGGAAATGATGTTGAGCAAGGTGGACTTACCGCACCCCGAAGGCCCGAGCAACGCATAGGCGCCGCCCTGCTCCCAGACATGGTTCATCTCGCGGATCGCATAATCCTCGGGTCCCGCCGGAGTGCTGGTGTAGCTGTGGGCGAGGTTCTGCAAATGAATTTCGGCCATCAGGCAACCCTCGCAATACGCTGGCCCGGGGCCTGAACCAACTTGCCCTGAGCATCGAAGACAAACAGTTTGTGGGTGGGGATGTAGATGCGGATCGGCGCATCGACGTCGTACTCATGCACGCCAGGCAAGTGCAGCACCAACAGAAAGTGCTCGTTGCGCACGTGCAGGAAGGTCTCCGAGCCACTGATCTCGGCCACCTCGACGGTCACCGCCAGTTCCAGGTCGTCGTCGTTGCTCGGCACCAGCGAGATGTGGCTGGGGCGCACACCGAAACGGAATTCGCCCTCGCCCACCGGGCGCAGGTCGACGTTCAGCGGGAAGTGCACGAAATTGGCGAAGCTCACTTCATTACCGGCAATACGTCCCGGCATGAGGTTGATGGGTGGCTCGGAGAACAGCTCGGCGGCCAGCACAGTTTGCGGCTGGTGATAGACCGAGGCCGCCTTGCCGCTCTGGATCACCCGGCCTTCATGCAGAATCGTGGTGGTGCCGCCCAGGGCCAACGCTTCGTTGGGCTCGGTGGTGGCATAGACGGCGATGGTGTGGCGAGCCTGGAACAGTTCGCGCATTTCCTGGCGAAGCTCTTCACGCAGCTTGTAGTCCAGGTTCACCAGCGGCTCGTCGAACAGGATCAGCTCGGCATCCTTGACCAGCGCGCGGGCCATGGCAGTACGCTGCTGCTGGCCGCCGGACAGCTCCAGTGGATGGCGCTTCAGGAATTTTTCGATCCGCAGCATCTTCGCGGTTTCCAGCACCTTGCTCTGGATCACCTCGTTGGACACACCGGCCTGGCGCAAGGGCGAGGCGATGTTTTCGAAAACGGTCATGGTCGGGTAATTGATGAACTGCTGATAGACCATCGACACGTTGCGCAACCGCACCGGACGATTGGTCACATCAACGCCATTCATCAGGATGCGACCACTGTCGGGCTTGTCCAGGCCGGCCATCAGGCGCATGAGGCTGGTCTTGCCGGACAATGTGCGGCCCAACAGAACGTTGAAGGATCCGGGTTCGAAATTCAGGTTGGCATCGTCGATCCAGGTCTGGCCCTCGACGGTGCGACAAATGTGCTCAAGCGTTAATGACATGGCTCGGCCTTTTTATTTTTTGGAGTCAAGCGACCGAAGATTAAAAGCGAAAGGCGTGCCAGAAATCTCAACCAGCTGAATTCATTGGATTTTGGCGATCTCCGTAGGAAAAACACGTTCACGGATGAACACAAGTGAACAAACATGACTGAACAACTGAACAATTCGCCGGTTGACAATGAACAATTATGAACAACAATGAATGAACGCTATAGCCGGGCCGGACGCAATCCCTGTGGGAGCGGGCTTGCTCGCGAAAGCGGTGTATCAGTCGACATTTATGTATCTGACCCACCGCTTTCGCGAGCAAGCCCGCTCCCACAGGGGGACGTGACTAAGTCACACCTAGACCTGCCCCAGCACAAGGAGTCTGTGCGAAACTCACCACAACAATAAGAACAGCTTCTGCGAGAGTGCCCAATGGCCGCACCAGCTCCTGCCTTGTCCCACGATGCCATCATCCAGGCCTCCTGGTCCCGCTGCCGTGCCTTTGGCCTGAATCACCAGAGCGCGCCGACCTTCGACCCGTTACCCGCCGAGAGCATTGCCCAGTTGCTCGAAAGCCAGCACTCCCTGGTGCAGACCACCCACCAGGAAGTCCTGCCTTACTATGAGAACATCCTCAGCAATTCCAATTGCCTGATCATGCTGGCCGACAACCAGGGACAAGTGCTGACCTCCTGGGGCACCCAGCGCTTCATCGAGCCAAAACTGGCCCACGGCTTCAGCGCAGGGGCAAACTGGATGGAGCGTTGCACCGGCACCAACGCCATCGGCACCGCACTGGCCTGCGAGCAGGCGGTGCACATTGAACACGATGAACACTTCCTCAAGGCCAACCGCTTCATGACCGGCTCCGCCGCGCCGATCTTCGATGCCGAGCGCAAGGTGATCGCCGTGCTGGACGTGTCCAGCGACAGCTACTTGCCACCCTCCCACACCCTGGGCATGGTCAAGATGATGAGCCAGACCGTGGAGAACCGGCTGATCCTCAACCTGTTCCGGGGTGAACACTTCCAACTGATCTTCAACACCGGTTTGAACAACCTCGACAGCCAATGGGCCGGCCTGCTGATTTTCGACGAGAGCGGCCAGGTACTCTCCGCCAACCGCCGGGCCGACAACCTGCTGGGTCTGAGCCTGACGCGGGTCAGTATCGAAAGCCTGTTCAAGGTCTCGCTGCTGGAGCTGCTGAACCAGCCCGACGGCCTGCCGTTTTCCCTGCAAGCAGCCGGTCGCAATCGTTTCCAGTGCATGCTCAAGCGCCCCAACCAGATGTCGATCAAGCCACGCCTTTTCACCGAACCGGCGCCCTCGCCCGCCCCTGCTCCCGCCGCCCACGTCATCAGCCTCAATACCCTGCATTTTGGTGACAGCCGCGTGGAAAAAGCCGTGCGCCAGGCCGAACGCTTGCTGGAAAAAGACATTCCGCTGTTGATCCACGGCGAGACCGGCGTCGGCAAGGAAGTGTTCGTCAAGGCCTTGCACCAAGCCAGCTCCCGTTGCAAGCAGCCGTTCATTGCGGTCAACTGCGCGGCCATCCCGGCCGAGCTGGTAGAGTCGGAATTGTTCGGTTATGAAAAAGGCGCCTTCACCGGCGCCAACCAGAAAGGCAGCATCGGCCTGATCCGCAAGGCCGACCGCGGCACATTGTTCCTCGACGAGATCGGCGACATGCCCCTGCCGACCCAGGCCCGTTTGCTGCGGGTGTTGCAGGAGCGTTGCGTGCAACCGGTGGGCAGCGCCGAGCTGTTCCCGGTGGACATCCGCATCATCTCCGCCACCAACCGCTCGCTGCGCGAACAAGTGCAACTGGGCCGTTTCCGCGAAGACCTGTACTACCGCATTGGTGGCCTGACCCTGGAACTGCCGCCGCTGCGCGAACGCAGCGACAAACAGGCATTGTTCAAACGCCTGTGGGAACATCATCGCGAGCCGACCCAATGGGCCGGCCTGAGCCGCGAGGTGCAGGAGCTGTTCGAGCGTCATCCGTGGCCGGGCAACCTGCGACAAGTCAGCAGCGTGCTGCAAGTGGCTTTGGCGATGGCCGAGGAACAGCCGATCCGCCCGGAACACCTGCCGGACGATTTCTTCGTGGACCTGGAGATGGACCCGGTGGACGCACCGGAGCCGCTGTCAGTGGACTTGAACGATGCCGAAGACCTGAACCGCCAATTGCAGGCGGTCGGCGGCAACATCTCGCACCTGGCCCGTCGGCTCGGAGTCAGCCGCAATACCTTGTACAAACGTCTGCGGCAGCTTGAAAACTAAGGGCGTAGCAGCCTGCCAACAGGCTGCTACGCCGGGTTCAACCGAGTCTCAATCGAACGCACCGTTCAATACTTCGTAGATGATGCCAGTGGCTATCGCTACCAGGATCAGGTCCGTGCCCACCTGCCGCCACTCGTAGCCATCGTAGTGCGGCAAGCGTCCCAACAGGCGCCCGTCCAGCTTCTTGGCAATGCCCGGCGGCATCGGTTTGCCCCGTGCGAGGTTTTTCTGAATGCCCGGCGGCAGCGCCGGGCCGGGGCTCCAATAATCGCGATAACCGCCGATCACACCGAGGATACCGCCCCGGTCGATGCTCGGACCGTTGTGCCAGTCGCCGCCACCGCCGTGAGTGTTGCCCTTGCCACCCTGGCTACCGTAGTTGCCTTGACCACCCTTGTTGCCTTGCCCTCCTTTGCCCTGCCCGTGACCCGGACCCTGGTCGAACTGAGCGTTTCCCTTGCCGTTGCCCGGATCCGCGACGACAATTTCAGGCCCCGCCACCAAGGCGAAGCATGTAACCACTGCAATCAACGAGCGAGATTTGAGCATGATGGTTCTCACTAAAAAAGGGAATGTCCCTGCACATGTGGACGCATAAGATGATATTAGTTCCACATCACGTGCCCCGCCGCTGAGGCAACGCACGTTATTAAGGAGCTCCATGCGCAAGGATTACCTGGCCTGCTTTTCATCTCATTGTTCCTCTCCTGATTGGCCGACCTCGCGTTATCGGCCCACCGCGCAGCACGCCAACTGACTTATTGTTGAGACATGGCTGAAGCATCATGGGTGTGCGAATCCATTCGTCGCCTGCCAGATCTGGCCGACCTTGCTCGGCCACGTCTGGCTCAGGGTTTGCAGCAATCGCCGTAGTAGCCAGGACGACGACATTCTGGCACTGCGGCAACTCAATCACGCTTGGTCAGCTATCGGAGATGTACCGTGTCAACTCTCAATGAAATCGCAGCGAACCACGCGAGAATGGCAAAGGCAAAGGAAGAGGAATCGATACGGCTGAGTGAGTTTCATGCGCAGGTGCTGGGTGGTTTTGAACTGCCGTCTGTTGATGTGACGCAGGAGTCGTCCTTGTTCTTCATGCCTCCTGCTCTGGAGCACACGTTCGTGGAGGGCACTGGCTGCACGATCTGATTCTTCACGCCAACGTTGAAGGGGACCGGAGAAGCACATTCTGGAAACGTGTCGAGGATTTATGCACAGCATAAATCCGTTCATTTCCACTCATCCGATCGACTGCGCGACCTGTCAGCTCTGACAGTAGCCATGAATCAGATCGAGGAATCAAATGGCGCCAGTACCCCCTATGGAGATACAGGCGTGGATACCGACAACAGTCAAACAAAAAACGTAGCCTCCCCCCGAGCGGGTGAGCTTGATCCTGAGTTCAATAACGGTGAGATTTATATTCTTTCCGGAACAGACGCCACCGATGTCGCGATCGGTCCAGGGAACAAGCTGTATATCGTCGGAGGCACCGCCCTCAACGACAGTAGTCAATACATGATTACTGCACTCAATCCTGACGGGACTCTTGATGAGTCCTTCAATAACGGCAGCCCTGTCATAAACTCATTCATACCGGGTTTAACAAGCCTGGCAGAACAGGTTCACGTCTTACCGGATGGAAAAATCCTTGTACTTGGAAAAGTAATAGTACCGCCTAACTATGTTATTAGCCGTTTCGCACTCGCCCGTTACTTGCCAAACGGCACGCTGGATCTTTCATTCGGCGTCAACGGTCACTCGGTTCCGTTTCATGAGGACTTCGACGAAATAAGCCTGAACAGCTACGACTCTGCAGCCGACTCCCCTGAGCCAAAGTATCTTAGGCCTGGGCAAACTTCGTTAGTTGTGCATGGCGGGCGCACCTATATTTCGGGATTTGCTACAAGAGAGGGCAAAGGCTTGACGTTGCTCATGTGTCTGGATGATTCCGGCAATCTCGTACAGGACTTCGGCAACAAGGGAGGGAGCATCATTGAGCATCCCGAGCAGCCTCCCAATCTCCACCATGTGAATGCACGAAACATGCTGGTCACTGATCGCCATATCTATCTGGGAGGTTATATACAGCTCACCCAAAGGAATTATATGGCGTGGGTCAGAGTGCACTTGAACGGACAGCTCGATTTGAGCTTTGGCGCAGGTGGCTTTGTCTTTGACCTCGGCGCAAATGGCAGTGGAGCTTTCCACTCCATCGCATCAAGAAACAACTTCACACTTGTCGGCGTCGGTATCGGCAGGAACGCCGCCACTCGGTATACAACTCATGGAATGCTGGCAAGTATCGACAAGGAAGGCAAGGCAGATCCGACCTTCAATTATGGTGAGCCCATCTTGAGCGTCATGAACCTTAGCTCTCGATGGCAGGACTGTGCGGTTCAATCAAACGGGCGCATCGTCACCTGTGGCAGTTCCGGGAAAAATACCGAACTCCTGATCGTTGGACGTTATCAACCCGATGGGACGTTCGATACCAGCTTCGGCAAAAACCAGGGCTGGACCGAGTTTCCCATGAAGGACGAACTGTTGCTGTCAGCACTGACTGTACAGCACGACCATGCCATCGTCGTAGTCGGTCGGTTTATTGAGAACCGCCGCATAATTCCTTTCGTGTTGCGATTGAAGGGATAACAGGGAGAAGAAAGTAGCGACTCCATAAGGAATCATAGGTGCCTCACCACTGCAGCTGCCAGTATGCCCGCCGCAATTGCCGGCAACGGTTTTTTCAGAACCAGCATGACAACTGCCGTGGTGAGCAACGCCAGGCGTGCGCCGTCATCACCCTTGACCGCCATCGGTGCCAGGACCGCCACCAATACCGAACCCGACATGGCGGTGATGAACTGCTGCACCCGATAGTTGATCGGTACGAACGACATCACGAAAACCCCGCCCCAGCGAGTCGCCAATGTCACGATTGCCATGATCAGGATGATGACCAGCGTGCCATACCCCGCCGTTGCGATATTCATTGTTTTTCCTCCATCCACAACGCGCCCAACAGCCCTCCCGCCAAAGCCCCCACGACGACATGACTGTTAGCCGGTAAGTACCAGTAAGCCATCAGCGAAGAGCAGGCCGCGATGGTCCAGATGATGAACATGCGCAGGTTTTTCTTGCCGCCGACCACCATCGCCAACAGGAAACACCCCATCACCATGTCGAGTCCGAAACTGACGGGATTCTGGATGGCGCTGCCAAAATGCAAGCCCAGCCAACTGCCCAGGATCCAGGCGGCCCACAGCGCAATACCGCCCCCGAACAGCAACCCGAACCCCGGTTTGCCAGCGTTGAACGCTTGCATCGCCATCGCCCAGTTGGCGTCCGAGACCACCAGCATCACACCGTAGCGCTTGGCCACCGGCAGCTCCCGCAGCCATGGGTAGAGCGTCGCGCCCATCAACAGATGGCGGGCGTTGATGGCGAACACGGTGATGATCAGTGGCACCACTGGCACCTGTTCGCCCCACAGATCCAGCGCGGCAAATTGTGAAGCGCCGGCAAAAACCAGTGTGCTCATGAGTACGGCCGACGTATCACCCAAGCCCGTTTGCGCTGCAGCCAAACCGAAAGCGACCCCAAATACGATGACGAACAGAGAGATCGGCATCAACTGCCTGAAGCCGTCGTAGATGTATTCGCGCTTCAACTCATGCAGAGGGGGTTCAACGTTTGACACGACAGCGCCTCGTTCAGAATCGGCTTGAAAGAAACAAGTATGCGAGCCGAGGACAACTTCCGAAAAGCACATAATTCGAAGATGCCCTATTCGATAACCTCATGCCTCAGCGAAGGCTGAACAGTATCGGAAGGCCGCTGAGTACCTCAGGGCATTGACCGGAGATGCGAAGTAGCGAGGAACAAATGAAACGCGGCTCTGGACGAGAAAGGCCCGGCTTGTGCGCCAGGGCCTTCTGCCTGTATAGGGCTACATCACGCCTGCGTGAAGGTACCGACGCCACTACCGGAGAACTCTCCGTCAATAACAGGTGGGGACTGCTGAGGATGGACCAGCACTGCCTGCAAACGGGTCCCTTCGGAGATGTACACCTTGATTGAGCCAGCGCTTATCGATAGCTGCAGTGTCAATTGGACCCCGATGAGGTTCTCGGCATCAGGCACCGTACCCAGCAGGTACAGATTGGAGATATTCAGATGGGTACCCGTGCCAGTCGCATGGCCTGCGAATCGGACCCGGATGCCTTGCTGGGGAGCATCTGGGCCAATCATGGCAGACGAAGCCGAGATCTGAATCACTTCGGTGTGGGACCCATTACTGCTGTCGCCACTCTGAAAGTTGAAGTAGCCACAAATGCCTTGCCGGGATCCAAGCCCAGCCAGGGTCTGAGGATGAGCGTTCTGATGAAGCGCTTGCAGCTTTTCGACTTCCACGTCATAAGCTGCTTGGGACTGTTTTTTTAGGGCGTCGGCTTGCTCAGGGGTGATGTCTTGCAGAGACAGATTCATAGCTAAAATCCCTTTTGAGATACCTGGAGACAATCCGCCTCTCTCGGGTCGGCGCCTTCCAGGCGCAATTTCTATGGTGCTACAGAACACTCGACTTGCAGCCGCTCCTTTAAATCATAAACAGGAACCGTACACAACTTTTAGACCCCTCCCCCAGCGCGAGCTGGAACGTAGCGGAGGAGGCCCTGAGCGTCTGACCGTGTTAAATCGCCTGACTACAACGGACAAGTACCAATAACGGCATAATCCGGGCTGGAAGAATTGATTTCCACGGCCCAGCCTTGGGTAAAGACCAGTTCATTCTCCTCGACGAGGGCGAGAATCTGCGGGCAGAGTTTGCTGGCGTCTTCCGAAGTCCCGTCGATGACAATATTGACCGTATGATTCTCGGCCGAGAACTCAGAAGCCTGGGTCAACGCATCCATGCCATCCAGCATCTTGCAGAGCAATGATGCATTCTCTTCGGACTCGTCCACCCCACTGCTGTAGGCAGATTGAACAGTCATGGCCATCAACAGAAAAAACGCACCCGCTATAAGTCTGTTTTTCACGGCCATGCTTCCTGAATTTTGGGGAAGGAATACTAATGCACGAGCAAGGCATTGATAAATTGCAATGGATCAAAGCACCGGACTTTCGGCATCCTGATCGGGCTGCGCCGAAAGCGGTACATCGAACACTCGATCAAACACCCATTGAAAAACCAGCGAATAGAAAAAGAAAAACACAAACAACCCCCAGGTTGGTGATCAATGCCAGCCAAAGGCTGATGCTCAGCCACGCCCCGATTACCGGAGTCAGAATCAGCGTCAATCCGCCTTCGAATCCCAAGGAATGCAACAAGCGCCGTCGCCAACTGCGATGGCGATGGTACTGGCGGCGCTCCCACCGTTCGAACAGGCCGTTGAACAATATGTTCCAGGCCAGCGCCACGGCAGAAATCACCAGTGACAGCTGGGTCGAATAGACCAGACCTTGATCGTAGGTCAGCGCCAGGGCCGGCGCCACGAACAGGACGCCGCCAGCCTCATAGAGGATCGCCTGGAGAATTTTGCGGGGGGTGCTTTGCATCGTTGCTCTCTTGGATTGGATGAGGAGACCACAGCCTGGCGAGTTGAGCGCCCACGCACAATTGAGCTAAATTGAGCCACGCTCAACCTGAGTAACCCACCCTCCCATGTTCGCCAAACTGCCCCTCACCGCCCTGCGCGGCTTCGAGTCCGCCGCAAGGCTAGGCAGCTTCAAGGCAGCGGCCCAGGAACTGAACATCAGCCCGGCGGCGATCTCCCACCAGGTCAAAAGCCTCGAGGCTTTTCTTGGGGTGCAACTGTTCGAACGCTCCAGCCAGAACGTGCGCCTGAGCGCCGACGGCGAACGCCTTCAACCACACATCCACCGGGCCCTGCTCGATATCCAACACGGCCTGCAGATGCTGTCGCCACCGTGTGCTGCGCAGTCCCTGGTGGTGAGTACCACGCCGGCATTCGCCAGCCTGTGGCTGATACCCCGACTTGGGGATTTCCATCGGTTGTACCCGGATATCGACGTCAGCCTGCACAGCAGCAACGAGGTAGTGGACCTCCAGCGTGACGCAAGCATCGACCTGGCGATCCGCGCCTTGTTCAGCCCTGACCCACAGCTGATCGAACAGCCTTTATTGGATGAGCACTTCGGCGTCTATTGCCGCCCCGACTGGCAACCGCCCGCAGAGAATGCCCCTATCGAGCTCATCGACGTGCCGTGGTTGAGCCACTCAAGCGTCGCGGTCGACTGGCCAGCCTGGTGTACCGCGGCAGGTACCCTGAGCTGGCTGGATAACGCGCGCTTGCGCCGTTATGACGAGGAACAACATGCGCTGCAGGCAGCCATCGCCGGGCATGGGTTGGTGCTGGCCAGTAACGTGTTGGTTGCTGACGCGGTTGCGCGAGGGCAATTGGTTGGCTATCGCCCTGAGGTGCGTCTGCAGGGGGCACGGTATAGCGTGGTGTGCGTGCCGGGGCGGGAGCGGCAGGCGGCGGTGCGGGTTTTTAGGGGGTGGCTGCTGAAACAGACTATGGGCTGAGCATCAGGGACTCTTCATGGTTCGTCTTGAAGAGCATTTCCCGGGCACATAAAAAATTTGCAAAAAGATGCGCCTGGAGTCATGATTCCTCCATCTATCAACCAAGGAGATGGAGGTGCAGAGCAGGCAATTGATAAAGGAGCTTGAAGCCGCTGGGTGGGTTTTGGATCGAGTAACCGGGAGCCATCACATGTTCAAGCATCCAAACAGATCCCAGACAGTTCCAGTGCCACATCCAAAAAAAGACCTACCAATCGGAACTGTAAGAGCGATCAAGAAACTGGCTGGGTTGATGTAGCCGGCTTGACCCTCTGCACCTCCTGAGGAGATACCTATGCAATATCCAATCTGCATCGAGTGGGGCGACGAGAAAACCGCCATCGGCATTCAGATTCCAGACATTCCTGGCGCGATCACCGCTGGCGACACATTCGAGGAGGCTTACAGTGCCGCCGTCGAGATCGCCAATATTATGCTCGAGGAGATTGCGTCAAGCGGCAAAGCGATCCCAATGCCGTCTACAACAGCTCATCACCGGAGCAATCCAGAGTTTGCTGATATGGGCTGGGGCATGCTGGAAGTGGACATCACGCCTTATCTGGGCAAAACCGAGAAGGTCAACGTGACCCTGCCAGGCTTTGTTGTACAACAGATCGACCGCTTCGTCCGGGATCACAACATCAAGAGTCGCTCATCCTTCCTGGCTGATGCAGCCATGGAAAAACTTGGTCGTTAAACCACGGCTTAAAAATTTGCGACAGACCACGATTCTAATTCACTTTATTCAGCCCCTCTCATAATCGTGGTCTGTTCCCGTCTCCCATTCTATTTTCAATGCAGCGCCGGTGACCGGCATCAATCAAAGGAATGATCATGGCTTTCGATTGGCACTCGGGACCTATCACTCGATCCACACTTATCGACAAGAACTACCGAAACACGCAGAAGGTACGATGTGTCGGACCAATGGCTAGACACACGCCGCTGAGCCCCCCATCTGACCGGTCCACTCAAAGTGCTCCAGCCTAATACCAGTCAGTTAAGGATCAAACGGCACAAAACCTGTGGGAGCAAAGCTTTCTCGCGATTGCGCTAAGTCAGTCAGCAGCAATGTTGACGGGTCTGTCGTTATCGCGAGCAAGCTTTGCTCCCACAGGTTTGTGGCTTAACTGACTGGCATTAAGCGTTTCGGCCTGCTCTTCTCGTCAATGAAGCACCCTGCGGCTTTCACCAATCCTGATCCGGTCGAGGGCTCTATTTAACGCATCCAAGGCATCGATCAGCGCTTTCGCCTCAGCTTCCCGACCATCGCCCCAGAGGCGTTCAGCCATTTTGTTCAGTGCCTGGATAGAGCGTTCGATGTCAGCAGCAGTCACTGCTTTGCTTTCCTGCTGTTTCTTAGGCATTGATCAACCCTTCCTCAGGGCGTGCTTCGTCAGTTGCAGTGCGGCGACTCCCCATCTGCACACATGACCCAGAGTAAAGCATGCCGTCTAAGGACCTCAGCAGAACTGATTTCCTTCCAGGAAAGGGCAATTTATGTTGGAAACGAAAGCTTGCGGACGCTACACGCCTAAGCAAGCCAGGGGTAAGATCTTCGTCATCGCCCACAATCACTTATTCTTGGGCGGAGGCGGTGCTGAGGGAGCCTTGGGCCTAACGTTCTGCGGCGTTGATTTGCACTTTTCGTCTTGAGTAGACACCCATTTTCCGCCGCCGGGCATCGGCTGTGGAGCTTTGCTCGTCATGTAATTACTCCGAAACGTCCTTGGTGAACTCGACCCATTGTACCTTCGATGAATCTACAACCACAAAATCCGCCCCGAAAGGCCGCTCGCCCTCATCTTCGAGCCAGCTTGGCCCCTCGATCACAAACTGCCCGCTCGATGGATCCGACGGCCATTCGGAAGGCCAACCATAAAGACGTCGCTCATCGTTCAGATGCAAAACCACAAATCTTTCATGCCTTGCGAATGTGCTGTACCACTCACTTGGATAGGAGGTTTGCTTCGTAATATTTTTATTCCGCAACCAGGCATGAAGCTTATCGTTTGTAGTGCAATAGCAGGACAGCAAGCCGAGCTGGACTGAAACCACGAAGGACCAGAAAGCCTCGGCTTTTATATCCCATAGTCCAACCGTATACCCCTTGGAGCCTATCCACAGCAGTCCAGCTTTGATTACTAAAACAGCGCCATGAATCACGAAGGTGAAAATCAGCGCCTGGACAATCTGACCGAAAGTGTCGGGCCGTTTGAATGCTGTCAGCGAGTAGAAAATCCATGCAGTCAAAAAACCTGGAATCAAATACTGCAGCAGCGGGATCACTTCTTTTACTAATTCGTCCAAATTGCAATTTCTTCCATCCAGTTGGCAAGTCCGAGTCACCATCGGGCGACGGAGGGAATTAAACTAAACACCGCGATAAGTGCCAGCACGGCATAGATCCGTGCTTTGCTCCAGAATCCTTGTGTTCGCCATTGCGTCATCCGTATTCACTCCATGGCTCTTGATCTTTGGTTACACGTAAGATCATGGCACCACGGAGTCCACCCAATCGCAGCCTGTCCTCGTATTCACTTGGCTTTCGCGCTCTTGATGTCACTGATGATTTGCTGAGAAATAGCCTGAACCTGTTCTTGGGTCATGGCCGACATGACACCTTCCCAAGCAGATGACGACGTATCATAGGTCCGGGTGCCAATCAGACGGCCTGATTTCAGGTCCGAGTAATCTGCGAGAGAGTTGACCCACGCATTGCCTACCATGACACCGGCTCCGTAACGGGCGCTTGGGGTCAGGTAACGGAAATTGGTTACGTTGATCTTGATGCCGACACGTCTTTGCCGTCGAGGCTTGTCGGCTGGGCTTCGGCAAGGTGGTAGCCCGCGCGAGTCGCTTCCACTTGCAGGGCATCACTCCATTCTTGCTTCAGGCGAGACCAGTCCTCGTTCTGTTCAACCTTGCTGTTTCCCTGGAAGTTGACGACCAGGTTCTGCTTGGCCGATTCCTGGATGACCAGCGTCTCAGTCCCGCCACTTTTCACAGAGGCAGCGCACCCACTCAACATCAAGACGGCAACAGCGCAGGACAGCGCAATCGAGAGCTTGGTTTTGTTCATTGACGTCCATATCCACAGAATGGTCGAGAGAGGTCAGGTACTCCCGCGGGGCCAGATGAGCGCACACGTTGAATGCGCAGAACTTAGCATCATTACTTTGCCAGCACGAGCCGAGGCATTATGAAACAGGGACAACACCACAAAACTCATTTCTCCCCGCTCTAATCCGTTGACGAAGTTGCCGGCGGAACCCAATAAGCCTCTCTCACCTCGTCCAACGCCTGCCAGGGTTGGCTGGCAAATCTTGCATTCAGACAGGTCGGCTCATGAATGAACGCCAGCGCCTTATCGTTCTCGGACTGCTCGGCACCACAGCTCTTGCATTTCACGATCTGATTGCGCAGCGCCCAACTTTCATGCCATGAAATCAGCTTTTCGAGGGGGGTCACTTTTCCTACATCCCATTACAAAAACCTGTACAAAAATATAAATCATGTACAGATTATTGACTAGCCAGTCGGGTCGACACGACTGAACCATCGGGCGCCTTATGGATTTGCCAACAGACGCCAGAAGAAATTGGGCATGGTCAGTCTTGACCTGATAGCGTTGCGGGTAAGGGTCATGGATGGGTGCGGCGAGTGGGCAAACCAGGGGTTCCAATGTCAGGGCGGAATAAGGAACGTTAATGCCGTACAACTACACGAACGGCCGCTACCTGGTCTTCAAAGGCAATGGCAGCGATGGTGCACCCTTGGGCCGGATTCACCAGGACGGAAAAGTTCGAAACCACTTGGGTGAGCCGCTCTACTACATCGACATAGAAGAACATGCGTTCTTTTCAGTCGATTAATCAAGCGGTGCCCTGCCCCCAGCTGTCTGGTTTCCGCCGATTGAGGTGGGTCGTATAGCATCACTTGCAGCAACGCCTCGCCGTAGCTCGCATTGGGAAAGAACCCCGTCTATCTACACGCCCAGTTTCTGCCCGCACACTTATCGGCCGCCTTCACGGACGAGAAAATAGACGGTGGTCAGCCATGTTGCAGATTGATCGGTACTTTATGAAAAAGCTGGTTTTGGCACTCTCTCTGCTCACATTGGCCGCCTGCACTCCTTACAGATCCCTGGCCTCGACAGATCCAAATTGGATGCGTCTTGGTGGGGATGAGCCTGAAGGCTACCCAAGGACATTTGTTGAGAACCTGAGCGGGCATTGCTCTCTGGTGACCGAGTCATGGTCCGAAGGAAAGATCAATGGTCGTATCCTATGGACCAAGCACCAGTCTCGGCAGTCTATGGCCTGCCCATAGCGTCTATGCCGGGAGGTATCAGGTCACAACTTAGCCCGCCACGGTGCAAGAGCCCCTTCGAAAAGTGAAAGGGCGCGATGCATGAAACCATTGAAGCGAGCGGCATCACGCCGCAGCCCTGCCTGTTGGCCGCCAATCAGGCACAAATGGGCCATCTGCCCCATCACTTCTGCTTCGCCAGGCCTATTGAGCAAGCGGCGGCAGGTCCGTATTGCGAAGTCCAGCCGTCTTGTGTCGACACGCTGCTGAAACTCGTTTACCAACGGATCGTGCAACGACCAGGCTCGAATGGAGACTTCCCGCCCTGGTTGTTTCTCAGCGGCAATACTCAAATAGCGTTTCAAGGTCTCGCCCGCACTCCGCCCCTGCGCCGCATAAGCGAGCATGCGCTCCGTGTAATCTTCTTCCCAAGCAGCCAGCAAAGTGCGGACAAAGTCTTCGCGATTACGGAAATGGTGATAGAACGATCCACGGGTCACATTCAATCGACGCGATAGACTCTCGGCCGAAACGCCCATGTGTCCTATTTGGTCGAGGGCCTCAAAACCAGCCGCGATCCAATGGTGACGCGTTAGTTTTTCCACCCGTTATTTCGCTCCCTGTTTAGCACCATACAGACTGTGTAGGGTGCGCAACCGATTGATACGTTACGAGCACCAGCACTTGTCATGGAGCTCGCATTGAAGAAGATCGTTCTGGTCGCTTTCGACCAATTCACTGATATCGACCTGTTCCTGATGTGGGACATCTTAGGCCGCAACACCGAGGATTGGCACGTCCGAATAGTGGGTTCCGGCCCTGTTGTGCGATCGGCGCACGGCCTGCCTGTTTCGGTGCACGGTCCGCTGTCCGAGGCCAACAGTGCCGACGCGGTATTGTTCGTCAGCGGCAAGGAAGGTATCCCCGCCGCACTTGCCGCCCCGGATTTCCTGCCGTCGTTTGAACTTGACGCCAGACGCCAGCGAATCGGCTCCATATGCGCCGGCGCTTTCATTCTCGAACGACTTGGGTTGCTTAACGGCCAAGCGACTACACACCCGGATGCGCGATCGAGCTTGCAAGCCCTGGGACTTGAGTCCATGGATCAACCTCTTGTATGCCAGGGAAACGTTGCCACCGCTGGCGGATGCCTGTCTGCACTTTATCTGGTGGGATGGCTGGTGGAATCCTGGTTTGGTGTCGACAAGCGCCGGGCGACGTTGCGCCCAGTTCTGCCCACTGGGCAGCAAGCACTCTATGATGCCTTGATTGGACTCAGTATTCGCCAGGGGCAAGTGGGCGCTTCAACCACATCCAATTAACTCGTGTCAGAACTCAGGAAGGATCCCCCGATGCGCCGAGAATTTGAGCTCATTACATCCGTACCAGTCCCCGCCAGTTCCGGCATCACCCATCTTTACAAGTCGATGAACCTGGCGGACGCCTTTGCGATTCGGCTCCCGGCGGGCGCCTCTGGCAATCCGGATTTACTGGCTCGTTTCATCCTTTCCCACCAGCCCTCCTGGATCGGCTGGCTCATGAAAATCCGGGACACCCTCGTTGCCTGTTTTGGCCTCAAGACAGCCAAACACCTGGCAACCCTTGCTGATCGGGTTGGAATCTTCAAGGTCTACAGCACGAACCAGACTGAAATCGTGCTGGGAGAGGACGACAAACACCTCGACTTCCGGATATCGATCCTATGTTGCGAAGAGACAGAGCCGGAAGGCAGTCGGCAATTGGTCTTTTCAACCGTGGTGCAGTGTCACAATCGTCTGGGCCGGGCCTACATCTTGGTGATTGCCCCGTTTCATCGGTTGGTTGTTAAGGCCAGTCTTCTTCGGGCGGCGCGGGTCGGTTGGCCGTTGGCTGGCTGCTAAAAAGCTCTACCGTAAAGACAGGTGGGCTACTACAGGTAGGACCGTTATTCAACCGACCCAAGCCTCATGAAATGGGCGACTCACAAGTCGCCCATTCTTCTAACCAGCCGCCTGCGCCCGCAACCGCCTACCAATCACATCCATCACGTCACACCCATCGCGTAGCGACGTCGTGAGGAGTTTGCAAAAGTCGGCGAGCACTACGGTGTCCGAACTGATATCCGAGCGAAACGCAATATTTTCCAGAACCTGGGTAACGGTGCGAATGCGGTAATCGGCTGTTTCGAAGAGGACGTCGAGGGGCGCTTCGGTGTCGATGAGCAGCGTTGCAGGGATAAGGTCGATGCCGGTGATGGGCATGTATCGATTCATGGGTAGCACCTCAATTCAATGGAAAAGGTTTACTTCATTCCATCGAGTCGCCAAACCCGAATCGCCACTGGGCAACGGAAGGACTATAGGATTCGTTCTGCTGGCGCGGCAAGGTGATGGTTTCCGAGGTTTGTGTAGGATTTTGCGGCAGGGATCTACGCTTCCAGTGCGCTTACCGACTAGAGGCTGGGAATTACGATCCAGCGCACTTGCTGTCGGCGCTGATTGAAAACTGACCCACCGGGGATGCGGCGGAAATCTTGGACTACCTGGAGGTAGTTCATGTATTCATACGAAGACCGTATCC
>NZ_VIUE01000017.1 GCF_007828215.1 Pseudomonas sp. SJZ074 | reverse complement strand
TCGCGGGTGTAGGTCTTTCGCTCTTGCATGGATCCTCCTGATGGGGCGAATCATATCGCCCTTAAGAGGTGTCCGGGATCATTAAGCCAGTTCAGCTTGCCCGCGAAGGCGTCAGTACAGTCACCTGAAAATCCAGCTGCCAAGGATATACGCCCCCGCCCGTCCCCGAGCAAACCCCTTACACAATTTCACACACCCCCTACAAAGCTTTACCGCTGTGCCCCACCGTCCCCCGTAGCATGGCGATGTTCATCATTGGGGAAGCACCATGCCAAAGAACTCTTTCGCCACCCTGGGCCTGTTGCTCGGGGTACTGTCGTTGAGCGCCTGCGACAAGGCCTCGCCGCCCACGGACGAAGCGCCGCGCCCCACCGTTGCCATCGAAACCGTCGAAGCTCGGCCACTGTCCATCAGCAGCGAATTGAGCGGACGTATCGCCGCGCCGCGCATCGCCGAAGTCCGTGCACGAGTGCCCGGCGTGGTCTTGCAGCGGGTCTACCGCGAAGGCAGTGATGTGAAGAAAGGTGATGTGCTGTTCCGCATCGACCCGGCGCCGTTCAAGGCCGACCTGGACAGCGCCGAGGCGGCGTTGCGCAAGGCCGAGGCCAACGCGTTCCAGGCGCGCTTGCAGGCACAGCGCTACGCACGATTGATCGAAGACAACGCCATCAGCGCCCAGGACTACGACAACGCCCGCGCCGCCGCCCGCCAGACCGCCGCCGACGTCGCCGCCAGTCAGGCAGCCGTCGAGCGGGCCCGGTTGAACCTGGGTTATGCCACGGTCACCGCGCCGATTGCCGGACGCATCGGCCGGGCGCTGGTCACCGAGGGCGCGCTGGTGGGGCAGAACGAAACCACGCCGCTGGCGCTTATCCAGCAACTGAACCCGATCCACGCCGACCTCACCCAATCGACCCGCGAACTCAACGAACTGCGCCGGGCCCTGCGCGCCGGCCAGTTGCAGCAGGTTGGCCAGGACCAGGCCAAGGTCACGTTGATCCAGGACGACGGCAGCCTCTATCCACTGCCGGGCAAGTTGTTGTTCACCGACATCAGCGTCGACCCGGGCACCGGCCAGATCACCCTGCGCAGTGAGTTCCCCAACCCTGATCTCGACCTGCTGCCTGGCAGCTTCGTGCGCGTGCGCCTGGAGCAGGCCTTCGACCGCCAGGGCATCAGCGTGCCGCAACGGGCCATCCAGCGTGACAGCGCAGGCACAGCCCAGGTGCTGCTGGTCGACGCCGAGCAGCAAGTCAGCCTGCAACCGGTGGAACTGGGCAGCGTACAGGACAACCGCTGGATCGTTACCCACGGCCTGAAGCCGGGCGACCGCATCGTCGTCGAAGGCCTGCAACATGCCCGCCCCGGTGAAAAAGTCCAGATCGACAACTCCCCTCTTCCACTTGCCTCTGGTCAGTAAGCAGGACATTTCCCATGCCGCAGTTCTTTATCGACCGTCCGGTATTCGCCTGGGTGGTCGCGCTGTTCATCCTGCTGGCCGGTGTGCTGGCGATCCCGCAATTGCCGGTGGCCCAGTACCCGGACGTCGCGCCACCGCAGATCGAAATCTACGCGGTGTACCCCGGTGCCTCGGCGCAAACCGTGGACCAGAGTGTCGTCAGCCTGATCGAGGAAGAACTCAACGGTGCCGACAACCTGCTGTACTTCGGTTCCCAGAGCAGCCTGGGCAGCGCCACCATCACCGCGACCTTCAAGCCCGGCACCAATCCGGAACTGGCTCAGGTCGACGTGCAGAACCGTCTCAAGGCGGTGGAGTCGCGCCTGCCCCAGGCGGTCACCCAGCAAGGCTTGCAAGTGGATAAGGTCTCGGCCGGCTTCCTACTGCTGATCACCCTCACGTCCAATGACGGCAAGCTCGACGACGTTGCCCTCAGCGACTACCTGGCACGCAACGTGATGAACGAAATCAAGCGCCTGGACGGTGTCGGCAAGGCGCAGTTGTACGGCGCCGAACGGGCCATGCGAATCTGGATCGATCCGCAGAAGCTGCTCAGCTTCAGCCTGACCCCGGCCGATGTGAACGCTGCCGTCCAGGCGCAGAACGCCCAGGTTTCAGCGGGCAGCATTGGTGACCTGCCGAGCCGCGGTAACCAGGAAATCACCGCGACCATCCTGGTCAAGGGCCAGTTGTCGACGCCGGAAGAGTTCGCCGACATCGTACTCAAGGCCAACCCCGACGGCTCCACGGTGCGCATCGGCGACGTGGCACGGGTGGAAGTCGGCAGCCAGGAGTATCAGTTTTCCACGCGCCTCAACGGCAAGCCCTCCACGGCGGTCGGCGTGCAGCTATCGCCGGGGGCCAATGCCCTGAATACGGCGACCCTGGTACGGGCGAAAATGGACGAACTGGCGCGCTACTTCCCGGCCGGCGTGGAGTACAAGATCCCCTACGACACCTCGCCATTCGTCAAGGTCTCCATCACCAAAGTGATCTATACCCTGGGCGAGGCCATGCTGCTGGTGTTCGCCGTGATGTTCCTGTTCCTGCAGAACATCCGCTACACCCTGATCCCGACCCTGGTGGTGCCGGTGGCGCTGATGGGCACGTTCGCCATCATGCTTGCCCTGGGCTTTTCCATCAACGTGCTGACCATGTTCGGCATGGTGCTGGCCATCGGCATCCTGGTGGACGACGCCATTGTCGTGGTGGAGAACGTCGAACGGATCATGGCCAGCGAAGGGCTGTCGCCCAAGGACGCGACGCGCAAGGCGATGCAGCAGATCACCGGGGCCATCATCGGCATCACCCTGGTCTTGGTGGCAGTGTTCATTCCGATGGCGTTCATGCCCGGATCCGTCGGTGTCATCTATCGGCAATTCTCGCTGTCCATGGCCACGTCGATCCTGTTCTCGGCATTCCTGGCCCTGAGCCTGACACCTGCGCTGTGCGCCACCTTGCTCAAGCCCATCGTCCAGGGCGAGCATCACGCCAAGGGCGGCTTCTTTGGCGGGTTCAATCGCCGCTTCGATCGACTGGGCGAGCGCTATCAAGGCTGGGTCGCCTATGCCCTCAAGCGTACCGGTCGCTACCTGCTGATCTACGGCGTGCTGCTGGTGGGCATGGGCCTGTTGTTCAGTCGCCTGCCCTCCTCGTTCCTGCCGGTGGAAGACCAGGGCTACACCATCACCGACATCCAACTGCCGCCCGGCGCGAGCAAGAACCGTACAGTGCAAGTGGTCGAGCAGATCGAAGCCCACAACGCCGGCGAGCCGGGTGTGGGGGACAGCACGGTGATCCTGGGCTTCAGTTTTTCCGGCAGCGGGCAGAACGCAGCGTTGGCGTTCACCACCCTCAAGGACTGGTCGGAACGTGGCAGCGACGACTCGGCCAGTGCCATAGCCGAGCGCGCCAACCAGGCCTTCGGCGGGATAAAGGACGCCATGGCCTTCGCCGTATTGCCACCCCCGGTGGATGGCCTGGGGACGTCCAGCGGCTTCGAGTTCCGATTGCAGGATCGCGGCGGTCTCGGCCATGCCACGCTGATGCAGGCCCGCGACGCATTGCTTGCCGCCGCCGAAAAGAGCCCGCTGCTGATCAACGTGCGCGAGAGCGCCCTGGCCGAAGCGCCGCAGGTGCAACTGGAAGTCGACCGCAAGCAGGCCAATGCCCTGGGGGTATCTTTCGCCGACGTCGGCAACGTACTGGCGACCGCCGTGGGTTCAAGCTACATCAACGATTTCCCCAACCAGGGGCGCATGCAGCGGGTGGTGGTCCAGGCCGAAGGCGACCAGCGCAGCCAGGTGGCCGATCTGCTGAAGATCCATGTGCGCAACGATGCCGGGAAAATGGTGCCGCTGTCGGCCTTCGTCCAGGCCAAGTGGACCCAGGGCCCGACGCAACTGACCCGCTACAATGGCTACCCGGCCATCAGCATTTCCGGCGAACCGGCACCGGGCTACAGCACCGGCCAGGCCATGGCGGAAATCGAACGGCTGGTGGCCCAGGGACCAGCCGGGTTGGGCCAGGAATGGACCGGGTTATCGTTGCAGGAACGCCTGTCCGGCAGCCAGGCGCCGATCCTGCTGGGCCTGTCGCTGCTGGTGGTGTTCCTGTGCCTGGCGGCGCTGTACGAGAGCTGGTCGATTCCTGCCTCGGTGCTGCTGGTGGTGCCGCTGGGGGTACTCGGCGCGGTGCTGGCGGTGTCACTGCGGGGCATGCCCAACGACGTGTTCTTCAAGGTCGGCCTGGTGACCATCATCGGCCTCTCGGCCAAGAATGCGATCCTGATCATCGAGTTCGCCAAGAGTCTCTACGACGAAGGCCATGACCTGATCGACGCCACCCTCCAGGCCGCACGCCTGCGCCTGCGGCCGATCATCATGACCTCCCTGGCGTTCATTCTCGGCGTGGTGCCCCTGGCGATCGCCACGGGAGCCAGTTCGGCGAGCCAGCAGGCCATCGGGACCGGGGTGATTGGCGGGATGATCAGTGCAACGTTGGCGGTGGTGTTTGTGCCGGTGTTTTTTGTGGGGGTGATGAGGTTGGTGCTTAAATACCGGTAAGGACGTTTGACACACCTCTGTACCCATCAAAATTCGTAGCATTGTTATCAATCACAAAAACGCCGCCCTGTATAGTTGTCAGCTCTGACAGTATACAGAGCATGCACATAGGGCTTAGATAAACGCTCCATGCATATGACATCGCAGGATGCCCGCTGGATCTCCCGTCGATCATTTACGGAGCTTTTACTCATGAGCAGAGCAGCCACGAAACTGGATCAAGAAGCCCTTGCGAGCGAAGTCAACTTCACTGCCAATCTTGAAGACAATTCAAACTTCAACGCAGCCATAACCACACTAAAAAGTTCTACCACTCCCAATCGGGGTGAAGTGTGGGTGGTGGTAGCAACGGAATGGAAGAATGGCCTGCCAAGAACCTTCACGATCACTTTCTCAAAAGACATCAAAGAGGAAACGGATGGCGTCATTACGGATAATGACGAGCACGTCAGCTTGATCTACAACAATTATGCAGATCCAAACAGTCCTACACTGCAAAAAGCCAGAAGAGGCTCCATTCAGTACACAATGGGCGCTGATATGCGCTTCACTGGATCATTCACGGCGTATATCGACAAAGCTCAAGGAAACGATAGCTATCTATGCACCGGCCTCTTCGACACAGAACTCAGTTGGTAACCAAGCGTAAAAAAGCCCTGATCTTTCGATCAGGGCTTTTTCTTTGTCTTCAGTCGATTACCGATCTGGACGACTCACCATTTGAATTGCACGCCGACGGTACCACCTATGGGCATCTCAATACCTTTACCGTTCATATATTCAACCTC
This sequence comes from Pseudomonas sp. SJZ074, assembly GCF_007828215.1. Taxonomy (GTDB): domain Bacteria; phylum Pseudomonadota; class Gammaproteobacteria; order Pseudomonadales; family Pseudomonadaceae; genus Aquipseudomonas. Next base: position 118,568 of record NZ_VIUE01000017.1, on the reverse strand, counting down.
AGCGTGTGCCTGCCAGCGCTGGGACAGATTGACGGCAATACCAGCACCCAATTCGGCGCGTGATCCCGACAGGTCGTTATTGAACACGTTATTGTTGACCTTCACTTCGTTGTTTTTGGCGAACTCATGGGCCAATGCCGCACGCACATAGGGTTGTACTGTCGCGCCATTGTCCAATTGCATATCACGCCCCACCGTCACGCCGGCCTTGCCGAGCAACGAATAAGTACGATCACCCTCGGCCTGCAAACCGTTGTCAAGATGGTAGTCCTTACCCTGAATAGCCACCGCGGACCACTGGGTAAACGGCTCGATGAAATAACCATCGTTCAGTTTGATATTGCGACCGACTTCCACCGAACCGCCAAGGCCACTGTTGTCGTAATCACCCTTGGACCGTTTACCATCGCTCATGCCGACCTTGGCATCGTTCTGGAAGCGGTTGAGTTTAAGTACGCTGTCGACGTAGTAACCACTGTCCTCATCCATCCAGGTCAGGTAGGTACCAATGTAATAGCTTTTGATCGTGCCAGAAGTACCGCGATGCAAATCCAGATCCGAGGTACTGTGCCCTGCCATCACACCCAGCAGCCATTGCCCGTCGCCCAACGGCAGAGGTGCATCGGCACCCAGCGCGAAGCCTTGTTGAGCTTGGCGGTATCCCCCCCCGTAACTATCAGACACGTTGTACTTGTTGCCATAGGCCCTGAGCCATGCGCCGGACTTTTGTGAATTGAAGCGTAATTCCCCCATTCGACTACGCAATGGACTCAACTCACCGTACCAAACCGTCGGCGCGGTATTGAACAACGCCATAACGGCACGGGTCGAAGGGCTGACCGTACGGGCCGTGGGGTCAAGGAACCAGTCGTTACCAGTATCACTCTGCTTCAATCCATAGGAATAGGTGCCCAGATCAACCGCGCCATCGGCGTTTGCCAGGGCGAAAGTAGCGTCTCCTCCTCCGGTGTGAACCACCTGGATCGGCTGACCACTGGCCGGGTCAACGCCGCTGCTGGCAATCATGATTTGATGGCTGCCCGTTGCTGTGCCCGTGACATTAAGGAAATCGGTCTGATTAGTCGCGAAATCTGTGCCGATTTCGAACAGGCCGTTACCGGACAAACTTTCCACATTCAATCGATAGAAGGCGTTATCGGCGCCGAATCTTACCGTGCCGCCGGTGAGGACCAAGTCACCGACCTGGCTATCACCCGTCATGACCCAACTCGACTGGTCGATGCTGGCCGTGGCCACGTTATCCATGACACCAGTCATCTGCGAACCTTGCAGCAACGCCACCGTAGCGGTGCCGCCTGCGTCAGCGCGCACATCACCGGTCAATGAAGCCTGAGTGAAAGCTAGCGCGGCAACACCGTCGCCAGCCACCTGGACATTACCTGTCAGATTGCTGCGCTCGACATTCATCGCTGCATTACCGGCACCTCGTACTTCGAGAATCGTCCCGTTGCTACCGGTCAGCGTCGATCCGTTGAGCACATCTATCTGCGAAACCGCTGCTGAAGTGCCCGCATAATCGACAACAATAGCGGAACCGTTCCTACCCTCGACGCTAGACTGATCCAGCGTCAGCTTATTGACTTCGGATACGCCAGTTTCAAGCCCCAATATGACGCCATTCTGACCACCGATAATGCGCGTGCCATTGCTGGCAGAGGCTGTGCTGCTCAACAGTGAAATACCGAAACTCGTAGCCCCCGTACCCTCGACGATCGAATTTGAGAAATCCAGGACACTGAAAGCCGTCGCGCGGGCACCGCCTGTAACACCTGTAATGGTGCTATTAGTGGCCGTTACTGTTGAGCCGATCGTGGTACCGACAACATGCAAGGCCGTTAAACCCAGCTGATTTCCGGTGACGGTGCTGCCATTGATGGTGGCGTCACTGTCGGCGAGTTCCAGTCCAGCAAGTACATTTCCACCAGTAACCGTCGTGTTAGAAAGATTTATTGATGCACCCTGTCTACCAATAATTCGTCCAGTCGTGGCTCCACTGGTATTCAATGTGGATTGTGAGGCAAGGATACCTAGGGTTTGCGCGCCGTTAACGTTCAATGTGGAGTTCTGCGAGAGCGACCATGTTTCCACGGGGTCACCGTTGGTGATGGTCTGGCTTTGACCGACTAATGTTCCAGCCAGCGTTGGCTCAACCAGCAACAACGATAAGGACAGAGACGAACCCCTCAGCCATAACGCCATTGCCGGTGTCATTCCAGCGTACTTTATTGATCGCATAGTAGAACTACCCACAATTTGTCATCAGATAAAATTGATGAAGTTTATTTAGCGAGCGATAGACCCCTCACCCAGACGGCCGACAAATTACAGATATACGTCACAAATTGATGTAGGACTAATCCGATCACGCACAGGGATTTTTCCTCATATCAGCCAACGCCAATGCCGGGAAAACCCGATAGTTCCCCGACATTGGACACTGCCAATTATTTTGTAGGCGTCCCCTCACAATAGTTATAGCTGGTATTCAGCAAAGAAACCTCATTCAAAAATTCAGCAGAAGGCGTCAACACCCCGCCAATGGTGACCTCATACCATATTTTTATGAAACCATTCGGCAGGCCAGAGCTATGTGGCGGCTGGATAGGCTTAATTTTCGACAAATAAGGTTCTATATTTTTTACAAAAATCGCGCCCGTCTCCGAGCCTGTAATCGTGTAAGTACCCGTATAGTCAGTCCCATCGATGGGAATGAGCCCCGCAGCATCGGTTGTCCCAACGGACTTCAGAGTAACCACCGTATTAGCCGGCATATGAGTCGGATCGATATCAACAGTAACAGGCAGCTCCCAGGTATTTCTTATCAAGGAAGCACATGAAACAAAATTGCCCGAGCCATACAACCTGACTCTGGGTGGAGGCAAATTGATCCGAACGGCATCTACCTGCACCTCGGTAGGCAGCGACCTCATTCTGTTGCGGCCACCGTCCTCCTCAATTGTCCAATAGGCTATTTTTTTACCGGTCCCGGCATTATCAATAACACTGGCAAGCATCTCAAACGTTAACAACGGCACCGTACCGGCAGCTAATTGTTCACTGTGGACTTCCACACCGTTAAACCATAACTTGGCGATCTCATCGCCAATCGGCACCCAAGTAGTAGGTGCCTCAATCATCGGCGTACTAATGTCCGCCGGCTTTCCACGGTCATCTGCAGTAATATGGTTTTCCGTGCCGGAACCACCTACCGCTACAACCTTGACCTTCGTCATATTAGGGTTTTCCAGCCCGGGAAAAATCGGATTGATAGGCCCACGGTAGGTAAAATCAAGAGCCGATGGTGTGGGGTTGGAAGGAACCAAAGCTTCAGTCCCACGTGAAAAATCATATTCAGCAGTGATGGGTAATTCTGCGGTAGAATTCCCCCAAAGCGCAATTAACCTATTAATAGCCACGAGAAATTTAAGAGTCTTATTAGGGGTTTCCTCTCCCAGCAACTGCCCCGTTAAGGGGATTACCGTATTACCATTGGCGTTACTGATTTTCGGGATGATCCGATCAGTCTCCTGTCCATTAGTGGTATAGGGCACCTCTAGAAATACGTCACTCTCCAGGTCCTCCAGATCTATGACATCTGGCAATTGTCCTTTAGGAATAAAACAATCAATAAGTTGTGGTCGCGGACGACGCCGAACAATGAGTGGTCTAGGAAGTGCGGGCTCACTTTCATTTCCCACCACATCGAACAACACATACCAAACATAATGCTGACCATCCATTTGAGGGAGAGCAGCCTTTGGAATCGACACTTCGCCAGGTGACGTAAGCAATTGTGTATGTATCGGTGTGCCCGAGCCATAATTCGGCCCCACGTAAACCTCAACGCGGTCGTCCTCGCGATGAAACTCATAGCCCGTGTTAATGGTTAATTCGAGGGCTGTATTGTTATCGAGCCAATCATCGTCGATGACCGCCCCAGCTGGCAAATTCACCAGCACAGCCGCTTCCGGTTTCAGTCTCAAACCTGTTTTCTCATGCTCAGGTGCGAACCGGTCAATTTCAGCAGGGACGAACTCCAGCGGGTCCCAGTTACCATTCGGCCCCCAAATAACTACCAGCTCGAATTCGTAGGTAGTTGAAGCTTTAGTGGTGTCATCGTCCACAAGCCCCGCGGTTGGCACCGGGATGTCAAGCGTCGCGGGGCGAGTGGCAACGAGACCGAAAGGCTGCTCATCGAGCTCCGTTTCTACGCCTCCTTTATGTAGAACCAGTCTCCATATATCAGCATCATCCGGATCGGGGATATCACTGGATTTAAATCGAAGAGTCATCGTCCCTGAGTCAAGGATCGTTTTGGGGATCAAATCATCTACTATCTGTCCGACAATGATTGGAGGGTCCAGCAGGATGCCCGAATCAGACGTCGAGGAGCGTAACGCCGCCCGAGAACGGTCTGCGATTTGCCGCAGCGTCAACACTTCACCATTAACGTTTATGCTTTTACTGGTCATTTTGATTCTCCAAGATATTTATTGATCAGGCCATCTGGAACTCCATTCCTCAGGCAAATCCCCCACAAGGCTGTTCTTCCCCAGGTATTATGCGATCAATCTTGACGAGGCCCTTTCCTGACCTGCCTTTAGGAATACCATTTCGATAAATCGTATATTGAGCAACTCCGGAATCGGAATCCACCATGGGCCTTACATAGGGTACAAATGGAATTTCCATGATAAATCCATTGATCGCCTCGCTATCGCTTAACGTTTTGCGAAACTCGTAAACAGGTGTCAAAGCCGGGGGGCTGCCGTTTAATGTGTCGAAACCCTGCCACTGAAGAACACATTCATCCTGTCCACGAAAAATAGATTCCGGCAATATCTCTACTCTTACCTTTTCCCAGATCGGAACTGGCGAACTGCAGTTCAGATACCCCCATAAGTTGCTATCAGGGAACTTAGGCGCCGTCAACGTAGGCGCAGGTGTATGGTCAATAGTCAGTTTGCGTTTCGGTGAGGGGTCTTTATTACCGTCATGCTTGATCAACAGATAATGAATATAAGCGATACCGTCTACGCTCATATCCTGAGGACTTATCGGAAACGTAAACTCCGGCCTGTCGTCGGCGGGGAGATATCTGCGTTGATAAATCTCTCTGTCGTTAGGCTGCGCCCAATATACAAAAAGATCCGTATACTGCCCGGTAGTGTCAGGAAAGTCTGCCCAACGCGGTATTCTTCCGATCGTTCCGTTAGTCAGTTGTTCAAGCGGTATCCAACCCTCCGGATCCTGATCGTCGACTCCGTCTATACGCAAAGGTAGCGCAGTGATTTGCTCGTTGGGTTGTGGCATCACGTATTCGCTCCGGAGAAAGTGCTTTAGGCACACGTTATCTAGAGAAATCTTCGATGCAATTAGGCCTCGGACATACCAGATTGCCTACTGGTATATCTGACAGGTCTGGATACCGTTTATCGGATTTGACGGAGCGACACGTCCAGAATATACCTGCACGATGTTTGGATGATTTGAGCGAATGGTCGTATGGATCAAAGGCACGAAAGCGCTTGGATATAGACTCACGCTGCGTAGATGAATATTTCGAAGACCGGAATACAACCCCTTAAGCCCACTGCACCGGCAGCAACTCTGCTGCACACAACGCAATCCGCTGGCACGCCTGGGCTAACTTCTCCTGATCAACCACCAACCCGATCCGTATATGCCCCGCCGCACTGGGCCCGAACGCCTCCCCCGCTAGCACCGACACGCCATACCCGTCCAACAGCCGCTCGGCAAACGCCTGGGCATCGAGTCCCGTCCGGCGCACGTCCACCATCACGAACATGCCACCGTTGGGCCGCAGCGGGGTAAGCCCCGGGCAATCATCCAGCATGGCGCACACCAGGTCCCGGCGCTGGCGATACTCATCTTGCATGGACGCCACTTCAGGCAGCTCTTCCTCCAGTGCCACCTGGGCCGCCCGTTGCACGAACTCCGGCAGGCCGAACAGCATGCACAGCGACAGGTTCGCCAGGTGTTCGGCCAAGGGCTCTGGGCCGATGACCCAGCCGATGCGCCAACCGGTCATGGCGTGGGATTTGGACAGGCTGTTGATGGTCGCGGTGCGGTCGGCCATGCCCGGCAGGCTGGCCGGGCTGATGTGCTCGCCTTCGTACAACAGGTCGCTGTAGACCTCGTCACTGATCAGCCACACGTCATGCTCGATGCACAGTTGCGCCAGCGCCTGCCAGGTGGGCAATCGCAGGCTCGCGCCGGAGGGGTTGTTGGGGCTGTTGAGCAGCAGGGCTCGGGTCTTTGGGGTGATCAGGCGGGCGACATCGGTCGGTTCGACCCGGAACGCATTCTCCGGGCGTACCGCCACCGGTATCACTTTCGCGCCGCAGGCGCCGAACACCGCTTCGTAGGTGACGTACATCGGCTCGGCCACGATGACTTCGTCGCCAGGGTCGAGCAGGCATTGCGCGACCGCATACACCGCGCATTGCGCGCCCGGCAGTACCGTGACGTGCTCAGCCCCGACCGGCTGGCCGCTACGCCAACGATGACGGGTCGCGATGCTGGCGCGCAGACCGTAAAGGCCGCGCACGTCGCAATAGTGAGTATCCCCGGCCCGTAGGCTGCTCACCGCAGCATCGACGATGGCCCGCGGCGTGTCGAAATCCGGATCGCCCACCGACAGCAACAACACGTCCCTGCCCTGTTCACGCATGGCCAGTGCCCGGTCGTGGATCTGCCACGCGGCAGCCCCCTCGCCAGTGATGCGTTGGGTCAAGGCTGAATAGCGCATGTACGGCTCCTGGTTTATGCGGTGTCCAGCCTCAACCCTATCTCAAATCACAAACCGCGCCACCATCGCATTCAAACCCACCGCCAGGCGCGACAGTTCGTGGGTCGCGTCGCTCGTCTGTTGCGCGCCCGAGGCCGACTGCGTCGCCAGGTCACGAATGTTCACCAGGTTACGGTCCACCTCTCGGGACACCTGGGCCTGTTCTTCCGAGGCACTGGCGATGACCAGGTTACGTTCGTTGATCTGATGGATCGACTGGGTGATCTGTTCCAGGGCGACGCCGGCGGCACGGGCCAGTTCCAGGGTGCTCTGGGTGCGCTGGTTGCTCTGCTGCATCGATTGCACCGCCTCGCCGGTGCTGTTCTGGATGCCGGCGACCATCTTTTCGATTTCCTGGGTCGATTGCGCGGTGCGATGGGCCAGGGCCCGGACTTCATCGGCCACCACAGCGAAACCGCGTCCGGCCTCCCCCGCGCGGGCCGCCTCGATGGCGGCGTTGAGCGCCAGCAGGTTGGTTTGTTCGGCGATGGCACGGATCACGTCCAGCACCTTGCCAATGTCGCGCCCCTGAACGGCCAGGCCCTCGACCATGGTGGCGGTGGCTTGCACATCGTGGGTCATGGTCTGGATCGCCTCGACGGTCTCCACCACCCGGCTGCGACCTTCCTGTGCGGCCTGGGTCGACTGGTTCGACGCTTCGGAGGTCGACACGGCGTTGCGGGCAACCTCTTCCACGGCGGCGGTCATCTCATTGACGGCGGTCGCGGCCTGTTCGATTTCATTGTGCTGGCGTTGCAGGCCACGGGAAGATTCCTGGGTCACCGCACTCAGCTCCTCGGCGGCCGCGCCCAATTGTGTGGCGGAACCGGCGATCTGCTCGATGGTCTTGCGCAGGCTGCCTTGCATGTCGGCCAGTGCCTGGAGCAAACGAGCCGGTTCATCCTTGCCATCGATTTCAATAGCCTGGACCAGGTTACCGCCGGCGATGACCCGTGCCGCCTCCAACGCGCGGTTCAACGGTGTAACGATGCTGCGAGTCAGGAGCAGCGCCAGCACCACGGTAGCCAGCGCGGCGGCCACCGAGACGACGATGATGCCGGTGATCGCACTGTCATAGTGCTCACCCGCCACGGCCGAGGCTTCGCCGGCGCCGGTCACGTTGATCGCGATGAGCTTGTTGAGCTGCTCGCCCATCAGGTCGGTGCCTTCCTTGATCCGCGTATTGATGAGGGTGCGCAATAAATCGACCTTGTCCTGGCGCGACAGCTCCAGCATTTCCTTCTGGGCTTGCAGGTATTTATCGAGGGTCGCCGAAAAGGTTTTGTAGAGCTCGATCTCCTGCGCAGCGGGCGGCAGCTTGGCGTAGCTGCCGTTGGCCTTCTGCAGCTTTTCTACCAGCACACCGATGCGGGTCTCGGCCTCCGCGAGACTGGCCGGGTCCCGGTTGACCAGGATCCGGAACGAAAGAATGCGCATGCGCAGCACGTTCTCCAGTACGTTGGCCAGGTAGCCGACACTGGGGACTTGGGTCTGCTCCATGTCAATCGAGGCCTGGCGGATGACGGACATGCGATTGGCGGCAAATACACCGAGGGCGATCACTAGCAAGGCAATGAAGGCAAAGCCGAGAAAGGCCCGGGGAGCGATATTCAGGCTACGTAATGACATGGTAGGACCTCGGGTGATGGGGTCGAGCGTCCATGCCGGGCAGCGTATCGATTGAAAACGTTATGGGCACGCTTAACCCCTTATCGGCTGGGCTTGAGCCTTCTTTTAGGGGGCCGGTGAAATATATTTCATGATGTGTCAAAAAATCGTGGCAAGGGAGCCTGCTGTGGCGAGGGAGCTTGCTCCCGTTGGGTCGCGCAGCGGCCCCAAGAATCGATCTGCCATCGCGATCGATTCGATAGACCAAGGGTCTGCTGCGCAGCCCAGCGGGAGCAAGCTCCCTCGCCACAGTTGGCCGGTTATCGGTTTGCAACTCGCCAGAGCCGGGCAATGTCCCGGGCTCGTTCGCGCAGCAAGCGTGGTGCGTCGGCACAGGCCTGCTGCAGCGTCATCGGCCCGCTGACCAGTGCGAAGGCGGCATCGATGCCGTGCTCATACAGCGCCTGGTACCCCTCCCCCAACGTGCCGGCAATGACCACCACCGGTACGCCATGACGGCGTGCAACCCGGGCCACGCCAAACGGCGTCTTGCCCCGCAGGGTCTGGGCGTCGAAGCGGCCTTCCCCGGTAATCACCAGGTCGGCGTCCTTGATCGCATCGGCCAAACCCGTCAGTTGGGCGACGACGTCCACCCCAGTCCGAAACTGCGCTCCCAGAAACGCCTTGGCCGCGAACCCCAGGCCGCCGGCGGCGCCGCTGCCCGGTTCGTCCCTGACATCGCGGCTCAACACTTGGGCGCACTGTCCGGCGAAGTGCGCCAGGGCCTGGTCCAGTTGCTGAACCTGCTGCGCGGAGGCGCCTTTCTGGGGACCGAAAATCACTGAAGCGCCGTGGGACCCGCACAGGGGATTGTCGACATCGGCGGCAATCTCGACACTCACGCCAGCCAGACGCGGGTCCAGGCCACTCAGGTCAATGCGCGACAGGTTTGCCAGGGCCAGGCCGCCGGGTGGCAGCGGTTGCCCATGTTCATTCAGCAACGCCACGCCCAGCGCTTGCAGGGCACCCGCGCCGGCATCGTTGGTGGCACTGCCGCCGATCGCCAGGATCACCCGCCCGGCCCCTTCATCCAGGGCCGCGCGAATCAACTCGCCAGTGCCGTAGGTGCTGCTGGTACAAGCATCCCGTTGCCCCGGCGGCACCAGCTGCAAGCCACTGGCCTCGGCCATTTCAATGATCGCCGTGCGGCTGTCGGCCAACCAGCCCCAACGCGCCTCGACCGCGGCACCCAAGGGCCCCCGGACGCAGGTATGACGCCATTCGCCGTTGCACGCGGCCAGCACCGACTCCACCGTCCCCTCGCCGCCATCGGCCATCGGGCATTTGATCAACTGCGCATCCGGCCAGACCTCACCCAGCCCGGCGGCGATGGCATCGGCGACGCCCTGAGCGCTGAGGCTGTCCTTGAACGAGTCGGGGGCGATGATTATTTTCATTTTGGTCTCCGGTTCCGATGCTCAGCATGCTGCCAGCTGACCGCAGACGTGGCGCCGGTCTGCGGCACAAAAGACACCTGGGATTATTGTTCAATTTCACAAATGCCGATGCGTACACCCAAAATCCATTGTGGGGTCAGGGTGTTTGATAAATCTGTTTGATCCATACGGTGGTTCTGGGGTTTGATTGAGCCTTTCCCATCGATAAAAAGGATCTTGTCATGAGCTACCGCACGTTGGGTCACTCCGGGTTACAAGTTTCGACATTGACCCTGGGCACGATGATGTTCGGCGAACAGACCAGCACCGAGGATTCGTTGCGGATCATCGACAAGGCCTGGGACCAGGGCATCAACTTCATCGACACGGCGGACGTCTACACCAATGGCCGCTCCGAAGAAATCGTCGGCGAGGCGATTGCCAGTCGCCGCCAGGAATGGGTGCTCGCCACCAAGGTCGGCTTCGGCCCGGCGGATGGCGTGCCCAACCGCAGCGGCCTGAGCCGCAAGCATCTGTTCAATGGGATCGAGGCCAGCCTCACCCGGCTGGGCACCGATTACCTGGACATCTACTACCTGCATCGCGAAGACCACAACACCCCGCTGCACGTCACCGTGTCGGCCATCGGCGACCTGATCCGCCAAGGCAAGATCCGCTATTGGGGCCTGTCGAACTACCGTGGCTGGCGCATCGCCGAAGTGATCCGCATCGCCGACAGCCTGGGCATCGACCGGCCGGTGATCAGCCAGCCGCTTTACAACATCGTCAATCGCCAGGCGGAAACCGAGCAGATCACCGCCGCCCAGAACTATGGCCTTGGCGTGGTACCCTTCAGCCCCCTTGCCCGGGGCGTGCTCAGCGGCAAATATGCGCCGGACGTCGCGCCGGACGCCAACAGCCGCGCCGGTCGCCAGGACAAACGCATCCTGGAAACCGAATGGCGGGTCGAGTCCCTGCGCATTGCCCAGCAGATCCAGCAGTACACCCGGGAACGGGGCGTGGGTATCGTCGAGTTCGCCATCGCCTGGGTGCTGAACAACCGCGCCGTCACCTCTGCCATCGTCGGGCCGCGCACCGAGGAGCAATGGGATGGCTACACCAAGGCGCAAGCCGTGACGATCACCGCCGAGGACGAAGCCTTCATCGATTCGCTGGTGACGCCGGGGCATGCGTCGACACCGGGGTTCAACGATGTGGGGCATTTCGTGTCGGGGCGTGTGCCGCGTACGTCATAACCAATCAGTGAAATGAAAGCCTTCTGTGGCGAGGGAGCTTGTTCCCGCTGGACCGCGTAGCGGGCCCGTTGTTTGCGATTGCTACGCAATCGAGCGGGAGCAAGCTCCCTCGCCACAAGCAAGCTCCTTCCCGTCGAACTTCAATCCTTGAAAGAGGCTTCAGTGTCCAAAGGCATCGCCCTATCGGTTTCGGCCTCCGCGCTGTTCGCCGTCATGTATTACTACACCTCGCTGCTCGCACCGCTGACCGGCGTGGAGATTTTTGGCTGGCGCATGCTGCTGACGATGCCCTGTATGACGGTGTTCATGCTGGTGGCGCGGGAATGGAAGCTGGTCACCGCGCTGGTTCAGCGCCTGATCGCCACCCCACGATTGCTGATCGGCGCGATGGTGTCTTCGGCACTGATGGGCGCGCAAGTCTGGCTGTTCATGTGGGCGCCGCTCAACGGCTACAGCCTGGATGTGTCGTTGGGATATTTTCTGTTGCCGCTGTCGATGGTCCTGACCGGGCGCATCGTCTATGGCGAACGCCTGTCATACCTGCAGAAAGTCGCGGTGTTCTTCGCCACCCTTGGCGTGTGCAACGAGTTCTATCAAGTCGGTGGTTTTTCCTGGGCGACCTTGCTGGTGGTGATCGGTTATCCCATCTACTTCGTCCTGCGCAAACGCACCAAGACCGATAACCTGGGCGGGCTCTGGCTGGACATGACGCTGATGCTGCCCGTAGCACTCTGGTTCGTGCAGAGCGGTGAACAAGGCTTCAATGTGTTCGATCAGTACCCGTGGCTGTCGCTGCTGATCCCGGTGCTCGGGGTGATCAGCGCGTCGGCGCTGGTGTCCTACATCATCGCCAGCCGGCTGTTGCCGTTCGGCCTGTTCGGGTTGTTGAGCTACGTCGAACCGGTGCTGCTGCTGGTCGTTGCGTTGTTGCTGGGCGAAAGCATCAAGGCCGGAGAATGGCTGACCTATATCCCGATCTGGATGGCTGTGGCGGTGCTGGTGTTCGAAGGGTTCAAGCACCTGATGCGGCAGCGACGTCGAGCCTGAGGTTTACCCTGATCCCATGTGGGAGCGGGCTTGCTCGCGAAAGCAGAGTGTCAGGCGCCATTGATATGACTGACACTCCGTCTTCGCGAGCAAGCCCGCTCCCACATTCAGGGTTTACCGTTACTCAGTCGCCAACACCCCACGCCGCACCTGGTCACGCTCGATGGACTCGAACAACGCCTTGAAGTTGCCTTCGCCAAACCCATCGTCGCCCTTGCGCTGGATGAATTCGAAGAACACCGGCCCCATCAGGGTTTCCGAGAAGATCTGCAGCAGCAGGCGCTTGTCGTCCGGGTTGGAAGAACCGTCCAGCAGGATACCCCGCGATTGCAGTTCATCCACCGGCTCGCCGTGGTTCGGCAAACGGCCTTCGAGCATTTCGTAGTAGGTGTCCGGCGGCGCGGTCATGAAGCGCATGCCAATCTTCTTCAGCGCGTCCCAGGTCTTGACCAGGTCGTCGGTGAGGAACGCTACGTGCTGGATGCCTTCGCCGTTGAACTGCATCAGGAACTCTTCGATCTGCCCGGCGCCCTTGGACGATTCTTCGTTCAACGGTATACGGATCATGCCGTCCGGGGCGGTCATGGCCTTGGACGTCAGGCCGGTGTACTCGCCCTTGATGTCGAAGTAACGGATCTCGCGGAAATTGAACAGCTTCTCGTAGAAGCCGGCCCAGTAGGCCATGCGGCCTCGATAAACGTTGTGGGTCAGGTGGTCGATGATCTTCAGACCCGCGCCCACCGGATGACGGTCGACGCCTTCGAGGAACACGAAGTCGATGTCATAGATCGAGCTGCCTTCGCCAAAACGGTCGATCAGGTAAAGCGGCGCGCCACCGATGCCCTTGATCGCCGGCAGGTTCAGCTCCATCGGACCGGTTTCGATATGGATCGGCTGGGCACCGAGTTCCAGGGCACGCCGGTAGGCCAGCTGCGAATCCTTGACCCGGAACGCCATGCCGCATACCGACGGGCCATGCTCGGCCGCAAAGTACGAGGCCACGCTGTGGGGTTCGTTGTTGAGGATCAGGTTTATCGCGCCCTGACGATACAGGTGCACGTCCTTGGAACGGTGCGTGGCGACCTTGGTGAAGCCCATGATCTCGAAGATCGGCTCCAGGGTATTGGGTGTAGGGGATGCGAATTCGATGAATTCAAAGCCCATCAGGCCCATCGGGTTTTCGTATAGATCTGCCATGTCGGCGCCTCATCATGCTTATCAATTAACGGAACGTTAGTTGCTGGCCATGCTGAGGGCACGCGGTGGCGCGCAGGAGATACCGCGAACGCTGCGGGCGAGAAAATCGCCATAGATCAGTTGTAACCCAAGTATCTTCATTGTCGACCCAAGGCTTTTGCGGGCGAGGCTTCTGCTGCCAGAAGACGTTATTCTTATATGCGTAAATCGATTCTACACAGCGTAACCGGATTTGTCCGCCTCCTCTATCAAATCGGCTTTTTCGCCGCCCGCGCAAGGGGGCTGTTGCACAGGAAAATACCGGTCAGGATCAACCCGCCGCCCACGCACATCAAGGTCGTGAGCCGTTCGTCCAATAGCAGCGCACCCAGCAGGACCGCCGTCAGCGGGTTGAGGGCGATGAATACACCGGAACGGGTTGCGCCGATCCGGCGAATACCGTCATACCAGGCGATATAGGCCAGGGCCGAGCCCAACACGCCAAGATAAAGCAGGCTCAGCCACTGCCTCATGTCCAGCCCGCGCAGGGCTTCGAAGTGAACCTCCCCCCCGGCTGCACAGACCAGCCACAACATCACCGTGCCCAGCAGGATCGACCAGGTTACCGTTTGCAATGGGCCGAGGCTTTCATTCAGGTTTCGGGAAAACAGCGAATAAATGCCCCACCCCAGTACGCAGCCGAAAATCAGCAGATCACCGATCCAGCTCTGCGCGGACGCCTCCAGCAAGAGAGGATCGCGACTGACGATGACCAGCCCCGCGCCGCCGATGCACAGCACGATTGCGCCTACTTTCAACCGACTTAACCGCTCCTTGAACAGCCACCAGGACGCCAGGCCGATCACCGCCGGGTTCAAGGCCACGATCAGCGAGGCCCGCGAGGCATTGATGTAGTGCAAGCCGTAGAAGAAACACAGGTTGTAGAAAAGGATGCCGAAGAACCCCAGCACCGCCAGTTGCACCCCCTGTTTCAACGTAGGCCTGGCCAGCGGGATCCTTGCCAGGAAGAGGAACAGCAACAGCGCCACACTGGCCAGCAGGAAGCGCAGACTGGCGGCCAGCAGGGGCGCCAAGGCATCGGACAGGATCCTGCCAGCCACGAAAGTGCCGCCCCAGATCATGGTGACCATGGATAGCTTCAGGTAAACAGACAGGTCCGAGGGCGTTGGTAAGGCTTGTTCGAGGGTTTTCATGGGTCACCGCAGACAATTAAAGCAAGGTACACAACCTTGTGGCGCTATCCGATTCAACCCGGATACCTCATTATCCAGTTCATATTAAGTCATCGTAAAATGAGCAATCCCTCATGACCCTCACCCAACTCGAAATCTTCTCCCTGGTCGCCGAGCTACGTGGTTTCACCGCTGCTGCGACGCGTCTGGGCATCGGCCAGTCGGCGGTGTCCCACGCCATCAAGTCGCTGGAGCAGGAGCTGGGGGTCGAGCTGCTCAAGCGTCACCAGTCCGTGGTTGAACTCAGCGACATCGGCCAACAGTTGCTCCTGCGCGCCCGCGCCATGCTTGGGTTGGCCAATACCTTGCGCCAGGAAGCCGCCGACGCACGCGGCATGCGCCGTGGTACTTTGCGCATCGGCTCGTTCGGCCCGACCTCATCGATCAAGCTGTTGCCCGCCATCCTGCAGCGCTATCGGGCCCTGCATCCAGGAATTGAGGTGCACATCGACGAAGGGCCGGACCGGCAAGTCATCCAATGGCTGGATGAGCGGCGGATCGATGTCGGCTTCGTGGTGCTGCCTGAGGAGCGTTTCGATACGTTCGCCCTGATGCAAGACCAGATGGTCGCGCTCCTCCCCACTGCCCACCCCCTCGCCGCCCGAACCAGCCTGAGCCTGCATGACCTGTGCGGCGATCCCTTCGTGCTCACCGAGGCCGGATCGGCAGAGTTGGTCACGCGCCTGTTCAATGCCGCCCGGCTCGCACCCAACGTGCGCTATCGCTGTTCACAACTGCTCAGCACATTGAACACCGTCAGCCGGGGTGAGGCCGTGACCGTGGTCTCCGAGGGCTCGCTGCCTGAGGGGGATCACCCGGGCTTCGTGGTACGGCCCTTGTCGCCTCCGGTTCCGCGCCAGATCGGCCTGGCGGTGCTGGACAGCCGCCAGGTTTCACCCGCCACTCGGGCATTTATCGAGTTGGCCTTGTCTATCGAATGAAGAAAGCTCGGTTCTAGCGGACGATATCGTAATGCCACCCATGGACAATCGAAGCACAACTTCCATTGGACTACCCAGTTGAATCTATACTTGGTACACAACGGCCTCGCGCAGACAGCGCTGCAACTTGAGGAAAACGTTTGCTCTTGTTACATGACGAAAAAGATACGATTTACACTGCCCGGTTTAACTACTACAATTTTTCTGCCTGTGCTGGATAGCAGGAGAGTCATTTATCACCGAGGCGCGTCAAAGCGCTTGGCTTATAGCTTTGTCTGCGGTTGGTCTCAGCCAAATATTTGATTGGAGTAACGATAATTGTCCAGACTCGTTGAATTTCGTAAAGCCGAAAAGGCCCTTCAGGATCAGCTCAAACAGCTGGAAATGCTGAAGAATGATGCCGGGCTCAAGAAAGAAATCGAATTCGAAGAAAAGCTCCAGGCACTGATGAAAACCTACGACAAGGGCTTGCGCGACATCATCGCAATTCTTGACCCGAACCCGTCAAAAGCGGGGTCTTCATCGACCAAGGCGCCTAAGACCCGCCGTGCACGAGTGGTCAAGGTCTATCAGAACCCGCACACCGGCGAACTGATCGAAACCAAGGGCGGCAATCACCGCGGCCTGAAAGCATGGAAAGAACAATACGGCGCGAGCACCGTCGACTCCTGGGTACGCAGCTGACACCCAGGATGAATAAAAAAAGCCCTGAATACCTCAGGGCTTTTTCATGGACTCAAACTTCTGGAATAAGCCTGACGTATTAGCTTGATAGCCCTATAGTTTCAGACTATTTCGTACCGCCTGTATTTCATCCTGGCTTTCAACAAATACCTGCGCCTGTCCCGCATAGGACAGTACATAGGCCCGGCCTTCATTAAGTGCTGCGACCAGTGTCTGAGACAACACATGTCGGCCATTCTGTGTGATCGTGCAGGTAGTTTCCAGGGCGGTTACCCCGCCCAACAGGGAAGCATGAATCTTATTGCATACACTTTGATAACCACCCTGGAAAAAATCCTTCTGGATTGACTTGCGCATTTCCAGGAGCACGCCTTGCAAATTGACTTGATGATCGGGATCGACGGGCGTTGCGGTCAGCTCCATGACCATGACGGCATTGCCTGTCGAGTCATTCTTGGTCGCCCGTTGCCGAGAGGTGCCTGGCGCCGCCGGCGCGGCAGACGCAGCGGAAGGCAGCGGCTCGATGAACCAGCCCTGGGGCCAGGTGACCTGCGGTTCGGCGGCCTGGCCGCTGGCACTCGCAGCAATGGCAAAAAACAGGACGAACAACGAAAGGAACGGTCGAATCATTGCACTGCACTCAAGGACGAATCGCGAAGTCTGAAGCTCACCGCATGACCAGGCAATAGCCGCACACGGTTTGGCGATGTCGCGGCCTCTGCGTATCATGCCTGACGCAAGCCACAGAACCGTCGCGCCAAGCCCTGCGACGTCGTTTGCCCCACTTATTTTCCGGAGGGCCCATGAGCCTGCACGAACTCGACACTTTCCCGGGCGTCACCGCCCAACCCGATGCCGCCACGGCTAACTTCGTCTTCAACCACACCATGCTGCGGGTCAAGGACATTACCAAGTCCCTGGACTTCTATACCCGCGTCCTGGGCTTCTCGCTGGTGGAAAAGCGCGACTTCCCTGAAGCCGAATTCAGCCTGTACTTCCTCGCCCTGGTGGACAAGCGCCAGATTCCGGCGGACGCCGCGGCACGCACCGAGTGGATGAAATCGATCCCCGGCATCCTGGAACTGACCCACAACCACGGTACCGAAAGCGACCCGGCATTCGCTTACCACAACGGCAACACCGATCCGCGCGGGTTCGGTCACATCTGCATCTCGGTACCGGATGTAGTCGCCGCCTGCGAACGCTTCGAAGCGTTGGGCTGTGACTTCCAGAAGCGCCTGAGCGACGGCCGCATGAAAAGCCTGGCGTTCATCAAGGACCCGGATGGCTACTGGGTCGAGATTATCCAGCCTGCGCCGCTCTAAGCAGCACTGAGAGCCAGCTGTAGAAGTGAGCTTGCTTGAACTGATGCAGGCTGCACCGACGCTTTCGCGAGCAAGCCCGCTCCCACACTGGAATCAGGTCGTACAGGATTGCTGTGATCGACGCGCACTACTGTGGGAGCGGGCTTGCTCGCGAATGGGGCGGCCCGGTCTTGAGCTGATCTGCAAAAAATAAAAAACCCCATGAGCCTGGCCCATGGGGTTTTGTTTTTCCAGCGCGCGGCTGCTTATGCCGGAGCGGAGGTACGGATCAGATGGTCAAAGGCGCTCAACGAAGCCTTGGCGCCCTCGCCTACGGCGATCACGATCTGCTTGTACGGCACGGTGGTCACATCGCCGGCCGCAAACACACCGGGAATGGAGGTTTCCCCCCGGGCGTCGACAATGATCTCGCCACGTGGTGACAGCTCGACGGTCCCCTTGAGCCAGTCGGTGTTGGGCAACAGGCCGATCTGCACGAAGATCCCCTCCAGGGCCACGTCCAGCACTTCACCGCTCGGACGATCCTTGTAGCGCAGGCCGTTGACCTTCTGACCGTCGCCCGTCACTTCGGTGGTCTGGGCGTTGGTTATCACCGTCACGTTCGGCAAGCTGTGCAGCTTGCGCTGCAACACCGCATCGGCGCGCAATTGCACATCGAATTCCAGCAAGGTGACATGGGCGACGATGCCGGCCAGGTCGATGGCCGCTTCGACACCAGAATTGCCCCCGCCAATCACGGCCACGCGCTTGCCCTTGAACAGCGGACCGTCACAGTGCGGGCAGTACGCCACGCCCTTGTTGCGGTATTGCTGCTCCCCTGGCACGTTCATTTCACGCCAGCGGGCGCCAGTCGCCAGGATCACGGTCTTGGCCTTGAGGCGCGCACCGCTGGCGAACCGGACTTCGTGCAGTGCGCCGTCCGTGCCAGGCACCAGCGCATCGGCACGTTGCAGGTTCATGATGTCTACGTCGTATTGCTTGACGTGCTCTTCCAGGGCCACGGCCAGTTTCGGTCCTTCGGTTTCCTGGACCGAGATGAAGTTCTCGATGGCCATGGTATCGAGCACCTGACCGCCGAAGCGTTCGGCCGCCACACCAGTGCGGATGCCTTTACGGGCCGCATAGATCGCCGCCGACGCGCCGGCCGGGCCACCGCCGACCACCAACACATCGAAGGCGTCCTTGGCGCTGATTTTTTCGGCCTGGCGTTCGATGCCGCTGGTGTCGATCTTGGCGAGAATCTCTTCCAGGCCCATGCGCCCCTGACCGAAGTTCTCACCGTTCAAGTAGATGCTCGGCACGGCCATGATCTGACGCTCATCGACCTCGGCCTGGAACAGCGCGCCGTCGATGGCGACATGGCGGATGTTCGGGTTCAGCACCGCCATCAGGTTCAGCGCCTGGACGACGTCCGGGCAGTTCTGGCACGACAGCGAGAAATAAGTCTCGAAGTTGAACTCGCCTTCAAGGGCGCGGATCTGTTCAATGACTTCGACACTGGCCTTCGAGGGGTGACCGCCGACTTGCAGCAAGGCCAGCACCAGCGAAGTGAATTCGTGGCCCATGGGAATGCCGGCGAAACGCAGGCTGATATCGGCTCCCGGGCGGTTCAACGAGAACGATGGCTTACGCGCATCGGTGCCGTTGTCGAGCAAGGTGATCTGGGTGGAGAGGCTGGCAATGTCTTTGAGCAGCGCCAGCATTTCCTGGGATTTCGCACCGTCGTCGAGGGATGCAACGATCTCGATCGGTTGGGTGACCCGTTCCAGATATGACTTCAACTGAGCTTTAAGATTGGCGTCCAACATACGGGCGATTTCCATTTTTTGAATTTCAGAAAAAACAACGCCCGAGCGAATCTCGCCCGGGCGTTTTTTTGTGGGCGGTGCGGCTTACTTAAGTGCGGGTGACCGCCCTCAAAGGACTCACGGTCTTAGATCTTGCCAACCAGATCCAGGGACGGAGCCAGGGTGGCCTCGCCTTCTTTCCATTTGGCCGGGCAGACTTCGCCAGGGTGAGCGGCAACGTACTGGGCGGCTTTGATCTTGCGCAGCAGCTCGGAAGCGTCACGGCCTACACCACCGTCGTTGATTTCGACAATCTTGATCTGACCTTCCGGGTTGATTACGAACGTACCGCGGTCAGCCAGGCCAGCTTCTTCGATCAGCACGTCGAAGTTGCGGGAGATGGTCAGGGTCGGATCGCCGATCATGGTGTACTGGATCTTGCCGATGGCTGGCGAAGTGTTGTGCCAGGCAGCGTGGGCGAAGTGAGTGTCGGTCGACACACTGTAGATCTCGACGCCCAGCTTCTGGAACTCGGCGTAGTTGTCGGCCAGGTCTTCCAGCTCGGTTGGGCAAACGAAAGTGAAGTCAGCCGGGTAGAAGAACACGACAGACCACTTGCCTTTCAGGTCGGCGTCCGATACTTCGACGAAAGCGCCGTTTTTGAATGCGGTAGCTTTGAACGGTTTGACTTGGCTGTTGATGATAGGCATCGGTGTTTCTCCATCAGGGTTGAAAGTTGATGGAGAGAAGCTTACCCACTCACTCTCCACCTGGCTCATTGGCAAAGCTGATGCGAATAATTGGTTTTGACTATCAGGGAACTGTATAGATAGAAAAAATCTGTAGAAGCTGCCACAACCCGGCAGCTTCTACACAACAGCGTCAGGCCGCGGGTGTACGCATGGTGACGAACTCTTCGGCGGCGGTAGGATGCACGCCGATGGTTTCGTCAAAATCGCGTTTGCTGGCGCCGGCCTTGAGGGCAATGGCCAGACCCTGAACGATTTCCCCGGCGTCGGGACCGACCATATGGCAACCCAGGACCTTGTCGGTCCGGGCATCCACCACCAGTTTCATCAGTGTGCGCTCCTGGCAGTCGGTCAGGCTCAGCTTCATCGGCCGGAAACGGCTTTCGAAAATCTGCACCTCATGCCCTTCTTCCCTGGCCTGTTCTTCGGTCAGGCCGACCGTGCCGATGTTCGGCAGGCTGAATACCGCGGTGGGAATCATCCGGTAGTCCACCAGCCGGTACTGCTCGGGCTTGAACAGACGCCGCGCCACCGCCATGCCCTCGGCCAGGGCGACGGGTGTCAGCTGTACTCGGCCGATCACATCGCCAATGGCGAGGATCGACGGCTCGGTGGTCTCGTATTTTTCATTGACCTTTACAAAGCCTTTCTCATCCAACGCGACAGCGGTGTTCTCCAGACCGAGGTTATCGAGCATCGGCCGCCTACCGGTGGCGTAGAAGACGCAATCGGTCATCAGCGTACGGCCGTCCTTGAGGGTCACTTCCAGGCTGCCATCGGCCTGCTTGTCGATGCGCTGGATATCGGCATTGAACTGCAGGTCCAGGCCCCGGCGCGTCAACTCTTCAGCCAGGTGCTTGCGCACCGCAGCGTCAAAGCCGCGCAGGAACAGCTCGCCGCGATACAGCAGAGACGTCTGCGCGCCCATGCCGTGGAAAATCCCGGCGAACTCCACCGCGATGTAGCCACCTCCCACCACCAGCACGCGCTTGGGCAGTTCCTTGAGGAAAAAAGCCTCATTGGAACTGATGGCATGCTCGCGCCCTGGAATCTGCGGGATGACCGGCCAACCACCGGTGGCGACCAGGATGTGCTCGGCGGTATGGCGCTGGCCGTTGATCTCCACCTCATGGGGGCCGGTGATCTTCGCATGGCCCTCATGCAACGCCACGCCGCTGTTGACCAGCAGATTGCGATAGATGCCGTTGAGGCGGTTGATCTCCTGGTCCTTGTTGGCAATCAGCGTGGCCCAGTCGAAACTCGCCTCCCCCGCCGTCCAGCCATAGGCCGAAGCCTGCTCGAAGTCTTCGGCATAATGCGCGCCATAGACCAGCAGCTTCTTCGGAACGCAACCGACGTTCACGCAGGTACCACCCAGGTAGCGGCTCTCCGCCACGGCCACCCTGGCGCCAAAACCTGCGGCGAACCGTGCAGCCCGCACACCACCGGAACCGGCGCCAATCACATACAGGTCAAAATCGTAGGCCATTACTCTCTCCTTTGGCAGGCCACCAGCATACCCGCTGTTTCCAGACGGGTCAGCGTTGGGTGGGTTATGGGGGCGAAAAATGAAAATGCCAGGGTGAAGTTCATCAAGGATAAAGCTGAGCGCCACAAGGTTCTATGCCAGACATGACAATGCATTGCCCGCAAAAAAAAACGCCCCGAACCAGTCGGGGCGTTTTTCAGTTCGCGGCGTGGGCTATCAGTAAGCCTTGCCGGTCTTGTAGAAGTTCTCGAAGCAGAAGTTGGTCGCGTCGATGTAGCCTTCGGCGCCACCGCAGTCGAAACGCTTGCCCTTGAACTTGTAGGCCATGACGCAGCCGTTCTGGGCCTGTTTCATCAGGGCATCGGTGATCTGGATTTCACCACCCTTGCCAGGCTCGGTCTGTTCGATCAGGTCGAAGATGTCCGGCGTCAGGATGTAGCGGCCGATGATCGCCAGGTTCGACGGAGCGTCTTCAGGCTTTGGCTTTTCAACCATGCTGTGCACGCGATAGATGTCGTCGCGGATCATTTCGCCGGCGATCACGCCGTACTTGTTGGTTTCCTGCGGATCGACTTCCTGGATTGCCACGATGGAGCAGCGGAATTGCTTGTACAGCTTGACCATCTGGGTCAGCACGCCGTCGCCTTCCAGATTGACGCACAGGTCGTCCGCCAACACCACGGCGAAAGGTTCGTCGCCGATCAATGGACGGCCAGTCAGGATCGCGTGGCCCAGGCCTTTCATTTCAGTCTGGCGGGTGTAGGAGAACGAACACTCATCCAGCAGTTTGCGGATACCGACCAGGTACTTTTCCTTGTCGGTGCCCTTGATCTGGTTTTCCAGCTCATAGCTGATGTCGAAATGGTCTTCCAGCGCGCGCTTGCCACGGCCGGTCACGATGGATATTTCATTCAGGCCCGCATCGAGGGCTTCTTCGACACCGTACTGAATCAGTGGCTTGTTCACCACCGGCAGCATTTCTTTGGGCATGGCCTTAGTCGCTGGCAGGAAGCGAGTACCGTAACCGGCTGCAGGGAACAAGCATTTCTTGATCATATGAATCCTTTAAAAGGCGGTGTGTACGACGGGTTTCGGCGCAGTCTAATCAGGCCGCGGGCACCTTACAATGCCTGCACTGGCCAACCGATGCCATCATAGAGAAATAAACCGGCGGATAGTTCAATCGCCTTTCGTTTCGGGGGTTCAACGGTCCAACGGTAAGCCCGCTGGCACCGTTTGCATGCATTTGGCGTATCATGGCGCCCTCGATCCCGCCAATGAGGCAGCTAGATGTCGGCAACACGAAACGCAAACGGTTATTCGGTCAGTCAGGACAAGGACGGCCAATGGTGGATTGTCAATTACCATGGCGAGCAGGTTGCCGGTCCCTTGCCTACCAAGACCATGGCGGTGGAAGTGGCCGCGGTGTTCCAGGACGAGCGTCCTGCGCCCGCCGCCAAGGAGCGCGAAAAAGCGCCGGCCCGCAACGATCGCCGCAAGAAATAACCGCAAGGGCCTGCATCAGTCGCCTTGCGGCAGGGTGCAGGCCAGCTGTTTATCTGTACCGCAATGACCATTCGCTATAACCTCGCGCAGTCCCCTCCCTTTTCGATGACCACTCCATGAAAACTTATCTGGCGCTGTTTACGGTCCTGGCCCTGGCGGGTTGTGCCTCGACGGAAAATACCTACCTGGCCAACGGCGAGCAGGGCCTGACCATCGACTGTTCAGGCGAAGCCAATTCCTGGGCCGCCTGCTATGAAAAAGCCGATGCCTCCTGCGCCGGCACCGGCTACCGTATCGTTGGCACCGATGGTACGCCCCAGGCCAATGAAAGCGACAAGACCCTGGGCGTGAATGTCGGCAACTTCACCAGTCGCAGTGTCGTGGTCGTGTGCAAGTAAGGTCAGGCCGGAGCTGATACCGTTATCAGCCGGAAATGCAGGCGTTGGCCGCGTCCTGCACATCACCCGGGCGCACCGGTACATTGGACATGCTTTCATGCAGCTTGATGCTGCTGCCGCTGGAGCGTTCGTCAATGTCGAACACCGCGGCCGGCAGGCTCGAAAGTTTGCCGGGGACGATCAGGCGGACGCCGTTCTTGTGGGGTTCCATCTGCAACGCGCCGCGGCTGTCGGCCAGCTTGTCAGCGACGCACCGGGCATATTCGTGGGGTTTCTTACCGGAGATAACACTCATGGTGGGCGGCGTCTGGTTGATGTCCGATACCGATGCACATCCACCCAAGGCCAATGCCAACACCCACGCACTACGCTTCATATGATTCCTCCGACAAAGACCCTCCGACAGCGTAGAAGCCGTTTTTCTCCGGTGCCCCGCGCTTTTTTATTTGGCACCGTCGTGTCAAATCGCGGAAGTCGGGTCAGGGACCGGCTTTTAACCCACGGTGCTGATAAACTGCGTCCCATTATTGCAGCCTCTACCGTGTCGAGCGTGTAGAAAAAAAGCCCTTCTGGAGGCGCCCATGAAATTCATCCACCAACGCGAGCACCTCAACGAAGACGATATTGTCGTCATCGAATGCTCCCAGACGTGCAACATCCGCCTGATGAACGACGCGAACTTCCGCAGTTTCAAGAATGGCGGACGCCACACTTACCACGGCGGCGCGTTCGATACGTTCCCGGCGCGAATCACCGCACCGAGTACCGGCTTCTGGAACATCACCATCGACACCGTCAGCCGCCGGGCCATCAGCGTCACGCGCAAGCCGACCCTGACCCACAAGATCAAAATCGTCCGGCGCTCCAGCTCGAAACTGAGCTGAGCCCCCTGCTCACATAGGCAAAACCGTGGCCCAGACAACCAAATACGTCATCAAATACAAACTCAACGACAAACGCCGCTTCGAGTTCGCGCAGCTGGAAACCGGCACTGAGGAAGAAGCCCGAGCAGCGCTGGAGGCGATGCATGGGCAGAGCGACGATGTGATCAGCGACGTCAAGGTCAGCAAGGCGTTGTAGTCCCCTCCGAGGCTTTTGTGGCGAAGGGATTTATCCCCTCGCCACGGGGTGATGCAATATCAGATGGCCGCGGGCCACAAACAAACATTAACCGCAAGCGCCGGAGTGCCGGACAGCCCAACACCCACCAGACTGACCAATCCTATTCCCCAGGATTGTCACCATGCCCTCTACCTCACATTCGCTGAGCCAGTCCCTCGATGCAATCGACCAGCCAGCCCTGGAACAAAGCCTCGAGCAGCATGGCAGTGGCGTGCTTCGCCGTCTTTTGCCGGTGACTCAATGTCATCAGCTCAGCAGCCTGTACCCACAGCCCGGGCTGTTCCGTTCCCGGGTGATCATGGCCCGCCATGGATTCGGGCGCGGCGAATATCAATATTTCCGCTACCCGTTGCCCGCTATCGTCCAGCAGCTGCGTGAAACGTTGTATCCGCTGCTGGTGCCCCTGGCGAACCGCTGGAACGAACACATGGGCCTTGAAACGAGATACCCCGACGCACACTGCGATTTCATTCGGCATTGCCATGGCGCCGGGCAACAGCGTCCGACGCCGTTGCTGCTGCAATACGGCCCTCAGGATTACAACTGCCTGCATCAGGATCTGTACGGCGAGCAGGTATTCCCGCTGCAGGTGGCGATACTGCTGTCGGAACCGGGCCAGGACTTTACCGGCGGCGAATTCGTGCTCACCGAACAACGCCCACGCATGCAGTCGCGCCCCCAGGTCATCGGTCTGAAACAAGGCGATGCCGTGGTGTTTGCCGTGCATCAACGACCGGTCAAAGGCGTTCGCGGTTATTATCGGGTGAACATGCGCCATGGCGTCAGCCGCGTGCACAGCGGCCAACGGCACACCTTGGGAATCATTTTTCATGACGCGCAATGACGACACCCCGATCACGTTGGACCTGTTCGCCGACGAGTCGCCGGCGACACCCGGCCAGATCGAACAGATTGGCCAGCAGGCGTTCGTGCTGCGCGGGTTTGCCCTGCCTTGGCTGGAGCAGTTGCTGCCGGCCCTGGAAACGGTCTTGCAGACCGCGCCGTTCCGGCAGATGGTCACGCCCGGCGGCTTTACCATGTCGGTGGCCTTGAGCAGTTGCGGTGCGCTGGGCTGGACCACCGACCGCTGCGGCTATCGCTACACCGCCCATGACCCACAGAGCGGCCGCCCCTGGCCCGACATGCCGACGCTGTTCCGCGAACTGGCCCAGGCCGCCGCACGAGCAGCGCATTTCGAGCACTTCGAGCCCGACGCCTGCCTGATCAACCGCTATGTGCCGGGGGCGCGGATGTCGTTGCACCAGGATAAGAATGAACGCAGCCTCACCGCCCCCATCGTCTCGATATCCCTGGGCCTGCCGGCGGTGTTCCAGTTCGGCGGATTCGAGCGCAGCGACAAGCCCTTGCGCGTTCCGCTGTTTCACGGCGACATCGTGGTCTGGGGCGGCGTCGACCGGCTGCGTTACCACGGCGTGCTGCCGCTCAAGGACGGTCGGCATCCACGGCTGGGCGCGCAGCGGATCAACCTGACGTTCCGCACCGCCGGATAACCATGCAGAATTCAACCGCAAGACCCGGAGTGTCGCCCTCCCACCGGCTGGTTACTGTAGCCAAAACGGGCCAATGGACAGAACGACCATGAACACCACTTCGAACACCCTCGCCCCTGAACTCGATCCTCGCTGGGCCGCCGTGCTCGCCCGGGACCCTCGCGCCGACGGGCAATTCGTCTACGGCGTGAAAACCACCGGCATCTACTGCCATCCCAGCAGCCTGTCGCGCCTGCCCAATCCGCGCAACGTCGAATTCTTCGACACCCCGGAACAGGCCCAGGCAGCCGGCTATCGCCCCAGCAAACGCGCCGCCAGGGACCAGACCCAGGTGGCCGCCCAACAAGCCGCCCGGGTCGCGGCGGCCTGCCGGCAGATCGAAGCGGCGGAGGAACTGCCGGGGCTCAATGAGCTGGCCCGAAGCGCAGGCTTGAGCCCGTTCCACTTCCATCGGATCTTCAAGACCGTCACCGGCCTGACCCCCAAGGGCTACGCCGCCGCCCACCGCTCGCGCAAGGTGCGTGAACGCCTGGCCGACGCCGGGACCGTCACCGAAGCGTTGTACGACGCCGGTTTCAATTCCAACAGCCGCTTTTACGAAGCAGCCGATAAAGTGCTGGGTATGAAACCCGCCGACTACCGTGCCGCCGGGCAGAACACCGATATCCACTTCGCCGTCGGACAATGCTCCCTGGGAGCGATCCTGGTGGCGCAAAGCGAACGCGGCGTGTGCGCCATCCTTTTGGGGGACGACCCCGACGCACTGGTCCGCGACCTGCAGGACAAATTCCGCCGCGCCAACCTCATCGGTGCCGACCGGGAATTCGAGCAACTGGTCGCGCAGGTGGTCGGTTTCATCGAAGCGCCCGCCCTGGGCCTGAATCTACCCCTGGATCTGCAGGGCACGGCATTCCAGGAGCGGGTCTGGCAGGCCCTGCGAGAGATTCCGCCGGGCAGTACCGCCAGCTACGCCGAGATCGCCCAGCGCATCGGCCTGCCCAAGGCCGTGCGCGCGGTGGCCCAGGCCTGTGGCGCCAACAGCCTGGCCGTGGCAATCCCCTGTCACCGGGTGGTGCGCAGCGACGGCAACCTCTCGGGCTATCGCTGGGGGGTGGAGCGCAAGCGTCAGTTACTGGCGCTGGAGCGCTCGGCCGGGGACTGAACGCCGATGTAGATCGCCACCGAGTCGGGGCCGTTGTAGACCTCGAAATCGGTGACGAAACGGCGCAGGGTCTGCGGGTTGTCAGCAAAGTATGCCCAGATCAGGCCCCAGGTCTGGATCACACAGTCGGGCATCGGTCCCTTGGCCGAGAACACCAGGTAATCGCCACCCTCGATGTCCACGACGGGGTAGCCCGGGCTCGTTGCGTCGACCTCCACGCCGGCGGTTACATCGAAGTGGCCGGTCGCATCCGATTCATAGTTGGAATACACCCCATAGACGAACGACTCCGAGCGCCTGGCCGGAATCCGGTCGAACAGCCCCTCGGTGAAGAACCGCTCCCACATCGGGCCGATCCTTGCCGTTTCCGGTTGCTGCTCGTCGGTGTTACGGGTACGGACTTGCAAGCCCGCCACGCTAAAGGGTTCGACTGCCTTGAGTTTTACGTCCATGGCTAGGGCTCCTGGGTAAGTGAAGCACGCATGGTAATCCTCTCACCCGGGGGATCAAGCGCTGGCCTTCGATTGAAAAACTCGACTGGCCCAAGCGGGGTCACACCTGCTACAAACAGGGTTTCTTGCCCTGCCGGAGCACCCTGCATATGAGTCAATGGCCAGACACTCGCATCCTCGACCTGCTCGGTATCGAGCTGCCCATCATCCAGGGGCCGCTGGCCGGGGTGACCGGCCCCGCCATGGTGATCGCCACTTGCAACGCCGGCGGGCTGGGCTCGATGCCGGCAGCGATGCTGGATGTCGAGCAACTGCGCCAGGCGCTGACGACGATCAGCGAGCAGACCGACAAGCCGTTCAACGTGAATTTTTTCTCCCATCGGCCACCGGCCTTCGACGAGCAGCGGGCCGAGGCCTGGAAGCAGCGGCTCAAGCCCTACTATGAGGAACTGGGGGCCGACTTCGAGGCACCGACGCCGGTATCAAACCGCACGCCATTCGATGACGCGGCCTGCCAGGTGCTGGAGGAGATGCGACCAAAAGTGGTCAGCTTCCATTTCGGCCTGCCGGAGCAATCCCTGCTGGATCGGGTAAAGGCCACCGGGGCGAAGATCCTTTCATCGGCGACCACCGTCGAGGAGGCCATCTGGCTGGAGCAACGCGGTTGCGATGCGATCATCGCCATGGGCTACGAGGCCGGCGGCCATCGTGGGATGTTCCTCAGCGACGATCTGAACACCCAGGTGGGCCTGTTTGCCTTGCTGCCCCAGGTGGTGGATGCGGTGAAAGTGCCGGTAATCGCCACCGGCGGCATCGGCGATGCGCGGGGGATCGTCGCGGCGTTTGCCCTGGGCGCATCGGCGGTACAACTGGGCAGCGCGTACCTGTTCACACCCGAGGCCAAGATCAGCGCATCCCATCACCGGGCGTTGCGCACCGCCAGGGAAAGCCAGACCGCCGTGACCAACCTGTTCACCGGGCGACCAGCCCGGGGTATCGTCAACCGGGTGATGCGTGAAGTCGGCCCGATGAGCCCGCTGGCACCGGCATTCCCCCTGGCAGGCGGCGCCTTGATGCCACTGCGGGCCAAGGATGAAGCCGACTTCAGCAACCTCTGGGCGGGCCAGGCGTTTCCCATGGGCCGGGAGTTGCCCGCCGGCGAACTGACCCGGCGCCTGGCCGATGAAGCATTGGCAAGGCTTGGCAAGGGGATTTGACTCCACAGGATCTTTACAGCGTCCACATAACCCTGTGGGAGCGGGCTTGCTCGCGAAAGCGGTGGGCCAGTAACTCTCCACGTTGGATGTGCCGGCCTCATCGCGAGCAAGCCCGCTCCCCACAGAGGTCTGGTATCTCAGCAGCATCTATTTCAAACACAAATCCTTGTGGGAGCGAGCCTGCTCGCGATGAGGCCGGCACATTCAACCAATACCAACTGCAACAGCGCAAAACTCACATTCCGTTTGCCAGGCATTCGCTATATATTTCCGTATACAGCGAACCCACCCCCTACGGAGTCTTCAATGCGCCCCATCCGCTTCTCGCCATGGCTGCTGTCCACCTTCCTGATCGCCGGCGCAGCCCAGGCCGATGAAGTGCAGGTGGCCGTGGCCGCCAATTTCACCGCACCGATCCAGGCCATTGCCGCCGACTTCGAAAAGGACACCGGGCACAAACTGGTGGCAGCCTATGGCGCAACGGGGCAGTTCTATACCCAGATCAAGAATGGCGCGCCCTTCGAAGTGTTCCTCGCCGCCGACGACACCACCCCAGCCAAACTGGAAAACGAAGGCGACACCGTCAAGGGCTCACGCTTCACCTACGCCATCGGCACGCTGGCGCTGTGGTCGGCCAAGGACGGCTATGTCGATGACCAGGGTCAGGTGCTCAAGAACAACGGTTTCCAGCACCTGTCCATCGCCAACCCCAAGGCCGCGCCCTATGGCCTGGCCGCGACCCAGGTGCTGGAGAAATTGGGGTTGGCCGCACAGGTCAAGGGCAAGATCGTTGAAGGCCAGAACATCACCCAGGCCTATCAATTCGTCTCCACCGGCAACGCCGAACTTGGCTTCGTGGCGCTGTCCCAGGTGTACAAGGACGGCAAGCCCACCGGCGGTTCGGCATGGATCGTCCCGGCCGAACTGCATGACCCGATCAAACAGGACGCGGTGATCCTCGGTAAAGGCCGCGACAATCCTGCCGCCAAGGCCCTGATGGACTACCTCAAGGGCCCGAAAGCCGCCGCCATCATCCAAGCCTACGGTTACCAACGCTAAATGCCGCTGACCAGTGCCGATTATTCAGCGATCTGGCTGACCCTGAAGCTCGCCTCGCTGACGACAGTGATCCTGCTGCTCGTCGGCACACCTATCGCCCTGTGGCTGTCGCGCAGCCGATCCTGGTTGCGTGGGCCGGTGGGCGCGGTGGTGGCCCTGCCGCTGGTGCTGCCACCCACGGTGATCGGCTTCTACCTGCTCCTGGCATTGGGCCCCAATGGCTGGATCGGCCAACTGACCCAGGCCCTCGGATTGGGCACCCTCACGTTCAGTTTCACCGGGTTGGTGATCGGCTCGGTGATTTACTCCATGCCGTTTGTGGTGCAGCCGTTGCAAAACGCGTTCTCGGCCATTGGCAATCGTCCCCTGGAGGTCGCCGCCACCTTGCGCGCCGGTCCCTGGGACACCTTCTTCAGCGTCATCCTGCCCTTGGCCAGCCCCGGCTTCATCACCGCAGCCATTCTCGGCTTCGCCCACACTGTCGGCGAGTTCGGCGTGGTACTGATGATCGGCGGCAATATCCCGGACAAGACCCGGGTGGTGTCGGTGCAGATCTACGACCACGTCGAAGCCCTGGAATACGCCCAGGCCCACTGGCTGGCGGCGGCGATGCTGGTATTTTCATTCGTTGTGCTGCTGGCGCTGTATTCCAGCCGCAGGACCCGGACAGCCTGGAGCTGATCGATGATTCAGGCGCGCTTGCAGCTCGACCATGGCAGTTTTTCCCTGGACCTGGATGTGCAACTGCCGGGCCGCGGCGTGACGGCGCTGTACGGTCCGTCCGGCTCCGGCAAAACCACCTGCCTGCGCTGCATCGCAGGCCTGGAACGCGCGCCGCAGGGTTTGGTACGCATCAATGGCGACGTGTGGCAGGACAGCGAACGCGGCGTGTTCGTGCCGCCCCATCGACGAGCGCTGGGGTATGTGTTCCAGGAGGCGAGCCTGTTCAGTCATCTGTCGGTGCGGGCCAACCTGGCATTCGGTCTCAAGCGCATCGCCCCGGGGCAACGGCGGGTGGACATGGACCAGGCCACCGAACTGCTGGGCATCGGCCACTTGCTCGAGCGCCGGCCCCACAACCTGTCCGGCGGCGAGCGCCAGCGGGTGGGCATCGCCCGCGCCCTGCTGACCAGCCCGCGGCTGTTATTGATGGATGAGCCGCTGGCCGCACTCGACACCCGACGCAAGAACGAGATCCTGCCCTACCTGCAACGGCTCCACGACGAGTTGGACATCCCGGTGCTGTACGTCAGTCATTCCCAGGACGAAGTGGCGCGCCTGGCCGACCACATTGTGGTGCTCGATGGTGGACGCGCGTTGGCCAGCGGACCGATTGGCGCAACCCTGGCGCGACTCGACCTGCCGCTGGCCCAGGGGGACGACGCGGGCGTGGTGATCCAGGGCACGGTCAGCGATTACGACCCCGCCTACCAGTTGCTCACCCTGACACTGCCTGGTAGCTCACTGCACGTGCGGGTGGCCCATACGCCGCTGGCCGTCGGGCAGTCGCTGCGTTTCAAGGTCCAGGCCCGGGACGTCAGCCTCAGCCTGGGGAACGATGCCCACACCAGCATCCTCAATCGCTTGCCGGTCACGGTGACCGGCGAACTGGCCGCCGACAATGCCGCCCACGTGCTGATCCGACTGGAAGCCGCCGGCACGCCGCTGCTGGCACGCATCACCCGCTATTCCCGCGATCAGTTGGCGTTGTATCCAGGGCAGATGCTCTGGGCGCAGATCAAGGCCGTGGCGGTGTTGGCGTAACAGCCAATCCCTCGACATCCCTTGTGGGAGCGGGCTTGCTCGCGAAGGCGGTGGGTCAGCAACCATTAATACTGGAGGTGCCGACGCATTCGCGAGCAAGCCCGCTCCCACACAGGTTCAGAGGCTTCCCCTCAGATGGAGGGCTGTTTTCAGAATTTCGGCACGACCGCAACCGGCCGAGGTCAATCAATCCATAGGCCACCGCATTCGCTGCCCAAGGATTTCTCCATGCCCGACACCTCACCACCGGAAGCATTGCCGGCCGACCTGCATTATGTTGATGACACCAGCCCGGGCATCACCCGCAAGAAGCTGCGGGGCAAGTTCTGTTACTTCGATCCTCAGGGCCAACGCATCACCGATGCGGCCGAAATCCAACGCATCAATGCTCTGGCGGTGCCGCCGGCCTACACTGATGTGTGGATCTGCAGCGACCCGCGCGGCCATCTCCAGGCCACCGGCCGGGACGCCCGAGGGCGCAAGCAATACCGTTACCACGCGCGCTGGCGCGAGGTGCGCGATGCCGACAAGTATTCGCGAATGTTGGAATTCGGGCGCACCCTGCCCCGCCTGCGCAAACGCCTGGAGGCGATTCTCGCGACCCCCGGCTTCAGTCGCGACAAAGTCATGGCCACCGTCATCACCTTGCTGGACGTGACCCTGATCCGCGTCGGCAACAGCCAATATGCCCGGGAGAATCGCTCCTACGGCCTGACCACCCTGCGCAGCAAACACGTTGAGGTCAACGGAAGTGCTATCGCCTTCCAGTTCCGTGGCAAGAGCGGCGTCGAACACCAGATCACCGTGAAGGACCGGCGCCTGGCGCGGATCATCAAGCGCTGCCAGGAAATGCCGGGGCAGAATCTGTTCCAGTACCTGGACGAAAACGGCGAACGCCACGCCATCAGTTCCTCGGACATCAATGCCTACCTCAAGACCCTGACCGGCGCCGAGTTCACCGCCAAGGATTACCGCACCTGGGCCGGTAGCGCGGCGGCCCTGGCAGGCTTGCGGGCGTTGCGCTGGGAAACCGAGACGGAGGCAAAAAAACACATCGCCGAGATGGTCAAGCAGGTCGCCCGGCAGCTGGGCAACACACCGTCCGTTTGCCGCAAGTGCTACATTCATCCTGCGGTACTGGAAGGTTTCCTGCTCGG
Source organism: Pseudomonas sp. SJZ074 (assembly GCF_007828215.1). GTDB lineage: Bacteria > Pseudomonadota > Gammaproteobacteria > Pseudomonadales > Pseudomonadaceae > Aquipseudomonas. The sequence continues at coordinate 85,637 of NZ_VIUE01000017.1, read as the reverse complement.
CACGTTGAAGCAACTGCCCAAGCCTCGGGCCCGTAAAGGCCTCAGCGAAGAGGAAGCCGGGCTGGCGATGTTTTTGCAACGGGTGATGCAAGCCACACAAGCGTGCGAGTCGAAGTTCGGTGCCTGACACCCCGAACAACGGCTCACCCATCCGGAACATCCAGCCAGCGCTGAACTCCCAACTGTACGATCCCGCAACACCTCACGCGTGAAATCGACAGGAGTCCTCGATGTCCGAACACATTGTCCATTTTCATTGCCAGATCGATCAGGGAACCACCGAACGCTTTCGCGACAACTGCCTGGAAGCGATCGAGAAAGGCGCAGACTCGCTGATGCTCAATCTCTCCACGGTCGGAGGCAGCACCAACTTCGGTTTCACCCTCTATACCTTCATCAAGTCCCTCCCGGTGCCGGTACGTGCAGTCAACGCCGGCAATATCGAGTCGATGGGCATCGTCATGTACCTGGCCGCCAGCGACCGCACCACCACCCCTCATTCACGCTTCCTGATCCATCCCATGAACTGGTATTTCGGCCAGAAATCGGTGGATCACTCGCGGCTGCGCGAATACCTGTCCAGCTTGGACAACGACGTCGCGCGGTACGTGGAGATCTACGTCAAGGAAACCGCCGGGGCCGCCACGCAGTTGGATATCTTCAAATGCCTGTGCAACGAGGAACGGGTCATCCCGGCAGAAAATTCCCTGGCGTTCGGCATCGCCCACCGGGTCGAACAGGTAGTATTTCCTACAGATGCCAAGCATTGGAAAGTCAGTGGTGGCGAGGATTAGGCGCTCAGGTGGCCCCAACGACTTCAGTCAAGTCATTTTTCCGACAGGGGAAACTGTAAATAATAAAATAAGACATCCGCTGTTCCATGTATAAAAGAGTTCAATACCTTACAACAACGAAACGAAGCGGCAAGGCGCGCTTTAATAATTACCAGGAATGACCATTCGTCGCCAGCGCAACGCTTTTATTAAACTTCCCCCGCCGCTTACCTTTCACATTTAATGCGAGGCACGTTGCTCGCTTAAACCAGTATGAGGATTCTCGAAATGGCTAACAGCGGAAACAAAAACCCAGGCAACTTCGCAAATGATCGTGAAAAAGCATCTGAAGCCGGTAAGAAAGGCGGACAGGCGTCGGGCGGCAACAACACCAACGACCGTCAAAAAGGCTCTGGCGCCGGCAGCAAAGGCAACGAACGCGGCCAAAGCGGCGGTGGCCGGAAGTCGTAACTCCTGAGACCCGCCGGGGCGCAGCCTTGCTGCGCCCTGGTGCTGGATAAGTCGAGGTGAAGCATGAGCAATCAGGAGCGGTTCATTGTCAGTTTTATCGCCAACGGCCAACCGGATAGCCGAGTGATGGAAGCCGACAGCGAGACATTGAGTGTCAGCGAGGCCGAAGCCCTGTTGAGAGTTTCTTTCAGTGAACTCCAAAGCGCTCAATTAAGTGACATTCAAGTGCAGAAAAGAACACGCCCCACTGAACAGGAACATGGCGTACCCGGACACTTTAAACAACCATAGCCATTATCGTTTAATGTTTATAACGTTATCTGAGGCGTCGACCGCCTCTTAGCCATCAGCGCTGCGCATATGTGCTTTTCAGCGCGTCGATCCACGCCGGATCCAGGCACGACTGTCCGATATCCAGACCCATCTCCTGCATCCTTTCCACATGTTCATCGGCTTCTCGCGCCAACGCCCGCTGGTCGCTGGAATTGGCGTCCAGCCGATGCATCTGCTCCAGTCCCACGTGATAGAACCGCAGTAGCTTCATGGCGACCGGGTCCTGGACCTGCACACCGGCCTTTACCCGATGCATGACGTTGGTGACGCGCATCAGGTTGCGCTTGAGCTGCCAGCCGTACACCGCCGCGGCCATCCAGGGTTGCGTCCAGAAATACAGGCGCATCAGCGCGGCCATCACCAGCACCGCCACAATCACCCCGACCAGGTTGAAACGAAAGTTATCCCCCCCGGGCGTGCCGAACACCATCACGGCCAGGCTGGACAACAGCATCGCCAAGGCCAGGAACAGCACGGCGATGATCAGCGTACTGCGGCGGGTCTGCTGTTGGTAGAGGTCGGCATCCCAGGGTTTGATCTCGAACATCGCGGTGCAATTTCCTTGTACGGCACGAAAAGAGTCGAGCATTATCGCCTGCCCGGCCGATTTAGCTATGCTGGGGCTCATTTTGTGTTGCACCCGACCCGAAGGATCCGGATCAAAGTCCATGGCGATACCGCAAGGATCGTGCGATCTTTCTGCGTGGACGTATTTTTCAAGATGCCGCCTCAGTGTGCACGGCATCGTTTTCAAGGAAAGCTGAATGACTCAAAGACATGTAATCAACGCTTCGGTGAGCCCCAAAGGCAGCCTGGAGACCCTGTCCCAGCGCGAAGTCCAGCAACTGAGCGAAGCCGGTTCCGGCAGCATCTATACCCTGTTCCGCCAGTGCGCCCTGGCCATCCTCAATACCGGCGCCCATGTCGACAACGCCAAGACCATCCTGGAAGCCTACAAGGATTTCGAGATCCGCATTCATCAACAGGACCGCGGCGTGCGCCTGGAACTGCTGAACGCGCCGGCCGACGCCTTCGTCGACGGCGAGATGATCGCCAGCACCCGGGAAATGCTGTTCAGCGCCCTACGCGACATCGTCTATACCGAGAACGAACTGGACAGCCAGCGCATCGACCTGAGTTCGTCCCAGGGCATCAGCGACTATGTGTTCCACCTGCTGCGCAACGCCCGCACCTTGCGTCCCGGCGTAGAGCCGAAGATCGTCGTGTGCTGGGGCGGTCACTCGATCAACACCGAAGAATACAAGTACACCAAGAAGGTCGGCCACGAACTGGGCTTGCGCAGCCTGGACATCTGCACCGGCTGCGGTCCCGGCGTGATGAAAGGTCCGATGAAAGGCGCCACCATCGCCCATGCCAAGCAACGTATCCATGGCGGCCGTTACCTGGGCCTGACCGAACCGGGCATCATTGCCGCCGAGGCGCCGAACCCGATCGTCAACGAGCTGGTGATCCTGCCGGACATCGAGAAGCGCCTGGAAGCCTTCGTGCGGGTCGGTCACGGCATCATCATCTTCCCGGGCGGGGCCGGTACCGCGGAGGAGTTCCTGTACCTGCTGGGCATCCTGATGCACCCGGCCAACCAGGACCTGCCCTTCCCGGTCGTCCTCACCGGGCCGAAAAGCGCCGCGCCATACTTCGATCAGTTGCATGCCTTTGTCGGTGCAACCCTCGGCGAAGCGGCCCAGAAGCATTACCAGATCATCATCGACGACCCGGCCGAAGTGGCACGGCAGATGACCCAGGGCCTCAAGGAAGTGAAGCAGTTCCGCCGCGAGCGCAACGACGCCTTCCACTTCAACTGGCTGCTGAAGATCGATGAAGGCTTCCAGCGTCCGTTCGATCCGACCCACGCCAACATGGCCAGCCTGGGCTTGAGCCTCGACCTGCCGTCCCATGAGCTGGCCGCCAACCTGCGCCGTGCGTTCTCCGGGATCGTGGCCGGCAACGTCAAGGACAAGGGAATCCGCCTGATCGAAGAACACGGCCCTTACGAGATCCACGGCGATCCCGCCATCATGGAACCCCTCGACCGCCTGCTCCAGGCCTTTGTCGCCCAGCACCGGATGAAACTGCCGGGCGGTGCGGCCTATGTGCCGTGCTATCGCGTGGTGACCTGACCTCTCGCAAGCACCCACTGTGCCATTGTGGAAGCGGGCTTGGTGGGAGCGGGCTTGCTCGCGAAGGCGTCGGCTCATTCAATATGAATGCGACTGAACCACCGCTTTCGCGAGCAAGCCCGCTCCCACAGGGGTCTGCGGCGGTTATAGAGTGATGTTCAGCCGCATCCGTCCTGATGCATCCAATCCAACGCCAAGCCCAAGGTAATCCTCGATCGACGGATGAACCGTGTCCACCGGATGCACGTGCGTCGCCGTCACCACCATCACATCCGCTCCCGCCGCTTCGCCGGCCCGAATACCGGCGTCGGCATCCTCGAACACCAGACAATCCTGCGCTGCCACCCGCAGCCGTTCGGCAGCCAGTCGATAACAGGCAGGGTTGGGCTTGCCGTCGTTGACGTCTTCGGCGGTGACCATCACGGCGGGACGGGGAATGCCGGCGGCCTCCATCCGACGCAAAGCCAGTGCCATAGGGGCCGAGGTGACGATCGCCCAGCGCTCGGCTGGCAAGCCATTCAAGAACGCCACGACCCCCGGCACGGGCACCACGCCTTCGACGTCTTCGATTTCCTCACGGGTTATCTGCTCGGCCTCAGCCTGGGCATTCACCCCCGGCAGATGCTGGCGAGCGATGGTGTCGATGGCCCTCACGCCATGGATGGTGGGCAGAAATGTCGCCACGTCCACGCCGTGGCGCAGTGCCCAACGGGTCCAGATCCGCTCGGCGGCGGCGATGGAGTTCAGCAGGGTGCCGTCCATGTCGAAGAGGAAGGCTTTGTAGGCAGTGGATGAGTGTTTTACGGACATCGGGTTCTCACAGTCAAAACATTGGCCCCTGTGGGAGCGGGCTTGCCCGCTCCCACAGGGTTGTGGTGTCTGGGGGCGATCATCTACACCAACCGCTCGATCGACTGATGCTGCCAGACCCGTTTGTAATACAGCACCTGCAGCAACAGCATGCTCAGGTACGCCACGGGAAACGCCATCCATACCCCTTCCAGGCCGAAGTGGGCGTCGAGCAGGTAAGCCGCCGGCACCTGTACACCGACGATGCAGAAAATCGAGATCGCCACCGGCATCAACACCGTGCCGCTGGCGCGCATGATGCCACCGACGATGGCCTGGAAACCGAATATCAGCAAGCTCCAGAGCATGATGTGCAGCAGGTGTTCGGCCTTGACCCGTGCCGCCGGGTCGGTGATGAACAAACCCAACAGCCAGTGGGACAACAGGTACCCCAGCAACACCAGTCCACCCGTCAGGTAGACGTTGATCAGCAACCCGGTGCGCAGGATCGGCCCCAGGCGCTCCAGGCGTCCGGCGCCAATGGCCTGGGCGCCGAGGATGGAAGCGCTGATGGCAATCGACAATGCCGGGAACTGCACATAGTTGACGATCTGCGTCACCGCGCCATAGGCCGCCGTGGCCTGGGAACCGTGGCGATTGACCAGCGCCAGGATCACCAGCTCCGACAACGAGATCACCACCATCTGCAACCCCGTCGGCAGGCCGATACGCAGCACTTTGGCGAGGATCTCCCGGTCCAGGCGCATCGCCGCGAACAACGCCCGATCCGGTGCCAGGGCATGCTCGCGACGGTTCAAGCGCCACGCCAGCAACACCATGGCCGACGCCGTGCCCAGCAACCCCGCCAGTGCCGCGCTCTGGATGCCCATCTGCGGCAGTCCCAGCCAACCACGAATCAACGCTGGCGTGAGCAGCATCCCGACCCCGGTGGACACCAGCAACGCCAGCAAAGGCGTCAGCGTATCGCTGACCCCGCGCAACAACTGGGTAAACAGGACGAACACCAGCAATATCGGCAGAATCCACATCATGACCCGGGCATAGGCAACGGCGTCCTCCAGCACATCGGCCGGCGTGCCCAAGCCTTGCAGGGCCTGACGGGTAAAAATACTGCCAAGCACTGCCGCCACCAGACCGATGATCGCCCCCAGCAGCAACGTCGAGCCGGCAATCGCCTTCACCGTGCCGGTTTCCCGCGCACCGTAGGCCTGCCCGATCAGCACCCCGGCCCCCGCGCCCAGGCCAATCACCAGCGCAATGAAGAAGAACAGGATCGGAAACATCCCCGACACCGCCGCCAGCGCCTCGGTGCCAAGCATCTGGCCAATGTAGATGCTGTTGAGCGTACCGGACATGGACTGCAGGAAATTGGACAGGACCATGGGGGTGAGGAACAGGAGGTAGATTTTCCAGAGCGGCTGGGTCGGCATGGGAGCTCTTGATGGCAGGTTCGACAATTCAGGTGTCGGTAATTTAGCGCAATCCATACCTGTGGCGAGGGGATTTATCCCCTCGCCACAGGTTCACTAGGCTGGCAGTTACCTTCGTCAGGCCGATTCGACATTTCACAGACTGTGGCTAATCTGAAGTAGCACAGTGCCACGCCCTGAGTAGGCCTTTGCCTACAACAGTCGGAAATCGGACGACTGGTCTTCAAGTCAAATCCGAGGTCGCAGATAACCAGTTATTCGCCAATAACCCGTTAGCAACACTGTTCAAGGACCGAACCATGACGTCGTACCCACACGGTCATTCCTTTTCTTCAATCCCACCTCGCCTTCTCTGGAGTCCCGTGCTCGTTGCCGTCGTCGCCGCCATCGGCGTGCTGATGCTCAACGAGATGAACGCACAGAACATCGGTTTCAGTGCAGTGCTGCTGGTCCTCGGTCTCGGTACGGGCCTGTGGGGCGCGCGGGCACGACGTCGGCAGCTCGACGAAGCGCTGGCCGCCACCGCCCGGCAAGACCTGCAAGGCGCCGAGCACGCCCTCCACAAAGCCAGTGCACAACTCAACGAAGTCATCCTCGGTGCCATGCCGATCTGGGCCAAGCAGGTGGAAAGCTCCCGGCAGCAGACCGAGACCGCGATCGTCTCGCTGACCAGCCGCTTCACCGGCATTTCGTCGCGCCTGGAAGAAACCGTGCAAGCCTCGCAACTGGCTGCCGGTGAGCTGGCCGGGAAAAGCAGTGGCGGCGCCGTGCAGGTGCTGGCCCAGAGCGAGAATGAACTGGTACGGGTGATCGACTCCCTGAAAGCCACCCAAGCCAGCCGCGACGAAACCCTGGCCCAGGTGCGTAACCTCACCGCCTACACCGGCGAGTTGCGGACCATGGCCGCCGACGTCGCCGCGATTGCCGCGCAGACCAACCTGCTGGCCCTCAACGCCGCCATCGAAGCCGCCCGGGCCGGTGAAGCCGGGCGCGGTTTTGCGGTGGTGGCCGACGCCGTGCGCAGCCTGTCGAGCAAGTCCAGCGAGACCGGCCAGCAGATGTCGGCCAAGGTCGACATCATCAATACCGCCATCACCCAACTGGTCCAGGCCGCTTCCAGTAGCGCCGATCAGGACAGCCAATCGGTCTCCACGTCCGAGGACAGCATCCAGCGCGTATTGGAGCGTTTCAAAAGCGTCACCGGGCAGCTCGCCGAATCGGCGGACCTGCTGCAACAGGAAAGCTTCGGCATCCGCGATGAACTCACCGAGGTGCTGGTCAGCCTGCAATTCCAGGATCGGGTCAGCCAGATCCTCAGCCACGTGCGCGACAACATCGAGGACCTGCATGTGCATATGCAGCAGGCCCAGCAGTCGCCCGACCAGGCAGTGTCCATCGATGCCCGCCAATGGCTGGCACGCATGGAAACCACTTATGCCACCGACGAGCAACGCCGCAACCACCACGGCGACTCGGGCGCGCAGCAAATTTCACAGGAAATAACCTTCTTTTAGGAGAGCCGTTCATGGCTAAAAGTGTATTGGTTGTCGACGACTCCGCGAGCGTTCGGCAGGTTGTCGGCATCGCGTTGAAAAGTGCCGGCTACGACGTGATCGAGGCCAACGATGGCAAGGATGCGCTGGGCAAGCTCAACGGGCAGAAGGTGCACCTGATCATCAGCGACGTGAACATGCCGAACATGGACGGCATCACCTTCGTCAAGGAGGTCAAGAAGCTGGCGAGTTACAAATTCACGCCGATCATCATGCTCACCACCGAATCCCAGGAATCGAAGAAGCAGGAAGGCCAGGCGGCAGGCGCCAAGGCCTGGGTGGTCAAGCCGTTCCAGCCGGCGCAGATGCTGGCGGCGGTGTCCAAACTGATTCTGCCTTAAAGGGCTGGAGGCTGTGATGCCACTGCTGTACGAAACACAAAGTGACACCGCGCAAGTGCAGATCGACGGCGAGCTGACGATCTACACCGCCGCCGACCTCGCCGCGCAATTGCTGCCCTGCCTGGGCAACACGCCGCAGATGGAGCTGGACCTGTCGCAGGTGACCGAAATGGACGGCGCCGGCCTGCAACTGCTGCTGATTGCCCTGCGCGAAGCACCGAAGGCCGGTACCCAACTGACCCTGACCGCGCGCAGCAAGACCGTCAGCGAAACACTCGAGCTGTGCAACCTGCTGGCCTAGCGCCCGACACGACAAAGGATATGAGCGTGAGCATCAATCTCGACCAGGCACAACAGACGTTCATCGTCGAGGCACGGGAACAGTTGCAGGCGATGGAAGAATCCCTGCTGCAACTGGAAAACGACCCGGCCGACGATGACGCCATCGGTGCGATCTTCCGCGCGGCCCACACCATCAAGGGCTCGGCCGGGCTGTTCGGCCTGGAGCCGATCGTCAGCTTCACCCACATCGTCGAAGATGTACTCGATCGCCTGCGCAACGGCAGCGTCGAGGTGGACACCGGCCTCATCGCGGTGCTGCTCAAGTCCAGCGATCACATGCTGGAACTGATCAACGTGGTGGCCAACCAGGGCGGGACGCTGACGCCGCCGGCCCTGAAACGGGAGATGGAGCTGTGCCAGGTGCTGCAGGAGTACCAGGCGCCCCCGTCCGATGACGCCACGGCAGCGGCGGCTGAAACCACAACGCAGGAGTCGTCCGAAACGCGTCTCTGGCACATCAGCCTGCGTTTCGGCCAGGACGTGTTCCGCAACGGCATGGACCCCCTGTCATTCCTGCGCTATCTGCAGACCCTCGGTGAAATCGTCCACCTCGACACGCAGACAGAAGCGTTGCCCAGCGTCGAAGCCTTTGACGCCGAATCCTGCTACCTGGGATTCGACATCGATTTCCGCTCGGCCGCCAGCCACGGAGCCATCAACGAAGTCTTCGATTTCGTCCGGGAAGACTGCCTGATCGAGATCGTGGCCGTTGATGAGCGGGCGAACACCGGACTGGTTGCCACCGCCCAGGAACCCAGCGCCGAAAGTACCGCGCTGGTCACCACCGGCGAACTGCTGGCGGACCAGCGCAAGACGCCGCGAACGTCAGGCCGACTCCCGGCTGACGGATCACCGGCCAGCAGTGAAAACAAGGCCAAGGACGGCGCCTACGTGCGGGTCAACGCCGACAAGCTCGACGAATTGATCAATCTGGTGGGTGAACTGGTCATCGCCAGCGCCGGCACCAGCCTGCTGGCCCGCAACTGCCACGATGACACGCTGCAGGAAGCCACTTCGACGGTGTCCGGGCTGGTGGAGGAAATCCTCGACGGCGCCTTGCGCCTGCGCATGATCCCCATCGGTGAAACCTTCAACCGGTTCCGCCGGGTGGTGCGCGATGTCAGCCAGGAACTGGGCAAGGACATCGACCTGATCATCAGCGGCGCGGAAACCGAACTGGACAAGACCGTGGTGGAGAAGATCGGTGACCCGCTCATGCACTTGCTGCGCAACGCCATGGACCACGGCATCGAGACCGCCGACGCGCGGCTGGCCGCCGGCAAGCCGGCCAAGGGGCATCTGCACCTCAACGCCTATCACGACTCGGGCAGCATCGTGCTGGAAATCGCCGACGATGGCGCCGGCCTGAACCGTGACCGGATCCTGGAAAAAGCCCAGGAACGTGGCCTGGTCGCCCCCGGCGCCAGCCCGACCGACCAGGAGATCTACAACCTGATTTTCGAACCCGGCTTCTCCACCGCCCAGGCCGTCACCAGCCTGTCGGGACGCGGAGTGGGCATGGACGTGGTCAAGCGCAACATCACCCTGCTGCGCGGCACCGTGGACCTGGACAGCCAACCGGGCCAGGGCACCGTGGTGCGGATCCGCTTGCCGCTGACCCTGGCGATCATCAATGGCTTCCTGGTGGGCATCGACCAGTCCACCTATGTCATTCCGCTGGATATGGTCCAGGAATGCATCGAGCTGAGCGAAGACGACGGCACCGCCAGCCGCGAACAGGGTTACCTGGACCTGCGCGGCGAGGTGCTGCCCCTGGTGTACCTGCGCGATCACTTCAATCACGAAGGCCGGGCCGCACGCCGGCAGAACGTGGTGGTTGTGCGCTATGCCGAACTCAAGGCCGGACTGGTGGTGGATGACTTGCTGGGTGAATTCCAGACCGTCATCAAGCCCCTGGGCAAGTTGTTCGGCGCCCTGCGCGGGATCAGTGGCTCGACCATTCTCGGCAGCGGCGCCGTGGCGCTGATTCTCGACGTGCCGGCGCTGCTCGCCCAGATCGCCCAGACAGAAAACCGCTACACCCCTACCCCATTATCACAAGCCAACGCTCGCTGACGCTTTAGCAACTCCATGGAGAGGTATTTCCCAATGAAATGGTTCTACGATCTTAGAATCGCCACCAAACTGATCACGTCATTTCTTGTGGTGCTGGCCCTGACCGCGGTTATGGGGGTGTTTTCGATCATCCAGCTGGGCGAGGTGAACGGCACCACCACCGAAATCCGCGAAAACTGGATGCCGTCGATGCGCGCGGCGTCCGGCATGCGTTTCTACGGCGCGAACTATCGCCTCAAGGAAAACCGCCATATCACCGCTGATTCCGAGCAGGAGCGCACCACAATCGAACAAGAAGCGGAAGAAGCCAGGAAAGGTTTCGAGACCCGTCTGGCGACCTACGAAAAACTGCTTTCCAACGCCGAAGACCGTCAACTGTTCGAGACAACCCGCGATGATTGGGCCGCCTATCTGGCGATCAGCAAAGACCTGATGGCACTGTCCCGGCAAAACCTCACCGACCAGGCCCATGCGCTGCTCAAGGGCGAGTCCCGGCGCCGATTCGAGCTGGTGACCAGTGACCTGCAAAAACTGGTCGAACTCAACGATACCGGTGCCGGCGCGGCCAGCGAACGCGGCACGGCGCTGTTTGAAAAATCGCGCCTGTCGATCATCGCCGTGCTGGCTGCCGCCCTGCTGATCGGCCTGGGCCTGGCGCTGTTCATCTCCCGGGTTATTTCCCGCCCCTTGAAACAAGCGGCTTCGGTGGCCGAACAACTGGCCGAAGGCAACCTGAACGCAAAAATCGAAGCCGGTTCCAGGGACGAAACCGGTATGGTGCTCAACGCCATGCAGAACATGGTGGGCAAGCTGTCCCACATCATCGGTGAAGTGCGCAACGCGGCGGACAACCTGGCCAGCGCCTCCGAAGAGGTCAGCGCCACCGCGCAGTCCATGAGCCAGGCCACCAGCGAACAGGCGGCCAGCGTCGAGGAGACCAGCGCCTCCATCGAGCAGATGAGTGCCAGCATCAACCAGAACACCGAGAACGCCAAGGTCACCGACGGCATGGCCAGCAAGGCTGCCAAGGAAGCCACCGACGGTGGCGAATCGGTGCAGCAGACCGTGGTGGCGATGAAGAAAATCGCCCAGCGCATCAGCATCATCGACGACATCGCCTACCAGACCAACCTGCTCGCGCTCAACGCCGCCATTGAAGCCGCTCGTGCCGGCGAGCATGGCAAAGGCTTCGCCGTCGTTGCCGCCGAAGTGCGCAAGCTGGCCGAACGCAGCCAGGTTGCGGCCCAGGAAATCGGCGAACTGTCTTCCAGCAGCGTCGACATGGCCGAGAAGGCCGGCAACCTGCTCGATGAGATGGTGCCGTCGATCAACAAGACCTCAGACCTGGTGCAGGAAATCAGCGCCGCTTCCGAAGAGCAAGCCGCCGGCGTGGCGCAGATCAACACGGCCATGACCCAGCTCAACCAGGTGACCCAGCAGAACGCCTCCAGCAGTGAAGAACTGGCCGCCACCGCCGAGGAAATGAGCAGCCAGGCCGAACAACTGCAACAGGCCATGAGTTTCTTCACCCTGGACACGCCGCCCAAGTCGGCCAGCCTGCCGGTGAAGGTCGACCACACACCCGGGTCGTCCCTTCGCAAGCCGGCCCGGGCCTCGGTGACCACGTTGCCCAAGGCGTTTGCCTACAACATGGCCAGCGCGCCGGACGAATCCGAGTTCACCCGGTTCTGACGGTCCGCTTCTACAGGCTCGCTTATAAGGAGAAAAGCCATGGGCGCCATCGCGACCACCCGTCAAACCGCCATCGCGGTCGAGGAAGAAGCGCAATACCTGACATTCATGCTGGGCACGGAGATGTTTGCCATCGGCATCCTCTGCATCAAGGAAATCATCGAATACGGCAACCTGACCGTGGTACCGATGATGCCGGCCTTCGTCCGTGGGGTGATCAACCTGCGCGGTGCGGTCGTGCCGGTGGTGGACCTGTCGGCCCGTTTCGGCCGGCAGAACTCGTCGATCACCCGGCGCTCGTGCGTGGTGATCATCGAGGCCAACAGCGAAGACGGCCACGCCCAGGACATCGGTCTGCTGGTGGACACGGTATCGGCGGTGCTGGAAATCCCGGCCTCGCAGATCGAACCACCACCGAGTTTCGGGGCGAAGATCCGTGCCGACTTCATCAGCGGCATGGCCAAGGTTGAAGGCAAGTTCGTGATCGTGCTGGAGGTGGGCCGTGTGTTGTCCATCGACGAAATGTCCCAACTGGCCGAAGCCAGCCCCACCGCGCTGGAGTTTGAAAGCCAGTGAACACCGACACCTGCAAGGAACGCACCGTGAACTCACTGGCGCTCAGTGACCGAGAGTTCAGCCAATTTCAATCCTGGCTGTACAAGGCCGCCGGCATCAACCTGTCCGACGCCAAGAAAGCCCTGGTGGCCGGGCGTTTGTTCAAGCGCCTCAAGCACTATGAGCTGGGCAGCTACGGCGAGTATTTCAAGTTGATCATGAACGGCCAGCGCACCGACGAATTGCAGGTAGCGCTGGACCTTTTGACCACCAATGAAACCTACTTTTTCCGCGAACCCAAGCACTTCGATTTCCTGCGCCAGCACGTGCTGCCCCACGCCGTACCGGGCAAGACCTTTCGCCTCTGGAGCGCGGCCAGCTCGTCGGGAGAAGAACCTTACAGCCTGGCGATGACACTGGCCGAAGGGCTGGGCACCACGCCTTGGGAAGTCATCGGTTCCGACATCAGCACCCAAGTGCTGGCCAAGGCGCGCTCCGGGCATTACCCCATGGAGCGCGCCCGCACCCTGCCCCAGCCGCTGTTGGTGAAATACTGCCTCAAGGGCACCGGCAGCCAGCAAGGCACGTTCCTGATCGACCGAGCGTTGCGCAATCGCGTCAACTTCGTCCAGGTCAACCTCAATGACACCCTGCCGGAGTTGGGGGAGTTCGATGTGATTTTCCTGCGCAACGTCATGATCTATTTCGACCAACCCACCAAAAGCAAAGTGGTTGCCCGATTGATCCCCCGGCTCAAGTCCGGCGGGTATTTCATCGTAAGCCATTCGGAAAGCCTCAACGGCGTGTCCGATGCGTTGAAAATGGTGATGCCATCGATTTATCGCAAACCATGAGAGCCGCCCTGCAACCCGCGACGAGGGAGGTGGCCGAGGTCTACCTGGCGCCAGGCGAGTTCCGCTTCGCCACGTGCCCGACCCGGCTGCGCACCATCCTCGGCTCCTGCGTGGCAATCACCCTGTGGCATCCAGAGCAGCGGATCGGCGGCATGTGCCATTTCATGCTGCCCAGCCGCGTACGCTGCTCCACGGCCCTCAACGGCCTGTACGCCGACGAAGCCATCGAACTGTTTATCCGCAAGGCGCGGGCCCATCACACTGAACCCGAGGAATACCAGCTCAAGCTGTTCGGCGGCGGCGAGATGTTCCCCGAGCTGCAACGGCATGTGCCCTTCGGCGACGTTGCGCGGCTGAACGTCAATGCGGCGCTGGAAATGGCCGCCCTCTATCGCCTGGACCTGATTGCCCAGGACATGGGCAGCACCGGCTACCGGAGCATCATCTTCGACCTGTGCAGCGGCGACGTGTGGGTCAGGCACCAACCGATAAGGACACGGCATTAACCATGTCAAAAAAGATCAATGTATTGCTGGTGGACGACTCTGCCGTGGTTCGCCAGGTACTGCTGGCGATTCTCAGTGACACCCCGGACATCCACGTCATGGGCGCGGCTTCCGACCCGATTTTCGCCATGGACAAGCTGGCCCGGGAGTGGCCGGATGTGATCGTGCTGGACGTGGAAATGCCTCGCATGGACGGCATCACTTTCCTGAAGAAGATCATGAGCGAGCGGCCGACCCCGGTGGTGATCTGCTCGTCCCTGACTCCCAGAGGCGCGGAAACCACCTTGCAGGCGATGGCTGCCGGGGCAGTGGAAATCATCACCAAGCCCACCAGCGGGCTGAAGAATTTCTTGCTGGAATCGGCACCGGAACTGGTGGCGGCGATCAGGGGCGCCGCCCAGGTCAATGTCCGCAACCTGGGCAAGCGCCCCGCGCCACTGGCACCGGCCACCAAACTCAGCGCCGATGCCATGTTGCCCGCCGCGAACGGCCACGCCATGGCGCAGACCACCGAACGCATCGTCGCCCTGGGAACCTCAACCGGTGGCACCCAGGCCCTCGAAGCGGTGCTGACCGCTCTGCCGCGGGTGTGCCCGGGCATCGTCATCGTCCAGCACATGCCGGAGAAATTCACCGCCTCGTTCGCCGCCCGACTCAACAGCCTGTGCCAGATCGAAGTCCGCGAAGCGCGCAACAACGACCGTATCCACCCGGGTCTGGCCCTCATCGCCCCCGGCGGCAAACACATGATGGTGACCCGCAGCGGCGCGTTCTACCACGTGCAGGTGGTGGACGGGCCGCTGGTCAATCGCCATCGCCCGTCGGTGGACGTGCTGTTCCGCTCAGTGGCCAAGTTCGCCGGCCGCAACGCCACCGGCATCATCATGACCGGCATGGGCGACGACGGCGCCCGCGGCCTGAAGGAAATGCTCGACGCCGGCAGCGCCACCGTAGCCCAGGACGAAGCCAGCTGCGTAGTCTTCGGCATGCCCAAGGAAGCCATCAAACTCAACGCCGCACAGCGGGTGATGGGGTTGCAGGAGATTGCCCAGGTGATTTTGCATCGGTAGTCATGAGAAACCCTGTGGCGAGGGGATTTATCCCCTCGCCACAAAAGCGATTCCTACACCGGCGGAATCGTCGCAAGCACACCAATCAACAGGGTCAACGCCAGGAAACCACCCAGAAAAATTGCCATCTTCGTCATAAGCGCTCCTGAAAGAAATACACAGCAAGCAGCCACCTCACAACCCCTGTGGGAGCGAGCCTGCTCGCGATAGCGGCCTGTCAGTCGGCAAGGAGGTTGGCTGTGCCGACGCCATCGCGAGCAGGCTCGCTCCCACAGGGTCCAGAGGTGAACGCGCTATCGATGAACACCCGCCGTATTCTGGCTCGGGAATCAGGTGGCATTACAGCCGCACCTGCCAGCAAAAAAACCGGATCAGATCTCATCGATATACCAACGTATATTTTCCCGCCCTTAATCTCAGTGGCCATCGTCGAAGGCCGGACTTAATCTCGCCGCACTCAAACACCGACGATATAAAAGAGGTGCTCGATGCGCTCTCCACTCGCCGCCTCAGCATTGACCCCTTTCAACTGCAACGAGCCAGGTGCCTGGTGGGCCGATGTCACACTGGTTTGTCTCATCGTGGCGTTGGCCGTGTTCATTGCCTATGGCGTCGAGCAAATGAACCAGCCGCTCGGTGTGCTGGATGCCTCGCCGTTGTCGCTCGATCTGGCCCACTTGCCGGGATACACCCTGCGCACCACCTTGCGTATGTTCATCGCGCTGTTCGCTTCCTTGATGCTCTCCCTGCTCATCGCCACGTTGGCGGCGAAAAGCCGCAAGGCCGCCCTCGTCATCCTGCCGGCGCTGGATATCCTTCAATCCGTGCCCGTCCTCGGGTTCCTGACCTTCACCGTGGTGTTCTTCATGGGGCTCTTCCCCGGCAGGGAAACCGGGGTGGAATGCGCAGCGATCTTCGCCATCTTCACCAGCCAGGTCTGGAACATGACCTTCAGCGTCTATCAATCGCTGAGGACCGTGCCTAACGATCTCTATGAAGTCAGCCGGCAGTTTGCGTTCTCGCCCTGGCAGCGCTTCGTCAAGTTGGAGTTGCCCTTCGCGACGCCAGGGCTGGTGTGGAACATGATGATGTCGATGTCCGGCGGCTGGTTTTTCGTGGTGGCGTGCGAAGCCATTACCGTCGGCAACACCACCGTGAGCTTACCGGGGATCGGTTCCTGGCTGGCGCTGGCGATCGAACGCAAGGACATCGCTGCCACCGCCTGGGCCGTGCTGGCCATGACTGCGGTGATCATGCTCTATGACCTGTTGTTCTTCCGGCCGATCGTGGCCTGGGCGGACCGCTTTCGCTTCGAACAGACGGCCTCCCAGAAGCGCCCTCGCTCCAGGGTCTACGACCTGCTGCGCTCGACGCGCCTGGTGCCCTTGGCGTTGGGGGCCCTGGGCGGCCTCAAAACCTCCTTGTTCCTGGACAGACTCCCCAGGCTGCCACCCCTGCGCTTCAAGGCCAGCGCCCGTTTCAGCCGGGCTGCGGACCTGCTCTGGATCAGCTTGATCGTGCTGACCTGCATGACCGGTATCGTTCAATTGTCAGGCTTCATTGGCAGCACCTTGGGCCTGGAAGATGTCATCGACACCTTCGGCCTGGGGCTTGCCACCCTGCTGCGGGTCGCCGTGCTCATCGCGCTCGCCAGCCTGGTCTGGGTGCCCATCGGCGTGTGGATCGGCCTGAACCCGCGCTGGGCCGAACGCTTGCAACCCGTGGCGCAACTGTTGGCGGCTTTCCCGGCGAATCTGCTGTTTCCGTTTGCGGTGGTCGCCATCGTGGCCCTGAAACTGGATCCCGATATCTGGCTGTCGCCGCTGATGGTGCTGGGCACCCAGTGGTACATCCTGTTCAACGTGATCGCCGGGGCCAGCGCGCTGCCGACCGACCTGCGGGAGGCCGCACGCAGCTTCCATCTGCGCGGTTGGCAATGGTGGCGACGGTTCACCCTGCCCGGCGTTTTCCCCTACTACGTGACGGGCGCCCTGACGGCGGCGGGCGGCTCGTGGAACGCCAGCATCGTCGCCGAGGCCGTGTCCTGGGGTAACGAGCATCTGTATGCGTCAGGACTCGGCGCCTTTATCGCCCAGGCCACCGAGGCCGGAGACATGCAACGGGTGGCGTTGGGGGTCGCGGTCATGGCGATCTTCGTCGTCGGTTTCAATCAACTGCTGTGTCGACCCTTGTACGGTTTCGCCGAGCGCCGACTGCGAATTGATTGAGGATGAATCCAATGCAAATGATGGAGAAACGCTGCCTGGTCGACGTGCAGCAAGTGGGACATGTCTATGGCTCGGCCGGAGGCGCCGAACGGCGAGTCCTGGATGACGTCCGCATGCGCCTGGACGAGGGGGAAATCGTCGGCCTGCTGGGCCGCTCAGGGTCTGGAAAGTCGACCTTGCTGCGCGCTATCGCAGGTCTGATCTCACCCACCGCCGGTGTGATCGATCTTCCGGTCGATGCCCAGGGACTACCGAGCTCGGTGCGCATGGTGTTCCAGAGCTTTGCCCTGTTCCCCTGGCTGACGGTGCTGCAGAACGTCGAGGTCGGCCTCGAAGCCTTGAACGTACCGGTGCCCGAGCGCCGCCGACGGGCCCTGGCCGCCATCGACATGATCGGCCTCGACGGCTTTGAAAGCGCCTTCCCGAAGGAGCTGTCCGGCGGCATGCGCCAACGGGTCGGCCTGGCGCGGGCGTTGGTGGTCACCCCGGATGTACTGTTGATGGACGAGCCGTTTTCCGCCCTGGACGTGCTCACCGCCGAAACCCTGCGCACCGATCTGCTGGACCTGTGGCGCGAGGGACGGATGCCGATCAAGTCGATCATGCTGGTCACCCATAACATCGAAGAAGCCGTGCTGATGTGCGACCGGATACTGATTTTTTCCTCCAATCCGGGGCGCGTCATGAAGGAAATCAATGTCGGCCTCAACCAGCCGCGCAATCGCTCCGACCCGGCGTTCCAGGCTCTGGTGGAGCATATCTATGTACAGATGGCCGGCGGTGGGCGTTCAGACTCTCTGCCCCAGGGTGTGTTTGCCGGCAGCGGCGTGGGCATGGTCTTGCCGTCGATCTCCACCAACGCACTGGCCGGGTTGATCGAGGCGGTCCAGGATCACCCCTTTGACGGCCAGGCCGATCTGCGGGAACTGGCCGGGGCGCTGCGCTACAGCGACGCCGATCTTTTTCCGGTGGCCGAGGTGCTGCAGCTGATGCGTTTCGCCGACCTCCACGATGGGATCCTTACCCTGCTCCCCGCCGGGCACCGCTATGCCGAATCAGATGTCGATGAGCGCAAGCAGCTGTTCGCCCGGCACCTGCTCCGGTATGTACCGCTGGTGGGTCATGTACGAAGAGTGCTGGACGACCGCCCTACCCGCACGGCACCCGCCCGACGTTTCCGCGATCAACTGGAGGACTTCATGTCCGAGCACGACGCCACCCATACCCTGGACTGTGTCACGCAATGGGGACGCTACGCAGAGCTGTTCGCCTACGATGAAGTGGCCGATCAGTTCAGCCTGGACAATCCGTCCTGAGGTGATTCAAATGACAAGGTCGAAGCCCGGCCGGATCGAGCGACACGAGATGAATATTCAATGAGAAAGACTCAATGGGCGCTGCGCCTGCTGCTTCTGCTGGGGCTGGCGCTCGGCATCGCGGCGATAGACACCCTCACCGATCTCGAGATCGCCGTGGGGGTCTTCCAGATCGGCGTGGTGCTGATTGCCGTGAGGATGCTGCCGGCGCGTGCGGTCGCGGGTGTGTCGTTCATCTGCATGGTGTTGACGATCCTCAGCTATCGGCTGACCCGCTTCGGTGACTCCGAGGCCGGCCAGATCAACGTGCTGATCAGCCTCGCCGCCATCGCCGGCACGACCTACCTGGCCCTGCGCCTGTCCGCTGCCATCGAAACCGTGCATCGTACCCGCGCTCACCTGGCGCACATCGCCCGGGTCAACATGCTCGGCGAACTCGCCGCCTCCATCGCCCACGAAGTGAACCAGCCCCTGGCTGCCGTTGCCAACAGCAGCGGCGCCTGCCTGCGCTGGATGGCGACGGAGCCACCCAACCTGCCCAAGGCCCGCCTGGCGGTGGAACGCATCATCGCTGATACTCATCGGGCCAGTGAAATCATCACCCGCCTGCGCGGCATGGCCCGGCACCAGACCCCCACCAAGCAATGGCTGAACGTCGCCGACACGGTCAATACCGCCCTGCGACTCTTGGCCGGAGAACTGAACGAGCAAGGCATCACACTGCGCGTGCATATCCAGGAAGGCCTGCCACCGATGCTGGCGGATGAAGTGCAGATCCAACAGGTGATATTGAACCTGGCCATGAATGGGATCGACGCGATGCGCCAGGTCGAGGCCGATGATCGCATCCTGGCATTTCATGCCGAGCTGGAGTCCGGTCAGCAATTGCTGTTTTCCGTGTCCGACCAGGGCAAGGGTCTGTCCGGAAACGACCACGAGCGGGCATTCGATGCGTTCTACAGCACCAAGCCCGACGGCATGGGCATGGGCCTGGCCATCAGCCGCTCGATCATCGAGGCCCACGACGGGCGCATCTGGGTGTCCAGCAACCCGCAATCCGGTGCAACCTTCCACTTCACCCTGCCGGCCGTGACAAGGGAATCCGATGACTGAGCCCGATCTTGCCGAATCGATGGTCTACATCGTCGACGACGACAACTCCGTACGCGCCTCGCTTCAAGACCTGCTGGCCTCGGTGAACCTGCCGAGCATGGCCTTCGCCTCGGCGCGTGAATTCAGGGACGCCACGCTGCCGGACATTCCCGCCTGCCTGATCCTCGACGTGCGCATGCCGGGGATGAGCGGGCTGGATTTCCAGCAGGAAATGGCCCGCTTGAACCTGCCACTCCCGGTGATCTTCATCACCGCCCATGGCGACATACCCATGTCGGTGAAAGCCATGAAGGCTGGAGCATTGGAATTCTTGACCAAACCGTTTCGCGAACAGGACCTGCTGGACGCCATCAGCCAGGGCCTGAACCAGGACAGGGAACGGCGCAAGGCGGACGCGGTGATGGATGATTTGAAACGACGCTATGACAGCCTCACCGACGGCGAACGGGAGGTGATGGAACTCGTGGTGTCAGGCTTGCTGAACAAGCAAGTGGCCGGGCGCTTGGGGTTGAGCGAAGTGACCGTGAAAGTCCGGCGCGGCGCGTTGATGCGCAAGATGGAGGCGGACTCGTTGGCGGCGTTGGTCAAGATGTCGGAGCGGCTCAAGGGAATGAGTCACTAAGGAACCCCGAGGCTCTGCTTTTGGTTCGAGCGAACCCTGCTCGCGATGGCGGTAGCACATCCAACACCCCATGCCAGCAGGCCCACCGCTATCGTCGGATCGCCGCCCGGAGCAGGCATGGCGCTGCCGGAATTCGATGAACTGGCAATGGAGGCCAAATACGCCGGACTCAACGGCACGCCCTTGACCCCGGCACAACAAGACGCCTGGAACACATTGATAGCACTGGCAGCGGTACCGACAACACCAGCACATCCGAGCGGTGCAGGTGGCTTGCACTGGGAAGACGTGGATCTCAGCGCCCGTGAGATTGCGTCTCAGCAGACCAGGAGCCTGGCTGACCACATATGTACCGACATGAGAACAGGCAATCGACTTCCGTGTGCAGGCGATCAGCTACATCGCACCAAACACAAAATCGGCAGGCTCGAATCGCTCGCTCGTGTCCATCCGGATATTGCGCAAATGCGCTGTCTCCAAGTGCGACGCATAGAGCCGCTCCGAAAAATAGCCGATCAGGATCGAGCGACGTCGTGCCCCACTTACGTTCAGACCGGCCCCATGGACCAGCTCGGCATCAAACACCAGGATGTCGCCGGCACACCCGGAAAGCTGCACGGAATGGGACTCGTCAGCGAAGTCAAAGGGCGGCGTTTCCGGCGGCGGGCGATGGCTGCCGGGCACGATACGCGTCGCACCGTTCTCGGGACCATAGTCATCGAAAAAAGCCAGGGCGACCGCCGTGTCGCCTGGCCGCTGGGCCGACAGGTCGCGGTGCAACGGCTGATGACCGCCACCGGCCAAGGGCTCGCGTCCTTCCACCTGCGCGAGAAAGAACCGCTCGCCGATCAGCTCGCCCACCGCTGCCAGCAACGGCGGCAGACGGCACACCGCCCGGATCGTTGGATCGCAATCCAGCAGGGAGTGACGCCAGTCCCAGCCACGGGGAGTCGGCCATTGATCCGAGGGTTTTACGCCCGCGTCGAATACGCTACGCAGCCCTGCGAGCCACTCGCTTGGGATCGCTCGGTGCAGGAGGACGTAACCATTCTGGTGGAGCTGATTGGGGCTGATCATGGCGCTGGCAGGTATCCTTGTGTGGCGAGGGGATTCATCCCCGCTGGACTGCGAAGCGGCCCCCATTGAGGCCTTGGAACTGCCCTCAGGAATTGGAACCCATCCGCCCCCCGAAACGCCATGCCCAGGCACCCCCAGGCTATGGTTCATGTGGGCGGTAGCAATCGGCCATTTAGCAACCGCTATATTCGAGGTCGTTGCAGCTTGATCCACTCTTGCACTGTTGGGCGCTGCCATTGGCGATGAGCATAGTCTTCCAGTTGAGCGGGTACAGTATCTCCATTGAGTATCAACCGATTCAGCATTAATGCGAGATCAACATCGGCGATAGACCATTGACCAAAAATGTAGTCCGGACTATCGGAAAGCAGCCGTTGAGCAGCATCAACCAACTTTTGCCTGGCAGACTCAGCCGACGCTGACAAAGGGCCGTATTTGTGGCCATAGAACACAACGAGAGTAGAGCGCTCCTGGCGGATGGGGAGCAGATCACTGCGTAGCCACGCTTGAATTTGCCTCGCCACGGCGCGCTTCTGTGGGAGCCGTGGGTACACAGGCGTCTGGGGGAACACATCTTCCAGGTATTCAGTGATTGCCGATGATTCCGACAGCGCAAAGTCGCCGTGTATGAGGGTGGGCACTCTTTGCGTCAGCGAAAGACGGGCGTAGTCGTCTGTCTGATTCTCCAGTGCGTCCAAGTTCAAAGTATTCATTTCGAACTCTATTCCCTTTTCTCGCAATGTCACAAAACATGACAGCGCGTAAGGGCTGGTGAACTGAGCGTCAACGTAAAGGCGCAGTCTTGGGTCATTCATAGCGACATCTCCATATGCAGGATGGAGCACGTTAAAAGATCCAGCGATTTAAATAAAATTCATGTTTTTTATGGAGGTATTCCTCTCAGGAATGCGGTATCGCCGCAAATTACCTCTAATTTTCCAGACTTTTCGAAGGACTACTTTTGATCGATCAAGATCGAGTCAGAATGACGAGTTGCTGCCGCATAAGTGACAGCCGGCGTAATCAGGCAAGGCGGGGTCGCCGTTCCTTCACTTTAGATCACACGGAACACGATATCATTCTGCCTTCATTGGGCATGCAACACCTGGCTCTGCCCTTTCGATCAGAAACCCGATCCAGGTGATCAGGAATAATGGAATATGCAAAACTGGAAAATCAGGACCCATCTCCTATTGCTCACTGGCTCGTTACTGTTTGGTCTGTTGTGTGTCGGCGGCCTCGGACTCTTTGGAATGCAATCCGCTGTACGCAGCCTGGAGACAGTCTATCTCGATCGAGTCGTACCCCTGAGGGACTTGAAGAGAATTGCTGACCTGTACGCCGTGGACATCGTTGACGCCACCCACAAGACGCGGAACGGCACCTTTACCAAAGCCGAATCGCTGACCCGTATAGAGCAAGCCCAGCGGGAAATCGATCAAACATGGCAAGCCTATAGATCGACGCAACTGATCCCGGCGGAAACGCATCTGATCGCGCAAATCGAGCCGCTGATGGAAGCCTCTCGCGGGCCATTGCAAAACTTGCAGGGCATGTTGCGTCAGAACGACGATGCAGGTATCGCACGCTTTGCGACCGATCAGTTGTATCCACTGATTGACCCCTTGTCAGCCAAATTCTCCGAGCTGATCGAAGTGCAACTGGTCGAAGCCAAAAGCCAGTTCGATCAGCAGCAGATCGCCTACACCTTTTACCTCAAACTCAGCCTATTGATTCTGCTCTTGGCGCTGGCCACCGGTGCAGCTTACGGGTTGTACTTTTCCAGGCTGCTGAGCCGCCAACTCGGTGCTGAACCCACAGAACTCGCCGCCATCAGCTCGAACATCGCCCAAGGAAAACTGGCCGGTACACAGCTGGATAAGCGACAGCCGTCGACCGGGGTTCTGCACTCCGTTCAGGCTATGCGCCATAGCCTGCGCGAAATGATCGGTAAGATCGGCCACGCTTCCGAGCAGATCGAGGGTACCACCCTGCAATTGTCGGCGTCTTCCGAACAGGGAATGAGCAGCGCCGCCCTGCAAAGCGAGACAGCCTCGTCCATGGCCGCCACGGTAGAGCAGCTTTCCGTGAGCATCACCCATATTGCCGACAACGCAAAACAGGCCCAGAGCACCACACAGAAAGCGGGACAAATCACCGATGACGGCATGGCGGTGATGCACGAGTCCATCCAGGAGATGGGACACATTGCCAATCTGGTTGCGCAAAGCTCATCCGATATCGATCAGTTGGCTATTCAGTCGAACGACATCAGCCTGATTGTCGGTGTGATCCGGGGCATCGCTGAACAGACCAATCTTCTTGCGTTGAATGCCGCCATCGAAGCGGCCCGAGCCGGCGAACAAGGCCGTGGTTTTGCGGTGGTAGCAGATGAAGTTCGCGGCCTGGCCGCCCGCACGGCTCAATCCACCACAGAAATCGTCACGTTGGTCAGCACGATTCAAAACGGCATGCACAAAGCCAAAGAGAGCATGGCCGCAGGCTCCGAGCGCGTAATCCATGGTCAGAAACTGGTCGAAAGCGCAGGCGAGTCCATGAACAGGATCAAGAGCGCGCTGGACGAATCCCTTGCGGCCGTCAGTTTCATTTCGTTGTCGTTGCAGGAACAGCGCGCAGCCAGTGAGCAGGTCGCGCGCAACGTCGAAAAAATGGCGCAAAGTGTCGAAGAGAACGCCGCCGCCCAGGGAGGGATCGTGCGAACGACCCAGGAACTCAAGGCAATGTCCAACGGACTGGAAGTGATTCTGCGGCGGTTCAGCGTCTGAAGGGCTGCGAGTCACACGATCAGTAGTGGCTCGAAGTCTGTACCGGTAGGCAAGACCTGATCCCACTTCTCGATCTACAACGAGTCGTTCTTCCATGAAAATGAAAGTGGACTTGCCTCCCTTACAAAACCGGACACAAAGCGAAAGGCGAAAAGGCGACTACACCCAGAGGTCAGCCACTCCGAGCAATTGAAAAACCTCATCTCCCGACGGCTCGGCGAAGATGATGTCCAGGCTCCGGTAACCGGAGTGGTCCCCTACCAGGCTCAACTCGAATCGAGCCCCATGGGCGTCGGTTTCATAGTTCTTCAAGTACGTCAGGTTCTTGGTTTCATTGAACACCACGTCCAAGGTGCCGTTGTAACCATTTCCCAACTGCGTAAAGCCCAAGGCGGACACATCGATCCTGTCTTCACCCACGGTGTAGTCAATCAGCCGATCAGTGTGGTTCTCGGTCGCGGTACGGTAGCTGTCGCTCAATGCGTCGAAGCGGAACACATCGTTGTTGCCGCCCCCCACCAACAGGTCCCGGCCCTCCCCGCCAACCAATATGTCATTCCCCAGCGCGCCATGAAGGCGATCATCGCCCGCCAACCCTTCGATGATTTCGCCTCGAGCGTTGCCTTGTAAGCGATCGGCCCCTACGGTACCCATCAAGCTGGCTCGCTGAAACAGAAGGTTGGTTTCATTCAGCGTTTGGCTCAAATCACCGTCGAAAACCAGTTCGAAGCGTTCCCCATTTGCGTTGGCATCGAAACTTTTGAGGTAGGTCCGCGTCCCGCTTTCATTGACTCGAATCGCCAGCGTTCCATCATGTCCATCGCCCAGCCCGAGGAAGCCCAGGGAGAAGAGCTCGACGGTATCGGTGCTGGGATCGAAGTCGGTAATTCGGTCGCTATGGGCCGCCGTTGCGGTTCGGTAACTGTCCGTGACTGACTGGTAACGGAACGTATCGGTCCCGGCACCGCCGGTCAGCAGGTCACGACCTTGCTGACCATCGAGCAGATCGTTACCGGCACCGCCCGAAATCGCATCGTCGAACGAGGCGGTACCCAGCAAGAAATCATCATCGCCGCCACCATCAAGGTGGTGATAGCCGTCGTCGGGATTGCCGAAGCTGTGGTCCAGGCTGCCGTCAGCGTTCAACTGAACCAAGGCGGCCAGATAGCCGTCCGCGCTCGTTCCTTGGCTTCCACCAATCAACAGCTTGCCGTTGGCCAGCACGATCATGTCGGCGACTGCGAAAGGAGCGCTTTGCGAACCCCAACTGACCTGCCCCTGATGACCGAAATCGGTGTCGAGCGAGCCGTCGACGTTGAGCCGGATCACGGTCGCCACGCCGCCCGAGGCACCCGCCAGAAGGATTTTGCCGTCGTCCTGGATGACGAGGGCGTTTGCATGGACATCCAGGGCCAGGCTGCCGCCGTCCGCAAAGCTGCTATCCAGAGTACCGTCCTGGTTGACGCGAGTCAGGGTATCCCGCCCCGTGACCAATACCTTTCCGTCTGCCTGCAGCGAAACGTCGATCATACTGGCGGGGTGAATGCCGACGGACGCCGCCAGGTCCAGGACCCCACCCTTGGCGAAAGACGAGACCAAGGTCCCCGTCGCGTCGAAGCGGGCGATATGGATCTCCCCGGAGGGATACCCAGCGCTTGCGAAAAAGCTGCCGTCGCGTTGTACCGAAAATGACGCTTGCTGGCCTAGAAAATCATTCCAGTAGAAAGGCACTGTCGCGGTACCGCCGTTCCCGAACCCCGTATCGAGGCTGCCGTCAGCCAAGGTACGACTGACGCCTGACATCCAAGCGTCGCCTACTTTCACGTATTGCGCCACCAGGTAGCCCCCTCCCGGTTGCACCGCGGCATTACCGCCGTCCTCGATATCGAGCGAAACAGGCAGGAGGGATTTACCGTCTCCACTGTAGTTGCGGTCCAGGCTACCGTCGGCATTGAACCGGACCAGGCTGCCGGTGAAGCCCGAATCCTCTTCGCCTCCCAGCCCCAGGCGACTATAAGCGCCAAGCCAGATAGCACCATCCGGATCGACCGTGATACCGCCGATTTTGTCCGAGCCCCATAAGGGCGTGACCACCATGCCTGTGTTCCGCACAGCTGAAGCGGCGGGCGAAATGCTCTGGCCCATGTCCATGCCTCCGTTGGCTATTTGTCGCCCGAAACAATAGACACGGGTCAACCTGGTTGCCACTTTACGAGACGAAAGGAGGTTCTTGGGCGATCCTCGACCCTGCTATCGATGCAACCAGTTTCCTTTTCGCTAAATGCGGCCCCGGCCGATCCGGGCCACCAGCCTGCTCTTCTCCAAACTTGCCGGTTAACTTGACAGCCCCTAACCTGCGCCCCTTTCACGAGAGACCGCATATGCGAGAGCGGCAGGCAGCGCAATTTTTTTTCAGAGTACCAGCACTTCCATCCCTTGATAGCTAAATGCCATCCACCGATAATCCCCCTCCCCAAAAAAGCACATAAGGATTTGCTGTGAAGAAGCTCTACCTGGCTCTACCATTTTGCACACTGTTGCTCCAAGGCTGCGGCGTGACCATGGCCCGCTATGAACCCAGCTTCCAGAACGTTCAGCAGCTCAAGCAACACGAGCCGATGCAGCCTCTGCGTGAAGCCCAGGTGAATGCCGATTCCGGCCAAGGATCGCTGATGGTGCGGATGAATCCGATCTCTTCGCCCGCAGGCAGCGTTCCATTGCACATTCAGGCGGCGATCAACGATGAGCTGCGCCAGGCGGGTCTGTTGGACCCACGTGCTGACCGTCAATTGCAGGTTCAATTGGTCAAGAACCAGCTCACTGCCGGCATGGGCAGCGGTCATGGCGAGCTGTCTGCGCGCTTCACGTTGCGCAAGGGTGACCAGGTTCTCTACGAAACCACCAAGGACGTGCAACGCGAATGGGACAGTAGCTTCTTCGGGCCGATCGCCATCCCGGCGGCGGCGAACAACTACAACCCGATGGTGCAGGACCTGCTCAAGAACTTGTACAGCGACCCGCAGTTCACTCAAGCGTTGAAGTAAGCATAAAAAAAGAGCCGCAATCGCGGCTCTTTTTTTCGGTTGTCAGCCCCGCGGAATGTGGGTGTCGACAGCGGAGTATTTCATGCGGTTGTTGTCGACCCAGTTCTTCAACAGCGCATTGACTTGGCGGTTGAAGGTGTCGGTAACGGCCGCCTTGGGCGTGTTGCCTGCCAATGGCAGGAACCAGATACCGATCCAGGTGTTGATCGCATCGTGGTTGCTGGTCTTGGCCAACGATTGACCGCGCTCGTCCACGGTTTCCAGGCTCATGGTGTACTGGTCGGTTGCCAGCGCAGGAATGATCGTGAAGGTGAAGCCACTGAGGAACGCCAGAGCCATTTGCCCACCGCCTGGCGCGTGGTTGTAGACCTTCAGGCGCAGGCTATAGTCGCCGGGTTGCTTCTGGAACTCATCGAAGACCACGCGCCCAAACAGCCCTGATTCATCGAAGGTTCGTTTCAGCTCGGGCTTGAGCATGTCCCGGGCTTGCGGCATTTCGGTGGCCTTGGCGTTGTCGGGTTCGCCCTGATAGAAATCGAAGTCGACATAGACGTTAGGCTTGTTCGAGTAGCTGGCCATCGAAGGCAGGTTCACGGGGGCGACTTCATCTTTGGTGAAGCTGGCGCAGCCAGTGAGGCTCAGAGCCAGGACGAGGCCTATGGCTTTTCCAAATTGCATATCAACTTCCTTGCGTAATTTGCTTATGCCGCTCACAGAGAGGGAGGCGGATTCTAGCGAGATCCGTTTGAAATCAAAAGGCCATCATCTGATTACTTGCGACCGAGCCCGCTTGGTAGCGCCCCCCCCCCTCACTTGACCCTTACCACAACCTTCCCCTTCGCGCGCCCCTGAGCCAGATAGTCGAGCGCTCCCTTGGCTTGCTCAAAGGGAAAGACCTGGTCAATCACTGGCTTGATATGCCCAGCGTTGATCAGCTCGCCAAGCGCATTCAATTGAGCCCCATCCGGGCGGACGAAGAGAAATGAATAGCTAATGTCGTTTTTCTTTGCCAGGCCCATGATCTTGCGACTCATCAGGCCGAATACGAAGGTAAGGAGGAAGTTCAGCCGGCGAGTTTGAGCGAAGGCTTTGTCCAACGGGCCGACGAGGGAAACAATTTTTCCTCCGGGTTTGAGAATGCCAACGGACTTCTCAAGCGCATCCCCCCTGGTTGTACCGAGTACCACATCGTATCTCTTGAGTACCTGTTCGAAATTCTGGTTCTTATAGTCGATCACTTCGTCTGCACCCAAGTTGCCAACCCACTCGGTATTGGCGGTGCTGGTGGTCGTGGCTACCTTGGCGCCCAGGTACTTTGCCAGTTGGATCGCGAACGTCCCGATACCCCCTGAGCCCGCCGGTATGAACACTTTCTGATCGGATTCAAGGTGTGCACGCCCTTTCAACGCTTGCCAGGCGGTAAGCCCCACCATCGGAATAGAAGCAGCCTGCACGAAGTCCAAGTTGTCTGGCTTGAGCGCGGCAACATGCTCCGGTACGGCGACATACTCGGCGAGTGAACCGATGCCAAGATCAAACACACTGGCAAAAATGGCGTCACCGACCTTGAAGCGAGTCACAGCGCTTCCAACCTCCCTGACTACGCCAGCGAGATCGCTGCCTATCGTGGCGGGTAGCTGGAACTTCAAAACGGGTTTGAACATGCCCGTGAGAATCATGTTGTCGATCGGGTTCAACCCGGCAGCGTGAACCTCGACCAACAATTCGTCAGGCTTGATGGCTGGGCGAGAAACCTGCTCAAACCCGACGTCCGACGACTTGCCATAGCGTTTGAAGGTGAGTGCTTTCATATTGATTCCGATAGGTTGGATGGTAGGGGCTATGGCGTATCGCAGCTCAGATTTGCTTTCAGATTTTGATGGAAGCGCAGATAATGATTGCGACCGAACTCTAAAAAGTCAACATTTTGATGTCAGTCGACATCAATGCATGCTGACGTCATAGATGAAAACCCCGTGGATAGGCCATGAAAGTCTCGAAAAAACAGGCGCAGGAAAATCGTGCGCACATCGTGGAAACAGCGTCGGCTCTCTTTCGAGAGCGCGGCTATGACGGCGTAGGTATAGCGGATTTAATGGCCGCTGCCGGTTTTACCCAGGGAGGGTTCTACAAACACTTCAACTCCAAAGCCGATCTGATGGCGGAGTCGTCGGCGTGCGGCATTGAACAGTCTGCCGCGCTATTGGTTGGCGCCTCGACTGAAGATTTCGTGAAGACCTATCTGGCGCGCGATCACCGCGATCATCGCGCCACAGGGTGCACACTGGCAGCCTTGTGCGGTGATGCCGCGCGCAAAGAAGAAGGGGTTCGCGCCACGTTTGCTGCCGGCATTGAAGCCCAGCTCACGGCGTTGTGCGAAAGCGGGAGCGAAGCGGGCAACCCAGACGCTGCGCATGTCCGGGCAAAGCATCTTGCCCTGATGGCGCATGCCCTTGGCGCTGTGGTCATGTCCCGCGCCTGCCCGGATGACTCGCCGCTGGCCGATGAAATTCTTGCTGTGTGCCGTGATGCAATTCTTGGAATGATCGCGCCCTCGGGAACGGCGGATGCGGCCGAACCGGAACGATGACTCCGGGATGGATAGGCAGCTCCCTTCTCTACAGCAGCCGGTAGTCACCTTGCAAAAATGTGGGAGCGAGGCTGCTCGCGATGACAGCGGCACATTCAGCCTTCCAGCGACTGACATACCGCTCGCTCCCACCGAGGGATAACGCTTTTAAACGCCCTTGGTCGAAGGCAGCAGAATCGTCAACACACCCAGCAACGGCAGGTAGGAACACAGCGTGTAGACGTATTCGATGCCGTGGATGTCCGCGAGATATCCCAGCAACGCCGCGCCGATGCCGCCGAAACCAAACATCAGGCCGAAGAATACGCCGGCAATCATGCCGACATTGCCCGGCACCAGTTCCTGGGCAAAGACGACGATGGCGGAGAACGCCGAGGCGAGGATGAAGCCGATGATCATGCTCAGCACGCCGGTCCAGAACAGATCCACATAAGGCAGCGCCAGGGTGAACGGTGCCGCGCCCAGGATCGAGAACCAGATGACCTTCTTGCGGCCGATCTTGTCGCCGATGGGGCCACCGAAGAACGTGCCGGCGGCCACCGCTCCCAGGAACAGGAACAGGTACACCTGAGAGCTGGTCACCGACAGGTGGAATTTCTCGATCAGGTAGAACGTGAAGTAGCTGGTGAAACTCGCCATGTAGAAATACTTGGAGAACACCAGCAATGCCAGGACCACCAGTGCGGCGGTCACCCGCGCCTTGGACAGACCATGGGTTGCCTTGCCGCCCTGTTTCAACTTGAACAGGTTGAGGTGGTTACGGTACCAACGGCTCAAGCCGTACTGCACGAAAATGGCGAAGACCGCAAACAGGCCGAACCAGGCAACATGGCCTTGACCAAACGGAATCACGATGGCCGCGGCCAGCAACGGACCGAAGGCACTGCCCGCATTACCGCCGACCTGGAAGGTCGATTGCGCCAGGCCATAGCGACCGCCTGAAGCGAGCCGGGCCACACGCGAGGTCTCTGGATGGAAGGTCGACGAGCCGATGCCCACCAGCGCGGAGGCCAGAAGGATCGCGCCAAAGCTGCCAACGAACGCCAGCATCATGATGCCGATGAGGGTGCAGACCATGCCGGCAGGCAACAGCCAGGGCTTGGGGTGACGGTCGGTGTGATAACCCACCCAGGGCTGCAACAGGGAGGCGGTCAGCTGAAAGGTGAGCGTGATCAGTCCCACCTGGGCAAAACTCAGCCCATAGTTGGCCTTCAGCATCGGGTAGATGGAAGGCAGTACAGCCTGAATGAGGTCATTGATCAAATGCGCGAGTGCGCAGGCACCAATGATCCGCATGACAAGCGGGCTCGTTTGGTTGACGACTGAGGCAGTGGTCGAGACTGTGGCGGTGGTGGACATGACAAAAGCTTCCAGGCGATAGGTCTGAAAAAAAACCTGGGCAGAAGATGACAGCACTTTCTGACAGGCTGGTCGTCATCCTAGAATCCACGCAAATGTCTGTCTCACTGGACAAGGGAATCAACCGTCGCAAAAAGGACATCATGATCAAACCCTTGAATGAAGCGTTGCTCGAAATCGACGAAGGTGCCTGGACCATGATCGGGCGGGCAACCGATTACCCTGCGGACTGGTTCATCCCCCCGCACGCCCATGAAAAGCACCAATTGATCTACGCCGTCGAAGGCGTGATGGTCGTACACACGGCGTCCAGCCAGTGGACCGTCCCGTCGAACCGGGGGCTGTGGATGCCATGCGGGCAGAGACATTCCGTGCGGTGCGTGGGCCACGTCAAAATGCGCAGCATATTTGTCCGGCCTGACGCAGTGGCGGACCTTCCGACCGAAACGAAAGCCGTCAGCATTTCCGCCCTATTGAGTGAACTGATCAAGGTCGCAGTGCACCTTCCGCTTCCCCACGCCCCGAACACCCGCGCAGCCAGGGTGATGGAGTTGATTCTCGATGAGCTCGCCCTGCTCCCCACCCTGCCGCTGCACCTTCCGCAACCCACGGACCCGCGGATCAAAAAGATCTGCGTCACGCTGCAAGGCGATCCTGCCGATGGCTCGACACTGTCGGATTGGAGCGCCCGCCTCGGCCTTGATGGGAAGACGATCCAGCGGCTGTTTCGCAAGGAAACCGGGATTACCTTCGGGCAGTGGAGACAGCAGGTGCGCCTGCTGCAAGCGGTGGAGCGAATGGCGGTGGGAGAAAAGATCATCGATGTTGCGCTAGCGCTGGGGTACGACAGCCCGAGCGCGTTCACGAACATGTTCAGGAAGCAGTTTGGCAAGACGCCGAGCAAGTTTTTTATATGAAAGGAGCATTTCCAGAAGCACCGGCGGCGGCTGACCGGCCGCTATCGCGAGCAGGCTCGCTCCACAGGGAATCGTGGCGAACATAAATCCCGAGGAGCCCCAAAAACAACTGTGGGAGCGGGCTTGCTCGCGAAAGCGATGGATCAGCCAATCTCTTCATCAACTGACCCGGCGCCTTCGCGAGCAAGCCCGCTCCCACAGGTTTTGTGACCTACTCACCAACTTTCAGGGATAGTGGCTGGTTCTTCACTGGATTCAGCAGCCAGTTTCAATCGGTCTGCTTTACTGACGTACTTGGGTTTGTTTTTCGGCGCCAACTTGGCACTCGCCTTTTTGGCGTGGGCCTTCAGTAGCTGCTTGATTTTTTTCTGACGATTCATACGCTTCTGCTCAAATCCTGGCGCCCAGGATAATGACAGACCTCAAGCCGTGAACGCCACAATCCCCTATGATCGGACCCACATGAACCCAATCGACACCCTGCCGTTCCAACGCATCATTGCCGCCCATGGCGCACTCGACGGTGCGGCGTATTTCGACGCTGAAGAAGATCTCGTCCAAGAGATATTTCCCGATCGCATCGTTTTCCAGACCAACTACCTGGACTACCGCAGCTACGAGGTCGATCTCGTCGACGGCGCGATACGTGTCCTCAAGACACGACTGGACAACTACCAGCGCGGCGATAAGGCAAAGGTGATCGCGGATGACATGGATGAGCAAGACTGGGAGGAACTGGGCAATCTGTGGCAGCGTCTGAGCCGGGACCTGGACACCCAAGGTCCGGGGCCACAGCTCGATCAGGTCGATACCTTGGCCGATCTGTTCGATTGCCTGTTCGACGAGGATCGCGCACAGGCGCTCATCCAGGGCATTGCGCCGCCAACGGCACAGTGGGACTGGGCGTGGACTCAGCTCGAAACAGCGCTTGCCCAGGCCAATCAACTGGCCGGGTTCGAATGGAAAGAGTGGTCGTCCCATGGGGTCTGCGCCGTCAATAGCCTTGGCCCGTTACGGCAGTTGAACATCGAGATCGCTATGCCCGACCGTAAAGCCATCGATACTGTCAACGGCGCCGACGATTGGGAACGGGCGCTGCTCCAGTATTTCAACGCACAACTGGATCCCCATGACCTGAAACTATTAGCCATCGGCACTCATTTCGATGAACACCAGAGCTTCGCCTGCTTGCCCATGAACGGCTTGGGCCTGGCCAATGCGTTGGAAATCATGGGTAGGCTGGGTATCGTCTACAAATTCTGAGCCTCGAATCGACGACATGAAAATCTGTGATCAATGCAGCAGCCTTCTTTCGGTTGACCGGTCATTGCGCCGGGGGCTGCTCGTAACGATGCTGGATACGCTTCAACTCGCCAGATTGGCGTAGCTGTTCCAAGGCATTGGCCCACGCGGCGACTCGTTCATCCTCGCTGTCTGGACTGAACGCGATGTACAGCGATGAGCGGTACAACTCGATGGGTATCTTGCGGAGCGTGCCGGGGGCGATGTTCAACTGGCGGCTGTAATACGCCACCCCTGCGTCGGTGTCCCCCACGATGATGTCGGTGCGCCCCGCCAGCAGCATGCGGTAGAGCAACTTGCTCTCCGTGGCACTTTTGTCGAGGTTCTTGAAGCCCAGCGACTGCAGCTTCTCAGGCACCAGCCCGGCGTGCCGCGTGGTGATCTGCGGGGCGCCCAGCAGTTGTTCCAGGGAATTCACCGGCGGTGTACGCGCCAGTTGATAAGGATAGATGGCTTCCTCCACGATCGGTCCGACCCACTTGTACAACGGCTCACGCTCCGGCGTGCGGAACAGCGAATACATGATCGTCTTGGGCCGGTTCTTCAAGACCTGGGTGGCACGCATACTGGGCTGCAACAGCACCTCGAACTCATCCCCGGTCAGCGCCATGATGGCCCGGACGATTTCCGTGGTCATGCCGGTGAGTTGACGGTTCTCCTGATAGTTGTAAGGGGCCCACTCCTCAGTGACCACCTGATATTCCTCGGCCCTGACCACACCCGTGCCGAGCAATAGACAGAGCAACGCCGTGGCGGGGGTCAAAGGCTTCACGTGTACTCCTGGAGGACTGTTGGCGTTCCATGGGCGGGCTGACCGGAGGGACAAGGTAAGCATAGACCCCAAACACTGTTGTGCTGGATGAGCAGGCGATTCACCTTCGACCTCATCGTGAGCAAGCTTCCATAACCAAAACCTCGCAAGTATCTGTAATTCCTATAGTCGCTATCGATACCAGCGCCGTTCTCGTCATTGCCCGACCTCTCTAATCTGCCCACCAACGCGATCGACAGCGGTCGCGACAATCACCCAGCCCTTATGGAGAGAGCCCAATGAACACGTTCAACCGCACCCTGGCCATCGCTACCTTGGCACTCGCGACCGTCGGCGCGCAAGCCGCGCCGGCACAACCCAGCGCCCCTGCCACCACCTCTGCCGTCGGCAGCGTCATCCAGTCCGCCAGCTACATCACCACCAAGGACGGCGTCCAGCTGTACTACAAGGATTGGGGCCCGCGCGACGGTCAGGTCGTCACCTTCAGCCACGGCTGGCCGCTGGACTCCGACAGCTGGGAGGCGCAGATGATGTTCCTCGCGTCGAAAGGTTATCGGGTTGTCGCCCATGACCGTCGCGGCCACGGGCGCTCCAGCCAGCCGTGGGAAGGCAACGACATGGATCACTATGCCGACGACCTGGCAGCGGTCATTGAAGCGCTGGACCTGAAGGATGTGACCCTGGTGGGCTTCTCGACAGGGGGCGGTGAAGTGGCTCGCTATATCGGTCGCCACGGGACTGCCCGCGTCAAGAAAGCAGTACTGGTGTCCTCTGTTCCGCCACTGATGCTCAAGACCGACACCAACCCCGGCGGCCTGCCGCTGGCGGTGTTCGACGGCCTGCGCAAGGCGTCCCTGGAAAACCGCTCGCAGCTTTACCTGGACATCGCCTCCGGCCCCTTCTACGGCTACAACCGCAAGGGCGCCAAGCCGTCCCAGGGCCTGATTCAGTCGTTCTGGGCCCAGGGCATGCAGGGTGGCGCCAAGAATACCTATGACTCGATCGCGGCGTTCTCGGCTACCGATTTTCGCGATGATCTGAAGAAATTCGACGTGCCGACGCTGGTGATCCATGGCGACGCCGACCAGATCGTGCCGATAGACGCGTCGGGCAAGGCTTCGGCGGCATTGATCAAGGGCGCCCGACTGATCGTCTACCCTGGCGCGCCGCACGGCTTGACCGAGACGCACAAGGATCGCCTGAACCAGGATCTGCTGACCTTCCTCAAGGAATAAGAGCGGCGCACTCGCCACGCAAGGCCCTTCTCAGGAAGGGCTTTTTTTGCGTTGCAAAGGTATGGAGCCGGTAATCAGCGATGCAGCAACTTGCGCAGCGGCACGCCATCCTTCAGCACCGGCGATTTGATAACGATGTAGCTGAAGTATTTGGCTATACCGATGTTCTTATCCAGCAGCCCCTCCATCACTTCCTGGTAATGCGGAATACTGCGGGTCATGAAACGTGCAAGGTAATCGTAACCGCCACTGATCAAATGGCATTCGAGCACCTCATCGACCAGGCGAATATTGGACTCGAACTTGGCGAAGTCCTCGCGCTTGTGGTCGTGTAGCGTGATCTCCGTGAACACGGTGACCGACTCAGTGATCTTGGCCAGATTGAGATGTGCGTTGTACCCCGAAATATACCCGGCTGCCTCGAGCCGCTTGACTCGCTGCAGACATGGGCTTGCCGACAGACCTACCGCGTCGGCGAGGCTGACATTGGTAATGCGGCCATCTTTTTGCAGCTCAACCAAGATGTTGATATCAATCCGGTCCAGCTTGACTAAACCTTCCATCGCATACCTCGTGATTGTTCTATGCAATCATTCTGTCAGTATTAGCGCCTTAGAGATTGTTGATGCTGTGTCACCAGGTCCGCCATGCTGTTGATGTAAAAATCCGCGGTGCCAGATAAATCAGGTTCGCTGCAACCACGCTGGATCAGGCACACACCGTTTGCCAAAGATACGTCGGCAGACGAACCGCACACCAGCAGAATATCCTTGGGTTCCAGGTCGTTTCTCAATAGCCAGTCGCGATCCTCCAATGGCTTGCTGGTCGGTGACAGAAAATCTTCCGACACGATTCCCAGACGCTCACAGAATGCCTCGCGATCTGCGCTGTCACGGTCCCCGTAAACCAGCAGCCGATAAAATTTGCGCAGGTACAGCATCGCGCCAGGGGCGTCCTCGTACAGGGACCATTCGCAAACCGAACGGGCGAACGTCATGCCCTCCTCCCAACTGGCCTTGAGTCCCAGACGCTCGGCCAATTGGCGATGTGCAAAACACAGCAGACCACTGAAGCCCAGTTCGGAGAAGCGAGGATAGAGCTCACGCATCACCTGGTCATATTCAGCCAAGACCTGTTCTCTACTCAGTGTATCTGGATAATTCTCGAGCAGCGGTTGCAATGCCGTCCAGATGCCAGAGTTCCGATCGAACAGGACCTCATCGCAATCGATCAGCAGTGCACGATAGTCCGTCAGTTCCATGGCCTGAATGCCTCCCATGTTGGCATTTCAAAAATAGATACTCGTCAGGGTGCTCGGTCGGCATTTATTTCAATGTGCCGACCGAGACCAAGGCGTCAGCTCAAAACCCGTGACAACGCCTTTTCGAGAATATCCAACGCTTCGTCGACCTGCGCCTCTTCAGTCACCAGAGGCGCGAGGAAACGCAATACGTTGCGGTACACGCCACACTTGATCACCAGCAGACCGCCGTTGCGAGCCTCATCGATCACTTGTTGATTCAACTCTGGATCCGGACTGCGAGCCGCATCGTCCTTGACCAGTTCGATCGCAAGCATGAAGCCGCTGCCGCGTACATCGCCGATCTGAGGAAAGCGCGTCTGCAGGCGAACCAGCCCCTGACGCAGACGCTCGCCCAGCTTCACGCCGCGTGCCAGCAATTGTTCCTGCTCGTAGGTATCGATCACCGCCAACGCCGCCGCGCAAGCCAGCGCGTTGCCGCCGTAGGTACCGCCCAGACCGCCGGGCGCTGGTGCATCCATGATTTCTGCACGACCCACCACGCCAGAAATCGGCATGCCAGCGGCCAGGCTCTTGGCCACGGTGACCAGGTCCGGCTGAATACCGGCGTGCTGGAACCCGAACCATTTGCCTGTACGGCCGAAGCCGGTCTGCACTTCATCGGCAATCAACACGATGCCATGTTGTTCGGTGAGCGTGCGCAGCGCTCGGAGAAATTCGACCGGTGCGCTAAGGAATCCGCCGTCGCCCTGGACCGGTTCAATGATGATCGCAGCTACACGGTCCGGAGAAACCTGAGTAGCGAACAGCTCGTTCAGCGCCTGCAGTGCCATCTCACTGGTGAAACCGCGATAAGCATTCGGATAAGGTGTATGGAAGACTTCCGGTGCCATACCGAAGTTCTGCTTATAGGGCTGGCTCATGCCCGTCAGGGTCGTACCAAGCAAGGTCCGACCATGGAAACCGCCACGGAAAGAAATAACTGCAGGGCGTTG
Organism: Pseudomonas sp. SJZ074; assembly: GCF_007828215.1. GTDB lineage: Bacteria > Pseudomonadota > Gammaproteobacteria > Pseudomonadales > Pseudomonadaceae > Aquipseudomonas. The sequence continues at coordinate 48,076 of NZ_VIUE01000017.1, read as the reverse complement.
GGTATGGGCGCGGGCGATCTTCACGGCGTTTTCAACCGCCTCGGCACCCGAGGTGAACAGCACTGCCTTATGCGCAATGCCACTGGAACCTGCGACCAACCCGCACAAACGCTGCACCAGGTCGAGGTAGGGCCGGTAGGCAACCACCTGGAAGCAGGCATGGGTTACCTTTTGCATCTGCGCCTGCACTGCCGCCAGCACTTTCGGATGGTTGTGGCCGATGTTCATCACACCGATACCGCCGACGAAGTCCAGGTAACGCTTGCCACCCACGTCCCACACTTCTGCCCCTTGGGCCCGATCGATAACCAGCGGGTGGGCAGTGACCAGACCGCGCGGCACGAACTGATCACGCTGCTGGAGCAGATAAGGGGTTTCTTCGCATTTGCTGTTCATGACATCTCCATAGTGAGCCGGGCAACCAGGAGGAGGCTGCGATGTGCCTTAGGTTAAGCTTTCGACGCAATGCTCTAAGCCGAACTTGGCCGCTGAGAAATACGGATCGACTGTTTTAACCCCACAAAACGGCAGAATCCGTCAGGCGCTGCAGGCCCATGGAATCTGCCAGACTGTACCGCCATACACCCCGCGCCCTAATGCCAATCAGTCATTTGCACCACCCTTATCGACAGAATCTGCTCCGGCATTCGGGCATGCTCCATTCTCTGTACATAAGAGCAGATGCCCATGGCCGAGGAAAAAAAAGCCCGCAGTGTGAGCGGGCAAAAAGGGTGAGCGTGATGTTCTGGAATGAGGCTCAGAGCGCTTCGGCAATCGCCCTGCCGACATCCTGGGTCGAACCCTGTCCGCCCAGGTCGGGGGTGATCGGCCCCTCGGCGATCACCTGCTCGATGGCCTTGAGGATGCCGTCGTGAGCGGCACGGTAGCGCTCATCGCCATTGCCGAGGAAATCCAACATCAGTGCGCCGGACCAGATCATGGCGATTGGGTTGGCGATGTTGCGTCCGTAGATGTCCGGGGCCGAGCCATGTACCGGTTCGAACAGCGAAGGGAAACGCCGCTCGGGATCGAGGTTGGCCGAGGGGGCGATACCGATGGTGCCGGCACAGGCAGGACCCAGGTCGGAAAGGATGTCGCCGAACAGGTTCGACGCCACCACCACATCAAAACGGTCAGGCTGCAAGACGAAACGCGCGCACAGGATATCGATGTGCTGCTTGTCCCACTTCACCTCGGGATACTGCTCGCCCATCAACGCCGTGCGCTCGTCCCAATACGGCATGCTGATGGAGATCCCGTTGGATTTGGTCGCCGACGTCAGGCGCTTGCGTGGCCGGGTCTGGGCCAGGTCGAAGGCGTATTTCAGAATCCGGTCGACGCCGCGTCGGGTAAACACCGACTCCTGGAGCACGAATTCGTTATCGGTGCCTTCAAACATCTTGCCGCCGACGGAGGAGTATTCGCCCTCGGTGTTTTCACGGACGACGACGAAATCGATGTCCCCCGCCTCGCGCCCGGCCAGCGGGCATGGCACGCCGGGAAACAGGCGCACCGGACGGATGTTCACGTACTGGTCGAAGTCGCGACGGAACTTGAGCAACGAGCCCCATAGGGAAATATGATCCGGCACCTTGTCCGGCCAGCCCACGGCGCCGAAGTAGATGGCGTCGAAGCCTTTCAACTGCTCGAACCAGTCGGCGGGCATCATTTGCCCATGTTCCAGGTAATAATCGCAGTGGGCCCAGTCGAGCACTTCGATGCTCAGGCCCAGATCCCACTTGCGCGCAGCCTGTTCCAATACCCGCAGCCCCTCGGGCAATACTTCCTTGCCGATACCATCGCCGGCGATCGCGGCGATCTTGAATGTCTTGCTCATGTCGTTACCTTTGCGGATTCGCGTCAATCAAGCCTGTGCAGACAACCGTTGCTCTACAGCCCACCGATATGGAAAGCCTTGATTTCCAGGTACTCGTCCAGGCCGTACTTGGAACCCTCGCGGCCCAGACCGGACTGCTTGACGCCGCCAAAGGGGGCCACTTCCATGGAAATCAGCCCGGTATTGAGGCCGATCATGCCGAACTCCAGCGCCTCGCCGAAACGCCATGAGCGACGCAGGTCCTGAGTGAAGAAATAGGCGCCCAGGCCATAAGGCGTGGCATTGGCCAGGGCCAGGGCCTCTTCCTCAGTGCTAAAGCGCATCAACGGTGCAACCGGACCGAAGGTTTCTTCCTTGGCCAGCAACATCCCGGCATGAGCCTCGGCCAGCACCGTCGGCTGAACGAACTGGCTGTCACCTGCCGGGATGCCGCCACAGAGCAGACGAGCGCCATTGCCCAGAGCATCGTCAATATGCCGGGCGACCTTACTGACCGCCGCCGTATTGATCAGCGGGCCGATGGTCACGCCGGCCTCCAGGCCATTGCCGACCTTGAGCTTGCCCACCTCCTCCACCAGGCGCTGAGCAAAACGCTCGTAGATCCCGTCCTGCACCAGAATCCGGTTGGCGCAGACGCACGTCTGCCCGGCGTTGCGGAACTTGCTCTGCATGATGCCGGCCACCGCCTGTTCCAGATCCGCATCGTCAAACACAACAAAGGGAGCATTGCCGCCCAGCTCAAGGCTCAAACGCTTGATCTGCTCGGCGCTCTGGCGCATCAACAAGCTCCCCACGGCGGTCGAACCGGTGAAGGAAATCTTGCGCACCGTCGGGTTACCGGTCAGTTCTTCGCCGATACCCACCGGCATGCCGGTCACGACGTTGAACACCCCGGCCGGTATCCCGACTCGCTCGGCCAGCACCGCCAGTGCCAAGGCGGAAAGCGGCGTCAGGTCCGAAGGCTTGACGATGACCGGACAACCGGCAGCCAGGGCCGGCGCGCACTTGCGGGTGATCATCGCGTTGGGGAAATTCCAGGGGGTGATCGCGGCACAAACCCCGACAGGTTGCTTCAGAGTAAGCAGGCGACGATCACCGCTGGGGGCCGGTATGGTCTCGCCGTAGATCCGCCGGGCTTCCTCGGCGAACCACTTGACGAAGCTGGCGCCGTAGCGGATCTCGCCCTTGGCTTCGTTGAGGGGCTTGCCTTGCTCGCAGGTCATGATCAAGGCGAGGTCGTCGAGATTATCGAGCATGGCTTGATACCAGCGCTCCAGCAGCGCCGCGCGCTCCGCCGCGGGCCGTGCGCGCCAGGCCGGCCAGGCACGGTCGGCGGCCTCGATAGCGCGACGGGTTTCCGCGCCTTGCAGGGCCGGAACCCGGGCCAGGCACTCACCCGTGGCGGGATTGATGACATCCAGGGTGGCAGCGTTATCGGCGCTCACCCAACGGCCATCAATGTAAGCGTGTTCTACCAGCAGGCTGGGGTCTTGCAAACGATTCTTGAGCATGATCGAGTCCTGTTCCGAGACAGCCTTCAGTCTATTCAGGCGCCACAGGCCAGGATGCTGAAAGCGCCTTTGCAGCAGCGTTGACTGCTGAATATCAGCGGATGACAGCAGGCTCTACCGGAGAAATTCGCTGATGATGTGAGCGACCGGCCCGCAGGGTCGTGGTGCACCAGGGTCTGCACCGATGCACCTGATCCCGAGTCAGACATTGAAGTGCTTGACCCGCCCACTCAGCTCGCTGGCCAGGCCGGCAAGTTCCTGACTGGACTCGCGGGTCTGCCTGGCGCCGGCCGAGGTCAGTGCGCAGACATCGCGGATATTCAACAAATTGCTGTCGACCTCACGGGCGACCTGGGATTGCTCTTCGGTGGCGCTGGCAATACTCAAACTGCGCTCATTGATCTGTCCGATCGCCTCGACGATAGCATTCAGTGCAGTACCCGCTCCGCGTGCGAGCCCCAGGGTATAGCGGGTTTTTTCATTGCTGCTGTGCATGGCACTGAGGGCGCTGCGGCTGCCTTGCTGTACCGAGCCGATGATGCCCTCGATCTGTCGGGTCGAGTCCTGGGTCCTTTGCGCCAGGGCCCGTACCTCATCCGCCACCACGGCGAAGCCGCGGCCGCTCTCGCCCGCCCGAGCCGCCTCTATCGCCGCATTCAGGGCCAACAGGTTGGTTTGCTCGGCGATGCCTCGAATCACATCCAGTACCGAGCCGATATCGCCAATCTGGCCCGCCAGGTTCTGCAGCGCATCAGCGGTATGCGCCATATCGCCGGTCAACGATTCGATGGCGTCGACGGTTCGGGTGACGCTGTCTTCGCCCTGTCGTGCGCAATGGTCGGCGGCCTGGGACACCTGCGAGGCCGAGGCCGCATTACGCGCCACCTCCTCGATGGCACAGGTCAACTCGGTAACGGCCGTCACCGCCTGGTCGAGTTCCTCGCTCTGCCTTTGCAATCCTTGGCTGGCGTCGTCGGTCACCGCGCTCAATGCCTCGGAAGTCGAGCCCAACTGTTCGGCGGAGCTCACCACCTGACTGACGGTGTCACGCAGGTCCGTTTGCATGCACTGTAATGCCTGCAGCAGGCGTGCCGCCTCATCCATACCGGTGGTCTCAAGCGTCTGGGTCAGGTCGCCCTTGGCGATCCGCTCGGCTGCCGCCATGGCAATAGCCAGCTGCTTGAGCAGGCGCAGTACGATCAAAGTGGCCAGGGTGCCGCCCACCAGCAGCAACGCCAGCAGACCGGCGGACATCAGCAGGGTGTCCTGCCGATAGCTGTCGCGCCTCGCCGCCAGCGCCTCGTTGAGCATTGCCATTGCGGAGTCGCCAAGGGCCTGCAGAGCGCTGATAGGTCGATCATACGCGGCCAGATAATCAGCTGCCGGGTAGCTCAACTTCACTCCGTAGCCACCACCGGCAGAAAGATCCATTTCGACGGCCGCGACCAACTGCGTATCGGTCAATGCCAGCGCCTGCTCGATCTGCGGGCGCAGCGCCGCCAGAGGTGTTTCAAGGGCAGCGGCGAACGCCTGATTGGTCGCCGCTGCCTTGGTGAAGGCCCGAGTCATCCTGTCGAGGCTGGCCAGAGCCTGGCCGGTCAACCCCACCAAGGCACCTTGTTGCTCGGGCAGGATTCGTCCCTGCACCAGATACAGGCTGCCGTAGCCACGCAACTGACCGAACAACTCGGCGGTTTGCGGCATTTCGATCAGCGCGGCGTACATCAGCGAATAGGTTTCCAGGACCGGGTCCAGGGCCAGTTCGAAATGATCGAGTAAGGCATCCTCGATCAACAGGATGGAGGCGATCAGTTGCGAATGCAGTTGCAGGCTCTGCCTGGCTTTGATGGTGCCTTGGCCGATCTGCTCGGACAGCGCCTGCCATTGTTCGCGTACCTTGCGCCAGGCCGTCAACAGCTCCGCATCGCCCCCGGCCGCTTGCAGCGCCAGCTCGCTCGCTTCGAAGGCGCGCTGCACCTGCGCTTGCTTGGCCAGGCGCGCCTGTTGCAGGGCGTCGTCGCCGCCGAGCACGGTGGCAGCCAGATCGCGATGCTGCTGGGTCAACGCCACCAGACGGAGCAGCGCCTGGACCGGTGGCAGCCCCTGTACTTCCCGGTCGGCCTGACGGCCCGTCTGCAGCGCGCCAAGCACGTACAAGCTGCTCGGCACGGCAATCAGAGCGAGGACCAGCAGACCGAGCAAGGCGAACTTGGTGGGAAAGGAAAGGCGTTCGAGAACTTTCATGGACGGACTCCCGGAGTGTTATCGGGGACTCGTCGGAGTCCCGCTTTTTTTTCTTGGTTACTCGGTTGAGGTATTGGTCTTTGGCAGACACGCGTACGCTGTCCTCGAGCGAGAAATCCGCCGACCATCAAGGGATATCGGGTGACGGTCAGAACGCGAGGCAACCCCTCCCGGACTCGGCAAGGGTCACATGCGAAACACCGGCGTTACAGCTTCAACGAGCCCAGCAGCCCATCGAGAAAGCGCTCCCCGGCCCGCATCTGGCTCAGCTCGACGAACTCGTCGGGCTTGTGCGCCTGTTCGATGGAGCCCGGCCCACACACCACCACCGGTATATCCAGGCGCTGGCTGAATAAACCGCCTTCGGTGCCGAAGGAAACTTTTGCGTTGCCGGTATCCGCTGGGGCGAAGTTCCTCAGAAAGCGCACGGCTTCCACACTGGGGTGGGTGTCCAACCCTGGGTAGACGTTCAGCGTCTCGATCTCGATATCGGCTGCACCGGACAGACGCTTGGCCTCGCGCACGATCTGCTCGGCCCGTTCGCGCATCTGCTCGAGAAACTGATCGAGGTCGTCGGCCGGTAAATTGCGCACCTCAAAATCCAGGCTGCACAGGTTCGGGACTATGTTCAGGGCCTTGCCGCCGGTAATCTGCCCGACGTGCACGGTGCTGTAGGGAACGTCGTAATCCGCGTCGCGCGCACCCTGCTGTTCCAGACGCCGTTGGCCCTCGCGCAGCATGGCGATAAAGTCGCAGGCCACATGAATGGCGTTGACCGACCTCGGGGCCAAGGATGAATGGGCTTCCTGCCCCCGACACCGAGCTCGGTAGGAACCCTTGCCCTTGTGTCCGAGAACGAACTGCATGCCGGTAGGCTCACCGACGATGCACAGCATCGGCCGCAACGGCGCCAGGTGCAGGACATCGAGCAAACGGCGTACGCCAACGCAGCCGATTTCCTCGTCATGGGACAGGGCCAGTTGCAATGGGCGGCTCAATGAGCAATCAGCGGCCTCGAGCATGGCGTCGATCGCCAGGGCAATAAAACCCTTCATGTCGCAGCTGCCCCGGCCATAAATCCGCTCATCCTTCAGCGTCGCCTGGAACGCCGGCACGCTCCAGGCCTGGCCGGCGGCCGGCACCACATCGGTGTGCCCGGACAGCAGGATACCGGGCTGATCGTGCGGACCGGTACTGGCGAACAGATTGGCCTTGCGCCCGCTCTCGTCCTTGACGATCAATGACTCGATACCCTTGCTCAGCAGCAGCTCGCGCACATAGTCGATCAGCGCCAGGTTGGACTCCGAGGAGACGGTGTCGAAAGCGATCAATCGCTTGAGGATTTCCAGTGTCCTCGCTCTCATGACGCCATGGTCCGTTGCTCAGCGACGCCGGCGAAGCGCGTGACGTCGAAAGGGGCAATATGCGTGCTGGTGCTCCCGGTGCTGATCAACTCGGCCATCACGTCACCAACCCCCGGCCCGAGCTGGAAGCCATGCCCGCTGAAGCCGAAAGCGTAATACAAACCGTCGACCTTGCCGCTGGAGCCCAGCACCGGAAGGCCATCCGAGACGTACCCCTCGATACCGCTCCATGTGCGGATGATGTTCAGGTTGGCCATATCCGGCGCAAGCCGACGCATTTGCTGCAACTGCTTGAGGATGCTTTGCGGCTCGAAATGGGCGCGCCGGGTGAGCATGTCCGGCTTGCTGTGGTGACACCCGCCGATGATGATATTGCCACGGGGTATCTGCCGGAAATACAGCATTTCCTCGGGATTCTTGGTGAACACGCCAATCACCGTTTTCAGCGCATAGGGTACGGGTTCGGTGACCGACATCTGCGGCCCCTTGGTGACCAGCGGCACCGGTTCACCGAACTGCGCGGAGAGCTTTTCGCCCCACGCGCCGGCAGTGATCAACAGTCGATCGGCGCGATACTCACGACCGTCAGCGGTGTTCACGTGGAACTGCCCGCCGACCTTTTGTACCTGCGTCACTTCCGTGCGCTCCTCGATACGCGCACCGGCCCGGCGTGCAGCGCGAGCGAAGGCCGGCGCAGCAAGGCGTGGGTTCGCGTGGCCGTCATGGGGTGCGTAGGAGCCGCCCTTGACCTCGGGGCCGAGGAACGGGAACCGCTCGTGCAGCTCGCGACCGCTATAGACGCGCAGATCCAGTTCGCGTGCCTGCGGCGCCGCCGCGTAGGCCTCCAGTTCGGCGATCTCATCCTCGCGATAGCAGACGCGCATGTGCCCGCTGGGAACGAATTCAAGGTCGTCGCCGATCAGTTCCGGCAGGTGCTTCCACAGCGCGAAGGAGCGATTGGCCAACTCCAGTTGACCGAGAAAACGGCCTTGGCGACGCACGTTGCCAAAGTTCACTCCGCTGGCGTACTGGCCGATCTGGTCACGCTCGAGGAGTATCACCGACTGGCCGCGCTGGCGCAGGAAAAACGCCGCCGCAGCGCCCATCAGGCCACCCCCAACAATCAGTACATCGGCTTGTTGCGGGATCATGACGATACCTCCTCGGTAAGCATCGAGAGGGGTTTGACCGGCGCCTGACCACGCTGCCGCCCCACTTCCTGAATGCAGACGCCCGCAGCGGCGGCAATCACCTGCGCCCCGGCCTGCGAGCAGTAGCGGCCTTGGCACCGGCCCATCCCGACGCGGCTGAAGGCCTTGGCGCGATTGACTTCACAGGCACCCTTCTCGCGCACCGCATCGCGCAACTCGCCAACCGTAATCATCTCGCAACGACAGACGATCGCCTCGTCCGGCAAAGCCTGGGCCTGCGCCGCTGGCCAGGGGAAAGCCTCGGCCAGGCCAAGGCGAAACTCATCCATCACTTGCAGCGCACGACGTTGCTCATTAACCAACCCGGCATCCACCGGCAGGTGCAGGTCGCGTAACAATGCCAATGCAGCCAGGCGTCCGCCGTGCTCTGCCGCATCGGCACCCCGGATGACAGCGCCGTCGCCGGCGGCATATATGCCGCGGACCGAGGTGCGGCCATCCTCATCGGTGTCCAGCAGCCATTGGCTGGTTGCCTCGTCGAAACGCAAACGGCAACCCGCCTGGTCGGCCAGTTGGGTTTCCGGACGCAGGTGATACCCCATGGCCACGGCATCGCAATCGAACTGCGCGGTTGCCCCGTTCGCCGTGCGCACCCGCACGCCGCTGACCCCGCTGTTCGCATCCCCCAACACCTGCAGCGGTTCGACGCCCAGGTGCACCGGGATGCCAGCCAGATAAAGCTTGGCCAACAGCTTCATCCCGGTGAACAGGACCCCAGGACGGGCGAGCAACTTGGGGAGGGCCGCGATACGCTTGCGCAACGGTGAGGTGTCGAGCACCCCGACCACCTTGGCACCGGCCTTGAGGTATTGGCTGGCCACCAGGTACAGCAGCGGCCCGCTACCCATGAACATCACCTGATGGCCGATGGAGACTGCCTGCGCCTTCAGCGCAATCTGTGCACCGCCCAGGCTATAGCAACCCGCCAACTGCCAGCCGGCGACCGGCATCAAGCGGTCGGTGGCCCCGGTACAGAGGATCAGCGCATCGTAATCCACGGTCGAATGTTTGCCCTGGCTGACGCAGCACAGTTGGCCAGGGGTCAGGCTCCACACCAGGGTGTCCGGCCGATAGTCGATCTGCTCACGCAAACGGTCGAAGCTCTGGTGCAACGCCTCGGCCTTGTCCGCTTCGCTGCCATACAGCGTCGCATAGTCACGGCTGAAGCCCTCGGGCTGGCGACGATAGATCTGGCCGCCGTCGCGACGGTTTTCATCGATCAGGATCGGCTTGATCCCCTTCGCCAGCAGGGTCTCGGCGCAACGGATGCCAGCAGGGCCGGCACCAATGATGACCACCCTTGCAGGCTCTACCCGCGAAATGGCCATATCGACTCCGGCTGTGTGGTGACTATCTCCAGGCCCTCGCGAACCTCATTGCTGCAGGCACGTAGACGCTCGCCGCTGCGGGTCCAGACCCAGCAGTCCTGACACGCCCCCATCAGGCAGAAGCCGGCGCGACGCCCTGGGTCGAACTCCGACTGACGCAGCACTGACACGTGGGTCAGCATCGCAACCATCAAGGTGTCGCCCTGTTTTGCCTCGATCGGCTCTCCATCGACCATCAACCTCACCGTCGTCCGGTCGCGCTCGGCCAAGCGCACAAAACGCGCATTCATGCGTAGGTACCTATCAGTTTCATGCTGTTTGATCCTTGCTGTGCCTTGAGCAGCTCGGCGCTTTCGTGGTGGCACAGAACCTCGCTGCCGCCGGCGATGCTTCGGCGTGGCGGCGCACTGCGATTACACAGCCCGTCGATGCGTACCGGGCAGCGGTTGAGGAATGGACACAGGTGCGCAGTGGTATCCACCGCACTGATCGGAGGCAGGTTGCCGCAGGAGGCAGCGCAGCTCTCCAGCCACCCCTGACGCAGCTCCGGTACCGAGTTGATCAACAGGTCGGTATAGGGATGGAACGGCACCTGGACGAATGACTCACAGTCACCCGCCTCGACCTTGTGGCCGCTGTACATCACCACGATGTCGTCACATAGCGCGCGGACGGTAGAGATGTCGTGGCTGATGAAGAGGTAGGAAACCCCCAGCTCCCGACGCAGGTCACGCAGCAGTTCGAGAATTGCCGCCCCTACCACGGTATCCAGTGCCGAGGTCACTTCGTCACACAGGATCAGGTCCGGCTCTGCCGCCAGTGCCCGTGCCAGGTTGACCCTCTGCTTCTGCCCACCGGACAACTCGCCGGGGCGGCGTTGCGCGATGCTTGCCGGTAGCTGCACCAACTGCAGTAACTCAGCCACCCGGCGCTGGCGCTGCGCGCCCTTCATGCCGTGATAGAAACGCAACGGACGGCCCAGGATATCTTCGATGCTGTGTCGCGGATTCAGCGCCGTATCGGCATTCTGAAAGACGAACTGAATTCGTCGGAACTGCTCGCGGGTCCGTCCGACCAACGTCTTGCTCAGAGGCTGGCCATCCAGCAGGATCCGCCCGGCCGATGGCTCCGCCAGGCCGGCGATAGCTTGGGCCAGCGTGGTTTTCCCTGATCCCGACTCACCGATCACACCGACTGCCGAGCCCTTGCGGACCTGGAGGTCGACATCCTGCAACACCTTCTTCAGGCCATAGCAAATCTCGAGACCACGGACGTCGAGCAGTAAATCATTACCCGTGGTGGGCGTGCCTTGATCGGTCGTGTCCTGGTTCGCTGAAGGCTTCATCGCCGACAGCAGGCTACGGGTATAAGGATGTGCCGGTTCTATCAGGATCTGCTCGGTACTGCTGTTTTCCTGGATCTGGCCGTCGCGCAGCACGACGATACGGTCGGCCATCTGCGCCACCACCGCCAGGTCATGCGAGACATAAACGGCCGTTGTGCCGAGTTCACTGACCACCCGTTTAAAGGCCCGCAGGACCTCGATCTGCGTCGTGACATCCAGCGCCGTGGTCGGCTCGTCGAGAATCACCAGTGCCGGATCGGTGATCAGCGCCATCGCAGCCATCAGCCGCTGCAACTGCCCGCCCGAGACCTGGTGCGGATAGCGCGCCCCAATGCCTTCGGGATCCGGCAACGCCAGCGCCCGGAACAACCCGACAGCCTTGGCCTGCGCCTGCTGCCGTGACAGCGTGCCATGGATCAGTGCGCTTTCGATCACCTGCTCCATGATGCTCTTGGACGGATTGAACGCCGCGGCCGCGCTCTGCGCGATATAGGCCACGGTGCGTCCGCGCAGCTTTGCCAGCTCGGCATTCGACAGCTTGAGCACGTCGACATCGCCGATATGTACCGAGCCGCCTACGATGCGACAACCGCTGCGAGCGTAGCCCATCAATGACAACGCGATGGTGCTCTTGCCTGAACCGGACTCGCCGATCAGCGCCAGTACCTCACCTTTTTTCAGACTGAAATCGGCACCGTGTACGATCGGTACATCGATCCCCTCTTCATTTCGCGCAGCCACGCGCAGGCCACTTACCCTGACGATTTCGTTCATTTCACTTCTCCGTCCCGCGCGTGGATCGCCCGCCGAAGCTGTCGATGAGCAAGTTGACCCCCATGGTCAGAGTGGCGATGGCGAGCGCCGGCACCAATACCGCCGGTGCCCCCTCCTCCAGGCCCTGGATGTTTTCTCGCACCAGCGACCCCCAGTCCGCGTCCGGGGGCTGTATGCCCAGCCCGAGGAAGCTCATCGCACTCAGCAGCAGCACCACATACACGAAGCGCAGGCCGAAATCGGTCAAGACCGGACGAAGCATGTTCGGCAGCACCTCGACGAAGATGATGTACGGCATGGCCTCACCCCGGGTGCGAGCGACCCGGACGAAGTCCGTCGTCATGACGTTCACCGCCACCGCACGTGCAATACGGAAGGAGCCCGGCATGTAGGCAAATGCAGCCATGCACAACAACAGCGGCACAGAGGAACCGAACGAGGCCACCATCAACAACGCGAAAATCTTGTTCGGAATGGAGATCAGCGCATCTTCGGTGCGGCTTATGAGCGCATCGATCCAGCCTCCGGAGGCCGCCGCCACCAGCCCCAACATCACACCCGCCGAACAGGCAAGTAGGGTTGCCACCAACGCCAGGCCGATGGTGTAGGGAGCCCCATGCAATAATCGGCTGAGAATATCCCGGCCCAGATAGTCGGTGCCCAACGGAAACTGCGCGCTGAGTGGCCCGAAGAAACCGTCGCTGGGCATGGCGTTGACATCGTAGGGCGCCAACAGGGGACCGAAGATGGCCATGAGCGCCCAGAAGCTCACGATCAGCAGGCCGATGAAGCCGCTGAAGGACAACTTGAGCCGACGTCGATGGTGGTGCGCAACGGGCTGCTTCAGTCCATCCTGCTTAATACCGTTCCCTATATCCGGCGTCGGTGGATTAGTGTCAAGTTTCATTTGCGCAGCCTCGGGTTGGACAGAATTGCACACAGGTCAGCCAGCAGTACCAGCACCAGAAACCCGAGGCAAAACAACATGACGCACGCCTGTACCAGCGGCATGTCGCGGGTGACCACGCCGTTTACCATCAGCGTCGCGATACCCGGATAGTTGAAGATCGACTCGACGATGACCACACCGCCCAGCAGGTACGACAGGCTCAATGCGATGGCATTGGCGATCGGTCCGATTGCATTCGGCAGCGCATGACGCAGCACCACCCGTATCGGTCTGGCGCCTTTGAGCACTGCCATTTCGACGTAGGGGCTGCTCAGTTGGTCGATCAGCGCCGCCCGCGTCATGCGGGCCATCTGCGCCACCAATACACAACACAGCGTCAGCACCGGCATCGCGTAGACGCGTACCAGTTCACCGAAGGATTCGACCTCGACATCACGCGACAGGGCCGACAACCAGCCCAGCTTGACCGCGAAGATCAGTACCGCGACGGTGGCAATCAGGAACTCCGGCACGGAGACGGCAAACACCGCCAGCATGTTGCTGTAACGGTCGAAAATCGAGCCACGGTACATGGCCGACAAAATACCTATCGTCAGCGCCAGCGGCACCGAGACCAGCGCTGCGATCGAGGCCAGGCGCAGGGTATTGGGCAGGCGACTGGCGATCATTTCGTCAACCGCCATGCCATTGACCAACGAAACACCGGGAGTGCCGGTGATCAACCCGCCCAGCCAGTGCAAGTACCGCAGGTACACGGGCTGGTCCAGGCCCAGTACCGCGCGCATTGCCGCCACCGCTTCCGGGGTTGCATCCTGGCCAAGCTGTTCCTGGACTGCGTCGCCCGGTAGCAGGCTGGTGAGAAAAAACACCACAAGCGACACGATAAGCAGCGTAAGCACACCTACAGCCAGACGACTGGAAACAAGCCGTGCGATAGTGCTGTTCATAATGAATACCTTTACTTGATGACCGCGCCTGCATCACCCCGCAGGCGCGTCTTGGTTATCGAGCTGTCGTTGCTCTATTCGCTCAGGCATCCAGCCAGACGTGCTCGGCGAACATGTAGCCCATCAAACCGCCGAGCGGGTGTGGAACCAGACCTTTCAACTTGGCATTGTGGCCATCGAGGCTGCTGGTGAACTGCGGGATGCCGACACCGCATTTCTCATGCACCAGCACCTGCATGTCGGCGTACATCTGCTTGCGCTTGGCGTCGTCGGTTTCCCCGCGCGCAGCCACCAGTAACTGGTCGAACTGCTCGTTCTTCCATCCCGATTCGTTCATGCCGGCACTGGACTGGAAGAACAGGCTGAACAGCAAATCGGCGGTTGGACGCGCACCGATGTTGCCGAACCCCAGGGGATGCTTCATCCAATGATTGGACCAGTAGCCATCCGCCGGCACCCGCTTGATGTCGAACTTGAGTCCGATCTGCTGGGCCGACAGTTGTAACAACTGGGCGATGTCCAACGAACCGGTGGCAGCTTCGGAAGCCACCAGCGGCAAGGTGCGTCCGACCATACCGGACTTTTGCAGGTGGAACCTGGCCTTCTCCGGATCGAACTCACGCTGTGGCAGATCGGCGAAGTAATAGCGGTTATTCGAGGCGATCGGCTGGTCATTGGCGATGGCGCCGTAGCCACGGAAGGCGGCTCGATTGATCTGTTTACGATCGAACAGATATTTCATCGCCAACACGAAGTCAGGATTCTGGTTCGGGCCCAGTTCATCGCGCATCACCAGATTGGTATAGCCACCGGTGCGGGACTCCATCAGCGCCACCTTGTTGCTCTCCAGGATGCGCGAAGTCGAACGGGGGTTGACCGGGTTGATGAGGTCGACGTCACCGGCGAGCAAGGCGCTGATGCGCGCGGCCTCGTCCGGGATCGAGAAAAATTCGACTTCGTCCAGGTAAGGCAGTCCTGGCTTCCAGTAACTGTCGTTGCGCACGCCGATCGAACGCACGCCCGGCTGGAATTCCGAGCATTTGAAAGGCCCGGTCCCATTGGCGACGGCGAAGTCGGTTGTGCCGTCACGCACGATGAGAAAGTGGGTCGTGGCGAGAATGGCCGGCAAGTCGGCGTTCGGGCTGGTCAGGCGGATCTGCACCTCGTGCGGCCCGGTGGCTTTCACCTCATCCAACTGCTGTGCGGTGGTCAATGCCTTGGAACCGACCTGGGGGAGCTTGTGTCGATTCAACGAATAAATGACATCGGCCGAGGTGAACGGTTTGCCGTCGTGAAAGACGACGTCCTTGCGCAGCTTGATCGTCCAGGAGGTCGCGTCACTTGTATCGAACGACTCTGCCAGCGCCATACGCGGCACCAGCGCCTCGTCCAGGGTCGTCAGGCCGTTATAGAACATGTTATGACGGCAGTAATCGGTGTAGTTCGAGCCCTTGGCCGGATCCAGCGTATCGGCGGTCGAACTGGTCGCACTGGCGACCTTGATGCGGCCACCGCGCCGACCTTTGCCCGTCCCACCAGCCGCTGCGCCGGCCTCCGCGGCAAACAGTCGACCGGCCGGGCCGAACAGGCTGCTCGCACCCGCGACGGCAACGCCGGCCATACCCAGCATACGCAACGCATCACGGCGTGACATGCCCCGATTGAGTCCCTCGAAAACGCGCAGGCTTTGTTCGCCGGTGATCAGTGGGGATTCGGATTTATTCTTGTTGTCAGTCATATCGGTTCTACCTGTCGATAATGAGAAGGCTCAATGCTCACGGTCAAGCCTGAGCGACCTGGTAACGCAAACGACGGTGAAGCAACAAACTCGGTTTCCGGATAACAGCGTCCCTGCGTACAACCCGGTGCAAGGAACAGCCTCAATGCAAATAGTCCTGTAGCCGGTAATAGAGCCCCACTGCCGGTAGGAACCAGGGCTTGCCGAAGTGCCCGGGAATCGCAGGCCATTCCAGATCCCCCCAGGGATTGGCCTCGACCTTGCCGTCCATGACCTCTGCCATCACCTGCCCCATGTGCACCGACATCTGCACCCCATGGCCGCTATAACCCATGGAGTGGTAGATACCGCCATGCTGGCCGGCGCGAGGCAGTCGATCAGCGGTCATGTCCACCAACCCGCCCCAGCAATAATCGGTACGGACCTCGGCCAACTGCGGGAACATCCGTGCCATCGCCGCCTGCAGCACCTTGCCGCTCTTGGCATCGGAATTGCCGCCGGACATGGCAAAGCGTGCCCGACCACCAAACAGCAGACGGTTGTCCGGTGTTATCCGGAAGTAATTACCGATCATGCGGCTGGTGACGTACGAGCGACGCTCCGGCAGGAGGCGGTCGAGCAGCGCGTCGGGCAATACTTCGGTGGCAACGATAAAACTGCCCACCGGCACGATCCGGCGCCGATACCAACCCAACCCGCCATGCTGGCAGGCACCGGTTGCCAACAGGACTTGCCCGGCCAGCAGGCTGCCGCGACTGGTGTCGACCCGATAACCGTTGCCCTCGGCCTTCCAGCCCTGGACCGTGGTCTGCTGGTAGATCAGCGCGCCGTGCCGTGCCGCCGCCTCGGCCAAACCGACACCGAAGCGCCCGACATGCATCTGCATGCCATTGCGTTGCAACAGTCCACCGTGAAACTCTGCCGAATCCACTTCAGCGCGGACCTGGGCGGCGGACAGCAACTCGACCTCGGAATCGACCTCACGGCGAATCAGCTCGCAGGTCCGCGCCAGCCCTTCATAGTGCTGAGGCTTGGCCGCCAGTTTGAGCTTGCCGCTGCGCCTGAAGTCGCAGGCAATCCGCTCCTGCTCGACCAGCGTAACCACGCTTTGGACCGCGCTTTCATAGGCACGGTAATAAGCGCGAGCCTGCTCGGCGCCGAGGCTGGCAACCAGGCTGCTGTAGTCCTGGGCTACCCCGGTGTTGCAATGACCACCGTTGCGCCCGGAAGCTTCGCCGACCACCCGTCCAGCTTCCAGCACCGCAACACTCGCGCCCTTCAGAGCCAGCGCCCGGGCTGCCGATAGACCGGTGAAACCGCCACCGACGACGATAACATCGACCCGTGCCGGCAGCGCTCCGGTCTGAGCCCCGGTGAACACCGGTGCGGTATCGAGCCAATAGGACTCACTGCGCATGGCTAACCCCTTATAGGTTGAGAAATGACGACTCAGAGACCGACCAGGCCTGCCAGCCCGCCGATATCGGCGATCTGACGATAGTTGTAGCAAGCGTTGCCCGGCTGCTCGTGACCACGGGCGACGAAGGCCTTGTTCTTGATCTTCATGTCTTCGGCCGGCATCAGGTCGTAGCGGAAGCTCGAGGACACGTGCATCACGTCCTCCGGACCGCAACCGAGGTTGTCGAGCATGTATTCGAAGGCTTGCAGACGTGGCTTGTAGGCCTGGGCTTCCTGGGCGGTGAAGACTTTGTGGAACGGCACGCCCAACTTGTCGACGTTGGACATGATCTGCTCGTTCATCGCGTTGGAGAAAATCACCAGGGGAATCTTGTCGGCGATCTTCGCCAGACCGGCCGTTACGTCGGGATGCGGGCCCCAGGTCGGCACGGCGTCGTAGTAAAGCTGGCCTTCGCCGCGATACTCGATGCCCCAACGCTTGCACAACCGCGACATGGCGGTCTTGAGAATTTCGTCGTAAGGCAGCCAGTCGCCCATCACCTGATCCAGGCGATAAGCGGTGAAATCCTTGACGAACTGGTCCATCTGCTCAGGGGCCACGCGGTCAGCGAACAGCTCGCGCGTCAGGGGGCCCATCTGAAAGTTGGTCAGCGTGCCGTAGCAGTCGAAGGTGATGTACTTGGGGCGCAGAAAGCTCATGGGGGCAGTCCTGGAAGTTCGTTAATGAACGTGCTGTCGACGGCACCGGCCCCCGTTCCAGGAGCGACAGTGCGTCGCAGCACTACGACTTCATTACAGCACCGAGAAACCAGCATATGGCGTTAAAAGCGCGACCTGCTTGATATAAACCACCGTTTTGCCAGCCAGACTCAGCAGACTTTGCGGAGCGCTTCAGAGCAGGGCATTTCCAGGCCCTCTGCACCCTTGCGGCTCATTGCTTCCAGCTCATAAAGCAAGTGTAGGCGGGATTTACCGCAGAAAATGCGCCCGGGAAAAAGACAAAACGGGCACCTTCCAGGAAAGCACCCGTTGCCGTTGTTACGACTTGCGACCCACACTTCACGCGTATCTCGAAACCCGCTCAATAACCACGGGAACGCTCGATAACACCCGAAAGCGGTTCGCCCTGCTGGTGTCGACGCAGGTTCGCCAGCAGGATCGGCGCAGCCGATTGGGGCTGGGTCATACTCGCTACATGAGGGGTCAGGAACACCCGCGGATGCGCCCAGAAGGGATGTTCGACTGGCAGGGGCTCAGGCTCGGTGACATCGAGGATCGCACGAGACAGCCGCCCCGAATCCAGCGCCTCGAGGAGATCTGCATCGACCAGGTGCGGACCACGACCGACGTTGATCAACGCCGCACCGGCAGGCAGCGCAGAAAAGACTTCCCGGTTCAGGATACCCTTGGTCGCCGGGGTAAGCGGAAGCAGGCAGACCAGCACATCGCACCCCTCAAGGAAGGTATGCAATTGATCGGGGCCGGCGAAACCTTCGACGCCATCCATCTCGCGCAAGGAGCGATTCCAGCCGCGCAGGCGGAAACCGTAACTCGCCAGCCGCGCCAGCACGGCGCAACCAAGAGCCCCCATCCCCATCACACCGATCGTACGGGCCGAGGCAGGTGGAACCTCGAGTGGATTCCAGACGCGCGCCGCCTTTGCCGCGACATAGTCGAAGAAGTCACGTTGAAGGGCCAGGACAGCCAGGCTGACATATTCCACCATGCCGTTAATAATGCCCGGCTCGACCATCCTGACGATGGGAATGTGCGCCGGCACGGCGGAAAAATCGACATGATCGACCCCCGCTCCCGATGAGAAGAAAACCTTTAGCCGAGGCAAGGTGGCGATGAACTCCGCCGGTGCCTGCCAGGCGATCAAGTATTCGACCTCGTCGAGATCGCCGGTATCAGGCCAGACACGAAAGTCGAGGTCAGGGGCATGCTCGGCGAAGTAGTTTGCCCAAGCGGCCGCACGCGCTGCATCGGATCGATAGAGAATGCTCATATATAAGTCCTACCAGCCGCCTACCCAGCCGTCGAAGAGTCCTTCCGGGAGGGTCTCTTCGTCGGCACCACGGAGAAAGTCGAAATCACAGCCGAGATGCGCCTGCTCGATGTGTCGATTGTAAAGATTGCGGTAACCACGCACGTGCCGGGATAGCGGAGGCTGCCACGCCTGGCGCCGGCGCTCGAGCTCCTCCGGCTCGACGCAGAGTTCCAGCCGGCGAGCGGCAACGTCCAGCTCAATGATGTCGCCGTCACGCACCAGGGCGAGCGGACCGCCGACGGCCGCCTCGGGGGAGACGTGCAGCACTGCGGCACCGTAGGCAGTGCCGCTCATGCGTGCATCGGAGATACGCAGCATGTCGCGCACGCCACGTGCCATCAAATGGCGCGGCAGTGGCAGCATGCCCCACTCCGGCATCGCCGCCCCCACGGGTCCGGCATTACGCAGGATGAGTACGCTGTTCTCGTCGATACCGAGCGCCGGATCGTCGATCCGGTCGGCAATCGTCTGTACGTCCTCGAATATCACCGCAGGACCGCGATGACGAAACAGTTTTGGATCCGCAGCACAGGTCTTCATCACCGCTCCGTCCGGCGCAAGGTTGCCCCTCACCACGACCATCGCCTCGCCAGACCTCACCGGATTGTCCAGCGCGCGAATGACTTCGGTATCAATGACTTCGGCAGTCTCGATGATCTCGCCCATCGTGCGTCCGTCGACAGTCTGCGCGTCCAGATGCAAAAACGGCTTGAGGGTCTTCAGTAGACCCGGTACGCCGCCGGCAGCCATCAATCGCTCGGTCAGATGTTCGCCGGCGGGCTGGACGTTTGCGATCAGCGGTACGCGCCTGGCGATCTCATCGAAGCGGTCGAGGGTCAGTGGCACACCGACGCGGCCGGCGAGAGCCAGCAGGTGGATGATGGCGTTGGTCGAACCGCCCACCGCACACAGGAGCGTGATGGCATTGTCGAAGGCCCGTACATCGAGAACCTCATTCGGGCACGGGCTGCCTTCGGCGGCCATGCGCACGCTACGGCGCCCCACCTCGCGAGCGATCTGATTGCGACGACGGTCAACCGCAGGAACCAGGCTACTGCCAGGCAGTGACACCCCCAGCGCCTCGCATATGACCGCCATCGAGGAGGCGGTACCCATCTCGGAGCAATGGCCGGCAGTGCCCATGACACTTCGCTCGAACGTCGCGAAATCACCTTCCGCGAGCTCGCCGGCACGCAGTTGGTCGACCAGACGCCAGACACCGGTGGCATTCGCCAGATTCCCGCCGGTCGATGACCTGGGTGTAGCCGGACCGCTTCCCAGGAAGATAAACGGAACGCCGGCACTGGCGGCACCCATCAGCAGAGCCGGCTGAGTCTTGTCGCAGCCTCCCAGGAGCACCACCGCATCGAATGGATAAGCGCGGATGGACTCCTCGGCCTCCATTGAAAGCAGGTTTCGAAATGGAAACGAGGACGGTTTGATGATGTTCTCGCTAAGCGACATCAGCGGAGCCTCGAATGGAATGCCGCCCGCCTCGAGGATCCCTACCCTCACCTCTTCCGCAAGGGCGCGAAGGTTGAGATTGCATGGGTTGATGTCGGACCAGGTGTTCAGGATGCCTACAACAGGACGCTCCATCAGGTCTTCACGACTCCAGCCGACGGTCGACAAGGTCGAGCGGTGTACGAAGCCAGGCAGGTCATCCTTGCGGAACCAGCGTGCGCTGCGTAGCGGCCGGCTGTGTTTGGTTTTGTTATCGCTCATGAAATCACCTTGGCGCGGGAAAATCCTAATTGGGCATTGGCAAACAATTACCCGTCCGACGCACTCCGACCAGGCGACGCAATCGCCCGGCCGGAGTGAAGTGACGGCAGTGACTCAGAGACCGACCAGGCCTGCCAGTCCACCGATATCGGCGATCTGACGATAGTTGTAGCAAGCGTTGCCCGGCTGCTCGTGACCACGGGCGACGAAGGCCTTGTTCTTGATCTTCATGTCTTCGGCCGGCATCAGGTCGTAGCGGAAGCTCGAGGACACGTGCATCACGTCCTCCGGACCGCAGCCGAGGTTGTCGAGCATGTATTCGAAGGCTTGCAGACGTGGCTTGTAGGCCTGGGCTTCCTGGGCGGTGAAGACTTTGTGGAACGGCACGCCCAACTTGTCGACGTTGGACGTGATCTGCTCGTTCATCGCGTTGGAGAAAATCACCAGGGGAATCTTGTCGGCGATCTTCGCCAGACCGGCCGTTACGTCGGGATGCGGGCCCCAGGTCGGCACGGCGTCGTAGTAAAGCTGGCCTTCGCCGCGATACTCGATGCCCCAACGCTTGCACAACCGCGACATGGCGGTCTTGAGAATTTCGTCGTAAGGCAGCCAGTCGCCCATCACCTGATCCAGGCGATAAGCGGTGAAATCCTTGACGAACTGGTCCATCTGCTCAGGGGCCACGCGGTCAGCGAACAGCTCGCGCGTCAGGGGGCCCATCTGAAAGTTGGTCAGCGTGCCGTAGCAGTCGAAGGTGATGTACTTGGGGCGCAGAAAGCTCATGTGGGCAGTCCTGGAAGTTCGTTAATGAACGTGCTGTCGACGGCACCGGCCCCCGCTTCAGGAGCGACAGTGCGTCGCAGCACCACGACTTCATTACAGCACCGAGCAACCAGCATATGGCGTTAAAAGCGCGACCTGCCTGGTATAACCCACCATTTTGCCAGTCCTACTCAGCAGACTTTGCCGAGCGCTTCAGCGCAGGGCATTCCCAGGTACTCTGCGCCCCGGCAGCGGGATTACCAGAGAAAATCCGCCCGGCAGAACAGTAGAACCGATCCATCAACTGGTGATATCGATCAATCCCAACTCGGCTTTCCGGTTGCGATAGTGCTCAGTGGATACCCGCGCTGATCGAGCGGCTGCCTCAAGACGATTCGACTGGCAAATCTCTCGATCCCGATATCGTCTTCCAGCAACCGGTCCATGAGCGCCTGGAAACAGGAAATGCTGGGCGCCACGATCTTCAACAGGTAATCGTAGCCGCCACTCACGTTGTAGCACTCGATGATCTCCTGGTACTTGTCGACCCCTGTTTCGAACTTACGGAAGTCGCTGGGCCGATGGCTGTCGATCGTCACTTCGGAGAACACCATGACGTGACTGCCCAACTTATCCAGGGCTACCACCGCGCGATAGCCCTGGATAACGCCGGCATCCTGAAGTCGCTTGGTACGGAACAGGCACGGACTCTCACTGAGGGCAACGGCCGCCGACAGGTCGACGTTCGAACAGCGTCCCTCTCGCTGAAGATGCACAAGAATCTTGATATCGAACGGGTCAAGGGAAGCTGAA
Source organism: Pseudomonas sp. SJZ074 (assembly GCF_007828215.1). GTDB lineage: Bacteria > Pseudomonadota > Gammaproteobacteria > Pseudomonadales > Pseudomonadaceae > Aquipseudomonas. Next base: position 26,098 of record NZ_VIUE01000017.1, on the reverse strand, counting down.
AATCGCATGTCGATTACCTTTAATGCCGTGCCGGTTACCGCGTTCTTGCAGATTGTGCTACGGCCAGCGCTTCGTCCAGCGCCTCGACCACCATGCCGGCTTGTTCCACGGACAGCACCAGCGGTGGGCGAATCTTGAGCACATTATGCCCCTTCGCGCAGGCGCTGAGCAGGACACCCTTGTCGCGCATTCGATTGACCACCCGCGTAGTGAGCTCTCGGTCGGGCGCTCGCGTTACTCGATCCGAGACCAGTTCCACGCCGACGAACATGCCCACACCGCGCACGTCACCGATAGCCTCATGCCGGTTGGCGAGTTCTGCGATGCCGTCGCGCAGGATCTTCCCGACCTTGGCCGCATGCTGCACCAGCCCTTCTTTCTCGAGAGTGTCCAGCACCGCCAATGCCGCAGCGCACGATACGGTGTTGCCGGCGAACGTATTGAAGTAGCGAGAGTTCTGGCCAAATTCCGCCAGCGCGTCAGCGGTGGCCAACAGTCCTGCGATAGGTTGTCCATTGCCCATCGGTTTGCCCAGGGTAACGATGTCAGGGTTGATGGCGTAACGTTGAAAGCCCCACATATGCTCGCCCGTCCTGCCGAAGCCGGGCTGGACCTCGTCGGCGATGAACAGGCCGCCGGCCCGCTTGATCGCCTCGACGGCGCCCTTCAACATGCCCGCTGGTCCAGGAAGGATGCCGTCGCTGGTGAACATCGAATCGACAATCAGTGCCGCCGGCTTGATGCCGTGACGCTGCAGATCGGCGATCGCCGCCTCGACATCGCGGGTGAAGCGATCGCAAAGGTCAGCGCCTTCGGCATGATAGAGGCTCGGCGCCGGGACCAGGCGAACGTGCGCACCGAGATCGACCGTCACGCCGAGTGACGGGGAAAATTTCGACACCGCATCGGTGAAACCGTGATAAGCGGTTTCGGTCACGATTACGCCCGTGCCACCGGTGCGAACCTGCGCGATACGATAGGCCAGATCGTTTGCCTCGCTGCCCGTGCAGGTCAGCATGAGGTGAGCAAGCCGGGTCTCGGGTACGGTCGCGACCAGACGTTCGGCCAGTTCCAGAATCGTGTCATGCAGATAGCGGGTGTTGGTCGCGAGAGTCTGCACCTGCCGGCATATCGCCTCGGTCACCGCCGGGTGACAATGCCCGAGTGACGCGACGTTGTTGTATACATCGAGGTAACGACGGCCCTCTGGATCGATCAACCAGACACCTTCGCCGCGCACGATGTGCAACGGATGTTCGTACATCAGCCGATAGGCCGGACCGAGCAAGGCGTCACGTCGCTCGATCATCGCCGTGGTGACGGGGCTCAGGTTGGCGCGCCCGGGGATATAGGCGTTGACCATGTTGAGGTCAGTGGTGCTTTTCATCGGCTTGTCCTTTTCGTACTTCAGTCAGTAATCGGTCGCGCGCCTCGGCGCGGGAAAGATCGGCCATCCGGGACAACGCCTCCCATGCTGCCGGGTTGTGGCGCATGATGTAGGCCCGGTTCTCGGGGTAACGCTTGGCCCGCCACTCCGAAATCAACACTGTGATGAGATGACGCGTGGCCATGAGGTCGGCGACGATCTCCTGCTCCAGCTCGCTCAGCGGCAGCGCCGCATGGTAGGCGCCGACGAACTGCGCCGCCCCCTCGAACGGGTCGGCTGTGCCGCTCATGTGGAAAGCCGCCGCCGTCGCGACCTCACCGACCAGTGGCGCATGCAGCATGTCGCCGAAGTCGATGATCCCCACCATGCGCTCGTGATCCTCAGGGGCGACCAGCACGTTGTAGAGGTGGTAGTCGTTGTGGATCACCTGTGACCTCACCGAGGCCAGATGCGGCAGGACATACTCGGTGAAACGCGTCATGAACGACTCGGCGAGCGCGCGACGCGGGGTGTCCACGATATCACTAAGCCTGGCTGCCAGCCGGTGTGCTGCGCAAACGTTCCAGAGCAGATCATGCGTCGCCGAAGGATGGGTGAATTCCCGCAGCGCGAGGTTCAGCCTGGCCAGCAACGTCCCCATCGCCCGACGCTGTGCGGCGGTCCGCACGGTATCCCGGATCTGGACGCCGTCGAGATAAGTCAGCATCCGCACGGTGGTCCAACCCCCGTCGGTCAGCATTACAGCGTCACGCGCCTGTCCGCCAAGCGTGCGCACCACGCGGGGCACCACCAGCTCGGGCGCCACGCGGGCAATGTGTTCAAGCGCCGCGATCTGGAAATCAACCACCGAAACCGGCTCGGATGGATTGCTGATCTTGACGACGTAACGCCTGCCGTCGTCGGTCTCTATGCGGCAGTTCTGGTCGCGCTCGCCCACCAGGGACTTGACACGGCCATCGATACCATAGAGACACCGGACCAGGGCTCCCACTTCGTCCGGGGCAAGGCTGGGTACTGCCGTGCTCAACGCAGCAGCCGTAATCGGGGGATTCTCCTCCATCACGCGCCCCGTTTCATCGCGGGAGCCTGGGCCAGGCAGTCGAGGCCAAGCAAGCCGGGAAGTTGGCGAATATCGGTTAACCGATCAACACCATAGCCGTCACACGCAGGCTCGTGTCCACGATCGATAAAGGCCTTGGCCATGAACCCCAGATCCGAGGCCGTCATCAGGTCATAACGAAAACTCGATGAGACGTGCATCATCTGCTCGGGTCCGCAGCCGAGTTGATCGAACATGTATTCGAACATCTGCGCCCGAGGCTTGTAGGCGCGGGCCTCTTCGGCGGTGTAGGCCGCGTGGAAAGGTGCCTTGAGGTGAGCGACGCTATGGGGAATCAGATCGACCATCGAGTTCGACAGGATCACCAGCGGGATATGCGCAGCGATTGCCGTCAGCGTCTCGACGACATTCGGATGGGGCTGCCAGGTCGGTACAGCCTCGTACAAGGCGAGCGCATCGGAAGGACGATACTCGACACCGTGCTTCTTACAGGTGCGCTCAATGGCGTTCTGAACGACGTCAAAGAATGGCTTCCACTCGCCGAGCACTTCATCCAGGCGGTAGAAGCTGAAACTGCGCAGGAAAGCCGGCATCCGATCGCTCGGAACACGATCTTCAAAAAGCTTTCTGGCCGTCGGACCCATTTCGAAGTTGATGAGCGTTCCGTAGCAATCAAAACTGATGTATTTCGGTTTGTAGGTCACTTGGTCGATCTCCTGGATGTGGATGACAGTTGGTGACTACAAGTCTATGAATATCAGCCCTACGGAAATGCTCTATTGCGGTGAGACTCAGGCAGATTCCTTTTCGATCCGAAGCCTGTCTGACAGGATCTGCGGTCCACGTTGCCGAGCCCGGATAGAACGGCTGCCCCATTCTGATTCAGAAAAAAAACGCCCCTCCATCAGGAAGGGGCGTTCGTCAGCGTCAGTTCGCGATACCTCTACGGCTTCACAGGCAGGCTATCCACCGCGCGTGTCGAAAGGTTTACTCGCCAGCCTGGTAGATCTCGGCAAGGTCGCACAGGTCCCAGTTGCCGCCGGTCAATACCACGCAGACTTTTTCATCCGGCCTGACCTTGACGACGCCCGCCAACAGCGCGCCGATGCCGATCGAAGCGGCGGGCTCGGCGATCAGTTTCGCGTCCTTGGCCAGGACACGCATGCCTTGAATGATGTGCTCGTCCTCGACCAGCACGATCTCATCCACGTAGCGCTCGATGATGGGATAGGGGTTCTGCCCCGGCACACTCAACCGCAAGCCGTCGGCAATGGTGTTCTTCAAGGGAAGCGTGGTGCGCTGCTTGTTCAATCGGCTGTGATAGTACTTGGGGGTCAGCGCTGGCTCCGCGCCGACGACCCGCACCGATGGCTTGGTCTCCTTGATTGCGGTGGCGATGCCGGAAATCAGACCGCCACCGCCCATTGGGACAATGACCGTGTCCACATCCTCCAGATCCTCCAGGATCTCGCAGCCTATCGTTCCCTGACCGGCCATCACCACAGGGTCTTCGAAGCCATGGACGACTGTATAGCCGTTCTCTGCGGCAATTTCATACACTCTCTTCCAGCGTGCCAAATTGTCGCCATCGAACAGAATGACCTCGGCACCCAAGGCTTCCGTATTGGCGATCTTGATTTTCGGCGTGGTAACCGGAAGCACCAGGAATGCTTTCACACCCAGCATGCGAGCAGCGTAGGCGAGCCCTTGGGCGTGATTGCCGGAAGACGTGGCAATGATGCCGTTGGCGATCGCCTCCCTGGGCATCGAGAGCGTTTTGTTCAACGCACCGCGAATCTTGAACGCCCCGGTGATCTGCAGGGTTTCAGGCTTGAGGTAGAGCTGACAACCCGCCGCTTTCTCTATTTTCTCCGCACGCAGTAGCGGCGTATGTCTGACATGGGGTTTCAGCCGTTCCTGGGCTTCTCGAATGTCCTGGATGGTTGGATAGTCACGCATGGATGTTCTCTCTCCGTACTGTCGAAAAATCACAATTCAAAGGAACGCAAAAAAAGTCCCGACCTTGTTTTCCAGCGCATTGCGGTAGATTTTTTCGGCAGTGGTATTGTCCTGTATGGCCATGCCCGTGGAATCGAAGATGGTAATTTCGTCATCGTTTTCCCGGCCAGGTTTTCTGCCCAGCAGTATCTCGCCGAGCTCACCATGGATATCGTCCTGGGTGATGATCTTCGCGTTCAGCGGATGCCAGGTTTCGCCTTTTTCGATGCACTGTGAGATCGAGTCGTTGACAATCTTGGCGTGCCTGAATATTTCAGGATCCAGCTCCTGCTTGCCTTTCATATCCGTACCTATGGCGACGATATGGGTTCCAGGTTTCACCCAGCTCGCATCCACCAGGGAGCCTTTGCCACGAGTGGTCGTGATCAGAATATCGGCCTGCTCGACGGCCTCTTTCTTCGAGTCGGCCAGAATCACTGGAATGTCGAATTCGCCTTCGATATCCATTTTGAATCGGGCGAGCGCCTCGGGGTTTCTGCTCCACGCATGGATCTCTTCGATCTGCATCACCAGGCTGATGGCCCGGATCTGCATCCGGGCCTGGTTCCCTGTACCGATGGTGGTGATTTTCTTCGCGTTCTTCCTTGCCAACGCCTTTACTGAAACGGCCCCCGACGCCCCCGTCCGGAGACCGGTGAGCAGACTTCCGTCCATGACGCAGATCAGCGCGCAGCTCCTGGCATCGAACAGGAGAATGGAGCCCATGCCATTAGGCACGCCGTGTGCCGTCGGATTGTCGAGAAAGCCTCCGGAAGAGGCTTTCATCGAGATCATTTCGTTGCTCTTGCAGTAACCGACCTTGAAGTCGATTTCTCCGCGAGGCGCCGGGAGATGTATGCCGATGTAGTCAGGCTGTATCACCTGTCCACTGCAGAAGGCCTTGTACGCTTCTTCCACCGTACCGATGACTTCCTGCATGGAGATCAATTTGCCGACTTCTTCTTTAGTCAGAAGCAATGTTTTCATCTACACCAACTCGCTGTGATTGGATGAGCATCAGTCAGGTTCACGCACAGGCTCCCAAGCCGAGTCTGCTCACCCTGCTCAGGCGCGAGCTCAACGAGAGTGCATTACCCGTTTGCCTGTAATCATTATGCTGCCGAGCGCTCAGCAGAAAATTCCGGATACCCTGGAAATAAGCAACTTCCGGCCTTTTTCATTCTCTGCGACGAAAGCTAACGCTCCCAAAGACAAGCAGTAAGTGGCGGATGGAACATTCGCTGCTGAGGCCACTGTGCCTGCCGCATGGATCATTCCGGTCAACACGGCAGAAACTTTCGACCCCCCCTCCGAAAACGCCCGATCCTGCGATTGCGCACATCCAATACGGCAGTCCTCTCGGGTCCAGATGTCTACTATGGGATCAACAATGGCAATGGCTGCATTGCTCACTACAAAGCGATAAACCCATAGGCTCCAGGCTCAGGAGAATAGAATGCCGGCCCCCTTGATAACCATTGCGTCCACACCGCAGCTGCCGCAAAGCGCCGATGCTGTCGTCATCGGCGGCGGTATCATCGGCGTATGCGCCGCCTATTTCATGGCCCGTCAGGGTATGAGCGTTGCTGTCATCGAGAAGGGCCGCATAGGTGCCGAGCAATCCAGCCGCAATTGGGGTTGGTGCCGTCAGCAGAACCGCGACGCCCGCGAGCTGCCGTTATCGACCAGAAGTCTCGCGCTCTGGGAGGAGATCACCGCTGACCTGAACGAGGACCTGGGCTTTCGCCGCTGTGGATTGTTCTATCTCTCGGACAGCCAGGCCGAACTGGACGGTTGGGCCAAATGGCGCGACTTCGCGCTCACCCAGGGCGTCACGACTCATATGCTGAGCGGCGCCGAAGCCACGCAACGCGGCGCTGCCACCGGCAAGCCCTGGTTGGGGGGCGTGTTTTCGCCGTCCGACGGCATCGCTGACCCATCGCGGGCGGCCCCACTGATTGCCAAGGGCGTGATCAAGCATGGCGGCTCGATACACCAATTCTGCGCAGCCCGCGGCGTCGAGACCGAAGCCGGACGGGTGTCGGGGGTCATCACGGAAAAGGGCGTGATCAAGACCCGTCAGGTGGTGATGGCTGGCGGCGCCTGGGCCTCTTCCTTCTGTGCCCAGCTCGGCATTCGCTTTCCCCAGGCGTCGGTGCGATCGAGCATCATGTCGGTCATGCCGGGGGCCCAGGGGCTTCCCGACACGCTGCATACCAGCGATGTGACCGTCACCCGGCGCGGGGACGGCGGCTATACGCTGGCTATTTCCGGACGGGCCTGCGTGGATCCGACGCCACAGCAGCTTCGGTTCTCATCGTACTTTCTGCCGATGTTCGCCAAGCGCTGGCAAATGCTCTCGCCCGGTGATCTGCAAGGTTGGCAATATGGACACGAGACGCGCCGCAAATGGGCGCTCGACCGACCTACACCGATGGAGCGCATTCGTATCCTCGATCCTCGCCCCTCAGATGCCATCCTGAAAGAAACCCTTGCCCGTGCACGTCGGTTGTTACCCGCCCTGGGCAGCGTGCCCATTCAGGCAGGTTGGGCAGGCTATATCGACAGCACTCCCGACGGTGTGCCGGTTATCGACGAAGCACAGAACCTGCCCGGCTTCATCCTGGCGGCCGGCTTTTCGGGTCACGGCTTCGGCATCGGCCCCGGTGCCGGGCGCCTGATTGCCGAACTCGCGTCCGGTACGCGGCCGTTTGTGGACCACACTCAATATTCACTTGCCCGTTTGAACAGAGGTGTTTGGGGCAAGGTCTCCGACTTCTGACAATCGTTCTTCGTTGTTTGGCGGGAGCTTTGTTCCCGCTTTTTTTTGTCCGTTAGAACCACCTACCCCGCAAAAAACCAGACATGCACTGCTCCCCAGAACGGTGAAAACCTATTCGGCCAGGCGACAACCAAGCTTCTATCCCCGAAAAACCAGCCGACATTTGCTGCCGGCGTTGCCCTCGATTCGAGCCGTAGATGCGGTCTGTCACGCCATCTTTTATGCAATCTGCCGAATTACTTTCAGCCCCTTGTCAGGCCTGGCGACAGCTGCGATACAGCCACCGCTCCCAGGGCAACAGAGGACGGACTGCCAATGCAACGAGGTCGCCGGCAGGGCTCTTCATTCTCGCGGGTTTGCCCAGGAGCCGGTTCTGCCGCAGACGCGTTGTCCACCGTAAGGGCAACGAAAACCAATAAAAAAACCAATGGAGTTACCCCATGAACGTCGTGAAACACAGCTGTCTCGCCCTGGCCGTCACTGCCACGGCCTCGCAACTGGCCGTCGCCGGCCAGCAGGAGGAAGCCAAGGGGTTTATCGAGGAGAGCAGCCTGAATTTGCTCAACCGCAACTTCTACATGAACCGCGACTTGCGCAACGGCGGCAGCAACAGTCAGGGCACCAACGGCGCCAAGCCGGCCAGTGAACGCAATGGCTACCGTGAAGAGTGGGCACAGGGTGCCATGCTCAACTTCGCATCAGGCTTCACCCAGGGCACCGTCGGCTTCGGTGCTGATGCCTTCGCTTACGGCGGGATCAAGTTGGATACCGGCCGCGGTCGGGTCGGCAACGGCCTGCTGCCGATCAGCAACAACCGAACCTCCGACGCTGATGTGCCGGACTCCTACGGGGAGCTCGGTGGTGCAGTGAAAATGCGCATCTCCTCCACTGTGCTGAAGTACGGCGAACAGCGACCGACCGCCCCGGTATTCGCCATGGGTGACAACCGCTTGTTGCCGGAAGTGGCCACCGGCTTCCAGCTGTCGAGCAAAGAGTTCGATGATCTTTTCCTCGAGGCCGGTCATTTCACCGCGTACAACGGCAGGAACTCGACCAACTCCAATGACAAGCTGGTCACCAGCTATGCGGGTGTCGAAGCCGACAGCGTCGACTTCGTCGGCGGCTCCTACAAGGTCAGCGATAACCTGCGCCTGATGGCCTACACCAGCAGAGCCGAAGAGGTCTGGCGCCAGTACTTCGGCAGCGCTTCCTACACCCTGCCGTTGGCCGACAAGCAGTCATTGAACTTCGGCCTGAGCGCCTACAAGACCAACGACGAGGGGCAAGCCCGCGCCGGCAAGATCGACACCACCAGTTGGTCGGCCAAAGCCGCCTACACCTTCGGCCCGCACAAGGTCAGCCTGGCCTACCAGAAGATTGATGGCGACGAAACCTTCGACTACATCGGTGTCGACTCGATCTGGTTGGCGAATTCGGTGCAGTACTCCGACTTCAACAGTCCCAATGAGCGCTCCATGCAGATCCGCTACGACATCGACATGGCCAGTTTCGGGGTTCCGGGCCTGAGCCTCATGACCCGCTACGTCAAGGGTGACCAGATCGACTTCACCAAGGCCGATCCCAACGGTGCCTATTTCCGTGCCGGAGCCGACGACGAGAAGCAATGGGAGCGCGATATCGAAGCCAAATACGTGGTCCAGTCGGGCTCGGCCAAGGACCTGTCCTTGCGCCTGCGCCAAGCCACCCATCGCTCCAGCTCGTTTGACAGCGATGTGGATGAGGTGCGGCTGATCGTCGAATATCCGCTGAGCATCCTGTAGCGATTTTCCCAGTCGGCTTTTCTCTCTCGTGGGTCGACCGGTTTTCTTGAAGGCTTTCTCCACGCTCCTTAGCCTTGAGGCGCCCATCCGGGCGCCTTTTTTTCCAAGTATTTATTGCTGCCAACGGGTCTCATTTAAGTAAAAAATTGGGCCCGAAAAGCTCTCGCGTGGGGAATCTGCCGAATTGACCCGCCCCCCTTGTCAGGCCTCGTGGCAAGTGGGATATAGCCTCCATCGCCGGTGAAATTTGCCACCGTCCCCACCCCTAATGGAGATCTGCCATGTCCGTCTCGCAGAAGCCATCGTATCGCTACCGTCCGATGACCGCCGCCGATGTAACAGCAGCCCACGCCTTGTCGGTCCGACTGAAGTGGCCTCACCGCCTGGAGGATTGGGCCATGTTGCAGCGCATCGCCGAGGGCTTCGTCGCCGAGGATGGCGATCGCTTGATCGGTACGGCATTCACTTGCCCACAGGGCGCTTATGCCACTATCGGCCTGGTTATCGTCAGTGATGATTACCAAGGCCAGGGCATCGGGCGCAAATTGATGGATCTGGCCCTGGAGGCCTGCACGCCACGCACCGCTATCCTCAACGCCACATTGGCCGGTGCCCCGCTTTATATCAGCCAGGGCTTTGTCGAGTTCGGTCACATCCTGCAGCATCAGGGCCAGGCGCAAGCCATCGATCCCCCTGCCCTGTCAGCCGGTGAACAGTGTCGGCCCTTGACCGTCGCCGACCGGGCTCGCCTACTCGAACTGGCCAATGCCGGCAGCGGTCTGGACCGGGAAACCGTACTCAACGATCTGTCCGATGTCGTCGAACACGCGGTCGGTATCGAACGCGATGGCCAACTTCGCGCATTCGCCATCCTGCGCCCCTTTGGCCGAGGCCACTGCGTCGGACCGATCGTCGCGCAGAATCCGGAGCAGGCCAAACACCTGATAGCTACGTTGTTGGCACGGGTACCGGATCAGTTCTTCCGTATTGATACTCCGGCGGATTGCGGCCTGTCCGACTGGCTCGACGCAGCGGGTCTGAAACAGGTCGACAAGGTTGCGCAGATGGCACGCGGGACGCCCCCTCAGTCCGTCGGCGGCGTCAAGCAATTCGCCCTGGTGAGCCAGGCCATTGGCTGACGGCCACACGACTCCCCTACTTACCCTACCTGGAGAACCCCAGATGTCAGAACCCACCTCAGTGCTGCTGGCTCGCGCCGATGGCACCCCTGTCTCGACTACCTTTATCCCTGGTCAATTGGGCGCCGGAGATCCTTTCGGCGCGCAGCGCAAAACCGCCTATACCAGCCCGGGAGATATCACCGCCGGGGTGGTCGAGGCCCGCGGCCAGTTCAACATCGATGAGTATCCTTATGCCGAAATGATCGTGGTCCATTCCGGACGAGTCATCCTGCAGAGCCATGACAGTACTCTTGATCTGGGCCCCGGCGGCAGCGCCGTGATCGGCCGCGGCTCGCCGCTGCGGGTTGAGGTGCAAGGGGACGCCGTTTGGGCGTTCTGCGCCGATATCCAGAGCATCGGTGAGCGCAGTCCAGGTCTCACGCTGCTCGACCCGCTCGCCACGCTCTCCCCCTCCAATCCCCCGGACGCCGAGATTCTGCTCAGCCCGACACCGCAATGCCGCTCACACAGCATGTTCGTCGAAGAACCAACCAATCTGCTCATTGGCGTCTGGGATTCGACACCCTATACGCGCCGGTCGCGCCCCCACAAGCTGCATGAGCTGATGCACCTGATCGAAGGCAGCGTCACCCTGCAGGCAGCGGACGGCAGTGAGCTGGTGGTCAACGCCGGCGATACGGTATTTGTGCCCAAAGGCGTTCCATGCGCCTGGAAGAGCACCGTCTACGTTCGCAAGCTCTACGTCGTCAAATAACACGAACAGTGTTGGGTGCCCGCGGATGATACTGATCCGCGGGCACCATTGAGGTTCGGCCTGGGGCGAAAGGCCCGATGATACAACGCCGTCATGTCCACGCTGGCGTGAGCCTTCATCCTTCCCCGATCCATCGACCACTTATTACGGAGCACACATCATGGGAATAGGCGGCATCAGTATCGGCAAGTTTCTGATCATCCTGCTGATCGTGATCATGCTGTTCGGCACCAAACGCCTGAGGGGGTTGGGCTCGGATATCGGCGACACGATCAAGGGGTTCCGCAAGGCCATGGGAGATGACAACAAGTCAGCCATTGAAGAACAGCCTACGGACCAGGCGAAAAAGTACTGAACGCCATTCACCATCAATTTCGGCAAATATCACGGGTGGCCTCGTCCCTTGAATGCCGACTGATGCTGGCATCGCCCCATGCAGCAAGCGCGTGATCCTGGCGCAGCGTTGTCTCGAATCGGTCTGCATTACGTTCTCGTGAAGTTGACTCGATATACAGCAGATTCTCCTTCACCGACCTCAAGAACGGCATATCCCCTCAGGGCCGCCTTGCTAGTTTATTGAGCAGAGACGACACCACGATCTGCTGCTGGCAGCGCTTTCACCACTCAATGGGAGCCCATTGCATGACGACCCAATCTTCGAACCCCTACAGCGTCGACCCGCAAATGTGTCGGCAGTTCTATATCAATGGCATGTGGTCGCCGCCGGTCCACCTGGTTACACAAGAGGTGTTCAATCCGGCGACCGAGGAAGTGATCGCCGAAGTCGCTCGGGGTTCCACCGAAGACGTCGACCGGGCAGTGGCGGCCGCGCGCACCGCGTTCGCCGATTGGTCCGCCACCTCGGTGGAAACCCGCGTTTCGATCCTGGGAAAAATCCATGAGCTGATCCTTGAGCGCAAGGAAGTGCTGGCCCAGGCATTGTCGCTGGAAATGGGCGCGGCCATTGGCTTCGCACGGTCCATGCAGGTGCCGCTGGCCGCCGAACACGTTCGGGTGGCCCGTGATGTGCTGTCCACGTATCCATTTCAGAAGGTCGAAAATGGCACCGCCATTCAACGCGAGGCCATTGGTATCTGCGCCCTTATCACACCATGGAACTGGCCGCTCTACCAGATCACCGCCAAAGTCGCCCCGGCGATTGCCGCTGGTTGCACCGTGGTGCTCAAGCCCAGCGAACTCTCACCGCTGAGCGCCCTGCTGTTCGCCCAACTGCTGCATGACGCGGGCCTTCCACCTGGTGTGTTCAATCTGGTGAATGGCAGTGGTGCCGACGTCGGCGCAGCCATGGCGGCGCATCCCGATATCGACATGATCTCCATCACCGGCTCCAACCGCGCGGGCGCGCTGGTGGCCCAGGCCGCCGCCCCGACGGTCAAGCGCGTCACCCAGGAACTGGGCGGCAAATCGCCAAACGTCTTCTTGCCGGACGCTGACTTCGCCAAGGCCGTGCCGCCCGGGGTGATGTCGGCGTTCCGTAATGTCGGCCAGTCCTGCAGCGCGCCGACCCGGATGATCGTGCCCCGCAATCGGCTGGCGGAAGTCGAAGCGTTGGTCACCGCCACCGTCAACGCGATCATCGTCGGCGATCCCCGGTCGGAAGAAACGCAACTCGGGCCCATCGCCAACGAAGCCCAGTTCAATCGCGTGCAAACCATGATAGAGGCGGGCTTGAACGACGGCGCCAAACTCCTCTGCGGCGGCCCAGGACGGGTGCCGGGTTTTGCAAAAGGCTTCTATGCCCGCCCAACAGTCTTCTCCGAGGTGGATAACGCCATGCGCATCGCCCAGGAAGAAATCTTTGGCCCGGTGTTGTGCCTCATCCCCTATGACACAGTGGAAGAAGCCATCGCCCTGGCGAACGACACTGTCTACGGCCTCAGCGCCCATGTGCAAGGCCAGGACCTTGAAACGGTACGCGCCGTGGCCTCGCGCATCCGCGCCGGGCAGGTGCTGTTGAACTACCCGGCGTGGAACCCGTTGGCGCCGTTCGGCGGTTACAAGCGCTCAGGCAACGGCCGGGAGTTCGGGGTTCACGGGTTTGAGGAGTACACGGAGGTCAAGGCGATTGTCGGGTTTGGTTGATCGCCCTACTGCTCGGTCCGGCCTTTCCCTTCACGATCATGCTCGTATCGCGTCAACGGAAACGCCGGCAGCCAAGCCTCGCGACGCACGGTCCAGCATTCGTAGCTAGGCATCAGCTGGTCAGGAGCATCCAGGCTTCCCAGGTTCACTTCAATCTCATCACCGCTGCGGGCGAAGACCGGCGAGCCGCAGCGGGGGCAAAAGCAGCGGCCGGCATAGTCGCGGGTTTCACCTTCGATCTTGACCGCCTCCTGGGGGAACATGGCTGCCGCGTAAAAAAGCGCGCCATGGTGCTTGCGACAGTCGAGACAGTGGCAGAGGCCGACCCGGTAAGGTCGCCCCGACGCTTCGAAGCGAACGTTGCCGCACAGGCAGCCGCCGGTGAATCGGTCCATGGTGCGTCTCCTCTGCAATCTAGCGGTGTAAGCCTTCGACCCTTCTCGTCGCTACGGGTTTAATCCTTTGTTGCCCGGCAAGACGCCTGCCTGGACACCACTTCGATCAGCAACCGGCGCATGCTGCGCCATCAATGCCACCATCCATTCGATGAATACTCTCAACCTGGCACTGATATGCCGGTTCGGCGGGTACGCCAGGTAGAGCGGCATCGGGTCGATGCGCCACGTTTCGAAAAGCGGCACCAGTCCGCCGTTGGCTTCGTGGGGCCTGGACATGTACTTGGGTAGCCATAGCACCCCCAACCCCGCCAGGCCCGCCGCGAGGTAGGCGTTGCCGTCGTCGACGGCCAGGGCGTAGCGCCCGTTGATGTGCAGGTGCTCATTGTCGTTGTGCATGGCATAGGGCACGGCTTTGCCGGTGCGGGCCCAGAGAAAGCCGACGATACGATGCAGGGAGTCTTCGAGGTCTCGTGGATGCGCGGGCGTGCCGACACGCGCCAGGTAGCTCGGCGCCGCGAAGACGCCCAGCTCAAGATCACCGATGCGCCGGGCGATCAGCGACTGATCCGTCAGTTCTCCGCCGCGCACCACGCAGTCGACGTTTTCATCGATGATGTCCACGATGCGATCGCTGACGCCCATGTCGATCTGGATATCCGGGTAGCGCTCATGGAACGTCGGCAGCGCCGGCATCAGGATCAGCGCGGCCAGCGGGCTCGGGACGTCTACCCGCAAGCGGCCCCTGGGGAGGGCCTGGGCATCGGACAGGCTGGTTTCGGCATCCTCCATGTCGGCGAGCAAGCGCAACACCCGTTGGTAGTAGACGGCACCCTGGGCAGTGACGTTGACCTTGCGTGTCGTGCGGTTGAGCAGCTTGACCCGCAGGCGCGCCTCCAACTGTTGCACCAGCTGGGTCACGGTGGTCTTGCTCATGTGCAGGGTCTCGGCGGCCTTGGTGAAACTGCCCGCCTCCACCACCCGGGCAAATGCCTGCATCGCATCGAAACGATCCATTGCGGCTCCGCGTATCGATCAGATTGTTTGGATTTCACAAACAGTGATCGCCAAGGTTGCGCGTTTATCGCCCGGACACAAGCCCCTAGAGTGACTTCATCGTTGATTTCTCACCTGATTCCGATGGAGGTTCCCATGACAACGCGCGATGTAGTTTTCCCACCTGGACGCCAGGCGCTTTACGAGCGTAATCGTTATTCGCCGGCGATCCGGTCCAATGGTTTTCTTTTCGTATCGGGGCAAGTCGGCAGCACCGACGACGGTTCACCTGAGGCCGATCTCGAGGTTCAGGTCCGCCGTGCATTCACCAACCTGGAAGCGATTCTCGCCGCAGCCGATTGCACCTTTGACGATGTGGTGGACGTCACCGTATTCATGGTCGATCCCGAATCGAAGTTCGAGACGATCTGGAAAGTGGTGCCTGAATTCTGGGGCAACGCACCGCACCCGACACTGACGGCGGTGGGGGTGACGTGGCTGTATGGATTTCAATTCGAGATCAAGGTGATTGCCAGGTTGCCTGACGCTGGGCGGTGAGTCAGTGCCTGCTCGCGATAGCGGTAGGTCCGTTGGATCGAGGCTGGATGTGCCGGCGCCTTCGCGGGCAAGCCCGCTCCCACAGGGTTTTGAGGGGGCTGCTGATACCGAGCCCACTGAAGATCCAGTGTGGGAGCGGGCTTGCTCGCGAAAGCGGTAGGACAGTCGCTGACCGGCTAGCCTTTCAACGCCGCTTCAATCGCCGCGATGTCGATCTTCGTCATTTGCATCATGGCCTCGAACGCGCGCTTGGCGGCGGCTTTATCGGGGCCGGCGACGGCGTCGGTCAGGACGCGTGGGCTGATTTGCCATGACAGCCCCCACTTGTCCTTGCACCAGCCGCAGACACTTGCCTCACCGCCGTTACCGACAATCGCATTCCAGAAACGGTCGGTTTCGGCCTGGTCCTCGGTGGACACCTGGAAAGAGAAGGACTCGTTGTGCTTGAACACCGGGCCGCCGTTCAGCCCGATGCAGGGAATACCCATCACCGTGAACTCCACCGTCAACACATCGCCTTCCTTGCCCGACGGATAATCGCCAGGCGCGTGATGGACGGCTTGCACGGCACTGTCCGGGAACGTCGCAGCGTAGAACTGCGCTGCCGCCACGGCATCACCTTCGTACCAGAGACAGATCCTGTTCTTGTTATTCATCCGACTTCTCCGAGAGGGATTGGTCGATGCAGTCTAGCAGTGCACTTTTTCCGGGATCGAACAAGTGATGAACGGTTTTGCACCTCGAACACCGCTGGCTGAAAAGCCGCGGTGACGGATCACCCACGGCTTCCAGATCCAAGCTTCAGGCAAACAGTTCCACCCCCAACTGGAAGGCAACCCACAGCGCCAGGCCCGTGGCAAAGGCCAGCGCAATGTTTTCGAACAGGTTGTTGCGGTACTCCTTGCCCAGCAACGACTTCTGGTTGGACATGATCAGCAGGCCCAGGGAAATGACCGGCAAGCCAACGATGTTCAGGGCATTGACGCCGATGGTCAGCGTGACGAAGTCCGGCATGCCGGGCAGCGACCAGACCAGCGGGGTCACCAGGATAAACAGCATGAACCATTTGTGCATCGGATCGCGGTGGAACTCCTTGCCATAGCGCTCCCGGCGCTCGGGGCGCACGTGCTGGAAGGCGTCGGTGATAAGCATCGGGAATGCCGTGGTCTTGCCCGAAATACTGGCGAACAGCGTGGCGAATACCCCGACGAAAAAGATGTACCAACCGATCGGGCCGAAGAACATCTCCAGCGCCTTGCCCAGATCCCCCAGGGTGTTGACCTCGATGCCATTGGGCCGGAGGATTTCCGCACCGACAATCCAGATCGCCAGATTGATGACGATCCCGACGAACACCGCGAACAGCAGGTCATTGCGCTGGACGCGCTTGTGCTCAGGGCCTGTCCAACCCTTCTGGCGCATGACATAAGGGTGGACGAAGTTGGCGATGGAGCCCGCGACCGCACCGATCACCGAGACAGCCACCAACAGCGCTCCGTGCACGCCCTCGTCGGGAGGAATGCTGAAGCCGATGGTGCCTTTGACGATACCGGCAACATCCGGGCCGGACATGACGGCCAGGGCCAGAAACGCCAGCGTCATGATCGCCAGCAGCGCCTTCATCACCCCTTCGATCATCGAGTAGATATTGCGGCCAACCAGCAGCCACACCGCCAGCACCACCGCCACCGAACAGAGCAACGGGCGGTCGATCTTCAGCAGCATGGCCAGTGCCTCACCGGCGCCCTTGATCATGTAGGCATTCATCAAATGCCCCATCAGCAGCGCATAGACCAAGAGGAACCAGGCGAAAAACGGATTGAGTTGGGCATAGCCCTGCAGGATGGTCATGCCCTGGTTATTGCAGAGCTGGAAGCGCGCGATGATGTTGACGATCAGGAATCGCAACAGCAAGGACACTGCCAGCACCCACATCATGGCGTAGCCGTAGTTCGCACCGGCCACGGAAGAGGTAATGAGGTCGCCTGCGCCCAGCCACGCCAGTACCGCGATGATGCCGGGGCCAAGCAGCTTCAACAGGCGCACGAAACGGCTTTGCGTGGACGCTGCTGCCGGGTCCTTGACGGAAGGAATGCTCGTCATGAGGGGGAGTCTCCGTTTATTTTTTTTGTAAGAAACGGAGACAGTCGAACACACTAGATACGACATCGTACAACATCGAACTGTGTAAAAATGTTTCTTGGCGCAACCTGTGGATACGTGGGCGCTGCGTGAGGTTTCCACCGGCCAGCGCACCCGGCTATGCCCTCACCCGCTCCCCATGCGCCATCATCCAGCGAATCAAGTGCGTCATCGACACCTGATGCTGCTGGACGACGCACTCACCGCCTTGCTCATGGCGGTAGCGTTCGACGTAGCGGCTGAGCAGCACATGATCGCCATCCTCCGCCAACCGTAGTTCGACCTCTCGGCACTGCAGACCACCCTGGCCGAGCGCCTTCACACTTCGCCGCAGAATCAGCGCGTCGTTAGTCATCGGCCTGCTCCTCCTCGCATTGTGGGGTGACCGCCCCCAGTTTGCCTTGCGCGACAACATCGGCGCGCTGCTGCGCGATCGCGTCGCGCAGGGCCAGGTAGTAATCCGGCTCGGTCCGCAGTTGGTCCGTCAGCGGCAGCGCCTGGGCGCGGCCATCGACGATGCCGCCTGCGGTATTGATCGTGCCCAGGGTATCGACGGTGCTGCTGTCGCCGCCAAACGGGTCGACCACGAAACTGATCACCTTACCGGTGGCATCCCTCAGGTTGGCCGTCCCCAGCAGCGGCAGCTCCACCGTCGGCCCCGGGGCGAGGTTCCAGACGCCGAAGGTCTGGCCGAAATCGGCCTCATGGCGCTCGATGCCGAGTTTGCCCGAGACATCGATCAAGCCGACGATGCCGGCCGTGGTGTTGATGACAAAACGCCCCAGGGTGTTGACCGAACGCTGCGCATTGCCTTGCAGCAGGTCGTTGATGAACACCTTGGGCTCGCCGAAGTTCGCCACGAAGTTATGCATGCCGGTCTGCGCGGCATCCGGAAGATGACGATAACCACGGGCGATGGGGGCCAGTGCGTAGTCGTCTACGGTGCGGTTGAAGGCAAAGATGCCGCGGTTGATGGGTTGTCCGGGATCGTAAACGGTGTACGGAACACTCTCGCAACTGCCGGGCTTTGCAGCGGGTGTGCTGGTGCAACCGCTGGCGAGTGCTGCGAGCATGATGACCAGAGAAAATCCAACACGTAGCGGCGCGGGTCTGAACGTCGGCATACAAAGCTATCTCGGCAAAGGATGGGCGATACCGTTCAGTTAAAAAGTCAGGCCCGACACAGCCCCTGTGGCGAGGGGATTTATCCCCTCGCCACAGGGTTCGGTGTTGTCCGGCTATTTAACTGTCTGGAAACGGCGCTATCCTGCCGCTGCTTTCTTGCCTGGAGATTTCCGGAATATTGCCCGTCGGCAACTTCATTGCAGGATTGAAATATATGACGCAGGGCCCGGATTGATCCTAGTATCGCTCCCTGTATCCATGACCCCGACGTACCCACTGTGAGCCATTTACTACTGGTTGACGATGACCTCGAAGTCCTCGCCCTCTTGCGCAAATTCCTCGAACAACATGGCTACAGCGTCGATGTGGCCGCCGACGGTGCCGCCCTGTGGCAGGCGGTCGAGCGCCAGCTGCCGGATCTGATCATCCTCGACGTCATGCTGCCAGGAGACAACGGCCTGGTACTCTGCCAGCGCCTGCGGGCCGAGCACAGGGTCGGCATCATCATGCTTACCGCCATGGGAGAGTTGAGCGACCGGGTCGTCGGCCTGGAGATGGGCGCTGACGATTACCTGACCAAACCTTTCGACGCCCGGGAGTTGCTGGCCCGGGTGCGGGCCGTGCTCAGGCGTACCGGCGAAGCCAGGGGCCCGCTGAACGACGCCTCGCGGCCGGTCCTGGAGTTCGACAAATGGCAGTTGGACGTCACCCGGCGTGAATTGCGCTCCCCGGATCAAGTCATGATTCCGCTGTCTGCGGGCGAGTTCGAACTGCTCCTGGTGTTCGCCGAACACCCGCGCCGGGTGCTGAGCCGCCAACAGTTGCTGGACCTGGCGCGGGGCGAAACCTTCGACGCGTTTGACCGCAGTATCGACGTTCAGGTCAGCCGCTTGCGTCGCAAGCTGGAGACGGATATCAGCGGCGCGACCATGATCCGCACCGTGCGCAACAGCGGTTACTATTTCAGCCCCCAGGTGGTGAAACGATGAAACCGCCGAGCCCCGGCACTCGCCGTCCGCGCGATACCCTGGCGCGCTGGATCGCCCTGACCACCCTGGTTGCCATGCTGACGCTGCTGGTGCTGAACGCGTTGTTCAGCCAACTGGCCGGAGCCTGGGCACGCCCGCCCCTGATGGAAACCGGCCTGTTTGAAAAGATCTCCGCCATCGCCCGCATCATCGACTCGGCAGCGCTTGAACAGCGGCCCGTCATTGCCAAGGCCGCCAGTGACCGCGAATTCACCACCCAATGGCTACAAGACCATGACGAGGCGCGCGTGCCGGTGGTCGACGACGACCCGGAGTACAGCGACGGCGCGGCACGGCTGCGCCAGCAACTGGGCAGGCCCGATGCACGGATAGAAGGCTACGAGCCGAGCGACTGGCCCGCCGACCAGCCCGGCGGGCGCTACGCCGCGCTGATCGAGCTGAGCGACCACTCATGGGTGATGTTTTCCATGCCCGCGCGCAACTGGGGCCTGGAGGAATGGGAGCGCAACCTGATCATCATCACGCTGATGCTGCTGTCGGCTTTTATCGTCGCGCTGGTCGCCACCCGGCACCTGGCCGCGCCGCTGGAACGCTTCGCCGAAGGCGCCAGGCGTTTCGGCGTGGACCACAAGGCGCCGCCCATTCCAGTCATCGGCCCCTACGAGATCCGCCAGGCCATTCTCGCCTTCAACGCCATGCAGGCCCAGCTCAAGCACTTCATCGAAGATCGCACGCAAATGCTCGCCGCCATCTCCCACGACCTGCGCGCGCCGTTGACCCGCATGCGCCTGCGCGGGGAGTTCATCGAGGACACCGAACAGCAATCCCGCTTGTTCAGGGACGTGGACGAGATGCAAGCGATGGTCAATTCGGCCCTGGAGTTTTTCCGCGACGACGCACGGCTCGAACATGCCACCGCTTTCGATCTGGCGGAGCTGCTGCACACCGTCGTCGATGATTTCAAGGACGCCGGCAGCGAAGTGGCATTCGAGGGCGCCCCTCGCTTCGTTTACGTGGGCCGGCCCATCGGGCTCAAGCGCGCGCTGGTGAACCTGATCGACAATGCGATCAAATATGGCACAGAACCCAGCGTCCAGCTCAAGACCTGGAGCGATCACGTTGAAATCGGCATTCTGGACCGGGGGCCGGGCATCGAGGCCAAATATCACGAGCAAGTCTTCACCCCATTCTTTCGTCTCGAAGGCTCGCGCAACAAGCACACCGGTGGCGTCGGGCTCGGCCTGTCGGCAGCGCGGGCGACCGTACTCGAGCACGGTGGAACGTTAACCCTCGACAATCGCCGCGATGGCGGACTGCAAGTCCGGGTTTCGCTGCCATTGACCTGACCTGCCGCGGGTCCGTTGGCAAACAAAGCCTAAACAACCGGGGCCATCCTCGGTAGGATGGCCGGCCTTTTGGCCCGGACCCGCTCTGGAATCGTCCCAATGATCCTGATTGTTTACGCCCACCCCTACCCCGACCAATCGCGGGTCAACCAGCAGATGCTCGAAGGTGCCTCCAGCCTCCCGGACGTGGTCGTACGGTCCCTCTACGACCTCTACCCGGATTTCGACATCGATGTCGAAGCCGAGCAGCGCGTCGTCGAGCAGGCAGGCCTGGTCGTCCTCCAGCATCCGATGTACTGGTACAGCATGCCGCCTCTGCTGAAACTGTGGATCGACAAGGTATTCACCCATGGCTGGGCATACGGCAGGGGCACCACCGCACTGAAGGACAAGAGCCTGCTGTGGGCCGTCACCACCGGTGGCGAGCCGGACCACTTCGAGATCGGTACCCATCCGGGCTTCTCCGTGTTGGCCCAGCCCCTCCATGCAACGGCCCTCTATTGCCGCATGCGCTGGCTGGATCCAGTGGTCGTCCACGGCGCCTATGCCGCCGAATCGCACGCCCAACACGCCCAAATCGAACACTATCGCGCCCGCCTGGCCTCCTGGAAGGAAGATTGATATGGAGACTCACAGCCTGATCGAGATGCTCATCTACCTGGCCTCGGCAACCTTGATCGTGCCGATTGCCGTCAGGTTCGGCCTGGGCCCGGTGCTGGGTTACTTGCTGGCCGGGTGCGTCATCGGCCCGTGGGGGCTGAAGCTCATTACCGACGTCAAGGCCATTCTGGAGTTCGCTGAAATCGGCGTCGTGCTGATGCTGTTCATCATCGGGCTTGAGCTCGACCCCAAACGGCTGTGGGCGTTGCGCCGGATGGTGTTCGGTGGCGGAGCCTTGCAGATGCTGGCCTGTGGCGCTGCCATCGCAGTGTTCTGCGCCGCCCTGGGCCTCAACTGGACGGCCGCGTTGCTGGTCGGCCTGACCCTGAGCCTGTCCTCCACGGCCATCGCCATGCAGGCGATGAATGAACGCAACCTGACGTCGACCGCCGTCGGCCGCAGCAGCTTTGCCGTGCTGTTGTTCCAGGATATCGCGGCCATTCCCCTGGTCGCCATGATCCCCTTGCTGTCGGCCCACGGTGAAACACCTTCAGGCACCGCCCTGGCGCTGTCGATCGTCAAGATCGTCGCGGCCATCAGCGTCGTTGTGCTACTGGGACGTTATGTGACCCGGCCATTGCTGCGCTTCGCCGCCCGCTCGGGCCTGCGGGAGATCTTCAGCGCCGTGGCACTGTTCCTGGTGTTCGGCTTCGGTTTTCTCCTGGAAGAAGCCGGCCTGTCGATGGCAATGGGGGCTTTCCTCGCCGGGGTGCTGCTGGCCAGTTCCGAATACCGGCATGCCCTGGAAAGCGACATCGAGCCGTTCAAAGGCTTGCTGCTGGGGCTGTTCTTCATCGGCGTCGGCATGTCGATCGACTTCGGCACCCTGATCAACGCGCCGTTGAAGGTCGCCACCCTGACCCTGGGCTTCATCCTGATCAAGCTGCTGGTGATCAAGACAGTGAGCCGGTTCCTCAACGTACCTGCCGGCCAACGTTCATGGCAGGCGGTGTTGCTGGGCCAGGGCAGCGAATTCGCCTTCGTGGTGTTCGGTGCCGCGACGCTGGCCGGCATCCTGACCGATCAGTGGGGCAAGAGCCTGACGCTGGCGGTGGCCCTGTCCATGTGCCTGACACCCCTGCTGATCCTGCTGCTGGGTCGCCTGGAGTCCGTCGCGAAGAAAAACCGTGAAGAATCCGACCTCGTCGATCAGCAGAACCCACGCATCATCATTGCCGGGTTCGGCCGTTTCGGGCAGATCGCCGGCCGCCTGCTGATGTCCTGTGGCGTCGAAGTGGTGGTGCTGGATCACGACCCCGACAACATCGAGACGCTGCGCAAATTCGGCGTGAAGGTGTTCTACGGCGACGCCACGCGCCTCGACTTGCTGCATGCGGCCGGCGCGGCCCAGGCCGTGGTGCTGATCAATGCCATTGATGATCAGCAGGACAACCTGACGCTGACCCGGCTGGTCCAGGAGCATTTCCCCACGTTGAAGCTGATCGTGAGGGCGCGGGACATGGGGCACTTGATCACCCTGCGGCAGATGGGGGTGGAGGCGGCCGAACGGGAAACCTTCGAAAGTGCCCTGTCCTTGGGCCGACGTGCGCTGATGCAGATGGGCGTCGGACCTTACGAAGCCCGCGAACGGGCGGATCAGTTCCGTCGCCTGAACCTGCAAATGCTGGAAGAAATCGTCGCCCAGCCGGAAGATGACCTCAAGTTCCGGCACGACGCCTACCGTCGCGCCAATGCGCTGCTCACGGACATGTTCAACGAAGACCGCGCGCGCCCCGTCGACCGCTGGCCTGAACATCATCGCAACGAGACGGATGAGGCGCGTAGCTGAGGTCGCTGCAATGGCCGGGGGGGCTCGGCAACCGGCTGAGGGCGAGACGCGGGGGTTTTAGACCAATGCGTCCAACTCGGCCAGCATTGGCGCCGGAATCCGCAGCTCGCTGGCCGTGAGGTTTTCCCGCAGGTGAGCCACGGATGACGTGCCGGGAATCAGCAGCAGGTTCGGCGCACGTTGCAGCAGCCACGCCAGCGCAACGCACAGCGGTGACGCCTCCAGGCGCGCCGCGACGGTGGAAAGGGTCTGTGATTGCAGCGGCGTGAAGCCACCCAGGGGAAAGAACGGCACGTAGGCGATGCCCTGCCGATTCAGGTCGGCGATGAGTGACTCGTCACCGCGATGGGTCAGGTTGTAGTGATTCTGCACACACACCACGTTGGCAATGCCCTGGGCTTGCTTGACCTGCGCAGCCGTGACGTTGCTCAGCCCCAGGTGGCGGATGAGGCCCTGCTGTTGCGGGCTTTCGTGGATTTCATCAATCAGAATCGGCGGTAACGGCCCCCCGTTGCACTGCTCATCCTGTCTCGCGCAGACGGCTACAGCCGCTCGTCTCCCCGTTCCGAAGAATTTCGAACCAAGCCCCTGCGCATGGCTCGGACCTACATGACACCGTGACACCGCTGAATCAGTGATGACGCGCTTGAGCAGTCGAGACGCGAGCGGCTAGCGGTCGGTTGCGTTTCGATTCCGGGAGTTTCGCCATGTGTGAGGGTTTTGTTCAGCACGTTTCTTCAAAAGACGCCCTGGCGTATTTCGCCCAGCGAGACACCCCGGACGGACGTTTCGATACCAGCGTGACGCACCTGGACTTGTACAGGACAGTACCCACCGGGCCACAGGAACGGCACAGCCTGATCAAGCCGAACATGCAAGTCAGCGCCATTCGCCGTCGTGGCGGGCATTTGGAGTCCATCAAGGTTCGTTGGGGCTGGTCGCCCATCTGGTCGGTGGGAACGATGCCCCCGATGACGCATCTGCCGCTGCACCTGGTGATGCGCTCCAAGGTCTTTGACCCCATCAAACGCGAAGGTCGGGTACTGGTGGCCGTGGAGGGCTGGTACGAGTCGCACGCGCCCTCCGAATCCCAGCTGCAACATTCCAGCTACACGACGTCCCGGCAATCGGCCCCGATTTTCCTGGC
Source organism: Pseudomonas sp. SJZ074 (assembly GCF_007828215.1). Taxonomy (GTDB): domain Bacteria; phylum Pseudomonadota; class Gammaproteobacteria; order Pseudomonadales; family Pseudomonadaceae; genus Aquipseudomonas. The sequence goes on along the minus strand of NZ_VIUE01000017.1, from coordinate 1,944 downwards.
AGCCCTGGCCCAGGCCAGCGAAACCGCCTTGGGCTGCGACGGCCTGGCCCTGGTGACTTATGGCGATCTTGCCAGCCAACAGCAGCGTGTCCTGGCTTTGAGCGCAGACGAGGCACTCGATTGGCTGGAACCCGATTTCGGATGGGCGCAGGCACAACAATTGGCAGAGCGCCTGAACAACGCGAAACCGCACCTTGAACCGGCGATGACGGCCCAGGTCCCGGTCAACCTTTGACCTTGGGCGGGAGGTGAAACATGTATGTGATCATGGGGGGGACGGGACATGTAGGCTCGGCCACCGTCCAGGCGCTGCTGGCCCAGGCAGCGCCGGTGATTGTTGTGACCCGCAAGGCCGCCCATGGGGAGCAATGGCGCGCCCAAGGCGCTCGGATCATCGAGGCGGATGCCCAGGATATCGACTCGCTGCGGGCCGCCTTCCGACTCGGGCGCCGGGCTTTTATCCTCAACCCGCCAGCCCCTCCGAGTACCGATACCGATGCGGTGGAGCGGCAAACCGTGGCCAACATTCTTGCTGCGCTGGATGGCTCGGGCCTTGAGAAGATCGTCGCCCAATCCACCGCCGGCGCCCAACCCGGCGAGCGACTCGGCGACCTCAGTGTCTTGTGGGGGCTGGAAGAAGGCTTGCGCAATCAATCGATCCCGGCGGCAATCAATCGCGCCGTTTACTACATGAGCAACTGGGACGGCCTGCTCGACACCGTTCGCACCACAGGCAAGCTGCCCACCCTGCTTCCCGCCGACCTGGCGCTACCTATGGTTGCCCCCCGGGACATGGGCGAAATGGCAGCGACGAGACTGTTGTCGCCGCTGACCGACACTGGTGTTCGTTATGTGCAAGGGCCTCGCCTGTATTCACCCAACGATGTCGCGCAGGCTTTTTCCCAGGCGCTCGGTCGACCAGTCGAGGTGCAGGTGATACCGAGGAACCGCTGGGAAAATGCATTCCTGGACCTCGGCTTCAGCCCCGCCGCCGCGCAATCCTACACGCGGATGACCGAGGTCAGCGTCGACAACGGCTTCGAGATTGCCGAGGATGGGCTGCGCGGCACCACTACGATTGAAGCCTACATTCAGACGCTGGTGCGAAACGAGGATAGATAAAGGAAACCGGGAACGGCGCACCAATGGACGGTAGACTGCATCTTTTTCCTTTCCTGCACGAGGAGCCGCATGGCTAACCCAGACATCACGTTCACTCCCGACCCGGATGCGGACTCCATCTCCTCCGACGTCGCCGGCTTCGGCGGCCTGCTGGTCACCACCCAGATCCCGACCCGCGCCGATGGCAGCCTGGAACTGGGCGACATCACCCTGCAGAGCGAATGTACGTTGCAAGCGCTCAAGACCGCGCTGGAGCGTGCCGGCAGTTCCATGGACCGGGTCTTGCACCTGACCATCTACCTCACCGACATGACCGAACGCGCCGCCTTCAACGAAGTGTACAAACGCTTCTTCGCCAAACCCTGGCCGGTGCGCGCCGCGATCGGCGTGGCGGCCTTGGGGGTCGAGGGCATGCGGGTGGAAGTCACGGCGATGGCGGCCAAGGGCTGAAGGGATCGCAGCACGCTTGCTTGCAGTGGGGTGGCCGGGCCGACGCCATCGTCGGATCGCCGCCCGGAGCAAGCCCGCTCCCACAGTTTTTTCCAGCGCCCACAGATCCAACGTACACCACAACTCCCTTGTGGGAGCGGGCTTGCTCGCCAAAGCGGTGGGTCAGCTTGAAGTGATGTTGACTGCGAAGCCGCCATCGCGAGCAAGCCCGCTCCCACAGTTTTTTCCGGCGCCCACAGATCCAACGTACACCACAACTCCCTTGTGGGAGCGGGCTTGAACTGGCTTAATGATCCCGGACACCTCTTAAGGGCGATATGATTCGCCCCATCAGGAGGATCCATGCAAGAGCGAAAGACCTACACCCGCGAG
>NZ_VIUE01000016.1 GCF_007828215.1 Pseudomonas sp. SJZ074 | reverse complement strand
TCGAACAGCTTGATCAGGCCCGCCGTGGTGGTGCAGATCAGCAGCCAGGCCGCCGGTAGCAGCGTGACCCAGATGTAGCGCTGGCGCTTCATCTTGATCAGCACCACGGTGCCGAGCATCAGGGCGATACCGGCCAGCATCTGGTTGGAGATGCCGAACAGCGGCCACAAGGTGTTGATGCCGCCCAGCGGATCGATCACGCCCTGGTACAGCAGATAACCCCACAGTGCCACGCAACCGGCGGTGGCGATCAGGTTGGCGGTCCAGGATTCGGTGCGCTTGAGCGATGGCACGAACGAGCCCAGCAGGTCCTGCAGCATGAACCGCCCGGCACGGGTGCCGGCGTCCACCGCGGTGAGGATGAACAGCGCTTCGAACAGGATCGCGAAGTGGTACCAGAATGCCATGGTGTTCTCACCCGGCAGCACCGAGTGCAGGATCTGCGCAATACCGACCGCCAGGGTCGGCGCACCGCCGGCACGGGCCAGGACGGTGGTTTCGCCGATGTCCCGAGCCACCGCCTGCAGCGCGTCCGGGGTAATGGCAAAGCCCCAGCCGCTGATGGTCTGGGCCACGGCCACGACGTCACCGCCGACCACCGCCGCCGGGCTGTTCATGGCGAAGTACACGCCCGGCTCGATCACCGACGCGGCGACCATGGCCATGATCGCCACGAAGGACTCCATCAGCATGCCGCCGTAGCCGATGTAGCGGGCGTTGGTTTCGTTGTCCAGCAGCTTGGGCGTGGTGCCCGAGGAGATCAGCGCATGGAAGCCCGAGACCGCGCCGCAGGCGATGGTGATGAACAGGAACGGGAACAGCCCGCCCTTCCACACCGGGCCCAGGCCGTTGGTGAACTGGGTCAGCGCCGGCATTTTCAGCTCGGGCATGGTGATCAGGATGCCGATCGCCAGGGCGACGATGGTGCCGATCTTGAGGAAGGTCGACAGGTAGTCCCGCGGGGCCAGGATCAGCCACACCGGCAGCACCGCCGCGACGAAGCCGTAGCCGATCAGCATCCAGGTGATCTGGATCCCGGTGAAGGTGAAGGCCTTGGCCCAGACCGGGTCGGCGGCGACCTGCCCGCCCAGCCAGATCGACCCCAGCAGCAACAGCACGCCGATGAGCGAGATTTCACCGATGCGGCCCGGGCGGATGTAGCGCATGTAGACGCCCATGAACATCGCGATCGGGATGGTCGCCATCACGGTGAAGATCCCCCACGGGCTTTCGGCCAGGGCCTTGACCACGATCAGCGCCAGCACCGCGAGGATGATGATCATGATCAGGAAGCAGCCGAACAGCGCGATGGTGCCGGGGATGCGGCCCATTTCCTCGCGGACCATGTCGCCCAGGGAACGACCGTTGCGGCGGGTGGAGAGGAACAGGATCATGAAGTCCTGCACGGCCCCGGCCAGCACCACGCCGGCGATCAGCCAGAGCGTGCCGGGCAGGTAGCCCATCTGTGCCGCCAGCACCGGCCCGACCAGCGGCCCCGCGCCGGCAATGGCGGCGAAGTGGTGACCGAAGAGGATGTGCTTGTTGGTCGGGACGAAGTCCAGGCCATCGTTATTGAGCACGGCAGGGGTGGCCCGGCGCGCATCGAGTTGCATCACATTGTTGGCGATAAAGAGGCTGTAGTAGCGGTAGGCGACCAGGTAGATCGCGACGGCTGCGACGACGATCCAGAGGGCGTTGATGGGTTCGCCGCGGCGCAAAGCCACGACACTCAACGCACAGGCTCCCAGAACAGCCACGGCAAACCAGGCGAGGTGTTTAACCAGACGGGTTGTCATTGCGTGTCTCCTGCCGAGGTCCAGTGGACTGCGGCGATTGTTTTTATAGTGTGCCCCGGCTATTCGGAGCGGGCCCAATATCCCTGTCCGACGTCAATAAATAAATCCGTAGTACTACGTAGACGCACTGCTCTCCGTGGGAGCGGGCTTGCTCGCGAATGCGGTGTGTCAGTGGCATGCTCTCTACCTGACACACCGCATTCGCGAGCAAGCCCGCTCCCACAAGTCCTGGACTTCGCATCAGCAGGATTTGAGCGAGCATGTGTTTGGCATATGATGCCGACCATCCACCTCCCCCCCGTCAGGCCCTGGCAGGAGTACAGATGCTGCTCAAACACAAAATCGTCGCCCTCGGGATCCTGCCCCTGGTCCTGGCGATTGCCGTCATCTGCGCGCTGGTGATCTCGCTCAACCGCCAGTTGGGCGATCAACAGGCGCAACTGATCGAAGACAGCATCCTCGCCAGCAAGCGCGCCGAGCTGAAGAACTATGTCGAGATGGCGCAGAGCCTGATTGCTCCGCTGTACAACGGCGGCCTTGGCGACGAACGCGCACAGCAACAGGTGCTCGAAGAGCTGCGCAAGCTCAGCTTCGGCATCAACGGCTATTTCTTCGTCTATGACCGTCAGGGCCGCAGCCTGATGCACGCGCGCCAGTCGGAACTGGTGGGCAAATACCTCTGGGACATGAAAGACCCCCACGGCCTGTCTGTCATCCAGGCATTGATCAAGAGCGCCGAGTCCGGCGAAGGTTTCCAGCGCTATGCCTGGAACAAGCCCTCCTCCGGCCAGGTGACCGAAAAGCTGGCCTACGTGGTGATGCTGGATCGATGGGGCTGGATGCTCGGCACCGGGATCTACCTGGAAGATGTCGAGCGCGCCACCCAACAGGCGCGCGACGAAGTCGCCCATGGCATCCACACCACCATGCAGGCCATTGCCGCCATCGCACTGGTGGCGGTCCTGCTGGTCTTCGCCGGCGGCATGACCCTCAACGTGAGCGAGCATCGCCTGGCCGACAAAAAGCTGCAGCGGCTGAACCAGCGTATTGTCAGCTTGCAGGAGGAGGAACGCTCGCGGGTGTCCCGCGAACTCCACGATGGCATCAGCCAGTTGCTGGTGTCGATCAAGTTCCAGTTCGAGCTGGCCAGTCATGTGCTCGAAAACGGTCAGGGAAACGGCCTGGGCATCCTCAAGAACGCAACGGATCGACTGGGGGAAGCCATCGGTGAAATCCGCAGCATCTCCCACGACTTGCGCTCTTCCCTGCTCGACACCCTGGGCCTGCCCGCCGCCATCGGCCAGCTCGCGGCGGAATTCGAACAACGCAGCGGGCTCGAGGTGTCCTACCGATGCAATGAGTTCGATTGCCGGCTGGAGAATGGCGCCCCGGTCTCGTTGTTCCGCATCGCCCAGGAAGCCCTGACCAATATCGAACGCCACGCCGGGGCGAAACGTGTCGCGATCACCTTGTTTGGCTCGGCTCAATCCTTGCGCCTGACGGTGGTGGATGACGGAATGGGCTTCAACGTCCCGCAGGTCGAACGTGGCCATGCCGGCATCGGCCTGCGGAACATCCGCGAACGGGTCGAACATTTCGGCGGGCGACTGGAGTTGACGTCGACACCGGGGCGAAGTGAACTGGACGTCTTGTTGCCCATGGACCTGTCGGCCACGGAAAGCTGATGCGCCCTCCTTACACCAAGAGCACTTGCCGATGAACCTGCCCCCTGCGATCCGCGTCGCGCTGGTTGACGATCACTCCCTGGTCCGCGATGGCATCCGCGCCTTGCTGTCCGTCATGCCCCAACTGGACGTGGTGGGCGAAGCCGAGAACGGCGCGCAGGCAATCGAGATGGTCGGGCGCTGCCAGCCGGACCTGCTGCTGATGGACATCGGCCTCAAGGACATGAACGGGCTTGAATTGACCCGCCTGCTGGGCAAACAGTACCCCGGCCTCAAGATCCTGATCCTGAGCATGTACGACAATCATGAGTACGTGAGCGAGTCGGTGCGCTCCGGAGCCAGCGGCTACGTTCTCAAAAATGCACCTTCACGGGAGATCATCGCCGCCATCGAGGCCATAATCGGCGGCGGCACCTTCTACAGCGCTGAGATCGCCCAGCGGCTCGCCACTGCCCCCGACACCGATGACGATCTGACACCCCGTGAGCGCCAGGTGCTGCTCAAAATGGTCCAGGGGCTCAACAACAAGGAGATGGCCCGCGAGCTGGACATCAGCGTGCGCACCGTCGAGACCCACCGCCTGAGCATCCGCCGCAAGCTCAACATCGACAAACCCGCGGCCCTGGCGAAGTACGCGATCGACCATGGGATCATTGCCCGATAGGGGTCTGTGAGGTTAAATCGCATTCCCCTCCGAGGTTGATGCCTCCATGTCTGAACGCCCAAGCCCGCAGATTTCCTCGCGCAAACAGCCCAAGCAGGTGCGTTCCACCGAGCTCGTCGCAGCCATTCTGGAGGCCGCTGTCCAGGTTCTGGCGAGCCAGGGCGCCTCGCGCTTCACCATGGCCCGCGTGGCCGAGCGAGCCGGTGTCAGCGTCGGATCGATATATCAGTACTTCCCGAACAAGGCGGCTATCCTGTTCCGCCTGCAAAGTGATGAGTGGCGGCAAACCAGCGACATGCTGCGCGGGATTCTTGACGATCAGGTGAGGCCGCCTTTCGAGCGGCTGCATAGCCTTGTCAGGGCCTTTGTCCAGTCCGAATGCGACGAGGCCCAGATGCGTGGCGCGCTCGATGACGCCGCCCCGCTCTACCGCGATGCCCCCGAGGCCCGGGCGGCACGGGTGGCGGTCCAGCAGTCGGTCGACACCTTCATGCTGGAGGTGCTGCCGGCCGCCTCTGCACAAACCCGAAGCCTGGCGGGCGACCTGATCATCACGACCCTAAGCAAGGTGGGAAAGCAATTTTCGATCACACCGCGCTCGCCTGGAGAAATTGAGATTTATGCCGGCGCCATGGCCGATATGTTCTGCGCCTACCTCGAAAGCCTCCAGCAACGACCCGAAGCGACCGCGCCTTGAGTAGCCGACGTGCCCGTGACAGTTCGCAAATACTTTTACTACACTGCCCCGTCCTGTCCCCTTCCCTTGCGAGACGTGTGCCCCGATGAAAAATATAACAAACACAATGACCTTATGTGGCCTGCTGGCACTGTCCTGCGGCGCCCAGGCCGAACCGGCGCCTTCGCACCTTGACCAGGTCCTGCAGCGTGGTGAGTTGAAGGTTTGCACCACCGGCGACTACAAGCCCTACACCTACAAAAACGAAGGTGGCGAATACGAAGGCATCGACACCGATATGGCGCGCTCCCTGGCCGCAAGCCTGGGCGTCAAGGTCCAGTGGGTACAGACCACCTGGAAGACCCTGATGCCGGATATGACCGAGGGCAAATGCGACATTGGCATGGGTGGGATCTCGGTGACCCTCGAACGCCAGAAGAAAGCCTACTTCAGCAACACCCTGGACGTGGATGGCAAGATCCCACTGGTCCGTTGCGAAGACCAGTCGCGCTACCAGACCCTGGAGCAGATCAACCAGCCTTCGGTACGCCTGGTGGAGCCAGCTGGCGGCACCAACGAAGCCTTCGTCCGCGCCTTCGTGCCCAAGGGCCAGCTGAGCTTTCACGACAACGTGACCATCTTCCAGGAACTGCTGGACAAGAAAGCCGACGTGATGATCACCGACGCCTCGGAAGCGCTCTACCAGCAGAAACTCAAGCCTGGCCTGTGCGCCGTCAACCCGACCCACTACCTGCAATACGGCGAGAAGGCATACTTGCTGCCTCGGGACGACACCACCTGGAAAATGTACGTTGACCAGTGGTTGCACCTGAGCAAGGCGAACGGCAGCTACCAGAAAATCATCGGGCAATGGCTGGCGGTTCCCGAGGCCCAGTGACGCACTGCAGGCCGACGATGACGGCATGGAAGTTTGTATCGGTCTGTATATGAACGGCAGTTTGATACGAAACTGCCGTTTTCGAGGTTTTCAGGCACACACCAGTGATACACCCGGGCGTTTAACTGTGCACACCGGATAGCAGCGACACACCCGTTGCACGGTCCACTCAATCAAACGCAAGGAGAATCACCATGTTCAATGTCCCAAAAGCCTCGTCCCTGGCAATCGTACTGGCACTGGTTGGCGGCTTCGGCCTGTCGAATATCGCTTCGGCAACAGACAGCGGTGCGCCGGTGCATCAGTTGGCCGAAGGTGGGTCTGATCGCCTGATCCAGAATCGCGTAGCCGAAGGTGGCTCCGACCGCCTGATGGAAAATCGTGTAGCTGAAGGCGGGGCCGATCGTTTGCAGGAGCTGCGTGAGCGCAACGCTGCGGCCGTCGCCTAGATCGTGCCGAACCTGGCTTGACCTCTCCGGGGCCCCGCCGTGCGCTGCGGCCCCGACATTACCCTGCATTCACCGCCATCCCTGTGGGAGCGAGCCTGCTCGCGAAGCGGCCGACCAGGCACCACTCAACTTACAGATTCAATCACCGGGACGCTGGCGAAAACTCACCGCCAACCGGTTCCAACTGTTGATGGTGCTGATCGCCATCGTCAGGTCCACCAGTTCCTCCTCGCTGAAGCAGGCACGGGCCTGGGCATAGACTTCGTCCGGCACCTGGCTCTGGGCCACCAGCGTCACCGCCTCGGTCCAAGCCAGGGCAGCACGCTCGCGGTCAGTAAAGAAGCCGCTGTCACGCCAGACGGCCACCGCATACAGGCGCCGCTCGGTCTCGCCCAGGCGTCGTGCATCCACCGAGTGCATGTCCGTGCAGAAGGCACAGCCATTGAGTTGCGAGGCGCGGATCTTGATCAGGTGCAGCAGCGCCGGTTCGATACTCAAGCGGCTGGTCAGCGCTTCCAGGCCAATCATCGCTTTCATCGCCCCGGGGGACGCACTGTAGTAATCCAGACGCTGGCTCATGTCGGGCTCCATGACAGGGATACTTGCACGGTAAAACCTGAAGGCCGTCGGCGACAGGTCCAATTGCTCGAAAAAACCAGGACCACTGTGCGCCTGGCCAATCTGCCGGATTTTCTCTACTCAACTTCTATCCAAATGCACAATGCAGGTAATCTTGCAGCTTTGACGCTGTCATCAGGCGATAGTCCAGGAGCCCGCGGGTATGGAACTTCATGTCGTCATCAACGGCCGCAAGGACCTGACAAGTCAGTTGTATCAACAGTTGCGCAGCGCTATCGAAAGCGGTCGCCTGGCGGCGGGCACACAGCTGCCACCCAGTCGCCTGCTCGCTGAACAGTTAGGCGTTTCGCGCAAGACCGTTTCCGACACCTACGCCCAACTGACCTACGAGAACTTCCTGACCGGCATCGTCGGCAAGGGCACCTACGTCAATGCGCGGCCGGCCAGGGTCACGCGCAAACAAAACCACCGCGAGCTGGCCGGGGCCGACGTCGTCGAGGCCTGGCGCAGCATGCCGGACCTGCTGCGTCATCCGACGCCCGAAAGCGCATTGCGTTACGACTTCATCGGCGGCGCCACCGGCAAAGGGCAGTTTCCCCTGGACGATTGGCGTCGCTGCACCGCCCATGCCCTGCGGCAGATCGCCAATGCCAAGGGTTTCTATAGCCAACCCGGGGGCCTGCCGGCACTGCGCAATGCCATAGCCCGGCACATCGCATTTTCCCGAGGGGTCAACTGTCAGGACGATGACGTGGTGGTGTGCAACGGTGCGCAACAGGCCCTGGACCTGATCTCACGGGTATTGACCCGGCCCGGCAGCCTGGTGGCAATGGAAGACCCGGGGTATCCACCGGCGCGATTGCTGTTCGGCTCCCACGGTGCCACGGTGGTCGGAGTGCCGGTGGATGACCAGGGCATGCGGGTGGACCTGATCCCGGACGGCACGCGGCTGATCTATGTCACGCCGTCCCACCAGTTCCCCCTGGGCATGCCCCTGAGCCAGACCCGGCGCGAGGCTCTGCTGGCGCGGGCCTATGAGCTCGGCGCGATCATCATCGAAGACGATTACGACAGCGAATTCCGTTACGAGGGCCGGCCCGCCGACTCGCTGCAGAGCATGGACGAACGGGGTATCGTGGCGTACGTCGGGACGTTCTCCAAGACCCTGCTACCGGAGTTGCGGCTCGGCTACGCCATCCTGCCGCCGGCGATTCTCGAGGCGGTGATCCTGGCCAAGCGCCTCACCGACCAGCACACCTCCACCCTGCCCCAATGGGCGCTGGCCAAGTTCATTGCCGAAGGCTGCCTGCTCAAGCACATCCGTCGCTGCCATGCCTTGTATGCCGGACGTCGCGAGCGGATCCTGGCGCGCATGGCCGGGGACCTGTCGCCCTGGTTCGAAGCCGTGCCCACCACCGCGGGTTTCCACCTGGCGGTATTGTGCAAAGTACCCATCGATCTGCCGCTGGTGATCGAGCTGGCGAAAAAAGTCGAGGTCGGGCTGTACAGCCTTGAAGGTTTTTTCAACGAAGAGCCACCACGACCGGGGCTGTTCTTCGGTTTTGGTGCCATTGAAGTCTTGGACATCGACATCGCCCTGGATCGCTTGCGGGACATCCTGCAGCAGGTCGCCTGAGGGATTGGACTGCCCGCTTATCCGCCGATTGGCTGTTTGAGGTTCGCCCGTGCAGGCCTATCCTGCATGGGTGTCGTTGATTGTGAACACCCGTCCGACTTGATTCAGGAGCCTGAACAATGTCTCGCCAAGTGATCAATACCGTCCAGGTGCAAGCCGCCGCCGGTCGCTCGGAAGAACTGGGCCGACAGTTGCAGCAAATCGTCGAGACCCTGCGCACCCAGCCCGGCTGCGACGCCTACATGGTCGACCGCTGTCCGGTGGATGGCGACCGCTGGACTGTCAGTGCCCGCTGGCAATCGGAAGCGGCCATGCAGGCTCACTTCAACTGCCCCGAAGTGCAGGGTTTTATCGGCCTGATCGACAACCGCCTGGCCCGAAGCGTGGATTTCAACAGCTTCCCGATTGTCTGAACGGCCCACGCTCCCGAGCCGGCCCCCATGTGGCGAGGGGATTTAGCGAAACGTCGCACCGCCCCGCTCGAGTGCGCAGCACTCGCCAGATAGGCGCCGTCACGAATATCTTGGGGCCGCTGCGCAGCCCGACGGGGATAAATCCCCTCGCCACAGGGTTACGGTCCAGTCAGTTGCAAATCCGTAATAGGCCAATTGGTCTACCGACCTTCCGAAAGATTGGACGTTTGCTTGCCCCGCCAGCACGCATAGGGTGGATCCATCGCCGCGACAACGCGGATCCACTCAAAACCCACGAAGGCCATTGCCATGAAAACCCTCTCCCTGATCGCCGCCCTCAGCCTGCTACCCGTCGCCCAGGTCTACGCCCACGAAACCGCGCCTTCGGAGAAGGTCCAGGTGTTGCAGGAAAAGATGCTGAAAAACCTGCCGGGCAAGAAAGCCATGATGCTGACCGTCGACTACGCCCCAGGCCAGTCGTCCATCGCCCACAAACACGAGGGCACGGCCATGGCCTACGTGCTCGAAGGCGCCATTACCTCCCAGGTCAAAGGCGAACCGGCGATCACCTACAAGGCCGGGGAGTTCTGGTACGAAGCAGCGGGATCCGAGCACCTGGTCTCGAAAAACGCCAGTGCAACCGAGCCGGCGAAGCTGCTGGTGTTCATGGTGATGGGTGAGAAGGAGGCGGTCTTGATCCCGCTGAAAAACTAACCAACGCCGCAAGCCCTTGTGGGAGCGGGCTTGCTCGCGAAGGCGACGGCACATCCGACATCAATGCAAGCTGGCCCGCCGCCTTCGCGAGCAAGCCCGCTCCCACAGGATTGAAGGGCGACACAAAACCCACAAAAAAAGCCCCGCATCTCTCAATGCGGGGCTTTTTCATTCAACGCCGGATCAGTTGGCCGGTACGACCATCTGACCTGCCAACGCCAGGTCCAGCAGTTCGCGGTTGGCAACCGCGTACATGGCGTAGTCCGTGGCGCTGGCGGCACGGATGTCTACCAGCATGGCGCGCCAGCGCTCGACCATGTCCTGCTGCTGTTCCAGCCACAGTGCCAGGCGCGTTTCCACGTCCTGAGTGCCGTCGCCTTGTTGCAGGACCGAGATGGTGATCGCCCGCTGTTGCCAGTCGACGTCATCGCGGAACGCTTCGCGAGCCAGGGCTTGCCAGTTGTTTTCCACCGGCAAGGCACTGATTTGCTGCAGGTACCAGGTGATGTCCAGGGCGCTGCCCACGGCGAAGTAGGCCTTGGCCACATCGGCGGCGTCCTGGCCGGTGACGTCGGACGCCTCGATGATCGGCAGCAAGGTGTACAGGTGCGTGGTACCGGCAACCATACGCGCCAGCAGCTCCGGCACACCGGCAGCCACGTAGGCCTGGTAGCGGGTCTGCCAGCCTTCGCGGGTCGGGCCTTCCAGCAATTCGTCGAGCTTGAGGCCCAACGCCGCCAGGTGCGGACCGAAGTGAGCCACATCGCGGGCAGCGTTCTGCTCGTTACGGCGGCTGCGCAGGAACCAGCGGGTCGCACGACGGCCCAGGCGCATCAGCTCATCCATCAGCTCCAGTTGCACGTCGGCCGACACCTGGTGGTCCAGGGCTTCGATCTGACGGAACCAATGTGGGAGATGGAAGATGTCCCGCACGATCACATACGCGCCAGCCACGTTCGCCGGGCTCATGCCCGTGGACTCCTTCAGCCGTTGGACGAAGGTGATGCCCATGTGGTTGACCAGGTCGTTGGCGATCTGGGTGCTGACGATCTCGCGCTTCAGGCGATGGCGACGCATGGCTTCGGAGAACTTGTTCACCAGCGTTGCCGGGAACGCGGTCTCCATATCCCGGGTCAGGTAATCGTCGTCTGGTACCAGGGAGTTGAGCAGCGCTTCCTTGAGGTCGATCTTGCTGTAGGAGATCAGCACCGACAGTTCGGCACGGGTCAAGCCATGGCCTGCCGCGACACGTTCGGCCAGCTGTTCTTCGGTCGGCAGGAACTCGATGGCGCGGTCCAGCTTGCCACGCACTTCCAGATCGTTCATCAGGCGCTTGTATTCGGCGATCCGCACGAATGCGCGACGGGCCGCCAGGGACAAGGCCTGGGTCTGCTTGTAGTTGTTGCCCAACACCAGGCCACCGACTTCGTCGGTCATGCTCGCCAGCAACTGGTTACGTTGCTTGTCGGTCATGTCGCCGGCCTGCACCACTTCGTTGAGCAGGATCTTGATGTTCACTTCATGGTCGGAGCAGTCCACGCCGCCCGCGTTGTCGATGAAGTCGGTGTTGGTGGCGCCGCCATGCAGGCCGAACTCGACACGGCCCAACTGGGTCATACCCAGGTTGCCGCCCTCGCCCACCACCTTGCAACGCAGTTCGTTACCGTTCACGCGCAGCGCATCGTTGGCCTTGTCGCCGACATCGGCGTGGCTTTCGGTGCTGGCCTTGACGTAGGTGCCGATACCGCCGTTCCACAACAGGTCCACCGGTGCCTTGAGCAAGGCGTTCAGCAGTTCGGTCGGGGTCAGTTTGTCGGCCTTGATGTCGAAACGCGCCTGCATCTGTGGGGTGATGGCGATGCTCTTCGCACTGCGCGAGAAGATGCCGCCGCCTTCGGACATGATGCTGGTGTCGTAGTCGGTCCAGGCCGAACGCGGCAGGTCGAACAGACGCTTGCGCTCGGCGAAGCTGCTGGCAGGTTCCGGGTTCGGGTCGATGAAGATGTGCAGGTGGTTGAACGCTGCGACCAGTTGCAGCTTGTCGGACATCAACAAGCCGTTGCCGAACACGTCGCCGGCCATGTCGCCCACGCCGACCACGGTGATGCTGTCTTCCTGGACATTGATGCCGCGCTCACGGAAGTGGCGCTGCACGCCGACCCACGCGCCCTTGGCGGTGATGCCCATTTTCTTGTGGTCATAGCCGGCCGAGCCGCCGGAGGCGAAGGCGTCGCCCAGCCAGAAGCCGTAGTCGATGGCAATGCCGTTGGCAATGTCGGAGAAGGTCGCGGTGCCTTTGTCGGCAGCCACCACCAGGTACGGGTCATCGTCGTCATGCCGCACGACGTTGGCCGGCGGCACCAGGGCGCCATCCTTGAGGTTGTCGGTGATGTCCAGCAGGCCGGAGATGAAGATGCGGTAGCAGGCGATGCCCTCGGCCGCGATCTCGTCCCGGCTGCCGCCCAGTGGCAGGCGACGGGGCAGGAAACCACCCTTGGCACCGACTGGTACGATCACCGAGTTCTTCACTTGCTGGGCTTTTACCAGGCCCAGGACTTCGGTGCGGTAGTCTTCTTCACGGTCGGACCAGCGCAAGCCGCCACGGGCAACGTTGCCGAAGCGCAGGTGCACGCCTTCGACCCGTGGCGAGTAGACGAAGATCTCGAACTTGGGCACCGGCTTCGGCAGTTCCGGAATCAGGTGCGGGTTGAACTTGAAGCTGAAGTAGGACTTGTTCTGGCCGTGGGCGTCGGTTTGGTAGAAGTTGGTCCGCAGGGTGGCCTTGATCAGGTCCAGGTAGCGACGCAGGATGCGGTCTTCGTTGAGCACCTGGACGTCGTCCAGTGCCGTGAGGATCGCCTGCTCCAGACGCAGTTGCTTGTCTTCCAGGTCCTCGCCGGAAAGCTTGCGGGCCAGGTAGAAGCGGGTCTTGAACAACCGGGTCAGCTCGCGAGCGATGTCGGTGTGGTTGTTCAGGGTGCTGGCGATGTAACCCAGGTCGAAGCCCAGGCGGATCTGCTTGAGATAGCGGGCGTAGGCGCGCAGCAGCGCCACGTCGCGCCACGGCAGGCCAGCGGTCAGCACCAGGCGGTTGAACGCATCGTTCTCGGCATCGCCGCTGACGATGTGGACGAAGGCGTCCTGCAGGGTGTCGTTGAGCTGCTGGATGTCGAGGTTCACCCCTTCGGCGGCGGTGAAGGCGAAGTCGTGGATCCAGAACTCGCGGCCGTTGCTGTGGCGCAGGCGATATGGGAACTCACCCAGCACGCGCAGGCCGAGGTTCTCCAGGATCGGCAGGACATCGGACAGCGCCAGCGGCGTATCGGCGTGATACAGCTTGCAGTGCAGCTCGCGCTGGCCGGACACCTGGCCCAGCGGCTGGTAGAAGCTCATGACCAGCGGATTTTTTTCATTCAGGCTCAGCAGGTGCTGCATGTCCACCACCGCCGAATGCGCGGCGAAACGCTCACGGTAGCCGGCCGGGAAGCCTTTCGGGTAGTCGGCGAGCACGTTGGTGCCCTGGGCTTCGCCGAAGCTCTCGATGACCAGGCTCGCGTAGTCGTCCTGCCAGCTGCGGCAGGCCTGCACAACTTCTTTTTCCAGCAGCAGCGGGTCGATGTCGATGCGGTTCTTCGGGTCCACCCGCAGAATCAACTGCACGCGGGCCAGTACCGATTCGGAGAAGAACGTCCAGAATTCGCAGTCCGAGGCCTTCAGGCGGTCCATCAGCACTTGCTGGATCTTCTGGCGCACTTCGGTGGAGTAGATATCACGAGGCACGTAGGCCAGGCAGTAGCAGAAACGACCGTATGGGTCTTTGCGCAGGAACACGCGGATCTTGTTGCGTTCCTGGATCTGCACGATGGACATCACGGTGCTGAACAGCTCGTCCACCGGAGTCTGGAACAGATCATCGCGAGGCAACACCTCGACCACCTGGGCCAGCTCCTTGCCCAGGTGCGCCTTGGCCTGGAAGCCCGAGCGACGCTCGATCTCGGCAACCTTGCGGCGGATGTACGGAATAACGCGCACACTCTCGCCATACACCGAGGAGGTGTACAGGCCCATGAAGCGGCATTCCTTGATGACCTTGCCGTCAGCGTCGATTTCACGGATCGACACGTAATCCGGGTAAGCCGGACGGTGTACACGGCTCGGGTGTGCAGCCTTGGCGAACGACAACGGCGTCGGTTCACGCAGGTAGTTGACGGCGTAGTCCTCAATGCGCAAGTCATCGGCAGTCAGGCCGGCGCGCAGCAGCTTGGTCAGGCCGAGGAACGACTCGGGGTCGTACTCGATATGGCCGCCATCGGCATCGTCACGGACCACGAACTCTTCATAGCCCAGGAACGTGAAGTGGTTGCCCACCAGCCACTCCAGGAAGGTCTTGATCTCGCTTTTTTCATCGGCATCGATGGCGTAGGCGCTGTTGTCCAGACTGGTGAGGATCTCCTGGACCTTGTCCTTCATCGGCTCGAAGTCGGCCACGGCCACGCGCACTTCGCCCAGTACCTGCTCGAGTTCCTTGCTCAGGACGTTGAGTTCGGCGGCGTTGGCGCAGCGATCGATTTCCAGGTACATCAGCGACTCTTGCAGCACGCCGTCGCCCTGGGTGCCCTTCGGCAGGATTTCCAGCAACTCGCCCTTGCTGCCACGACGCACGCTCAGCACGGTGGTCTGCAGGGTATGAATGCTGTAGCCGCGGCGGTTCAGTTCGGTACGTACCGAATCCACCAGGAACGGCAGGTCGTGGTGCAACACTTCCACTGCGGTGTGGGTCGACTGCCAGCCGTGGCGTTCGTAATCGGGGTTGTAGACGCGAACCTGCGATTGCGCGTGGTCGAAGCGCTCAAGCAGGCGCCAGGCGGACAGGGTGCAGCCGGCGAGGTCGGACAACCGGCGCTGGGTAAGTTCGTCGAGGGAAATGATGCCGAAGAATTGTTCAGCAAACAGCGCCACTTGTGGCAGTGCCTGTTCACTGATGTGCTGCGCCAGTACCGCTTGCAGTTGATGCTGGAAGTCGGCTTTGCTGGCTGCGGTGAAGAACGCCATCTGTGGTACTCCGCTTGGGCTTGTTATTGATGGAAGCGTCGTGCAGCCCCTTTCGGGCTGCCGGCCATCCTGTTCCTGATTCTCGGGCAGAGGAAACAGGACGACAGGTGGGTGAAGCTGGACAAGACCCGCAGGTCACATTCCATTCCCATATCATGGGCATCTGCAGGAAACGCCCATGCAAGTGCGCATCCGTTGCGCAGCTTAACGAGTGCGACAAGGCCCCTGCTTGCAGCGCTGCGACATATTCGGTCATCGGCTAGCTCTGCATCGACAACCCTAGCAGCCTGGGCAGCAATCGGCACCTCACGATGTGAAATCGCGCACGGATCAAGCATGTGGTCGCAGTAAATCCCACAGGCTGGCAAAATCCGCTTCCTCGCACCCGCAAGGCTCATCGAGCCAGGAGCCGTCCCGATGCAAATGACCACCACCCTTCTGATCGCCAACCCGTGCGACGACGAAGAAGACAACATGGCCATGCTGTGCTGCCACAGCCTGCAGGGCGAAATGTTCCTGATGACCCGCTACCCCGATGAAGACGAATTGGAAATCGCCCTTGATGGCGAGCCGTCGACCCTGGACGGGGTGAAAGTCACCCTCGGCCCGACCCTGCTGAAAATCGAAATCTCCGCGGCAGATGCCGATGCGCTCAATGGCGATGACGTGCTGGAAATCAGCCATGACACCGATGAAGCGGATCTGGCGGAGGTGGAACTGACGTTGCAGAACATCCTCCGGGGTGTAGGGACCTACGTCAGGCAGAATTGATTTCAGCGTTTGCACGGCCGCTATCGCGAGCAGGCTCGCTCCCACAAGGGATTAGTGGCGACCGCTATTTCCGATGACACCTCACAACCCTGTGGGAGCGGGCTTGCTCGCGAATTCGGCGTGTCAGCCGACATCATCGCCACTGATCCACCGCTTTCGCGAGCAAGCCCGCTCCCACAAAAAATTTGTGGGAGCCACTATTCCCGGGAACACCTCGACCCCACTGTGGGAGCGAGCCTGCTCGCGATAGCGGTTGCCCAGCCTCCCGGCTCTGGATCGTCACCCACCGTCGGTCGCCCCTCCCGCACAACGACCTTGACGACTTACCGGGTTCTGAGGTTTCCTGAAACCGGTTTCAGCGCCACTAATAAATCCAACAGGCAGGTTTCAATTCGTGAATTCTTTCTCCGCCGCCCAACGCAGCCGGGTGACCATGCTCGACGTCGCCGAACGCGCCGGGGTTTCGAAGGCCAGCGTCTCGCGGTTCATCGGCGAGGACCGCGCCCTGCTCTCCGAGGCCATCGCCCGGCGCATCGAGCAGGCGATCAACGAGCTGGGCTATCGTCCCAACCAGATGGCCCGCGGCCTCAAGCGCGGCCGTACCCGCCTCATCGGCATGCTGGTGGCCGATATCCGCAACCCCTATTCAATTGCAGTGATGCACGGCGTGGAAACCGCCTGCCGCCGCCACGGCTACAGCCTAGTGGTGTGCAATACCGACCGCGACGACGAGCAGGAACGCCAGCACCTGGCCTTGTTGCGCGCCTACAACATCGAAGGGTTGATCGTGAACACCTTGGGTCACCACCGTGACGAACTGTTCGAGCTGCGCAGCGAAATGCCCCTGGTGCTGGTGGATCGCAAGGTCGATCGGCTCGACAGCGACCTGGTGGGCCTGGACAATCCGGCGGCGGTGAGGATGGCGCTCGATCATCTCGAACAACGCGGCTACCGCGACCTGCTGCTGGTGACCGAACCGTTCGACGGCACCAGTTCTCGGATCGAGCGGGTCGACAGCTTCAAGTCGGAGATCGAACGGCGCCCGGCCCTGGCCGGTGCCGTGGTGGAAATCCACGATCAACTGACGTCCCGGATCAAGACCTTTCTCGCCCAGCCGGGCCCTGGCCTCAAGGCGCTGTTCTGCGCCAACGGCATTGCCGCCCTGGGCGTCACCCAAGTGTTGCGCGAACTGGGCTGTCATCTGTTCGACGACGTGGGACTGATCGCCCTCGATGACCTGGACTGGTACCCGTTGGTGGGCAGCGGCATCACCGCCCTGGCCCAACCCACCGCCGAGATCGGCGCCCGTGCCTTCGAATGCCTGCTCAAGCGCCTGCGCGGCGACAACGGGCCGGTGCAAACCCTGGATTTTGCGGCGCGGTTGATTGAGCGTGGGTCGACGCTTGGGCTTTCCGAATGACCGGGGCCCTCAAGCAGAACCTTTTTTTTGAACAAAACTGAAACCGGTTTCAGAGGTGTAGAACAATGAACAAACCGCCCGTTTCCATCAGCCTTTCCAGCTACGGCGCCGACCTGGTGCGCCAGCAAGGCCAAGGCAGTTTCACCACGCTGCTGGCCGCCGCCGGCGCTTCGCGGATCGAATGGCGCGAGGAACTGCTCACCGATGAACAACCCGCCCGATTGGCCGCGGACGCCCAGGCCCAAGGTCTGCAAAGCATTTTTTCATCCCCCCTCGAGCTGTGGCTGGCCGACCGCGCCAAACCCAATCCCACGCTGTTGCCGGCCTTGCAGCGTGCCGAAGCGTTTGGCTCGAAATGGCTGAAAGTCTCGCTCGGGCATTTCACCGAGGCCCACGACCTTGCCAGCCTGGCGGACATCCTCGCCGCCAGTCCGGTGCAGTTGTTGGTAGAGAACGATCAGACGACGCAGGGCGGCCGGATCGAACCCTTCCAACGATTCTTCGCCGCCACCGAGCGGCAAGGATTACCCATCGGCATGACTTTCGACATTGGTAACTGGCAATGGCAGGAGCAATCGGCGGCCACGGCAGCCCGCAAACTCGGACACCATGTGCGGTATGTGCATTGCAAGGCTGTGGCGCGGCGCAACGACGGCAAGTTGATTGCGGTGCCGCCGGCGTTGACCGATCTGCATCTGTGGGAACAACTGTTCAAGCAGATGCCCTCCGGCGTGATGCGCGCCGCCGAGTACCCGCTGCAAGGCGATGACCTGCTGCAGTTGACCACTGAACACGTCATCACCCTTGCCGGCCTCGGACAAGCCCGTCGGGAGTCTGCTCATGCCTGAATTCGATGTCTTGTCGTTCGGCGAAACCATGGCGATGCTGGTGGCCGACCATTGCGGCGACCTCGCCTGCGTCAATCATTTCAGCAAACGTATCGCCGGGGCCGACAGCAACGTCGCCATCGGCCTGGCGCGGCTGGGCTTCAATGTGGCGTGGTTGAGCCGGGTCGGCGCCGATTCCCTGGGACGCTTTGTCGTGCAGACGCTGGAGCGCGAAGGCCTGGATTGTCGCCACGTGGCGGTCGACCCCGCGCACCCCACCGGATTTCAGTTCAAATCCCGTAGCGACGATGGCAGCGACCCGCAGGTGGAGTATTTCCGTCGCGGCTCGGCGGCCAGCCACCTGTCGATCGACGCCATCGCCCCGGCGCTGCTGGGCGCCCGGCACCTGCACGCCACCGGTATCGTGCCCGCGCTGTCGGTCACGGCCCGGGAGATGTCCCTTGAGTTGATGACCCGCATGCGCGAGGCCGGCCGCAGCCTGTCCTTCGACCCCAATCTGCGACCCAGCCTGTGGTCCAGCGAGCCATTGATGATCCGCGAAGTCAATCGCCTCGCCGCCCTCGCCCACTGGGTCTTGCCCGGGCTCGAAGAAGGCCGGTTGCTGACCGGCTTCGACGACCCGGCCGACATCGCCGCCTTCTATCTGGACCAGGGTGCCAACGTTGTAGTGATCAAGCTCGGCGCCCAAGGCGCCTATTTCCGCACGCCGCAAGGCCAGGGCTTCGTGGCTGGCGTGCCGGTGGCCCGGGTGGTGGACACGGTAGGCGCCGGGGACGGGTTCGCCGTCGGCCTGATCAGTGCACTGCTGGAAGGCCGGGACATCACCGAGGCCGTGCAGCGCGCCAATTGGATTGGTAGTCGCGCGGTACAGAGCCGCGGGGACATGGAGGGATTGCCGACTCGAGCCGAGTTATCGACTGAACTCAACGACGCCAATCGCGAGCAAGCTCGCGCCCACATGGGTGCCGTTGAATCTGTAGGAGCGAGCCGGCTCGCGATAAAGGCCTGAAGCACACCGCAAATACACCTGCTGCGACAAAAACAACAAGCTCAGGAGTCAACGACATGCAAACGCTCAACCTCGCCACCCGCCGCTGGTGGTACATCATGCCCATCGTGTTCATCACCTACAGCCTGGCCTACCTGGACCGGGCCAACTATGGATTCGCCGCTGCCTCGGGCATGGCCAAGGACCTGATGATCACCCCGGGACTGTCTTCACTGCTCGGCGCGCTGTTTTTCCTCGGCTACTTTTTCTTCCAGGTGCCGGGGGCGATCTACGCACAGAAACACAGCGTGAAAAAGCTGATCTTCGTCAGCCTGATCCTCTGGGGCTCGCTGGCGACGTTGACCGGCGTGGTGTCCAACGCCTACTGGCTGATCGTGATCCGCTTCATGCTCGGTGTGGTCGAAGCCGCCGTGATGCCGGCCATGCTGGTGTACCTGTGCCACTGGTTCACCCGGGCCGAACGCTCGCGCGCCAATACCTTCCTGATCCTCGGCAACCCGGTGACCATGCTGTGGATGTCGGTAGTGTCGGGTTACCTGGTGCAGCAATTCGACTGGCGTTGGATGTTCATCATCGAAGGCCTGCCGGCAGTACTCTGGGCCTTCATCTGGTGGCGCCTGGCGGACGACCGTCCATCCCAGGCCAAGTGGCTCAGCGCCCAGGAGAAACGGGACCTGGAAAGCGTACTGGCAGCCGAACAAGTCGGCATCAAGGCAGTCAAGAACTACGCCGAGGCCTTCCGCTCGCCCAAGGTCATCATCCTGGCGTTGCAGTTCTTCTGCTGGAGCATCGGCGTCTACGGGTTCGTGCTGTGGCTGCCGTCCATCCTCAAGGCCGGCCTGCAAATGAGCATGGTCGAGGCCGGCTGGCTTTCCTCGTTGCCGTACCTGGCGGCCGTCGTTGCCATGCTCGGCGTGTCCTGGGCTTCGGACAAGGCACAGAAGCGCAAGCGCTTCGTCTGGCCGCCGCTGCTGGTGGCGTCCATCGCGTTCTACGCCTCGTACCTGCTGGGGCCTGAGCATTTCTGGTGGTCCTATAGCCTGCTGGTGATCGCCGGAGCCTGCATGTATGCGCCCTACGGGCCGTTCTTCGCCATCGTTCCGGAAATCCTGCCGGCCAACGTCGCCGGCGGCGCCATGGCGTTGATCAACAGCATGGGCGCGCTGGGCTCCTTCGGTGGCTCGTACCTGGTGGGCTACCTCAATGGCTCCACCGGCTCCCCGGGCATGTCCTTCCTGCTGATGAGTGGCGCGCTGCTGCTGTCGGTGGTGCTGACTCTCGCCCTCAAGCCCGGCGCCAGCGACCGCGCCAACCCTCATTGCGCGACGCCACACCCGGCGCCTGCCCATTCCTGAATCGAGACCCCGCTCATGAAAAAGCACGTGGTGTTGTACAAGGCGCTGTCGGCGCCTCTGATGGACCGTCTGCAAGCGCAGGCCGACGTCACCCTCATCGACCGCCTCGATGCCAAGGGCCTGGCGCAACTGCGCCAAGCCCTGCCCGGCGCCCATGGTCTCTTGGGGGCGAGCCTCAAGCTGGACGCTTCGCTACTGGACCTGGCGCCGAACCTGCAAGCCATCGCCAGCGTCTCAGTGGGGGTCGATAACTACGACATCGACTACCTGACCGAACGCCGGATCCTGCTGAGCAACACCCCGGACGTGCTGACCGAGACCACAGCCGACACCGGGTTCGCGCTGATCCTGGCGACGGCCCGCCGCGTGGTGGAACTGGCCAACCTGGTTCGCGCAGGCGGCTGGCAACAAAGCATCGGCCCCCGGCACTTCGGCACCGACGTCCACGGCAAGACCCTGGGCATCATCGGCATGGGCCGCATTGGCGAAGCCTTGGCACAGCGCGGTCACTTCGGCTTCGGCATGCCGGTGATCTACCACAGCCACTCGCCCAAACCTGCGGTCGAACAGCGCTTCAATGCTCGCTACTGCTCGCTGGAAACACTGTTGCGCGAAGCCGACTTCGTCTGCCTGACCCTGCCATTGACGGCAGAAACCCAAGGCCTGATCGATGCACAAGCGTTTGCGCAGATGCGCCCCGAGACCCTGTTCATCAACATCTCCCGGGGCAAGGTGGTGGACGAAGCGGCACTGATCGACGCCCTGCGCAACGGCCAGATCCGTGGCGCGGGGCTGGACGTGTTCGAACGCGAACCCTTGAACCCGGACTCACCGCTGCTGCACATGGACAACGTGGTGGCAACCCCGCACATGGGTTCGGCCACCCACGAGACCCGAGAGGCCATGGCGCGCTGCGCAGTGGACAACCTGCTGGCGGCATTGGCGGGTGAGCGGCCGATGAATCTGGTGAATTCGGGGGCGTGGAACGGCTGAGTTGTTCTTTTGCCAGCATCGTTGTCATCGCGAGCAGGCTCGCTCCCACAGGACTTGCGGTGAGCCCAATATTTGAGGCTGTTATTAGCTCCATGTGGCGAGGGAGCTTGCTCCCTCGCCACGGGGCAAGTGCGCCTGTCCGGGTGGGATTCATGGCAAGCAAACCCACCCCACAATCTTTCCAAGCCGATCACAATTCACACGGCCAATCAAAATCCCGTTAGTCGCCACCCCCCGCCATGCATTAAAGTAACGCCCCCAGCCCCGGCATTATCCGAATGCCCTGGGCCACCCTTTCCAGGAACCGTCATCGATGGAACATCGTGAAGCGCTGCTTGCGCTGCGAACCTTTCTTTCAACGCAGATCCTCGGCCAGGAAAAACTCATCGAGCGCCTGCTCATCGCCCTGCTCGCTGATGGCCATATGTTGGTGGAGGGCGCGCCGGGCCTGGCCAAAACCAAGGCCATCAAAGAGTTGGCCGAAGGCGTCGAGGCGCAGTTCCACCGCATCCAGTTCACCCCTGACCTGCTGCCCGCCGACATCACCGGCACGGAAATCTACCGCCCGGAAACCGGCAGCTTCGTGTTCCAACAGGGCCCGATCTTCCACAACCTGGTGTTGGCGGACGAAATCAACCGTGCCCCGGCCAAGGTCCAGTCGGCCTTGCTCGAAGCGATGGCCGAGCGGCAGGTCAGCGTCGGACGTAGTACCTATGAGCTGTCGCCGCTGTTCCTGGTCATGGCCACGCAGAACCCGATCGAGCAGGAAGGCACCTATCCGTTGCCCGAAGCCCAGCTCGACCGGTTCCTGATGCACGTCAAGATCGGCTTCCCGGATGCCGCGGTGGAACGCCGCATCCTGCAACAGGCCCGGGGCGAAGCACTGCACGGTGAAACCACGCCGGAGCGGCGGGTGAGCCAGCAGGCGATCTTCTCCGCCCGCAAGGAAATTCTCGGTTTGTACATGGCCGATGCCGTGGAGGAATACCTGGTGCAACTGGTCATGGCGACCCGCACCCCGGCCAAGTTCGACCCGGAGTTGGCCGAGTGGATCGCCTACGGCGCCAGCCCGCGGGGTTCAATTGCCCTGGACCGCTGCGCCCGCGCCCACGCCTGGCTCGCCGGACGGGACTTCGTCAGTCCGGAGGACATCCAGGCCGTGCTGTTCGACGTGTTGCGCCATCGCATCATCCTGTCGTTCGAAGCGGAAGCCGCGGGCATCGATCAGGATCGGGTCGTGCAGCGGATCCTCGACGTCGTCGCTGTCGCTTGAGCATGAGTCATGAATAACCCACTGGCGCCCACACCGGGCATCCGCGTCAGTCTTTCGGAGCTGATCGAGATGCGCCATCGCGTGCGCGAAGTGCAATTGTTCTCGACGCCGGGCCAGCGCAGCCCGCTGATCGGCCTGCACCACTCCAAGCTGCGCGGGCGCGGGGTCGACTTCGATCAGGTGCGGGTCTACCAGGCCGGCGACGATGTGCGCACCATCGACTGGCGCGTCACCGCGCGGACCCAGGAACCCCACACCAAACTGTTCCATGAAGAACGCGAACGGCCGATCTTCATCATGATCGAGCAGAGCCATCGCCTGTTCTTCGGCTCGGGGCAGGTGTTCAAGTCGGTGCTTGCCGCCCAGGCCGCCAGCCTCATCGGCTGGGCCGCGCTGGGGCATAACGACCGGGTGGGCGGGCTGGTGTTCGGCAACAACAGCCATTACGAGGTCAAGCCACGGCGCAGCAAGCAGAGCCTGTTGCAATTGCTCAATCGCCTGGTGCGGGTCAATCAGTCGCTGCACACCGAAAGCGATCCGGACCGCGATTCATTCGGCGTTGCCCTGCGTCGGGGCCGCGAGGTGCTGCGCCCCGGCAGCCTGGTCATTGTCATCTGCGACGAGCGTGCCCTGTCCGACAGCGCCGAGCAGCAGTTGAGCCTGCTGTCCCGGCATTGCGACCTGTTGCTGCTACCGCTGTCGGACCCACTGGACCACGCCCTCCCCGCTGCCGGATTGCTGCGCTTCTCCCAGCGCGGCGCGCAGTTGGAGCTCGACACGTTGAACGTCGAACTGCGCCAGGCCTATCGGGCCCAGGCCGAGGCACGCCAGGCGCGCTGGGAGTGGCTGGCGCAGAAGCTGCGAATCCTGATGCTGCCCCTCAGCACCCAGGGCGACATGGTGGAACAACTGCGCGATTACCTGAATCCCGGCCGCGCGGGGAAAAGCCGATGAGCAGTCTCGATCAGTTGCAGCCACTGATAGCGCCCCCTCCCGTTGGTTTCTGGCCCCCCGCGCCCGGCTGGTGGCTGCTGCTGGTGCTGTTGCCGCTCTTGGGCCTGGGCATGTGGCACCTGCGCCGGTTCCTTCCCGCCAAGCGCACCGCCGCCCGCGCCGAGCAGCCCCTGGACCCGGTGCGCCTGGCCGCCCTGGCCGAACTCGCGCTGCTGCCCAAACCCTATGACGGCGCGCCGGCGGGTGCCTGGCTGCAGCAGCTCAACGGGCTGCTCAAGCGCCTATGCCGCAACCACTATCCCTATAGCCAGAGCCACACCCTCAATGGGCGCAAGTGGCTGGCCTTCCTGGATAACCGCTGCCCGGCGGCCGGCCTGACCCGCTGGATGGTGTTGGTCGAAGGTGCCTACAAACCCGAATGCAAGCTGGATGACAAAGCCATCGCCGGCCTGACCCAAGCCGTTGAAATCTGGATTCGCAAGCATGTTTGAGTTCGCCTGGCCGTGGATCTTTGCTTTGTTGCCGCTGCCCTGGCTGATGCGCCTGGTGTTGCCGGCGGCCGACAGCGGCGAGTCGATGCTCAAGGTCAGTTTCCTGGAGGATCTGGAAGGCCTCGTCGGGCGTCGAGCCCGGACCCACCTGCCAAGCTGGCGGCAACAGGCGCCCTTCATCCTGCTCTGGCTGCTGTTGCTGATTGCCGCCGGCCGCCCGCAATGGCTGGGGGAGCCGCTGCCGATTGCCGCCAGTGGCCGTGACCTGCTGGTGGCGGTGGATGTCTCGGGCTCCATGGACTTTCCCGACATGCAGTGGAAGGACGAAGAAGTCAGCCGCCTGGCGCTGGTCCAGCACATGCTCGGGGACTTTCTCGAAAGCCGCGAAGGCGACCGGGTCGGCTTGATCCTGTTCGGTAGCCAGGCTTATCTGCAGGCGCCGCTGACGTTCGACCGGCGCACGGTACGGCGCTGGCTCGACGAAGCGCGCATCGGCATCGCCGGCAAGAATACCGCCATCGGCGACGCTATCGGCCTGGCCCTCAAGCGCCTGCGTCAGCGCCCGGCCCACAGCCGCGTGCTGATCCTGGTTACCGACGGCGCCAACAACGGTGGCGAGATCGATCCGCTGACCGCCGCCCGGCTGGCTGCCGACGAAGGCGTGAAAATCTACCCCATCGGCATCGGTGCCGATCCGGAACAAAGCGGCACTGCGGGTTTTCTCGGCGTCAATCCGAGCCTGGACCTTGACGAGCCGACACTCAAGGATATCGCCCAGGCCACGGGCGGCCGCTACTTTCGCGCCCAGGACGGCGAGCAATTGCTGGCGATCAAGACCACCCTCGACCAGCTCGAACCGGTGACCCAGCAACCGACCCAGGCCCGGCCCGCCCAGGCGCTCTATCATTGGCCGCTGGCCGTTGCGCTGTTGTTGAGCATGTTACTGGTGGCCCGGGAACGCTGGCCGGACAATCCGTTGCAACGGCTGTTCAGCCAACCGCTGTTCCAACCGGCCCACCACGCCGAATGGCGCCAACGTCTCAAGCGCCTGCGTTTGCGGAGGCGTCGATGAGCGCTCTCTGGCCGCACTGGCTGCGCCCCGCGTTCGTGTTGCTGCTGCCCCTGCTGGGCTGGTTGCTCTGGCAACTGTGGCATCGGCAGAAACGCGTGGGCCGCTGGCAGATGATCCTGCCCCCGGCGTTCCACGCCGTGCTGCTCAGTGGCGGCAGCGGCCGGGAAAGCCGGCTGCCCTGGATCGCCCTGGGCCTGGGCTGGTTGCTGATGGTGCTGGCATTGCTGGGGCCAAGCTGGGCGCGGGTCGAACAGACCAGTCAGAAACCCGCCGACCCGTTGGTGGTGGTGCTGGAACTGACTCCGGAGATGCTCGCCACCGACGTTCCGCCTACGCGCCTGGAGCAGGCTCGGCGCAAGCTGCTGGACCTGTTGCATAACCGCAGCGATGCGCAGACGGCGATCATTGTCTATGCCGGCAGTGCCCATACCCTGGTGCCGCTGTCCGACGACCTGTCCACCAGCGCCAACCTGCTCGAAGCCCTGGCGCCCTCGATCATGCCGCAAAGTGGCCATCGCGCCGATCTGGCGATCAACAAGGCCATGGCCCTGCTGGATCAGGGCGGGCTGGGTCACGGTCGGATCCTGTGGATCGGTTCATCGTTGAACGAGCAGGAACGCCAAGGCATCCACCAGGTGCTTGGAGGTTCCGCCACGCGTTTGTTGATGCTGGGCATCGGCACCCGGGAAGGCGCGCCTGTGGCGCAGAACGACGGCAGTTACCTCAAGGATGACCAGGGTGCGATCCTGCTGCCGCGCCTGGACAGCCCGAGCCTCAAATCCTTCGCCAATGAGTTGGACGGTCGGTATCGCCCGGCGCGCCTGGACGACAGCGACCTGAAAGGCCTGGGTCTGCTGGCTGGCCCGCGCCACCTGCGCAGCGACGGCCAGACCCTGCGCCTGGACACCTGGGCCGACCAGGGCTATTGGTTGCTGCTGCCGCTGTTGCTGCTGGCCGCCTGCGCCGGGCGTCGCGGCTGGTTGTTCTGCCTGCCGTTGCTGTTCGCCTTGCCACAGACCGGCCATGCCTTTGAATTCGAGGACCTGTGGTTGCGCCCCGACCAGCAGGGCTTGCACCTGCTCCAGCAGAAACGCCCGGCCGAGGCGGCCGAGCACTTTGAGGACAGCCAATGGCAAGGGGTCGCCTTGTATGAGGCCGGCGCCTATGGCGAGGCCGCCCGACGCTTTGCCGAAGGCAACGACGCCCGTGCGCATTACAATCGGGGCAACGCGTTGGCCAAGAGTGGCGAACTGGAGGCCGCATTGGATGCGTATGAGCAGGCCCTGGAATTGCAACCGGACCTGCGCCCGGCACAAACCAACAAGGCCCTGGTGGAAAGCCTGTTGAAGGAACAGGCAGCGCCACCGGATGAACCCAAGCCAGCCGAAAACGAGACACCTGGCCCCGCCGAGCAATCGCCAAACGCCGGCACCCCGCCCCAGGCTGCGCAGACCGAATCGGCTCCTGCCGAGGCCACCACGGCGCAGGATGAAAACCAGGCGTCCCAGAAGCCTGCGACGGGAGCCCAGGACGTACCAGGCAGCGAGTTGCCCGACGAACAGATCACCACCCCACCGTTGCGCCCCGCCGCCGGCCAGCGCAACGAAGAAGAACAGCACCAGGCGCTGGAGCAATGGCTGCGCCAGATCCCGGACAATCCGGGAGAATTGCTCAGGCGAAAATTCTGGTATGAACAGCAAAGCCATCAGGCCCAGGGAAAAACCCAATGATCCGCTTCACTGCCCAGCTCCTCGCCTTGCTGTTCTGGATCGGCACCGCCCAGGCTGCGCAGTTGACGGCCAGCGTGGATCGCAGCCGCCTGAACTCCGGGGAGACAGTGGAGCTGACCCTGGAATCCAACGATGCCACGCTGTTCGGCAAGCCTGACCTGAGCCCGCTGCAGCCGCTGTTCGATGTGCGCGGCACCCGCCAGGTCAACCAGTTGACCACCCTGGACGGCGAAAACCGCGCCACTACACGCTGGATTGTCACCCTGCTGCCACGCCAGAGCGGCACCGTGGTCATCCCCGCCGTGCATCTGGGCGAAGTGGCCAGCCAGCCGATTGCCCTGCAAGTGATCGAGAGCGAAACCCGCAATACAGCCGGGGCCCTGGCACCGATATTCATCGAGGCCAGCCTCGACCAGAGCCATGTGTATGTACAGGCCCAGGCGATCCTGACCCTGCGCATCTACCATTCGGTATCGCTGTACGACGACAGCAGCCTCACGCCCCTGCATATTCCCGATGCGCGCACCGAACAGTTGGGCGAATCCCGCACCTATGAAAAAGTCATCAATGACGTGCGTCACGGCGTGATCGAACTGCGTTACGGCATCTATCCGCAACGTAGCGGCGAACTGACGATCCCGGCCCAGACATTCAGCGCCACCCTGGTCGAGCCAGTCGCCCAGGACGCGGCACCGTCGGGGCCAAAGCCCGGCCAGTTGATGCACGTCAGCTCGACACAACTACTGCTGACTGTCGATCCCAAGCCGGCCAGCTACCCGGCCGATGTCCCCTGGCTACCGGCACGCAGCCTGTCCTTGAGCGAGAGCTGGAGCCCGGAACCGACTCACAGCCAGGTCGGCGATTCCCTGACCCGCAGCCTGACCCTTGAAGCCGAAGGCCTCGCCAGTGCCCAACTGCCCCCCCTGCCGGCCACGGAAATCAATGGCCTGCGGCGCTATCCCGACCAGCCGGTGCTGAGCAGTCGCAGCAGCGAACGCGGGCTGGTGGGCAGCCGTGAGGATCGCGAGGCGCTGGTGCCGAACCGCAGCGGCACCATCGAGCTGCCGCCAGTGGAAGTGATCTGGTGGAACACCCTGGAGAATCATCTGGACCGCACCAGCCTCCCGGCGCGAACCCTGCAAGTGGCGAACAACCCGAGTCTGATGGTGGATACGCCAACGGGCACGCCGCAGATCGTGACCACCGTCGACAACGAAACCCTGTGGTACTGGCAATTGAGCTCGTTCCTCCTGGCCTGCACCACACTGCTCGGCTTCGGCCTGTGGTGGCGCGCCCGCTCGCAGCCGGCGATCCTGCGCGCGGCACAGGTCGGACCGAGCCCCCGCACCCTGCTGGACGACCTCAAGCGTACCTGCCTGGCCAACGACCCCCACGCCACCCGCCAGGCACTCGACGCCTGGGCCCGCCAGCAGCCGGAAACCCTGGCCGACATGGCGGCGCGCTTCGTGCCGCTGTCCGACGCCCTGGATGGTCTCAACGGCGCGCTCTACAGCGAAACCGGCCAGCACTGGCAAGGCGAAGACCTGTGGCGCGCCATTCGGGCCATTCCCGCCGCCGAACGCTCCCAGGATCCGTTGGGCGACAGTGGACTACCGCCGCTCTACCCCAAATAACCCCCGGCCTTTGTGGCGAGGGAGCTTGCTCCCGCTGGAGCGCGCAGCGGCCCTGTTCTTGGGGCTGCTGCGCAGCCCAGCGGGAGCAAGCGCCCTCGCCACAGGAAGTTGAACAAGTTCTCTGCCTGGTTTCCCAGTAAACTCTGCACTTTTCCAGCCGCCCTCTTCACCCGCGGCCATCATCTGTTTTCTGGAGTTTGCCTTGCGTCTGTTCCACACCTCTGACTGGCACCTGGGGCAAAACCTGCACGGCCAGGAACGCGATTTCGAGCACGCGTGCTTCCTCGAGTGGCTGCTGCGCCAATTGACCAGCGAGAAGCCCGATGCGCTGCTGATCGCCGGTGATATCTTCGACACGGTCAATCCACCGGTCAAAGCCCAGGAGCGGCTGTACGATTTCATCGTCAGCGCCCACGAACAGCATCCCAACCTGACCATCGTGATGATCGCCGGCAACCACGACTCCGGTTCGCGGATCGAGTTGCCCGCGCCGCTGATGCGACGGCTGCGTACCCACGCCCTCGGCCGAGTGTTGTGGCTGGACGACGGACAACTGGACGTCGAACGCCTGCTGCTGCCGTTGCCCGACGCCAAGGGCAAGACCAGGGCCTGGTGCCTGGCCCTGCCGTTCCTGCGTCCCGCCGAAGTAACCGGCGCGCAACTGGGCGATGACTACCTGCGGGGCATCGGCCAGGTCCACGAATGGCTGATCGCCGCCGCCAACGGCAAGCGCAAGAAGGGTCAGGCATTGATCGCCATCAGCCATGCGCACATGGCCGGCGGTTCGGTATCCGAGGACTCGGAGCGCAGCCTGATCATCGGCAATGCCGAAGCCCTGCCCGCCAGTCTCTTCGGTCCGAGCATCAGTTACGTCGCCCTAGGCCACCTGCACAAGCCGCAAAAGGTCAACGGCGAAGAACGCATTCGCTACAGCGGCTCTCCGATTCCCCTGTCGTTCTCGGAAATCGGTTATCGGCATCAGATCCTCGACGTCACCCTGGACGGCGACACCCTGGTCAAGGTCGAGCCACGACTGATTCCCCGGGCCGTCAACCTGCAGCGCCTGGGCCCGGCGCCGCTGGCCGAGATCCTCGGACAACTCAAGGAACTGCCGGACATCGACCTGCTGGCCGACGTCCAGCGGCAACCCTGGCTGGAAGTGCGGGTGCGTCTCGACGAGCCCCAGCCGGACCTGCGCAACCAGGTGGAAACCGCACTGCAGGGCAAGGCTGTGAGACTGGTGCTGATCGCCGCCGAATACGCCGGCCGCGGCAATGCAACGGGTGCCGATGACGACACAGCCTTGATCGAACTGGATCAACTGAGCCCACAGGAACTGTTCAGCCGGGCCTGGCAGGACGCCTATGGTAACGCAGTGGATGAACAGACCCTCAAGGATTTTGCCGTGTTGCTGCAAGACGTCCAGATGGAGAACGAGCAGCCATGAAAATCCTCGCGATCCGCCTCAAGAACCTCGCCTCCCTGGCAGGTCCTTTCGACATCGACTTCACCGCCGAGCCCCTGGCCAGCACCGGTCTGTTCGCCATTACCGGCCCCACCGGCGCCGGCAAAAGCACCTTGCTCGACGCTCTGTGCCTGGCGTTGTTCGGTACCGTGCCGCGCCTCAACAACACCGGACGCGATGCCAAGGTGCCGGACGCCGACGGTGAAATCGCCACCGGTGACCCGCGCACGTTGTTGCGCCGTGGCACTGGCGAAGGCTACGCGGAGGTGGATTTCCGCGGCATCGACGGGCGCCGTTATCGCGCCCGCTGGGAAGCCAATCGTGCCCGGGAAAAGGCCGGCGGCAAGTTGCAGGCCAGTCGCCAAAGCCTGCGGGACATGGACAATGACCAACTGCTGGCAAGTCAGAAAGGCGAGTACAAGGCTCAGCTCGAAGCGGCGCTGGGCTTGAACTTCGAGCAGTTCACCCGCGCCGTGTTGTTGGCCCAGAGTGAGTTCAGCGCATTCCTCAAGGCCGATGACAACGACCGCAGCGAACTGCTGGAAAAACTCACCGACACCGCCCTGTACACCCGCCTCGGGCGCCGCGCATTCGACAAAGCCAAGCAGGCCAAGGAAAGCCACAAGCAGTTGCAGGACCGGGCCACCGGCGTCACGCCGCTGCCCCCCGAGGCCCGGGCCGAGTTGGACGCGCGCTTCGACGAAGCCCAGCAACAGCTCAAGGCCCAACAGGCACAACTCAAGCAGCTGGAGCTGCAACACACCTGGCTCAAGGACCTGCGCCAGTTGCAGGATGAGCACGCTAGCGCTGCCGAACAACTGCAACAGGCCGAGGCCGACTGGAACGCCCTGGCGGACGAGTGCCTGAAGCTGACCCGCCTGGAGCAACTGGCTCCCCAGCGTCATCAGTTCATTCGCCAGGCGGAACTGAGCCAGCTCCTGGCACCGCTGACGATCCAGATCCAGCAACTCGACCAGCAGCAGATCGACTTGAATGAACAACAGGCGCAACTGGAAAAAGGCCTGGCCGCAGCACAACAGGCACTGGTCGCCGCCCGTCAAGAAAGCACCGCCAACGCGCCGTTGCTGCGCCAGGCCTTTGACCAACAGAACACCCTCGCCCGGCTGATCACGGAAACCAATCAGGCCGCCGAGCGCCAGACGCAGACACAACTGGCCTGCACGGAGGGTCAACGTACCGTCGAGGCCTTGCTCGAACAGCAAAACCAAGTAGCCGCGCGCCTGCAGCGCATCGCCAGCGAGCTTGAGCAAAGCAGCCATCTCGCGCCGCTGAGCGACGCCTGGAAAGCCTACCGTGATCGCCTGCAACAGTTGATGCTGATCGGCAATCGCTTGAACAAGGGCCAGGCTGAACTCGCGGCGCTGCAAGCCAGCGCCACCCGCGCAGCCGAGGAACTGGTGGCCCGTCGGCAAGAGCTCGAAGTGCTGTACAAGGAGGCCGGCGCCGAACCCGAAGCCGTCGCCGAACAGATCCAATTGCTCGGCAATTTGCTGCAAGACAATCGCAAACAACAACGAGCCTTCGAGGACCTCACGCGGTTATGGGCCAGCCTGCAAGAGCTGGACAAACGCGGCGCCGAGCTTGAACAACGCCAGCAACAGGCGCTACAGGAACGCGACCGACTGGTGCGCGAAGGCGGCGAAGCGAAGGCCGAGTTGGCGGTTGCCGAACAGACCCTGAGCGTGACTCGCGAACTGCTGGAGCGCCAACGACTGGCCCGCAGCGAAAGCGTCGAGCAGTTGCGCGCGCAACTGCAGGACGAGCAGCCTTGCCCGGTGTGCGGCAGCGTCGAGCATCCTTATCATCAGCCTGAAGCACTGCTGCAAAGCCTCGGTCGCCACGATGAAAACGAAGAAGCCAACGCGCGTAAAGCCGTCGACCAGCTCAATGAAAAAGTCATCGACCTACGTGCGCAATACAGCGGGGTCATGGCCCAACTCAAGGAGTTGAAACAGCAGCAGGAACAACTGGTGGCCCAGCAACAGGATCTGGCCCCCAGCCTCGAAGCCCACCCGCTGTCCGTGCAACTGCTGGCCCAGGACACCGTCAAGCGCGACGCCTGGCTGGCCCAGCAGAACGCCCAACTGCACCAACGCATTACCCAGGACGAACAACGACAAGCCGTCCTGCTGACTCTGCAACAGGACGCCGCCCGTCTGTCCCAGCATCTGCGCCATGCTGAAACGGCGAGCCAACAGGCATTACAGCACCTGAGCAATCAGCAGCAGGAACTGGACCGGGATCGCCAGCGCCTGGACGACGAACTGAGCCATTTCAGTAACCTGTTGCCGACAGACACTTTGCAAGCCCTGCGCACCGAGCCCGCCGCGACCTTCATGCAGCTCGACCGGCAAATAGCCCAACGCCTGGAGCAGCTGGAACAGCAGCGCGACGAACTCAGCGAACAGCTTCAGCGTCAGCAGACCCTGGAAAAGGAGCAGGATCGCCAACAGACCCGCGTCCAGCAACTGGAATCGGCGCAACAGCAACTCAAGGGCCTGACCGAACAACAACAGACCTGCCAGCAGGCACTCAGACAATTACTCGGTGACCACAGCAGCGCCGAACAATGGCAGCTACAACTCGACCAGGCGCTGGAACAGGCGCGCACCGCCGAGGCGGCGGCCAATCAGCACTTGCACGAATTACGCAACAGCCTGGTGCAACTGGCCGCCGAACTCAAAGCCCGACAGGAGCAGGCACAGTCCCTGGACGCAGAACATCAGGCGCTGGCGGCCGGTATCGCTCAATGGCGTGCGTCCCATCCTGAACTGGACGATGTAGCCCTCGAAGCCTTGCTCGCCTTCGATGAGCAACAGGTCGGCCAACTGCGCCAGCGCTTGCTCAACAGTGAGAAGGCCATCGAACAGGCCCGCGTACTGTTGATCGAGCGGGAACAGCGGCTGCAGAATCATCAGGCCCAGCACAACGGCAACCTGTCTCCTGAACAGCTGGCCGACACCCTCACCCAACTGCAGCAGCAATTTTCCACCAGCGAACAACGTTGCGCCGAACTGCGCGCCGAACAGGCTGAAGACCAGCGCCGCCAAAGCGCCAACCAGGCACTGGCCCTGCAGATCGAGCAGGCCTATGCCGAGTATCAGCGCTGGGCCCGGCTGGATGCGCTGATCGGCTCGGCCACCGGGGACCGCTTCCGTAAACTGGCCCAGGCCTACAACCTCGACTTGCTGGTGCATCACGCCAACGTCCAGTTGCGGCAACTGGTGCGTCGCTACCGGCTCAAGCGCGGCGGCAGCATGCTCGGGCTCCTGGTGCTGGATATGGAAATGGGCGATGAATTGCGTTCGGTGCATTCATTGTCGGGGGGCGAAACCTTCCTGGTCTCCCTCGCCCTGGCGCTGGGCCTGGCCTCGATGGCTTCCAGCACTCTGAGGATCGAGTCGCTGTTCATCGACGAAGGTTTCGGCAGCCTCGACCCCGAGTCGCTGCAACTGGCGATGGACGCCCTCGACGGCTTGCAGGCTCAAGGCCGCAAGGTCGCGGTGATTTCCCATGTGCAGGAAATGCACGAACGGATCCCCGTGCAGATCCAGGTGCATCGCCAGGGGAATGGGTTGAGTACGGTGGAGGTCAAGTAGGACTGCTGAACACCTGTGGACCTTGTGGGAGCGAGCCTGCTCTGTCCCACAAGGATTGTGGCTTGACCGACTCAATCAGTCTTGCAGCAAGCTCAGTAATCGCTCACGCGCCGCTTCCGGCTCGCCTGGCACGGGCTGGGCAGCCGAAACAATCGGGGCGGAATAGAGAAACAGCAGCATCATTGCCAGACGCATCGCCATGGTGTCGATCCTTATGGAAGAAGGAGTCAATTTTTCAGCGTCAAATTTAAACACATGGCTATGTGATATTACAGCGGATTCTTCAGAACGGACTGAAGCGATTGGGGAACATGACGAAGCCTGCGATCTTTTCTCTCAATGCGAAGACGAAAAGATCGCAGGCTTCAATCGTTACTATGCGCTCAGTGCTGGGTCTTGTGATCCAGTGCAGCGTAGAAGTTGGCGCTCTGTTGCAGGTATTTCTCGGTGTAGCTCTGGGTACGATTCTTCTTGTCGCTGATCTCGATGCTGGCATTGGCCGGCAGCGCCACGGTGGCAGAGATGGCGGATGCGGCGATGATGGAGAAGAGGTTCAGGTTCATGGCGGTATTCCTCGGATTCAGTTGGCTGTCTTGCCCGGTTGGGCCGTGAAGCAAACTTACGCGCCGAGGCGCCTCGTCTAGAAATGCTTTGCAATGCTAGCGAATATCAGTCCCGTTGATATAACCGCGCAGGCCCCGAACAACGGGGCCTGTCCCTTATCGAGGCTGGATGAACTTCATATCGCTTGGCGCATCCATCGGCAGTTTCTGCACCGATTTACCCAGCAGACCGGTCTTTGGATCGCGTGCGAATACCACGATCTGATTGCTCTTCTGGTTCGCGACCAACAGGAATTTCCCGCTCGGATCGAGGCTGAACTCCCGCGGATGATCGCCCTCGACGGAGTGGCGTTGCAGTTCTTTCAGCGTGCCGGCCACCGGATCGATGGCGAAGACCAGCACTTCGTTGCTGGTGCCGCGGTTGCTGACATACAGGAACCTGCCATCCTTCGAAGCGTGCAAGGCCGCAGCGGCCCTTGCCGGCTGGGGCTTGCCGGCCGCCAGGTCAACCAGTTGGCGCTGGACCAGGCGACCGTCCTGGTAATCGAACACCGCCACTTGCGCAGTCATTTCCAGGGTCAGCCAGGCGTGCTTGCCGTCGGCACTGAACAGCAGGTGACGCGGTCCGCTGCCGGGCGGCAGTTGCACGAATGCCGGGTCGGCAGCAGTCAGCGGCAGCTCGGGATTGGCCTTGGGGTCGTAGCGATAGACGAACACCTTGTCCGCCCCCAAGTCGTTGGCGAACACGTACTTGCCGTCGGGCGACGACACGGCCGAATGCACATGGGCCGACATCTGCCGTTCGGGGTTGACCCGGCTTGGCTGGTGACTGCTCAACTGCACGACGGGTGCCAGCTTGCCATCGGCCCCCACGGGCAACACCGCAAGCGTACCGCCCGGATCCTCCACCACGGAATAGTTGCTGACCAGCAGATGCTGGCCATCGCCGCTGAGGCTGGAGTGAGTCGGCTCATTGCCCAGGGTCTGCACCTGGTTGATCAGGCTCAGTGCGTGGGTCGTCGGGTCGATGGCATAACTGCTGACCTTGCCCACCGGATCCTTCTGCCCCGGCCCATTCTCGTTGACCACGAACAGGCGGCTCATGTCCGCAGACAGAGTCAGCCACGAAGGGTTGTCGGTCTTGATCACCTGCAAAGGCTTGGCATCGAGTTGGCCGGTGCGGCTATCGAACTGCAGCCGGTAGACA
The DNA here is from genome assembly GCF_007828215.1 of Pseudomonas sp. SJZ074. Lineage (GTDB taxonomy): Bacteria > Pseudomonadota > Gammaproteobacteria > Pseudomonadales > Pseudomonadaceae > Aquipseudomonas. The sequence continues at coordinate 91,694 of NZ_VIUE01000016.1, read as the reverse complement.
CCCTGACTCTGGCCCGCCGTATAGGAGCCCACCAGCAATTGATAGGACTCATTGGCGCTGGCCTGCATGGCCATGGTGCCCACACTGCCGGCCATCAACAATGGCCAGAGGTTACGCATCTTCATGTTCGTCATCCTCCTCGTTGTGGCCCCTGATCGCTTCCACGCACTCCAGGTGGTGGTCGCCCGAATCGCTGGAAATGATCCAGTGTTTCGAAGCCGGTTCGAACGTCGCGGCCTGCATCTGCGCGGGCGTAAAGCGCCAATGCGCGAGTGTGCGGCCGTTCATGCACTCGACGTGCAACTGTTCCTGTTCGTCGAGGGAAAAATCAAAGGCGTGCAGCCCGTCGATGATCAGCATGTCGCAGGCTTCGAGCGCGTGCAGCAGGGTGTCGGTTACGGCAGTCATGGGAATCGGTCGGTCGCTGGGAAAGTGAGCATGATAGCTCAATGTCCGGGTTGGCCGCGGGACTCATGTCCACCACCAATCCCCTGTGGGAGCCGGGCTTGCCCGCGATGGCGGCGGCACAGCCAACATCATTGCAAGCTGACCCACCGCCTTCGCGAGCAAGCCCGCTCCCACAGGGTCCGTGTACACCATAGATCCATGTGGGAGCGAGCCTGCTCGCGATGACGGCGGCCCAGGCGCCCTCGACGAACCTGCCCACCCGAAACCTCAGAACAACCGTTGCACCTGCTCCAGCACCGCGCGGTTCATCTGGCCGGTATGGGTGTGCAGGCTGACATAGCTTTGCAGCATATCGAGCTTGGTATTGAGCAGATCCCGACGGGCCTGGAACACCCGCTGCTGGGCATCAAGAATGTCCACGGTGGACCGCACGCCGCCCTGGAAGCCTTTCTCCGTCGACGTCAATGCGCGCTGGTTGGACTCCACCGCGCGCTGCATCGCCTTGCTCTTGGCGAACCCGGCCACCACGCCGAGGTAATCGGTCTCGATGTTCTCGGCCAATTGCTGACGCTGCACGTCATAGTCCGATTGGGCACCGGCCAGTTGCGCTTCGGCCTTGGCTACCGAAGCACGCACCGAACCGCCGCGATACAGCGGAATATCCAATTGCACTCCCACGTAATAAGTGTCCTGGCGCGGATCGAGTTCCTGATACTGACGGGTCTCCCGGCGAGTCAACTGAGTGGTCAGCGACAGGCTCGGGTAATGCCCCGCGCGCTGGCTGTCGGCCTGGGCCTCGGCCACTTTCACCGCCGCCAGGCGGGCCGCCAGTTCGGGACTGGCGTCACGGGCGATGGCCGTCCAGTAGCGCAGATCCTGTTCCGGCGGAATCGGGCTGCCAAGAGGCAGTTCCTCGCGCATCGGCTGGATATCGTCGATGGGCACGCTGGCCCGGCCAGACAAGGCCCGCAACGCCGCCACCCGACGAGCCTGGGCCTCGGCCTCCTGGGCCTCGACCAGATCGAGCCGTGCCTGGGCCTCATCGATGTCGGTGATCGCACCCTGGCCCCCCTCGTAAAGTTTTTTGCTCTGGATGACCAATCCGTTGATGGCCGCCTTCTGCTGGGCGATCAACTTGATTTCATTCTCCGCCCGAGCCACATCGAAATACCCTTTGGCTACCCGGTCGTACAAAGTCTGGCCGGCGACATCGAACAACTGGCTACCCAGTTGCCCGCGAGCCTTGCCCTCTTGATAAGCCGCCCAGCGGCCCTTGTCATAAAGCGGTTGCTGCGCTGCCAGGGTGACGCTGTTCGCCTGGTAGTCGTTGCTGTTGACGTAACTCCTGTCGTCACCACCGTCGGTACGTCCGCCGTAGCCATAGCGTGACGTCAGGGATACCTGCGGATACAGGCCACCGCGACCGATGGCCTCTTCGTTGCGCGAAGCATCGAAGGCATGGGTGGCCGATTGCAGGGTCGGGTCATTCAGCCGAGAGGCATCGTACGCCGCGGTCAGACTGAGGCCACCCTCGGCGGCCCATGTGGGGCTGATCGCCACCCAACTGGTATACAGGCTCAACAACACACGGGAGCGATAAAAGCGCCGGCCAGTCATGCTCATTCCTCCTTGAAGGCAGCGAGCAAGCGTTCACGCAAAGGTTTCATCAGGTAATTCATCAGGGTCCGTTCGCCGGTCACCACCGTGACATCGGCCAACATGCCGGGACGCACCCACAGGCCGGCGGCCTGCAGCGAGGCGACAGTGTCGGCGGGAATCTCGACCTTGGCAGAGAAGTACGGTTGGTGCGTCTGTTCGTTGATCAACTGATCCGCCGACACCGTACTGACCGTGCCCGTGACCGTCGGCGTATCCACCCGCTGCAGCGCTGTAAAATGCACATGCACCGGCAGCCCCGGCCGCAGCTTGTTGGCCATCAGCGGCTCGAACCGCGCCGTGATCGCCATCGGCGCATCCAGCGGTACCACTTGCATCAGGGTCTGGCTGGCCTGGACGACGCCACCGACCGTGTGAATGCTCAAGTCCATGACCTGCCCGGCCGCCGGCGCGCGAATCGCACCGTTGTCGACTTCGAATTGCAAGGCGCGGATCTGATCGGCGTAACCCGCCGCCTCGGCGGACACTTCGCTGAGCTGGGTCTCGGCGTCGCGGCGGAACTCCTGCTGCGCCTGCAAAGCCTTGAGCCGACTTTCGTTGATCGATTGGCGGGTCCTGCCGACATCGCCGATCCCGGAAGCAATCTGACCGGCCAATTGGGCGGCGTTGCGCTCGGCCTCGAAGAGTTTGTTGCGCGGAACATAGCCTTCGCGCGCCAGGTCCCGCAGGCCCTCCAGTTCCTGACGCTGGAAGCGCATCTGCGCGTCGTAGTTACGCTTGACCCCTTCGTAGCCGAGCAGTTGTTGCTCCAGCGCCGCCACTTCATGCTCGATGATCTGCAAGCGGCTGCCCAGCTCAGCGCGGCGGCTCAGGAACAATTGGCTCTGCAACGCCATGGCCGCCTTGACCCGCGGTTCATCGGCACGGGCCAGCAGGTCCTCGGGCCATTGGATCTCGGCGCTGCCCAGACGCTCGGCAATCAGGCGTGCCTCGATGCTGCGGTCGTTGAGCAACTTGCCCAGGGTCACGTCCAACTGCGCTTGCGCCTGCACGGTATTGAGCTGCACCAGCAACTGCCCCTGGCTGACGCGATCGCCATCGCTGACCAGCAGCTTTTCCACCACGCCCCCCACCAGCGACTGCACTGCCTTGCGCTCACCCGCCACCACCACGGTGCCGCTGCCGACGACACCCTGGTCCAGCGGCGCCAGGCAGGCCCAGAGCAACGCACCGCCCAATGCCAGCACCAGGAAACCCACGCCATAACGCGCCGCACCGCCGGCATCGGTACTGGCACCGGGCAAGGCGCTGACGTTGCGTAGGCTCCTCCCCTGCTCGCTATACGCGTGTGGATTCGGAGTCAGATCATGCATCTTCGCCAGCCTCCCTCACCGCAGCCGGTCGCGGCCCTGGCATCAGCGCCTTGAGCACCCGGTCGCGGGGGCCGAATGCCTGTTGGATTCCGTCCTTGAGCACGAGGATGTGGTCGACCATCGCCAGCACACTGGGCCGGTGGGTGATCAGCACCACCGTACTGCCCGCCGCCTTGAGCACGGCGATGGCTTGCACCAGGGCCAGCTCGCCGGCTTCATCGAGGTTGGAATTCGGCTCGTCGAGCACGATCAGCGCCGGGCGCCCATAGAGCGCACGGGCCAGGCCGAGGCGTTGCTTCTGTCCACCGGACAAGCCAAGCCCCCCGGGCCCCAGCGGCGTGTCATAGCCCTTGGGAAACCTCAGGATCATCTCGTGGATGCCGGCGTGACGGCTGGCGGCGATGATCTTGTCGGCATCCTGTTCGCCGAAACGGGCGATGTTGTCGGCCACGCTGCCGTCGAACAGCTCGATGTCCTGGGGTAGATACCCAAGGTGGGGCCCGAGGGCATCATGGGACCACTGGCTTATCTCGGCGTCGTCCAGGCGCACCGATCCACCCAGGGGCGGCCATACGCCGACCAGTGCTCTGGCAAGGGTGGACTTGCCGCTGGCGCTTGGGCCCACCACGGCGAGCACCTCCCCCTTTTCAAGATGGAAATTGATTCCCCGCAGAATCGGCTGCGCGGCGCCGGGTGGGCCGACGTACAACTGCTCCAGACGCACCGCACCGGTGGGTGGCGGCAAGGGCATGCGCAGGCGATCACGGGGATGCTGGGCGAGGAGCAGGCTCAGCCGCTGATAACTCTGGCGCCCGGCATTGAACTGCTTCCACGAACCGATGGCGATTTCCACGGGCGCCAGGGCCCGCCCCAGCAGGAGCGACATGGCGATCATCATGCCTGCCGACAGTTGCCCTTCAAGCACCAGCAATGCCCCCAGCCCCAGCGACAGGGATTGGCCGGAGATGCGCACGAAACGGGTCATCGCGGTGATACGGGCGCCGCGGTCACTGGCATGGGCCTGGGCGGCGATGATGCGTTGTTGCAACAGGCTCCAGCGCTGACGCAACGGCCCGAGCATGCCCAAAGCCTGGATGACTTCGGCATTGTGCAGCGTGCTATTGACATAGGCGGCCGACTGCACGCCCAGTCGGTTGGCTTCGCCCAGGCGCGTGCGGGTTGCCAGTTCGCCCCACAGCGCCAGGCCGATCAGCACGAGGGCGAGCACCAGGGTCAGCACCCCGAACCAATGATGAAAAATGAACGCCACCAACAGGAAGATCGGTAGCCACGGCGCATCGAGCAAGGCGATCAGCCCCTGCCCGGTAATCAACTGCCGCAGCGTCGCCAGGTCGCTGAGCACCTGCGCCGGGTTGGCGTTGTGCTCGCGCAGGCTGCGGGCAAAAGCCGCATCGAAAACCCGTTCGCCCAGGGCGTCGTCCAGCCCCGCGCTCATGCGAATCATCACCTCGCCGCGTACCCACTCGATCAAGGCGCTGAACATGAACAGGCCCAGAGCGATCAAGGTGAGCATGAACAAGGTGGTTTCGTTGCGACTGGTCAGGACCCGGTCGTACACCTGCATCATGTAGAGCGACGGTACCAGCACCAGTAGATTGATAACGCCGCTGAACAGCGCCAGGGACCAGAACACCCGGCGGTAGCTCAATAACGCAGCATCGATGTCGTGACGAGGATCGAGAAGCAGCCCCATAGAATGGCAACCCGCAAAAATATAGTCGGTCCAGGACGCAATCCATCGCGAGTTTTTGCCCAAAGGCGTTTGAGAAGCCCATCGATACAGCTGACGTGACGCCACTCCGGCGCGCCAATTACTGACAACGCCCGCGCGGGTTAGTGCCAGATCGGCAGAGAGGGTTTACAGGCAGGGTGACGGGCGGAGGAGCGGACTTCAGGAGGGTGTTTCAGAGGTGAAACAGATCGGGGAAAAGACTTCCATTGTGGCGAGGGGATTCATCCCCTCGCCACAGGTGTTTCATCTGACTTTTCCCTGGGCTATCCCAGGGAAGCCGCCCTCTCCACCTGCGGCTGCTGCCGCGACGTGACCAGCCCGATAAAGGAAATGATCAGTGCCAGGCCGAGGGTCGAGCTGACTTCGCTACGGTGCTCCGGCGTCACCATCATCACCCCCAGCGCCGCGCAGATGAACACGATGACCAACCAGGTCAGCCACGGAAACAGCCACATGCGGAAGGTCAACTCGACGTTCTGGCGGCGCAGCAGCCGGCGCATGCGCAGTTGGGAGATGGCAATCGCCAGGTACACCAGCAACGCGATGGCGCCGGAACTGGCGAGCAGGAATTGAAACAGGCCGGCGGGCATGAAGTAGCTGAACAGCGTGATACCCGCCCCCAACACAGTACTGGCAATCACCGCGGAACGCGGGACGCCGTCTCCCGACGTCACCTTCAGAGCCTTTGGCGCATCACCGCGCCGCGCCAGCGAATAGAGCATACGCGAGGCGATGTAGATCGAGGAGTTCATGCAACTGGCCACCGCGATCAATACCACGGCATCCACCAGGAACTTGGCATGGGGGATGTTCATCAGTTCCAGCGCCCGCTGGTAAGAGCCCACCGAAGCCAGCTGCGGATCGTTCCACGGCACCACGGAGATGACCACAAAGATCGACAGCAGATAGAACACGCCGATGCGCCAGATCACTGAACGGGTCGCCTTGGCAATGTTCTGCGCAGGGTTATCGGATTCGGCCGCCGCAATCGTCACCGCCTCGGTCCCGATGAAGCTGAACATGATAGTGATGAAGGCCCCGACCACCGCCGACAAACCATTGGGCGCGAAGCCGCCATGTTCTTCCATCAGGCGGCTCAGGCCGCTGGCCTCCCGCTCGGGAATCCAGCCCATCAGGACAGCGAACCCCAGGGAAATGAAACCGATGATCGCCACGACTTTGGCCATCGCGAACCAGAACTCGAACTCGCCATACTTGGAAACGCTGAACAGGTTCGTCACGGCCAGGGCCACGATCGATACCGAAGCGAACAGCCAGGCATCGACAGACGGAAACCACTGGTTCAACACATGCCCGGCGGCCAGCGCCTCGATGGGAATCACCAGGACCCAGAACCACCAGTACAGCCAACCGATGGTGAAGCCGGCCCAGCGCCCGATGGCCTGGTCGGCATAGGTGGAGAACGAGCCGGTGTCCGGGCGGGCCACCGCCATTTCACCGAGCATGCGCATGACCAATACCACCAGCAGGCCGGAGAACAGGTAGGCCAGCAACACCGCCGGCCCCGCTGCCGCAATGGCATGCCCCGAACCCACGAACAAACCTGCACCGATGATTCCGGCAATGGACAACATGGTGACGTGACGAGGCTTGAAGCCCTGTGCCAGATGGCCGTTCGAATCCTTGAAACTGGGGCTGGTCATTTTCTTGTTCTCTTTTTAATCGACATTGAACGTACCGAGGAACAGACGCTACGCAGAAACGGTGCGCCACGTTACCCGTCTCACTTGCTCGCTGAATTATCTGTAAGCGCTCCTTTTGTGCCTGATCTCGTCATAAATTACCTAGCATTTGGCCATATACCCCTCATCCAAGGTGCATTGCAGAGCGTTCGCACTAAACTGCCAGCATCCAAATAAACGCTTTAAATATTTTATCGAGTTAAGTATTTTGCATGGATCCCGGGGGCTGTAATGCCCTCTTTTCCAGTGACAAGGACCTCCCGTGAGCGGACTGCGTGAACGTCAAAAAGCCGAACGACGCCAAGCCATCAGCAAGGCGGCGATCGAACTGTTCGAGCGCCAGGGCTTCCAGAACACCACCATCGAACAGATCGCCGGCCAGGCCGGTGTATCAGCCCCTACCGTGTTCAAGTACTTCGGCAACAAGCAGGAGATCATCCTGGAGATCCTCCACGAGGCCGACCAGCGTGCGCTCAAGGACACCCGGTTGCAGGTCCCTGAAATCGAGGATCCGGTCGAGGCGCTGTGTTACCTGGAACGGCTGCTGACGGGCTACGCCCTGGAGGTCATGCACCCCAGCCTGTGGCGCGAATTACTGCCCTTGATTCTGTTTGGCGGCGACGGCGGATTGCCGGACGGCTATCGCGCCATGAACGATGCGCTCAGGGCTGAGATCAGTGGCCTGATCAAGGAACTGCAGCAAGCCGGCAAGCTGCGCGCCGACCTCGACGTCGAGCTGGCCGCCTTCCTGTTGAACGATTATTCACACCTGCAGCTGTTCAGGCTGGTCAACCAGGAACAACCGGACATCGAGGCGCATTCAGCCCAGGTCAAGCGGATTACCGAGCTGCTGTTCCAAGGGATGCGTGCCTGAAGGAAGACCTGACAGAGCGCCATCGCGAGCAGGCTCGCTCCCACACGGGCTCTTCAGTGGACACGTATTCTGCGTCCGGCGCTGATCCCTGTGGGAGCGAGCCTGCTCGCGATGGCGGTGGGTCAGCCACTGCAGAGTCGACTGATAAACCGCCTCGCGAGCAAGCCCGCTCCCACAATTTTTACAGCCCGGATCAGCGATTGGTCTTGATCGCCGTCCAGGTCCGTGTACGGATCCGTTCGATTGCCGCCGGCATGGGCTCCAGGGCGAACAGCGTCTTGCGCGCGTCATCCGGGATATACATCGCAGGATTGTCACGGACCTCGGAATTCACCAGCGCGGTGGCCTCCTTGTTGGGGTTGGGGTAACCGATCTTGTTGCTGATACGGGCGATGACATCGGCCCGCATGATGTAATTGATGAACGCATGGGCCTCCTGGGTATGGGGCGCGTTGGTGGGAATCATCATCACGTCAGACCACATCGGCGCACCTTCCTTGGGCAGTGCCATTGCCACGTTGACGCCCTTGCCTGCAGCGTCGGCCAGGCGCTTGGCGAGCGCCACGCCGCCTGACCAGCCTACGGCGATGCAGACGTCGCCATTGGCCAGGTCCATGCCGTAGCGTGATGAGTTGAAGTAGGAGATGAACGGCCGGATCTTGGCCATCGCCGCCTGTGCCTGCGGGTAGTCCTCACGTTTCTGGCTATTGGGGTCCAGCCCCTTATAGTGCAAGGCAATGGGCACGATCTCGTTGGCGGCATCGAGAAAACCGACCCCGCAACTGGCCAGTTTGGCCAGGTTCTCTTCCTTGAAGATGATGTCCCAGCTATTTATCGGCACATCGGCCCCCAGCACCTGCCGGACCTTGTCGACGTTATAGCCGATCAACGTCGTGCCCCACAGGTACGGCGCCGCATAGCGGTTGCCCGGATCCCCCACGGCTTCAAGGCCTTTCATGAACTCCGGGTCCAGTTGCTGCCAGCTTGGCAGTTGGCTGCGGTCCAGGGGCTGGACGGCGCCGGCGGCGATCAAGTGACTGACATTGGAACTGCCCGGGTACACCACGTCATACCCGGAGTTGCCGGTCAGCAGCTTGGACTCCAGGGTCTCGACACTGTCGAACACGTCATAGATCGGGCGGATCCCGGTTTCTTCCTGAAAGCTCTTGAGGATTTCCGGCGGCAGGTACTCGATCCAGTTATAGATTCGCACCGTCCGCTCTTCAGCCACGCATGCACCGCTGGCCAGCAACGAAACGAAAGCACCCAACACCGTGTTACGCAAAGACTTGTTCATGGCAAAACACTCCAGCGCGGCCGCGAAGGCTCGCGGCATCAATAGCGATAGGTGAACGATAATTCCAGCGCGCTGAATTTCCGGTCGTTGCCAAACACCTGCTTGGCCGCGGCCATCGGCTTGACCCAGTTATAGGACAGCGAGGAAACCAACGCCTTCGACGGCGCCCAATCCAGGAACACGACGCTTTCATCGGCAAAACGCCGGTCACTGACCGCCGTCCCCATGTAGTTCTTTTCGTCCAGCCAGAACTGATAGTGGATGGCCCCCAGGTTGAGGGTTTCGTTGAGGTGGGTCTTGATCGAGAACTGCTGAACATTTTCGTTGCTGTTGAACAGCAGATAGTTGCCGACGACATCCCCTACCAGCCAGGTGCCCCAATCGATATAGCCCTTGCTGAGCGGGTCCCAGGACTCCTGGCGGTTGTCCGCCAGGTTGTCATCACCCGAAAAGCTCGCGTAGCGGTAACCCACGACCGGCGTCAACGGCAAGGCGTCGAAGGCATAGTCCGCCTGGCCATACCAGGCCTTGGCATCATACTCGACGCCTTCGCCGTTGCCGCGTTCCAACGCATATTCGGCGTTGAGGGTCAGGGCCGGCAACCCCGGGACCTTGGCGTTGAGTGCCCGCAGGTTGTACACCTGCATGCCGTCCCGACGCAGCGGCGTGGCGCCCCTGGGGCCTAGGGCATTGACCTTCATGGCCATGGCGCCGAGCGTCACCTGATCGTCGAGGTTATAGTCGAGGTTGGCCCCGGTCATCCGGAAGTCACCCAGGTCATCGTCGGTGCGCAGGGTGAACGCCTGGGTTTTCAAGGCGCCGTGATCCCAGGCCAGCACCGCCGAATCCTTGAAGGCACTGCGCGGTGCAAGCCAGTAGGCGCCGTCCTTGAGCTGATCCAGGTTGCCGTCCATGACGATGAAGCCGGTGCCGATCATGTAGTTCTGGCGGCCGGCGGTGAACGTCCACTCCCCGGCCCGGAACCCACCATAGAGTTCTTCGCTGGCCACCTCGCCATCGGAGCTGCGGGTGAAGCCGCCGGCATCGCCATCGCCGAAGGTCGTCGCCCCGACCAGCGAGCCGCCGGCCAGCAGGCTGAAGTCCGGCTGCAAGGCGTACTCCAGCTTGACGCCTGGTTTGACGTAGAACTCCTGCCAGTCGATTTTGCTGCCGCCATTCTTGCGGCTGCGCATGTCGACACGGCCAGCGCCGAAGTTGACGTTGCGGGTGAAGATGGCCGCGCCGCCGGCGGTAACGTTGACCTCCCCCTTGAGGTTGCCGTCCTCAAAGGTATAGCCCGCCAGCGTGGCCTGGGCGGTCAGGGGTAGCCCGACCGCCAGGAACGTTCGAGATAAACGCGTCATGGAAACCATGTGAAGCTCCTGTGTGATTTATTGTTGTTACAGGGCAGTGAATGGCGGCGCAGAACGTCGCCAACACCTGGCAGGGCCAGGTGAATGGAACGCGATCTTGTAATCGGGAAGCGTGGTCAGTCGCCGAGGTGCGCCGCGATGGCGCGCAGCATTCGCACGCTGTCCCCGTCAAACGGGCTGACGGCTTCGTTCAGGGACGATTGCTTGACGATCACCACGCCGGATGGCTTGTCCACGAACAGGTACTGGCCATGGATGCCGCCGGCCATGAGCGCCTGGCTGTGATCGTTGAAGACGTACCACTGGCTGCGGTAGGAGGCGCCGGGGGTCCAGGCTTCGAAGTCGGGGGATGTGGCGTAGATCGCCGGGTCGGCGCCGGCGGCGATGCGCGCGACCGTCTCGGGCGACAGCAGCTGGCGCCCTTCGTAACGGCCGTCATTGGCCAGCAGGCGACCGAAGCGCGCCATGTCGCGCAAGGTGGCGTTGAAACCGGCACCGGCCACGCTGCGACCCCATGGGTCGGCCATGAAGTAGCCGTCGCGCTCACACCCCAACTGGCTCCAGACCTCTTCCAGCAGGTGATGACAAGCCTTGCCGCTGGCGCGCTCCATGACCCAGGCCAGGGCTTCGGTGGTGGCCGTCACGTAGTGAAAGAAACCACCGTGATCGCCCTGCTTTCGCAGCGACGGCAGGAATTGGTACAGCGACTCGAACTGGGCGTACTGCGCCGGCGCCGGTTGGAAACCGCAGGCATAACCGTACTGGGAGCTCTCCGAATCCGGGTCGTCGTACACCTCGCTGTAGTGGATGCCCACGGCCATGTCGAACAACTGGCGCACGGTTGCATCGGCGTAGGCACTGCCTTCGAACTCCGGCACGTAATGGGCCGCGGGCAATGCTGGATCGAGCACACCGTCGCTGACCAACTGTTCGCCCAGGGTGCCGATCAGCGATTTGGTCACCGAGAACATGACGTGTCGGTCCTGGGGCACCTGGCCGTTGAAGTAGCGCTCGAACAGCACGGTGTCGCCCTGCATGACCAGGAATGCGTCTGTCTGGCTGGCCACCAGATGCTCGATCACGCTGATGCTCAAGCCGCACTCGCTATTGAAGTGCAGTTCATCCAGCGCTCGTGGCGTCTGCCTCAGAACGCTGGCCGGCCCTGCCCCGGCCTGCACATCGATAGAAGGCCGCAGGCGCGCCAGATTGCGAAAGCCCCATTGATTGAAAGGCGCACGCATCCAGTTGTGCCAGGTGACACGACGGTGAGGTTCGGCCGGAAAGCCTTGCATGAACGAAGAGGTAAAGCGTGCGCCGGATGACGACTCATGCGTCTCGACATAAAGACTGGCCAGTGAAGGCGCGGTGTTCTGATTCATCGGGTTGCCCCTGGAAATGACTCTGCGTGACAGCAGATGCAGGGAAATAATTACCCGACAATATTTTTTAGTCAATAAAACTTTTTACAGATAATTCATTTTTATCTTCATGGGATTCCAGAGTCATCCGCGAATGACGCCAAACCCTGTGGGAGCGAGCCTGCTCGCGATGGCGGCGGCCTGTTCAACATCTTCGTGACAGACATTCCGCTATCGCGAGCAGGCTCGCTCCCACAGGGATTGGGTGGTCAGACGCAGATTACCGGGTGCCCACAGGTTCAGCGATTCGGCCCGATACCCAGCGACTCAGCCATTCGAACCAGGTCGGCGAACGATTTGGCGTGCATTTTCTTCATCGCGTGGGCGCGGTGGATCTTCACGGTGATTTCGCTCAGGTTCATCTGCCCGGCGATCTGCTTGTTCATCAGACCCTTGACCGCAAAAGCCATCACCTCTTTTTCCCGGGCAGTCAGTGTCTGATAGTGGGCATGCAGGTCGGCAGACTGCTGCCGGATTTCGCGACGCCTGGTGTCTGCCTGGAGTGCGGCGGTCACCGCGTCCAGCAGATCCTGTTCGCGGAAGGGTTTGGCCAGGAAATCCACGGCGCCGGCTTTCATCGCCTTGACCGACATCTCGATGTCGCCATGGCCGGTGATGAAGATGATGGGAATAGTCGAATCCGACTCCGCCATCCGGCGCTGGAAGTCCAGGCCACTGCTGCCCTGCAGTCGCACATCGAGGACCAGGCAACTGGGACAATCCGTCTTCGGTTGCTGGAGAAACTCCGCAGTGGACGCAAACGTCTCGACGCGAATCCCGACCGAACGCAGCAGATTGCTCAGTGCATCGCGAATGGAGGCATCGTCATCCACCACGAACACCATGGAATCCTTGCTGCCCGGCTCATGGGACGAGGGACTACCGTTCATGCACGATCCTCTTGGCTGGACGGAAAAAATTCTAGCACAGGCCACTAGGCCACCCAGTGGGGTTCCAGTGCGCAAATCAACGCGAACAGAGCATGGGGACGATGGAAACAGGCGTCGACCTGGGCACTGTAGCTTTCTCCCCTGGTGCACCAGCTGCAGAAATGCTCGCAGTTATTGAAGAAGACCCGGTATTGCTTTTCACCCAATCTCGAACGCGCCCGATCAGCGACTTCGTCGCTGGAATATTTGCAGGGTTCCTGAAGCATCCAGACCGGCTTGCCGTTGGCAAAATGCTCAAGATCCGTCACTTCGATGGGACCCGGCCGGAGCGAACCGCTGAATCCCGAATAGTGGGCAACGTCTGCTCCGCCCAGATAGATCCCATGATGCAGGTAGAACCGACGCGGGCTGACCAGGTGTGCGCCTATCGGCAGGTGACCCGCAGGCTGTTCGATATCGACCGGCCGCAATGAAACCTCCGCCAGGCGCGCCGGACGTGAGTGACAGTGGCGTGGCTCGGCGAACCCGTGACGCTCGGCTATCGGCATGCTCAAGCGATAGAAAGCGCTCGTCGTGATGAGCGCCATGCAAATCAGCGCTATCGAACGAAGAGATGACAGTTGCTCTGCTGCTCTGGCGGTCAAGTTGTTCACGACACATTCTCCGCAGTCCTTGATGGGGAATATATCGCCGGGAGTTATCGCGTTTCATTTGTACGTGGGTTGGTTTGGGTGACCGATTGATATATGGCCTTTAAACCTAAGTATTAGGCTTTTCATGCAGAGCCTAAGCCAACGCCCTCAAAGGGGCGCGATGGGCAGCGTGAATTGAACGGTGGCGCCGCGCGGCGGGTTGGCGATCGCCCTCAGGCAACCGCCATGGGCCTCGACGATCGAGCGACAGATCGACAACCCCAACCCCAGGCCGGTGGGCTTGGTGGTGTAAAACGAGGTGAATACCAGGTCGGTGCTTTGCGAGGCGAACCCCGGGCCCGTATCGCTCACACTGACCAGCACGCAGTCCGTCTCGTCCAGCGTCGCGCAGATCACCAACCGCCGCTCGCCGGCACTGACACTGCCCATGGCTTCCAATGCATTCATGATCAGGTTGAGCAGCACCTGCTGCAGCTCTACGCGGTCGCCTTCAATCAAGGGCAAGCCGTTCATGAGTTGTGTCTGTATCGAGGCGCCGCTCTTGATGATCTGGCCACGGGTAAACTCGATCATCTCCTCGATGGCCGCTTTGATGTCCACCGGGCCCTTCTGTGGCGGCGCCTTGCGGATATGCCCACGAATCCGGCCCAACACATCCGCCGCTCGGTTGGCGTCGAGGATAAGGCGCTCCAGCACCGGCCGGACCTCGTCGATGTCCGGTGGCTGGGCGTTCAACCAGCGTAATGCCGCATTGGCGTTGAGAATGGCGGCGGCGATCGGCTGATTGACTTCGTGAGCGATGGAAGCCACCAATTGCCCCATGGTCGCCACACGGTTGGCATGGGCCAGTTCGGTTTGCACCTCGCGATAGCGGCGTTCGCTTTCACGGATTTTTTCTTCCGCCTGCCTGCGTTCGGTCAGGTCCAGTACGAAGGCAACCCCCTCATTGCTACCCGCTTCGAACAGGGCCAGGCCGACAATGACCGGCAAGCGGCTGCCATCCTTCCGGAAATATTCCTTTTCGTAGGGCCGGGCGTGTCCGGTCAGCAACGCCTGCGCCAAAGAGCGGTCGCTGAGTTCACGAAACTCCGGCACGGTCAGGTCTCTCCAGCGCAGGCCGCCGCAGGCAAGGTCTTCGCGCTGGTACCCCAACATGCGCAGGAACGCATCGTTGGCCTCGATGATGTGTCCATCGGCGTGCCAGACGAGAATGCCGATGATGTTGGCATCCACCAGGCGGCGGATCTTCGCTTCGCGCTCGGCGACCTCGCGGTACAGGCGCGCATTCTCCAGGGAAACCGCGGCCTGTGAGGCCACCAGCTTCAACACGGCGATCCGGCCAGGACTGAAGACCTGGGGCGCCAGGTTGTTTTCCAGATAAAGCGCGCCGACGAGCTTGGCCTGGTTGGTCAGCGGCAGGCACAGGACAGAACGGACGTGCTGCTGACGGATATAGGGATCCGTGGCGAACGGCGCTTCGACCAGGGCATCGTCCAGCACCACACTCTCGCGGGTGCGCAAAACATGATAAAGAACCGACTCCGGCAATAACGCTGCGCTCACCGGCGCATGTCGCAGCTGCGTGGTGGCGCCGCCGGCAGTCACCTGCGCAGCGATCCGCTGTTCGCCGTCCTGCAACAGAATCAGCAAGCCACGTTCGGCACCGGCCTGCTCGATCGCGGTGCCCATGATTGTGTCGACCAGTTTTTCCAGGACGATTTCGCCCGACACGGCCTGGGAGACCTTGAGCACCGTGGCCAGGTCAAGGTGTTCGACCGGTGTCGCCATCGTGGTGGTCGGACCGGGCGCAGGCTCGTCGGTCCTGAGTGCGGGGAACGTGTCCTCAAGCTGTCGCACCTTGCCATCGGCGCCCCAACGCAGGTAGTCGTAACAGGCATCCTGCAAGTAGACGCGGGCGATCTTGCCGAAGCCGCGCGCCCGATAGAAACGCGAGGCCAGCTCATTGGCAAGCGCTTCGACATGGACAAAGCCGCTGGCCTGGGCGGCGTCCAGGGCTTGCTCGTAGAGCAGCTCGGCGTCGATCACCCGCCCCTCGACCCGGGCGATCTCGGCACCGACCAGGGCGGCGCGGCTGGCGAAATTTTCCGGACATTGCCGGGCCCAGGCCTCGAGCCACTGGTGGTCGACCGCCATGGCGATCAAGTGCTGCGCCTGCTCGTCCAGCGAGACGCTGTCGCAGCGGGCGGCCCTGGCCAACGCACCATAGAAGTGATACTCGGCTTCTTCGCAGAACGCCTGGCAAACCCAGAGCAGCCGGTGGGCCTTGGCCGCCGCCTCGACGGCGGCCTCGGCATCGTCGGCCAGGTAGCGCGCCTGTAGTTTGCGGACCCAGTACAGACACTCGGCCAACACCAGGTCCGGGTTACTGGACAAGTGGGCTTCGCTGACAGACTCGCTCAACTCACCGTCGTCCAGGCGACCGAAGGTGGGGGTCTCGCCACGGAGCATTCGGATCAGCGTCAGTTGCGTGACGATGAAATCGGTGACCAGTCCGAATCCCACCTTTCTTGCATACGCCAGGCCCCGTTCGGACTCGCCTTGTACGTCATGCAGCGACTCGCCAGCGAACAGCAGGTCGGCGACGAGGTTGTTGCCGGCATAGGCACCGTAGGGCAGATCGCCAATCCGGTTCGCCGCTGCGAAGGAGCGGCGCAGCAGGTCGCGACACTCCCCCACCGGCCTCATCCAGCGCACGGCAAAACACGAGAAGCACAGGTAGGTGCTGGCCTCGAAGCGCGTCAGGCCCCGTTGCTCGACAAGGGCACAACCGAGCTGGCCGAACCGGAACCCCATTTGGTAGTCACCGAAGCGCCGGCCGGCGACCCGGAAGAAATTGGCATAGAGCACACAAGATGCGTCGCAGTTGCCCCGCTCCAGGCTCAGGTTGACCGCTTTACAGATCAACAGATCCGCCAGATTGCCGTCGCTTTGCAAGGCCGGCGCGAAGAGTTTGCCCAACGCGTCGAGCGTCATGAGGGACGTCGGATCGTCCATGAGCGGCAGATCGATAAGCTCTTCGATAGCCCGCTCGCCGAGCAACGAGCCGATGCGCTCATACTCCTCGCGAACCTGAGCGTCGTTCGGATGCGCCGACCATTCGATGCCCACATGCCGCAGATAGGCCAGGCAGACCGCAACTGCGCCGTCACTGCGGTCCAGGAGCAAATAGACATCCATCAGCAGGCAGGCAACGCGGGCCCGTTCGATCACCGTCGTGGCGCGATCCGCCAGGGCGGTCAGGCACGCGTCCGCCACTTCCAGTTGCCCGGTCAGCATCTCGCACTCGGCCCGACTCAGCATCAATGCGAACATCAGTTCATGGCGACGGGACCAGCACTCCTCATCCAGCAACTGCATCCCGGTAATGAAGTAGCTCAGCGCCGAAGCATAGGCCGTCGAGGCCTTGGCCCGCTGCCCGGCGATCAGGTTGAATTGCGCCAGTTGCTCGCGCTCGCCCAGGTCGGTGATCAACGCAGCACCACGGTTGAGTTGGCCGACTATTTCGAAAATCGCCTCGTCCCGTTCCTGTTCGCACGTTTGCGCGGCAAGCAGGCGTCCGATGCGCAGGTGGGCCTCGGCACGTGAATCCTCGGGGATCAGCGAATAGGCCGCTTCGTGGATGCGGTCATGAACGAACCGATAGGCGCCGTCCAATCGCTCCACCAGCTCCTGGCGAATCGCCTCCCAGAGCACGGTCCTGAGCTGCTCCTGCGGAATGTCCAGGGCAGTCGAAAGCGTCTTGAGGTCAGCCACGTTACCCAGGCACGCCAGTTGCTGCAGGGCCTGCTGCGTTTCCTCCGGCAGGCGCACCAGTTTGCCGACCATCAGGTCCACGATGTTGTCGGTATAGCCCTTGGCGTGGATACGATCCGGGTCCCACCACCATTGCCGCGCCTCATGGTCGTAGGTCAGCAGATGTTCCTCGGCGAGCGCCTGCAGGAACTGGATCACGAAGAACGGATTGCCGGCGGTTTTATCCAGCACCATCTGCGCCAGGGGCTCGATACGTGAGGACTCGTCCTGCAGCGCCTCGGTGATCAACTGCTCGACATGCGACTTGGCCAGCGGCGTCAAGCTGATCTCGCTGACCTTGCCACCGGCGCTGCGGATGGCCTGGAGCTTGGCGGTCAGCGGGTGCAGGACATCCACTTCGTTGCTGCGGTAGGCGCCGACGAGCATCAGGTGTCGCACATCGGAGCTGATGAGCAGGTCCTCCAACAGGTCGAGGGTCGCCGCGTCGAGCCATTGCAAATCATCGAGAAACAACGCGAGCGGATGGTCCTCACGGGCGAACACTCCGATAAAGCGCCGGAACACCAGCAGGAAGCGACGTTGCTCCTGTTGTGGATCAAGACTTGTGACCGGCGGCGGCTCGCCGATGATCAGTTTGAGTTCGGGAATCAGGTCGGTCATCAGCCGCGCGTTGGCGTCCAGCGCTTCCTGCAAGGCATCACGCCACGTCGCCAGCTCTGCGTCACTCTTGCCCAGCAATGTACGCACCAGGCTCTGGAATGCCTGCACCAGAGTCGAATACGGAATATCGCGCCGGTACTGATCGAACTTGCCGCTGGCGAAGAGGCCTCGCGGCGGCACCAGCGCCTTGTGCAACTCATTGACCACCGAAGACTTGCCGATGCCCGAGTAACCGGTGACCAGCACCAGCTCCGGTGAGCTGCTTTGAACGATCCGGGAAAACGCGGCGACCAGGGTGTCGACCTCTTGCTCACGGCCATAGAGTTTTTCCGGAATCAGCAGCCGATCCGACGCGCCGTGTTCGCCCAGGGTAAAGGCAGCGATGCGGCCCTGTTGTTGCCAGTCCGCCAGGCACCGCCGCAGGTCATGCTCGACACTGGCAGCCGTCTGGTAACGCTCCTCGGCGGTCTTGGCGAGCAGCTTCATGACTATGAGAGACAGCATCTCGGGGACGGTGGCGACCCGCTCGCTGGGCGGCAAGGTCTTCCTTGCGATATGGCAGTGCACCCACTCGATGGGATCGGACGCGGTGAACGGCAGCGAGCCGGTCAACATCTGGTAAAGGGTGACGCCGAAGGAATAGAGGTCGCTGCGCGAATCGATCGAGCGGTTCATCCGCCCGGTCTGCTCGGGCGCCATGTAGGCGAGCGTGCCGGCCAGGGTCTCGGGCGCCTGCCGCTCCCGGGGCAAGCGCGAGGCAAGGCCGAAACCCGTGAGCCGGGCCTGGCCGTCGGTGCAGTTGACCAGGATATGGCTGGGTTTGATGTCCTTATGGACGAGACCCTGTCGATGCAGCTTGCCCAATGCCACGGCGATACCCACGGCAAGGCGCAGGAACGTGGCGGTTTCCATAGGCGCGATCAGCAGTTGCATGAGCGGTACGCCGCCCGGGTCCTCAAGCACCAGATGCATCTGGGCACCTTCGCGCAACATCTCCAGCGGTCGCACCGCCCAGGTGCTCTCCAGCTCGTCCTTCAGGCCGAATTCATGAGCAAGGCGGCCCAGGCAGCCGGGGCGAGGTTGTTCGCCAGCGGGTCGGGCAACCAGTACAGAATACTTGCCCTCCGCGCCCGAACGCAGTTGCCGACAGAAGGTACGCTCACCATCGTCCCATAATATTTGCATGCTGTTTTCCATCGGCTTGCATTGAGCAGAACGAAACGACCCTTTGGTCTTAACCGGTCATACGTAGGTATACTTCTGCGCCTTGTGAGACCGCGTATCGTGTATTTCACGACAGGCGCTGTCACGAGCGACCCTTATGGAAGACACCCAGCTACGCAACACGCAAACCATTGCAGTCGTCGATGATGACGAATCCGTTCGGGCCGCCCTCAAAAGCTTGTTGCGCTCCAGTGGCTATGCCGTCCGCACCTATTGCAGCGCCTTGGACTTCCTCGACAACGCCGGCCCCGCCGGGACGAACTGCCTGGTGTCCGATATCCAGATGCCCGGCATGAGTGGCGTGGAGCTGCACGAGCGACTCGGTGCGATGGGTTTCAGGATACCCACCATTTTCATCACCGCCTACCCCGGAAAAGTCTCGCAACTGGGCGTCGGCACCCCTGGTCTGATTGCCTGCCTGCCAAAACCCTGTGAAGCCGACCAGTTGCTGGAGTGTATCGAAACCGCCCTCAGCCAGCGGCACTGATCACCCCTGCTCATACCTTCGTATAATCCGTCGCCACCGACGTATGGTTTTTCTGAACCGATGTAGAAGTGCGTCCGCAAGCAGCCCTCAATAGCATGGACTCACGGCGGGCGGCTCGCCCGTGAACCTTCCGGGTAACTGGCTATGTCGGCGTTTTTCGAGTCACCCCAACGCGTCCTGAGACGATTCAGTATCGGCCTTATCGGCATGGGAGCCGTTTCCCTGGCGGGCTGCATGGTCGGTCCCGACTTCACGAAACCCGGGCACGACCTCGACACCGTGCAACTGACGCCCCGGCCCGAGCATGCCGGTGTCCCCCGCGTTTCCAGCGCTGCGGTTCCATCTCAGTGGTGGCTGCTGTTCAACGACGCAACGCTGGCCCGGCTGCAATCACGGGCCCAGGTCGGCAACCTCGATCTGCAAATGGCTTCCGAGCGCATCGAACAGAGCCGGGCACAATTGGGCATCACCTCATCGCAGTTGCAACCCAATGTGGGTGCCTACGCCAGCTACACCCGCGAGGCCCTCAGCGAAAACGGCAAGTTCGCTGCCTTGGGTGCCCCTACCGACGCCACCAATTTCTGGCAGCTTGGCTTTGACGCCAGCTGGGAAATCGATCTATGGGGCCGGGCCCGACGGGCTCGTGAAGGCGCCGCGGCGACCCTGGAAGCCACCGTGTATGACCGCGAAGCGGCCCGGGTCGCGTTGTCCGCCGAAGTGGCCCGAACCTATCTGCAACTGCGTGGAACCCAGGCGCAGTTGGCCATCGCCCGACAAAACCTCTCCGTCGCCGAGCGGACCCTGGGCCTGGCGCAAAGCCGCGAGCGCAATGGCGTCGCCACCCACTTCGAAACCGCGACCGCTCGCGCGCAACTGGCGACGATCAAGGCCCTGCTGCCGGAACTGGGCCAGCGCCGCAATGCCCAGATGAACGCACTGGCGTTGCTGCTGGGCGAGCAACCTCGCACGCTCGACGCCCAACTGGGCCCGGCGATGCCCTTGCCGACGCTGCCCAGCCGCATACCGGTCGGAATTTCTTCCGAACTGGCCCGCCGGCGCCCCGACATCCTGCGCGCCGAAGCACGGCTGCATGCCGCGACCGCTGCCATCGGCGTCGCCAAGGCCGACTTCTATCCACGGATCGGTCTCAAGGGACGCCTCGGCGTGGAAGCCTTCAACAGCGGCGACCTCAGCAGCTGGGATTCACACACCTTCTCCATCGGCCCGACGGTTTACCTGCCGATTTTCCAGGGCGGTCGACTGACCCAGCGCCTGGAGTTGAATGAATCGCGGCAGAAAAGCGCCGCCCTTGCGTACCGCAAAACGGTGCTGCGGGCCTGGCACGAAGTGGACAATGCCCTGGATGCCTGGGCCGCCCAACAGCGCCAACACGACGAACTGCAGACGTCCTTCGAGCAGAACCAGCAGGCCCTGCATGCAGCCGAGCGCGGCTATCAGCAAGGCGCCGCCGACTATCTGAGCGTGCTGACCGCACAACTCAACGTGCTTGCCAGTCAGACCCGCCTCAACGCCAGCACCACCGACGCCACGCTCACCGTGGTCAATCTCTACAAGTCCTTGGGCGGTGGCTGGGATCCGGAGGGCGAACAATGAACGTCGCCGCCGTGTCGCCGGCCAGCGCAGCGGCTGACGCAGCGCCCCGGCCCCAATCCTCCCTCCGGCCGTTGGTCGGCCTTGTCGGCATTTTCCTCGCGGCCATGATGGCCGGGTTGAACACCCGGGTCGGTGCCCTGGCGCTGGCGGATGTCCGGGGTGCTCTGGGCCTGGGTTTCGACGACGGCTCCTGGCTGACTACGGCCTACAGCGCCGGAGAACTGATCGCCATGCCCTTTTCGGCCTGGTTCGCCCTGACCTTGTCGCTGCGGCGCTTCGAATTGTGGATGCTCTCTGTTTGCACTCTGCTCGCCTTGCTCTTGCCGTTGATCCACAACCTGGAGCTTTTGTTGGCCCTGCGTTTTGCCCAGGGCATCGCCAGCGGCACGACGATCCCCTTGCTGATGATGGCAGCCCTGAAATTCCTGCCGCCGGCCATACGACTGTATGGTTTGGCGCTGTATGCGATGACCGCGACCTTCGCGCCCAACCTGTCCATCTGGCTGGCGGGAAACTGGACGGATGGGCTGCACGACTGGCGCTGGGTGTATTGGCAGATCATCCCCCTGGCGTTCATCGCCGCCGGTTTGATCGCCTGGGGACTGCCCCGGGAGCCCATCCAGACCCCGCGCTTTCGCCAGGCCAACTGGCCCGGCATGGCCTGCGGCGTACCGGCGTTGGGCCTGATCACCGTCGCACTGGACCAGGGCATGCGACTGGACTGGTTTCACTCGCCGTTGATCACCGCATCCCTGCTGATGGGCCTGACCCTGATGACGGTGTACTTGTTGACCGAGTGGTATCACCCCTCGCCGTTCATCAAGCTGCAGATCCTCGGGCGCCGCAACCTGGGCCTGGGCTGCATTCTGTTTCTGTCATTGCTGGTGGTACTGCTATCCAGCTCATTGCTACCGGCCAGTTATCTCGGCCCGTTGCAGAACTATCGTCCGCTGCAGATGGCCTCGATTGGGTTGATCGTCGCGTTGCCACAACTGGTACTGGGGCCTGTTGTGGCGCTATTGCTGTACCGCAAGTGGGTCGATGCACGCATCGTGTTCGCCTCGGGTTTGTCGCTGATCGCCCTGGCGTGCCTGTGCGGTGCACAACTGACCGCCGACTGGAACCGCGACCAGTTCGTCCTGGCGCAAACGCTGCAGGCCTTGGGACAACCGATGGCGGTGGTGTCGATGCTGTTCCTGATCACCAGCGTGGTGCAGCCCCCCGAAGGTCCTTACGTGTCCGGCACCATCAACACGCTACGAGCCTTTGGTTCGCTGTTTGGCGCGGCGGTCATCGGCCAGCTCATGACCGTGCGCGGCCGTTTCCATGGGGAAATGCTGCTGGATCAAGCGGCCCTGGCCGGTAACGCCCTGGTCGTACCTGAACCGCCAGCACTGATGGGCATCGTCAGTCAACAGTCGCTGGTGCTGTCCATCACTGACGCCTATCGGGTGTTGGGCGTGCTGGCGCTGCTGATGATTCCCCTGGTGCTACGGCTGACCTACATCCCAGCGCCTGCCTTGACGCCTCCTTCTCTCTCACACGGGTAACTCATCATGGCCTTACCGAAGAAAGCCCGGATCAGTGCGACGCTGCTGCTCACCGTGGCCATTGGCGGCGTGTTCTATCTCAATCGCTCCGAGTCCAACGCCTCGACCCAATCGACGGACGATGCCTATGTCCACGCCGACTTCACTACGGTAGCGCCGCAGGTATCGGGGACGATCGAAACGGTGTTCGTCGAAGACAACCAGCCCGTCAAGAAAGGGGATTTGCTGGCGCTCATCGACGACCGGGATTTCGTCGCCTCCGTGAATGTAGCGAAGGCCCAGGTCGCCAGCGCCCAGGCCGGTATCGCCAACCTGCAAGCACGCCTGATCCAGCAGCAGACCGTCATTCGCCAGGCCCAGGCCGCAGTCGCCGCGGACGACGCCGCGCTCAAGCTGGCCAAGGTCAACCACACCCGCTATCGCAACCTGGCCGCCGACGGCTCCGGCACCGTGCAGGCCCAGCAACAGGCAGAAGCGCAACTGAGCGTGCAACAGGCCGGCCTGGAAAAAAGCCAGGCAGCCCTGCAGGCGGCCCGGCAACAGGTGGACATTCTCAAGGCCGACCTGGACCAGGCCAGGGCCACCCTCGCCCACGCCCAAGCCGCGCAGGCCATTGCCGAACTGAAGTTGTCCTATACCCGCATCACCGCACCGATCAATGGCACGATCGGGGAAAAATCCGTGCGCGTCGGCGCGTTCGTCAATGCCGGCAAACCCTTGCTCGCGATTGTGCCGCTCGATGCGGTCTACATCACCGCCAACTTCCGGGAAACACAACTGGCCCGGGTACAAACCGGCCAGGCCGTGGACATCGAAGTGGATGCGCTGCCGGGGGAAACGCTGACAGGCACCGTACAAAGCCTGGGGCCCGCCAGCGGCGTCAGCTACTCCGCCATCGCCCCACACAACGCTACGGGCAATTTCACGAAGATCGTCCAACGCCTGCCCGTGCGCATCCGCATCGAACCCGACCAGCCGGCAACGGCGAAACTGCGGGTGGGGATGTCGGTCACGCCGCACATTCGTATTCGTGGGTGATCAGTGACGGCGATGTCGAACACACAGCCCTCATCGCGAGCAGGCACCCACAGGGTCCGGTGCCTGGTTATCAATGCCAGCTCAAGCCAGCAGCTCGGCAATCCACCGGATCTGCCGGACAAGATCCTGCACCATGTCCTCCGGCACGGCCTGCCGCGCCCGACAGAAGCCCGCCAGGGTCTTCTGTTTCTGGCGCAACCTGCGCTGCCATTTCCCCAGGAATGCGGAGCTGCGCACGCCCAGCAGCAGCGGGCCGAAGTACAGTTCCTCGGCGGTGTACAGCACCGGCCCGGAGCGCTCGGCGACGATGATTTCGTAGTCGAAGCGGTTTTCCCGCAGCACTTCCTCGCCGAGAATGCGGTAGCCGTTCTCCATCAACCACAGGCGCAGCGGCTGCTCGCCGCCATTGGGTTGCAGAATCAGGCGCTCCCGGCCGCTCAGGCGTGACTGGTCGCGGTCGAGGATGTCGCGGATCGTCTCGCCGCCCATGCCACAGAAGCTGACCGCGGTGATCCCGTCTCCCGGCTCGATGGCCGCCAGGCCGTCAGCCAGACGCACGGTGATCCACGGCTCCAGGCCATTTTCCCGCACCGTCCGTTCAGCCGAGCGAAACGGCGTCATCGCCACCTCCCCGGCCACCGCCGCGACAATGACGCCACGGCGCACCAGTGCCACCGGCAAATAACCGTGATCCGAGCCAATATCGGCCAGCCGCGCACCCACCGGCACCTGCGCCGCCACCCGCTCCAGGCGCATGGACAATGTCTGTTCGTTCAATCGCACCCTCTCTCACCCCACACGTCCGACAGCGTTGGCCGGATCGGGCTGCGATTCTGGCGAGCAACGCCGTACATTTCAAATGTACGCGACCAGGACCGTGTCTTTTGACAAGAGCGGCGTTCGCACCTATAACCGGTCCTGGCCGACCGGCAGGCCAGTGAACGAAATGAGCAGGCACCATGAATGACCGTCAGGCAATCATCAAAGACTTGATCACAGCAGTGGTGAAGGCCCATAAATCCAACGAAATCGTCTATCAGTCGGAGTGGCTCGGCTACATCCCATTCGGGGTCTACCACTGGGTCGAATGCCGGGGCGAAGACGTCTCCAGCGACTTTCCGTTTGGATGGTCGCTCGAAGACCTGGCGGGTCTGGAGCAGATGGGGTTTCTGGAAACGCTTGAAGCTTATGAGAACCCTGAGGACTCGTTTGATCGGGAGATCAGGTATCGCGTTTGCGTTGAGCCCGCCTGGTAGTTGGCTTGCGTCATAAGATGTCACCAGCCCATACAAAGTAACCAGGCCCAGACCATGCTCATCGAACCCTTCTCCCTCGACATCCCCGAGCGCGCCCTGGAAGACCTGCGCCATCGCTTGCGCAATACACGGCTGCCCGAGCCGTTGCTCGATCAAGGCTGGAGCGAAGGCATGGACATGGACGTGCTGCGCGATCTGCTTGCTTACTGGTCGACTGGGTTCGACTGGCGCGCGCGGGAGGCTGAGCTCAATCGCTTGCCGCAGTTTGTTGCCGACATCGGCGGGCAGCGGGTGCACTTTGTTCATCAACGTGGCGTCGGGCCGGATCCGATGCCGCTCGTCCTGACCCATGGCTGGCCCGGTTCGTTCATCGAGATGCAGCGCATCATTGCGCTACTGACGGACCCGGCCAGTCACGGTGGCGACCCGGCGGACGCGTTCCATGTGGTGGTGCCGTCGCTGCCGGGCTACACCTTTTCCGCGCCGTTCATGCAAGCGGGCATGGGGCCCCATGCGATTGCCGGGTTATGGCAGGAGCTGATGGGCGGGCTGGGTTATGAGCGCTTTGGCGCCCAGGGCGGGGACATTGGCGCGGGGGTCTCGACCTGGCTGGGTGTGCGGTTTCCCGAGCAGGTGACAGGGATTCATCTCAATTACATTCCGGGCTCCTACCGCCCTCCCCTGGGCAAAACCGAGCCACCGCAGACAGCGGATGAAACGCTTTTCCTCCAGCGCGCCGCGGCATTTGGCGATACCGAAGGCGCCTACGCCCACCTGCAACGAACCAAACCCCAGAGCCTGGCCGTGGGCTTGAACGACTCACCGGCCGGACTGTTGGCCTGGATGGGGGAAAAACTGCTGGCCTGGTGTGATACCGATCCGGCCATCGACCGTGACTGGTTGCTGACCAATGTGACGCTCTACTGGCTGACGAACTGTATCGGCTCGTCGTTTCGTCAGTACGTGGAAGGCAGCAAGCGACCGTTGCAGTTCAACAGTGGGGAGCGGGTGAAGCCTGCGGTTGGGGTTGCGCTGTTTCCCAAGGAACTGCCCATGCCGCCAAGAAGCTGGGTGGAGCGGTGCTGTACGGTGGAACGCTGGACCACGATGCCACGGGGTGGTCACTTCGCGGCGCTGGAACAGCCGGCGTTGTTGGCGGCGGATATCCGGGCATTCTTTCGAGCGTTGCGCGAGTGACGATGCTCTGGTGGGAGCGAGCTTGCTCGCGAAAGCGGTGGATCAGTTGGCCGTAACTCTGAATGTGCTGACGTCATCGCGAGCAGGCTCGCTCCCACAGGGTCTAGTGGGTATGCAAAAGCTGCGTACACCCCCAATTCAGTGTGGGAGCGAGCCTGCTCACGATGGCGGTGGGTCAGCTGGCAGCAATTCTGAATGTACCCCCGCCATCGCGGGCAAGCCCGGCTCCCACAGGGCCCGGTGGGTACGCAATAGCTGTGTACATCCTGAACCTAACAAGCCTCTATTGCCATACTGCCGATAATTGCTGTCAGCTTTTTCCCACTAACAGCGCAGGACAATCACCCGACACACGTCAGAACCGTGCCCGGATCAGAGCCAAATCAAGAAAATACCTCTGCCACGTTTCGCTTCGCTTAACGACTGTCAAAAAAACGAAAATTTGACTCCATTGAGCCATCACCTATCGTTCCTCCCAGGACCGCACCCAGGGACCGGGTGCCCGGACACCCGCGGTCGTTGACGTCAACATGGATATGGATAAAGGAGCAATTCGATGTCTAGCGCGACCCGAACGGTTGATGTACTTGTCACCATTGATGCCGACTACCTGCTGGCCCACAACGATGTAGCGAAGTCGGTTTCCATGCTGGTGAATCGCGATCTGATCGACAGCCACGCCAGCGGCGATGGCTTGAACGGTGGCGACGAGCTATGGTTCGACGTCAACTCCGGCGACAACATTCGCTGGCGTGCCACGACCCTGTCACGAAACTTCGACCGCATCGCAATGATTACCGCGGTGCAACAAACCTCCAAGGTAGGCGGTGATTACTTGGGTAGCATCACCATCGACCCTCCTGCCACCCTCCCTGGCGTGGTGCCCTTCATAGATCCAAATGCCAAGGGCGGCTACTCCTCAACCCCAGTGCAATACACTTTATGGCCGGCCCTGGCCGTGAACAAAGGCAAACTCTCCTACACCATTACCTTCGTCCTGCTGGACCAAAACCTGAAATCCAGTCAGGAGTACAGCTGGGACCCCTTCATCACCGTCAACTGAGCGGCAACTGATCGGTGCACAACCCCACCGGGGCGGTGCACCGAACCATCCGCTACGACTCCCTCAATGCCGCCTGCACCAGTGGGTGCAGGCTATCGCCCGGGTTCTCCACCTGCCACTTCATCAGCTGATTGCGCATGACCGGCGTCCAGAAACTCTGGATATGCTGGCGCACGCCATTCACGGCCAATGTCTTGTCCGGCTCGCTGGAGAAGTACTGGCCAATCTGGTTGGCCATCTTGATCAGGCTTTCGGTACTCATCGACGCACCTCGGCTTTCTCGGCATGACGACGTTCGCGCAGCAGGCGCCCCTGTTCATCGCTGAAGGCCTGGTAGCGTTTCTGCCATTCCGAAGGCTGGCTGACCCGCACGATTTCCACCGCCGTCACCTTGTATTCCGGGCAGTTGGTGGCCCAGTCCGAGTTGTCGGTGGTGATCACGTTGGCACCCGATTCCGGGAAGTGGAAGGTGGTGTAGACCACCCCCGGCGCCACTCGCTCGGAGACCTTGGCGCGCAGCACCGTCTGCCCGGCACGGCTGCCGATGCCGACCCAATCGCCCTCGACGATACCGCGGTTCTCGGCGTCGGTCGGATGGATCTCCAACCGGTCTTCCTCGTGCCAGGCAACGTTCTCCGTGCGTCGGGTCTGAGCACCTACGTTGTATTGGCTGAGAATACGCCCGGTGGTCAGCAGCAATGGATAGCGACTGTTGACCTTCTCATCGGTCGGCACGTAGCCGGTGAGCATGAAGCGCCCCTTGCCGCGCACGAATTGCTCGATGTGCATGATCGGCGTACCGTCCGGCGCCTCATCGTTGCACGGCCATTGCAGGCTGCCATGGCGATCCAGTTCGGCGTAGCTGACCCGGGTGAAGGTCGGCGTCAGGCGGGCAATCTCATCCATGATTTCGGAAGGATGCTTGTAGTCCATCTTGTAACCCAGGGCCTCGGACAGGGCGATGGTTGCTTCCCAGTCGGCCTTGCCGGCCAGGGGCTCCATCACCTTGCGTACCCGGGAAATGCGGCGCTCGGCGTTGGTGAACGTACCGTCCTTCTCGAGGAACGAACTGCCCGGCAGGAATACGTGGGCGAACTTGGCCGTCTCGTTGAGGAAGATGTCCTGGACCACCACGCATTCCAGGGCGCTCAGGGCCGCAGTCACGTGCTGGGTGTTCGGGTCACTCTGGGCGATGTCCTCGCCTTGGCAATAAAGTGCCTTGAAGGAGCCATCCAGCGCCGCCTCGAACATGTTCGGAATGCGCAGCCCCGGATCGGGTTGCAGGGTCACGTTCCAGGCCTGCTCGAACTGGGCGCGTACCACCTCGTTGGAGACGTGGCGATAACCGGGCAGTTCGTGGGGGAACGAGCCCATGTCGCAGGAACCCTGCACGTTGTTCTGTCCACGCAGCGGGTTCACGCCGACACCTTCGCGGCCGATGTTGCCGGTGGCCATCGCAAGGTTGGCAATGCCCATCACCGAGGTACTGCCCTGGCTGTGTTCGGTCACGCCGAGGCCATAGTAGATGGCCGCGTTGCCACCCGTGGCGTAGAGCCGCGCGGCGGCGCGGATCTGCTCGGCAGGCACGCCGCAGACCGGGCCCAAGACCTCGGGCGCGTTCTCCGGCAGGCTGACGAAGTCACGCCAGCGGGCAAAGTCCGCCGCTTCACAACGCTCGTCGACGAAAGGCTGGTTGACCAGTCCTTCGGTGACGATCACGTGAGCCAGTGCATTGAGCATCGCCACGTTGGTGCCTGGGCGAAGCTGCAGGTGCAGCTCGGCACGGGCATGGGGCGAATCCACCAGGTCGATGCGCCGTGGGTCGATGACGATCAGCCGTGCGCCCTGGCGCAGGCGACGCTTGAGCTGGGAACCGAATACCGGGTGGGCATCGGTGGGGTTGGCGCCCATCACCAGGATCACGTCGGCCAGCATCACCGAGTCGAAGGTCTGAGTGCCGGCGGACTCGCCGAGTGTCTGCTTGAGGCCATAACCGGTCGGCGAATGGCAGACCCGCGCGCAGGTGTCGACGTTGTTGTTGCCGAAAGCGGCACGCACCAGCTTCTGCACCAGGTAGGTTTCTTCGTTGGTGCAGCGGCTGGAGGTGATGCCGCCGATAGAATCGCGTCCGTACTTCAGCTGGATGCGGCGGAATTCACTGGCCGCGTAATTGACGGCTTCGTCCCAGCTGACTTCCTGCCACGGATCGTTGATGTGCTTGCGGATCATCGGCTTGGTGATGCGATCCGGGTGGGTGGCGTAGCCCCAGGCGAAACGACCCTTGACGCAGGAATGGCCATGGTTGGCCTGGCCGTTCTTGTCCGGGACCATGCGCACCAGCTGGTCGCCTTTCATTTCCGCACGGAAAGAGCACCCGACACCACAGTACGCGCAGGTGGTGATGACGCTGCGCTCCGGCTGACCGATTTCCACCACGCTTTTTTCCATCAGCGTGGCCGTCGGGCAGGCTTGCACACAAGCGCCGCAGGACACGCATTCGGAGTCGAGGAAGTTGTCGCCGCCAGCGGCCGCCACGCGCGAATCGAAGCCGCGTCCGGTGATGGTCAGCGCGAAGGTGCCCTGGGTTTCCTCGCAGGCACGCACGCAGCGGTTGCAGACGATGCATTTGCTCGGGTCATAGTCGAAATAAGGGTTGGAAACGTCCTTCGTTTCGGCCAGGTGGTTGTCACCCTCGTAGCCATAGCGCACTTCACGCAGGCCGACCTGCCCCGCCACCGTCTGCAATTCGCAATTGCCGTTGGCCGAGCACGTCAGGCAGTCCAGCGGGTGGTCGGAGATGTACAGTTCCATCACGTTCCGCCGCAGCCCGGCGAGTCGCGACGTCTGGGTGCGTACCACCATGCCTTCGGTGACCGGCGTGGTGCACGAGGCCGGATAGCCGCGCATGCCGTCGATCTCCACCAGGCACATGCGGCAAGAGCCGAACGGCTCCAGGCTGTCGGTGGCGCAGAGTTTGGGGATGGTGGTGCCGAGCAATGCCGCGGCGCGCATCACCGAAGTCCCGGAGGGAACGGTGATTTCGCGGCCGTCAATGCTCAGGCTGACCTGCACCTCGCTTTCGCGTTCCGGGGTGCCCAGGTCGATATCGCTGGCGGGATCGAAAATATTGATCATTGGTCGGCCTCCGTGGTCGCCAGACCGAAGTCGGCAGGGAAATGCTTGAGGGCGCTGGCGACAGGATAGGACGTCATCCCACCCAAGGCACAGAGCGAACCGTATTGCAGGGTGTCGCAAAGATCCTGGAGCAACAGGACCTGTTCCTGGCGGGCACCGGCATCGGTGCTGGCGAGCAGTCGGTCCACCACTTCCACTCCACGGGTGGAGCCGATCCGGCACGGCGTGCATTTGCCGCAGGATTCTTCAGCGCAGAATTGCAGGGCGAAACGGGCCATGTGGGCCATGTCCAGGCTGTCATCGGCCACCACCACGCCGCCGTGGCCGAGCATCGCGCCCATGGCGGCGAACGCCTCGTAGTCCAGCGGCGTGTCGAATTGTGAAGGCGGCACCCAGGCGCCCAGCGGGCCACCCACCTGGGCGGCCTTCAATGGCCGACCGCTGGCGGTACCACCACCATATTCTTCCACCAGCTCCCGCAGGGTCAGGCCGAAGGCGCGTTCCACCAGGCCGCCATGACGGATGTTGCCGGCCAATTGGAACGGCATCGTGCCCAGGGAACGACCCATGCCGAAGTCGCGGTAGAACTGGGCGCCCTTCTCCAGGATCACCGGCACCGAAGTCAGGGTCAGCACGTTGTGGACCAGGGTCGGCAGCCCGAACAGGCCTTGCAGCGCAGGCAACGGTGGCTTGGCGCGAACTGTGCCGCGCTTGCCTTCGAGGGATTCCAGCAAGGCGGTTTCTTCGCCGCAGATGTAGGCACCGGCGCCCACCCGGACTTCCAGCTCGAAGGCGCAGCCGCTACCCGCCACGTTGGCTCCCAGGTAGCCGGCCTCGCGGGCGATGCCCAGGGCGTCGTTCAACGTCGCGACAGCATCGGGGTATTCCGAGCGCACGTAGATGTAGCCCATGGTGGCGCCGACGGCGATACCGGCAATGATCATGCCTTCGATCAGCAGGAAAGGATCGCCTTCCATCAGCATGCGGTCGGCGAATGTGCCCGAGTCACCTTCGTCGGCGTTGCATACCACATATTTTTGCGTACCCGGTGCATCGCGCACGGTGCGCCATTTGATGCCCGCCGGGAACGCCGCACCGCCCCGGCCGCGCAGACCCGAGTCGAGCACGCTGGCAACCACTTGCACGCCATCCTGTTGAATGGCGCGAGCCAGGCCCTGGAAGCCGCCATGAGCGCGGTAGTCATCCAGGGACAGCGGCCGGGTGATACCGGCGCGAGCGAACAGCAGGCGCTGTTGGCTCTTGAGATAGGGGATTTCCTCCACCAGCCCCAGGGCCAATGGATGGTTGCCGGGGTCGCCTGCCAGGGCGTCGAGCAGCCCAGGCACGTCCGCCGGTGTGACGGGGCCGAAGCCCAGCCGGCCGCTGGTGGTTTCCAGCTCCAGCAGCGGTTCCAGCCAATAGAGGCCACGGGAACTGGTGCGCTGCACCTCCAGCGGCAACTGCCGACGCTCGGCCTCGCGCATCAGCGCAACGGCCACCGTGTCCGCGCCGACGGCACGGGCTACCGAATCGCGGGGAATGCAGAGCTTCAGCATGTGCCTCCCTCCAGGCAGCCATTGACCAGTTCACGCAGGCGCTCAGGCGTCAGCCGTGCGTGCAACTGACCATCCAGCTCCAGGGCCGGCGAGCAGACACAGGCGCCCAGGCAGTAGACCGGCCGCAGGCTGATGCTGCCATCGGCGCTGGTGCCGTGATCGTCAAGCGACAACTGTTCGCGCAATTGGGCAGCCAGCTGTTCGGCCCCCATGCTTTGGCACGACTCCGCGCGGCACAGACGCAAGGTATGGCGCGCGGGCGGCGTGGTACGAAAATCGTGGTAGAAACTGATCACCCCGCGCACTTCAGCCAGGCTGAGGTTGAGGGCATGGGCGATCTCCGGGACGGCGGCGTCGGGAACGTACCCGCAACCCTCCTGGATGGCATGAAGAATCGGCAGCAAGGCACCGGGGGTGTCCTTTTCGCGCTCCAATACACGTTGAATCAGAGGCAGGTGAAGCGTCTCATCGGGCATAAACTTACCTCGGCATCTCGGACGACCCTGCGCAATGTTGGCAGTCGCCCGGAGTCTTGGCTGCGGCGTCCGGCCACGTCACGGAAGCGTGGTTGTCCGGTCGCCCTCCTCGCTCTCCGGTCAGGCGTCTTGGCGCGCCTGATCCGGGGCATCTTTACAGCTTGCCACTCCCGGGAACTGGCAATTGCACATGGACGACAAAACGCGTTCTGAAAGCGACTCGAGGGCGAAACCTTTGCCGACATTCAAGGGACGGTGAACGTCCGGTAATCGGCCCACTTCGACACCTGCCCTCCCAGGGTTTGTCGCGCTGTCATCCTATAAGAACCCGAGCCTAACTGAGCGCCCTCTATACGCCAGTCTCCGTTGCCATCCGCGGTTGGATTGCCAAAACAGTAGCCTCCGCCCTCAAGGCATACATCCACCATCGCGCCCGCTGCGCTTTTCCCCGAAATGATGAAGGGTACCGCCACAGTGTCGCCCTCCGT
The DNA here is from genome assembly GCF_007828215.1 of Pseudomonas sp. SJZ074. Classification (GTDB taxonomy): domain Bacteria; phylum Pseudomonadota; class Gammaproteobacteria; order Pseudomonadales; family Pseudomonadaceae; genus Aquipseudomonas. The sequence goes on along the minus strand of NZ_VIUE01000016.1, from coordinate 58,817 downwards.
CGGGCTTGAAATCAATGGGGGTCCTGAGAACGCTGGCAAACCATTGTTACAACCATTCTGAATCGACTCTTCATGTGACACATCGGGCCGGTAGGGCTCCAGATTCCACGGCACCTTGCCTCGGGCGATGAACAGATGACATACCAACTGACGACGCATCCCTCCCCCATCATTATTTTTCCATTGCCAATCATTGCCATATTTCTGAACAAGCTCAGCATATTCGGCATTAGTCCAATTCGAGTTTACCCCTCTGCCACATTCAGTCGGTATGACAGATAAACTCCATTCTTGTTTATGGGTCCCGGGATCGTCACGCAGGGTCCAAGTTGCGGAAGCAATATATTGTTCACATGGCCCCCCCTCCACGTCACCATAAGAAACCTGGATTACAAACAATAAAACCAGCATGTAAAGTCTCATCACCATTCTCCTGCCTGCCCGTTTAACGCTCACACTGGCGAACCCTCGCCAACTGGAGATGAATCTACAGTCTTTGCTCCAAGCACTCAGGGAACCGTGATAGTTCGATTAACCGCCCAGCTCGACACTTGACCATTCAATCTCTGCCTCGCCGTAAATCTATAAGTTCCCGAGCTTAATTGGGCGCCATCGATAAACCAGTATCCATTACCATCGGCAACCACTGGCGAACCAAAACAATACCCCCCGCCTTCCAGGCATACATCAATAGTTGCGCCCGCGGCACTTTTACCTGAAATCCTGAAGGGTGTCGCAACGGTAGCGCCCTCCTGCGGATTGACAATCCAGGGTTGCTCCGATGAAGACGGGACGGTTCCTTCTCCCGCCATGACTTCTTGATCTTGGGTAGAGAAGTCGAAGGTAACATCCTGGTCCACCGAAGTTGGAAGACTGACTTTGATAATCGGAACGACGATGCCTCCGCTATCGGTATAGAACTCCTTCTGATTAGTTCGCGCATCTGGCAGACCGGCAGGATCAGAATAAAAGAACGCCTGGACCGGCAGCGTGCCCGCACTGCTCTGGGGCCAGGTAGTCACCTGCATCTCATTCCACTCATAGAAACCATTGATCTTTTGTTTGGCTTTGAGTGATTCATAGAAGAACACAGCACCGTTGGCGGTACCGCTTGCCACATCAAACCCACACGCATCCATGTGGGGATTACTGGCGACCGATTGATTCCAGTGACTGGCCCACTGATCCGAATTGACTATGCCTTGTGACTGACAGGGTCGGCTGGCTTCGTAGTGCTTGTTTTCTTCCAATGTGATTCGGCCACACAGGGCATCGCGATGCCAATCCCACGAATCCATTGGAAATGAACAAATAACCCCGAGGGAAAGTTTATTGGCAGGCGCCATGAATTTAGGATAAAGCACATAACCATTATTAAAACCCCAGGCAAATGTCTGGAATTTGGCATCCGCCCTCAAATAGGAAAACGCAACACCTCCTCGCTGTTGCGACAAAGGGCTCGGGTCCCAAGACCTATACTGGGTGGATTTTTTTGTCACTCTTAAGGTCACGCCACTGCAAAGAAATGCCGGTCTGTTATTTGTGCCACAATTCTCAGCCACATTGGCATATTGATTACGAATAGCCGTCAGTGTCGCACTGCCCTCGGCCAATGAGTTTTCCGCATCACCCGCGACCCATTGGGCATTTGCCTGATAACAGGCAGCAAACAGCGCAAATCCAAACAATTGGAAAAAAGTTTTCATGAATCGGCCCTCGTCAATTACGCAATCGTGAGTTTCCTCACTCCCTTGCAAATCAAGCGGCCCATAAAACGGTGCACACTCCAACGACCCGATCCATGCTTATCGAGACCAACAGCGGACGTCCAGTTCTTTTAAGTCATGTAACCCTATGAGTCTTGAACACTCATGACACGCTTTATTCGTTGTTCAAAATCTAGAGCAAGCACAACGACTACTCTACTGTCAGACATGACAGTGCGGACAAGCGGAAGGATGTTCAGCCGCCATCAATACTGCAGGAGCGAGCCTGTTCGCGATGGCGGCGGATTAGATTGCATCGATATTCAATGGATAATCTTCGCGAGCAGGCTCACTCATATCTTTCGTGGTGTTTTCCAACCAGTCGGCGACCTGCGTGACATTTTCGGCCAAATCCGCTGCAAGCTGCCATCCGCGAACCCATGGCGCCTACGCCGTCCGTTCCCACGAACCTGGCCCATGAACACCGCCCCTACTTCAACTCCACCAACCGCAGCGACTGCGACCCGTCCAGCGACAGGTGAATGGTGGCCGCCCGGCTAGGAAAATTCGGCGCATCGTCGTCGGTATTCTCCATGACTGGAATATCGATCAACGTTTGCTCCCCCGCCGGATCGCTGACCAGTTTGGCATTCAGTTTATCGATCGAACGCCAGCTGTCCCCACCGATGCGAATCACGTCCAGCAAGCTGTAGTGCTGCTGGCCTTCTTCGTTTTCTTCAGGGGTAAAGGCCGCCAGGTATTGGCTGTAATTGTTGCCCATGCCGAAACCTTCGATGGTGAACACTGCGAGCGTTACTTCGCTATCCTCCCCGGTACCCAGCGTCTGCACCAGCGTCGCTTCGGGGTAGCCGGTGGCGTAGCTGTCCTTGAGGAGCGCGACCAGATGCCCGACCTGTTCCTCCAGAGGCTTTGGAAGAGACTTTGGCTCGGCGGCGTGAGTCAGGGTACAGGCGAGGAACAAGCTGGCGGCAAGCAAGTGCAATTTCATGGAGGGAAAGTCCAAGGTACGGGAAGTGAGCGCGGATATTAGCGCATCGACAGCATGGTTGATCAGCCTGTCATTACCCGGTCGCGGCTTGATTGAATGTGCCGCCGCTATCGCGAGCAGGCTCGCTCCCACAGTTTTCCGAGGTGTTCACAGAAGCAGCGTCCACCACCAATCCCCTGCTCGCGATAGCGGTGGATCAGCTTACGGAAGGGAATCAAGCCGACGTCGACGCTCGATGCCTCAATGCCTGGGTCATCCGCTGCAGCAACTCGCTTTCCGAAAACGGCTTGTGCAGAACCGGGTACCCGGCAAACTCACCGGGCACTCCGCTGGCGCCGTATCCGGTGCTGAACAAGAACGCAATGCCACGATTGCGCAGGACCTCGGCCACCGGAAAAACCCGCTCGCCGGCCAGGTTGACGTCCAGGATAGCCAGGTCGACGAGTGCTGTACTTGCCTGATCCTGCGCCGTTGCGAGCCGGGCCACCGAAGCCACTACTTCGCAGCCGAAATCCTCCAGCATTTCCTCGATCAACATGGCAATCGCGCCTTCGTCTTCGACGACGAGCACCCTGACGCCAGCGAATGGAGGCATGCCTAGACTCCGATCAGAAACGAGAAGCGGCAGCAAACACCCTCCGGGGCGAAGGTCAGGTCGAACTGGCCGCCCAGGTCGCGCTCGATGCAGCGCTTCATCAACCGTGACCCCAGCCCTTCCCGCTCCGGTCGAGCGACGGGCGGTCCGCCCTGCTCCCGCCAATCCAGGGTCAACAAAGTGCCGTTTGGCTGGGGCAACAGCTCCCAGGTCACCGAAAGCGTGCCCGTCTCGACGGACATCGAGCCATACTTGAGCGCGTTGATCGCCAGTTCGTTGAGGGTCATCGTGAGGTTGAGCGCCACCCGGGTGCCGACGTCGATGGTCGCGCCTTCGATCGTGATGCGATCGGGCTCGAGCCCGAAGACCGGCATCAGCACTTCCTTGGCCAGGGCGTCCAGGGGTGTATTTTCCCAGTGCCGCTTCGTCAACAGGTCATGGGCCCGCGACAGCGCCAGCAACCGGGCTTCGAACCGCCGATAGCCATCTTTTGCATCCTCGGCGTTGCGCGCAGTCTGGGCCGCCAGGGATTGCACCGTGGCCAAGGTGTTCTTGACCCGGTGATTGAGTTCGTCGATCAACGTCTTCTGGCGGTTTTCCGCCTGCTTGCGCTCGGTAATGTCCACCAGCATGTTGATCGCGCCCACGACGTTGCCATCGGCGTCATGCAGGGGCGTGGGATAGGGATTGAACGGCACACGGGTTCCATCCGGCCGTTCGGCAATAGCCTCGGCACCTCGAATGGCCCGGTTTTCCTTCAACGCCACCGCCATGGGGCATTGGTCATGGGGAAGCGGACTTCCGTCGGTGTTGAACAGCTTCCAGGTCACGCACCACATATCGCCCAATTCGGGCGTGCGTCCCGACAGCTCGATAGCCGCACGGTTATAGAAGGTGATGCGGCCTTCTGCATCAGTGGTGTAGACCGCAGCGGGCATTGCTTCGAGCACATTGCGCAGTTGCCGCTCGCTCTCGCGAACCTGGTTTTCCATGCGCTGCGCAAGGGTGACGTCCTGCAACACCCGCACGCCATAGCGGAACTCGCCGTCGGCATCGCGTACCGACGAGCTGTGGATGTCGAGGTAGACGATCTCGCCATCGAGCTTGAACGCGCGCTTGCGCAGCACGTAATGGTCCAGTTCGCCGGCAACCTGCCGTGCGTACAGGGCCGCGTCCTGCCCGACACTGTCCGGGTGGGTATAGTCCAGGAAGGTCATTGCCAGCAGTTGTTCGCGAGTACGGCCCAGCATACGGCAAAGGGCATCGTTTACCCGCAGCAGGCGACCGTCCTCGTCGGCCTCGGCAATGCCGATGGTCGCCGCCTCGTAGGTGGCCGAAAGCCTGTCGTCGCTCTCCTGGCGCGCCGCCTCGGCGGTATGAACACAAGTCATGTCGATGGTGAAACAGCGGGTGTTGAAGAGTTTCCCCTCCTCGAACCGCCCATTGGAAGTAATCGAAACATGTTTGATGGAGCCGTCCTTGGCTCGTAAGCGCGCCGGATAGCTCTCCAGGCAATCACCGCTGCCCAGTTTATTGAGAATGTCGCCAATGACCGGTTCATCGACATGAAACTCGGTGATATGGCGACCGATGTATTCCTCTTCCGAGTAACCCAGCAGGGCCAGTTCGGCCTTGTTGGCGCGCAGGATGACGCCCTCGCCACTGACGATATGCAGGCCCACGGCGCTGTTTTCGAAGAAATCTTCAAGGTCGGCGCTCTTGCGCCGAAGCTCCTCGGCCATGGCGTGTTGTGCAGAAATGTCCTGGAAGCAATTGATCGCCCCTTGAATGACACCTCGCCGATCCCTCAAGGCCCGGATGTTCATGAGTGCCACGAACCGCGACCCGTCCGGGCGCTGGATGACGATTTCCTGGTTGCGCGTCACATCCCCCGTGCTGAGCGCCGAGGCGGTCGGGCAGTCCTCAAACGCCAAAGGCGTACCATCGCTCAAGAACAACCGATGGGAACCACAGAAGCGATCGCCGTTCACGCCGAGCTCCGGCTTGCGCCCCCACAATTCAGCCGCCTCACTGTTGTACCTGACGAGCCAACCGTCGCGGTCGCACAGGTACACCGCGCCGGGAATGGCCTCGAGCGCATTTACCCCCATCGAGACCAGGCTTTCATACTCGCTTGGCACCAGCGTTTCCCTGGGAAGTTCTTCAACGTTTGACATCAGCGATCCTCAATCCACCTGGCTAAGCGCCCTTGCTGTCCATCGCCCCATGCGTATGCCCGTGCCGGCGGTGCCGGCTCGAATAACGCACTCTGAAGTCAGGTGGGGTATCTTGCATACAGGAACAATGGAGTCTAGATCCCTATTCGTCGTACGAGTTCAGATTGACTGGATACCCCAGCCCCTGGCGCTCAAAAACCGAACAGTTCTTGAGGCGCTTGCAGCATCAGTGCTCGCCTCAGCGACGCCGAACAGTCCAATGCCTGCAACTGCTCCATCACCGTCTCGAACCCAATGGTGGGTTCATGTTGCGTATGCGGCCAATCACTGCCCCATACCAGCCGGCGCGGGCCGAAGCTGCGCTCCAGCAAGGCCAACGAGGCTCGGGCGAACTCGAGGTTCTGCTGATCCGTCCCTGCCAATCGGTAAATACCGGACACCTTCATCCATACTTGTCCGCTCGAGCCCAGCGCCAGCAACTCGGTAAAACCCGCTTGCTCGATACCCAAACGGGAGTCCGGGCGCCCGAAATGATCGACCACCAGCCTGATGCCAAACGGCAGCAGGTGGCGAATCAGTCCTGGCAGATCCTCCACGCTGCGGTGCAACTCGACATGCCAGTCCAGCTCAGCCAAGTGGCCGAAGAAGCCCTGCCAGGCTGCGTCGCGAAAATCAGGCAGGTCCTTGCCCATCAGATTCAGACGAACGCCAACCACGCCCAGGCGAGCCATGCGATCCATCTCGGTACGGCTGGCGTCTGGCTCCAGTACCACGACCCCACGCAATTGCCGCGGTGCCTGCTGGAGCGCTGCCAGCAAATAGTTGTTATCCGTGCCGAGAAAGCTTGGCTGCACCAGGACGCCATGGCTCAGGCCATGGGCTTGCAAGTGGTGCAGGTATTGGTCGAGCGTCGCATCATAGTCAGGTGTATAGCGCCGCTCGGAGGTCAACTCCAGCCCACGGCTGAACACATGGGCATGGGAGTCGATGCCGGTGATCGGCGTAAAAAACGTCTCAGGCATGGGCACGCTCGTTACCGTCGAGCGTGGCATTTGCCGGCGCCATGGCGGCTTCAAGGCTGCGCCCGCGGGTTTCCGGAAGACACAGTGCCGCGAGCACTGCTACGCCGTAGGCAATCCCCGCGTCAATGCCAATGGCTGATCCCAGGGACATCGAATCGCTCATGTGGCCGACCAGGAAAGGAAACACCGCCGAAAGCACCCGACCGAAGTTGTAGCAGAAGCCCACGCCGGCGCCGCGCACATCCGCCGGGTACAACTCGTTGAACAATGCGCCAAGGCTCGCAGGAATGCCGGCGGCAAAGAAGCCGAGCGGGAACCCCAGGAACAGCATCTGCGTGTTGGTCAGTGGCAGGAACACATAGCACTGTACGGTCACGACGCAACACAACGCGAACAGCACGATGTTCTTGCGACGACCAATGCGATCGATCAACAAGCCGCTGACCACGCAGCCACACCAGAAGGCGAAGATGATGACCGCCAGATAGCCGCCGGAGTTGAGTACCGACAGGTTGCGTTCGGTCTTGAGGAAGGTCGGCAGCCAGGTCATCACCGCGTGATAACCGCCATGGGCGCCCAGCCCCAGCAACCCACCGAGCAGCGTCACGCGGATCAGTTCAGGGCGAAAGATGCCTGCCAGAGACTTGAAGAAACTCTGCGCGATGGCCTGTTCTTTTTGCAGACGCTGAAAACTGTCCGGTTCCTCGACATTGCGTCGGACCCAAATGATCAGGAACGACGGCAACAGGCCGACAATGAACATCACCCGCCAAGCCGTATCCTGGGGCACGAACGAGTAGATCAGCGTGAAGACCCCGACCGCCAGCCCCCAACCCACCGCCCAGGCGCTTTGTACCGTGCCCATGACCTTACCGCGGTACTTGGGATTGATGGTTTCGGCCATCAGCACCGCACCAGCGGCCCACTCGCCACCAATGCCGAAGCCCTGCAACGCCTTGACGACCAACAGTTGGTGAAACCCAGTGACGAACGCGGACAGAAAGGTGAAAAACGAGAACCAGAGAATCATCCATTGCAGCGTGCGCACCCGACCGTAGCGGTCCGACAACGTGCCGCCGACCCAGCCACCGAGGGCCGAGGTCACCAGGGTCACGCCGCTGATCAACCCCGCATCGCCCTTGGACAAGGCAAACGCAGCGATCAGCGCCGGTATCGCCAGGCCGAACATCTGCACTTCCAGTGCGTCGAGTGACCATCCGCCGAAACAGGCCCAGAACGTTTTGCGCTCCCGCGCAGTGACTTGGCGATACCAGCTGAACATGATTTTTATCCTTATAAGCAGAACGAAAGGCAGCCGAGAGCGAACCGCGCCGCTACAGGGCCAGTAATGGCAAACACAACGGTAAAAGCTGCGGCGAACGACGCGCCGCCGGGTGCCCCGCTAATCCGGCAGGGTCAACGGATTTCCACGCTGTAGCGGAAATGCTCGGCATGCCCGCGAGAGCGTCGCCACTCCAGCGGGTTGCCGGCGTAGTCCCGCGCCAGACGCTCGATCACCACGACCGGGCTGTTGACCGGCACTTGCAGCAACCGCGCGTGAACGTCATTCACCGATTCGGCAGTGAGGGTTTCTTCGGCATAGGCGACCACCTGGCCGCAGGTTTCTTCGTAGATGGGATAAAGCAGCGGCCCTTTCTGGCTCAGGTCGATGTCGAGCAACGGTTGAAAGCGACCACGTGGCAACCAGATCTCTTCGGCAAGCACCGGCTCGACCTCCAGCAGACGCACACGAACGATGCGGATCACCGGCGCATCGACGGGTAATCCCAGCGCCTGCGCCACCGCCGATGGCGCAGCCACCGGCTCGATGGACAAAATGCGACTCTCTGGAACCCGACGTTCTCCCGACGCGCTTTGAAACCGGAAGAAGCGGAACAACGAAGACTGGAACTGAGGCCGGCGAATGAAAGTACCGCGCCCTTGCTGACGTTCGAGGATGCCCTCGCTTACCAACGCATCGACCGCCTTGCGCACGGTACCGGTAGACAATTGGTATTCCGCCGAAAGTGCCGCTTCAGTGGGAATCGCTTCTCCCGGACGCCAGCGATTATTGGCGATCTGCTCGGCCAACTGGTCTCGCAGACGTTGATAAAGCGGCAAGCGAACATCGCTGGGAAGGGCTTTCATCGACTTTATTCACCTTATTATCTAGTCATATATATGAATATGCGCCGAGTATTCGTCCCGATCAGGAGGTTGTCAAGAATGGGTTCACTAGAGAACTGACGAATGGCAAGGCTCGCGTACACTACGCTTGCCTGGAATCCATGAGCGGAGAAGCTTGATGAGCATCGACTGGCTGAATTTCACACCTTGGTCATCCCTTGCAGGCGGTGCATTAATCGGCCTGGCGGCCAGCCTGTTCGTGGTCGCCAATGGGCGCATTGCCGGGGTCAGCGGGTTGATTGGCGGCCTGTTGCAACGCAGCCGCGAGGGTGCAAGCGAGAAGGTGCTGTTTCTCCTGGGGTTGCTCGTTGCTCCGCTTGTATGGGGTTTGTTCGCCTTCGTGCCACGGATTGAATTCCAGACCAGCGGGATCGGGCTGGTTGTTGCAGGTTTGCTGGTCGGTATCGGCACCCGCTACGGCTCGGGTTGCACCAGTGGCCACGGCGTGTGCGGCATTTCACGGCTCTCGCCGCGCTCGATGGTCGCCACGGCGTGTTTCATGGTCTGCGGCTTCGCGACGGTATTTGTGCTGCGCCATGGGTTGGGAGCTTGAACATGCGCAAACTGACTGCGTTCATGGCCGGTCTGCTGTTTGGCATCGGCTTGCTGCTGGCGGGCATGACCAACCCGACCAAGGTGTTGGCTTTCCTCGATTTGAGCGGCGCCTGGGACCCGTCACTGGCCTTGGTGATGATCGGGGCGATTGGCGTTGCCATCGGACCGCTGGCCTGGGCGAGCCGGCAATCGCGCTCGCTGCTGGGAGCCATGATGCAGTTACCGGTCAAGCGCGAACTCGACCGGCGCCTGATCGGCGGCAGCCTGGTGTTCGGCGTCGGCTGGGGCATCGCGGGCATCTGCCCGGGCCCCGCCGTGACTACCCTGCTGACCGGACATTGGCAGGTCGTTGTCTTCACCTTGGCCATGCTGGCGGGCATGGCGGTGTTTTCTGTGCTGGAAAACCGATCGCACCTTTGATCAATGACCCGCGTGACGGGGCAATGCCCTGGAGATCACTGCGGCGAGCAAGACAAAGCCGCTGGAAATCCATAGGCATGCTTCCAGCCCCTGAACCTGATAGACCCAACCGGAAAGCAGCGTGCCGATCAACCGGCCCATGGCGTTGGACATGTAGTAAAAGCCCACGTCCAGCGACACACCGTCCTCCTTGGCATAGGACACGATCAGGTAGCTGTGCAAGGACGAATTCACCGCGAACAACCCACCGAACACCGCCAGTCCGCCGAGCAGCACCATCTGGTGCGACAGCCCGGTGCCCAGGCCCAGCGCAATAGCCATTGGCAGCCCCGCCAGTGCCAGCGCCCAGAGGAACGCGCCGCGGCCGTCCGGTACATGCCCACGTTTTTTGCCGGTGATGTAGGGCGCGCATGACTGCACGAGGCCGTAGCCGATCACCCAGGCGGCGAGGAAACCGCCGACCTTCCAGAAGTCCCAGCCGAAGGCGCTGCTCAGGTACACCGGCAAGGCCACCACGAACCAGACGTCACGGGCGCCGAACAGGAACAGCCGTGCCGCCGACAGAAGGTTGATCGCCCGACTCTTGGACAGCAAGTCGCGGAACCTGGGCTTGGCTTTCGCCTTGCCCAGGTCCCTCTTCAGCAGGATCAGACTGCCGATCCAGATCAGCCCCAACGCACTCGCCATTGTCAGCAGCGCGCCCCTGAATCCCAGCGTCGCCAACAAGGCGCCGCCGAGGAAAAATCCTAAGCCCTTGAGGGCATTTTTCGAGCCGGTGAGCATCGCCACCCACCGATAGAGCGTGCCCTGTTGACCGTCGGGGACCAGAAGCTTGAGGGTGCTTTTGGCACTCATCTTGTTCAGGTCCTTGGCGATCCCGGACAGGGCCTGGGCCGCCATGACCCAGGGAACGCTCAGCCACACGGCCGGCACCGTCAACATGAGCAAGGCTACGACCTGCATCCCCAGGCCGATGTTCATGGTGCGGTTCAAACCGAGCCGGGCCCCCAGATAGCCACCCACCAGGTTGGTGATGACGCCGAACAGTTCGTAGAACAGGAACAACGCGGCGATCTGCAGCGGGCTGTAGCCCAACGCGTGAAAGTGCAGCACCACCAACATGCGCAAGGCACCGTCGGTGAGGGTGAACGCCCAGTAGTTACCCGTGACGAGCAGGTATTGCCGCACTTCTGGCGCAAGGGCCGCCAATGTCCTCATGGATGCCCGGCCAGACCGACCATCCGCGCCAGCTCGACGGTGCGGTTGGCATAGCCCCACTCATTGTCGTACCAGGCATAGAGCTTGACCTGGGTACCGTTGACGACCAGGGTCGACAACGCATCGATGATGGATGACCTTGGGTCGGTCCGGTAGTCGATGGACACCAGGGGGCGCTCTTCGAAACCGAGGATGCCTTTCAATTCGTTCTCGGCGGCGTCCTTGAGCCATTGATTCACTTCTTCGACAGTGGTGGCTCGCTCGACTTCGAAGACACAATCGGTCAGCGACGCATTGGCCAGCGGCACCCGCACGGCGTGGCCGTTCAGGCGCCCACGCAACTCGGGGAAGATTTCCGCGATGGCGGTGGCCGAGCCGGTGCTGGTGGGGATCAGGCTCATACCGCAAGCGCGGGCACGGCGCAGATCCTTGTGAGGTTGATCGAGCAAGCTCTGGGTGTTGGTCAGGTCATGGATGGTGGTGATCGAGCCGTGGCGGACGCCGAGTTTTTCGTGGATGACCTTGACCACCGGGGCCAGGCAGTTGGTGGTGCAGGACGCGGCGGTGACAATGGGGTGCTCGGCGGGTTTGAACAGGTGGTGATTGACCCCCATGACGATGTTCAGCGCGCCCTTTTCCTTTACCGGCGCGCTCACCACCACACGTTTCACGCCTTGGTCGAGGTATGCCTGAAGCACGGCGACGCTCTTCATCTTGCCGCTGGCCTCGATCACCAGATCGCAGGCGGACCAGTCGGTTTCGACAATGGTCTTGTTGGCCGTCACCTTGATCCGCTTGGCCTCGATGACGATGTCGTCGCCGTCTGCGTCGGCCTGATGGTTCCAGCGGCCGTGCACGGAGTCGAAGTTCAACAGATGCGCATGGGTGGCCGCATCACCGGCCGGGTCGTTGACCTGTACAAACTCGAATTCGGGCCAATGCCAGGCAGCCCGCATCGCGAGACGACCGATCCGGCCAAAACCATTGATGCCCACTTTGATCGTCATGTTGTCTGAACTCATATGCGAAAAAGCGAATATATGTTTTCCCGTATGTAATAGGAAGCCCCCGCGCCGGTAACAGGCTCGCTCCCACAGGGCCCTGTGTCGCACGAGAGTAATGCATCCACCGCCGGTCCAATGTTGGAGCGAGCCTGCTCGCGATGGCGGTGGTAAAGTGCACGGCAATCGAATGTGAACCCACTTTGAGAGGCCCGGGGTGTCCAACCTCCATCTCTCGTCATCCGCAGCGATAACAAGCATGATCGAAATCACTGAAGTTTCCATTGCCCAATTGCGCGCCGCGCTCGAGTCCGGACAGGCCACAGCCGTGGAGCTGGTCCAGGCCTACCTGGCCAGGATCGAAGCCTACGATGGGCCGGACACGCCCACCGCCCTGAACGCGGTGGTGGTGCGAAACCCGGAGGCGTTGAACGAAGCGCGGGCATCCGATGCCCGCCGGGCCCAGGGCAAGACACTGGGTCCGCTCGATGGCATCCCCTACACCGCCAAGGACAGCTACCTGGTGAAAGGCCTCACCGCCGCCTCGGGAAGCCCGGCCTTCAAGGATCTGATTGCCTACCGCGATGCCTTCACCATCGAGCGGCTGCGCGGTGCCGGAGCGATTTGCCTGGGCAAGACCAACATGCCGCCCATGGCCAACGGCGGCATGCAGCGCGGCGTATACGGCCGCGCCGAGAGCCCGTACAACGGCGACTATCTCACCGCACCCTTTGCCTCCGGCTCTTCCAACGGCGCCGGCACGGCAACGGCGGCCAGTTTCGCCGCATTCGGCCTGGCCGAGGAAACCTGGTCCAGCGGGCGCGGCCCGGCCTCGAACAATGGCTTGTGCGCCTACACACCGTCACGTGGCGTGATTTCAGTGCGCGGCAACTGGCCGCTGACGCCAACGATGGACGTGGTGGTGCCATACGCCCGGACCATGGCCGATCTGCTGGAAGTGCTGGATGTGGTGGTCGCGCAGGACCCGGACGCCCGGGGCGACCTGTGGCGCTTGCAACCCTGGGTGCCCATTCCGAGCGTCGACGCCGTGCGGCCTGCCTCCTACCCCGCGCTCGCCGCCTCTTCCGAAGCGTTGGCAGGTATCCGCTTCGGGGTTCCGCGCATGTACATCAATGCCGATCCCGACGCCGGCACAGCCGAAGCCCCGGGCATCGGTGGCCCGACCGGGCAACGCATCATCACCCGGCCTTCGGTGATCGCTCTTTGGGAAGAAGCACGCCAGGCTCTCGAAGCTTGCGGCGCCGAGGTGATCGAAGTGAATTTCCCGCTGGTGTCCAATTGCGAGGGCGACCGCCCCGGCGCACCGACGGTGTTTACCCGTGGCCTGGTTTCCAAGGAATTCCTCCACCACGAACTGTGGGACCTGTCGGCCTGGGCGTTCGATGATTTCCTGCGGGCCAATGGCGATCCGAAACTCAATCGCCTGGCCGACGTGAACGGCCCGCTGATCTTCCCCCACGACCCAGGCACCCTGCCCAACCGCGAGGACGATCTGGCCGCCGGCATGGACGAATACGTGAAAATGGCCGAGCGCGGCATCACGCCCTGGGACCAGATCCCGACGTTGCCGGACGGCCTGCGGGGGTTGGAGAAGACCCGTCAGATCGACCTGGAAGACTGGATGAAACGGCTTGGACTCGATGCGGTGATCTTCCCCACCGTCGCCGATGTCGGGCCGGCGGACGCCGACGTCAACCCGGCCTCTGCGGATATCGCCTGGAGCAACGGCGTCTGGGTCGCCAACGGCAACCTCGCCATCCGCCACCTGGGCGTGCCTACCGTCACCGTGCCGATGGGCGTCATGGCGGACATCGGCATGCCTGTCGGGCTGACGTTTGCCGGTCGCGCCTATGACGACTCGAACCTGCTGCGCCTGGCTTCGGCCTTCGAAGCGACCGGGTCGAAGCGCCGGGTACCAGCGCGCACGCCACCCTTGTCGACTCGCTGAAGCTAAAGGGTGGTGGAACTTGGCCCACCACCCTGCAGGTCCGACGCCGGGTAAGTCAGCTTGAGACCGTGCGCCTTGGCGGCGGAGTTCAATATCGCCTTGCTCGATTTATCTTTGTCCATGATGTGGATGACCTCGACGTCGCGAAGCAACAGATAATCGGCGATGATCCTGCGATGGCAGCGCCACCAGACCGCTTCCGCACACATGATGACGCACCGCTGCTTTTCACCGAGCGCCAGCAGCCGGTTCAGACCGGCCTCGAACGCCTCTGAGAGCGCATAGTCGGCATAATTGTGGAAACTGCGATTGGTCCAGAACGCGTTGGCCTCTTCCGGGACGGTGCTCGACTTCTTTCGCAGCCCGCCCAGCTCCACGATCTGCTCATGGTTGATCCCAAGCCGGGCCAATTCTCCAGGCAAGCTATCCAGGTTGTACTGGGGATTCGTCCGGGATCGCGGAACCGTTCGCACGTCGACCACAGTGTCGATACCGAAGCTTGCGATGGTGTCCACGAACTGTTCAAGGGTCCTGGTCGAATGACCTATCGTATAAACATTGTTCATGACCAAGCCCCTCGAAACTTCACGGTCAATGGCTGCCGGATTCGGCGCTTACGCCATATTTCTCCAACAACTTCAGCGTGACACCATTGGTCCAGCCGAAGCCATCCTGCAACTCATACTCGCCCCCGCCGCCGCCCTGCCCCGCGCCGGACACATCGTATTTCTCCACCAGTTTGTCCTCGTCGCGATAGAGGTTCTGCACCTGCTGCAAAAAGCGTGTACCAATCTGCTCCGCCAGCGCGGCTTGCCCATAACGGCTCAAGCCTTCCACCGCCACCCATTGCAGCGGCGCCCAGCCATTGGGCTCATCCCACTGCTGACCGTTGCTGACCTGAGTGGTCGCGATACCTCCCGGACGCAGCAAGCCTGAACGTACCGCATCGGCAGTACGACCTGCGCGCTCGGCCGAGGCCAAACCGGTGTATAGCGGAAACAATGTCGCAGCGGTCAGGTTGGGGCGTTGCTGATTCAGCTGCCAATCGTAGTCCACGTAGTAACCGCCATCGGCCTTCCACATATGTTGTTCGATGGCACGCTGACGCTGGTCGGCGCGCTGGCCATAGTTCTGGACGCAAGGCAGGTTCTGGACGGTCTCGCAGCCTTTGGCGATGGTACGTTCCAAGTGATACATCAGGCTGTTAAGGTCCACCGGCACGACGGAGGTGGTACGTATTGTCGTCAGGTCCTTACTGTCGCCCAGCCAGCGGGAGCTGAAATCCCAGCCACTTTCTGCCCCGGCACGCAGGTCACGCCAGACCTCCTGCTTCGGCCTGTCCATCTGCCCGGCGGTCTTGACGTCTTGCAACCACGACTCCTGCCGCGGCGTCGGGCTGGCATCCCAGTAGCGATTGAGCACACTACCATCGGCCAGCTTGACCACATGCTGGGTCGCCGCGCCGGGCTTGAGCGTCTGCGCGCCGGCCATCCAGTAGGCGTATTCCTTTTGCAGTTGTGGCAGGTATCGACTGTAGGCCTGGTCACCCTCGATGTGCGCCTGCAACTCCACCATGTAGGCAAAGAATGGCGGCTGCGACCGGCTCAAGTAGTACGTGCGGTTGCCATTGGGGATATGGCCGTAGGTGTCGATTATGTAGGCGAAGTTGTCGACCATCTGCCGCACCTGGGCCTTGTCGCCGCTTTGCTCCAGGCCGAGCATGGTGAAATAGGAGTCCCAGTAATACATCTCGCGAAAACGCCCGCCCGGCACCACATAGGGTTGGGGCAAGGGCAACAGGCTGCTGTACTGAGGCACTTCCCTGTAGGTTCGGCTCAGCACCGGCCAGAGATTGTCGATGTGCTCCCGGATCGGCGCGCCGGGTTTGGGAGCCGGGCTTTCGGCTTGGCCGGATTCGGTGAAATTGTCCTTCACGAAAGCCTTGAGATCGAAGCCGGCGCTGTCGCGACGGGCCAGGTAATCGGCACGGATCCGCGCCGGGTCGCGGTTGGGCAGCGCGTCGACGAAGTGTTTCTGGTCGGTAAATAGCTGGCCGCGCTGCACGGCTTCGAACAGCTCCGGGTAGGCCTGGTCAGGCGGCGAGTTGGCCCGGTCCTGGGCATCGGCGTAACTCCATGTTGCCGGCGATTGACTGGAACAGGCCGTGCAAAGCACGACGGCGAAGGACAGGCTGGTGAAATGCAAAGGTCGCATCAGTGGACTCCCTGTTGTCGTTCCTGGACAAACGAGTGACAGGAGGGAGTGGCACTGGGTTCATTTAAATCACAGGATCGAAGCATTCGCCAGCATGGTCCGATTGCGACCTCGGGCCTTGGCCATGTAGAGCGCCTGATCGGCTTGTTTGAGCAGGTCTTGCGCCGTCACCTCTTCCATGAGCACCGTGACCGCCAGGCCAATGCTCACCGTCACGAAGCCGAACGGTAACTTGGCGTGGGGCAGCGCCATAGTTTCCACGGCATCGCCCAGGGCCTGGGCATGCTGGAACGCACTGTCGACATTGGGCGTCGTGGTGATGAGGACAAACTCTTCACCGCCATAACGCGCCACCAGGTCACCGGCCCGTTGGGCATGTTCTTTCAACGTATTGGCAATGCTTCGCAGGCAGTCATCGCCAGCCTGATGCCCGTAATGGTCGTTATAGCTCTTGAACATGTCGACATCGATCAGCATCAACGACAACAGGGTTCCCGCGCGTACCGAACGCCGCCATTCGTTGACCAGGACCTCATCGAAATGCCGGCGGTTGGCGATTCCCGTCAAGCCGTCAGTGGTGCTCAGCACAACCAATTGGCGATTGGCTTCCTCAAGCGCCGCAGTCCGGTCTTTGACCTTGAGTTCCAATTGCTCCTGGGCGTCATGGATGCGGTCCGCCATCGAGGCAAAGTCCCGAGCCAGTTCGCCAATTTCGTCGGCGGAGCGGATCGGCAGCCTGTCGCGGTTAAGGCGCTCCTTGGACAAACCCAACGACCGTGTCGCCTGCATCAGGCGAAACAGCGGAATGGCCACCTGCTTTTGCAAAATGGAACGCAGGATGAAGATTTCCACCAACAGGGTCAGCAGCCCAAGGGCAACCACGATCAGCAAGTTGTCGAGAATCGCCGGCACCATCTGCGCCCGGGGAAAATGCACGGCGAGTGCCCAAGGCGTACCGGGAACGATGCCCATCGCGACAATGTCATCGCGTGTCTGCACCACCACTGCCTGGCCGGGCGCCAGAGAGGGCAAGGCCTGAAGAAGCGGATAGTCGCCATCCAGCCCGAGCGAACGAATGGAAGCCTTGCCTTCGCTGGTTTTGACCTGATCCATCTTGCCTGGGTAGTAAATCAGCGTGCCGTCGCCATCGGCGATGAACATCGTGCTGTACGCGCCATCCACGAAGGGTTTGGCAGTGCGCTTCATGAGTTCATCGAGCAGTACATCGACGCAAGCCAGGATCTGATGCTTGCCGGAAGCATCGGCCACGTCAGGCGTGGCGACGGTGGTCATCCAGGCGTTGTTGGAAGCGTCCCAATACATCCGGGTGAACAGCGTTTCGCTGCTGGGGCTGGCAAAGCCACGCGCATAGAACTCATAGGTTTCCAGCTTCAGGGCATCCGGCCCGGAATAGGTAAAGATTTTGGCGATATCGGCCTGCTGGTAGATGGGAAAGCCTTTCTCCGGCACCACGCCATAGAAATTGAACAACCGCCCCTGGACACTGGAGCCGTATTTGTACGAGAGGATATATGACAGCGCAAAGCGGGCCTTGATGTCGTCGTTGAGTGGAATGTCAGGCGCGTAGGTGGCTGACATTCCGGCAAATCGACGACCATCCGGCAGGGGTTCGCCTTCGAACAGCATCGGTCGCTGGGTGTAGGAGCCGTCCTCGTGCCGGTAGAAGATCTGGTCGAAGTCCCGCACCAGCGCAGCTCCGCTTTCCGGATTGGCCAGGACACTTTTGAACTCATTCAGAAAATTTCGCTGCAGGTCCTTTATTTCGCTGAACGGCAAGGACTCGCGTTGCAACGTCTGCTCGGTGGAAAGCAACAATTGCGTGGTAATCGCTTTTTCCAGCGAGGACAGGTTCACATAATAGGAAATCGCACCGGCACACAACGAAACCAGGCCGATCCGCAAGACCGCCAGACGCAACGCACGGGCAGTGAGTGAGCGTTTGTTGGATGTGAATCCTGGGGCTTCTTGCAGCATCTCTTACGCTCCGATCCAACATCTGGCCAGCGCCAATGCGCCTATCGGCTATATCGGCTCGACCGCCACGGGCTGGAGCTTTCCCAGGTGAGTTTCGCCCAAACCTGTCAAACGAGCCTTCAACCCTGCGCCGGCGACGAACGACGACAGGTGACACTCAAGCCTGAGTCAATCCAGCCGATAACTATCGAGAAGAGGGCTCTTTCGCCCCCACCGTGTCCTGCCGGTTTCATAGGGTAATTGTCGATGGTCCTGTCGCTTGACCGTTTGCTGGTGTTTGGCGTTCTGATGCTCATGGCTGCAAGCGGATTCTCGCCGAATGCCGCGGCAGAGCCTGCCCTGCGCATTGTTACGGAGGAACTGCCGCCCTATAACATGACCCAGGATGGACGGATGACCGGCATGAGCACCGAGGTAGTCCAGGCCGTGCTCAAGGAAATCAAGGTACAGGCGTCGATCCGGTCCATGCCTTGGGCACGGGCCTACGAATTGGCGCTCAATGACAGCAACGTGCTGATCTACTCCATCGCCCGTACTCCGGAGCGCGAATCGCTGTTCCAGTGGGTGGGGGCCATTGCCCCCACCCACTGGTATCTGTACTCGCTGGCTGACCGGCCGGTAAAACTCAACTCGCTGGACGAAGCCCGCGCCTACCAGATCGCTACCGTTAACCAGGACGTGGGCGAGCAGTACCTGATCTCGAAGGGGTTTCGCGTAGGCGAACAATTGCAGTCGAGCACCAAGTACGAGCACAACTACCGCAAGCTCAAGGTCGACCATGTGGAAATGTGGATCTCCAACGAGCTCAACGCACAGTACCTGGTTCGCCAGAACGGCGAAGATCCGGCCAAGGTGCTGGTGCGTTCACTGCCGATTTCCGACCTGAGCAGCGATGAAGCGCTGAGCATGGCGTTCAGTCGCAGGACACCAGTCGAAACGGTGGAGAAATTCCGCGCCGGCCTGGAAGCCATCCGCCGCAATGGCGTCTATGACGCCATCCTGCACAAATGGCTGTGAGATGGCGCGAAACTCCGAAACTCCCGCAACCCAGCCACAAGTCAAGGCGTTCAGCTCCCTGGGGCGTCGCCTGGTACTCGCGACACTGTTGTTCTGTCTTCTTTTTACCCTGGCCATGGTCACGCTGCGTACCTGGCTTGCCTGGGAAAACAACCTGGCAGAAATGAAATCGGAACTGGTCCTGATCGACCAGGTGTTCCAGAACACCTTGTCCCACGCCATCTGGGAGCTGGACCGTGAATCCCTGGGCAAGCAACTCTCCAGCGTTGCCAAGGCCGCGCCGGTGGGCCGCGTGGTGCTCAAGATCCTGCGGCCCGGTCAATCGCCCGAGATCATCGAACTCAATCGATACGCCGTCGTCATGTCCGGCCCGGCGCCCGTGCTGCAACATGAACTCGTCGCGCAACCCTACGAAGGCGCCAACGAAAAGGTCGGTGAGCTGACCATCGAAGGCGATAACAACCTGCTGTGGGAACGACTCTGGAGCGAGGCACGCAGCATCGTTATCGCCCAAGTGATCCAATCGCTGCTGCTGGCCGGGCTGGTCATGACCGTGTTCAATCGCCTGGTGACCGTGCATGTCATCCACATTGCCCGGCACCTGGGCCAACTCACGCCACAGACCCTCAGGCACTACTTCAAGCTGCAGCGTTCGGTACGGCGCCAGGACGAACTGAGCCTGCTCGAATCCCAGCTCAACGAGCTCCAGGACAACCTCCACACTCACCTGGAACGCCAGCGCCTGGATGAACTGGCCATGGAGGCCAGCCGCGACCAACTGGCCGAACTGGTCGAGGCGCGTACCGCGGAACTCAAGGCAGCCAACCAGGCACTCGAAGCCCTGTCACGTCACGATCCGTTGACCGGGCTGCCCAACCGTCGTTATTTCGATGAACTGAAAGAAATCGAATTTCGCCGTGCGCTTCGCCACAAGACCCCACTGTCGGTGCTCATGTGCGACGTCGATTTCTTCAAGCTCTACAACGACACCTATGGCCATATCCAGGGAGACCAATGCCTGCAGCAGATCGCCGAAACCCTTCGCGGTGTGTTCGGCCGCTCCGGCGAGCTGACCGCCCGGGTAGGTGGCGAGGAGTTCGTCGTGATGTTGCCCAACATCGACGCAAAGCAGGCCTACGACGCTGCCCAACGGGTCCGTGCCAGCCTGGCCAAGCGCGAATTGCCCCATAGCGGCTCGGCGATTTCCCCCTTTGTCACCCTCAGCATCGGCGTCGCCGAGCTGGACCCGCAAACCATGGATCACTTCGACCTGTTACTACAACGTGCCGACCAGGCGTTGTATCGGGCCAAACATCAAGGACGTAATTGCGTTGCTTTCTAAACCAGTGAGGCTTGTATGCACTATCGCCTGACGCTCTGCTTATGTTTGTTCGTGGCCTTGACCAGCCTGCACAGTCACGCCGAGGGGATCGAAGTCGTCACCGAAGACTCGCTCTACGCGTACCTGCGCGACGGCAAGCTCGTCGGGCCGGGCACCCGTGTCGTCGAAGAGACGCTGAATAAAGCCGGGCTGACCGACCACCATATCCTGCTATATCCCTGGGCCCGGGCTTACGACAAGGCCCTGCACGAGCCGAATGTACTGATCTACCCCATGGACCGCACCGTGCTGCGCGAGCCGTTGTTCAAGTGGGTGGGCGAACTGGAACGGGTGACCATCAAGCTCTACAAGCTGCGCGAACGCAACGACATCACCCTGGCCAACCTCGAGGATGCCAAGCGCTATACAGTAGGCGTAGTGCGTAACGACTCCAAGCAGTTGCTCATGCAACAGCAGGGGTTTACCCGGCTGGTGGTATCGGCGGATCGTCGCGATAACTTCCGGAAACTGCTTAACCGTCAGGTCCAGCTCTTGCCGATGCCGGAGAACGCGGCACGGATCATCTGCGACGAAGAGCACGTGGCGTTCGCCGACCTGGAGGAGGTCTACGCCTTCGATGAACGGCCCGCCAGGGTCTACATGGCGTTCAGCCTGAGCACACCGGATGAGATCATCGCCCGGGCGCAGCATGCTTTCGAGCAGTTGGAAGCGTCAGGGGAAGTGGCGCGGATCATGCGGGACGAGCGCTAAACACCAGGCGACGCAAGCCCTGTGGGAGGGAGCCGGCTCGCTCCCACAGTTTTCAGGCTTGACTGTCATGAGGTAAGCCTCCCCCAAAGGTTTCCATCTTTTTACCAACACAGGTCTGATACGCTAGCCGGCTCGCACGCAACGCCATCGCATAACAACGACTAAGGAGAGTTGACGGACATGATTGTGGGCATTGACCTGGGCACCACCCATAGCCTGATCGCGGCATGGCGCGATGGCGCTGCACAGCTGGTACCCAATGCGCTCGGCGAATGGCTGACTCCCAGCGTGGTAGGCCTGGATGATGAAGGTCGGATGATGGTCGGCCGCGCGGCGCTGGAACGCTTGCAAACCCACCCGCAAGTCACGACCTCGCTGTTCAAGCGCTACATGGGCAGTGCCCGCCTCACCACGCTCGGCAATCGCCAGTTCCGTGCCGAGGAGCTGTCGGCGATGGTCCTGCGCAGTCTGCGCGAAGATGCCGAACGGCATTTCGGCGAGCCGGTCGAGGAAGCCGTCATCAGTGTCCCGGCCTATTTCAACGATGCCCAGCGCAAAGCCACGCGCATCGCCGGTGAGCTGGCCGGGTTCAAGGTCGAACGACTCATCAACGAGCCCACCGCCGCCGCCCTCGCCTATGGGTTGCACCAGCGCGACAACGCCAGCACGTTCCTGGTGTTCGACCTCGGCGGCGGTACCTTCGACGTGTCCATCCTGGAGCTGTTCGAAGGTGTGATGGAGGTGCGGGCCAGTGCCGGCGACAACTACCTCGGCGGGGAAGATTTCGACACGTTGCTGCTCCAGGCTTTCGTCGCCGCCCAGGCCGGCTCTGCCGCAGGCCCGGTGCCTCTGGACGACGCGCAGTTGTTCGGCCGCCTGCGCCGTGAAGCCGAACGCGTGCGCAAAGTCCTGGGGCATGAGCCGAGCGCCACGTTCTCGGCGCGCCAGGGCGAACGCGAATGGCGCCATGAATACACCCAGGCGGCAATGGCCGAACTCTACGCCCCGCTGCTGACCCGACTTCGATCCCCCATCGAGACAGCGCTGCGCGATGCACGTATCCGCGCCAGCGAACTGGACGAAGTCTTGTTGGTGGGAGGCACCACCCGCATGCCGCTGGTTCGCAAGCTGACGGCCAGCCTGTTCGGACGCTTCCCCTCGATCCAGCTCAACCCCGACGAAGCCGTGGCGTTGGGCGCCGCCGTGCAGGCTGGGCTGAAAAGCCGCGATGCGGCACTCGAAGAAGTGGTGCTCACGGATGTCTGCCCGTATTCGATGGGGATCGAGATTTCCGTCGAGTACGGCAACAGACTCGAAACCGGCCACTACCTGCCGATCATCGAACGCAACTGCGTGGTGCCGGTGAGCAAGGTCAAGCGCGTGGTGACCTTGCGTGACCAGCAGAAGGTGGTTCTGCTGAAGGTCTATCAGGGCGAAAGCCGCCAGGTCAGCGAAAACATTCTCCTCGGTGAACTGGAAATTGCCGTGCCGCCCATGCCGGCGGGCGAAGTGAGCATCGACGTGCGCTTCACTTATGACACCAACGGCCTGCTGGAAGCCGATGCGCTGACCGTGCAGACCGGGGAACGGCGCAATCTGGTGATCGCCAACAACGCCGGCGTGCTCGGTGAAGAAGAGATCGCCCAGCGCCTCAAGGCCCTGGAGTCGTTGAAGGTCCATCCCCGCGACGAACAGCCGAACACCTTGTTGATCGCCCGGCTTGAACGCCTTTACCAGGAAAGCCGCGGTGAACTGCGTCATCGGGTCGACGACCTGGCCACGCGTTTCGCGCAAATGCTCGACACCCAGGAACTGCACGATATCCGTGCCCTGCGCACGCAGATCTCCGAGCAGCTCGAAGCCTTGGAGCAGGATGTCTGGCGATGAGCTGCTGGGAAATATTGGGTCTGCCAGAGGATGCCGACAAGCGCAGCGTCAAGCGCCAGTATGCCAGCCTGCTCAAACGCCATCGGCCTGACGAAGACCCTGAGGGTTTCCAGCGACTGCGAGAGGCTTATGAACAGGCGTTGGAGTGGAGTGAATGGCGGCAGGAGGAGGAGGAAGTGGTCGTCGAGTTACCGTCCGCGTCCATTGACTTACCCCTTGCGCAGTCGCTGTCCCAGCCGCAGGCATCACAAGCCCCCTCCCCAGCCCGGCGCCTGGCTGCGCAATGCCTGGAAGCGATCACGGCGACCAACCTCCCGGACCGCCTGGCCCAGGCTCGCCTTTACGGATGCGCACGGGAATTCGAACACGGCCTGCTGCAGCATTGCCTGATCGACGAGGACCACTACGCTCTCGCCGAGACCGCCATCGGACACCTGCACTGGCTGACACCCTGGCAACACGCGGACCTGCCCCGTGCAGCGCTCGAACAGCTGCGCGGCAAGCTCATGGAATGGGCCGAGGCCCGCCTGAATGCAGCTTGCGCCGACACCGGGCGCTTCCTCGAACTGGCCCGTGAACTGGCAGCCAGTCCGTGGCTGCAAGGGCTGGACGCGCGCCAGTGGTTGAACCAGAGCCTGGCCATCGCGCTCTTGCAAGCACCGGTCTGGTCGGAACAACTGTTCGACGCCATGTGTGCGCAGCAGGGTTGGAAGCAGACCGGCCACCATAGTCCCTGCCCCGAGCCGTGGTGGAGTCAACTGCTGGCTCGCAGCCATTGCCACACGTTTCTCCAACAACAGGAGCGTCTCACTGGGCTCTTCGACAGCAACGAGTCTCAAGCAGCGCGCATGCTGTTTGGAGCCGCCGACGAAGACGCCCGGATGCGCTTGAGCCTGACCTTCAGCGATGCCGATTGGAAGGCTTGCGAAGCGTTATATCGCACCGTCGAGCTTCGCTATTCACAGTTGCTGTATCAGATGCCGCAACTGGCCCCGGACAACTGGCGACCGCTGCGCCGGCGACCACCGGTCCTGGCCGTGCCGCTGGCGATCCTCAGCACGTCCGCCTGTATGAGCTGGTTCCTGGAATATCGCCTGGGTGGCTCGTTCTATACCAGTGTGGTCGACATGCTCCTTCGCGCGATGTTGCTCGGCGTCGTCGCCTGGGGACTCAACGCAGCCTGCAAACCGCTGAGCCGTATCGCCTGGCGCCTGGACCAACAGCTTCATGCGCGCCTCGGCCACTGGCTGAGCCTGCGACGTCCCGCCCCGCTGCCGATCCGTGAGAGCCTCTGGGTCGGATTGCTGGGTGGGGTCATCTACCTGGCCGCAGGCATGCTCGGCGCAGTCGCGTACTTCAGCAGTCTCGCCGTATCGGCGGTCCTGAGTGGAAAAACGTTCTCCGAACGTCGTGCGTCCTTTCTGTCCCGAGTCCATAAGCGGGTGCCTGGGGACATCCTGATCGGGCTCCTTCTCGGCATCCTTGTTCCCCTGCTCCTGCTGGGCAGCGTTCTGGCCGGTAACGCATCCCTCGCCGCGAATGAAGGCCTGCAGGCCTGGCCGCAGCGAACCTGCGCCGCCCGCCAGCTCACGGCCTCCCCCTGTCCGTCCCGGTTGTCCGCCGACCAGTGGCACGTGCCCGACGCGACCAAGGCAGGCCAGCCATGATCAGCAGCCGAGCGTTCGCTACCGCCGTGCTCGCCTCGTTGGGCCTGAGCTGGTTGGTCAAACAGATAGACACAGCAAATATCGACTACGGGACCCGTTTGCGCTGGGAGGCAGTCCAGCAAATAAATACCTGCCTGGTGGACGGCGCGGACCTGCTGGAACAGCGCTACAGCGATTACCGCAACCTCGTTGCTCAATCCCGCGAAAAAAATGGGCCCTGGAAGGGTTTTGCCGGTTTCGGCATGGGCTCGGGCGATGTCATTCCCCCCCAGGGAGCACAACCATCACCCTGCTATCGGTGGTTCGGCGGCGGCGAACCCGGTGGCCTGCAAAACCTGGCCAAAAATTACCTCGGGGCGTATGACAACCTGCGACCGAATGCCGAGGCCGCTGAACGATGGCTTGCGACTCGGGTGCAAGACCGGCCTCCCTTCGAACCCATCGAGCGAGCCCTGAACCTGCGGCTGCAGGACGCACGCGACCAGGCGATACCTCTGCGCCAAGCCCTGGAGCAGCCGCAGCTACTCATCCGCGAGGAGCAACTGGCATCCATCGAAGAACGCCTTGGACATGATCAGCATTGGCACACACTGCGCTTCATGATTCGCGCCCGCCAGACCATCAATGCCCTCGACGCGATGGCCAATGGCGCGTCACTGACTGCGCAGCAGTTGTCCAGCCTGCAGCAATCCCTGGCAAACAGCTGGTCAGACGCCGATGCCTTCGTAAAGGCACGGCCGCGCCTGCGTTCAGCCAATGACGGCCCGCCCGTCTGGAGCCAGATCAGTCTGTCGGGCGAGGAATGGCTGGCCACCCTCAACCGCCTGCAACAACACTGGACCAGCGCAGCCGATGCGGCAGAGCTGAACCAGGACCTGGCCGCCGCCCGGGCCGGTTACGACGAGTTGCAATCGCGGTACAACATGGCGGTAGCGAAGCAGTATTGATTGCCGGGTTTGGCGCCCAATACGCTCGCGACCTTGAGCAAATGCGGCTAGGCGAACACCTATCGGCATAACCGATCCTGTTGCCCAACGTCCTTCCAGGAGCCTGTACCCGGTGCCAGCCAAATCGACCGATGCTGCCTATATAAAGCGATTCAACACCGTACTCGCCTACATCGACGCCAATCTCGAGGGCGACCTGTCAGTGAATACGCTGAGCCAAGTGGCGAACTTCTCGACGTTTCACTTTCATCGGCAGTTCACTGCATACATGGGGTTGCCTGTCGCACGGTATGTGCAATTGATGCGCCTGCGGCAGGCGGCCAATCGCCTGGCGTCGCGTGCGGACTATGCAGTGCTGGAGGCAGCCCTCGATGCCGGTTTCGAAAGCCCCGAGGCGTTCAGCAGAGCCTTCAGGCGAGCGTTCGGCGTGGCGCCGAGTACCTTCAGGCAGCGGCCGAGCTGGCAACTCTGGAATGCGGCGTTTGAAGTTCCCCACTTTTCCAGGAGCGTCATCATGCAACTACATATCGTGGACTTTGCCGAAGTCAGGGTCGCCGCACTCGAGCATCGCGGGCCGGCACAGCTTCTCGATGAAAGCGTGCGCCATTTCATCCAGTGGCGCATGCAGAGCGGACAATCGCCAGTGGCATCGAGTCGTACTTTCGGCATTCCCTTCAGTAACCCCGATACCACACCGCCGGAGGCGTTTCGCTTTGCCATTTGCGGTGAGATACACCAGGCAGTCACGCCGAACACCTTCGGTGTACGGGACGCCCTCATCGCCGGCGGTCGCTACGCCGTGGTACGACACGTGGGCTCGACAGATCTCATCAGCGAGAGCATCTACCCGATCTACCGCGACTGGCTGCCAAACAGCGCAGAAGAGCTTCGCGACCAACCGCTGTTCTTTCACTACTTGAGCGTATACCCAGAAACGCCAAAGGATCAGTGGGAGACGGACATCTATGTGCCGTTGCGGTAGGGATTGCCGAGCAGCGATGTCAAGCGAGAGCCGATAAATCGGTCACCCCCCCCTTAACCGGCGCACCGCCCCGCTGGATTGCGAAGCAGTCCCGAACTCAGACATGCCTGATTACAGGGCCGCTTCGCGAGCCAACGGGGCTGCGCACAAAGGATTCAGCAAAACGGTGATCGATCGCTCAAAACGCCATTGATAGCTTCATGCAATCACGGTACAACCCTCATCGGGCTCGAGGTACTGGCGTTCTAATCGCCAGATGGTGCAGGGGATGGCACCGATTCAGCCCGGCTCCCCCATGGATAAAAAGAATGCTGTCGTGGCTCAAGGTTCTTGCTTGCGGCCCGACATAGCAGCGGCTCCGTTCGCGCCGCGTAAACCATAAAACCAAAAATCCAGGGACGAACCAATGAAAAGCATCCCATCCCGTACAGATGCGTCTTCCGTGTCACGTAACAGGCTGTTCGCCCTCGAACAGAGAATGCTTTTTGACGGCGCGGCAGCCGTCATCGCCGATACCGCGATCGTGCCACGCAGCGGTGCGGAGGATAGCCACTTGGCGATCAGCGGGGTCAGTGTCAGCGACGACACTGCCACTCAGCACATCACCCTGAATGCCAGTCACGGCACATTGAGCCTGGCCACCACCAACGGTCTCACCGGATTGACCGGCAATGGTGGTGCGACGGTCAGCTTCAGCGGCTCCCTGGCGGACATCAATGCGGCTTTGAACGGCATGTCGTTCACAGGCGACCAGAACTTCAATGGTGGCGCCTCGTTTACCCTGACCAGCGACGACGGCAGCAACATCACTAGCAAGACCATCAGCATCAACATAACCCCCGTCAACGATACGCCAGTGATCAGCGGCAGCGGCCCGGCACTGCAAGTCGACGAGGGTGGCACCGCGAACTTCTCGGCGGCCACCGACACCGCGGATGGCAAGGGGTTCGTCCAGAGCAACCTGGGCCTGAACGAGGTCGATAACGTGCAGCAACAGGTCATCGTCAAGCTCACGGCATTGGCCAGCGACGGTACCCTGCTGCTCAATGGCAAGGAGCTGGGGATCGGATCGAGTTTTTCCATCGACCAGATCGCCAACCTGAGCTATCGCCATAACGGCAACCAGGTCACGGACCCCGCCGGCCTCACGGATGCCTTTACCGTGACCATCGATGACGGTGCCGGTGGCGTGCTGCGCGATCAGATCGTGCAGATTCACATCAATCCGGTCGATCAGGCACCGACATCAAGCGGCACCATCACCATCATCGAAGGTGAGCAGAGCGTCAGCCTGACCGACAACGGCAACCTGGTCACACCGATCGGCACTCCGCGTGGCGCTATCCAGATCAACGACCCGGACCAGGCCCCCGGTGTCGATTACAGCTATACCCTGGACACCTTGCCCACCCATGGCACGCTCTTCTATGACGGCGTGGCGATTACCAACACCACGTTCGTCATCAGCGACCTGAGCAAGCTGACCTACAGTCACGACGGCAGCGAGCCCAGCACAACGGGCACGACTGACAGCTTCAACCTCAAGGTCACCGACGACGGCGGTGGCACCCTTGTTCCAAAGACATCGACGCTGACCGTCAACCTGACCATCCTGCCGAACAACGACGATCCGGTGCTCGATCACAGCATTACCCAGACCCTGGACCCGGGGGAAATGACACGCGTCGTCACCAGCGGCATGTTGCAGGTCTCCGATAGCGATTCCTTCACTTCCAGCCTGACCTATACGCTCACGGCGGTGCCCGACAAGAACGTCGGCTATTTCACCCTGAACGGTGGTTTGCTGGTGGTCGGGTCAAAATTCACCCAAGCCGATGTCAACGCCGGCAACGTCGTGTACCACGTCCGCGTCTATACCGGTTCGGCGCGCACCGACAGCATCAGCTTCACCGTCAAGGATGGTGGCGTTCGCCTGTATCCAAGCGCGCGGGATGGAGGCATCTACGACACCGACACCGCCAATAGTCCGCTGACGGTCAATACCTTCAGCGTCAACGTACCGCCCGAACCGGCCGGTTTGCCTGGCGCGATCCCAGCCGATCCGCCGTCCAATACCGCACCCGTCGTCGCCGGCGACAAGACCGCGACGCTGGATGAGGCGGCTACCTACATCCTCACCTCCGCCGATCTGAGCGCCAGCGACGATTTTACCGCGGCCGACGGGCTGACCTACCGGGTCCTTGTCACACCAGGCAGCGGCACACTGCTGGTCAATGGTGTCGCGATCGGCGCCTTCGGCACCTTCACTCAGGCGGACGTGGACAACGGCCTTGTCACGTTCCGGCACAGCGGTAATGAACATTTCGTCGACAGTTTCCAGTTCTCTGTCTCCGACGGCACGCTGACCACCGCGACCGAAAACTTCAGCCTCAACATCGTTCCGAAGAACGACACGCCTACCGCCGTCACTGATGACCGGGTCTTCACCGCCGAAGGCGGCACCGTCACCATCACCAATGGCAATATTGTGGTCGCGGACACCGACAGACAGGCCGATGCCAGCGGCGGCACCCAATACGCCACGACCAACGATGTGGTGTTGCAAGTCACCTCATTGCCGCAGTTCGGCGAGCTGACCCTGAACGGTGTCACTGTGACGTTGAACCAGACCGTCACCGCGGCGCAACTCGCCGCGGGAGATCTCAAATATGTCCATGACGGCAGCGAACATTTCACCGACAGTTTCACTGTCGTCCCGGTCGACGACCAAGGCGTGGCCATCGGAGCCGGCACCAATCAATCGAGCACAGGCGCGGCACTGGTCGTACCGGTCACCATTTCACCGGTCAACGACGCCCCCGCGCTGAGTTCCAAATCCCAACTGATCGCGGGCGAAGCCGGCGCCATCCATGAAGGTGAATCCGCCGTTATCGGCGGTGCCACCGGCTATGCCAACGCCGATGGCTCAGGGGCCGTGAACGGCCCGGTGGCGGGTGCGCATCTGCTCTATGGCGATGACGACAACTCGAGCCTGCAGCGCCAGTACCGCCTCACTGCAATTCCACAGAACGGCAATCTGATGCTCAATGGCGGCGTGCTAGGGCTTGGCTCGGTCTTTACCCAGGCCGACCTCGATGCCGGTCGCGTCACTTATCAGCACAACGGTAGCGAAACCAGTAACGACTCGTTCTCCTATATCGTCAGCGACGGCGATTTCAGCGCAAACGACAACGGCTCGTTTGCCCAAGGTACCGCCGCCACGGCCTCGACCTACAACATCGAGATCCTGCCAACCAACGACAAGCCCTCGGTGACCGCTCCGGGTAGCGCCATCAACCTCGACAGTACGACCGCCAGCAACAACCCAGTCGGTGGCTTCGTGGTGGCCGATACCGATGATCTGGGCGGCAGCTCCGACACACCTGATTCGGTACAGGTCATCGTGCGCCTGACCCAGACCGATGGCACGGCCTTTACGGCGGGCGACTATACCGGCGTCACGCTGTCGGTCGGTCTCGGCGGCGGCGCGACTCGCGATGCCGATAAAGACGGCAATGGCGACTATCTGGTATTGCGTGGGACCCGGGCCGAAGTCAATGCGGCATTGGCTACCCTGTCCGCCAGTGTCAATGATCCCAGCAACGAAGATCATCAGTACCGCATCCAGGTCATCGTCGATGACCGGTTGCGTGACGCCGGTGGCAACCTGACGACCGGTGCCAATGGTGGTACCGTGAACCAGGCGGCAGCCCCGGGCGGCAGCGGTCAGCCCATCTCTTCTGTAGAGTTCAATGGCTATACCGATACGGTCGCCAACACTGATCTGAACCTCGCCCAGGCCAGCGTGCTGATTCGCGTCTCGACCCTCAATGACGCGCCTGCCGTAACGATCCCGGCCAGCCAGCAGATCAACGAAGACCGGCAAACCCCCATCAGTGGCATTACGGTGCAAGACACCGAATCCACCGCACTTGGTGTCCCGGTCTCCGTCACGGTCAGCGTTCCAGCGGGCCAAGGGATACTGGGCATTGCCGGCACCGGCACGCAGACCTCCATCACCTTGGCCTCCGGTCGTACCGTCACCATCAGCGCCGATGACAGCGCCAGCCTGACGCTGGTCGGACGTGCCGACGATATTCAGACGCTGCTCAACGACCCAACCAACGGCTTGACCTATACCAGCGCGAGCAATGCCAACCATGACGCCAACGGCGTGGCGGCGGGCGACGTGACGCTCAGTGTACGGATTGACGAAGGCGCCGCCGCCATTGGTGGTGACACGGGCAGCGGCAGCGTTGCACCTGTGTCTCAGACCAGTGAACTCGCTATTACCCTGCAGGCCACCAACGATGCGCCGACCGTGGCGGCAGGCAGCGGCAACCTGGCCGTCGGCCAAGGGGGCGTAGCGGTGGCAGTGCCGGGCTTCTCGGTGGCCGATCCGGATTATGTCGATGGCGGCGGTATCACCGCGCCCGCGGGTGAAACGGCTTCACCGGAACAAGACTTCATCCAGGTCACGGTCCGCCTGACCGACGCCAGTGGCGTTCCATTGAGCCAGGCGACGTATGCCGACATCGTTATCGATTCAACCAGCTCACCGACCGAAGACCATACGACCTTCGAGATCGATGACACTCAATCCGGTGCGGGCAATGCCCTGGTCATTCGTGGCAGCCGGGACAATGTGAACGCCTACCTCGCGGGGCTGCAAGTCACGCTCAGTGGCAGCCTGGCCAACACCGACACCAGCTACAAGGTGCAGGTGATCGCCGACGATCGCGTCCGTGACGTGGCGACCGGCACGCTGGACCCTGACGGCCTGGCCAACGGCGGTCTGAATCCGTCGGGAGCCTCGGTCGTCGGCGCGCCCACCACCGCCATCGATCCCTATGCAGCACTGCCTGGCTCACTGGCGCTCAATGTGGCGAGCAACACGCGCAACCTGTTCGTCTCCAGCATCAACGACCCGACCGCCATCACCGCGGGGGACGTCACGGTCAAGGAAGGCTCGGCGACCCTGAACCTGACCGGCGCCGTGGGTGGGTTTTCGATCAGCGACCCGGATGCCAACGGCGCCAATACGTTCTCTGCGACCGTCCACGTCAGCCAAGGCGTCATTTCCGGCGTGGGCGGCAGCGGCGGTACCCTTGGCGGCCTGGGCAGCGATACGATCACGATCACCGGGGCCACCGAAGCTCAGGTCAATGCGCGCCTGCAAGCCTTGACCATCACTTATCCAACCGCCGCGGGCGCTCCGGCGGGCGCCGACTACACCGGCAATTTCACTGTGACGGTCACGGTCAACGACGGTGGAAGCATCGGCCAGCGTCCTGGTGTCTTGAGCGGCGATACCAATGATGCCAGCCAGAACCCGGGCGACTACGACTACGCGGATTCCAGCAGCGCCCAACTGATCACGACCCGTACGATCAATGTGACAGTGACCCCTGTCAACGACACGCCGGACACCTCGGGACTGAGCACCGTCCAGACCGCGACCAAAGGGGGCGGCCCTGTCCGCCTGGACAGCGATGGCATCGTGACGGTGCATGATCCCGAGCTGGACTTGAGCCCGGACAATTGGATGGGCGCAACCTTGACCATCGCCCGTCACGGCGCCAGCAACGCCAACGATGTCTTTGGTCTTTTCGACAGTGACATCAGCAACGATGCGGCAGGTGTCCAGACCAACGGCAGCGACCTGATCGTCGACGGCGTGACCGTCGGCACCCTCAGCAATGGCTCGGGCAGTCTGCTGATCACCTTCAATGGCAATGCCGACAGCGCGGTGATTGGCAGGGTCATGGGCGCCGTCACCTACAGCAACACCGATCCTTCGACGTCTTCCAGCGCCGATGTGCAAGTCGACTTCGTCCTGGATGACCAGAACCCGAACACCACCGACAGCGGCACTGCCGGCACTGGCCAGGACCAGGGCGCCGAAGGGCAGAAAACCGCGACCCAGTCGATCACCATCCACCTCAATACCGCACCGGTCGCCACGGACGATGGCCTGCAAACCGTCCAGCAGGGCAATCCGGCCAGTGGCAATGTACTGCCCAACGACACCGACCCGGAAGGCAATCCCCTCAGCGTCAGCGGATTCACCGTCGCCGGCGTCTCTGGCAGCTTCAACCCTGGCGACACCGCGACCATCGGCGGCATCGGTACGCTGACCATGAATGCCGACGGCAGCTATTTGTTTACCCCGACCTCGACCTATCACGGCGACGTGCCGGTGGTGACCTACAGCATCAGCGATGGCACAGGCGGCAGCGACAGCGCCGACCTGACCATCCGTGTCAACGCGCTCCCCGTTGCGGTGGATGACGGCCTGCAAACGGTCCAGCAAGGCCATCCGGCCAGCGGCAACGTACTGCCCAACGACACCGACCCGGACGGTAATGCCCTCAGTGTCAGCGGGTTCACCATCGTCGGGGTTTCCGGCAGTTTCAATCCCGGCGATACCGCGACCATCGCGGGCGTGGGCACCTTGACCCTCAACGCCGACGGCAGCTACCTGTTCACGCCCACCTCGACCTATCACGGCGACGTGCCGGTGCTGACCTACAGCATCAGCGATGGCGTGGGCGGCAGTGACAGCGCCGACCTGACCCTGCGCGTCAACGCGCCGCCCGTTGCGGTGGATGACGGCCTGCAAACGGTCCAGCAAGGTCATCCGGCCAGCGGCAACGTACTGCCCAATGACTCCGACCCGGAAGGCAACCCCCTCAGCGTCAGCGGATTCACCGTGGCCGGGGTTTCCGGCAGCTTCAACCCTGGCGACACCGCGACCATCAGCGGTGTCGGTACCCTGACCATGAATGCCGATGGCAGCTACCTGTTCACCCCGCTCGCCAGCTATTTCGGCAGCGTACCGACCGTGACCTACACCCTCAGCGACGGCGTCGGCGGCTCCGACAGCGCCGACCTGACAATCAGCGTCAATTCTACGCCGGCCGCCACTGACGACGGCGTCTTGCTCACGGACCGCGACACACCGATCCAGTCCATCAACGTGCTGGGCAACGACAGCAGTCCGAATGGTGACCCGCTGACCGTCACCCACGCCGAAAGCGCGGACGGCAGCGTCTCGATCAACCCTGACGGCACCCTGAATTTCACGCCGACAGCGGGAGTCACCGGTGATGTAGCCATTACCTACGTGATCGCCGACAACCACGGCGGCAGCGACACCGCCCAGGTGCGCATTCACATCAACGAGCCTCCCGTGGCGATCGACGATGGTGTGCGGACCGGGCTTCAAGGTGATCCCGTCAACGGCAACGTACTCGGCAACGACAGCGATCCGGAGCACGACGCGATTCACGTGGTCGACTTCAGCATCAATGGGGTAGCCGGCACCCATGCGACAGGCAGCAGCGTGCTGATTGCCGGCGTGGGGACGTTCACGCTGGCGCTCGACGGCACCTACCAGTTCGTGCCGGACAACAACTTCACTGGCACGGTACCGACGATCACCTACCGGATAACCGATGATCATGGCGGCTTCTCCAGCGCGCAATTGCGGTTACGCATCGATTCCTCGGTGCTGCCACCGCCGCCGGCCTCCGAGGTGACAGCAGATCAATCCCAACGACCGGGAGACGTCGAGCGTCACGTTTATCCGGACTGGCATCTGGACCTGTTGAGCGTCCAGCGTTCGATGGTACCCGGGCTGTTCGTCACCCTTCCGGTGATTGACTCCCAGGCTCAGGTCAGCGACCGACTCGATCCGCTCCTGTCCAGCTATAACACGGCGGTCGGCGGGCAAATACAATCGGAGTCGATTGGTCTGGGGCTCGGTTTCGTCCCTGACCTGCATGTCACTCAGGCCGTCCAGGCATCACAAAGAACCGTCGACTACCAGGAGCCATCGCTCAGGTTCAAGGACAGCGAGTACTTCACCGGTGGCGACAGTCTGTTCGATGACTTCAGCGCATGGGCACCGCGTGTCGACGAAGCTTCCGCGACAGGCATTCAGCCTGCCTCCGGGCCCCAGGCTGCGGTGTCGTTCAGTGATCAGGTGAACCAGGCCGCGATGCAGCGCCAACCCCATCTATTCAATGAAAACAACCGCCCGCCCGCGCCACAACGCAAAGGCTGAACCACTTTTCTGTTCTAATAAAAACGGTACCCACATGCGCTTGATGGAAAAAAATCGTTCAGTGTTGGTCCCCGGATTGTTCCTGACCGCCCTGTTCATGGGCCTGGCAGGTTGCTCCGTTGCCCCGCAGCCGTTGAAAGATGATGAAGTTCACCAGCGCGTGGCCGGTGACCAGCTCCAGCTTTATGCGGACCAGGAACCGATCAAAGGGCCGCTGACCTTCGCCGATGCCCTGGCGCGTTCGCTCAAATACAACCTCGACTATCGCCTGAAGCTGATGGAGTCGGCGCTCGCCGCCGGCCTGCATGACGTTTCCCGCTACGACATGTTGCCCAAGATGCTGGTCTCGGCCGGCTATGCCTCGCGCAACAACGAATCAGGCGGTACCAGCGTAGGTATCGAGACCCACACCGTTTCGTTGATCCCCTCCTCCTCCGTCGAGCGCGACCGCACCCTGGCCAGCGCCGAGTTTTCCTGGAACCTGCTGGACTTTGGCGTCAGCTATTACCGGGCCAAGCAAAGTGCCGACCAGTATCTGATTGCCGAAGAACGCCGGCGACGGGTCATGCAGACCGTCCTGCAAGACCTGCGCACGTCCTATTGGCGTGCCCTGGGAGCCCAGCGCCTCGAAAGCCAGGCCGACGATCTGCTCAAACGTGTACGCGTCGCCCTGGGCAGGTCCCGCGAAGCCGAAGTACAGGGGCTGCTGCCTCCAGCACAGGCCTTGGCTTACCAAAGTGCCCTGCTGGACGCGACCACCTTGCTCAACGCCCGCCGGCAGGATCTGGAGTTTGCCAAGCGCGAGCTGGCGGCGCTGATGAGCATTCCACCGGGTACTCAGTTCACCTTGGCCGAAGAAAGCGAACCGTCGTTGCCAGGCGTTCCCGCAGATATTGCCAAGCTTGAAGAAATCGCCTTGCAGGCACGTCCCGAGTTACGCGAAGAGGATTACCGCAAGCGCATTTCAGCCGACGAAGCGCGCCGCCAGTTGCTGGCCCTGCTGCCAAGCCTGGGCATCAACATCAACAGCCAGTACGACTCCAACAAATACCTCTATAACAACAGTTGGGTCGACAGTGGCGTGCAGCTCAGCGCCAATCTGTTCAAGCTGGCCGCCATTCCGGCCACGCAAAAAGCCAGCGACTCCCAGGAAAAGACCGACAACGCTCGCCGTCTGGCATTGTCGATGGCAGTGTTGACCCAGGTACGCATTTCGGTCGAACGCTACAAACTGGCCCTGGTCGATTACGATCTGGCCGACCAGTCGAGCCAGGTCGATCAGCGCATGGCAAAATTCGCCCGGGCCTCACTGACCTCACGCACCGACTCCGAACTGGAGGTGATCCGCACCGAGACCCGCGCCCTGCTCGCTCAGTTCCAGCGCTACTCCGCCTATGCCACGGCACAGACCGCTTTTGGACGCATCTACAACTCCCTGGGCCTGGACG
Source organism: Pseudomonas sp. SJZ074 (assembly GCF_007828215.1). GTDB lineage: Bacteria > Pseudomonadota > Gammaproteobacteria > Pseudomonadales > Pseudomonadaceae > Aquipseudomonas. Next base: position 22,641 of record NZ_VIUE01000016.1, on the reverse strand, counting down.
TACTGCCCGAAAACGTCAACGACTCCAGCAATCTGCAAGAGCTCTCCCAGCAACTGGAGAAAAGCCTCGGCAACTCGGAACGACAGGCATTCACCACAGCGGTCGGTGAGCGCCCCTCGCAGCAACCCATAGCGGTTCGTATCGAGTACCAGGGCGATGCCCAGGCGGCCAATGCAATGCTCAACGTAGCGCGCAAGGCGCTGGAGCGTAACCTGTTCGTCCTTGCCGAAAACGACCCACGGGTGCCTACGCTGGTCATGCGGCTACAGGTGTCCGACGTCCAGGATGGCATTCGTCGCGGTCAGTGGAGCGTCAGCCTGCTCCGTGCGGGCGGCAGCGTGGCGGGCACCAGTCATTATCAGAGCACGTTGCGGGCCCAGCCGGATAAAGACTCATTGAACGCCTTCTGCGAAGCCGCCACGGTGGCTGAATTGCCGAACCTGCGCGAATGGTTGAAATCGGCCTCGGTACAGGTCGCTTCCAAATGAGTCTTCCCATGCGTTGTCGTCCATTGCTCATGCTGACTGGCCCGCTGCTTGGCCTGGCCCTGGCGGGTCAATCGGCCTGGGCACAGAATGAAACCGACGCCGGGGTGCGTGTGCTGCTGGTGGCCGATCAGGAAACCACGTTGGCCAGCCAGTTGGTGGGGCGCGTGCGTGCGGTCAATGCGTCGCTGGGCTCGTCGTTCCGCAAGGGCGACGTACTGGTCAGCTTTGACTGCGACGAACAGACCGCCCGCCTGAAAATGGCCCAGGCCGACCTGAGTTCCGCGCGCGAGGCCCACGACGCCAAACTGCGTCTGCAAGGCCTGCAATCGGCCGGCGAAGTGGAAGTGTCGCTGGCCGCCAGCGCGGCGGAAAAAGCCGCCGCCCAGGTCGCTCAGTACCGCGCCCAGCAACAGCAGTGCACGGTCCTTGCGCCGTTCGATGGGCGTGTAGTCAAGGTCCAGGTCAAAGCCTTCCAGGGTGTCAACCTGGGCCAGCCATTGCTCGACATCATCAGCAACGGCCCGCTGAAAATGCGCGTCAACGTGCCCTCCAGATGGCTGGCCTGGCTCCAGCCCGACCAGACCTTCCAGGTTGACCTGGGTGAAACCGGCAAACGCTACCCGGCCAAGGTCAAAGCCATCAACGCCCAAGTCGATGCCGTCAGCCAGACCATCGAGCTTGAGGGCGTGATCGAAGGCCAACCCAAGGATCTGCTGGCAGGCATGAGTGGTACTGCGCTGTTCGAAGCCACGCCATGAATGCCCAGGCCCATCCAGTGAACCCGGTCGCGGCGCTGCTGCATCTGGAGCAGCGTGCCCAAGAGGCGCGCAGCACCGAACAGCTGGGTTTTGTGATCGTCAACGAAACCTGGCAGCTTCTGCAGTATCGCCAGGGGTATTTCTTCGTCAGTGATGTGTTGGGCAAACCCGCCCTGAGCAATGTCTCAAGCCTGGCGACGCTCGCGGAGGAGTCACCGTTTACCGTTTGGCTCAAGGGTCTGGCTCATCATCTCTGGTCAGCGCCCATGGCGGCGGACGACCCGGCAGTGGCTTCTGTACCAAGCCTTTGGCAAGCACAGTCGCTCCCCGACAGCTTCGCCGAGGGCTGGGCCGAGTGGATGCCGGCGCACCTGCTGTGTATCCAACTGCCCGGTCGCGACCATTCACGCCGGGGCATGTTGCTGCTGGCCTGTGACACCGAGCCGGACGAGCACACCCAGGCTCTGCTCGCCCGATTGAGCCAGACCTATGCCTATTGCCTCGCCGCGCTGACCAACAAACGCCCCACGCTTGGCGCTCGCTGGCAAGTCTGGCGGCGGCGTCCGTTGCGGATGGCCGGATTGGCTTGTGCCGTCGCCCTGGCGTTTCTGTTCCCGGTCCGCCTGAGTGCCTTGGCCCCAGCCGAAATCGAAGCGCACAACGCCATGGCAATCGCCGCCCCCCAGGACGGGGTGGTGCATGAGTTCCTGGTGCAACCCAACCAGCTGGTACAAAAAGACCAGCCGCTGTTCAGCCTCGATGACACCACCCTGCGCAATCGCCGGGCCGTGGCCTTGCAGGCACTGCAAGTCGCCCGCTCCGAAGCCCTGCTCGCCGCCCAGAAGGCGTTCGACAATGCCCAGAGCAAAGGCGAACTGGCCGCGCTCAACGGGCAGGTGCAGGAAAAGCAGGCCGAGGTCGCCTGGCTCGACGAAATGCTCGAACGCAACGTGGTCAGGGCCCCCCGCGAGGGCATCGCGATCTTCGGCGACAGTAACGACTGGATTGGCAAGCCAGTGGTCACTGGCGAACGGATCATCCAACTGGCCGACCCGCAAGATGCCGGCGTGTTGGTCTGGCTGCCGGTGGCCAATGCCATCAATCTCGATACTGGCTCGCAGATTCGCCTGTTCCTGCATGTGGCCCCCCTGTCGCCCCTGACCGCCCACCTGATCCAGACCAGCTATCAGGCCACCCTGTCGCCGGACAATGTCCCTTCCTACCGGATTCGCGGGCAGTTCCAGGGCGATGTCAGCCAGTTGGCACGCATCGGTCTCAAAGGCACCGCCAAGCTGTATGGCGAACCGGTACCGTTGATCTATTACGTTTTGCGACGCCCTTTGGCCGCCTTGCGTGAATGGAGCGGCCTGTGAGTGAACTGGATCTTGCGGCCGTGCCTTCAAGCCCCTGCACCGGCTTGACGACCCAGGACTCGGACATCGAGCTACCGGAAAAGCTGCCAGCGATACGCGAGGATCTGCGTCTGATTCCGGGCGCGACGCTGCGCGATGGATCGCCGGCCTGGATGATCCAGGATCCGGTCGGCAACCGCTTTTTCAACATCGGCTGGCTCGAATTCGAGATGCTGTCACGCTGGCCCCTGGGCAGCCCGACCCGCTTGCTCGATACATTGGCGGCAGAAACGCCGCTGCGGGTCAGCCGTGGGGAGCTGGCGGCCCTGTTGTTGTTTCTGAGTCGCCACCAGTTGTTGCATATCACCGATGTCAATGGCACCCGCAGCCTGGAGGAAATGGCCAGGCTGCGCGGACACACTGGCTGGCGATGGCTGCTTCACAACTATTTGTTCATGCGGGTGCCGCTCTGGCGCCCGCAACGCCTGCTGCAGAAAACCCTGCCGTGGGTCGCGCCCCTGTTCAGCCGAGCTTTGCTGACAGGTGTTGCCGTCGCCATTCTGTTCGGCCTGTTTTTCGTTGAACAACAATGGGACGAGTTCGTTGCCAGCTTCAAGCAAAGCCTCTCGCCGCAAGGGATGGTCGGCTACCTGATAGCACTGGCCGTGACCAAATGCCTTCATGAACTGGGACATGCCTACACGGCTACCCGTTATGGTGTGCGTGTCGCACATATGGGTGTGGCGTTCCTGGTGCTGTGGCCGGTGCTCTACACGGACACCAGCGAGTCGTGGAAACTGGCCGACCGGCGCCAACGCTTCCATATCGCCGGCGCTGGCATCCTCGTGGAACTGATGATCGCGGGAATCGCCACGCTGGGTTGGGGGCTATGCGAGAACCCGATGCTCAAAAGTGCGTTGTTCTTTCTGGCAACCACCAGTTGGATGATCTCGCTGGCACTCAACGCCAGCCCGTTCATGCGTTTTGATGGTTACTTCCTGCTGTCCGACTGGCTCGACCTGCCGAACCTGCACGAACGTTCGGGGGCATTGGCGCAAGCCTGGATGCGTCGCCGATTGTTGGCCTGGAACGAGCCAGACCCCGAAGTCGTGGCGCCGCGTCTGCGTCGTTTTCTCATCGCGTTTGCCCTGATTACCCGAATCTATCGCCTGGTGGTGTTTCTCGGGATCGCCGTCGCCGTGTACTACCTGTTTTTCAAGGCGTTGGGCATCTTCCTGTTTCTGGTTGAAATCTCCTGGTTCGTCATCATGCCTATCCAACGTGAACTCAAGGTCTGGTGGCGCCGTCGCAAGGAAATCCCAGCCCGCCGTGGTCGCGTGCTGTTGCTCGCGCCATGTTTGCTGGGGCTGGTGGTTGTCCTGCCGCTCAATACCCATGTGCAAGCACCGGCCTGGTTGCATGCGGAGGTTCAATACACGCTCTATAGCCCGCTGCCTGCCAGGTTGATGGAAATGTCCGCAGCAGGACAAAGAGTCGAAGCCGATTCGGTCCTGGCCGTTCTCGACTCTCCTCAGATACGCGATAAAGCCGAACGGTCGTACAAGGCCGCCCTGGCGCTGCGTGCGCAACTGGACGGCCTTGCCGGGGCGGTGGATGGTGCGCAAAAGTACGCCTCGATTGCCAGCCAACTCAGCCGACAGCAAGCCGAGTCGGCGGCGCAATCAGCCGAACTGCAACGCCTGTCTTTACGCGCCCCGATGGCGGGGGTACTCACGGACATCGATCCCTCGATACAGCCTGGTGTCTGGGTCAAGCCGAATCAACCATTGGGGGTACTGGTCAATCCCGCCAGCTGGACGGTTGAAGCTTTCGTCCGGCAACAGGACCTTTCACGCCTGAGCATCGGCGCCCGTGCACGCTTCTATGCCGAAGGCGACGCAGGCACAGCGCTTGGAGGACAGGTTGTCAGCATTGACGATTCGCGCACCCAGAACGTTCCTCATCTGATGTTGAGTACCGCCTATGGCGGACCGATTCCTGTCTCTGGCAAACCGGACAGCAGCTTGCAGGTACGTGACGCGCTGTACCGGGTCAGGATCAGCCTGGACACTCCGCCCGCTCAAACGATGATGCGTCTGGGAAAAGTCTCGATCGAGGGCGCCCACGTAAGTCCGGTTGCCGGATTGCTTACCGATGCGCTGTCCATTCTGATTCGGGAAAGCGGTTTTTGACCTGCGGTATTGCACGCGCTGCCATTGCAATCAGCTCCCGCAGATGACTGGGTGATCGCCACAGCATCCGGGCTCTGAACAGACTGCCCTACTCTTTGGCGGGATCCCTGGCTGTCGGTTTACGCTTTTTGGAAGCAGCCACCTTGTATTCACCGGTACCGGCCTCTGTTGCCAGGTGTGCGACCAGCGGCTCGTTGCGAACGCTGTATTTAGCCGGCTTCCTGGACGTAGGGCGAGCGGTTTCAATAGGGGTCGGCTTGGCCGGGGCTGCCGACAGGAAAGCACCCGGCTCCATCGCAAACCGCTGTGCCAACGCATACGCCATCTTGTGACTGATGGGCCGATCCCCACTCAACACCTTGGAAACCGCTGTCTTGTCGCCAATTTCGGGAAGGTCCGAACCCGTGAGCCCGAGCGTCTCCATGAGGTCCCGGATCAACTGCACCGGGGTGCATGTCGCTTCAAAAGCGGCGGTGGATTCGCGAAACTGGTCGGAGTCGCGCTGGTAGGCCAGTATTTCGTCTTCGAGCTCGACGAGGATTTTCTCCTCGACCTTGCTCAGCTCACGCCCGTCGGTGAGTTCGTCAAGCAGATCGGTCGCACGCTCATAGTCGGCGGGCGTCCTGATGCCATGCACGAACTCGCCGCGCAGACGCTCCAGCACCGCGTGTAGCTCGCCAAGCGTTGCGATCACGGTCTGAAAGTCATTCCTGACTGCGCTCATCGTTTTACTCCTTTGTTTCTTGCATGCCAGACGTTGGCAACGTCGTAATCGGCATGTGTGCAGATGTGTTTGACGTAGAATTTCTGTCGGATGTAGTGGACGCCCCCTATCACCCTTAGATTGTTGCCACCTACGTCAATCACGACCCAATTCGCTGCGGCCCTCGGTTTGAACAGGTCGATGCCGTGGGTACCGAACAGTTTTTGCAGGTCCGCGAACGCTGTCGGACGGGCCATCTTCAACAGGCGCCGGCAGCGATCGAGCCCGGCCTTGTCGTTCGGGTACAAAATGGCGGCGGCGTCAAAACGCGATGGCTTGAGTATATCCATAGGCTTCCCTGTCCTTGAGTCGGATGCTACTCCAGTTGTGTTTTTTCACAACCGGAATTTTTCGGCAATGGTGAAGGTCAAGGAGCGCTCTCTGGAAAATGGTCGCGCTCCTCCTGCTGATACTGCCTGGGTGTGCAGCCAAACTCCCGACGAAATACTGTGTGCAGATATTGCGCCGACTTGAACCCACAATTGCGGGCAATGTCAGCGATCGACAAATCCGTCCTCTCCAACCCACTGGCAGCCGCGGCCAACCTGAACCGCAAGATCTCGTCATGCACGCTGCACCCTCGCTCCTTGCGAAAATGCGCTTCCAGCGATGACCGCGACACCCCCACGTACCCCGCCACCTGCGCGGTCTTGATGCCCTGGCAAGCGTATTGGCGAATGAACAGCAGCGCCTGCATGACATAGGGGTTACCCAACGGTTGATGCAGGCTCGAGGCCTGCACGTTGATCGCGTCCGGTGGTATCAATATCTGCGTGCCCGTGGACGGCATACCGTGCAGCATCTGGTGGAGCAGGCGCGCGGCGGTGCGGCCCATGGTTTCAGTGCCCTGGATCACTGAACTCAGGGGCACCCGGGTCAGGCTGCGGGTCAGAGGGTCGTTGTCGATACCGATCAGCGCGACTTGCTCCGGCACGGCAATGCCGGCGGTCAGGCAGGCTTGCAGCAGTTGGCGGGCGCGGGCATCGCTGACGGCGATGATGCCGATGGGCTTGGGCAGGCTCTGCAGCCAGGCGATCTGCTGTTCGACGGCACTGTCCCAAAGCGGCGCGCTGGTGCCCATACCGCGATAGACCTCGGCCGGCAGGCCATCGCGTTGCACCAGCGAACGGAAGGCTTTCTCCCGCTCCTGAGCCCAGCGATTGGCCTGGGCTTCGGGCAGGCTGAAGCAGGCGAAACGTGTGAGGCCGGCTTCGATCAAATGCTCGTAGGCCAGCTTAATCAGCGCGAAATTATCGGTGGCGACATAGGGAATGCCTCTGGGATAGGCGCGCTCATCCTGGTAGGAACCGCCCACCGCCACCACCGGCAAGCGGATTCCGGCCAACGCCTCGCCGATCAGCGGGTCGTCGAAGTCGGCGATGATTCCGTCGCCCTGCCAGCGTTCGATTCCCTTCAACCGGCACAGGAAATCCTCCTCGAGAAAGAGGTCCCAGGACGCACGGGTGCTGCTCAGGTAGTTGCCGATGCCGCTGATGATGCCACGGTCGTAGATCTTGCTGCCGTTGAACAACAGCGCAATACGATGCACGGGGGGGACGGTTTTCATGGTTTTTCACCCTGGGCCGGTGAACACAGACTAGGCGTGCGAAGCTCCAAGCTCAATACAAAATCGAACGACTCCTTGGTGATTTTCATAATCATCACCCCCAGGGCCAGCGTTAGTATCGAGACACCGCCAAGAATAAAAAAGGATATCGCCCATGCCGTACTTCCCCGGTGTCGACAAGATTCGCTACGAAGGCCCCACCAGCGATTCGCCCCTCGCCTTCCGTCACTATGACGCCGACAAGCTCGTCCTCGGCAAACCCATGCGCGAGCACCTGCGGATGGCGGTGTGCTACTGGCACACGTTCGTCTGGCCGGGGTCCGACGTGTTCGGCGCCGGCACCTTCCAGCGCCCGTGGCAACACGCCGGGGACCCGATGGAACTGGCCATCGGCAAGGCCGAAGCCGCCTTCGAGTTCTTCTCCAAACTGGGCGTCGACTACTACTGCTTCCACGACACCGATGTCGCCCCGGAAGGCAGCTCGCTGAAGGAATACCGTAACCACTTCGCGCTGATGGTCGACCACCTGGAGCGCCACCAGGAACGGACCGGGATCAAGCTGCTGTGGGGCACCGCCAACTGCTTCAGCAACCCGCGCTTTGCCGCCGGCGCCGCCACCAACCCGGACCCGGAAGTCTTCGCTTGCGCCGCCGCCCAGGTGTTCAGCGCGATGAATGCCACCCTGCGCCTCAAGGGCGCCAACTACGTCTTGTGGGGTGGTCGTGAAGGTTACGAAACCCTGCTCAATACCGACCTGAAACGCGAGCGCGAGCAACTGGGCCGCTTCATGGGCATGGTGGTCGAGCACAAGCACAAGATCGGTTTCAAGGGCGACCTGCTGATCGAGCCCAAGCCCCAGGAGCCAACCAAACACCAATACGATTACGACAGTGCCACGGTCTTCGGCTTCCTGCAGCAATTCGGCCTGGAGAACGAGATCAAGGTCAACATCGAGGCCAACCACGCGACCCTGGCCGGGCACAGTTTCCATCACGAAATCGCCACCGCCACCTCGCTGGGAATCTTCGGCAGCATCGACGCCAACCGTGGCGATCCGCAGAACGGTTGGGATACCGACCAGTTCCCCAACAGCGTCGAAGAGATGACCCTCGCCACCTACGAGATCCTCAAGGCCGGCGGGTTCAAGAATGGCGGGTTCAACTTCGACGCCAAGGTCCGTCGCCAGAGCGTGGACGAGCTCGACCTGTTTCACGGCCATGTCGCGGCGATGGACGTCCTGGCACTGGCCCTGGAGCGCGCAGCCGCCATGGTGCAGAACGACCGGCTCCAGCACTTCAAGGATCAACGCTACGCCGGCTGGCAACAACCGTTCGGCCAGGCGGTGCTGGCGGGCAAGTTCAGCCTCGCCTCGCTGGCCGAGCATGCCTTCGTCAACGAGCTCAATCCTCAGGCAGTCAGCGGCCGGCAGGAGATGCTCGAAAGCGTCGTCAACCGGTTCATCTATCCCTGACCCCGTAGAAATCGCTGGCGCAGCGAGGCTGTTACATTCTCACGACAAATCTCTGCCCGCAGCGCCACGCGACTCTCTACAGTTCTACCGGCATCACGCTCATCGTCAGGCAGTGTCTTTCAAACAAAAATAAAAGGACGCACCACAATGAAAAACCTAAAACGCACGTTACTCGCCAGCGCCCTGGCCCTGCTGTCGCTTCCGGTCATGGCCGATGCGGCGCACCCGAAGATCGGTTTCTCCATCGACGACCTGCGCCTGGAACGCTGGTCCCGGGACCGCGACTACTTCGTTGCGGCGGCGGAAAAAATGGACGCCAAGGTCTTCGTGCAATCAGCCGATGCCAACGAGCAGAAGCAGATTTCGCAGATCGAGAACCTTATCTCCCGCGGCGTCGATGTGATCGTCATCGTTCCATTCAACGCCACCGTGCTGACCAACGCCGTCGCCGAAGCCAAGAAGGCCGGGATCAAGGTGGTGTCCTACGACCGGCTGATTCTGAACGCCGATATCGACGCCTACATTTCCTTCGATAACGAAAAGGTCGGCGAAATGCAGGCCAGCGGCGTGCTGAAAGCCGCGCCCAAGGGCAACTATTTCCTGCTCGGCGGTGCTCCCACCGACAACAACGCCAAGGTCCTGCGCGAAGGCCAGATGAAGGTGCTGCAACCGGCCATCGACAAAGGCGATATCAAGATCGTCGGCCAACAGTGGGTGAAGGAATGGAACCCCACCGAAGCCTTGAGCATTGTTGAAAACGCCCTGACGCGGAACAACAACAAGATCGACGGCATCGTCGCCTCCAACGACGCTACCGCAGGCGGCGCCATCCAGGCCCTGGCCGCGCAGAAAATGGCCGGCAAGGTGCCGATCTCGGGCCAGGACGCCGACCTGGCAGCGGTCAAGCGGGTGATCGACGGCACCCAGACCATGACCGTCTACAAGCCTCTGAAGCTGATCGCCTCCGAAGCTGCCAAACTCTCGGTGCAACTGGCGCGCAATGAGAAGCCGTCCTTCAGTTCGCAGTACGACAACGGCAGCAAGAAAGTCGACACCATCCTGCTCACCCCGACCCCGTTGACCAAGGACAACATCGACCTGCTGGAAAAGGATGGGTTCTACACCAAGGCGCAGATCGCCGGGCAGTGACAGGACGCAGTGATATTTAACCTGTGGGAGCGGGCTTGCTCGCGAAGGCGGTGAAACAGTCAGCATTGATGGTGCAGACACACCGCTTTCGCGAGCAAGCCCGCTCCCACAGGACTGCGCCAGACTGACTCTGCGGCTATAAGCCCTTTCCTTCGAGCCTTCGCCATGTCCGACTACCTGCTGCAAATGAACGGCATCGTCAAAACCTTCGACGGTGTCAAAGCCCTGAATGGCATCGACATCAAGGTCCGGCCAGGGGAATGCGTTGGCCTGTGCGGCGAGAACGGCGCCGGCAAATCCACCTTGATGAAAGTCCTTTCGGCGGTCTACCCCTATGGTACCTGGGACGGTGAAATCCTCTGGGACGGCCAGCCGCTCAGGGCGCAGTCCATCAGCGAAACCGAAGCCGCCGGAATCGTCATCATTCACCAGGAGCTGACCCTCGTCCCCGATCTTTCGGTGGCCGAGAACATCTTCATGGGTCATGAGCTGACCCTGCCCGGCGGGCGCATGAACTACCCGGCGATGATCCACCGCGCCGAAGCCCTGATGCGTGAGCTCAAGGTACCGGACATGAACGTCTCGCTCCCGGTGTCGCAGTATGGCGGTGGCTACCAGCAACTGGTGGAGATCGCCAAGGCGCTGAACAAACAGGCGCGCCTGCTGATCCTCGACGAACCTTCATCGGCCCTGACCCGCTCGGAAATCGAGGTGCTGCTGGATATCATCCGTGACCTCAAGGCCAAGGGGGTTGCCTGCGTCTACATCTCTCACAAGCTCGATGAAGTGGCGGCGGTGTGCGACACCATTTCGGTGATCCGCGACGGCAAACACATTGCGACCACCGCCATGGCCGACATGGACATCCCACAGATCATCACCCAGATGGTCGGACGGGAAATGAGCAACCTTTACCCCACCGAACCCCATGACATCGGTGAGGTGATTTTCGAGGCGCGCCACATCACGTGCTACGACGTCGATAATCCCCGGCGCAAACGGGTCGACGATATTTCGTTCAGCCTCAAGCGCGGGGAAATCCTCGGCATCGCCGGGCTGGTCGGTGCCGGTCGCACGGAACTGGTGTCGGCGCTGTTCGGTGCCTACCCTGGACGCCATGAAGGCGAGGTGTGGCTGGATGGCCAGGCGATCGACACCCGTACCCCCCTCAAATCGATCCGCGCCGGCCTGTGCATGGTCCCCGAGGACCGCAAGCGCCAAGGGATCATTCCGGACCTGGGGGTGGGCCAGAACATTACCCTCGCGGTGCTGGAGAACTTCTCGAAGCTGACCCGCATCGACGCCGAAGCCGAACTGGGCAGCATCGACCGGGAAATCTCGCGCATGCACCTCAAGACGGCGAGTCCATTCCTGCCGATCACCAGCCTCTCCGGCGGCAACCAGCAAAAAGCCGTGCTGGCGAAGATGCTCCTGACCCAGCCCCGTGTGCTGATTCTCGATGAACCGACCCGCGGCGTGGACGTCGGCGCCAAGTACGAGATCTACAAGTTGATGGGCGCGCTGGCGGCCCAGGGCGTGTCGATCATCATGGTTTCCTCGGAACTCGCCGAAGTGCTGGGGGTTTCCGACCGCGTGCTGGTGATCGGCGAAGGTCAGTTGCGCGGGAACTTCATCAACCACGAACTCACCCAGGAACAAGTGCTCGCTGCCGCGCTCAGCCACCCCGATGGCCATAACAATAATGATCGGAAGTCCGCGTAGATGAATCAGGTCAAACAACTCTTCACCCGCTACAAAATGCTCGCGCTGGTGATCGCCGTAGCGATCATCTGGCTGTTCTTCAGCTGGCAGACCGACGGCGGTTTCCTGACCCCGCGCAACCTGTCCAACCTGCTGCGGCAGATGTCCATCACCGGCATCCTCGCCTGCGGCATGGTGCTGGTGATCATCAGCGGGGAAATCGATCTGTCGGTGGGCTCATTGCTCGGATTGCTGGGCGGTCTGGCGGCGATCCTCGACGTGGTCTATCACATACCATTGCTGGCCAACCTCAGCCTGGTGGCCCTGTGCGGCTTGGTCATCGGCCTGGCCAATGGCTTCATGACCGCCTACCTGCGCATCCCTTCGTTCATCGTGGGGCTGGGCGGCATGCTGGCGTTTCGCGGGATCCTGCTGGGCATTACCGGCGGCACCACCATTGCCCCGGTCTCACCGGAGCTGGTCTACGTTGGCCAGGGTTACTTGCCGCAAACCGTGGGTGTGGCGCTGGGCGTACTGCTGTTCGCCCTTACTGTTTTCCTGACCTGGAAACAGCGTCGCAACCGCGCCCTCCATGGCCTGGCGGCACATTCCCTGGTGCGTGACGTGTTGCGCGTGGTGGCGATTGGCGCGGTGCTGGCGGGGTTCGTCCATACGCTCAACAGCTACGACGGCATTCCGGTTCCAGTACTGCTCCTGCTGATTCTGTTGGGGGTATTCAGCTACGTCACCAGTCAGACCGTGTTCGGACGCCGTGTCTATTCAGTGGGCAGCAACATGGAGGCCACGCGGCTGTCCGGCATCAACGTGCAGGCCGTGAAACTGTGGATCTTCGGCATCATGGGCGTGATGTGCGCCCTCGCCGGCCTGGTCAACACCGCACGCCTGGCAGCCGGCTCACCCTCGGCCGGCAACATGGGCGAACTCGACGCCATCGCCGCCTGCTTCATCGGTGGCACCTCCATGCGCGGCGGCTCCGGCACCGTCTACGGCGCCCTCCTCGGCGCGCTGGTCATCACCAGCCTGGACAACGGCATGTCGATGCTCGACGTCGACAGCTACTGGCAGATGATCGTCAAGGGCAGCATCCTGGTGCTGGCGGTGTGGGTGGATGTGAGTACGCGGGTTGGGCGGCGTTGATGGGGCATGGCGGCATTGATAACTCTTGAGTCCCCTGGCGAGCAATGCTGTCACTTAAGGCTTGCTTGATTCATTGTGGCGAGGGGATTTAGCGAAACGTCGCACCGCCCCGCTGTTTCGTGCGGGGCAAGGAGAATATCTGGTCTATAGTTTCCCTTCAGGCAACTGATATTTTTCGCAGGGACGCGCAGGTGTCATTCAGGGAGCACATCATGTCGATCCAACGGACAAGTGGACTGAGACTGGCTCCCGGTATCACGGCATCCGAAGACTCCACGTCCAAGGCACCGAGCCATGTCTTCCGAGATCGGCTCGGCCACCTCAGGGAAGCCTATATCCTGCTTCCGCTACTGTCCGCCCTGCTCTTGCTTACCCTCTGGTCCGCCACCCTCTACCTCATCAAGGTCGAACAGACCCGTGCCCAGCGCAACGCAGCAACGGTCAGCCAGGAAATCGGCGCCACGTATGAAGCGCAGATACTGCGTGCGGTGCGTGAAATCGACCAGACCCTCAAGCTCGTCAAATACGCCTACGAGGCCGAGGGCGAGCGCAACCCGCTGCCGCGGCTCAAGGAGCGGGCGCTGTTGCCGCCAGCCCTGTTGTTCGATGTCAGTGTGGTCAACGCCGATGCCAAGCCGATCGCCAGCACCCGGGCGAACGAGACGGGACCTGCCAGCGACCCGGATGAGCTGCGGACATTGCGTAACAACGATACGCTGCTGATCAGCCGCCCCTGGAAGGATCCCCTGACCGGGGAATGGCGCTTGCGCTTCAGTCGTCGTCTCAATGCGCCGGATGGCGTGTTCTCGGGTGTCGTCAGGGTCGACGTGGATGCCGCGTATTTCACCAGCAGTTACGACGCGGCGAAACTCGGTGAGCGAGGTGTGCTCGGGCTGCTGGGGACCGACAGCGTCTTTCGGGTATGGCGCACCGGAGAATCGATCCGGGCCGGCGATACGGTCGATTATGAGGCGTTGGTGCCGGATACCGAAGACATCCAGACATCGTTGCTGACCAACAGCTGGGACGGAGTGCGGCGCTACACCAGTGCCCGGCAACTCTATGACCTGCCCCTGGCGGTGATCGTCGGCTTATCCGAAGAAGAACAGCTGGTTGCCGTGAACCGACAAGCCCAGACCCATCTGCGGCGGGCAGCGGGTGCCAGCCTGTTGCTGGTGCTGCTCGCCGGCCTGTTGAGTCGAATGAGCTGGCAGCTTGCGCAAAGCCGGCTGCAGGCCGCCGAAGCCAAGGTGGCCTATGCCGAGCGCGTCGAATACCTTGCCTATCACGACGCCCTCACGGCGTTGCCCAATCGTAGCCTGTTCAGCAAGCTGTTGATTCAGCACATCCACGAAGCCCATCGTTATCAGCGACAAATGGCCGTGCTGTTCCTCGACCTGGACCGTTTCAAACAAATCAACGACACCCTCGGCCACGATGCCGGCGACCAGTTGCTGCAAGAAGTCGCGAACCGCCTCAAGGGTTGCCTGCGCGAAAGCGATATCGTTGCCCGATTGGGCGGCGACGAGTTTGTGGTGTTGCTGCCGCAACTGTCCGATGAAAAGTATGCGGCGGCCACCGCGCAGAAAATCCTTTCCGCCATTGCCCGGCCCTTCAATCTTCGAGGGAAAGAGTTCCGGGTCACCGCCAGCATCGGGATCAGTCTCTTTGCCCGGGATGGCCAGGACGAACAAACCCTGAAGAAAAACGCCGATATCGCGATGTACCAGGCCAAGCAACAGGGAAAAAACACCTTCCAGTTCTATTCTGAAAAATTGAACGCGGAATCATTGGAACGGCAGACGCTGGAACTCGGCCTGCGCCATGCGCTTGAACGGAACGAGTTCCGATTGCATTACCAAGCCAAGCGGGATATTCGCAGCGGCCAGATCACCGGCATGGAAGCTCTCCTGCGCTGGGAGCATCCTGACCTGGGGCTGGTGGCCCCCATGCAGTTCATTCCGGTGGCCGAAGAAACCGGCCTGATCGTCCCTATTGGCAAGTGGGTGCTCAGGACGGTCTGCGAGCAAAACGTGGCCTGGCAACAACAGGGCCTGCCACACCTGTGCATCGCCGTGAACCTGACAGCCCGTCAGTTTGTCGATGAACATCTTTTGGGCGACCTTGCGACGATACTGGCAGACACCGGCATGGACGCCCGCCTGTTGGAGCTGGAGATCACCGAAAGCCTGCTCATGCAGGACGTCAGGAAGACCCTGCAGGTGCTGACCGGTCTCAAGGAGTTGGATATCCGGATCGCCATCGATGACTTCGGTATTGGTTACTCCTCCCTCTCGGCACTCAAGCAGTTCCCACTCGATTCGATCAAGATCGACCGCTCGTTCATCCGCGACGTCACCAGCCAGGCAGAAGACAGAGCCTTGACCGAAGCCATCATCACCATGGGCAGGAGCCTCAGCCTGACCGTGGTTGCCCAGGGCGTGGAAACCAGAGAGCAAGCCGAGTTCCTGCGGGACAATGCCTGCGACGAATTCCAGGGGTTCTACTTCAACAAGCCGGTACCTGCCGATCAGTTCAAGCTGTTGCTGCAAGCGCAGACGGTGCGTACCAACACGGACGTATAGCCGCTCATTGCGGATCGGACGGCACTACCCTGACGCTGTCATCCACTTCGCGCGCATCGATATAGCCGATGGCAGCGGGATTGCCGGCGACATGCTTCTTCACTTCCGCGCTGTTCGAAACCGTCTCCGGGGGCTGGCCCCGGCCGGTAAATATGATTTTTGACCAGTGCGTCTTGAGTTGCGCGGCAGATTTGCCGGTATATGTGGTGTAGAACTCATCGCGGGCAGCAGAGCCCTCAGGCTGGTCGATTGGAATGGCCTGACCGCCCTCGGGAAAACGACTGGTCTTGCCCAGGAAAATATTCGCCACCTGATTGCTCGCCAACGTTCTCACCGGGCTGGCCGTCGAGACGACCACCACCACGTCAGCCATTACAAGCGTGCTGGCCGCATACAAGACCATTACCGTCACGGTACATCCCGTGCCCTTGAGAAACCGCATGATCGGCCTCATCAGAAAACAAAATCGACAGCGAGGCTGAGCACGCTGAACGAGCCACCCGGCTCGAAACCCGGCTGGAAGTTGGTCAACGGCCCCGTCGTGATGCCATCCATCCGGGTGTGGTCGTACTGCAATTTGGCGTCCATGTTTTTCGTGAAATCCCAGCGGACACCCAGCGACAGGGTTTGCTGGCGGCTGCCGGCGCCCAGGATGGCATTGAGCGTTCCGTTGAGCTCCCCCGCGGCATCGGCCAGGCCCGGCGGCAACGTCGAGGTGTCCAACCCTTCGCTGGACGTGTCGCTCAGGGTCTTTGACCGCGCATACGTGATGTAAGGCGTGAACGCCTCGATCCGGTATCCACCGCTGACATACCAGGCACTCACCTCACCAAATACCGCATGGCTGTCGAAATGCCCCCACTCGCCCAGGACGAACCAGTCGCCGGGATCATAGATGGCCCCGACGCCGACGAAATTGAAGTCCTTGCCCTTGGTGTCGTAGCGGTCGGCGATGTCGTTGCCTTCCTCGCCGAACTGCCGGAAACCCTCGAAGAGCGGATTGAACGGCTCGTAAGTCAAGCGCGTGTGCTGATAGGTAATGCGGGTGGTCAAGGCGCCGTATTCGGTCAGGTTGGAAACACCCCATGAGCCCTTGGCCCGGGTCTCGCCCGTATCGTTGGGCATCCGGACCGTGCTCTGCCCGACGTTGCCTTGCACGGTATTGATGATATCGCCCATGTGCAGCCGGTAGCTGAGGTCCATGCCATCGGTCGCCGTGACCGGAATCATGCTGTAGACCTCCCCCGGCGGGCGCACCCAGGGAAGCGTGTAGCCGACTTTGCGGCTATCGGAGAACAGGAAGGCCGGTTGCACCGTGCGGCCGATACGCAGGCTGAAATCGGGTGTGACCTGATACTTGAAGTTCGCCCATTCGACGTAGGGACGGTAGCTGTTGTCGTAACGCTGCTCAGAGATCACCTGCACCACCGCCGAGAGTTCCGGGGTGAAACGTGCCGTCACTTGCGCACCGATCAGGCTGTCGACATCGGCACTCCAATTGCGCGCGTGTCCGGCGCCGTTGGGCTTGTAGATGCTGGAGGTGAAGTCGGCCTTCTTCTCGCTGGAATGAACCACACCAACCGTGCCGAAGCTGCTCACGGAAAACGTCGGTCCGTCGGCATCGACGGCGTTGGCCGTGCACGCATAAAGCGACACTACGGCCAGGGCCAGCGGATTGAGTCGAGGCGCCATGGAGTCAGTGCAGCCTCGACAGGAGCACCCACCTATCCAGGCAGGCCGTGGTACTGGGATCTTGTTCGAGATTGCCTGAAGGAGTTGCCACCATTCGTTCCAATCCTTATGACGTCGGTTCAATACCATGAGCGAATTGTAGACGACAAAAATCCCCGTGCCCGGATCATGCAAGGGCCGCCTGGCTCAAGCCCTTGATGGGCAGCTCCAGGGTGAACGTAGCCCCCTGCCCCGGCCCGTCGCTTTGGGCCCTTAGCACACCGCCCATTTCCATCGCTGCCAGGACACAGCTGTGCAAACCGAAACCATGGCCCTCTTTACGCGTGGTGAAACCATGGGCAAAAATTCGCGTCAGGTTCTCCTCGGCGATCCCTTCGCCATTGTCGATCACCTGGATGATCAGCTTCTGCTCCGCCGTCAGCTCGGCATGGAGGGTAATCAGCGGCGGCCGATCCGACATGTCGACCATCGCACCGCTGGCATTCTTGATCAGGTTGACCATGATCATCAGCACTCGATGCTTGTCCAGCTGCACGGGGGGCATTGCGGAAAACTCCTTGGCCACCGTGACCCGACGGGCCTTGATAATGCCCGCGTTCATGCGCAACGCGTCCTCCAGCAGGTGCTCGACCTGCACGCTCTCACAGAGACTGGACACGCCTGAGTACGACTGCTGGGCTGCGACGACCTCCTTGATATGATCGATGCTCTTGGCCAACTGTTCGAGCTCGTCGGACATACTTTTCTGTTCCGCAGCCAACGCCTCCGTCACCTGATTCAGATACCCCGGGAGCAACTTGCCTTTCTCGTCTTCAGAGAGAAACTGGCCCAGGTCCGCGGCATGCTGGTTCATCAGCTGCATCGCTTTGCTTAGCCCCAAGGCTTTGCTGGTGCGTAGCTTCTGCGTCAGGACCTCGGCGGAAACATTCACGCTGTTGAGCACGTTCCCCACGTTATGCAGGACGTTGGTGGCGATCTCGGCCATGCCGGCCTGACGGGCGACAGCCACCAATTGGGTCTGGGCTTCGGCGGTGCGCAAACGGCTTTGTGCCAGCTGCCAGCTCGTTCGGCTCAACAAAACAACCAGCAACACCAACAACAAGCTGCCTCCTGCGGCCCGCCACTGATAGATGTGGGCCAGCTCGGTGACGGCGGCCAGTTGCTCCTCCTCGGATAACCCGACGATCACCGCCAGGGGCAGGTCATAGAGCTGGCGGACACTGGTGTAGCGCCGCACCCCGTCCCAACTGTTGGTCAACAGCTGCGCCTGGGTGTCCTCGCTGTCCGGAACCAGCGCCCCATAATCGACCGCATCGCCGGCCTGGATCGACTCCCCGGTACGCCATACCCGGAAGACCCCATCGGTGCCCAGCAGCCCGAGCACACCCCGCTCCCCCAGTTTCGAGGTGTCATAGCTGCTGGCGAAATAGGCCGCATCGACCTCGACCCTGGCAACACCCGAAAACGATCCATCCGGCGCATCGAGACGACGACTGAAACGCAGTCGCCACTCATCCGTCGAAGGGTCTTTCCAGGGGGGGCTGATCAGCAGCGCATCGTTGTTGCGCAGCGTTCGCAGTTCCTCCGGGTCGCTGACCGCCCCCGTTTCGTTGGCCCGGGTGCTGGCTACAAGCTTTGCATCGGCACTGACCACACTCACATCAAACAACAGGGCCGGCGGCAACAAAGCCCGCTCCTTAAGGCGGGGCAATGGATTGCGCTTGCCCTCGGCCTCGTAGGTGTATTTGACGAGCTTGAGGGTCTGGTCGATTTCGTGAACCGCGCGCAACATCTGCGCTTCGTAGGTCGCGCTGATTTCCTGGCTGACCGTGGCGGCGTTGTACCGGGCACGCGCCAACTCACTGTTGATGAGGTAGAACGTCGTCATCCAGATCGCCAGCAATAGCAGGACGGCGAGTAACGGAAACAGGACGTAGGCTTCCTTGACATGAGCCAGCCCCCGTCGAAGCCCACGCCCCACGCCCCCCGACGCGGTGTCCGTCGACGGGTTGATACCGGTGACCAACCTCAATCCATGGGGCCGTTGAAACTGCATGCTGTGCTCCCTGCGTTGTATCAGCACTTCAGATTAGCGGGCACCCCCGCCGGGTTTTGGCCTCAAGGAGATGCCAGGAACCGCTTGCGGCGTCCGTGCGCGGCAGATTGCCGATGGGTTCGCTGGAAACTATAGATCACAAACCGCGCGGGCGAGCCCGAAGCTGCTGGAATACCGCTATCGCGAGCAGGGGCTCGCTCCCACCCTGATCTCGGGCTGATCACAGCATCGGCTACGACGCCAATCCCTGTGGGAGCGAGCCTGCTCGCGATGGCGGCAGCACATTCAACACCCATGCAAGACCGCTGATCCCCCTGTGGCGAGCTAGCTCGCTCCCGCTCGGCTGCGCAGCAGTCGTGTGCTTTGCCGAGGCCTACACAACATCAACTAACATCACCGGCAAGCAGGCCAAATTCCTACGTGAAGGTGGGAAAGTGGTGGCTTGTAGTGCTTTGGCGGGGAGGTCTATATTTTTCTCGTCGCCCAAGTGCGGCCAGGTTTGGCGACCTGCACTACAGAGAGTCATCCATTCACTGAGGCTCTTATATGACCAGATACATGCCCATCACCGGCGTCGACTGCACGCCGGCAACCCTGCTCATCGACACCGAAGCACCGCTCGATGTCCTCTTCGAAACTGCCGACTACCGTATTCGTAGCGTGACCCAGGTGTTGGAGAATATTGCGTTTCGCTCGGAAATCAGCTCGGATACGGTGGTGCTTTCTGATTTTTGCAAAATGCTGACGATTGCGTTGCGCGATGGTTGTGATGTGATGGATGTGATTGGGAGGCGGTTGCGGGCGCAAGTGGCGGAATGATGAAAGCGGGCGACTCAGGGAGTCGCCCGCTTCATGGCGCTAAGTTGTTCAGTTACGATGACTTTGCTGGGCCTGCATGTATTGGCGCAAAAGCTGATTGATACGCGTCTGGTAGCCCACACCCTGCCCCTTGAACCACTCCAATACGTCAGCATCGAGGCGGATAGTCACAGCCTTCTTGACCGGCACACGCAACTCGGCGCGGCGAAAGAAATCCTCACTCAGCTCAGGAATATCGCTGGTATCGACGTCCTGGTCGTCCATCTTGGCCAGGCGTTCCCAGTCAGTCTTCGATGCTTTCGACATAATATTTGGCCTCCTTTTTGGTGGCTTTTCGGGCGGAGATGATGCGAACCACATCTCCCTGCTGCTCGGTGTAAACGATCACGCCAATCAACGATTTGATCCACCCAATGCTGATCCAGCGTTCTTCGCCGTAGCCCACCCGGTCATCGCGCAAGGTCAGCATCGGGTGGTTGAAGACATCCAGCACATCGTTGAAATCGATACCGTGCTTGCGGATGTTGGCCTCGTTCTTGGCTTCGTCCCATTCAAACCCCATGGGACATCCTGTATTTACCTATGTACATACAATACCCTTCTCGGCATGAATGTGCAGCCCTTGATAATCGGTCATAACCGTCGGCTGCCAGCTAAAAAATGGAGATGCTGGAAGCAGCAAGTCTCAGGACCCCTTTTCCCCGATCCTATTGTCGGAACTGGTTACCTGAAATCAGACGTATCCTGTACAAAAGTACGAAAATTCCCCTGTGGACCTGGAAACCTTCTAGACGAAAAGGGCCCCTGCTAAAAAGCATGAGCACATGCAAGCTGACCCACCGCTATCGCGGGCAGGCTGAACTGGCCTAATGATTTTGGACACTTCAATAAGAGAAAAAGAGGAGAAAAAGGGGACACCCATTAGCCGGTCTCAAGTCAAGGCTAAAAGCCAACTCGCCCTGCAGCTTTTAACTGCTGGGTTCCCCCTTGCCCCAACCTGCCTGGTTGAACCCGTCGTACCCGTTTTCTCATCAATGGCTACGACCGAGTCGTGCCTGACACCCATATGGATCAAGCGGTAGCGATAAAACTTGCACCGCCCTGGCAGTAAACTGCCCCAGAGAAACGTTGGTGCCGCCAATGTGTCCAAAACGTGTCACAGAACTGTGGCTCGTGCGCAATACGCACGTCCAGTCTCGGTTGACTCTCTTGGCAGACGCCCCGGTTACAACACACTCAGGCGGTGATGATCGGACGCCACTCAGATTTCGTGGTTCATGCCCAGTCCCTTTTTGGTTGGCCGATCATCACCCCACTCGCCTTCAGGCGAAACAGCGTTTGGCGTCGAAAGGCTGTTTCTCCTTCAGGATGTGGTAACTCGCACGCGCCAGCTTGTGAGCCAGTGCTTTGGTCGCCACCACACCATTTGTCTTGGCTTTCTTTTTCTCGAAAAATCGTTTGGCATCTTCGCTGAATCGCCGGGCAAAATTGGCCGCTTCGATGAAGCTCCAAATCAGGTAAGCGTTGCCGTTTTTAGCGTTGCCTTCACCTTTCTTTTTACCGTTGGAGTAATGGGCACTCTCCACACACCGAGCATAGGAAGCAAAGTTACCTACCTGCGCAAAGCGTCCGATATCACCCGTTTCCAGCATGATCACCGTCGCGAGCACTTCACCTACCCCCGGCATCGTTTTCAGCAAGGAATACTCAGGTCGTAATTTGACCTGTTGAAGCAATCGACTCTCCAAGCTGGCGATCTGGACCTCAAGCGCCTGGATAACGGCAACATTGGCCTTCATCGCCAAGGCTACATCCGTTGACAGGCCCAGCCTGTCAACGGATGTAGCCGAAAAGCCCTTGACCTCATTACAGCTAAAACTATGCCCAAACTGGCGCGCCGCAATGTTTTCAACGGCCAGGATGTGCTGGGTTCTTGTACGTACCAACTGAATTCGCTTACGCGCCAAATCTCGTAGCGCTCGTTCGTGCGGTGGATGAATATAGCCCGTCGGCAGAATCCCTAGGCGCAGCAAATGCGCGAGGAATGCCGCATCATCTTTATCGTCCGAATGCTTCAAACCGTCATAGCGTTTCATTGCTACCGGGTTCGCCAATTTGACGTCCAAACCCACAACCATAAGGCCGTCAACTAGCCAATACCAGTTGTACGTTGACTCAACCACCACGCCAACCAACTCGTCACGGTGTGGTTCGAGGAGTGAGAGAATCGGCTTAAGCTCATTGGGACAGCGTCGGCTAACCAGGACTCTGTCCGCTTCGTCGGTTACCACCACAACGCTGTTGTTCGAATGCAGATCTATGCCACAGAATTTCATCACGGCCTCCTCAGCAAAAGTCTAAGTTCGCACCTTGAATTTTGCGCCACCTCTGTGAGGTGGGGAGGCCGGCCAGATGATTCTCAGATTTATTTTCCCGACGCTGCCCTTGGGCGGCCCTGCCCTCGCTGTTCTACCCGCACCCCGACGATCTGCTCTACCTCATCGATGAAACGGCTTGTACCCGTCAGTTGACCTCGCTGCAAAGCATCGCGGATCAATCGAATCTGATCAGTCGGAATGGCTTGGCGTACAAACGCCTCGTACCGATGACGCCGCTCCATCGCGGTATCACCCAAAGCAACGAAGCATGGATCAGCATCTAACCAGCAGCTATCAGGCTCATCACCCGCCCGGCTTAGATAGCTCGACCACGGATAGTCTGCGACATCAGCGTATCCGTCCGGCCAAGTCACCTACCAAGCCCCGCAAAGCCAAGACATGGTGTGCACTTAAATTAGTGGACACCAGTTCTAGCCTTTTAAGCGGGTATTTCATGCAGCCAACACGCCGTTCCTATTCCAAGTCCTTCAAAGCCCAGGTCATTCAAGAGT